>JAXMAO010000003.1:0-347842 GCA_046350375.1 Phycisphaerae bacterium
CCGCCACTACTACCAGTTCTCATACACCACTTTTCCCCTGGGCACGCCCATCCTCACCTACACCGGCGAGCTCGACGAGTGGCAGCAGGCCGAGCGCTCGGCGCTCTCTCAGATGATCGTCTCCGCCGGCGAGCACCCGGCCGGCGAAAATCCGAACGCGATCAATCTCTCCACGTCCCCCGCCGCGCTGCCGGCCGGCGGACTGCTGGTGCTGGCGAACCTGGTCGGTCCGGGCACGGTGCGGCGCGTCTGCGTTCTTCCGGCGTCGCTCGACAATGCTTCGCTCGACGGGGCGCGGCTCCGCGTCTGGCTCGACAATGCGCTTTCCGCCGCCATCGACGTGCCGCTGTCCGAGTTCTTCGGCGCCGGCCACGCTCGTGCCAGTTATCGCGGGTTGCCGCTGGGGACGAACTCGGCCGACGGCTTCTACTGCTATTGGCCGATGCCGTTCCGCAGCGCCATTCGAATCGAGCTGGTTGCGCCGCCGGCGCAGCCGCTCGAGCTCGCTTCCGCCCGGGTGGAATACGAGCCCGGCCCGATCGGCCAGCAGGCCTGCTACCTGCACGCCACGCGGACGGTCACCGTTCAGGACGGCCAGCAGACCTGCCACAGCCTGCTCTCGGCCAGCGGCCGCGGCCACTACGTCGGCAACCTGCTCTACACCCAGTCGCCGACCAATTCGTTCTCGATGCTCGAGGCCGACGAGCTGATTGCGATCGACGGCGTGTGGCGCATCAACGGTACCGGCACCGAGGACGCCTACAACGGCGGCTACTACTACAACTGGGTCCGCACCGTCGACGGCGAGCCCGAAGGCGAGCGGCCGCGCTCCGCGACGCGGGCCCTGTCGGGCGTGCTCTTCGTCGATCGCAATGGGAACAACAACACCGCGCGGGCCGACCAGTATCGCTGGATGATCGCCGACCGGGTTCCGTTCGAGCAGTCGATCAACGCCTGCATGGAGTTTCAGTATTACTACGCCGGCGTGGGCACGCGCTGGACTTCGGTCGCCTTCTGGTACCAGCAGCCGGCGCTCCGCGGAGACCTCGACGACGACGGCGACGTCGACGCTGACGATGCGGCCATCTTCTGCGCCGCGCTGCTGGGGCGCAACGGCCCGGCATTCGTCGCGTCGCGTGCCGACCTCGACGGCAACGGCGCGGTCGATGGCGACGACATCGCGCAATTCATCGCCGCGCGGAACGAGCCCCCGTGATCCGCCGTCTCACTCCGCCGCCAGCACCGCCTCACGCAGCGCGGTCCACTCCAGCGTCGTCCGGCTCAGCACTACCCGCAGCCGCCGCGGCCCGTGGGCCGGCACCACCAGCAGCTTCTCGATGTCCGCCGTCCGGCTGCACCCGCTGATGCACACCTGGTAGCCGCCCGCGCGTCCCGACGCCCGCCACGCCGGCAGCGCCGCATAGAACTCCGCCAGGTCGCCCACCAGGCACGACTCGTCGCACACCACGATGTGCGTGTCGACCAGCAGCGACGAGACGCCGCCGGCCCGTCCCGGCAGATCGACCACCACGCTGCCCGTGTCGGCAATCAGCGCCAGCGCCGGCGTGACGCCGAATGGCCGGTCGCACGGCGGGTCGGGCGAATCGCCGAACCAGTGCACCTCGTCGCGCCGCGCGCCGCCCAGCAGCTCGCGCACGACCGCGACCGCTTCGGCCGGTCCGGCGACGCGCACCACCGCCGGCTCGCCGTCGCCCGGACCGCGCAGCGCATCCAGCCGAGCGGCGAACTGCAACGCAAGCTCATCCGGCCCGGGCGGCCCGCGGCCACTCGCCGCGCCGCGTGCGGCGTCATCCGCGCCGGGCAGTTCCACCCGCGGCAGCCGCGCAGCGATCTGCCGGATCCGCTCAATCGGCGCTCGGTCCATGCGTGCGACTCCACCACTGTCCGAACGACTCGCGCGCCGCGCGCGGCATCTCCCGACCCTGGCTCCAGCGCCACCCGACCGGAAGCAGCTGCGCCAGCGCATCGATCAGCCACGCCGGCGGACGCAGTGCCCGGTACACCCGCGGATGGTCCATCCACCAGCTCCACGCCCGCAGCGCCGCCCGCTTGGCCACGCCGATCTGCCCGGCGCCGGCCAGCCGCTGGCGCCATTCGAGCAGTCGCTCGTGCAGTGGAATCGCCACCGGGCAGGTCTCGCTGCACGCCCCGCACAGCGAGCTGGCGAACGGCAGCGCGCCGTACCACTCCACGCCGCGCAGGTGCGGCTGAAGCACCGCGCCGATCGGCCCGGGATAGACCCCGCCATACGCATGCCCCGACACCTGCCGATAGACCGGGCAGACGTTCATGCACGCCCCGCAGCGAATGCACGACAGCAGGTCGTACTGCCTGGGGTCGGCCAGCACCCGCGTCCGGCCGTTGTCGAGCAGCACGATCTCCAGCCGGCCGATCGGCCGGTGCAGCAGCGAGACGTACGTCGTCTGGCGCTGCCCCGTGGCGGAGACCGGCAGCAGCGTGAGGAACAGCCCCAGGTCGGCCAGGCGCGGGATGAGCTTGTCGATGCCGACGATCGCCACGTGCGTCCGCGGCAGCGCCGTGGACAGGCGGATGTTGCCCTCGTTCTCCACCAGCACCAGCGAGCCGCTCTCGGCGACGGCGAAGTTCGCTCCGCTGACGCCCAGGTCGGCCGACAGGAACCGCCCCCGCAGCGCCTTTCGGGCCGCGCCCACCAGCTCGGCCGCCCGGGCGCGGCGCGCCGCGTCGTCGGCCAGCGGCGCCGTCGAAGGCG
The DNA here is from genome assembly GCA_046350375.1 of Phycisphaerae bacterium. GTDB lineage: Bacteria > Planctomycetota > Phycisphaerae > UBA1845 > UTPLA1 > JAXMAO01. The sequence continues at coordinate 2,753 of JAXMAO010000003.1, forward strand.
ACGCGATGCCGGCGCGGACCAGCAGTTCGTCGATCTGCTCGATCGACCAGTCGATCACCGGCGCGGTGACGTGGCTCGGCGGAACTCCGGCAAGCTGGCAGATCATCTCCCCGAAGTCGGTCTCGATCGGCACGATGCCGGCCGCCGCCAGCGCCGCGTTGATCTCGACCTCCTCGCCGGTCATCGTTTTGGCCTTCGCGACCCCGCTGCGCGCCGACCGCCCGCGCCACCTCGATCACCCGCCGCGCGCCGCCGCCGCGTCGTCGGCCCAGGTGACCGTCGCGCCGGCCGCCTCGGCCGCCGACACGAACTGTTCGAAGTAGCGGTCGAGATTCGCCAGCACGTGCAGCTTGATCTGCCGCGCGCTGCCGCAGTGCGCCTCCCAGTCGGCCCGCTCCGCCACCGTGCCGTCGCGCTTGTGCGTCGCCTGCGACGTGGGCGGCGCGCAGCGTCTCGGCCAGCCCGGGCTGGTCGATCCGCCGCCGCACGGCCGCTTCAAACTCTCGAGCGGCAGGTTCACGCCGCCGCCTCCGGCCCGGTGTCCCCGGCCAGCACCTGCGCCACGTGCAGCACCCGCAGCCGCGCGTCGCGTCGCGCCAGCAGCCCGCCGAGCTGCATCAGGCAGCTCGACTCGGGCGAGATCAGGCTGTCGACGCCCGCCGCCTGCAGCTCGCGAACCTTCGGCTCCCCCATCGCGCACGACAGCTCGGGATAGTTCACCGAAAACAGCCCGCCGAATCCGCAGCACTCCGCTTCTGTCGGCAGCGGCACGCAGGTCAGCCCGCGCACCGCCGCCACCACCGCCCGCACGTGCCCCGCGCCGCCCAGCTCGCGCATCAGGTGACACGGCATGTGCAGCGCCGCCCGCGCCGCGAAGCTGGCCCCCACGTCGGCCCGGCCGAGTTGCGTCACCAGGAATTCGCACAGCTCGAAGACGCGCCGCGTCACGCCCGACGGGTCCGGCGCCAGCCCCGCGTAGTGATGCCGCACCATGCTCACGCACGAGCCCGACGGTGCCACCACCGCGTCATACTTCGCAAACGTCGCAATGAACCGCCGCGCCAGCGTCGCCGCCTCCGCCGTGCAGCCGCTGTTGAACGCCGGTTGTCCGCAGCAGGTCTGCCGCACGTCGAACTCGGCCCGCACGCCGCAGCGCTCCAGCACCGCCAGCGTCGCCCGCGCCACCGCGGGATAGAGCTGGTCGATAAAGCACGGCACGAACAGGCCGACGCGCGCCATTCGGCCGATTGTCCTGCCCGCGCCGGCGACCGACAAGCCGCGCCGATTGACGCCGCGCCGCCGCCGGCACATCATCGCGCGCATGTCCGCCCCGACCGCCGATCCGCGCGCCACAATGCTGGCCTCGCTCGAGGCCGCCGGCCGACTGGTCACCGCGCTGCGCGGCCGCGCCGAGCTGCTCGAACGCATCGCCGCGCTGCTGCTCGAAACGCTCCGCGCCGGGCGGACCATTCTCACCTGCGGCAACGGCGGCTCCTCCGCCGAGGCGCTCCACCTGGCCGAGGAAATGCTCGGTCGCTACCAGCCCAGCCCGGACCGGCCCGGCCTCGCGGCCATCAGCCTCTGCGCCGACGCCTGCGCCATCACCTGCATCGCCAACGACTTCGGCTTCGAGGAGATCTTCGCCCGCCAGGTCACCGCCCTCGGCCGACCCGGCGACACCCTGGTCGCCCTCTCCACCAGCGGCCGCAGCCCCAACATCCTCCGCGCCCTCGAGCGCGCCCGCGCCGCCGGCCTGCGCACCGTCGGCCTGCTCGGCCCCGCCCACAGCCCGGCCGAACCGCTGTGCGACCTGGCGCTCACCCTCGACGACCTGCCCAGCGCCCGCGTGCAGGAAGGGCACCTGATCGCCATTCACCTGTTCCTGGATTACATCGACCGCGCCGTGGCCGCCGCCGCGCGGCCCATCAATCGGCGTGAATGATCCGGCTGCCCGGCGAGCCGATCCGCACCGGCACCTGGGGAAACTGCGACAGCGCCGCGCTCACCGCCGCGCGCCGCTCCGGCGGCACGAAGAACAGCAGGAACCCGCCGCCCCCCGCCCCCAGCAGCTTGCCGCCCAGCGCGCCGGCGTCGCGCCCGCGCTGATAGAGCTGGTCGATGCGCTCGTTCGACACGGCCGAGTCCAGCGAGCGTTTCTCGACCCAGGCGCGGTGCAGCAGCTCGCCGAACGGCGCCAGCGTGCCGCTGCCGGTCAGAATGCGGAACCCCTCGTCCACGTGCGTCCGCATCCGCACCAGCCGCTCGGCGTTGTCGTCGACCCGCGCCAGTTGCCGCGCGATCACCTCCTCGGCCTTGCGCTTCACCTGCGTGAACACCAGCAGCAGGCAGCGCTGCAGCTCGTCGCGCCGCTCGTGCGACAGCGGCAGCCGGTGGACGACGATGTCGTCCTCGGCGCGGAACTCGACCAGGTTCAGACCGCCGACCGCGGCGAACGTCTGGTCCTGCAAGCCGACGTTCTCCTTCAGCACGCCCCGCTCGATCTGAATCGCCCGGTACGCCAGCTCCATCCCCTGCAGCAGCTGCCCGCGGAACGCATGCAGCGCCTGCAGCAGCGCCACGACGAACGTCGACGAGCTGCCCAGCCCCGTGAACGCCGGCAGGTCGGCGTTCGACGACAGCTCGATGTCGCGCTCGATGCCGCAGTGACGCAGACACTCGCGGAACGGCGTGTGCTGGATGTCGTCCAGGCCGTGCACCAGCTCGTTGCGGCTGTACGAAATCCGCAGGCGGTAGTCGTGCAGCTCGCTGTAGAACCGAAACGCGGAGATCGAAATCGCCTTGTCGATCGCCGCGCCCAGCACCGCGCCGCTGCCGTGCCGGAAGAAGGCCGGATAGTCCGTTCCGCCGCCCAGGAAGCTGATCCGCAGCGGCGCCTTGGTGATGATCATGCCCGCTCCTTGCCGCGCAGGTGGGCCCGCGCGAACGCCTCGGCCGCCGCCAGGCTCTCGGGCGTGCCGATGTCGAGAAACGGCGCGTCGGTCTCGTGCACGCCGATCCGCCGGCCCGCCGACACCAGCGCCGGAAACACGTCGCGCTCCAGGCTCAGCGGCCGCCGCGAATCAAAGCCGCGCACCACCGCGTCCGACAACAGGTAGACGCCCGCGTTGATCACCCCCGCGCCGGGTCGCTTCTCGTGAAACCCGCGCAGCCACCCGTCGGCATCAATCTCCAGCGAGCCGAAGCGCCCCGTGTCGGCCACGCGCACGCCCACGACCAGCGCGTCCATTCCGCCGGCCTGCCACCGCGCCACTGCCGCCGACAGCTCCGCCAGCACGATCGAATCGCCGTTCGCCACCACCCACACGCGCGCGGGCGCGCTTTGCGCGCGGCACTCCGCCACCGCGCCCGCCGTGCCCAGCGGCGCCGATTCGCGAACGCAGGCGATCGTTCGCCCGTCCCGCGGCGCGGCCGCGAAGTATCGCTCAATCACTTCCGCCAGGTGGCCGGTCGAGATGACAAATCGCCGCAGCCCCGCCGACGCCAGCCAGTCGATCACCCACGCCAGAAACGGCCGGCCGCCGACCTCGATCATCGGCTTGGGCACCTCCGGCCGCAGCGCCGCCACGCGCGTGCCGAAGCCGCCCGCCAGCACCATCGCACACCACGACGAGTCGACGCACGCTGCCATCCGCGCCCCGGTTCGGCCGACGGATCGGGCCGCCAAGAAAATGAGCCTCGCTGCGAGGAACGCGGCGAATCGCCGCGCGCTCCAGTGTCCCGTCGCCCGGCCCGCATCGCAAGCGAAATCCCCGGCCGCGAAACCTCAGCCGCGTCCGGCCCGCTCCAGCTCCGGCAGCAGCAGGGCAATCGCCTCCGCCAGCCCGGGCGCGAATCGCACGCACACCGCGCCGCTGCGCGCCAGCGCCTCGACCGCCGCGCGGTGCTCCCGGCCGTAGCCGCTGTCGACGTGCACCGCGCCGGCCAGCCCGGCCCGCCGCGCCGCCTCGATGTCGCTCTCGTGGTCGCCGATCAGCCAGCTGTGCGCCAGGTCGAGCCGCAGGTCGCGCGCGGCGCGGCGCAGCATGCCCGGGTTGGGCTTGCGATCGGGATGGTCCTCGTGGCGAAACGGCCCCTGCCCGTCGGCGTGATGCGGACAGGCATAGACCGCGTCCAGCCACGCCCCGTGCCCGGCCAGCTGCCGGGCGATCTCCGCCTCGACCGCATCAAACTCCGCCCAGCCGTAGTAACCGCGCGCGATGCCCGCCTGGTTGGTCACCACCGCCACCGGCACCCCGGCGCGGTTCAGCCGGCCGATCGCCGCCCCGGCGCCCGCCGTCAATCGCACCTCTTCGACGCGGTGCAGATAATCGACGAACTCGATCAGCACGCCGTCGCGATCGAGCAGCAGCCCGGCCAGCGGCGGCCGCGCCGCGTCGGGCGCCGCGCGCAGCCAGCGGTGAATGTGGTCGGCGTCGCGCTGGTGAACTGGCACAGGCCGGCTCCGCGATGCGGCAGCGCGGTTTGCCATCCGCGCGGCCGCCGAGTAACTATACCCGCCAGAGCGGGCGACCATCGGCCCGCGGAGGGTGATTGTGGCCTGCACCATCCTGGTCACCGGCGGCGCGGGGTACATCGGCTCGGTGCTCGTGCCGGCACTGCTGGCCGAGGGACATCGCGTCCGCGTGCTCGACAGCTTCATCTTCGGCCAGTCGAGCCTGATGGACTGCTGCGCCAACGAGCGGTTCGAAGTCATCCGCGGCGATGCCCGCGACCGCGAGACGCTGGTCCAGGCGCTGCGCGGCTGCGACGCCGTCATCCCGCTGGCGGCCCTCGTCGGCGCGCCCATGTGTGCCCGCGATCCCGTCGCCGCGCGCACCGTCAACCTCGACGCCATCCGCCTGCTGCTCGAGCTGCGCTCGCGCCAGCAGCGCATCCTCTATCCGACCACCAACAGCGGCTACGGCATCGGCGAGCCCGGCAAGTTCTGCACCGAGGAAACGCCGCTGCGCCCCATCAGCCTCTACGGCCAGACCAAGGTCGACGCCGAGCGGGCCATCCTCGACGCCGGAACCTGCATCACCTATCGCCTCGCCACCGTGTTCGGCGCCTCGCCGCGGATGCGCACCGACCTGCTCGTCAACGACTTCGTCAACCGCGCCGTCCACGATCGCGCCCTGCTCATCTTCGAAGGTCACTTCCGTCGCAACTACATCCACGTCCGCGACGTCGCGCGGGCCTTCCTCCACGGCCTGAACCAGTTCGACCGCCTCGCCGGCCAGGCCTACAACGTCGGCCTGTCAGACGCCAACCTCTCCAAGCTCGAACTCTGCGCCGAAATCAAAAAGCAGTTGCCCAAGTTCGTCTACGTCGAAGCCCCCATCGGCGAAGACCCCGACAAGCGCGATTACATCGTCAGCAACGAGAAGATCGAGCGCACCGGCTTCAAGCCGGCCTACTCGCTCGCCGCCGGCATCGCCGAGCTGATCCGCGTCTTCACCATCCTGCGGACCGCCGGCTTCGCCAACGTCTGACCCGCCCGACCCCGCCCGCCGCGCGTCAACCGCCGCCGTTCATCCGCCGCGCGAAACCTGCAACCCCCACTCAGACGGCAGCGCACCGGACTCGATCAGCAGCTCCTCGCACGCCGCGACGTTGTCGATCAGCGCCGCCGTCAGCGTCGCCGGCCGAACCGCCAGCAGCTCGGCGCTCAGCCGCGCCATCAGCGGCGACAGCAGCGTGCCGCCCAGCGCCACCTGCGACTCGATCGCCCGCCGCTCGGCCAGCCAGCCGCCCAGGTCCGGCCCGGCCGTCGCGCCGTAGCGCGGGCCGATCCGTCCGACCGCCCAGCCCGCAGGCAGCCCCGCCAGGCAGCGATTGACCCACGCCGCGCGGCGCTCGAGCGCCGCCGCGTCCAGCCTCGACAGCCGTTCAACCACCACCCAGCGCGCCGCGCGATAGCGCTGCGACAGCTCCTCCCACCGCGCCGCATCCGCCGCGCCGTTCGAGCAGAATCCCGTCAGCACCAGCAGGTCCACCGGCGCCGCCGGCCAGGCGCGCGGCTCCGCGTCGCGCCGCACGCCGACGCATTCGCGCGCCAGCCCCACGGTCACCGCCGCCCGCGCAAACTCGTCGTCCAGCGCGCCGAACTGCACCGCCCGCGCCACGCCGCCGCCCGGCAGCCATCGCGCTAGCCAGCCCGGCCAGCTCTCCCCCTCCGCGCCCACCACCCGCTCCGAAATCGCCCGCTGCGCCACGGCATGTCCCAGCCACGCACCGCCGGTCGGCCCGGCCGCCGCCGCCAGCTCGGCGAACGGAAACAGCCACGCGCCCGCCGGCGCCGCCGTCAGCTGCCTTATCGATCGCAGTGTCACCAGCCCCGGCCGATCGAGCGGATCGAGCCGCAGCCCCCGCACGCCCGGCGGCAGATAGACGCGGCAGGCCTGCACCGTCCCCGCGCGCACATCGCACCGCGCCGAGTCGGCCTCGCTCAGCCCGTCCCCCGTGTCCCAGAAAACTTGCGCCACCCCGCCGACGTTCGATTCGATCACGATCTCGAGCACCGACTCGCTCGCCTGCGGCCGCAGCCGGCCCCCCAGCGCCACTTGCGGATCGCGATCGACGCACTGCAGCGTCAGCCCGGTCGTGTCGCGCGCCGCAACCCGCGCGCCCGACAGCGGCCGCACCGCGTCGCCGTCGAAATCCCACTCGGCCAGCGTCCGGCCGCGCGCCGCCGGCGCGGGCTCGTCAGACCGCGTCATGGCCGGCCTCCGCGCGCCCGCCGCGCCGCAGCGACGCCCGCACCCGCTCGTTTTCGGCGGCCAGCGCCGCCAGGGCGCGCTGCTGTTCGGCGATTACTGCCCGCGCTTCCGCCAGCGCCGCGCGGGCCGTCTTGGTCGCTTCAACATCCGCGCCCCCGCCGCCCGCCCGCCCGACATGCCACAACAGCCGGGCACGCTGCGCGTGCGCGTCGGTTCGCGCGTCAGGGGTGGCGACGCGGGCCATCGCGTCCAGCAGCGCCGTGACGTTGGCCGCCGCCGAATAGTCGCGCTCCAGCAGCGCCGCGCCCGCCGCCGATCTGCGGCCCCACTCCGCCCGATCCTCGTGCAGCGCCGCCGCGCACCGCGCCAGCTCCGCCGGCGTCTCCGCCAGCGCCAGCACCCGCCCGGCCGCGTCCATCCCCTCGGCCCCGATCGCGTTCGTCACCACCGGCGTGCCGCAGGCCAGCGCCTCGCCGATCTTCCCCTTCACCCCCGCCCCGAACCGCAGCGGCGACAGCAGCACCCGCGCCGCCCCCAGCAGCGCCCGGTGATCGGCCACAAATCCCGCCACCGTCACCCCCGCACCGGGGTCGTGCAGCCTGCGAATCGCCTCGGGCGCATCGGCACCGGCGATCGTCCAGGTCGCGCCCGGCAGCGCCGCGCGAATCAGCGGCCACACCTCGGCCGCCATCCATGCCACGGCATCGACATTCGGCGCGTGTTGAAACCCGCCCAGGAAGGCAAACCCGCGCCGCGCCTCGAACGGCGCCGTCCGCGCTTCGGGCTCGTGCACGTTGCTCACCCGCGCGACGCGCTGCGCCGACAGGTGAAACCGCTCCACCAGCAGCGTGCGCTCGAAGTCCGAAACCACCAGCGTCGCGTCGCTCCGCAGCATGCTCTGCCATTCGTCCAGCCCGTCCGTGTCCAGCCGGTCCGCCGACGGCAGCGCCGCCGCTCCCGTCGTCCCTCCCGCAGCCGCGCCCGCCGCCACGCCGCGCCGCCGCGCCTCGCGCACGAAGTTCAGATCGACCGTGTCGAACAGCCGCACCGTCGCGGGCAGCTGCTCGGCGTAGAATCGCCCGAAGCGATGCTCGCTGACGGCGTGCACAAAGACGACGGCGTCGGGCTGGAACTCGCGCGCCAGCGCGGCAAACTCCGCGCCACCCGCGTCGGCCGCGGCGCAGGTCGAGAGGCCCAGTGCGTGAAGGCTGGCGTCGTGCCGGCCAGCCGGCGCGACGAAGAGCAGCGCCGCGCCACGTCGCCGCAGTTCGGCACAGAGTCGCAGCGTCCGCAGGTCGCCCGAGGCGCGCTGCGGGGCGAGCAGGTGCGGCGTGTGAAAGACCAGGCGCATGCCCGCATCGACTGGCTGCTGCTGGGCTTCGCGCGGCGCGCGACGGCGGGCAGACACCGGCCCGCTCACGCCGCGGATTCTACGCCGTGGCCAGACGCACGGCAAAGCGACCCGCACCCGGCGCCGCGCTGTGTGCAGCGGCCCACCCGCGTCTCGCGGCCGGTTGACGCGCCGGCTCGATCTTCGTACCCTGTCGATTGACGCGCGTCCCCCTCGCGACGCGCGCCTCCAAGAAACAGTCTCGACCCGGTCGCTGGCCTCGCGTACAAGAGTCGCTCGTGGCGAGCCGTTTTTTTCTGATCACCAACAGCCTGCGCGACCTCCGCGGTCACTACTTCGAGACCTCGGTGTCGATCTGCCAGGCCGCGCGCGAGCTGCACCTCGTCCCGGTCCTCGGCGTGCACGCCGACTGTCAGCTCGGCATCTTCCCGCCCGGCATCGACGCCGTGCCGATCTTCTGCACCGACCACTGGATGGGCGGCCCGCCCGCCGATCCTCCCGCCTTCGACGACGAGGGCATCAGCGTCTACCAGGCCCATCGCGTCGCTGCCGCCGATGTCCGCGCCGGCCGCGCCTCGGTCCGCGACTACGTCGACGCCCACTTTGGCGCCCAGCGCGACGCCGCGCCGCCGCTCGCGCCGCTGCGAGAGCGCGCCCACCTGCCCCGCACCGGAAACAGCGCCGACCGCCTCTGGGCGTGGTACTGGCGCGCCGCCTGGCTGCTGGAGCGCGCCATCTACTACTCGCTGCCCCACTTCGCCTACCGCGGCCTGCTCCGCTGCGTGCCCTACGTCCTGACGGACGAAGGCCTGCGCCAGCTCGGCAGCGGCCTGCGACGCAACCTGCTGGCCACTCGCCGCCCGCGCCCGGCCGAGCGATTCGCGCCGACGCCGGTGCCGGCCGCGAGCGCGGCCGCGCCCGATGACATTCCGCCGCCGCCCAACGCCCCCGCGCTGCTGCGCACGGCCTGGCTCGATCCGCTCGATGGTCCGATCGTCCGGGCCGCCTACCAGGCCGCCTGCGCCGCCGGCGTCGGCCATGAAATCTACAACGGCCTGATCTTCAAGCGCGACCTCGAACGGCTCTTTCACCTGGCGTCGGTCGCGCCCGACGACCACGTCCTGCTCGGCACGGCCCATGGCCGTGAGCTGTTCGCCATCCACCTCTTCATGCGCCGCATGGGCGTCGAACACTGCCCCACCTTCCACCTGGAATACCGCCACCCGCTCTTCGACGGCCCGCCCAGCGCGGCTCAGTTCTCCGAGTCGCCGCGCGTCGCCGGCCAGCGCGTCTTCTTCGACCTCTATCGCACCTGGGAAAAGAGCGACAAGATCCGCTTCTACACCGACACGCCGCGCCTCTCGCGCGAATACGAGGTCGTCGCCGAAGAGCCCTTCGACGTCCTGCCCATTCCCTTCCGCGCCGGGCTCATCCGGCCGTCGCCGCGCCGCCCGGGACAGCCGCTCACCCTGGCCTTCTTCGGCGACGCCCGCGACGAAAAGGGCATTCACTGGCTGCCCGACCTCATCGAAGAGCTGATGCGCGGCTACCTCAAGCGCGGGCGCGTGCGATTCCTGGTCCAGGCTACGCCCGCCGATCCGCGATACAACCACCGCAGCCAGGCGGCCCTCGCAAAGCTCCGCGCCTATCCGCGCGAGCTGGTCACACTCGTCGGCGAGGACGGCCCGCTCACCCCCGAGGCCTACTACGACCTGGTCAGCCGCTGCGACCTTGGCCTGTTCCCCTACGACGCCGATCGCTATCGCGCCGCCAGCTCCGGCACGCTCGCCGAGGCCGTCGCCGCCGGCCGACCCACCATCGTCCCCGCCGAAACCTGGCTCGCCGAGCAGGTCGGCCCCGATGCCGGCGAGTCTTTCACCGACCTGCCGTCCTTCATCCGCGCCGTGCGGCGCGTCATCGACAACTACGACGCCTACCGCCGCGCGGCCGTCGAGCACTCGGCCCGCTGGCTGGCGATTCACTCGCCGCACAACCTGGTGCAGACGATCGTCGGCTCGCCCGCGACCGCGACGCCGTCGGACCACGCATCACCCTGGCCGCAATCGCTCGCCGCGCGGTTCGAATTCACCGCGCCGCCCAAGCCCGACGGTCGCTCGAACGGCAACGGCGCCGACGGGCACGCCGCTTCCGCGCCGCCCACTTCCGTCGACCGCCTCGCCCGCGCCTGGGCAGCCGACCCGCGGGCCGCCCGCGTCGTCCACGCCCACTGCCACGCCGGCGATACCGTCTTCGACTTCGGCTCGACGCCGTCCGAGCTGGTCGAGCTCATCGTCGATCGCGTCGGCCCGCTCGGCGGTCTGTTTCTGTTCCGGCCGGATGGCCCCGCCCGGTCCGATCTATTGCCCGCCGCCGGCGTGACGTGGGTCGCGACCCGCGTCGGCGCGACGTCGCGCGCCGTGCCGGTCGCGGTCGCGCGTGACGCCTGGACCGACGGCCCGCGGACCGCTCCGCCGGTCCAGGTCGAGCGTGGCACGCTCGACGAACTGCACCGCGCCGGCTGTCGCCCGCGACTGGTGCGCATCGCCCTTCCGGCCGCCCACGCCGCCGAGTTGCTCGCCGGCGCGGCCGAACTGCTGCTCGCGGCCCGGCCGGTCGTCTGGCTGGAGGCGAATCAACTGGACGCGGCGACGCGCGCGTCGATCGAGTGTCAGTTGCAGCGGCTGGACTATCGCGTTGCGCCGCGGGATGCCGACGCGGACAGCGCCGGCGCGGCACTGCTGGCCCTGCCGGCGCCGCGCGGCAATGGAAACGACCGCGGGAGCGCCTGATGCCTTCGGTGACCTACTACTACCCGTGGGGCTATTTCTACCCGGTCGACAACGGCGCCGCCGCCGTCGCCGCGCGACACATGGACTATTTCCGCCAGCGCGGCTTCCAGGTGCGCGTCGTGCTGCGACAGGGCCGACCCGACGCCGCCGCGGCCCGGCGCTTCAGCGATCACTTCCGCTGGATCGACGACCTGCACGTCTTCGACGAATCGCGCCACGCCGACGTCCACCGCCACTTCTGCACCTGGAGCGTGCCGAGCTACGTCCGCGCCCACAGCCTGATGCTCAACGACGCCGCGCTGCGCGCCGCTGTGGCGCGCCCCGCCGATCTGTTCTTCTGCAACTACGTCTTCGCTGCGCCGCTGCTTGAGGCCGTGCCGCGCGGCGTGCCGCGCGTACTCGAAACGCACGACATCCTCTCGCGCCAGCAGGACGCCGCCTCCACCCCGCGCTGGACCCGCGACTACCACGTCCGCCGCGAACTGGCCCTCTACGACCTGTTCGACGTCGTGCTCATGCTCAACCCCGACGAAGCCGACTACGCCGCCGGCCACTGCAACACCCCGGTGCTCTTCCTGCCGCGGCCCGTCGATGCCGTCTCCGAGCCCGACGCCGAAGCGCCCCCGCCCGGAATCGTCCACGACCTGCTGCTCATCGGCAGCGATCATCCGCCCAACGTCCACGGCGCCGCCTGGTTTTACTACAACGTCTTCTATCCGCGCCTCAAGTCGCTCGGCGTTCGCTGGGCCATCGCCGGCTCGATGTGTCGCAACCTGCCGTTTCGCGACCCGGCCGTCGCCAAGCTCGGTTTCGTGAAGGAGCTGGCCCCGCTCTACCGCGCCGCGCGCGTCGTGCTGGTGCCGCTCTTCTCGGGCACCGGCATCTCCATCAAGGTCATCGAGGCGCTCGCCCACGGCAAGCCGGTCGTCACCACGCCGGTCGGCGTCCGCGGCCTGCCGGGTGCCGGCAACGTGCTGCTCGAGGTCGATTTCGCCGCGCAGCCCGACCTGCTTGTCGATCTGCTCTGCGCGCTGCAGCGCTCCGACGAGCTGCGGGCCCACTACCGCCGCGCGCGCTCGCCTATGTCCGGTCGCGCTTTCATCCCCAGCACTACGCCGCGCTCATGGATGACGCCCTCGACCGCGTCCGCCGCGTCGCCAGCGCCCCGTCCGCCACGCCGGCCGCCCCTGCCGGTCGCCGGCTGACGCGCTGCGGCCCGGCCAATCGCCCCGCGCCGGCCGCGGATTACTGCCGAGGGTCGGTCGCGCCCGCCGCTCGCGCCCCCGAGGCCGAATCGCCGCGTTCCAGGCGCAGTTGCTCAACCAGCCGCGGCCAGAGCCACGCCGCGACCCGCGCGTGGCCCGCCGCGGTGAAGTGCAGCTCGTTCCAGTAGAGCGGCCCCGGATCAACGCCCGCCAGTGCCGCCGCCGCGTCAATGAACGGCATGCCGATTCGCTCGCACGCAACCGCCAGTCGTCGCTGCGGAGCCCAGACCGCCTCGGCCCGGGCGTCGCACCGCAGTTGCGGTCGCACCGGCATCGCGACCACGACCCACGGCCGCGAGCCGCGCCGCGCCAGCCCAGGCGCGAGCGTCTGCTCAACGTACGTGTCGAACCGCTCCGCATCCCAGGCCCACAGCACCGTGTTGTTCAGATCGGCCAGCGGCGCCGTCCGCGGGTCGGCCTTCAGTCGCGCCCGGATCGCCCTCAGCCGCAGCCCGGCCGCCGTATCGGCCAGGCCGAACAATCCCCCGGCCGACTCGGTCTCCGCCGACATTCGAAAGCCCGCCTCACCGTCGAAGACCCACTCGAATTCCACCAGGTCATTCAGGCAGAACACCAGCACCACGCCGCGCCACGACAGTTCCGCCAGCGAGTGCTCGTAGAGCGCCATCTCCTGGTGCGTGCTCCAGCCCGGTTCGGCGGCGTTGACCAGCCGCCAGCCGGACGCGGCCGACTGCATCTGCGAGACAAAGCACTCCTCGAACCGCACCCCGTCGCCATAGGTCACCGAGTCGCCGAGGAAGAGGACCGCGCGGGCCGCGTCGGCCGCGCTCAGCTCGTCGCCGCCCAGCAGCCCGCGGGCGTTGGTGCGATGCTCGAAGCCGTCGCCGCGCGCCCGCACGCCGACGAACCCGGGCTTGAAGCGATATGACGTGAACGGGTCGTACTGGTAGAGCGCCCGCGCGTTCTCATCCAGCACGCGCCGCAAGGCCGGCAACTCGCCGCTCGATACCGCCCGCGGCGGCCGCACGACCAGTCGTCGCCACGCCGCCAGCCCGCCCGCCGCCAGCGCCAGGCCGACCGCCGTCCCGACGCCGACCGCCGCCAGTCGCTTCCAGCCGGTTGCCATCGGCGCGCGCCTCGCAATCGTGTCGCACGGCCGGTGGTTCGCATTCGCCGGGCGCGCCGCCGGCAGTTCACCAGTCGAAGTCGCGCTCGAAGCCCAGCTCGATGAGCGTCTGGCCGGCCACTTCCTTGAAAATCTCGCGGTGTTCCGGCGTGAACGACTCGCGCCAGGCGCCGATCTGGCCGCGCCGGAACGTGGGGCTGTCGGTGCGAAAGGTCTGCGCCGCGATGGCGTCAACGGTCGCCTGGTCGACCGACACGCCCAGGTGATCACACACCGCGCGGGCCGCGTCGCGCTGCGCCGCCTCCGATCCGCCGCCCGCCGGGCCGACCAGGTCGCGGAATCGCAGCGTGAGGTTGTACGGCTGTGCCATCCAGCCGCGCACCGCGGCGAAGCGCTGCGCGATCGAAACGTGCTGAAAAGCGGAGCCCATGATCCGCCCGGGCGTCCCGGTGATGCAGGCCGAGAGCCGCTCTTCAAACGTCGCCAGTCCGTTCGCGAAGTAGTGATGCAGCGGATTGCCCGGCTCGCGCAGCGTGTAGTGAACCTGCGAGACCACCACGTCGCGCGGGTCGCGCAGCATCAGAATCGTCCGCAGGCCATGCCGGGCCACCAACTCGCCCATCGGCGCGGAAAACATCACGTGGGAGCACTTGAACGATTCGCCCGGCGACAGCCGCGCAAACAGCGCGTCGATCGTGGCCAGCGGAACCAGGTGCGGCAGATCGACATCCACCGGCACGCGCGGCCCGTCGCTTGGCTCGGCGGCGTAGGACTTTTCCGCCTGCCACTGATCGGGCGGAATCAGCACGTCGATCACCCGCAGCCCGGGGACCGCGCGCAGCATCGCCTCGAGCAGGTTGGTGCCCGCCTTCGGCACTGAAATGGGAAGCACACGGGCAGCCGTCATCGCGACGAACGCCTCAGCCTTGCGATATCGTCGGTGCGCCAAACGGCGACCGTTTCGGGTTATTGCCGCGCCATCCTCGCGCCCGCTGAACCGGGCGTCAACTCATGACCGGCCTCTCTTGCCCGCCTCCCGGGCCTGCGATAGCCTGCGCCCGCCGACCACTCCGTCCCCCGGAGCAGGCCCCATGATGTCCCCAGAGGAAATCCGAGCTGCGGTCGCGGCCGCCACCTGGTACCACGCCTTCGAAGTCGCCCCGGGCATCATCACCCCCGGCACCATCGCCACCGACGCCCGCGCCTGGTTCGACCACGTCGGCGTGCCCGCCAGCCTGGCCGGAAAGGCGGCGCTCGACATCGGCTCGTGGGACGGCCCCTACGCCTTCGAGCTCGAACGCCGCGGCGCCCGCGTCACCGCGGTCGACATCCAGGACCCGGACCACACCGGCTTCAACACCGCGCGACGCATCCTCAACTCCAACGCCGCCTACGCCCGCGGGAGCGTCTACGACCTGCACCGGCTCGCCCCCGGGCCGTTCGACTGGGTCCACTTCCGCGGCGTCTTCTACCATCTGCGCCACCCGCTTCTGGCCTTCGACCGCATCCGCGAGGTCATGTCCCCCACCGGCCAGCTCATCTTCGAAGGCGAGTGCATCCTCAACCACATCGAGGCCAACCCCGGCCTCGAGCCGCGCCTCACCGCCGCCCAGATTCGCGACAGCAACGTCCCGCTCATGGCGCTCTACCGCGGCCACTTCAAAGACGGCAGCAACTGGCACATCCCCAACTGGCCCGCCGTCGAAAACTGGCTCTGGGCCGCCGGCCTCGAAGTCGTCCGCCACCAGTTCTGGGAAAACCTCGAACAGAAGCCCTTCCCCGGCCAGCGCGTCCTGGGCGTGGCGCGGCCGCGCACCGGCTACAACCCGCCCGAGCATCCCGTGCTCTAGCCCGCGCGCCGCCGCTGCCCCGCGTTGACGCCTCCAGTCCGCCCACCGACAATCGCATCCGCCGCGCGACGCCCGCTCGCGCGCCCTGGAACGCTTCCGCATGGCCGTCCGCATCGTCGTCACCGGCGCCACCGGCTTTCTCGGCCGCCACCTCATGCCCGTGCTCATGCGCCACTACGGCGCCGACCGCGTCACCGGCCTCTCCAGCCGCGACTACGACCTCATGAACCCCGGCGCCGTCCGCGCCCTCTTCGCCGAGCGCCGGCCCGACGTCCTCGTCCACCTTGCCGCCTACTCCGGCGGCATCGGCGCCAACCGCGCCTATCCGGCCGATTTCTTCCATCGCAACGCCCTCATGACCACCCTCGTCTGGCGCGCCGCCGCCGAGGCCCGCATCGCCAAGCTTGTCTATCCCATGGGCGGGTGCAGCTATCCGGCCGCCGCCACGTCGCCGATCGACGAATCGCAGATGTGGGCCGGCTATCCGCAGCCCGAGTCCGCCGGCTACTCGGTCGCCAAGAAAATGGGGCTGGTCGCCGCGGCGGCCTACAAGCAGCAATACGGCCTGGCGGCGGCCGTGCTCATCCCCGGAAACATGTACGGCGAATACGACAACTTCCGCACCGACGAATCGCACGTCGTCCCCGCCATGATCCGCCGCTACTTCGAGGCCCGCCGCAGCGGGGCGCGCTTCATCACCATGTGGGGCACCGGCAAACCGACGCGCGACTTCGTCTACGCCGGCGACGTGGCCGCCTGCTTCCCCTGGTTCATCGATCACTACGACGCCCCCGAGCCGGTCAACATCTCCACCGGCACCAGCACCTCCATCCGCGAACTCGCCGAGGCCATCCGCGCCGCCGTCGGCTTCGAAGGGCCGATCGAGTGGGACAGCGCCAAGCCCGACGGTCAGATGATCAAGATCTTCGACGTCACCCGGCTGACGCGCCTCGGCCTGCGCTGTGCGACGCCGCTCCGCGACGGCCTGAAACGCACCATCGACTGGTTCGCCAGACACTACGACGCCCGCGGCGACGGGCTGCGACTATGACCGCGCCGCCACGCCAACCGGCCCACCGTCGCGCCGGCCCAACCCGGAGCGCGCCATGATCTTCGTCCTCGGCGGGCGCGGCTTCGTCGGCTCGGCCTTCGTGCGGGCGCTGCGCGCCGCCGGCCGCGAACACGTCATCCTCGACCGCGCCAGCTACGCCGCCCACGCCGGCCAGCCGTGCGACCTGTTCATCAACGCCAACGGCAACTCGCGCAAGCCGCTGGCCGCGTCGCAGCCGCTGGTCGATTTCGACGCCTCGGTCCGCGTCGTCCGCCAGACGCTGGTCGACTTTCCGGCCCGCGCCTACCTGCTCCTCTCCTCGTGCGACGTCTATCCCGACTGCTCCGATCCGCGCGCCGCGGTCGAATCAACCCCGCTCGACCCCGCCCGCCAGAGCCCCTACGGCTTTCACAAGCACCTCGCCGAGCAGTGCGTGCAGCACGCCGCGAACAACTGGCTCGTCTTCCGCATGGGCGGGCTGGTCGGCCCCGGCCTCTGGAAGAACGCCATCTTCGACATCCTCAAGGGCGGCCCGCTCTGGCTCCACCCCGACAGCCAGCTGCAATTCATGTCCACCGACTGGGCCGCCACCACCATGCTGGCGCTGGCCGATCGCGGCCTGTCCGGGCAGACCTTCAACCTCGCCGGCGCGGGCGTGATTGCCCTGCGCGACGCCCTCGCCGCCGTGCCGCACGCCGTCACCCTCGCGCCCGACGCGCCGCGCGTCCGCTACGAAGTAAGCGTCGATCGCCTGCGCGCCCACCTGCCCGTCCCCGACAGCCGCGCCACCGTCCTCGACTTCATCCGCGCCGAGCTGGCCCGCCGTGACCGCTGATCGCCCCGGCGCCGCCCGCCGCTCCGCCACCGTGCCGCGCGGCGATCAGTCCGCCGCCGACGTCCTCCGCCAGCGCCGCGCCGCCTGGGACGAGCGCCCGCTGCTGCGCGAAGTCTACCGCCGCCTGTTCGCGTGGATCGACCGCCAGCTCGCCCCCGGGCCGCGCACCATCGAGCTCGGCGGCGGCGCGGGCCACCTGCTGTCGCACCGCCCCGACATCGTCGTCAGCGACATCGTCCCCTCGCCTTACGTCGCGCTGGTCGCCGACGCCATGGCCCTGCCGTTCGCCGCCGGCTCGATCGACAACCTGGTGATGATCGACGTGCTCCACCACCTGCCCCGCCCGCAGCGCTTCTTCGCCGAGGCCCAGCGCGTCCTGCGGCCCGGCGGGCGCGTCGTCATGGTCGAGCCTTACATCTCGCCTCTCAGCCGCGCCGTCTTCGCGCTCGCCCACCCCGAGCCGGTCGACCTGCACGCCGACCCGCTGCCCGACGGCGACGCGCCCGCGTTCGAGGCCACCGGCCCCTTCTCGTCGAACCAGGCCATTCCCACGCTCATCTTCCGCCGCCAGCCGGCGCGGTTCGCCGCCCGCTTCCCGCGCCTCGCGGTGCGCGCGGCCGTGCGCGACTGCGTGCTCGCCTATCCGCTCTCGGGCGGATTCTCCGGCCCCCGCCTCGTGCCGCGCGCACTCCAGCCGCTCGTCTGGGCCGGCGAGTGGCTGCTCGCGCCGCTCAAGCGCTGGATGGCCTTTCGACTGCTGGTGACGCTCGAACGCGTCTAGCGCCTTCCCGCGTGGCACGGCCTTGCCCCCGTGACTCGAGTGCGCGAGCCTGACCAATGACAACTTTCCGCGTGGCACGGCCTTGCCCCCAGGACTCGAGTGCGCGAGCCTGACCAATGACAACTTCCCGCGTGGCACGGCCTTGGCCCCGTGACTCGATTGCGCGAGCCTGACCAATGCCAACTTCCCGCGTGGCACGGGCGTCTCGCCCGTGTCCGGAGCGGAGCCCTCGAGCGCAGTCGCGCGTGACGCGGGCCCCGGATTCGCCGCCGCACCGGGTGAGTTTCACTGCCCGATCGGCGACAATCGCCGCCATGACGACCGCCGTCGACGCCATCCCGCCGTGCCCAGCCTGCGGCGCGAACCGCCCCGCCAGCCGCACCCCCGTTCCCGACCGCGAATACGGCGTCGCCCACCTCGCCACCTACGTCGCGTGCGGCGAATGCGGCTCGCTCTTCCAGTCGCCGATGCCGGCGCTCGCCGAGCTGGCGTCGTTCTACCCGCCGACCTACCACGCCCAGACCGGCCGCGGCGCGCTCAACCGCGTCCGCCAGGCGCTGCGCCTCCGGCGACTCGCCCCTTTGCTCTCCGGCGACGGCGCCCTGCTCGACTTCGGCTGCGGCAACGGCGCCTTCCTGCGCTACGCCGCGGCGCGCCTGCCCGGCCGGCAGATGCTTGGTTACGAGATCGCCGACCAGCCGCGCGTCGAGACCGCCGCCGGCGGCGCGGTCACGCTCGTCCACGGCTCGCTCGACGACCTGCTGCCGCGCCTCCCGCAATGCGCCCTGGTCACGCTCAACCACGTCATCGAGCACCTGCCCGATCCGCTCGAAACCGCGACGGCGCTGGTCGCGCGCCTGCGGCCCGGCGGCGCGTTCGAGGGGCAGACGCCCGCCGCCGGCTCGCTCGAACAGCGCGTCTTCCGTACCTGCTGGAGCGGCTACCACGCGCCGCGCCACACTGTCGTCTTCTCGCGCCGCGGACTCGAGACGCTGCTCACGCGCGCCGGCCTCGAGCGCCCGACCACCGCCGGCGCGTTCAACCCCGCGGCGCTCGCGGTCAGCCTCGCCGCCACCGCCCGCCGCCGCACCCGCCGCCCCATTCAACGCCGGGGCCTCGCCTGGCTAACATACGTCGCGCTGGGCGCCGCGCTGGCGCCGATCGACCTGGCCGGCGGCGCGCCGGGCATCCAGAATTTCCTGGCCTTCAAACCGCGGAGCTGACGTGCCCGCCCACCTCGACCTGGCTCGCTTCACCACCAAGCGCGGCGACGCCCGCTCGCTCGCCATCGTCGCCGCCCACGTCGCCTTCGTCGTCGCGCCCATCTTCCTGGCCGCCGCCGCCGGCATCGGCTGGCACCTGCCCGCCTGCTGGCTCTGGTTCGGCCTGGCCATGAACGGGCTGCTCAACCTCATGCACGAGGCGTCGCACTATCACGTCTTCACCAGCCGCGCCGCCTCCGACCGGCTGGGCCGCTGGCTGCTCGGTCCGCTGGCGCTGGCCGACTTCGACTCCTACCGCGCCCGCCACTGGGACCACCACCGCCGCCTCGGCCAGCCCGACGACCCCAAGACCACCTACCACCTCGACATTCACGGCCCGCGCCTGCCGGCGTTCCTGCTTCGCTGCCTGCTCGGCGTCGAGGCGCTCCGCCGCGGCCGCGTCCAGACCACTGGCGACGCCGACCACGACCCGCCGCTCCTCTCGCGCGTCTGGGTGTGGCGCGTCCTGGCCGGACAGGCGCTGCTGGCGAGCGTCCTCGCCGCGCTGGCGGTCGCCGTTCACGGGCCGACCCGCACGGCCCTCTTCGCCGCCGCGGCGGCCTACTTCGGCGTCTATCTCTACGGACTGGCGTCGCTCACCGTCTTCGCCGCCGGCCTCCGCGCCATCGCCGAGCACCAGCCCGGACCCGACGCCGCCCCCTGCGTCGGCGCCGCCGCGCTGCGGAATTTCCGCTGCAACCCGCTCTCGCGGCTGATCCTCGGCGCCTACGGTTTCGCCGAGCACGCCACCCACCACGACGAACCGGCCATCCCCTACTATCACCTCCCCGCCGCCACCCGCAGCCTCGCCCAGCGCGACCCCTCCCGCACGCCCCGCTTCAGCTACCTCGCGACGCTCGGTTCGCTCATCGCCCGCCCGGCTGCGCCCGCCGCCCCGCCCCGCCCGCGTTGACGCGCCGCGCCATCAATTTCTATACTCGATTCCGGCGGACGCGGCCGTGCGTCGGCCCGGGTTGACTCCGCCCCATGTCCCAGCCTGCATCGACCTCGCCGCCCGCGCCCCCGACCGCCCCCGATCGCCCCGCCTTCACCGCGCGCGTCATCGACCCCGACCAGTGGCTCCGCTGGGAACGCCGCTTCTCGCACTACCGCGCCCTGCTCTCGCGGCTCGTCCGCCTGCACGTGCCCGCCGGCCGATCGGTGCTCGAAATTGGCGGCGGACTCGGCGACCTGCTCGCGTCGCTCGCGCCGTCGCGCGGCGTGCTGGTCGAGCCGCGCGCCGCCATCGCCGAAGCCGCCGGCGCCCGCCACCCGGAACTGCATGTCCTGTCGGGCGATCCCGCCGCCTTCGACCTCGCCGGCGAAACCTTCGACTACGTCATCCTCGCGAACGTGCTCGGCGACGTCCGCGACATACAGGCGCTCCTGGCCGCCGTCCGCCGCGTCTGCCGCCGCGACACCCGCCTCATCGTCGCCTACCCCAACGCGCTCTGGGAGCCGCTGCTCAAGCTCGCCACGCGCGTCGGCCTGCGCCGCCCGACCGGCGAGCAGAACTGGCTCTCGCGCCAGGACCTCGCCAACCTGCTCGACCTGACCGACTTCGAAGTCGTCCGCACCTCGACCGAGGTGCTCCTGCCCATCCGCGTGCCGCTCCTCTCGCCGCTGCTCAATCGCCTGCTGGTCCGCTTCTGGCCGTGGTATCACCTCGGGCTGGTGCAACTGCTGATCGCCCGGCCGATCCGCCTGCCCGCCGCGAAAACGCCCCGCGTCAGCGTCATCGTGCCGACCCGCAACGAGCGCGGCAACATCGCCGCCGCCGTCGAGCGCACCCCGCCCATGGGCAGCGGCACCGAGCTGATCTTCGTCGACGGCAACAGCACCGACTCCACCGCCGCAGAAATCGAGCGCCAGATCGCCGCCCACCCGGGGCGCGACATCCGGCTGATTCTGCAAGGCGACGGCCGCGGCAAAGGCGACGCCGTCCGCAAAGGCTTCGCCGCCGCGACCGGCGACGTGCTGATGATCCTCGACGCCGACCTGACCGTCCCGCCCGAAATGCTGCCGCGCTTCGTCGCGGCGCTGGTCGAGGGTCGCGGCGAGTTCATCAACGGCACGCGCCTGGTCTATCCGATGGAGCAGGACGCCATGCGGTTTCTCAACAAGCTCGGCAACCGCTTCTTCTCGATCGTCTTCACCTGGCTGCTCAACCAGCCCATCCGCGACACTCTCTGCGGCACCAAGGTGCTCAGCCGCGCCAGCTACGACACCATCGCCGCCAACCGCGCCTACTTCGGCGACTTCGACCCGTTCGGCGACTTCGACCTGCTGCTCGGAGCGGCCAAGGCCAACCTGCGCATCGTCGAAATCCCCGTCCGCTACGAGGCCCGCACCTACGGCACCACCAACATCAGCCGCTTCCGCCACGGCTGGCTGCTGCTGAAGATGAGTTGGTTTGCCTTCTGCCGATTGAAACTGCGGTAGACCCACCCGCTTGCATCCGCGAACGCCATGCCTCGCTCGTCACGCGCCAATCGGCCCGCTAACCTACGGCCATGTCGCCCCGCGCCCTCATCACCGGCATCACCGGCCAGGACGGCTCCTACCTCGCCGAGCTGCTGCTCGCCAAGGGCTACGAGGTCCACGGCATCGTCCGCCGCTCCAGCTCGCTGAACACTCATCGCATCGACCACATCTACCAGGACCCGCACGCCGCCTCACGCCGCCTCTTCCTCCACCACGGCGACCTGGCCGACGCTTCGATGCTCGCCAGCATCATCCGCCGCGTCGAGCCGACCGAAATCTACAACCTCGGCGCCCAGAGCCACGTCCGCGTCAGCTTCGACATGCCCGAATACACCGTCGATGTCGACGCCCTGGGCGCCGTCCGGCTGCTCGAGGCCATCCGCGACGCCCGCATCGCCTGCAAGTTCTACCAGGCCTCCAGCAGCGAAATCTTCGGCAACGCCCCGCCGCCGCAGAACGAAGAATCGCCCTTCCAGCCGCGCAGCCCCTACGCCGCCGCCAAGGTGCTCGCTTTCTGGATGACCCGCAACTACCGCGAGGCCTACGGCCTGTTCGCCTGCAACGGCATCCTCTTCAACCACGAAAGCCCGCGCCGCGGCGAAACCTTCGTCACCCGAAAAATCACCCGCGCCGTCGCCGCCATCCGCGCCGGCGCCCAGCACAAGCTCTACCTCGGAAACCTCGACGCCCGGCGCGACTGGGGCTATGCCCCGGAATACGTCGACGCCATGTGGCGCATGCTCCAGCAGCCCGCCCCCGACGACTACGTCATCGCCACCGGCCAGACCCGCAGCGTCCGCGAGTTCGTCGAGCTCGCCTTCTCGCTCGCCGGGCTCGACTGGCAGAAGCACGTCGAGATCGACCCGCGCTACTACCGCCCGACCGAGGTCGACATGCTCCTCGGCGACGCGACCAAGGCCGCCCGCGCGCTCGGCTGGCGACCGGCCACCACCTTCGAGCAGCTCGTGCGAATCATGCTGGCCGCCGACTTCGCCGCCGCCGGACTCACGCTGTAGCGCATGGCTGGCGCGTTCGATCGCGTAGCACAGGCTTTCATTGCTGGGTGGCACGGGCGTCCCGCCGGTGTCCTCGTCTCGCGGCGCCGCCTACCCGCCAACCAGGCC
Organism: Phycisphaerae bacterium; assembly: GCA_046350375.1. Taxonomy (GTDB): domain Bacteria; phylum Planctomycetota; class Phycisphaerae; order UBA1845; family UTPLA1; genus JAXMAO01. The sequence continues at coordinate 25,351 of JAXMAO010000003.1, forward strand.
CAGTTCGACCATCTTGGCCGCGAGTGCCGCGTCGATCTCGTCGGGCGACATCGCGCTGAAGTCCGTCGCGTCGAGCCAAGCCATCAGCGCCTGCCACTTCACCGGCAGCGCGGCATAGGGGTTACTCGATTCGCTCGACTGACCGGCGGCAGATGGGTCGGCTCGCCCGGTCGTCGAACCATCGGCCGGCACGGGCGTGGACCCGTCGGGTGGCACGGGCGTCTGGCCCGTTGCCGACTCAGAATGGTCGCCTTCGCCGGCCATCATCGACCGGCCCTGCTGCTCCTCGCACTCGTCGGGCACGCCATTCGAGTTACTATCTTCGCTGGTCGCGTCGGCGATGTCGCACTCGTCGGGCACCAGGTTCTCGTTGCAATCGAAACTGGTTTCGCCGAGTAGGTCGCACTCATCGGGCACGCCGTTGGTGTTACAGTCAAAGCTCGGCCCGTAGAGTAAGTCGCACTCGTCGGGCAGGAAGTTACCGTTGCAGTCGTTCTGGCCGCCGGCCGTCTCGCAGTCGTCGAGAATGTTGTTGGTGTTACAGTCGAGGCTCTCGCACTCGTCGGGCGCGCCGTTGGAGTTACAATCCTCGCTGGCCTGGCTGGCGATGTCCTCGGCGTCGGCGATGCCGTTCGTGTTACAGTCCGCGATCGGCTCGCTGAACAAGCTACCGGCAAACACCGGCCCGCAGCCGTGGCAGCAGTTCGGCCGGCCGAGTAACTTGCACACGAGCGTCGGCGCGTCGGCCACGGTCAGGCTGCCGCTGCGGTTCACGTCGGCCGGGCAGGTGGGAGTTACTCCGCCGAAAAGCTGATTGGCGAAGGGCTGCACGTCGCGGCCGTCAATGCGGCCGTCGCTGTTCACGTCGCCCGGCTCGACGCCGGTGCAGGCGCACCCGTCGGGCAGGCCGTTGGCGTCGCAATCGGCGGCGTAGTTGGCGGCCATGCGGTTGAGGATGACATAGACATACCCCTCGGTCAGCGTAAACGCCTTCTTGTTGGCAATCGCGATGTCCGCGTCGCCATCGCGGTCAAGGTCGGGCGTGATGACGTAGTACGGCCCTTCGCCGGCGTAGTAGTCGCCGCGCGAGAACTGCATGTTGCCCTGGCGGTGGTTGATGAAGACCGACGCGGTGCGATCGTTCTCGTTGGCGGTGACCAGGTCGGCGTAACCGTCGTTGTTGAAGTCGGCCGACGCGATGCAATACGGAAATGAACCGGTGTCGAAGGTGGTCAAGGTCATCGTGAACACGCCGCCAGAGTAGGAGACGTTGCGCAGGATTCCGACCTTGTTGTCGGCGCCGAAAAAGCCGCAGAAGGCGATGTCGTTGCGGCCGTCGCAGTCAAAGTCGGCGACGGTGACGGACTGCGGAACCACGGAACCGGTGGAGATGTCCTGCCTGGCGGCGAGGGTAATTGACTGCCCCGGCGCGGCGGTCGTGTTGCGGACGACCGACACGGAAAATGACTGTGAATTGGAGGTGACCAGGTCGAGCCTGCCGTCACCGTCCAGGTCGCCGGCGGCGACGAAATTGGGGCCGGTGTCAACTTCACGTTCCGCGGGAATTGCATCGAAGTTGTCGTTGCCGAGGTTGCGTTTTGCGAAGACCGACCGACCATCGACGCTGCACCCGGCCAGGTCGGCGATGCCGTCGCCGTCCAGGTCGGCGGCAAGAACGAATCCCACGCTGAGATTGAAGCCGACGTCGCCGACGCGCTGAAACTGAATGTTGCCCGGCCCACTCGACGTGTTCTTGAACATCGCCACGGCGTTCTCATTCTGCCGCGCCAGCGCCAGGTCGAACTTCGAATCGCCGTTGCCGATCAGCCGGGCGGACGTCACCGAGGGCAGCGACAGGGTTTCCGCTACCACGTATTGAGTCGGCGCAGAGAGCGCCACCAGCGAACCCTGCGTGCCCGCGCTCAGATTCCGCAGCACCGCGGCATGGTGCTCGCTCAAGTCGACCGCCGCGCCGACGTCGGTTCGGCCGTCGAGGTCAAAGTCGTTGCCGGCCAGCGCGACCGGGAAGTCGCCGGTGGGGTACTTGTCGTGCGACTCGAATTTCGGCTCCCAGCCCACGTCGCAGGCGTCGGGGATGCCGTTGCTGTTGCAGTCGGTGCTGGTCGCCGTCGAGATGTCGGTCGCGTCGGCGACGTCGTTGCCGTTGCAGTCGATCAGTTGCGGAACGGTGCCGTCGACGAGCATCTCGTAGTTGGCGGAGCAGGCGCTGGCGTTGTCGGACGGCCCCAGCGAGTCGCCGTCGACGCAGACGCACTGGCCGCTCGGGAAGAACAGGTCGAACTGGCCCTGGCCGGTGATCCGCGCCGAGTAAGTCGCCGGCAGATCGCTCTTGATGGCGCAGACGATGGTGGTGGCGAGCGTGTCGGGGTCGAGCTGCGCGCACGGCACGGTCACCGAGGCGATCGTCGCACCGCCGCAGCCAGACGTGCAACTGACGAATCGCAACGTCGTAGTTCCGCCGGCGCTGGGCGCGTTCTGCTGGATGATGACGCGCAGCGAGCCGGCGGACGCGGTTCGGGTCGCAATCGCCGCAAGAATCGAAGCGACGAAGATGGTACAATGGCGTTTCATGAGGGGGTCCTCCCGTGTGCGGCAGGCGCTGACGCGCGGCGTGGGCCACACGCGATGGACGCTACAAAGAGACTGGGATATAATCAAGTGGTGATTAGACGAAAAAGCTGTGGCGCAGATCGGGGTGACCTGTGAAGCGTAAGTTGTGCTCCTGGCTCGTGTTGGGCTTCTGCCTGTGTGGCGCGCCCGCCAGCGCCGGCCAGGCACAGTTCTTTTCGCTCGGTGATCTGCCGGGCGGTCTGTTCGGAAGCGCCGCGTACGGCGTGTCAGATGGAGGACGAGTCGTCGTGGGGCGAGGTCAGTCGAAGGCTTCCGGCGGCTCGGGTGAGGCCTTCCGCTGGACGGCCGAGACTGGCATGATCGGGCTGTCCGACCTGCCGGGGAGCCTGTTCCAGAGCGACGCCCGCGGCGTATCGGCCGACGGCGCCGTCGTCACGGGTTCGGGCGTCAGCGATGCCGGACAGTTCGCCTTTCGCTGGACCGAGGCCACCGGATTGGTCTCGCTGGGTGCATTGCCCGCCTTCCAGCCCGGCAGCCACGGACAAGGTATTTCCGGGGACGGCACGACCGTGGTCGGGTTCTGTTCCTCCTTCGACTCCCCCGGCGGCGAGCCCTGCCGCTGGACCGCGGCCACCGGCATGCTCTCGCTCGGCACGCTGCCCGGCGCGCCGCCCGGTGGACAGGCCACCGCCACCAACTTCGACGGCTCGGTCGTGGTCGGAAACAGCGAACTGCCGGGACACGTCTCGAGCGAACCCTTCCGCTGGAGCCAGGAGACCGGCATGGTCGGCCTCGGCCACCTGCCCGGCGTGACCATCCCCTCCGGCCTGGCATTCGCGGTCTCGAATGACGGAAACACCGTCGTCGGCCAGGCCGGCGGGTCCCACGGGCTCGAGGCCTTCCGCTGGACGGCCGAGACCGGCATGATCGGCCTGGGCGACCTGCCTGGCGGCATCTTCCGCAGCGTCGCCAACGGCATCTCCGGCGACGGGACCATCATCGTCGGCAACGCCAGCATTGACGGCCCGCCCGGCTTCCCCGATCCCTACCAAGCCGCGTTCATCTGGGACGCGACCCACGGCATGCGCCGATTGATCGACGTCCTGGCCAGCGACTACGGCCTGGCGCTGGCCGGCTGGCAAATCGTCAGCGCCAACGCCATTTCCAACGACGGCCTGGCGATCGTCGGAGGCGCACAGCCGCCGCAAGGTCCCGTCGTTGCCTACGAAGTCCTCCTCCCCGAGCCGGCCAGCGCCAGCCTGCTCGCGCTCGCGACGCTGCTCTTCCGCTGCCGAGCGCGAACGACATAGTTGCGCGTCCGCCGGCGGGCAAACGACCAGATCAGCGACTTGATTGATCTAGGAAATCCAGTCGGCGTCGCCGTCAGAGAAGCTGACGCCAAACCGATAGGCTTGTGGCAGGGGGATGCGCTGCACGATCTGGGCCGACTCGGTGACGCGCCAGACGCGCCCCGGCTCGAGCTCGATCTCGAGCAGCAGTCCGTCGTTGAGCTTGTCGGCCGAGCGATGGGCGACCAGGAAGCCGGCCCCGCTGGGCGAAATGTCGAGCACTTCGGCTTCGCCGGTGAATGCGCCGGACTGCCAGCGCATGGAACCACTCATGGGGACGCGCGCGAAGCGGCGTCGATCGGAGGCGGGCAGCATTACCAACTCCAGCGGTCGGCGGCCCGTCGCAGGATGGCCTGGTGACGCCGGGCGCCATCGGCGAGGAAAGCGCCCGGATCGACCAGATCGTCCAGCGGCGTGACGCGGCAGGCGATCAGGCTCAGATTTTCGCCGTAGCGCGCAACCCGTTCGACCCGACACCGCTGCTCGGGCCGGCGCGCTAACCTAACGACGATATGCTCGCCCAAGGCCGGACGTACATCAGAACCTGTAATAAATGAGAAACTTGCCGAGGATTGGTCGCTCAGCCACCCCTGGCAGGGGTCGGCGGCGTCCGATAGCCGCCAAGAAACCCGGTCGCCGGCGGCATGCCGGGGCTCGCAGCGGCGGTCGCGGCGCTCGCGCTTCTCGATCATCGGGGGGCGGACCCTCGGGAGAACGCTCAGATTCAGCCGGTCAGACCGGAAAATCAAGGTTTTTCCGAGCGTTTCTGTGAATTTCACAGGATCAACGACTCACAGGTGTGAGATTCTTCGGCTGAATGTGACTTGGCCATCAGCGTGCCATGACATTTCCGCGCGATTCGTGCCGGCCGGCCTGATGGCATTAACTCGCTGCAATTTCACTGGTTATGAGCCGGGTGTGAATTACGGGCGCAGCGCGCGGACGCGGCGTCAATCCGTGTCGCGTGTGGGATAGCACACGGCAGGCGCCGGCGATCGGGCCGTCATGCACGCGCGGCGACGAGCGCGCCGCAGGCGGACAGCGCGGACCGGTTGATTGCGAGCGGATCCACACGGTTGATCGGCGGTGATCGCCTGGAGTTGCGACAGCGGGCGACGGGATTCGAACCCGCAACGTCTAGCTTGGAAGGCTAGAGCTCTACCATTGAGCTACACCCGCGTTCAGACGCCTAGTTATCCCGCCGGCGCGGCTGGACTGCAAGCCAGGCTCCTTCGAGGCGTGCTACGCATCGATCGGCTCAAACCGACGCACGCGTCGCCCGGACAGATCTTCGCGCTCGTGTCCGGGGCGATCGGCCCGATCCAGCTCCCGCCCCGCGCGACTCGGTCGCCAGCAGTGATTCGACCGCCAGACGCGCCGACCGAGCCGCGTCGGCGACGCTTCCCGCGTGCCGGGCCGCGATAGCGCCACTGAAAATCAGCATCACCTGCTTGGTCAGAAGTTGCGGGTCGCGGACGCGCGCCGCCTGCATCCGCAGCAGAATCTCCGCCGCGATGTGCTGCCCATGAGCCGCGGCGGCGCGATGAATCGGATCGCCGGAGTCTGCGAACTCGGTCGCGGCATTCATGAAGAGGCACCCGCGGAAGTCCGGCCGGCGAAACCACTCGGCGAGCTGGTCAAACAGCGCCAGAATCTGCTGCCGCGGATTGCTCCCGCCGTGACGGCGCATGTAGGCGATGGCCTCGGCGACCTCGCTGCGATCGCGGTGATCGAGGATTGCGACGATCAGGTCGTCCTTGCTCTCGAAGTGCCTGTAGAACGCGGTCTTGGTGATGCCGACCGCGCCGAGGATCTGGTCCAGCCCGACGGCCTGGAAGCCGCGCTCGTAGAACAGATTGCCGGCGGCCTCGATGAGCCGATCGCGTGTGCGGCGATTCATGGTCGTCCCGCCGGCAGACATTGCTCTGCCCGAGTGTACCCACAGTGCACCGAAACGTGCACGCAAAGTCAACTTTCTCACAGACGGCGGCGCTCTATGCTTCTGGCATGTCGTACGCCGTCGAAGAGTCGAGCCCGACGCCGTGCCAGAAAAGGAGATCGCATGTCATCCGCAACCATCGTGATTCCGGCGGCAACCCCCCCTGCACGCCCGGTCAGCCTGGGCGGCGTATTCTCGCTTGCCTACGGGCTGCTGGCCTATGCGTCGTTTCTCGCCGCGTTTAGCTATGCCATCGGGTTCATCGGCAACTGGGTCGTGCCCAAGTCGATCGACTCCGGCGCGACCGGGCCAATTGCCATGTCGCTTCTGATCAACGCGGCGCTGCTGGGCGTGTTTGTCGTGCAGCACACCATCATGGCGCGCCCGGGCTTCAAGCGCGCCTGGACGCGGATCATCCCCGAGCCGATCGAGCGCAGCACGTTCGTGCTGCTGGCCAGCGCCGCGCTGGGGCTGCTGTTCTGGCAGTGGCGGCCGCTGCCGCAGACCGTGTGGCGGGTGGCCGGTGCGGCCGGTGCGCTGCTGAGCGCGCTTTCGCTGGCCGGATACGCGGTGGTCTTTGTCGCCTCGTGCACGATCAGCCACCTGGACCTGTTCGGCGTGCGACAGACCTGGCTGCGATTCCGCGAGCAGACGTACCGTCCGGTCGGGTTCAGGCTGGCCGGGCTCTACCGGGTCGTTCGCCATCCACTGATGGCCGGGTTCCTGCTGGGATTCTGGGCCACGCCGACCATGAGCCTCGGCCATCTGTTTTTCGCCATCATGACGACCGCGTATATCCGCTTCGGAACGTGGATCGAGGAGCGGGATCTCATCACCGCGCACGGCGAGCAATATCGAGAATACAAGCGCCGCGTCGCGGGGCTACTCCCGCTGCCCCGGCGCGGCTGACGGCATCACGACCACCGACTCGCCGCCGAACGCCGATCGGCTGTTGCCGCGCGGCCGCATCAGCCGGTTGCGCAGCGCCAGCCAGGCGTGGGTGCCATACTTCGGGCCGGGCTCGAACTCGAGCATCAGGAACGTGATGTCGTCGTGGCCGAGCCCGCGCGGGCCCGCAAAGGCCTGCAACCCGCCCACCAGTTCGTCGCCGATCGCCCGCAGCGGCTGATCGGCATTGGCCGCCAGCAGCTCGGTGACGCGGGAATCGCCGAACTGTTCGCCGGCCGGGCCGGGCGTCTCGAGCACGCCGTCGGTCAGCAGCAGCAGCCGGTCGCCCATGTCGACGCGCACGCGCACCCAGGTGTAGCGCGCCTCGGCATCGACGGCGAGGGGTCCGTCGGCAAAGTCGTCGCCTTCGCGAGGCGGAAGCTCGAGCCGGCGCCAGCGCTGCGCGGCGCGGCTGAAGTACCAGCCGGGCGGATGGCCGGCGTAGCTGACCGACAGCCGCCGGCTGGGCGGGTAGTAGGTGAGCGCGGCCAGCGTGGTCATGGCGTCGAGGCCCATGCCGGTCAGGCGGCGGTTGAGGTTTCGCAGGACGCGCCGCTGGTCGAAGCGGTTCATGGAGCGGCGCATGAGGGCGTGAATTTCGTCGCTGACGCGGGCGACGGTCTCGCCGTGCCCGACCACGTCGGCGATGCAGCCGCGCGTCATGATTCCCGAGCCGCAGACCGAGAGATAGTGCACGTCGCCGCCGCGCTGGCCGGCGCACGGCTGGCTGTAGAGCACGCCGCGGATGCCGGGCAGCTCGACCGGGGCGTCGACCGGGCGATTGCCGCCCCACACCTCGGAGCAGACCAGTTGCAGCGAGCGATCGATGGCAGGTGTCTGGGCGGCGGCCTCGGGCATGCGCTTCTCTCCGGCGACCGGAGATGGTAGCCGCGCGGGACGAATTGGCGAACCCGGCGCGGCCGACTTGCCGACGGCTCAGCGCGCGACGGGCTCGGTCGCGCGGGCGCGGGCGCGGACGTTGTCGAGGACGTTCATGAAATTGATGTAGCTGTCGTACGGCGAGTCGTAAGGGTTGAAGTATTTGTGCACGTCGCCGTCGGCGAAATACTTGGTGCACATGTAGTAGAAATGATCGCTGGTGGTGAGCTTGCGCCAGTCGGACAGCAACGCCTCGTCGCCGCTGGCCTTGACGGCCGATTCAAGGCGGTACAGCTCGTGCAGCGCGTTGGCCTGCATGGCGTTGCCCAGCCAGGCCGAAAGGTCGCGCTCGGTGTCGGCCCACGAGATCATGTTGGGCGAGTCGAATTCGTCGGCGACGGGGTAGCGTTCGACGACCTGGCTGGGGGTGGCGAAGTCGTTGTCGGGGTGGCGAAGCACTTCGCGCGGCATGTGCTTGAGAAAATCGAAGATGCCGGTCTCGGCCCACTGGTGCTCGCCGAAGGTCTCATAGTCCATGAAGAGGTTGACGACGTGGCCGTTGCCGTTGACCTGGTCGACCCAGCGGGAGAACTTCTCGGCGGTCAGCGGCCACTCGGCCCAGGCGCGGTTCGAGAAGCGAAAGGCGATGTCGTCGGAAAGCCGGTAGTGCTTCAGCAAAGTGACGATCTGCGGGCAGGCCGGCGGGCGATAGAGAAACGTGGGCGAGCGCCAGCCGAGGATGGCATCGGCCCCTTCGGCGCAGATGCCGGCATAGCCGAGCTGGGCGACGACGTGGGCGACGTCGTTGCTGTAGATCAGCTCGGTGTTCCGGAAGACGCGGGGCTGCTGGCCGAAGAGGTCGCTCATGAGCTGGCGATGGAGCCGCACCTGGTCGGTGAATTCCTGGCGCGAGTAGAGAAACGAAAGGCTGTGGTAATAGGTTTCGTCGAGGAACTCGACGCAGCGACTCTCGTTCAGCCGGTGGAAGCTGTCGAGCACTTCGGGGGCATAGGCGCGGAACTGGTCGATGACCGTGCCGGTGAGCGAGTAGGCGATGCGGAAGCGGCCTTCGTGCAGACGGACCAGTTCGAGCAGCGTCTGGTTGGCCGGCAGATAGCACTTGTGGGCGACCTTGCGGCAAATCTCGCGGTTGGCGTTGGCGTCGAAATAGTCGTGGGTGGTGTCGAAGACGCTGTAGCGCCGCAGACGCCACGGCTGATGCACCTGAAAGTAGAAACAGACCGACGCCATGATCGGGCGGCATTATAGGGAGCGGGCGCAGCCGCACCACCGGCGCGGCCGAGGTTGTCTGGCGCGGTGCGCGCGGAATCAACTGGCAGATGCTGGGGCCGAAAATCAGACGCGCCGCGAGCGGGTACGACGGCTGCGGCGCATCCAGAGGCAGCCCGCCGACGTACCGACCAGCGCCAGCGGCATGCCGCTGCTGCACCCGGTGAACAGGAATACGAGCACCTCGCCGATCGGCGTCAGCTCGGTTCCGGTGCCGATGTCGCTCGGTCGCGAGATTGGAATGTCGAGCGTCACGGGCGAATCGCCGCCGTTGAGCTGGTCGAGCGCGGTGACCGCGACGGTGACGTGGGCGGTGTCGCCGGCGCCGGCCAGCGGTCGCAGCATGAGTGCCAGTTCGGTGGGCGCGACGCCCTGGTGCACCGTTCCGAGCGTCCAGACGCCGCTCCCGGCGTCGAACGTGGTGCCGGCCGGAGCCGTGGAGCTGTCCACCGAGCAGCCGTCCAGCGTCAGGCCGAGCGTCAGCCCGGTGGCGGTCGTCGGCCCCAGGCAGGCGACGGAAACGCGCGCCGCGGTGGGCGGGCTTCCGGCGGCGAAGACCAGGTCGCCCGAGCGTGACAGGTTGATGGCGATGTCGGACTCGTCGCGGGCCGCGTCGTCGGCCACGGCGATGGCGACGTCGATGGTGCGCAGCACGAAGCGCTCGCCCGGCATGGCGGCGCTCGCCCGCGCGACGCGGACCGACTGCGTCGCCGGATCGCTCAGGACCACGGGGCTGGCGCCGGCCGGCGGGCGGACGCGAACCGCGATGCCGGGACAGGTGGCGTCCACGTCGGTACCGCCGGCGTGCGTGTAGGTCACGCTGACACACGAGTCGCCGACGTCGTCGCCGGGCGCGATCGCTCCGTAGCCTTCGAGGACGAAGTAGTGCCAGTGGGTCACCTGGCTGAACGTGATGACAATGGCCTCGTTGCCGGAAATGTCGGAAGTCTGCGCGGAATCGACCGGCGAGACGCCAATGCCGTTCGGGGAGCAGTCGAGCACGCCGCCGACCGCGGTCAGCGTGAGGCTGATCCCGTGCGTCGTGAAGCTGATGGAGGACTGACCGTCGATTTCTTCGAGCGGCGGGCCGCCATCGCCGGCGGGCGAGAACCCGGTGAGGTCGATCCGGACCGCGGCGGCCGGACGGGGGAGCAGCAGCGTGATTCCAGCGACCAGCATGAAACCTGTGACTCGTTGCATCGCAATGGACTCCCGATTCGCGCGGCTTTCGGCCAGCGACGCCGCGAATGCAGCGTTCGTGGCGGCGACGCAGGTACCGACCTGAGCTGGCCGCCGGTTCATGCGAGGGAGAGGTCGCTGGAATGATACCCGACGACAGCCGAGCCACGGGTTGAGTCTACGGCCCGGTTGCGGCGGCACAATCGCCGCTCTCGCCCACGACGCCCGCGGCACACGCGCCTAACATGCAAGCATGAAAGTAGTTGCCGACCGACAGGTCGAGCAGGCCGAGCACTTCCTGGGGCCGCTGGGACCAGTGACCGTGGCTGACCTTTCCACGGCACCGGGCGCGGTGTTGGCGGCCGCCGATGTGCTGGTGGTGCGGTCGAACGTGAAGGTCGGGCGGGCACTGCTGGAGGGCACGCCGGTGCGCTGCGTCGCGACGGCGACCAGTGGAACTGACCACATCGACACGGCGTGGCTGGCGGAGCGGGGGATTGCGTGTCTGGACGCCCGCGGATCGAACGCGGCGGCGGTGGCAGAGTACATCGTCGCGGCGTGTCTGCGCCTGTCGGGAATGCAGGCCCGGCCGCTGGTGGGGCTGCAGGTGGGCGTGGTCGGATGTGGCGCGGTGGGCAGTCGCGTGGTTGAGATGGTGGCGGCGCTGGGCATGCCGGCGCCGCTGGTGTGCGATCCGCCGCGACAGCGCGCGGCCGAAGACCCGGCGCAGTTTTGCGATCTGCCGACGTTGCTGGGCGGTTGCGACGTGATCACGCTGCACGTGCCGTTGACGCAGTGCGGACGCGACCGGACCGCCGGGCTGATTGACGCCGCAGCGCTGCAGCAGATGCGCCGCGGGGCGTGGCTGATCAACACGTCGCGCGGCGGCGTGGTGGATGAATCAGCGTCGATTGCGGCACGGCGCGCGGGACGCCTGGCGGGGCTGGTGGTGGACGTGTGGCAGGCAGAACCGGCCGGCGACGCGGCGCTACTCGACGTTGCGGATTTCATGACGCCGCATATTGCGGGACAGACGCCCGCGGCGCGCGTCCGCGGCACCTGGCAGGCTGCCCGCGGCATCGCGGCGTGGGCGGGATTGCCCTTGTCGCGCGTGGCGACTTTGGGGCTGCCTGCGGTAACGAAGGTTGCCACAGATGAGCAGGAGAGGCCAGAGTCAGCACTAACATCTGTTGTGGAAACATGTTGCGACATTGTTGGGTGCGATCGGGCGGTGCGGGAGAGCGCTTCGGCGGGCCTGATCGGCGGCAGGACATTCGTGGAGGAAGCCAGAAAGCTGTGCCCGATGCGACGAGAATTCGCGTCATTACAGGTAGTTCGTTCTGGTTCGGGCGTTCGGGTGGAGCGTCTCGGGCCGGTTGAACTGTGGAAATTGGGATTTTCGTGATGCGCAGTTTTCGGGCCTGGCGGATGGATGTGGAGCGAGTCGTCGAGGCGGGCCGGGCGCTCGCCGAAACGATTGCCGTAACGATTTATTATTATTGGCTTTGCGCATCAAGAATGGGTAGTATTGGGGCGTGGTTTTCGATGCACGGACGGAGCCATCGGAGAGTGGATTTGGAGCATCGGAACGTGCGCTATTTCCTTGACATGCCGGTGGGATTTGTGGTAGCATCCGGGGGAGATGCAGTAGCCTCCCGTACGGGTGCGCCCGCAAGTCGCGCAGCCGTACTGGCGTGGTTGGCGATGACGCGCCGGTAACGTGTTGTCGTCTCGCGAGTCGAAGGCGTTCTTCGGTTCGCAGTGTTGGAGTGGCAGAGAGCAACCAAGGTCACCCGGTAAGGCTTGGCGGTTCCTCGATGCACAGATGCTTCGGCAACGGTGGCCGAACGCAGGAGCCAAAGATGAAGCGTCTTGGTTTTGCGACAATCGCAGTGCTGGCCCTCGCGACGAGCGCGATGGCCGTTGATAGCATTCTCTATTGCACTTGCCGCGAGTACAACGGCGTTGGTGGTACAGGCTTCCGGACGAACGGTGCCGGCTCAGCCGTGACGAACGACGTCGGCAACAAGGACTTTTACGGCGGTGCGATCGGTAACCCGACGCTGCCGGCCAATAACCCGGTTCTCTATCTGTCGCCTCGGATGCCCGGCGGCCAGCACATTCGCGGGACGACCCTGCTTGCGGTCGATCGCGACACGAGCCTGCGGCCGTTCCAGATTTGGATGAGCGTTGGCGACAAGTACGCGAATCCGAACGGCGAAGAGCTGGTCTCGTCGGTCGGCTACGACGTCAATTCGACCGCGGTCAGCTGGAGTGGCCCGATCGGCGCGGCTCAGCCTGTTCCGGCTGCTAACCGCCGCGGCACGTTTACCTACCAGTCAGATCGCATGTACACGCTGCAGGTCGACACCGGTTCGGCCGGCGCCCAGTTGATGGACGATGTGAATATCCTGGCCGCGCCGCTCGATCACCGCGGCGCGACGGTTCCGCAGGATGTGCCGGATTTCGGCACGGGCGCGGTTCCGACCACGACAATTGCGAACGTCGGCCTGGCCGGCAACTCGTATCGCGTCGGCCAGCTCATGGTGCAGGCGGACGGCCCGACGACCTCGCCGGGCTCAATCGGCTGCAAGAATCAGCTCCCGACCCGCTATGAGTTGAAGTTCGCGGTTGGCAACATTCTGATGACTCGCGTTGTCAATCCGGCCAACGCTGGCCCGTTCACCGCTGAGGATGTCGCGTTCGGCTACGCCGGCGCGGTTCCCGAGCAGGCCAATGGCGCTCCGTGTGGCGCGGCTCCGTGTGGCAGCACGCTCGGCACGAGCTCGGCCACGGCCGACGCGGTGGTTGAGATTCGGTTCAAAGGTGACTACCGCGGTAACCTGACCACGCAGCCGCCGCAGGGCATTGTGAACGGTCAGGATACGTCGGCCTATCTGGCGGTCATCACGGCTGGCGCCGGCGCCACGGCTCTCGAGAAGTGGCTTGGCGATTTCCGTGGTAACCTGACCACGCAGCCGCCGCAGGGCGTTGTGAACGGCCAGGATACCGCTGCGTACCTGGCAGAGATTACGTACTTCAATACTCTGGCGACGTGCCCGTAAGTTTTGCCTAACATCCTGATCGGCGGTCCCAGTGTGGGATCGCCGATCAGGATAGGAATGAAGGAAACGGTCCCTCGATTCGTTGATCCCGGCGAAATCGGAGGGGAGAGGAATCGCGGATCAAGAGGTTTTCAGGAAAAGGAGTGTGTGTATGAAGCGAAGTCTACTGGTTGGAGGCCTGCTGTTGGCCGCAGCTGCTGCTGCGAACGCCGGCCAGGTCAACTTCTACCTGGCGAGCTCGGCCGCCACCAACGGCGCAATCGACTGCGTCTCGGCCGCAAACCTGGGTCGTAACCCGGTGCTCGCCGCACCTGTCGGCGTCACGTCGTCGCCGATCGCGCTGTGCATGCAGCTCGAGCCCGCGCTGTTGCCGGGTGGCGTCGGCGTGTTCGGCGGAAACCTGGACCTGACTGGCAGCCCGGACGGTGGTCCTGGCGCGCTCGTCATCCAGAACCTCGGCCGCTGGCCGGCCAGCACGAACGGCGTCGCGGGCGCGAGCCCGAACACGTACCTTGGCGCGAGCTTCAACACTGCGGCTCTCGTCAGCGCTGCCAGCCCGAATGATGGCGTTGGCATCAATGGCCCGGTGTTTCTGATCGCGACGGGCAACATCACCTACTCTGCGGGTGGTGCGCTCTACATCAGCATCCCGGCTGGTGGTGCGATTGGTGCGAACGACCCGCTCGGTGCTGTTGGCGGCGGCTTCGGCTGGAATGCCGCTGGCGGCGAGGACATTGCCGGCATCGGTACCGACCTGAACGGCATTCCGGGGCCCCAGGCCACGCATGCCGACCTTGGCGGCGGCCCGAATGACGGTTTCCTGCTCGTGTCGCTCGGCTCGGTTCCGGTCACCACCGGTATCCCGGACCTGACGATTCTGCCGGAGCCGGCCACGCTGGCCCTGCTCGGAATCGGCGGCCTGTTGATTCGCCGCAAGCGCTAACCACGCTCGCACGAGTCGACACTGCACTGTCAACCAAGAGCGGCTGGGCCCCGTCCGGGGTTCAGTCGCTCTTTCCTTTTGTTGCCGCCCCACATAGAATCAGTCATCAGTTCTTGTGTGGGGAGCGGGGTTTAGGAGGAAGGTGTCGTGGCTCACTGCCTTCTCGTCTTGATTTCGTGGGCGACTCTCAGTCTTGGCCAGCAGCCTGCTCCACCGGGAAGCAGCGCTGGTGACGACGTGCAGGCGCCCTTTGTGGATCCGGCGGCGACGCGCGAGCAGTATGAAGGCGAGGCACGAAATCAGGCCCGGTTCTATGCGCGGGCCTATCAGCTCTCGAACGATGAGGCAGGTCAGCTTGAGCAGCGATTCCTTGCGCTGGTCGATCAGGCGGTTGACTATGACGTGGTCATCCGGGTGACGGCGGCGCGGTGCCAGAAGGCATTTGAGGCTGAGCGCGCGCGGCACGGAGATGATTGGAACCCAACGCCGGAAGAACTTAAGAAGTACCTCGATCCTGTGACCGATACGGACAAGAACAGTCCGATGCGCGGAGAAATTCTGCAAAAAATCGTCGAGCAGGGAATGCCCGAGGATCGCGTCACCAAGGGCCGCGAGCGAATGAACTCCACCGCGGCCGCTGACTGGACGAGCGCTGACGACACACATAATGCCGAGGCAATTCAAGCCGCGACGCACGCCGCGCAGATTCGAGCGGAGACTGAGATGCACGCTCGCGCGGACGCCGATTTGTCGCCCGCTGGCAACCCGATGCCAAAAGCAGAGTACATGCCTCCGCCGGCTCCGATCATTGCACGGAACGGAAAGGTCCTCGCTCGGATGAAGGTGGAAAGCGACGTTTTGCCGCGCAAGTCGGAACAGCAGCGAATGCCTCCGCGAACCGGCTCGAATGAAGGGAATGTGACAGCCCCGACGCCCGTCGCCCCGGCGCCGCCGCTGGACGAGTGGGACCGGCACGTCGACGGCATTGCCCAGCGATACAAGTTTGACGACGGACAGAAAGCCAAGGCCCAGGCGATCCTCAAAGATCTGCGAACGCGGGCCGAGCAGTATCGCCGCTCACGCGGTGACGAGTTCGAACGGGTCAAGAAGATCGAAGCGGTCACCGTCCGCGAGCAGGAACTGAAGGCGCTCAACAAGCCGCTCGACGAACTGTTCGCCGAACTGAAGGAGCGCCTGGACGAGCTGCCGACGCAGGCACAGCGCGAGGCCGCCGGCCCGGCGACGCCGCAGCCGCCCGCCAAGAAATAGCCGCCCGACCCGAAGGCGCGGACACGGGCGCGAGCGCCCGCGGGCACGTAACCGCCGGCGGCACAGCGGGGCGGAGAGTCACGAGCGCATCCGCCAACAAGCACGGTTCATAGGCGCACATTTGCGTGCCCGTCGATGAAACGATCGGCGGGCGCGCTTCATTTTCAAGATGCATGCGGTTCGTCGGCGGACGGCAGCATGCGGCGGCAAATGCGACACGGGCTGGCAGGGTCCGCCGATCTCTACGAATTGGCCGCGGTTCCAATAACGCCGTGCGGGTGGCGCGACAGATGCCCGCGCGCGTCGAAGCCTGCGACGTGTGCACGTTTGGCCGGCGCGCAACGCTGAAAACCAACCGACACCGGCGGGCGTGGCTCGAATGGCCGGCCTGCGCGGGGCGGATGCGACCGCCGCCTTGGTACGTTGCACGCGGCCGGCTCGGCTGCGGTGGCCGGGCAAAGCTCGGGTCGGGCCGAAGTGGGGACGATATAATCTGGCGCCAGAAGATCTGTCGCCACCATGGTGCATCGCCGCGTTCGGGGTGCGGTGCCGTCAACCCACGGGAGGCCGAGTCATGAACGCGCGCTGCCTGGTTCTTACCATGCTGGTATTCGGAAGCGTCGTCGCGACGGCGCGCGGCCAGGTTGACCGGCGAGTGGAATCGGGCCAGCCTCTGCCGGGCCACGCGCTGGACGCGAGTCCGCAGGTGGGCACGGGCGGGTTCAACAGCAACCTCGGTGCGCAGCGCAACCAGCTCATCAACAGCGCCAACAGCATTGTCACCGGGAATGTCTCCGGGCTGGGGGGCTTTCGCGACCCGGGCGTCGTCGGGGCGTTCGGCGGCAGCCTGCGGAACTCGTTCAACGTGACCGGGCTCTCGGGGCTGACGGGCACGACGGTGGTGTCGGACCCGAGCGTGTTTCAGGGAAACCTGCCTTCGAGCGATCTGTCCTTTTTCAATCGGCGGGGTTTCAGCCTGCAGGACTACCGCAGCAGTGGCGGCGTGCCGGGGCAATACGCCGGACAATACACGCCATACTACGGCGGATCGCAGACGGTCTTCAGCGCCGGGGCGCTTCAGCGCGGGCTGGGCCGGCAGGGCAGCGGGCCGGGCGGCAACTCGTTCGTCAATCCGAATGGCCCGGTGACATCCGGATTCGGCAACACGGCGACGCTGCCGAACGGCGCGAGCGATCCACTCGATCGGCGCGTTCCGCAAAACAGCGTCGACCAGCCGGTGCAGAGCGTCACGCAGAGCGGCCCAACGTATCAACAGCCCTACTGGTCGGCGATTCAGTCGCCGCTGTTTGGTCCGAGTCCGTTCGACGCGCGGCCCGACGCGAATTACCTGGAGCAGCTCTACGCGGCGCGCGTCGGTGCGAAGGCCCAGCAGCCGAGCGACAAGATCGCCGAGCCGACGGGCGTGGCCGGGCCCGCGACCGCACCTCCGGAGCCGGCACTGGCGGCGAACCCGCCGGGCGCGGCGATTCGGCAAACGCCCGTGACCGGCAGCGGAACGTCGCCCGACGGTTCGACCGGTGACGACAGCGGCGCGCCGCCGGGAGCGGGGCGCGACCCGTTCACCGACATGCTGGCGGCTGTGCGCGGCGCGATGCCGGCGGATACGACTACTATCGACGGGTCGCGCGGCGCAACGGGCGGTCTGGCGCCGCCCCTCACGCCGTCGGCGAGCGAATCACGCATGACCGGCCTGCGACAGCTTGCGGTCGAGACGGCGCTGACCGCGCGATCGGGCACGCCCAGCGCAACGCGGCGCGGCGAATTTGCCCAGCGACTGGATCGCGCGGCGCGCTGGGCGAACGAGGTGTTGTCGCGGCCGGTGACGTCGCTGGCGGCGCCGACGGCCACGGACGATCTGAACCGCTTCATGCAGGCTGCTGACCAGGCGATGGCGGCGGGCGAATATTATCGCGCGGCCGGGCAGTATCGCCTGGCGTCGAGCCTCTCGACGGACAATCCGTTGCCGTGGCTGGGGCAGGGTCTGGCGCTGGCGGCGGCCGGGTCGTACATCTCGGCGTCGCACAGCCTGGGCGTCGCGGTGCAGCGGTTCCCGCAGATTGTCGCGTTCAACCTCGACCTGGCGAGCCTGGCGCACAGCCGCGACGTGTTTGACCGGCGGCGGGCCGATCTCGAGCGGCAGCTCGGGCGGAGCGAATCGTATGAATTGCGATTCCTGCTCGGGTTTCTCGAATATTATTCGGGCGTGAAGGACATCGGCCTGGCGAACCTGCGGCGCGCCGCGAGCCGCGCACCGGCCGGCTCGGTCATCGCCCAGTTTCCGGAATTGCTGCTGGGCAAACCGAACCCGCGCGCCGGCATGCAGGCTGGCCAAGGCGGATCGGCTTCCGGCAGCCCGCAGTAGCGGTTCGCCCCTCGCGCGTCGGACGGGGAACGCTTCCAACACGCCGGAATCAGCCCGCGGCCCGATTGGCGGTCGAGCTTGTTTGGCCGGGCAACTGGTTCGCCGCGGCGACGGCATCGCCGGTTGAGCGACCGCCTCAATCAACCCTGCCGCAGCACTTCGGAAAAAAAAGAAAGCACCAGGAGCCACAGGGGCAGTCCTAGTGCTTTCCGGAGGGGAAAGAAGCCGAAGTTTTTCGGTCTCGCTGGGGCGCTCGTCCCTGGCTGCCCGCGGACCCTGAAGATTATAGGCAGCGGCCGGTTATCGGTTTCCAACGCGGCCGGAACGCTGCTCCCAGTGCTATCGACGATTTCCCGGCGTGCTAATAGTGGTGGCCCCAACATTGTTCATAACTAACTGTCTCTGCTGATCTTACATTCTCAGCCTGCCGAGTCCTGCCGGGCGCGGCAGTGCCAAACTCACCCTGTCCATACGAACTGGAACGACATTGGGTTCGGGACGCTCCCGCGCCGAACGTCAGTCTGTGGCCTCGCGTCCCGGCGCGGCAGGGCCGGCAATTCGCACTGCACCGCGACGCGACATCGCCCGAGGGTTGACTTGGCGGTCGGCCGCCGTATTCTCAATCATCAGCCTGGCAGGGGCGGAGGCGACCGCCGGCCCGGATTGATCCCGTAGCTCAATTGGATAGAGCGTCGGCCTGCGGAGCCGGAGGTTGGTGGTTCGAGCCCACTCGGGATCGTTGCCTGCATCTACCGGGGGAGAGCCGGCCGCCAGGTCCGCCGCGGGCGGGCCCAACCGTGTCGGCGTGATCGCGCTTTCATCGATTGTGAACCCCGCGCTGGCGGACATCGCCGAGAAGGTGCAGGCGGGGGTCCGGTTGAGCGGCGCCGAGGGGCTGCGCCTGTACGAATCGCCGCACGTGCACGACGTGGGGCTTCTGGCCGATCATGTGCGTCGCCGGCTGAACGGAAACGTCACCTACTACAACGTCAACCGGCACATCAATTACACGAACTATTGCGTGCTGCGGTGCAAGTTCTGCTCGTTCTTTCGCCCCTATGAGAAGCCGGCGGAGCGCGGCGGACAGGCCGTCGCGGGGGACGGGGCGGGCGCAGCTGCGCCCGGCGCGCGGCGGCTGTCCCTGGCGCTGGAGACAGATTCGCTGCGCGGCGAGCGCGCGTGGGGCGCCAGTCCGGCCTACGAGCTGACCGTGGAAGAAATAGTCGCGCTGGCACAGCGCGCCGCCGAGCGCGGCGCGACCGAGGTGCACATCGTCGGCGGATTGCACCCGGCGCTGCCGTTTTCGTACTACGTCGAGATGTGCGCGGCGATTCGATCCGCCTGTCCGCAGTTGCACATCAAGGCGTTCACGGCGATCGAGATCATTCACTTTTCGCGGATTGCCCGGCCGCGACGCAGCGTGCGCGAGGTGCTGATGGCGCTGCGCGACGCCGGGCTGGGCAGCCTACCGGGCGGCGGCGCGGAGATTTTCGACGACCGCGTGCACGCCGAGGCCTATCAGGCCAAGGTGGGCGAGCAGGGCTGGTTCGACGTGCATCGCGAGGCCCACGCGCTGGGAATGTTCACCAACGCGACCATGCTGTATGGCCACGTCGAGCGGCCGGCCGAGCGGATCGCCCACCTGGAGAAGCTGCGCGCCCACCAGGACGAGTCGCTGGCGACGCGCCCGGCGCACTTCAACTGCTGCATTCCGCTGTCGTTTGTTCCGCAGGGCAGCGCGCTGGCGCACCTGCCCGGCCCGACCGGGCTGGACGACCTGCGCACCCTCGCGATCACGCGGCTGATGCTCGACAACGTCGCGCACGTCAAGGCGTTCTGGATCATGCAGTCGGTCAAGCTCGCCCAGGTGGCGCAGGACTGGGGCTGCGACGACCTCGACGGCACGGTCACTTACTACGACATCACCAAGCGCGAAGGCGGGCCCGGCAACACCCACCAGGAGCTGACGGTCGACCAGATCCGCCGGCTGATCCGCGAGACGGGCTGCGAGCCGGTCGAGCGCGACACGCTCTATCGGCGGGTCGTACGCGGCCGCGACGGGCGGATCGTTGCCGCGCCGTCGGCGGGCGCAGCGGCGGCGCCGGCCGGCTGACCGCGCGGAGCGAGCCCCATGGCACGGCTGACATGCAACATTTCGGCGCGCGGCCGGTGGGTGCGCATGCTGTGCGGCGCGGTGCTGGTTGGCGGCGGCGGGGTGCTGGCGTGGAGCGGCGGGCGGGCGGCGCTAATCTGCGGGGGCGTGGCGATGATCGTGGGGCTGTTTCAGATGGTCGAGGGAGTGTTCGGCTGGTGCGTGGTGCGGGCGCTGGGGTTTCGTACGCCGATCTGATGCAGCGAATTGACGCCCCAGCGGTAAGACGCAACACTGGTCGGGAAAGAGGGTTGGAATCATGACCGTGCGGGCACGGTGGGTGATGACGGCGACGCTGGTGCTCGCTTCTCGCGGGCCACTGGTCCGCGCCGACGCCGTGCAGGACGCCAACACGCTGCACGCCAACGTCACCATCCTCGGCATTCAGGACGACGGGCTGGTCTTCGTCTTCAACGACGGCCGGACCGAGCAGCGGCCGTGTTCAACCATCAAGCGCATCCTGCTGACCGCCGGCAACGACGCGGCGGCCGCCGACCTGTCGGCTGGCGAGCGGGCGCGGATCGGCGGCGACCGGCCGCAGGCGGTCGAGCATTACGAGCACGTGCTGAGCAAGGCGCAGCGCGAATGGGTGCGCGACTATGCCACGCTGCGGCTGATCCGGCTGTATGACGACGTCGGGCAGACGCGCAAGGCGTACCGCGCCTACACGGCGCTGGCGGTCAATCGCCCGGGCCTGCTGGCTGATGCGCTGCCGCGCCGCATCCCGCGGGCCGACTCGCAGGTGTGCCGCGAAATCCTGGTGGACATCGACGCTCGGCTCGAGCGCAGCCCGAGCGCCGAGCTGACCGCCGCGCTGACGCGCTATCGCAACGCCATTCTGCGCCTGCCCGATACGCCGCCGGCCGCACAGCCTGCGCCCGGTGCTCCGGGCACGCCGCCGGATGCGGCGCCGGGCCCGGCCGGGCACAATCGCCCGCCGTCGCAGTTTGGGCTGGCGTTTCAGCAGGCGCGTGAGATGATCTCCGCGGGGGACCTCGCCGGGGCTGATCGCGTCATCAGCTCGCTGCGGTCGCAATCGCCCGTGCCGCGACCGGAGCTGCTGCTGGTGGACGCGGAGCGGGCATTGGCGGCCGGCGACCTGCATGGGGCGGCGATTGCCGCGATGCGGCTGCTGGTCGATTTCCCGGAGAGTCCGCTGGCGGCCGATGCGCTGTTCGTCGCGGCGCAGACGCAGGAAAAGCTTGGCCGGGCCTACAAGGCGCTCGAGCTCTATCGCCGGTGCGCCGCGCTCGCGGGCATCAGCGAACAGCGCCACCAGGCGGCGCAGGGGCGAATCGCGGCGCTGACCGCGTCCGAGTCTGCCGCACGCGGCGGGCCTTCGTCTGCGCCGGCCAGGCCGAGCCCGTCGCGCGGCGAATCGGAGTCGCCTGGGGGCAGGCCGTGAGCGCGGCAGGAACAGTCTATCTCGAGACGTTCGGCTGCCAGATGAACGTGCTCGACAGCGAGCTGGTGCTCGGCGAGTTGCTGTCGGAAGGATGGCGCCCGACCGACGACGCGACGGCCGCCGACCTGGTAATTCTCAACACCTGCTCGGTGCGGCAACATGCCGAGGACAAGGTCCGCTCGCGGCTTGGTCAGCTGCGTTCGCGCCACGTGGCGCGGCGCGAGCGAATCATCGCGGTGATCGGCTGCATGGCCGAGCGCGACGGCGACGGACTGCTCGCCAGAATGCCGCAGGTGGACATCCTTGCCGGCCCGAGCGAGCTGCATCGCGTGCCGGCGCTGGTGGCCGACGTGCTGGCGACGCGACGCCGCGCGATCGCGCTGTCCGGCCGGCTGCGCGACTGGTCGACCGGGCCGCAGACCGTGGCGGCGCACACCGACCTGGAGTCGCTCGACTCGGCCCGGCATCACGGCTTGGCGGCCGCATCGGCCGGCGGACCGGGGCGGTTCCAGGCCTATGTGCGCATCACGCGCGGCTGCAACAAGTGGTGCACCTTCTGCGTCGTGCCGATGACGCGCGGGCCGGAGGTCCACCGCCCGGCCGAGCAGATCATCGCCGAAGTCGGCCGGCTCGCCGACGCCGGCGTGGTCGAGGTGACGCTGCTGGGGCAGACGATCAACCATTACGCGCACGACGACGGCAGCCGCACGACCACCTTCGCCGACCTGCTGCGGCGCGTGCACGACCGCGTGCCGCACCTGCCGCGCCTGCGATTCGTCACCAGCTATCCGCGCGATTTCTCCGACGATGCGCTGCGCGCCATGGCCGACTGCCCGCGCATCTGCCGCTACCTGCACATTCCGGCCCAGAGCGGCAGCGACCGCATCCTGCGCGGCATGAACCGCGGCTACACCGTGGCGCAATATCGCGGCCTGCTCGACCGTGCCCGGCAGATCATGCCCGACGTGTCGATCTCGGGCGACATCAT
This sequence comes from Phycisphaerae bacterium, assembly GCA_046350375.1. Taxonomy (GTDB): domain Bacteria; phylum Planctomycetota; class Phycisphaerae; order UBA1845; family UTPLA1; genus JAXMAO01. Next base: position 47,732 of record JAXMAO010000003.1, read on the forward strand.
CGTCGGCTTTCCGGGCGAGACCGACGAAGACTTCGCCGCGACGGTCGAGTTGGTTCGCACGGCCGGCTACAAGAACTGCTTCATCTTCAAATACTCGCCGCGCCCCGGCACGCGGGCCGACGAAAAACTGATCGACGACGTGCCCGAAGAAGTCAAGCGCGGCCGCAACAACGAGCTGCTGGCGGTGCAGTCGGCGATCAGCCTGGCGGCCAACCGCGGGCTGATGGACCGGACGGTCGAGGTGCTGGTCGAGGGCTTCAGCAAGGCGGCCCGGCGCCTCCAGGAGACTGGCAACGAGTCGCCCGACGAGCGCGCCGTCCCGGCCGCCGTCGAGCCGCGCGGCAGCTCGACGCCCCTGCCGCGCCGCCACGCGCGGCAACTGGTCGGCCGAACGCCGGGCGACCAGATCGTGGTGTTCGACGGGCCCGCATCGCTGGTCGGGCGGATCGTGCCGGTTCGGGTGGCGGCGGTCACGCCCTTCACGCTGCACGGGGTGGTCGAGGTCGTCGCGATGGACGATGTGCACGGAGGGCCGGCGGCGGAAGAATGGCGCGCGGCAGCATCGTCTGCCGAGCGCGGTCAGGGGCTGGCGCTGCCGGTGATCGGCGCCGCGGGGGGCGGATGCGAATGAACCAGAACCTGACGATCCAGGCGCTGCTGGCGAGCATGGGACAGCTGAACGCATCCGATCTGCATCTGAAGGTCGGCCTGGCGCCCTACTATCGCGTCATGGGCGACCTGCGAAAGGCCAACGTCGCGGCGCTGTCGGCCGACGAGATCGAGCAGCTCGTCGCGCCGGTCATTCCGGCGGGTCGCCGCTCGAACTACGACGACAACGGCGACGTCGATTTTTCGCTCAGCCTGCCGACGGTGGGCCGCTTCCGCTTCAACGTCTTCCGCGCCGCGGGCGGCATGAACGCCGCCATCCGCCGCGTGAAGGGCGAGATTCCGTCGTTCGAGGCGCTGCACCTGCCGCCGATCTACCGGCAGCTGATGGAAAAGACGCACGAAGGGCTGGTGCTGGTCTGCGGCGTGACCGGCTCGGGCAAGAGCACCACGCTGGCGGCGATGCTCGAATACGTCAACGAGACGCGCCACGACCACATCGTCACCATCGAGGATCCGATCGAATACGTCTTTCCGGCGCGGCGCTGCATCATCTCGCAGCGAGAGATCGGCATCGACATTCCCGACTATTCCGAGGGACTCAAGTACATCGTCCGCCAGGACCCGGACGTGATCTTCATCGGCGAGATGCGCGACCACTTCACCATGTCGGCCGCGCTGCAGGCCGCCGAGACCGGCCACTTTGTTTTCGGCAGTCTGCACACGGCCGATGCGATGCAGGCATTCGGACGCATCCTCGAATTCTTTCCGCGGACCGAACACGCGTTCATCCGCAGCTCGCTGGCCAACACACTGGTCGGCATCTGTGCCCAGCGCCTGCTGCCCGGGGCCGACCCGCACAAGGCGCCGATGGTCCCGGCGACCGAGGTGCTGCTGAACACCCCGACCTGCCGCGACCTCATCCGCCGCGAGCAGGACACCGACCTGCCGGCTCTGATCTCCGCCAGCGAGAAGGAAGGCATGCACAATTTCACCTCGTCGCTGGCCGAGCTGGTCAACACCGAGCTCATCTTCCGCGACACGGCGATGAAGTTTGCCCCCAACCCCGACGCGCTGGCCGGCGTGCTGCGCGGCATCCGCAGCGCGACCGGGGGCGTGATCGGGCGCTAGCCGACAACCCCGGCGGATCGCAAACCGTTCGCCGCGCCATCCGCGCTAGAACCTGTTTTTCTCGTCGCCCGATTGCAGGTAGGTCTGCCGCGCGGCGGCATATTCGTCGGCCGTCTCGGGCAGCCCGGAAACCGTCTGCCCGTCGGCATAGGTCGCGCGATCGGCGCAGTCGCGGTGAATGCGCTGCAGGATCGGAATGCACCAGCCGCAGCCCGTGCCGGCGCCGAGACACTCGGACATGCGCGACGCCCGCTCTGGCCGCTCGCGCCGCGCGAAGTTGACCAGCTTTCGCAGCGAGACGTGGTAGCAATAGCAGATCTGGTCGTCGAGTCGCACGCGTCGCCCTCAGCCCGTCAGTTGGCGCCAGTCGTCAAAAAACCCGGGATAGCTCTTGGAGACGCACTCCACGCCGCGCAGAACGACGCCGGGCAGGCGCAGCCCGGCCAGCGCGAAGCTCATGGCCATGCGGTGGTCGTCGTGGGTGTCGATGGCCGCGGCCCGCGGCGCCGCCGGCGGATCGATCGTCAGACCGTCGGCATGCACGTCGACCGCCGCGCCCAGCTTGCCCAGCTCAGCCGCCAGCGCCGCCAGCCGGTCACACTCCTTTACGCGCAGGTTGGCGACGCCGCGGATGCGGGTCGGACCGGCCGCGAACAGCGCCGCCACCGCCAGCGTCGGGGCCACGTCGGGCATGTCGACCAGCGTCACGTCGACGCCCGTCAGCCAGCCATCGCGCGGGCCAATCACCGCGGTTGCGTCGGCCGACTGCTCGACGCCGCAGCCCATCCGCTCGAGCACGCGGACGAAGCCCAGGTCGCCTTGGAGCGTGCCGGATCCAAGCCCGGCGACGCACACCCGTCCGCCGCAGATGGCCGCCGCCGCCAGGAAGTAACTCGCCGCCGATGCGTCGGGTTCGATTGCCAGCCGCCGCGGGGCATAGCGCTGCATGCCCGGCACGATGAACTTCCGCCCGGCATGGCCGAGCGCCGCCGCGCCGTGGTGGCGCAGCAGGGCCAGTGTCATTTCGACGTACGGCCGGCTGACCAGCGGTCCTTCCAGCTCGATCAGCACATCGCCGCGCGCCAGCGGCGCGGCCATCAGGATGGCCGAGACGAACTGGCTCGACTCGGCATGATCGAAGAACGCCGTTCCGCCGCGCAGGCCGCGCGCCATCACGCGCAGCGGCAGCGCCTCGGCGTTGCGCGGCGACTCGATCCGCGCCCCCAGCCCGCGCAGCGCGTCGACCAGCGGTGCGATCGGGCGCTCGCGCAGCCGCGGCCCGCCGTCTAGCTCATACTCACCCGCGCCCACGCAGGCGGCCGCCAGCAGGAACCGCGCCACCGTGCCGGCCGCGCCGCATTCGAGACGCGCCGCGGAGGCCGGCCACTGACCGCCGCAGCCGCACACTTCGGCGACGCGCCGCGACTCGTCGAGCATCACCGACACGCCCAGGCCGCGCAGACACTCGACCATCGCCCGGCTGTCGTCGGCGACCAGGCAGTTGTCCAGGTGCGACACGCCGTCGGCCAGCGCCGCCAGCAGCAGCGCGCGGTTGGTCAGGCTCTTGCTGCCGACGACGCGAACGGTTGCATCCGGCGGCCGCGGCGCCGGCACCAGGGCGATCTCCATGGCCAGATTGTACGCGACGCGAGCGGTTCGCTCCGGCCGACGGGGCGTCGATGACTCCCCGCCGCCGATAACCGTCGCCCTTGATCGGCCGCGCGCCGCGCGGCTAGGATTAGGCGTTGCACGCCACGCGTGCCCGCCTGTAGCCGACCATGAAAAGCGACATTCAACTGCCGACTCGAACGCCGACCGTCCCGGCCTCGCTGCCCCGCGTGCTGCTGGTCTGCGCGGTGGTCATCCTGGTGGCGACGTCGTTCGCGACCGGCCTCGGGCTGGCGGTGCGGATGCACTCGTCGCTGCCGGTGGATGCGAGCTTCGTCGCCCGCGGACTGATGGACCTGGGTCTGGGCGTGGCGCTGGCCGGAATCGTCTTTGCCGTGTCGCGACTGGCGCGCGCGGCCGTCGTGCTGCGAAGCGGCTTCAGCCGGCTGGAGCGTCTGGCGGCCGACTTGCGGTCCGTGCCGACCGTGTCGCCGGTACTGCCGCCGGAAACGGGCGATGCCGAGGCTTCCGGCGCCGCGGCGCTGGACGACGACGACCGCCGCCGCCTGAGCGCTTTGCAGGCCACGTGCGACGAGATGCTGGCGCTGCTCCGCGATATTCGCGATACGTCGCTGCTGTCGGACGCCGAGCGGCGCGAGAAGGCCGCCCGGGTCGAACAGCTCGACGCGGCGCGCATCCGGACGCAGGTCGAGTCGCTGGCCGCCGGGGGCGAGTTCGAGCGCGCCGTGCAGCAGATCGGCGAATTCGAGCGGCGCTTTCCGGGCCGGCCGCTGCCCGCCGAGCTGCGCGCCGGGGTCGAGCAGCGCCGCACCGAGCGCAAGGCCGCCGACACGCGCGACTTCTCGCGGCGGGTCGACGAGTTCATCAACATCTCGGCCTGGCAGCGGGCCCGCGAGGTGGTCGCCGAGCTGCGCCGCCGATACCCCGACACGCCGGCCGCCGCGCCGCTGGCCGCGCGGATCGAGCGCGAGTACGAGCTGTACGAGGACGCGCAGCATCGCCAGATGTACGCCGAGATTCAGCGCTTTGTCGCGCGCAAACGCTGGCGCGAGGCGCTGGTCGCCGCCGAGACGTTCATCGAGCGATTCCCGCTGCGGCCGGAAAGCGAGGCCCTCAAGCTCCAGCTTCGCACCCTGTCCGGCAACGCCGATGTCGCGGCGCGGCAGGACATGGAGGCGGAAATCACCGAGCTCGCCCGGCAGGGACAGTACGCCGAGGCCAAGGCGCTGGCCGAGCGGCTCATCCAGCGCTGGCCCGAGACGGTTCAGGCCGAAATCCTCCGCAGCCAGCTCGACCGGCTGCACGAGCTGGCGACCAACCCCAAGGCCCCGCCGCCGCGCGTCCGGCCCAACCCGGCCGGTTAGGCCGTGCCGCGGTTCCGCATGCCCGGCCGCGGTCGCCGCACGCCGTCAGTTCGAGAGCGCGCGCCCGGGCGGTTGACCCCGAATGCAAACATCCCGGCGAACCGCGGGCCGCGCCGGTCGATAGAACATAGATGAGCCACGCCCATCCGCCGCAAACACTTGGCATCGTCACCACGACCCGCGCCGACTACGGCCTCTACCGCCCGCTGCTGCGCGCGCTGGGCGCGGCCGGCTACGGCCTGCGCCGCTTCGTCGGCGGAACCCACCTGCGCGACGACTTCGGCCGCACCGGCGACTGGCTCACCGCCGACAGCACGCTCGGCGAAATCCGCTGCGTCGACTATCTCTCGTCGCGCGACGACGCCCGCGGCGTTTCCGATTCGGCCGGCGCCGCGCTCGCCGAGCTGGGCCGCGCCTTCGCCGCCGCTCCGGTTGACCTGCTGTTCCTGCTCGGCGATCGCTACGAGATGCTCGCCGCCGCCACCGCGGCCGTGCTGCACCGCATTCCCATCGCCCACCTGCACGGCGGCGACCGCACCGCGGGCGCCTACGACGACGCGCTGCGCAACGCCGTTTCGCAGCTGGCCACGCTGCATTTTCCGGCCCTGCCGCACCACGCTCAGCGGCTGCAGGCCATGGGAATCGCGCCCGAGCGCATCTGTGTCACCGGTGCGCTGGCGCTCGACGAGCTGAGTCACTTCGCGCCCGACTCGCCCGACGCGCTGCGGGCCACGCTTCAGATCGACTTCCGCACGCCGACGCTGGTCGTCAGCCTGCATCCCGAGACGCTCGAGCCGCGGCCGGCCGAGCAGTGTTTCGAAGTCGTCGCGCAGGCCATCGCCCCGTGGACGGGAGAGATTCTGCTCGTCGGCCCCAACGCCGACGAAGGCCATCTCGGCCTGCGCCAGGCGATGCAGCGCTTCGCGGCCGCGCGCCGCCAGACTTCCCTGGTCAGCGCGCTGACGCAGCGGCAGTTCTGGTCGTGCCTGGCGCACGCCGCGGCGCTGGTCGGCAACTCGTCCGCGGGGATCATCGAGTCCGCGTCGCTGGGCGTGCCGGTCGTCAACGTGGGATCGCGCCAGGCGGGCCGGCTGCACGCCGCGAATGTGATCGACGTGCCGTGGGAAGCGTCGGCCGTGCACGCGGCGCTGCTCCGCGCGACCGCACCCGACTTCCGCGCGTCGTGCCGGACGCTTTCCAACCCGTGGGGTGATGGCCAGGCCGCAACGCGCATCGTCGCGGTGCTGGCACAGTGTCTGCCGCCGCTGCGGCCCGCCGCCGGCGTGGAAACCGCCAATGAAAAAGGGCCGGTCCACGCGTGTGAACAGGCCCTGGTGAACTGACTTCGGGTCGAACGGCCGGCCGTCCGCGGCGCTACACCGCCGCCGCCACCGGCACGGCCGCCGCGTTTGCGAGCATCGGCCCGCCCACTTGCGGCCGCAAGACCAGCACCGGCGCCACGTCGCGCCCGTGGGTTGCGCCCGCCGGGCCGCCCACGCCTTCGCCGCGCGTCAGCCAGCCGGTCTTCTTCAGCGAGACCAGCGCGTAAGGCATGATCCACGCCAGGCAGACGACCCAGAAGAACTCGTACAGCAGCAGCCAGACCCAGTCGTGGTCTTTCTGGCAGCGATAGTAGATGAGCGCCATGGTCGCGCCGTAGATCGCCACCATGCCGGCATGCCGCATCGCGAACGGCAGGCTGGTGAACGTGAGATACCAGCTGTTGCCGACCAGCAGGTAGGGCACGATCAGCGTGAGCAGCACCAGCATCATGTTCAGCCGGAAGGTCCAGAGGTACTCCTTGCGGAACGGCTTGTACATGAAGCGATTGAGGATGATCGTCTCGCGGATGTTGCTGCGCGCCCAGCGGAGCAGCATCTTGCTCATGCCGGTGAAGGAGGTCGGCATCTGGCTCCAGACGCGGGCGTTCTGCTGGTAGCACGTCAGCCAGCCGCCGCGCAGGATGAGGTTGGTCATGGCCCGGTCTTCGCCGATGGTGCAGGGCTGGCCGAGGAAGGTCTGGTTCAGCCACTCGTCGGCCACCTCGCGCACCACCGACGCGCGATAGACCGAGATCGCCCCGGGCGTGCAGAACACGCCGCGATACTCGCTCTGGTAGGCCCGCACGAACTTGAAGCTCAGCGCGAAGGTCGCCTTCAGAAAGCGCGTGAAAATGCTCTCGTAGGGATTGAGCACCTCGACGCAGCCGGCGACCGCGCCGATCCGCTCGTCGCGCACCAGCGGGCTGACCGCGTTGCGCAGCGCCCGCGGATCGACAATGGTGTCGGAATCGACCGTGATGATCGCCGCGCCGCGCGCGTGCTTGAAGCCGTTGTAGAGCGCCCGCCGCTTGCCCATGTTGCGCGTGTGGCGCAGCGTCAGCACGTCCACGCCGGGGCCCAACGCCTCGGCGGCCGCCTGAATGTGGTCCCACGTGTCGTCGCGGCTGCCGTCGTCGATGACGATGATCTGGAGCTTCTCGCTCGGATAGACGTTCTCGGCGACCGAGCGAATGCTCTGCCGCACCAGCGCCCCCTCGTTGAACGCCGGGATGATCACCGACAGCGTCGGCAGCTCGGCATCGCTCACCGATTCCATCGGCCGATAGCGCTTCCACAGCCACAGCCGCCACACCAGCGCCGCGTAGCAGACCAGGCTCCAGACGAACGCGAACCAGAAGAACGCGCTCACCGCGCCGCCATGGCTCAGCGGGGCGTAGGCGTTCCACAGCGCCCCGCTCCGCAGCGAATAGACCAGCGCCACGATCGTGAAGAGAACCGTCGCGATCTTCGCCGGCCGTTCCCAGCCGGGCGGATTGGCATTGCGTGTCCGCTGGGCGGCGACCTCCGTCGGCGCGGACGATTGACGAAACATGCGCAGTGAGCTCCTCTCGTCGTCGGGCTGCGTGTGGTGTCGCGGTTCACCAGACCCGGTGACCGCCCGGCTCGATCGGTTCGACCCGAAAAGGCGAGCACGCTAACCAGTTCAGCGCCGCGGTGTCAAATCCGGTGCGCGGGCCGACCGCCCGAATCGCTCCGGACGTCGCTCCGTCTCAAGATAGACACATGCCCGCTCGATCGGTTAGTTTCGCACACCGCCAGACCGAGAATGATTCTCTCTCGGCCGACAACTTGTAATATCATGTGTGGTAAAGACTTATGGCGCACGACATGGCCGCCCCCCAACTTCGCCGCGACGCCCTGCTGGGAATGCTGGCGCTGGCCGGCGTCGCCACCTCGATGACCGTCGCAGCCAGCTGGCCGCCGATGTCGAATCAGCCAACCCGGCCTGTCGTGTCGCGGCTCGACCCCAACAGCGCCACGTGGTGGCAGCTTGCGCGGCTGCCGGGCATTGGCGACGGCGTGGCCCGCGCCATCGCCGCTGCTCGCGACACGGGCCTGACATTCGCCGAGCCGGCCGACCTGGCGCGCGTCCGCGGCGTCGGCCGGCAGCGAGCTGCGCAACTTGCCCCGTTTCTGCGATTCAACGCGACTGGCGCCGTCACCCGACCCGGCAATTGACACATCCGCCGGGCGGAACTATCGTTACACCGTTTGCCTCGCACGCAACGGCCGAGGACTTCGCATGGGCGTACAGGAATGGTCCGAGCGGATCATCGTCGTAGACCTGAACGACGATCCGCAATTCACCGACGACCTTAACGCGCTCATGGATCTGCTCGCCAAGCGACAGAAGACCGACGTGCTGCTCAACTTCTCGGAAGTCAACTTCCTCAACTCGTCCAACATCGCCAAGCTGCTGAAGTTGCGAAAGCTGCAATCCACCAGCCACGGCAAGCTCCGTCTGTGCGGCATCACCAACGCCGTCTGGGGCATCTACCTGGTCACCGGGCTCGACAAGCTGTTCGAGTTTTCAGACGACGTGCCCAGCGGCCTGGCGACGTTGCAGTTCCAATAGGCGATCGGCCGCGCGGCCGCGCAGTTCGCCAAATCGAGTTGACGGGTACGGAATCGCCCGGCGCGGGTCACTGCGTCGCGGGCACCTCTTCGATGGTGACGCCGTTGTTGCTGCGGGCCAGCTTGCCGCCCGTCACCCACGGCTGGCGCGTCAACAGCTTCATCCGCATGATGTTCAGCGCCGCCTGAAGCTGCGGATCGACGTCCGGATTGTCGTCGAACTTGGTGTAGTCCTCGTCCTCCGACTCCTGCGTGGTCGGCGCCGGTTTGCGGTCGAGCACCTCGGCCGCGACCGCCTGCTTGCCCTTGCCCTTCAGCAGGTCGCTCTTGCGGCGCAGCTTCACGATTTTCTGGAGCTCGTACGGTGTGACCTTGACCTCGACGTCGGGGTCCACCCCCCACGTGGTCGCGCCCTCTTCCTTGTGCAGGCAGCGCCATGGACTCTCACGATCGCTGGTCGGAATGTAGTAGTACTGCGTCGTCAGCTTCAAAAAGGCCGTCTGGTCGGCGATCGGAATCAGGTTCTGCACCAGCCCCTTGCCGTAGGTGCGGTTGCCGACCACGTAGGCCTTGCCGCGACCGGCCAGCGCCCCCGAGACGATCTCGCTGGCGCTGGCGCTGTACTCGTTGACCAGGATGATCAGCGGCAACCCGCGAAACGTGGCCCCCGGCCGGGCCGTCAGGTCCGAATCCTGCCGGTCGTTGCGACCCTTGGTCATCACGATCGGCTCGTCCTCGTCGAGGAACAGCTCGGTCACTTCCTTGGCCGCCCGCAGCAGGCCGCCCGGGTTGAGCCGCAGGTCGAGAATCAGCCCCTTGCAGCCGCGCTTCTGAAGCTGCTCGAGCGCGGCGCGGAGCTCGTCGACCGTGTTTTCCATGAAATTGCTGATCCGCACGTAGCCGATCTTGCGCGACTCATCGAGCATGAAGTCCCATTGCGTGGCCTCGGGCTGGCGACGGGCGCCCATCACGGTCGGCACGCGCACGCGCCGCCGCGTCAGCGTCAGCGAGCGGTCCTTGCCGTTCAGCCCGCGGATGACCAGCGTGACGCGCGTCCCCGGCTCGCCGGTGATCATCTCGACCGCGTCGTTCACGTCGATGTCCATCGTGCTCTTCCCGTCGACCGACACGATCAGCTCGCCCGGCTCGACGCCCGCCTCGTACGCCGGCGTGTCTTCGACCGGCGACTCGACCCGCACGTAGTTGCCCGGGTCCTTGGTGATGTGAATGCCCACGCCGACGAACTCGCCCCGCGTGTGCTTGGTGAATTCGGAAACTTCCGACGGCCAGATGACCGAGGTGAAGTCGTCCAGCGGCTCCAGCAGCCCCGCGATAAACTCCTCGACGATCACGCTCTCGGGCAGGTCGATCGTCTCGCGGTTCATCCGCAGCACGGCCTCGAACGCGTTCCAGCCGTCGCGATAGTCGAACCGCCGCCGGTTGCGAACCTTGCCCACCTGCTGCTGAACGCGGTCGATGAAGTTGCCGACCAGGTCCTTGTCGCCCAGCGACGGGAAGATTTTCGAGAGCTTGCCGGTCTGCGCCAGCAGCAGCAGATTTTCGAGCGCCGACACCGTCAGCTTCTTGAAGTCCGGCTCGCGGACGTAATCCTGCGACACGCGCGAGAGGATTTCCTTCACGGCCGACGGCTCGACGTTTCGCAGCTCCTTCTTCCACTCTCCCTTTTCCGTGTAGAACGCCTCGAAATGGGCGTGCTGCCGGCAGTCGCGCGCTTCGGCCTTGTAGGCCGCGTTGTTCGGGAAGGTCTGTCGCAGCGTCTCAAACAGGATGAAGGCGTCGCGCCACTTGCCCTCGCCGCGCAGCCGCGACCCTTCCTTGGCCGCGGCGCTGGTGATCCGCAGCACCCACTCGACTTTGCGAAACGCCGCGTCGTCGTCGGCCGTCTGCACGGCGCGATAGAGCCGCCCGAGCGTTTCGGCCCACTCTTTCTTGCCCTCGAGTTCCTGCGCCTTCTTGCACTCGACCTCGTGGATGCGCTGCCGCAGCCGCCGCCGCGACAGCTCGGTCGCCTTCGACTCGTCGACGAACTTGATGACGTCGTCCAGCCCGCGGACTTCCGGCGCTTTGGCCTTGAGCTTCAGCAGCGTCGCCGACGCCGCGTCGAAGTCCCCCGCCAGAACCTGGTCGGTGCCACGGTGCCACAGCTCGCGACCGTCGGCCACCGTCAGCTGCTGGTCGATCGGCTCGTCGCCGGCGACCACGGCCCCCGGCGCATATGCCGCCCACCCCAGGAGCATCAGCAAGGTCATTCGCTTGAAAAAAGTCGACATGCGTCCTCCGCGGCCTGGCCTTGGCAGGGACCCTCTCGCTCGCCCACGCCGGGCCGGCCTGGCCCGATCGCGGATCGCCTGCAAAGCCTCGTTGCACCCCGGCTTGCGGGGCCCGGTCGAAGGAATTATATGAATTCCCCGCCGGCCGGGTTCAGAAAATATCGACCCCCGCCGGCCCAGGGTTGGCCTCGAAATCTTCACCCCGGGCCGCACGTCCCGCCCGATGTTAGACGGACCCGCCCCCCAGACCCGGTCATTACTGCGCCGGAACCGGGGCCGCGACCGCCGCCGAGACATCCGAGTACACCCCGAACAGCTCGGTCAGCCGCGTCGTCCGCAGCAGCTCGCGGATTGCCGGTGTCGGGTTCACCATGCGGATGACCGCCCCGGCACGGCGCGCCCGGATGTGCGCCGCCACGATCGACCCCAGGCCGGTCGACTCGATGAAACTCAGCCCCGACAGATCCAACACAACGACCCCGGGGCGCTCCTCGAGCACCGCCAGGAGCCGCGCCCGGATCTCCTCAGACTGTTCCATGGTCGATGCGCCGCGCAGCGCCACCACGGTCGCCCCCGCGCGACGCTCGACGCTCATGCTCAGCGGCTCGTCCATCGCCCCGCCCGCCGGGTTCATCGCTCGTTCACCTTCACCATGTGGACTTCGTTTCCGGACCGGTTGTATTCCACCCGCGTCATGTACGCCCGCATCAGCATCAGCCCGCGCCCGCACGGCCGCTCGATGTTCTCGGGCAGCGTCGGGTCCGGCACGTCGTCGGGCTGAAAACCGCGCCCCTCGTCGCACACGATGATCGTCGTCTCGGCCGGCGTGACCTTGTATTTCACCCGCACGCGCTTGGTCGGGTCGTTGCGATTGCCGTGCCGCACGGCGTTGGTCATCGCCTCTTCCAATGCCAGCTTGATCGCGAAGATGTCCTCTTCATGATAGCCCGCCGCCTCGACTTCGCGCAGAATCTCCTGCTCCGGCCGTTTTGCATCGGCCAGCGTGTTGGCGATCACGATCTCTCGCAACGTGTCCGACACCTTGTCCCGGCCGCCGCCGATCCCGATTGCGATCACCCCGCCGAGCCGCCGCCGCGGCCGTGCGCCGCGCCGCCGGGCCGGCCCCGCTACAGACTCGCCCGCGCCTGCTCCAGCGTGTCATGTATGTCGAACATCTTGTTCAAGCGCGTGATCTTGAAGATCTCGTAGATCTGTGGCTTGATGTCGCTGAGCTTCAAGAGCCCCTTTTTTTCCTTCACCCGCTTGTTCAGCGATATCAGCATTCCCAGCGCCGCGCTCGCCAGGTGGTCGACGTTTGAAAACGACAGCAGCAACCGGGCCCCGTCGTTCTTATCGACAAGGCTCATCAGCTCTTCATTGATCTCCTGGATGCTCAGCTCATCCAGAATCTTCCGGTCGGTGAACTGAACCACCGACAGCGTCCCCAGCTTCGTCACCCGCAATCGCGATGCCGCTTCCGACATTGCCGCCGCTCCTTCCGGATGAGGCGATCCGGCGATAAATCCCCGGTCAGATAATATCTTGCGGCGTTTTTTCTTGTCAAACAAGCCTCCCGGGCGGCCCGCACGAATATTGTCCCCCCCGCCGCGAAATATCCCTCTGGCCGCGTCGTTGTGTCGAATGGAAGCGAGCTGCGCGATCACATCGCGGAAGTAAAGGTCATGGCACAATACCTCCACTGCCCCCACTGCACCTATCCCACCGTCGTCGCGCCTCAGCATCGCGGCCGCGAAATCCGCTGCCGACAGTGCGGCACCATCTTCGTCGTCGCCACCCAGCGCCACCCCGAAGACCGCCTCATCCGCCGCACCGGCTCGCGCCCGGCCCCGCACGCGCCGTAGCCGGCCACGCCCGAGCCGCCGGTCACGTTCGAACTTTGCACCCGCGTGGCACGGGCGCCTCGCCCGTGAAGAACCAGGGTGGGACGGGCGTTCAGCCCGTCAGGCGTCACCCGTCCGCGCCGCCACGCCCGCGCGACGCGGCCCCGCACGATTCTGCCCAACGTCGTCGTGAAACCGCAGCCCCGCGGACGCACGCGCCCGGCCGCCTTGACCCTCTCTCGACCCGCGGTAGCCTGCAATTCAAGATGCCATCAATCCCCAATTGGTATCAGCTCATCGCCGGCCCGTCCGCCCCGCGACCCGGCCAGCCCGCGCCCGCCGCGTTTGTGCTGCCACTGTCGTCCGTTGCGCCGAATCCAGCCGCCGCCGCGAGGCCGGCCGCTCACACTCTGCCGCGCCCCATCGGCGCGCTGCTCCTCGACACGCTTCCCGCGATTGCGCTCACGCCCGGCCAGCCGCAGCCCATTCGCGCCCCAGTCGCCGACGCCCTCGACGCTGCCGCGGCCCTGGGCGCGACGCTGCTGATTGCCCCCTGGCCCGACGCCCCCGAAAGACCCGACGACGCCGAGCGCGTCGCCCTCGACCTCTTCCGCGCCGTGCGGTTCGACGCCGAACGCCGCGCCGTCCGAGTCGCCTGGCAGCTTCCGCCCGCTTCGCTGCACTCGGTGCAGTTCGTCCGCGCCCTGTTCGACGCCGCCAACTCGCCTTGGGTCGGCGCCGCCTTGGACTCTCGCGCCCACGCGCCGATCGCCACCTGGATTGAGATTCTCACCCACCGCGTCGCCGCGGTCGCGACAACCGCCACGCCCGATTCGGCCGAGTTTGCCGCCGTCGCTGCCGCGCTCGCGCAGCAACGCTGCGACGCCCCGATCATCGTCCTGCCAGTCCCGCGCTAACCCCGACCTCTCACCGCCACGCCCGCGCCGCCGCAATCACCGCCGCGCGCCTCTCGCGCAGCGTTTCATACACGTACCGCTCATCCGCTCGATCAGAATACTCCCCGGCACGCACGACCCGCGCCAGCATCTCATCCGTCACCGCCGCCATCTTCGCCGCCATCCACCGCGCGTCGGCCGCCGTCATTCGGTCGAACGCCGTCTTCGGATTCTGCGGCCGCCACCGCCGCACATCGACCCGCGCCGCAAGTCGACCCACCGCCCGGCTGACCACCGGCTGCCGCTCATCGATCGCCGGCCGCACCAGCCCCAGTGTCGCCACCATCACGCACTGCCACTCCACGTCCCACGCGCACCGCCAGCCGCGCCACGCCTCCTTCGGCCGGCCGTTCCAGCTTCCCAGCGCGCTGTTGAAGTCGATCAGGTAGACCCGCGCCGCGCCATCCTCGTCGGCCACGATGGTGTTGTGATCGTCCCGGTCGGTCTCGTTCAGCCACACGCCCGCCAGCCGCAGCGCCCGCACCTCGCGCCGCATTCGAAACCGATCCATGCTCGCCGTGCCCAGCAATCGTCCGCCGATCAGCTCGACCGCGCAGCCCCGCCGCCCGTCGAACCGCGCGTCGCCCGTGCCCGACACGCGCACCACGAACGTGTGCGGCACGCGATATCCCAGCGCCCAGTACAGCCGCGAACCGATCGCCTCCGCCGCGCTGCCCAGCTCCGGATACTCCGCGTCGTCCAGCTTCACCAGCCAGCGACGCCCGCTCGCATCGGCCCCCACGAACCCCGCCGTCGCCCCGCCGCGCTTCGGCTCAATCACCCGCCACGGCCCGCGCGGCCGGACCGCGCCGCCAAACGTCGCCGCGTCCACCCGCGCCAGATTCCGGTTCACGTACCACGCCGAATCCGGCACGCCGCCGCCCGGCGTCACGTCCCACGCCTCGTCGCCCACCAGCGCCCGCCCCGCCCACGTCCACAGCAGGTAGTCCCGCGCCGGATACAGATAGTTCGTCCGCAGGAAGGTCTCGGCCAGGCTCGGTGCCGGCCGCGTCGTCGCAAACTGAATCTCGCCCGGCCTGTTGTCGCGCCGCAGCGACCCGCACCCGGCCGCCAACGTCGCCGCGACCAACGCCGCCGCGCGCCGCGTACGCCGCTTTCGCGCCACCGGCTTCATCCGCGCTGTTATGCCGCGCCGTCCCGCCCGTCGCAATCGACCGAAACCGCCGCCGACACCAGCCGATGGTCCGACCCGCTCTCGACTGCCACGCCGTAGGACACGACCGCAACGTCGGGCGTCACCAGGATATGATCGATGACAAACGGTATCCCGTAGGTCGGCCGTGTCCCCGCGTGCCGCCCGCCCGCTGCCCGCCGGCAGTCCACCATCCCCCGCGCCGCGGCACAATACGCCGGCGCCGGCCAAAACGTGTTGAAATCCCCCATCACGATCGCCGGCCCAGCCAAACCCGCGATCCGCGCTCTCAGGTCCAGCGCCTCGCGCCGCCGCGCCGGTTCGCTCCCCGCAAACGTCAGCCACGCCGGCCCGTGCATCGCCGCCAGGTGAACGTTTACCACCCACAGCCGCACGCCGTCCACTTCCACCGGCGTCATGATCCCGTACGGATCCTGCCCGCCAACCGCCAGCACCTCCGCCGCGCCCACCCGCCCGCGCGACAGCGTCATGTTTCCCACCGGCCGCCGCGTCCAGTGCCACAGCAGCTCGTAGCACCAGCTTCCGCCCAGCGCCGCCCCCGCCGCCGTCGGACCGACGCCGTCGGAATACCCATGCCCGTCCGGCAGCACCTCTTGCAGGCAGATCACGTCCGCCCGCGCCGCGCGAATGTTCGCCAGCACGGCCGGCCAGTTCCGCCCGCCCTCGACGTTATACGTCGCCAATCGCAGCGCCACGCGCCGACCGGCCCCGCGGTCGCCCGGCTGCGCTCGACCGACCCGATTCTCCGCCGCCACGCTTGCTTCCATCGCCCATTCATCGGCCAAATCGCCGCGCCGAATCCGTCGTCGAACGGTGCCCTGTTTCGCCCGCTTGAAACCGCCCGCCGATCGCTATCATGTCGCCCATGCCGCCCGACGCCGAAGATCTCCGCAGCGCCCTGCGAATCCGCCTCGAGGCCGACCAATTGCTTGGCGCCCGCGTGCTCCCCATCCGCCCGCCCGCGCCGCGCTCAGCCGTGCCCGCCAGGGCGCCCGCCGTCGCGCCGGCCCACTCGTCCGCCCCACCGCCGCGCCCCGCATCGTCGCCGCCGGCCGCGCCTCCGCCGAAACCGATTCCCGCGCCGGCGCCGGCTGACCCTGCTGTCGCCGCCGCGCGCACCGCCTCGCTGCATACACTCGATGTCGAAAAAGTCCGCAACTGCACGCGCTGCGGCCTGCACCAGGCTCGCACCCGCACCGTCTTCGGACAGGGTTCCCCCACCGCCCGCGTCGTCTTCGTCGGCGAGGCCCCCGGCGCCGAAGAAGACCGCACCGGCCTCGCCTTCGTCGGCCGCGCCGGCGAACTGCTCACCGCGATGATTGAAAAGGGAATGGGACTGAAACGCGACGACGCCTACATCTGCAACGTCATCAAGTGCCGCCCGCCCGACAACCGCACGCCCGCCCCGGACGAAATCACCCAGTGCGTACCCTATCTCTGGGAGCAGCTTTCAACCATCAACCCCGAGGTGATCGTCGCCCTCGGCGGCCCGGCCGCCCAGACCCTGCTCAACACCCGCGAAGGCATCACCCGCCTCCGCGGCCGCTGGCACCAGGTCCACGTCTCCGGCTCGCCGCTCATCGGCCCGCCGACCCCCTGCATGCCCACCTTCCACCCGGCCTACCTGCTCCGCTCCCCCGGCGAAAAGGTGAAGGCGTGGGAAGACCTCAAGCTCATCCTCGCGCGGCTCAATCTGCCGTTGCCCAGCGCTCGCCCCAGATGACGTCTTGCCGACATTGCATTGCGATCGAAATGCAATCGTCTCTCAATCGCCTTTCCGGTACCGCAAAGTTCCACTTTGCGCGATTGCCCCCCGGTACGACAAAGTTCCACTTTGTCCAGTTCGGCCCGTTCCGCTCTTCGATCTCACGCGCACGACCGCCGCGCAAGATCGTGAAATACACCGCCTCCCTCACCCCCGCCCCGCCAGGTGGTCCGCCAGCTCCACGATCGCGTTCGTCGCCCGGCCAAGCTGGTTCGCCAGCCCGCGCACGTGCTCCATGTCCGCCTGCATCCGCGCCAGCTGCTCCCCCAGCCGCTCGAGCTGCTGCCGCGCCAGCATCGTCTCCCGCAGCCATTCGTCCTTCGTCGTGTAGGCCTGCTGAACGCCTTCCACCGCCGCGGCCACCCGCCCCTGCTCGGCCTCCAGCCGCTCGGCCCGCCGCGACAACTCCTCCTGCCCCACCCGCTGATCGTCCCGCACCCCGCGCACGTAGAACAGCACCACCACCACCAGCGGTCCCACCAGCGCCGACACCGTCGCCACAATCGCCCCTACCATCTGCCACGGCATCGCCCCCGCCGTCCCGTTCATTTCCCGATTGGCAGCTTCGACAACACCAGCGCCGCCAGTTGCAGCAACTGGTTCACCGTGTCGACTCGAATCAGCCCGTCCGTCAGTTCCTGGCGAAACTTCTGCATCACCGGGCTGTCGACCAGGCTCACCACCGCCGTCGTCCGTGGCGCGCCCGCCAGCACCGCGTCAATCGCATCGCCACCCGCCGCCGCGATCTTCGGCGCGGCCGACCCGCTCGGATCCGCCGCGCTCGTCGGCGCACTTGCGGCCGCCGCCGTCGCACCGCCCCCCGCCAGCCGATCCACCGCCGCCGCAAACTGATCCAGAGCCGTCGTACTGTCCGCCATGTCTCTGCCCTCCGCGTCCCGTCGCACCTACCGCGCTCGTTCGCCGCGCCGCGCCCGCCTACTCGCCCCGCCCGGTCGCCGCCGTCACCGTCGCCGTCGACCCATGCCGAGTCAACAGCCCCGTCACATAGCGCTTCAGCTCGTCATCCAGACTGGTCGATTGCACCGCGATTTGCCGCAATCCTGCCGCCGTCTCGCGCAGCGCCCGGCAGTTCTCGCCCACCCGCCGCTGCCGCTCCCACGCCACCCGCCGATCCTCGCGAATCTTCGCCAGCGCCGCGGCAAAGTCGCCCGTGTGCTTGTCCATCAGCGCCTCGTCCGCCTGGTCGCGCCGCGTCCGCGACACAAACGCCCCGATCACAGACGCCTCGCGCGCCGCATCCGCCGAGTCCAGGTCCGCAGAAAACTCCGTCGCCGCACGCTGCGTCTCCACCGCCACCGCCTCCAGCGCATCGGCCGCCGAAAGCTCCACCCGCGCCTGCGACACGCACCCGCCCCACGTCAGCGCACACGCCGCCCACGCGCTCAGCCGCCCCATCGTCGTCTTCATCGCCATTGCCTCCCCGCGTCCCAGCCTCTCCGCCTCCGCCCCCATTACTGGTCCGACGTTCCGCGCCCGCGACGCCCCGCCGCGCGCAGCGCTTCTGCCCCGCCAGCGCGACGCCCGCCCAACCGCCCGCTTACCGCGCGCACGCCGCGCGCCGCACAGCCAGCCCCCGGAAGAACTTTCTGAGAATAAACTTCGGCCGCCCCCTTGACGTGGCGACTATACAATCGCATGGTACTGCACCTTGCGACCCACCGGGGTCCGGTACCCATGCGTAACTTGTTGTCCCTATTTCAGTTATGGATTGAATTCCATGCCATCGCCGAAGAAACCAGCCAGCAAGTCCGCCCCCAAGCCGGCCCCCAAGACCGCTAAGGCCTTGAAACCCGCTCCCCGGCCATCCCCGGACAAGGTCCCCGCCAAACCGGTCACCATCGCGCCCGCTCCGCCGCCGCCGCCCCTCACCGCCGCCGACCGCGCCTGGCTCGACAACATGCGCCAAACCCTTCTCCAGCGCCGCGCCCAGCTCACCAACGTCGTCCAGTCCAACCGCGAACAGCTCGCCGCCAACGAAGGCGACCCGGCCGACATCGCCGACCGCGCCTCTGAAGGTTTCGAAGACGAACTCACCGCCGGCCTGCTCTCGCTCGAAGTCGCAGCCCTCGACGAGGTCGACGCCGCGCTCGAGCGCATCGACAAAGGCGACTACGGCGCCTGCGTCACCTGCGGCAAACCAATCTCGCGAAAGCGGCTCGAAATTCTCCCATTCGCCAAGCGCTGCCTGAAGTGCGAAGACGAGAAAGAGCGCGCCATCCCGCTCAACGCGGCCGCCGACCAGGACGGGGAAGACGAGGAAGAGGCCGCCGACGAGGCCGACAACGACTGACCTGCCCGCCGACCGGCACGATCCTCGCGCCCGCCCGTCGTGCGCCCATTCGGCGCAATGCCGCACCGCTCGGCCGCGCCCGTGCCAAGTCGCGTCAGATCGAATTGCTGTGGATGTCGAACAGCGGCGCTACGGACAGCTCAGCACCGCTTCAAACCCCTGCACGTCGCCGCCGTCCACCTTGCAGTCCACGTTCATGTCGGCCGCGTCGAGCTGCGCCTGCGTCACCGACGCCGGGTTGACCAGCGCCGACACAAACAGCGAAATGTCGCCGCAATCCACCGCGCTCGAGCCGTCCAGGTCGCCGCGCAGCGCCACAAACGCCCCCACCCGCGCCGTCAGCGTATAGGTCACGTCCGCCAGGTTCGTCGCGCCGGCCAGGTTCTGCTGATCGCGCGTCTTGAGCGTCAGCGTCGCCGAGTAGATCGCACAGTTCGCCGCACCGCTCGAATCGAACGCCACGTCAAACGACGCCGGGCTTGCCCCCGCCGACGCCGGCGGACTCGTCACCAGCATGAACCGCGCCGCGTCCGGCCCCGTTATCATCGCGTCATACACCTCGACCGTCGCCAGCAGCGGCCCGTAGTTCGCGTCATACACCACCGCCGGCATGTTCGAAAAACCGCCCGCCGGATGCGTGCCGAAATCCACCGCCCCGCTCAGCACCACCGATCCCGACTGCGTCGACGGCGCCCCGTGGCCCAGCACTGTCCCGGTCGCCGGAATCGAAATCACCGGCGTCTCCCGCGCGTTGGTCGTCGTGTTGATCGCCACGGCCTGGTCCTTCACGCCCGGCGTCGAAGTGTTCATCGTCACCGTGTCGACGTTGCTGCCGCCCCCGGCCGGCTCCGACTGCAATCCCGACACCGTCGTGAAGTTCGCCACCCCGATCGAGAAATACTGGTACGTCAGCGTCTCGCCCGGCAGCGGCGCCGTGTTCGTCACCGTCAGCGGCATCGTCGCCACCGCCCCCACGATCACCGTCCCGAACGCCAGCGGCGATCCCGCCAGCGAAATCCGCGACGGATACTGCAGCTCCATCATCACCGGCAGATGGTCCGACGCATACCACAAGTCATCTGCAATGCTGTCCGGCACGTCGCCGTTCGGCAGCGGACTGTTCACCGCCAGGTTGAACCGCGCGCCATCCTGCCCGATCGTCCGGTAGGTCGACGGGACGTACGAAATCCCCGTCGTCCCGTTCAGAATCGTCGACAGCAGCATGAAATCGAACCGATCGTCCAGCCCGCCCAGCACGCCGCCCCCCTGGCCCGGCGGATTCGACGTCCGCGGCGACTGCGAATGCACGAATCGATAGGTGAACGAGCCGCTCCAGTTCTGCGCAATGCCGCTCGGGTTCAGCGGGTCCACCGTCCGCCCGTCGTTGTCAACGGTCGACTCCAGCAGGTTCATGTACGCCTGCTCCGCCCCGGTGTACAGATTCAGGTCTCCGCACACGATGAACCGTGTGTTCGGCGGAAACAGGTCCGCGTCCGACCGGATGATCGCCGTCGCCGCCGCCCGCTCCTCCGGATCGCCCGGCTGATTCGACGACTTCAGATGACACCCGTAGATGTAGAACTGGTTCGACGAGTGCGTATACCCCTGCGGACGCAACCGCCAGCGCGGCGTCAGCCGCGGCGTCGTCGACAGCGACTTCGCGTCGTCCGGCGTCCCCACGCTGAACCGCTGCAGCACCGCCGTCTTGTAGAAGAGGCACTGGTCCCGGTCGCCGCAGTCAAAGTACGCATGCTGCGCCCACGCGCCCGGATTCACCACGTTCAGCACGTTGTTCAGAAATGCCGCCGCCGCCGTCGCGTCCGCGATCTCGCACGTCATCACCACGTCCGGGTTCAGGTATGCGATGATTGCCTGAAAATGAGGATCGCGCTGCGGCCCGGTCGTCCCCGGATAGAGCAGGCAGTTGTACGACAACACCCGAATCGCGCTCGCCGGCCGGGCCACCGCCAGTAGTGTCGCCACCGCCGCCAACGTCCACGCCGCGCCGCGCATGCCTCTTCCCTGACGATTCATAGATAGACTATCCCTTCAATCCGCCATCGCCGGCGCCCCTGATCCGCCGGCCCGGGCATCTCATGACAGGCCTAGCAATCACCCAATTCTACCGCCCCGCCGCCCCCGAACCAACGCTTTCGCCCCGCCCCCGCCCCTATCTCCTTGATCCGCCTGCATTTGGGGTGCACCGCTTTTGTAACCACTACCGCCCCCGATACTCCGCATACGTCTTCGCCGTCTCCCACACCCGAACGCTCTCCAGCCGCGCCGCCCCGAACCGCCCCTCCAGCAGCCCCCACACCACCACCGCAATGTTCTCCACCGATGGATTCACCCCCGCAAACTCCGGACAGTCAACGTTCAAGTGCTTGTGATCCAGCCGGTCGATCACCTCCCGCTTCACCGTCTCCTCGAACCCAGGCAGCGACACCACGCAGCCGCTCGCCCCATCCGGCTCCCCGATCACGCTCACCTCGACCTGGTAGTTGTGCCCGTGCCCGTGCAGGTTGTTGCACTTCCCGAACACCCGCCGGTTCTCTTCCGCCGACAGCGCCGAAACGTGCAGCCGATGCGCCGCCGAAAACTCGAACATCTGCGTCACTCGAACCATGCCTGTCCGCCCTCGTTCAATCGAATAGTTCAGGTACGGCGTCGTCCGCAGCTCCAGCGCCTCCAGCCGCGCCGGCGACGGAACGTGCCCCTCCGCCTCGCGCCACACCTCCGCCAGCAGCGCCTCGCCCGTCGTCCGCGCACCGCTGGCGCGCAGTCGACGCGCCGCCGCCGGCAGCGCCCGCTCGCGCAGCAGCCGATCGATTTCGTGAATGTTAACCAGGTATCCCGTGACCGCGTCCGGCGTCCCGCTCACCCGCGCCCGCAGCGCCAGGTACGGCGCCACCCCCACCGCCGACGGCCACCCGCCCCACGAATTGCTAATCGGATGCGCCCGCTCGAATCCCTCCGCCCCGCGCGCCGCCCCCGCCCAGTCCCGATCAATCGAAAACCGGATCTCGCGCATCAGCCAGACGACTGCCATGTCATCATTCTAGGCCCAACCGCCCAATCCTCCACGCCCCCCGCCCACACGCTACTCTTTCATCTGGAACACCACCCGCACCGGCTGCACCCACGTCGATGTCGCCATCTCCTGCCCCATCGGCCGCAACAGACGCACTTCCTTTACCGTAATATCCGGAATCGACAGCACGTCCGGAACCTCCAGCGTCGCCTCCGTTCCCACGCTCGCCAGTCCGTGCAGTCCGTCCATGACGTCCGCGATGTCCGCGTCCGACTCTCCGCGAATCTCCCCCTCCCAGACCAGCGTCGTGCCCGGATCCCACGTCGCCATCTCCGGCCCGTCTCGCACCTCGTACGTCCCCGACTCGGTCCGCGTCAGCGTCAGCCGCGCCGGCCCTTCCGGCGGCCCCAGCTCCCGCGTCGTCACCGCGTCGCGCCCGCCGATCGCCGCGCCGTCAAACAGCGGCACCGGCGCCAGCGGCGCCATGCGATACATCAGTTCATGAATGTCCAGCCGGTCGTCCCCGTCCGCATACCGCATCCCCGCCGCCACGGCCCGCCGGCCGGTCACGATCACCACCCCGTCCAGCGCGCCACGCACCACCGAAATCAGCGAATACGACCCCAGCGAGTCACTCTCGTCCTGCCGCGGCCCGCCCACCGTCCGCAGCGACCGCGCCGCCACATACACCCCGAACCGCGGCCCGCGCTTTCCAACCGGCGCATCTGTCGCCGTGTTCTCATCCACGTACGCCGTCACCGCCGCCGGCGGCCGCATCCGCGTCAGCTGCGCCCGCATCGCCGCCCGGTACGGCCCGCTGCCCGCCTCGACGCTTCCAAACGCGATCGACCCGCCCAGCTCCGCCGTCCGCAGCCGCTCGATGAGCGCATTCTCGATGTCCGCCAGGTACGCCATCTCACCTCTCCGGCACGGCCCGATCGCCCCGCGCCCGTCGCACTCCCAACTCGCCTAGTTCCGCTCCAGGCTCTCCCGCGAGAACATCCGCGCCGGCCCCGTCACTTCCGCAACGGGCGCGGCCGCTGCGTTCGCCGCCACTCCGACGTTCGTCGGCAGCGCCATCCCGCCCGACACCAGCCGCTGCAACGCCGACACCGCCGCATCATGCTTGCGGATCACATCCGCTGGCACCGGCGGCCGCCGCGCGTGCAGCCGATACTCCACCACGTCCAGCACCCATCCGCGAATCAATCCCGCCGCACCTCCCAGCCCCGACAGCTCCAGCGGCACGGCCCAGCGCCGCGCCAGGTATGCGTCCACTTCTCCCTCTGCCGCCGCTCGCGCCTCCTCAACCACCACCAGGTCCGGTGTCCCGCTCCCCGAGTCGTCCGTCAATTGCACGTACGCCACCGGCCCCAGCCGGCTCGCGATCTCGTCCGCCGTCACATACGCCATCGCAACCCTCTCCGAGCCGCGCGCCGGCCCCCCGCCGGCGCCGCCCGACCGTTCACCCTCCCGCTGGCTACGAATCAAACGTCGTCCGAATCGCATACTGCCAATACCCGTACGTCACCCGATACCGCGCCCGCACCCCGTACAAAAACTTCTCCCGGCGGAATCCCTCGTCCGAATCCTCCGTCAATGCGTTGAACTCCACCGGCTCGCGATCCTGGAAGATGAACGGCCGGACCACGCCGTCCGTCTTCAGCAGAAACCACCGCGTTGCGTCTGCCAGCCACGGCAGCGACACCACCCGCGCCACGCCCGCGAGCACGTTCGACTTGTTCCCGATCACCGTCGAGTTGATCGCCTCCAGCGCCGCAAAATACATCGTCGGCGGCACCACGCACACCAGCCCCGATGCGTCGATCTGCATCGGATCCCCCTGGTCGTCCTTCAGCGACAACATCTGCCCGATCGCCTGCTTCAGCGCCTCCTTGAACTCCTCCGAGGTCGGCGCTGCCTCCGCCACGGCGGCCGCGATCTGAATATTGCTTTGCGTGCCCGACGACCCGGAGCTGTGCGACACCGAGAAATACGCCTGCCCGTCATACGACAACCCCGTCGTATCGCCGTCGGCCAGCAATTGGGCAATCAGGTAGTCCTTGTGCGTCGCCGCACGCAACGCCATCTCCCCCACCCGAATCCTGATCTGACCCGTCTGGTCATCCGAAATCTCGTCCCGGTCCACCTCGATCGTCGCCTCATACTTCAGGTTCTCGACCGAGTAACTCTCCGTCCGCATCCCCTGCGCCAGTCGGCCGGTCCCCCACTCGCGCATCTTCGGAACCGTCCCCAGCCACCGATACACCTCGCGATCCGAATTCGACGCCACCCGCGTCGCGAGCTCCCGGTACAGCACCGGCGCCCCCTCAAACCGGTTGAAAAACTCGCTCCGCAGCCCCTTCGTCAGCAATCCCGTATCAATCACAGCCATCGCTTCATTCTCCCATCACGTCCCGCCACACTTCGTCCCGCCAACGCTCCGCCCATCTCCGCCTGTCTACGGCAGCTCGATGTACCGCAGCGTCAGCAGCCCGCCCACGCCCGCCGAACTCGTCGCCGCCGACACCTTCGCCCAGATCCGCGTGTCCTTCGCCACCGCGCTGCCCGCCAGCGTCAACACCGTCCGCGCGTGGTTCGTCAGCGTCGTCAGGTTGAACCCCGACACCAGCTCGTTCGGCGTCGTGTTCCCCGTCCCCACGTCCAGCGTCCCCGCGTCCGGCTTCGAGTTGAACACCACCTCCGCCGACAGCACCACGATCGCCCGCCCCGTGATCATCACCGGGTTCGTCGTCGCCGACCCCGTCTGGCTCGTCAGCAACGCCTGCGCCGTCTGAAGTTTCTCACTGTCCCCCAGCGGGCCGATCCGCACGATCGCCTGGTTGCTCGCCGGCACGTCCACGCACAGCCCCGCCAGCGCCACCCCGCCTGTGCTCGCCAGCGCAACCGTGTCATCCGCCGACGCAAACACCGGCCGGCCGATCGACGCCTGCGTCGCCCCCGTCACCGCCAGCGCAAAGTCGCCCTGCGTATAGACCCGCACGCTCTTGTCGCCGCTCGACCCCGACGTGTTGTCGGCCTCCTCATACGCAATCCCCGCAAACCCATCCCCGGATTGCAGCGGCCGCACATAACCGCTCGACCGCTGCACCCCCACCAGCGCCCCCTTGTAGATGTGCGCCGCGCCCAGCACCTTGTACGAGCGCAGCTCCTGATCCACATACCGATTCACTTCCCGATTCGCCGTCAACGCCATCTGAAATGCTCCCTTTCTTCGTTCTCCGATCTCCTTCGCCGATTCATCTCTCGCGCGCCCACGCACTCAACTCACGCCGCGTGGCACGGGCGTCTCGCCCGTGGAGAACCTCGGTGACACTCGCTTTCAGCCCCTGACTCCTCACCCCCTCGGTGGTACGGGCGTCCCGCCCGTCTCTTCCACCGCGCCCCACCTCGACCCCCTCCCGGTAGGACAAAGATCCTCTTTGTCCCCACACCGGCCCATGCGTTCTTGGTAGCGCGGAATTCCATTCTTGCGTGGCACCGGCCTTGGGTGGTACGGGCGTCCCGCCCGTCTCTTCCCCTAGTCCAACTCCCGCACCGCCTGCGACACGAACGCCTCCTCATCACACAGCCCGGCCAGCCACGCCCCCGCCCCGCGATACTCCTGCCGCGCCCGCCGCTCCAACGCCGCACGCCGCATCTCCAGCTTCCCCTCCGCCGGCGGCGCCACCCGCCCCGCCATCACCACCACCGGCGCGCCCGCCGCCCACTCGTCGAACACCGCCGGATCGCGCAGCGCCAGCGCCGTCGCCCACTCCCGCTGACCCGCCGTCAGCTTCCCCGCTGCCAGCGCCCCGGACACCCGATCCGCCGCACGCCGCGCATCCAGCGCCGACTGCAACGTCCGAATCCGCGCCGCCGCCAGCTCCGCCACCTCCCCTGCGCTCGCCTCCATCCCCACGCTCAGCAGCGTCCGCAGCGCCACCAGCTCCGCCTCCGCCTCCGCCTCCGAACGGTTCACGATCGGCCGCATCGCCGCAATCGCCGGCTTGTTCGTCAGCGCCGCCGAGTGCAGCCCGATCATCCTTCCATCCGACCGCCGCACCAGCGCCACCGGCGACAGATACCGATACTGCCGGCTGCGAAGCTGCTCGCGCGCCTGCGGCGTCCATTCCACCTCCGCCCACAGCCCCGCCGCGCTTCCGTCGCCCTCCGCCGCCGGCGCCACCGGGATCAGCTTCTTGATCCACCCCGCCGCCGGCGCCTGGCCGTTCGGCGCGCCAAACGCCCCGCCCAGCGTCTGATGCTCGTAGTCGATCGGCACGTCCGTCCCGTGCGCGGCGAATGCCGCCACCGTCGCCGTCGCCGCCGACTCGTCCACCACGAACCGCCCCTGCGTGCTCTCCACCGTCCCCCACGGCGCGATCAACACCCGCTCCGGCAGCTCCGCGAACCCGCCCGCCCCCGCGTCCAGCGCCACGTAGCTCGCCTCGCTCGCCTCCGTCCGCTCTTTCGTCTGGCTCTCGCTCGTCATGTCGATCTCCATCTCCCTTTTCCGCCCGCATTCCGGTCCACCGTTCCGAGCCGCCCCGCCCGGCCTACGCCGTCCCCTTCCCCGACAGTGCCGCCTCGCCTTCCCGCGCCTGCGGAATTCCCAGCGCCGTGTGCGCCCAGCCCGCCGGCACCCGCGCCCCCAGTTCGTTCACCGCCACCGACAGCGCCGCCCCCAGCCGCGCCGACTCCTCCGCCGACGCCGACTGCCGCACGAAATACGGCGCCTCCGCCCCCGGCCCGAATCGCTGCCGCGTCAGAACGCTCAGCAGGTCGCGCCGAATCGTCCGCGCCTCCGCCCGCAGATCCGCGTCCCGCAAGTCGCGCCGCACCCGGTCATGCACGTCCGCCGCCGACAGGTTCGCCACCGCCCGCGCCGTGTCCGTCGTCAGCGTCTGACCCAGCCACGCCTTGCTCAGCTCGCGATTGAAAAAGTGACACAGCGACTCGTACGGGTTCGTGTCCCCCGGCACCCGCGTCTGCTTGATCTCCAGCTCCACCGCCTTCGAGAAAATCCCCGCCGCGTCCGCCCCCAGGTTCCGCAGCATGCTCAGCAGCTCGCGCTTCTCCTCCGCGCTCGCGCTCGGCTCATACCGCGCCACCCGCACCGGCATCCCGAACACCTCCGCGAAAATCAACCAGTCCTTCAACGCAAACTGCTTCCCCAGATACGCCAGCGCCGACGCCCGCATCAGCCCGCCCCGACCTACCGCCCCGCTCGCCGCGTTAGGCCGATGCACCATGAATTTGTCCGCCATCAGCCCCTCGCCCGACCGCGGCTCCGCCCGCGTCAGAATCCGCAGCTCCCCGTCGCTGCCCACCGCCAGCCGCTCGAACTCCACCGGCACGATCTCCGCCAGCGTCACCCCCGCCGGCCCGTATTCCCACACCAGCTCCGCCAGCGCAATGTTCCGCCCCAGCCCCAGCGACAGGTGCGACAGCACTCCGTCAAAATCCTCGATCCGCCCCAGCACCGCCCGGCAGTGCGCCGCCGCCGCGTCCGCCAGCGCCCGGTCGAACGCCCCCTCCGGGTGCGCCTCGCTCGCCGACACGATCCGCCACTCCAGCCCCGTCACCGCCAGCCGCCGCGTGTTCGCCACGCAATACAGGTGCGGATCCTTCTCTTCCATCTGCTCGTACAGCGCCAACTGCTCCGACAAATCCCCCTCGTCCGCCGCCCGCAGAATCCCCGCCAGCCGCTGCGGCGTCAGCCCGTCCGCCGGAAAACTCCGCCACCGGTCCGCCGACGCCGGCGCCGCAATCATCCCCGGACGCACCTTCGCAGTTCCCCGAATCGCATTCACCACTCGAACCACCACGTTCGCCATCGCGATTGCCTCCCTCGCGCTCACCACGCCCCGCGCCGCGAAAATCGCAGCGCCTCGCCACTCGCATACTCAATCACCCCGTCCGGCCGCCGCGCCGCGTGCAGCCCCAGCGCCGCCGCCCAGAACCGGTCCGCGTGTCCGCCGCGCGACCGGTCCGCCTCGTAGCGCACATGCCCGCCCGTCGTCATCACCCGCTCGATCGAATGCCAGTCCGACCGGATCGCATCGTCCACCGGAACCGCCAGCTCGCCCGCCTCCGCCGCCACCCGCAGCCGTCCCGCCAGTTCCGCCTTCAAATCCGCCGTGAACGCCACTCCTTCCACCCGGTGCCCGCCGAACCGCTCCGCCAGCTCCTCCGCCAGTTGCATCCCCAGCCCGCCTCGGTCGACACACATCCGCCGCACCGCCGGCCGCGCCAGCAACTGCTCCAGCACCCGCCGCTGCACCGCGAAACTCGTCCCCGCCAGCTCGATCACCCCGCGCGTCACGTACCGCTCTTCCGTCCGCTCCCACACCCACGCCACCGTCAGGTCGCGCACCCGCCCCAGGTCCACCCCCACGAACAGCCGCGCGCCCGCGTCCGCCAGCCGCCCCTCGTCCGGCTCCTTCCGCAGCCCCGCCTCGCCGCAGCGCGTAATCACCTCGTGCGGCAAGAACGCCCGCGACTCCTCCTCAAACGCGCACTCGAACTCCTGCCGCCACGCCGCCTCGTCCCCCAGCGCCGTCCGCAGCGCCTCCACGTCCACCGCCAGACCGCCCGCCGCCGCGTCCTGGATCGTCACCGTCGACCGCGCGAACCGCCCGTTCCCGCGCAGCGCCGCGAACACGTTCCGCCGCCCGCGCGGCGTCGACGCCACGTCCAGCTCGCCCCCGCCACGCAGCACGCTCGGAAACACCGCCGCCCAGATCGCCCGGTCCTCCGCGTGCATCGAAAACTCGTCCAGGAACACGTCCCCCGAGAACCCCCGCGCCGTCGAAGCGTTCGCCGACAGCGCAATCACCCGCACCCCGCCCGGCAGCCGCGCCTCCAGACGCCGCAACGCGCTCTGCCCGAAACACTCCGACTCATACAACTCAAAGGCGATCCGCAACAGCGTGCAATGGTTCCGCACCTTCTCCATCAGCTCCCGGCTCTGCCGCTCGCTCGCCGACAGGAACAGCTGCGTCCGCCGCCGCGCCAGCCCCCGCAGCAGCCGCCGCAGCGAAAACGCGAAACTCTTGCCCGTCTGCCGCGACCAGCAGTTCCACGTGAACCGCGACTCCGCGTTCACCGCCGCCAGCTGATACGCCGGCAGACCCGCCACGTTCCGAATCGCCGCCTCGACCGGCCCCATCGCCCACCCGCCCCGCGCCGCCCGCGCGCCCGCCTGCCTCCCTGCGCATCCGCCACCCGCGCACGCTCCCGCCGCGCGCCGCACCACCTCCTCTTTCCGCCCGCAATCTGGTCCCACGTTCCGCGCCGCGCGCGCTCCGCCCCCGCCGACCTGGGTGGCACGGGCTTTCAGCCCGTGAAGCGGTCCAGACCGGTCCGACAATCCCCACCCGCGAGTGAATCTCCCCCTCTAATCCAGCGACTTGTGAAACCGCGTCAGGCTCAGCGTCAGAATCGCCCCGCAGCACGCCACCAGCCCCGCCACGCTCGGCAGCACATCTCGGAACTCCGCCCCGCGCAGCACGATCCCCCGCAGAATCTCCACGAAATACGTCACCGGCAGCAGGTTCCCAATCAGCCGGATCACCGTCGGCATCTCCGCCCGCGGAAACATGAACCCGCTCAGCAGCACCGACGGCAGCATCACCAGGAACGAAAACTGCAACGCCTGCAACTGCGTCGTCGCCACCGTCGAGATGAACAGCCCCAGCCCCAGAACCGTCACGATGAACACCGCCGACAACCCGATCAGCAGCACCAGGCTCCCGTGCACCGGCACCCCGAACACCCCCACCATCAGGCTCAGCACCAGCACCAGCTCCCCCAGCGCCAGCCCCGCATACGGCACCAGCTTCCCGAACATCAGCCCGCCCCGGCCCACCGGCGTCACGAACAACTGCTCCAGCGTCCCCAGCTCGCGCTCCCGCACAATCGAAAAACTCGTCAGAAACACCAGCACCAGTTGCAGGATGATCGCGATCAGTCCCGGCACGAAAAAGTGCGAGCTCTCCAGGTTCGGGTTGTACAGCAGCCGCGTCCGCGCCTCGATCGGCATCGCCGTCCGACCCGCCGGATCGCGCGCCGGCGCCATCTGCACCGCCTCCGCCACCGTCCGCGCCCGGCCCACCGAAAGCTGCCCCACCACCAGGTTCACCGTCGTCATCGCCGTCGTCGCCACCTGCGAGTCGCTGCCGTCGATCAACACCTGCACCGTCGCCTGGCTCCGCCGCATCAGCCGCTCCGAGTAGTTCGCCGGAATCAGCAGTCCCACCCGCGCCCGCCCCGACGCCAGCGACCGCCGAAACGAATCCTGGTCGTGCACCCGCTCCGTCTCCCGGAACGTCCGCGCGCTCGCCAGCGCCTCGATCAGCCGCCGGCTCTCCTGCCGCCCGTCCAGGTCATAGACCACCAGCGGAATGTGCTCCACCGTCACCCGGATCGCATACCCGAAGATCGTCAGTTGCAGCGACGGCACCAAGAGCGCGAAAAACAGCGTCGTCCGCTCGCGCCGCAGATGCGCGATCTCCTTCATCAGCACCGCCCAGAATCCGTTCACCGCTCGCTCACGCTCCCGCGCGTCGCCGCGCGCCCGCCCGCACCAGGCTCACGCCACCGACCGGCTCATCAGCACGAACACGTCCTCCAGGCTCGGCGCGATCGCCCGCACCGTCGCCGTCGCGTCGCCCGCCGCCGACTGCTCCACCAGCTCCGCATCGCTCAGCCCCGACTCCACCAGCACGTGCAGCGCGCTGCCGAACATCGTCGCGTCCCGAACCCCCCGCAACCCGCGCGCCCGCGCCAGCGCCGCCGTCGAATGCGCGCACGTCAGCTCCACCCGCCGGCAGCCTTCCGGCGTCACCACCGGCAGCCGCTTCAGCGCCTCCGGCTCTCCCACCACGATCAGCCGCGAATTCTGGATGTATCCCACCTGCGTGCACCGCTCCGCCTCGTCCATGTAGTGCGTCGTCACGAACATCGTCACCCCGCGACCCGCCAGCACGAACAGCAGGTCCCACAGCTCGCGCCGCGCCACCGGGTCAATCCCCGCCGTCGGCTCATCCAGAAACAGCACCTCCGGCTCGTGAATCAGCGCGCACGCCAGCGCCAGCCGCTGCTTCCACCCGCCGGAAAGCTGCCCCGCCAGCCGCTCGCCGAACTGCCCCACCCCGGTCAGTTCCATCACCGCCGCCTCGCGCGACCGCTGCCGCTCGCGGTTCAGCCCATACACTCGCCCGTAGAACCGCAGGTTCTCCAGCACGCTCAGATCCGAATACAGGCTGAACCGCTGCGACATGTACCCGATCCGCCGCTTCACCGCCTCCGCCGCCGCCGTCACGTCCATCCCCAGCACCGACCCGCGACCGCCGCTCGGCCGCAACACCCCGCACAGCATCCGGATCAGCGTCGACTTCCCGACCCGTTCGGCCCCAGCAGCCCGAAGATCGCCGCCCGCGCCACCGACAGGCTCACCCCGTCCACCGCCGTCACCGCGCCGAACCGCCGCGTGATCGACTCCGTCTCGATCGCCGCGCTCATCGATCGCCCCCGCCCTTCCTCGTCGCAGCCCGCGCCTCGGCCTCGTCCAGGTACACGTCCACCGGCATCCCCACCCGCAGCGACTCGCCCCCTTCCTCCAGCGTCACCTTGATCCGAAACACCTGCTTGCTCCGCTCCTCCGGCGTCTGCACGTTCCGCGGCACGAACTCCGCCTCCGTCGCGATGAAACTGATCCGCCCCCAGAACCGCCGGTCGCCAAACCCGTCCGCGCCGACCGGCACCCGCTGCCCCACGCCAAACCGCGCGATGGCCGCCTCCGGCACATACGCCCGCACCCACTTCCGCGACAGGTCCAGCAGCGTCAGCGCCGGCGCATTCGCCGCCGTCAGGTCGCCCGGCCGCAGTTCCACCGCCTCCACCACGCACGCGCACGGCGACGCCACCGTCAGCTCCGCCACCGCCTGCCGCATCGCCGCCACCCGCGCCTGCGCCGCCGCCGCCGCCGACTCCGCCCGCGCCACCTCCTCCTTCCGATAGCCCGCCTCCACCATCCGCGCCGCCGCGTCCGCCTCGGCCCGCGCTGCCCGCGCCTCGGCCACCTCTTCCGCCCGCGTCCCCTCCTCCAGCAGCCCCACCTCCTGCTCCGCCATCGCCGACTCCGCCGTCGCCGCGCGCAGCGCCGCCGTCACCCGCTCCATCTCGATCTGCGCCGCCTGCGACTCCTTGCTCAACCGCAACACCCGCTCGTGCTCAGCCTTCGCCAGCTCCAGCCGCGACTGTGCCGCCGACAGCCGCTCCCGCGCAATCTGCACCTCGCGCTTCCGCGGCCCCGATTCCAGCTTCGCCAGCACCGACTCCGCCCGCGACCGCCGCGCCTTCGCCTGCTCCACCTCCTCCGCCCGAAACCCCGACCGCAGCCGCCCTGCTTCCGCCGTCGCCTCCGCCAGCTGCGCCTCCGCCTCGGCCAGCCGCTCGTTCAGATCGAACGCCTCGATCCGCAGCAGCAGGACCCCCGGCCGCACTTCCGCCCCCTCCACCGCCCGCACCTCCGCCACCCGTCCGCCCACCCGCGACCCCACCCGCACCTGGTCCGCTTCCACATATCCCGACACCACCAGCGCCGTCTTCCGGTTCGTCGCCCAGAACAGGTACGCCGTCAGCGCAGCCGCCGCCACCGCGAACACCACCACGCCGCGCGCCACCCCGCGCCGTAACGCCGCGCCGCGCCGCACCCTGCTCGCATCTCCGACCATCGCAATCCCCTTCATCGTCTTACGCCCGACTCCTCCGCCGCCGACCGCGCCGCCGCCGACCCCGGCCATCGCTCCACCCATCGCTCCGCCCAGCGCCGCGCCGCCGCAGCATCGCCACGCGACCGCGCCAGGTTGTACAGGTTTTCAAACGCCGCCGCGCTGCCCGGCCCGGTCGCCGCAACCCACTCCCACTCCTGCTCCGCCTCGCTCATCCGCCCCAGCCCCGCGTACACGTTCCCCAGGTTCACCCGCCCATCGGCATACCCAGGCTCGTCCGCCACCAGCGCCTCAAACATCCCGGCCGCCTCCGCCAGCCGCCCGCGCTGCGCCGTCACCGACGCCAGACCGCGCCGCGCCACCCGATCCCCCGGCCACGCCTCCGCCGCCCGCCGATATGCCGCCTCGGCCTCATCCAGCCGACCCAGCGCCAGCAGCGCATTGCCCAGCCCGCTCGCCGCCCGCGTATTGCCCGCATCCGCCGACATAGCCGCCTCGTACCGCCCCACCGCCTCCTCCGCCCGGCCCAGCTCCAGCAACGCGTCCCCGCTCGCCACCCGCGCCTCGCCATCGTTCGGCCAGCCGCGCACCGCCCGCTCCGCCTCCGCCAGCGACTCGGCCCACATCCCCTGCACCGCCCACGCCTGCGCGTGGTTCACATACGACCGCGCCACCGTCCGCCGCGCCGTCGTCCCCGGGCCGTTCGCAACGACCGCCGCCACCGCCGCCGCGACGCCCGCGAGAATCACCCGCCCCGCCGACCGCCGCCGAATCTCCGCCACGCCGCGCACCGCCGCGTACCCGGCCAGCATCATCAACGCCGGAATCATCGTCACCCGGTACCGCGCAAACACCACGAACAGCGCCACCGCCGCCCCGTTCAGCACGATCCACGCCACCAGCGCCTCCACGCCCGGCCGATCTCCGCGCCGCCGCCACGCCAGCACCGCGCCCGCCGCACCCAGCGGCAGCAGCACGCCAAAGTGAAACCACCGCTCCAGAAGGCCGAGCATCGCCACGCGCTCCGCGTACAGGTAGTAATCCTCCGTGTCATATGCCTCGTACGCGCTGCACACCATCCCCAACTTCCGCAGCAGCAGCCGCCCCCACGCCGCCGGATTCTCGCGCACCCAGCCCCATGCCGCCGCCGCGTAGTACGCCGACACTTCCCCCGCGCTCATCCGCCGACCCGTCGCACGCTCCGCCATCCGCACCCACTCCGCCTGCTCCGCCTCGCCGTTCGCCGCGCCGCGCCGCATCGGCAGATACGTCCCCGTCGCCTCCGGATGATTCCCCATCGCGAAGTTCTGCCCGAAGTTCGGCGTCGTCAGCACCCACTCGCCCAGCACCACGCGATTCCGCGCCACCCACGGCCCCATCGTCGCCAGCAGCCCGACCGCGAACAGCGCCAGCGCCCGCCGCCACCGGCCGCCCGCCTGCCGCCACACCACCCACGCCACCAGCGGCGCCACCACCAGCGCCTGCTGCCGCGTCAGCGCCAGCAGTCCCGTCGTCACTCCCAGCGACAGTCCCGCCGCGCGGCGGCGCGACATCAGCCACCACACCGTCGCCGCCAGGCACGCCTCCAGCCCCGCCTTCTGAATCAGTCCGTCAAAAAAAATCGCCGGCGGATAGACCGCCATCCCCAGCCCCGCCGCCAGCCCCACCCACGTCGCCGACGCCGCGCCCGCGCTCGCGGCGCTATCATCGCTCGGCCCGCGCGCCGCGCCTTTCGCCTTCGTCCCATCCGTCGCCGCGCGCCCCAGCCAGTTCGCTGCCGCCGCCGCCACCAGCGCACATGTCAACGCCCCGACAAGCGCCTGCACCCCGCGCACCGCGCCGACGTCCTCGCCCATCACCCGGAACACCAGCCCTACCAGGTACGCATACGTCGGCGCATGCACGAACGTCGCCGGCCCCAGCCAGTCGCCCGCCGCGATCTCCCGCCCGCGCGTCACGTAAACCGCCGCGTCCGAAATCGCCCCGCGGCAAAAACCCAGCCCCCGTATCTGCGACACGTAGCCCAGCCGCGCCGCCAGCGCCACCGCGACGATCGCCGCCGCACACGCCCAGCCCCGCGCCCCGCCGCGCACCGTCTCCTCGCCGGCCATCCGCCCCCGCTCGACCGAGGTCGGCTGCCGATCCGCCATCCTTTGCTTCTCTGGCTTTGACATGCCCGGCCCGGCTTCGCGACGCGGCCCATGTTAGGCCCCGCGTCCTCGCTCCACCATGCAGCACATTACAGACCTGAAATCCGCATCCCACTGTGCCTTACTGCGAATCTGCCGTGCACCGACACACATCGAATCCGCACGGCTTCGCCTCACCATCCACGGCGCCCGCCAACAAACTCCAGCATTCACCCCATTCGTCGCCACTCTCTCCCTCCGCGCCGCGCTCAGCCCACGCTGGCACACAGATTGCTTATCATCCCGGCTTAGCTAGGGCCGAAGTTCCACACCTCTTTCAGGAGAAAATCCATGCACAAGCCGACACACACCCGCACTCTCTCCGCGCCGTGCTACCGCCGCCGCGCCGCACTCCCCATCTTCGCCGCCGCGGCCGTTCTCTTTGCCGGCCACGCCGCATTCGCCCAGACCGGCTACGTCATCACCGGCGGCCTCTCCAACTTCGACTGCGGCAACCACTGCGACGAGCCCTGCGACGAATTCGAAACTGAAATCGAAGGCTGCCGCCCGGAAGACGTCGTTCACTGCTACCACAACTCAAACTACGGCTCCCCCACGGTCACCCTCTCCGCCTCCGGCCTCTCCACCATCATCGACTACCGCAACCCTCAGCATCTCACCGCCGTCGGCGCGGTCGAACACTTCGGCGTCACACTGCGACAGCTCTCCTCCGGCTATTTCATCCGCGTCCGCTGGATGCGCAACGGCCACACCGCCACCGTCAACGGGCAGATTCCCCTGCCCGGCGGCGGCACCGCCCCCGCCACCCAGCCCCTCCTCCCCTCCATCGCCGCCGACCTCACCCAGACCTTCGACGGCGACGGCATCGCCTGCGTCGTCACCAACAACGACTTCGCCCAGTGGATCTGGGTCCAGCGCCGCGCCCAGGTCACCCAGGGAACCGTCGCCCTCGAGTCCCTCATGTCCAACGACCCCCTCGTCACCACCTCCGTCCTCATCGACCCCGACCCCGTCCTCGTCGGCCCCGGACAATCCCTCGCCAGCACTTCCGACCTCGTCGAACTCGAAGAACAACAGTCCGTCGTCTTCGCCGCCGAGTACTTCCAGGACCTCGGCATGGTCGGCCCCTTCAGCACCAACCACTCCCGCGGCCCCTCCCTCGGCAACGTCATGACCGCCACCATCGCCAGCCCTGCCTCCTCCTGCCAGCAGGCCGCCCCGCTCATCGAAACCCAGCCCCACAACGTCACCGCCGATGCCGGCCACGAAGTCCAGATCAGCGTCAGTGTCGAGGGCAACGGATTCCCAGTCACCTACCAGTGGACCCGCGACGGCCAGCCCATCGCCAACGGCGGCGCCTACCACGGCGCCACCTCCGACGAACTCTCCATCGATTCACTCTCCGCCGACACCGAAGGCTTCTACAACGTCCAGGTCTCCAGCGACTGCGGCACCACCATCTCCGACACCGCCCTGGTCTTCATCACCGGCCACAACCCGCCCCCAGCACACCCCTGCGATCCCGCCGCCACCGCTCCCATTCAAAGCCAGTCCGCCTGCTTCGGCGGCGTCGCCACCTTCTTCGCCATCTCCGCCGGCGATGCCCCCATCACCTATCAATGGGAACTCCAGGCCGCCCCCGACACCTGGACCCCGCTCTCGCTCGACGGCGTCGTGCTCGATTGCGGCGGCGTCGCCTTCGCCGACACCCCCGACCAACCCTTCACCAACGTCCTCGTCTTCCCCTGCCCCGGCGTCGCCACCTACCCCGTTCGCTGCGTCGTCTCGAATGCCTGCGGCACGGCCACCGGCACCGCCGGCTCGCTCTTCGTCTTCGTCGGTCCGCCCGGCGACGCGAACGGCGACGCCCTGCTCGACGGACAGGACATCCAGCCCTTCGTCGCCCTGCTGCTCAGCGGAACCGCCGCCGGACCCGGCCTCTGCGCCGCCGACATCAACCAGGACGGCGTCGTCGACCTCCTCGACATCGAACCCCTGGTCATCCAGTTGCTGGCCCAGTAGGCGCCGGTCATCGAAAAACGAAAGAGCCGGGCACTCGGTTGGAGTGCCCGGCTCTTTTGTCGTGTATGGCCGCGATCCGCGTCCAGGCCCGCCTACGCCACCATCTCCACCCCTTCGTCGTTGAACCGCCGCCGCAGCCGGTCGATCACGTCCTTGTGAATCTGGCTCACGCGCGATTCCGACAGGTTCAGCACCATGCCGATCTCCGCCATCGTCAGCCCTTCGTAGTAGTACAGCACCAGCACCAGCCGCTCTTCCTTGTTCAGCCCCCGCGTGATGTATTCCGTCAGCAGCTTCCGCGACACCCGCTGCTCCGGGTCGATCGCCCGCAGGTCGCGGAAGTCCCACCCGCCCGTGCTGCGGTTCCGACCGTCGTCCTCCCCCTGAACCGCCGACAGGTGCACCTCGCGCCCCAGCCGGCTCAGCCGCGACAGCTCCGCGAACCGGTCCGCCGGAATCCCCATCCCCACCGCCAGTTCCGCCTCGGTCGGCGGCCGCCCCAGGTCGGTGTCCAGCCGCTCGCGCACGCTCATCCGCCTCTTTTCGAAGCTCCGCACCGTCCGGCTCTGGCCGTCCAGCGCCCGCAGCCAGTCCATCACCGCCCCGTGAATCCGCTGCTGGCAGAATGTCTCGAACTTCGCCTTGCGCCGCGGATCGTACGCCTCCACCGCCTCGATCAGCCCGTCATATCCCGCCGAGCAGATCTCGTCATACGACACCTGCGCCGGCAGTTTCTGCGCCAGCCGCGCCGCCATCATGTGCACCAGCGGGCGATAGTGATCCACCAGCCGGTTGCGAATCTCAACCGCGTGCGACTTCAGATACTCTTTCCAGGCAGACTCGGGCGTGAACGATCGGGCCGTCTTCATCACGAACACTCCTTTGTTCGAAACGAATGGTTCGGATCGGCGCGAACCGTCCGGTCGGCGTAGACGTAGCGAAATGCAAGAGGGTATCAGGCCGGAACTGGGCGAGGCGCGCGTCCATGCCAATAGACCGGGTCATCCGCGGAGGCATCTTCCCTGATGCCCGCCGAAGCGACCGCGGATACTAAGCCCCGCAGCGGCAGCCTGCCAGAAAAATCTGTTGAGAATTTTGAAATTAACCGCGCGCCTTCCGCGCCCCCGCCCGCTCGCCGCTCGTCGCGCGTGTGTGCATGTCGCGGCTCATCGCGTGGCACGGGCGTCTCGCCCCTGATCGCCCCCCGCGCCGCGCCCGAAAATCACCGCCGCGTCACCAGCAGCACCACGTTCACGATCACCGACACCGCCAGCAATCCCGCGATCGCGATGAACAGGCTCCACCCCGGCCCGGCAGTTTCTGCGCTCTCCTCCTCCACCACGCTCGACCGCTCGTGCTCCGTCCCGTCCGCCAGCCCCTGCAAGATTCCCGCGTCGTAACGCTGCCGCGCCAGCGTCGGCGGCTCCCCCCGCAACACCTGTTCCAGGTCTGAAATCACGTCCGTCGTCGTCGGGTAACGCTGATCCCGGTCCTTCGCCATCATCATCTCGATCACTTCCGCGCAGCCCGATGACAGCTTCTTGTTCAAATGGTCCGGCGGCGTCAGCGGCTCCTTCAGGTGCTTCAGCATCACCGCCGACGGCGTCGGCCCGTCAAACGGCACCTTCCCCGTCACCATGTGATAGAACGTCGCCCCCAGCGAATAAATGTCCGACCGGAAGTCGATCGACAGGTCGCCCCGGATCTGCTCCGGCGCGATGTAATACGGCGTCCCGTACGCCCGCCCCGCCTCGGCCGTCGCCGCTTTCACGTCGCTCGCCTCGCGCGCCAGCCCCATGTCCGCCAGCTTCGCCACGGCCCCGGTCGTCAGCATGATGTTCTTCGGCTTCACGTCGCGGTGAATCAGCCCGCGCTGGTGTGCGTGCTCCAGCGCCCGCGCCACCTGCATGATGATGTTGATCGCGTCCCGCTCCACGTACACCTTGTTCTTCACCAGGTCGTCATACACCGTCCGCCCGTCGATGAACTCCATCACGAAATAGTGAAACCCGGTGTACTCCCCGACGTCGATCGCCTGCACGATGTTGGCGTGGTTCAGCCGCGCCGCCGCCCGCCCTTCTTTGTAAAACCGGTCCACAAACTCCTTATTCTCGCTCAAACGCTTCGGCAGCACCTTGATCGCCACCACCCGGTCCAGCGACAGCTGCCGCGCCTGAAACACCGTCGCCATCGCCCCCGCCCCCACCCGCTTGATGATCTGAAACCCCGGAATCTGCTGCGCCGGCCGCGTCATCGAGTCTTCCATCGATCGCGTCAGCCGCCGCACCTGCGTCAGCGTCAGGTACCCCTCCCGAATCATCAGCGCCGCCAAGGTCTGCTTCTGCCCCGCCGCCTCCAGCTCCCGCTTCTTCGAAAGGCAGTTCTGCACTTCCTCCCCAGTCGCCAGCCGCTGCTCCGACACGATCCGCCCGAAATACGTGTCATCCGCGAACTCCGGCGGAATCACCGTCCCCGACGAGTCCGGCATCTTCGGTGCGGCGGGCGGAATCGACATGCGGCGGATATTACCGCATCGCGCCCCCGTCGCACCCCGCTTTGTCCCCACTTTCCGTCACTGCGCCGCCCCCCGCCGCGCCCCCGTCCGTCACCCCCAGTTCCGCCCCATACACTTCGCGCGCGACCGCCCGCAGCGTCTCCACGAACTCCCCCTGCGTATACGCCGCCCCGTCCGGCTTCCGACCAAACGGCGCCGCGCCATCCCCCGGCCGCCGCCGCAGACCGGGCCGACCCATCCGCTCCGCCACCCCGTCCCGTTCCGCCTTGGCCGAGCTCCGCCCGCGCCGCCGCAATTCGCCCGCCTCGCCAGCCTCGCGCGGATCATGCCGCCACTCGCCGCCGCGCACGCCATCGCCCGACCGCCGCGCCGCCGCCGTCGAAAACCGGCACAGATCCGCGAACGCACCCGCCAGCCGCGCCAGCTCCGACGCCGACGTCTTCTTCTCGGCCAGCGCACTCCTCAGCCGCTCCGCCAGCGCCCGCGCCACCGCGCCCGCCTCGCGCCGCATCGGCCGCACCCGCCCGTGACCCGTCGCGCCAAACCGCGCGCTCTTGTCCGCCCCCGCGCCCGGCGACACCGCCTCCATTTCCCCCGCCGGCTCGCACGCCGATTCCGCCCCCGCCCCGGCGGTCATCCGCTTCACCGCCCGCTTCGACTCCGACCGACCGCCATCCTTCCGTCTCGCCATCGCACCCACCCCCGATCCCCAACTCGCGCCGCGCGCCAAACTCCGCCAAACCCCGGCGCGTCACCAAACCATAGACCAGCCGTCCGGCCGGACAACTCCTCCGCCGCCGATTCACCGCAATCTCCGGCCCGGCCGCACCTTGTTCGCCATCGGATACCCCGCCGCGATCACCAAGAACGCCGAGCCCCGCGGGGGTCCAGTCCCGCGGGGCTCGCTCAGCGTGTATGAAGCCCGTCGATCCCGGATCGCTACGGGCATCCGCCGCCGAGAAGACAGGTCGTGAACAGCGCAATGTCGTCGCCGTTCACGCTGCCGTTCCGGTCGGTGTCCGCGGCACACATCTGCCGTGCCGTCATGCTCGCCGGGTTGATCAGCGCGTTCACGAACGCCGGAATGTCGCCCGCGTTCCGCGCCGAATCGAGATTCACGTCGCCGCGCGCCACCGGCACAATCGCCGGATCGGCCGGATCGCCGCAATTCTCGATCTCGTCCC
This sequence comes from Phycisphaerae bacterium, assembly GCA_046350375.1. Classification (GTDB taxonomy): domain Bacteria; phylum Planctomycetota; class Phycisphaerae; order UBA1845; family UTPLA1; genus JAXMAO01. Next base: position 88,358 of record JAXMAO010000003.1, read on the forward strand.
GGTCGAAGAATCCGTCCGCGTCCCGGTCGATGCCGATCCGCCGCTGCGTCCCGATCGGAACCACCGTCCAGGTCAGCTCGTTCCCGGCCGAGGCCCCGGTCCGCAGCGCCGTCGCGCTCGCCGTCTCGCCCGTGCGGTCCGACTGAAACGTGTTCGCCCCGACATACTGGTAGCCGCGGTCGATCCCGCCCTGCCGGCCGTGCACCACCAGGCCGACCGCGTTCGCGTTCACCAGGTTGAGAATCTGCGTCACCAGGCTCACCAGCGTCGCATCGTTGTTGTTGAGACCGTCAAACGTGATCTGCCGCCCCACTGCCGCGTGCGTGTCGCCCGAGAACGACAGCAGCAGCGCTTCGACATCCCGCCGTCCCTGCGCCGGGTTCGGCCCGCCGAACACGAACGGCGGCGACGCCAGCAGCGCGCCCAGCGTGTCGAACTCGCTGTGATGGTTGAATCCGAAACCGCGCCGCGACGTGATGCTCGTCCGATCCCACCCCGTCTTCTCGTTCAACCCGCGCAGCTGCGCCATCTTCAGGTCCTGCGGCGGCCCGCCCGGCCCGCCGGGGAAGTCGATCGTCCGATTGGTGCCCGTGCCCGGCGCGGGGGCATGACAGCTCGCGCACGGAAACGGCCCGAGCGTCGGCGCGGTGTTGTAGACGACCTGCCCCTGCACCGCGTTGCCCGTCCCGCCCGCCACCGGCAGCGCCGTGGGCAGCGTGTTGTCCAGGTTGCGATTCGGATTCGGCGGATACTTGATCGTCGCAATAAAGTCTTCAAACAGCTGCATCTCGCCCGCGCTCGGCTCCGCGTCGTCCCCCTGCAACCCCACGAACGCCGGTGAAAACGACGCCAGCGCCTCGCGATCGCCCCGCCAGTGCAGCGGCTCCACCCCCACGATCGACTGCAAACTCTGCGTCACCATGATCCCCTTCATCGGGTGCCACGGCGCACAGGTCGGCTGCCGGCAGATTTCGTTGAACGCCTTCACCGTCCCGGCCGGATTGCCCAGGTCCCACCCCAGGAAGTCGGTCCCGCCGTCGATGTGGCACGACGCGCACGCCACCTGCCCCAGCCCCGACGTCGCATGGGTGTCATACAGAAACGGCCGGCCCAGCTTGATCGCGTTCGGCGTCGGGTCGAACAGCGACACCCGGTTCAGCTCCGAGTCGCTCGCCGTGTCGATGATCGACACCGTCGCAGCGAACTTGTTCACCACGTACAGCTTCGCGCCGTCGCTCGACAGCACCGCGCCCGTCGGCCCCTGCCCGACCTGGATCAGGTCCAGCCGCACCCCGGCCCCGTCGACCACCTCGACGTTGTTCGACCCCATGCCGGTCACGTAGCCGCGCGATCCGTCCGCGCTCCACACGATGCTGCGCGGATCGCCCAGCGATTCGTCCCGCTGGCTCTGCGGGATGTTGTTGGTCGTGTAGTCCAGGTGCGGGTTCAGGTCCTTGATCGACGTGCTCGTCGGCGTCGCCGCCGCGAACCACCCCATCCGCACCCGCACAAACACGCCGCTCAGAATCGGCTCAAACCTCACCTCGTTCGTCGCCTCCGTGCCCACCACCGTCACCGTACCGTCCGGCTTCACCGCGATCGCCATCACCGTCGTCAGCATCCCGCCCGTGTAGCTCACCCCCAGCGTGTTCGTATCGATGATCGCCACGTCCGGGTCGCGCAGGTTCCACGTCACGAACGTCGACCAGTTTCGGCCGTTGTCGTCCAGCCACTGTCCGGCCGAGTTGCGACGCACGATGTGCCCCACCGGCGGCGCCGGCGGCTGGCCCGGCGTCCGCGGCGGATTGAACGCCGGCCCGTTGTTCGGCGGCGGATTCTGCCCGCCATACGGCCCGCCCGGGTTCGACACGTCCTGCTGCCGCAGCGCCGTCGTCTGGTTGCCCGACTGGAAGATCGCCGCATACACCCGCGACCCGTCCGGACTCACCGCCAGCCCCCGCGGATCCTCGCCGTCGATCGGCACGACGATCGGCGCCGCCGTGATGTTGTTCGGATCCCACACCCGCACCTGGTTCAGCTGCGACACGCTCACGAACGCCCGCTGCGGCGAGCCCGCGAACACCACGTCCGTCGGCTCGTCGCCCGCCCCCACCGTCCGCACCACCCGCGCCGACGGCAGGTCCACAATGCTGATGCTGTCCGACACGTGGTTGATCACCCACGCCTCGCCGTTCGTCCGCGCCCGCACGCTCACCGGGTCGAGCCCCACCGGGATCGACGCCGTGTGCACCGGCTCCGCCCCCGTGATGTCAAACACCTCCAGCCGGTTATCGGCGGTGTTCACCACGAGCAGCCGTCCGCCCCCGGGCGTAATCGCGATCGGACTCACGTGCGGCGTCTCCCAGTTCACGAAACCGGTCTGCGCCTGCGCGGCGACCGTCAGCGACAGCAGCACCGCGCCCACGGCGCGCAGCGTTTCACGGCGGGTTTGAGGCGACATGGCAATCCTCGCTCTGGTTGATGACTCGCGGCGCTGCGGACCCTTACCGGCCTTGGAGCTGGGAGGGACAACACCATCCAATGCAGCCGGGCAGCGACCGTTGTCGGCAGGCCAAACGCCCGCCCCCGACATCTAATGCAAGAAAAATCGAAAGCGCCGCGCAAGCGCGACGTTTCAGACCCGGCGCCCGCCGGGCCGTTCCCGCCGACGCGCTACCCGCCTCGCTCCCCCGGCCGACCGCCCGAAAACGCCGCGATCACCGCCGCCGGAATCCGCATCGGCCGCAGCGACCCGACGTCGACAAACGCCCAGTGATTCACCCCGCGCGCAATCAGCGCCCCGTCCGCCGGCCGCCACAGCTCGTGCCGCCGCACCGCCGACGCCTTGTCCATCCGCTCGATCCAGGTGACGCACCGCAGCGCGTCGTCGACCAGCGCCGGGCGCACATAGTCGATCTCGTGCCGCCGCACCACGAACATCCCGCCCAGCGCCCGGTACGCGCCGGCGTCGTAGCCGACCGCCGCCGAGTGCGCGATCGCCGCCTGGTTCATCCAGTCCACCACCGCCACGTTCGACGCGTGACGCTGCGCGTCGATCTGCTCGCGCGCCACGCGCACCACCAGCTCGAACCGGCCCGCCGACTTGCTCTCCGCGTCGCTCATGCAAGTTCCGCCTCAGTGAACCCGCCCGCCCGACCGTCCGCAAGCCCCCTACGCCGCCGGCCGATCGACCGCTAGAATGAACCCGAGGCCGGCGCGGACCGGGTCGAAGCCGCGACCACGCCCAGGAGTCTGTCCGTGCGCCACACCGATGCCGACCAGTTCATCACCATCCAGCAGCACATCATGGAGCAGCAGCGCAAGCACCCCACCGCCACGGGTGACTTCAGCTGGCTGCTCTCGGGCCTCACGCTCGCCGCCGGCATGATCCAGGCCATCGTCCGCCGCGCCGGGCTGGTCAACATCCTCGGCTCGGCCGAGAGCGAAAACGTGCACGGCGAGCAGCAGCAGAAGCTCGATGTCTACGCCGACCGCGTCATCGAACGCTGCCTCGAATCGCGCGGCAACGTCGGCGTCGCCGGCTCCGAAGAAAAACCCGAGCCGATCGTCCTGCCCGTCCGCGACGACGCGCCCGGGCGCTACGTCGTCCTCTTCGACCCGCTCGACGGCTCCGGCAACATCGACGTCAACGTCGCCGTCGGAACCATCTTCTCCATCTACGAACGCGTCACCGCCGGGCCCGTCCGCGACGGCGGCCTGCGCGACGTCCTCCAGCCCGGCGACCGCCAGCTCGCCGCCGGCTACGTCGTCTACGGCTCCAGCACCGTGCTCGTCTACACCACCGGCGACGGCGTTCACCTCTTCACCTTCGACCCGGCCACCGGCGCCTTCATGCTCAGCGAAGAGCGCGTCCGCATTCCCGCCAACGGCAAAATCTACAGCGTCAACGAGGCCAACGCCGACTCCTTCCCGCGCGGCGTGCAGGAGTTCCTCCGCTACTGCAAGAGCAAGGAGTCCGGCCCCTATTCCTCGCGCTACATCGGCTCCATGGTCGCCGACGTCCATCGCACCCTGCTCAAGGGCGGCATCTTCATGTACCCCCAGACCGCCAAGGCCCCGCGCGGCAAGCTCCGCCTCATGTACGAGGCCAACCCCATGGCCTTCATCATCGAGCAGGCCGGCGGCCAGGCCACCGACGGCCAGACCAACATCCTCGCCAAGCAGCCCGCCGAGCTGCACGAGCGCACCCCGCTCTACATCGGCGAAACCGCCGACGTGAAGCGCGTCATGGAGCTGCTGGCCCGGCATGCGTAACTGGCCGAAACGATCGTTCCCGAGCCGGCGACCGAAGCCGGCGCAGGCTGACGGAGCAGCCATGACGACGGTTCCCGCCGAGGTCTGGACGATCGGGCGACTGCTCTCGTGGACGCAGCAGTTTCTCGCCGCCAGGTCGGTCGACGAGCCGCGCCTCGCCACCGAGCTGCTGCTGGCCCATGCCCTGGGCTGCCGCAAGATCGACCTCTACACGCGCTTCGCCGACGTGCCGCCCGACGCCGCCCGCGACGCCTTCCGCGAGCTCGTCCGCCGCGCCGCCGACCACGCCCCCATCGCCTACCTCGTCGGCCACAAGGAGTTCTACGGCATCGACCTGTGCGTCTCGCCCGCCGTGCTCATCCCCCGGCCCGAAACCGAGCGCCTCGTCGAACATGCCGTCACGCTCGTGCGGCAACGCGGCGCAGAGTCCTGCACCGCCCTCGACATCGGCACCGGCAGCGGCTGTATCGCGCTCGCGCTGGCCCGGCTGTTGCCCGGCGCGGCCGTCGTCGCCACCGACACATCGGCCGACGCCCTGGCCGTCGCCCGCGACAACGCCGCGCGGCTGGCCCTGACCGAGCGCGTCCACTTCGCGCTGGCCGACGCCTGCGACCTGCCCGCCGAGCTGCGCCCCGCCGGCGGATTCGACCTGATCCTCTCCAACCCGCCTTACATCGCCGAGCCGCTCCGCGACACGCTGCCCGCCAACGTCCGCGACTACGAGCCGCACGCGGCGCTGTTCGGCGGGCCCGACGGCCTGGCGGTCATGCGCCGCATCGCCGCCGGCGCCGCGCCGCTGCTGGCGCCGGCCGGGCGCATGATGATCGAAATCGCCGACGGACAGGCCGCCGCCGCCCGCGACTGCTTCGCCGCCGCCGGCTGGCGCTGCGCCGAAACGCTGCCCGACGCGGCCCACATTCCGCGCGTGCTGGTGCTGGAACGCGCCCCATGAGCGACCTGGCGCGGCGCGATTTCCGGCGCATCCTGCTGATCAAGCCCAGCTCGGCGGGCGACCTGCTGCACGCCCTGCCGGCGCTCCGCGCGCTGCGGCGCCGCTTTCCGCAGGCCCACCTGGCATGGCTGGTCAACGCGCCGCTGGCCGAGCTGATCGCCCACGACCCGGCGCTCGACGAGGTCATCGCCTTCGACCGCCGCCGCTACGGCCGACTGTGGCGCAGCCCGGCCGTCGCCACCGACTTCGCGCGCTTCGCCCGCGACCTGCGCCGCCGGCGGTTCGACCTGGTCGTCGATCTACAGGGGCTGATCCGCAGCGGCCTGCTGGCGCTCTTCTCGGGCGCGGCCGTGCGGATCGGCTTTCGCGCGGCGCGCGAATTCGGCTGGATCGGCTACACCCACCGCGTCCGCCCGCCGGTTGGCGCGCGGCACGCGGTCGATCGCAACGCCGCTTTGATCGCCGAACTGGGCGCGGCGCCCACCGCCGCCGACCTGGCGCTGTCGCCCAGTGAAGCGGCCCGCGCCGCCGCGGGCGACCTGCTCGCGGACGCCGGCGTCGCGCCCGACGAGCCGTTCGTGGCGCTGGCGCCCGCGACGCGCTGGGAGACGAAGAACTGGCCCGCCGAGCGCTTCGCGGCGCTGGCGCGCGAAGTGCACGCCCGGCTCGGGCTGCGGAGCGTGCTGATCGGCTCGCCCGACGAGCGCCCGATTCTCGACGCCGTGCACCGCGGCGCAGGCGACGCCGCGGTCGACCTGGCCGGACGCACCCCGCTCACCACGCTGCCCGCGGTCATCGAACGGGCCCGGCTGGTCGTCTGCGGCGATTCGCTGCCGATGCACCTGGCGGCGGCGCTCGCCCGGCCGCTGGTGGCGATCTTCGGCCCGACCAACCCCGACTGGACCGGCCCCTACGGCCGGCTGCGCGACGTGCTCCGCGATGACGTGCCCTGCTCGCCCTGCCGGTTTCAGCGGCTGCGCGACTGCCCGGCGCAGCACGTCTGCATGAGCGGCATCGACGTCGAGCGCGTCTGCCGGGCGATTGCGGCGCGGCTGGAGCTGCCGGCGACAGCGCCGTGCGGGAGCCGTGGCGCATGACGCGGGCGAGAATTGCACGCGTGGCCGGGCGCGCCGCTGCCGTTGCCGCGCTGCTCATCGGCCTCGCATCGCGGGCGGGCGCGATCCTGCCTGCCACCAGCGCGCCGACAGCCGCAACGACAACCGCGCCGGCGCGCCGCGCGGCGGATGCCGATCCGCCACCCGTTCGCCCCGAGCCGCCGCCGCTGCTGGCGATCGACGGTGCGTTCATTCACGCGACCCTCTCCACTATCGCCCCCGAGTCGCGCCGCGCCGCGCTGTTCGGCATTGGTCCAGGCGACGGTGTCGACGGGCAGTTCGCGTTTGTCTGCGCCGCGGGCACGCCGATCGCCGCGGGGCAGGTTTCGGCCAAGCCCGGCGATGCGCCGGCGCTGTCGCTCGACTGGATCGGCGCCGCGCCGGACGCGGGCTTCGAAGTGTGGATCGTGAAGCGCGACCTGTTGGCGCGGATTCGGCCGCGCATGCCGGAGCGGGCGGCGCTGTGGGCCCGCATCGAGTCGTGCTCCGCGCCGCTCGGCACGGCGCGGGTGGCGCTGCCGGCCGGAAGCGGCCTGCGCGCCGGCGACGTGCTGTGGGTCGAGCGCGGCGACGTGCCGATCGCCGTGCTCTCGCTGTCGCGGCCCGACGGCGGCATCGCCGCGGCCAAGTGCGAACGGCTGGTCGCCAACGCCGCGCCGCAGCCGGGCGACTGGGCGCGGCTGGCGCACGGCGACGCAGAGCGCCGCGCCGGGCGCCTGCGCTCGGTGGTCATTCGCGTCGGCCCGCACGACGGCGATCAGGAGCTGCTCTTTCCGCTCGATGCGACCGACGGCGCCGCGCCCGGCGATCGCTTCGTCGTGTCCGACAAGTCCGGGCCGATCGGGCTGATGGAGTTGACCGAGTTTCGCCCGCCGTTCGCCATCGGCGTGGCGCTGCGGGCGGTCTGCCGCCGCGCCGTGCAGCCAGGCGACGAGCTGATTCGCCGGCCGCCCGCCGACGTGCGCAGCGGGCGCATTCCGCTGCAACTGTTCCGCGTCGAGAAGGACTATGCGCTGGTCAACGCCGGCGAGAGCGACGGCATGACGCGCGGGCAGAAGCTGCTCCTGGTGCGCGGCGGAGCGCCGTGCGCCACGCTGGCGGTCGCGGCGGTCAAGTCAGACTTCTGCGGCGTGCGCGTCGAACGCGCGTTCGATGAGACCCGGCCGTTCGAAATGCGCGTCGGCGACAGTGTGCACGCCGACCTGCCGCGCGGCTGGCAGCAGCGGCTCGGGGTGGTCGAGTGGCGCCAGGCCGGCGACCGGCTCGCCAGCGTGCGGCTCGACGACGGGCGCAGCGCCGCGCCCGGCGCGGTGGTGGAAATCGTGACTGGCAGCGGCCGATCGCTGGCGGGCGTGGTGGCCGAGTCGCGCCACGGCCACGCGGCGCTCTATCTGCCGGTGCAGCCGGCTCCGGCGGTGGCGTCGGCCGGCGATGCGGTTTACATGGACGCGGACCCGGCGGCGGCGCCGTAGGCGTTGCCACGCGAGTCGTTCACGGGCGAGACGCCCGTGCCACGCGATGACCTTTCTGCCGGTGCGGCCAGCGCCGGCGTCAGGCGTACAGCCCGCGCAGCTCCGACGCCTCGACCACGCGGCGGATGCCGACGATGTAGGCCCCCTTGCGGAGGCTGACGCCGTACTCGGCCGCGGTGTCGCGGACCTCGTCGAACGCGCGGTTGATGATCTCTTCCAGGTCGTAGTTGACGCGCTCTTCCGACCAGTAATAGCCCATGCGGTTCTGCACCCACTCGAGGTACGAGACCGTCACGCCGCCCGAGTTGCACAGGATGTCGGGAATGACGGTGATGCCGCGCTCGGCGAGCACCTGGTCGCCGTGAAAGTCGGTCGGCCCATTGGCGCCCTCGGCGACCAGCTTGGCGCGAATCCGCGGGGCGTTCTCGGCGCTGATCTGGTTCTCGAGCGCGGCCGGCACGAGGATGTCGACGTCCATCTCCAGCAGGTCGCCGGGCTGCTTGAGCTTGGTGGCCTTGCCTTCGCGCTCGAAGCCGGCCAGCGACTTGTTCTTCTTCACGTAGGCCAGCGCCGCGGCCGGCTCGATGCCGGTCTCGACGTTGGCGTAGGCGCCGCTGATGTCGGACAGCGCCACGATGCGGGCACCGTCCTCGTGCAGCAGCTTGGCCGAGAAGCTGCCGACGTTGCCGAAGCCCTGCACGGCGACGGTCATGCCGTGCAGCGTGCGGGCCGGGTGGCCGACGTGCCGGCGGACGCAGTAGAGCAGGCCGCGCCCGGTGGCGCCTTCGCGTCCGGCCGAGCCTTCGAGGGCGGTGGCCTTGCCGGTGACCATGGCGGGCTGGTGCTTGTGGACGTGCATGTTGTAGGTGTCCATCATCCACGCCATGACCTGGGCATTGGTGCCCACGTCGGGCGCGGGGATGTCGACCTCGGGCCCGAGCACCTCGAACAGCTCGGCGACGTAGCGGCGGGTGAGGTTTTCGAGCTCGCGCTGCGAGAGCTTGGTCGGGTCGCAGATGACGCCGCCCTTGGCGCCACCCATCGGAATGCCGACCACCGAACACTTGAAGGTCATCCAGAACGCGAGCGTCTGCACCTCGTCGAGCGAGACATCGGGGTGAAAGCGGACGCCGCCCTTGCCCGGGCCGCGCCCCTTGTTATGCAGCACGCGGTAGCCTTCGAAGATGCGGATCGAGCCGTCGTCCATGCGGACCGGCAGGTTGACGATGACGCTGCGGCGCGGCTTCTTGACGGTGGCGATCTGGTTCGGGGTGAGCTTGAGCAGATGCGCGGCGTCGTCGAAATGGCGCTCGGCGCTCTCGAAGACGCTCGGGGAGGCGGACTTGCCCTGATCCGGCCCGATCGGGGCCATCGTCTTGGGTTTCATGGCCTGCGGCTCCTGTGACGCCCGTTGCCGGCGCACGGCCGGCGCTGCGCGGCCCGCCCGCGATTCGGCCGCGACGGCTCGGCGCGCGGCAGTGCGGCGCGGTAAAATCGTGCCCCGTCCGCACTTCGGAGGGAGCGCGCATGGTACTCTACCTTGTTCGACACGGCATCGCCACGCCCCGCGGCGAGCAGGGGCTGCTGCCCGACGGCGACCGCGACCTGACCCCGGAGGGGGTGAAAAAGACTCGCCGGCTGGCCCGCGCGCTGCACGCTTTGGGGGTCGAACTGTCGGAAATCTGGACCAGCCCGCTGACGCGCGCGGCCCGCACCGCGCGGCTGCTGGCCGAGTCGTATGACCTGGCGTCGCGCGTCCGCACCCTCGATTGCCTGTCGCCGGGCGGGGCGTTTGACGAACTGGTCGACGCGCTGCGCGAGGTCGGGCGCGGCGCGGGCATCGCGGCGGTCGGGCACGAGCCCTTCCTGGGCGAGTTCACGTCGTATCTGCTGACCGGCACGCAGGCGGCGTCGATCGCCTACAAGAAAGGCGGGGTCGCGGCGCTGGAGCTGACCGAGTTTGTGGCGCCGGTGCGGGCGCGGCTGCTGTGGCTGCTGACGCCGCGAATCGTGGGGCAGATCGGCTGAGTCAATGGCGATGCCGTTGATCGGGAATTCACGCCGGTAGTGGTGTGCGAGCGCGCCGCCACTGCCGGTGGTGGAGCGCGGTCGATTGACTCGCGATTTATCGGACGGCCAACTTAATTCACTTTTCACTATGAGCGGCCGCGGCCGGTTGCTACGATCCGGGCGAGAAACTGCCTGCATCGCGCGCGGAGGTGTTGTGCATGTCGCCGGCCCACGACCGTCCGTTTCGCGTCCTGTCCGACTACGCTGCTGACCGGCTTGAGAAACTGCGCGACCGGCTGGCCGCGGCGCTCGACGGCGCCGAGGTCGAGGCGGTGCACGCCGTGCGCGTCACCACGCGGCGGCTGTCGGAAGCCATCGAGCTGATGCGGCCGTGGCTGCCCGAGTCGGCCTGGCGCAAGGCGCGCCGGCCGCTGCGCGAGGTGCGGCGCGCCTTTCGCAAGGTGCGCGACCTGGACGTGCTGCTGGCTTCGCTGGCCGAGCCGCGCAGCGACGACGTGCTGGACGCCGTCGATCGCGCCCAGCTTGAAGGCGAGCTGACGCGGCGCCGCGCCGCGGCACTGCGCCGGGCGGCCGAGCGGGCGCGGCGCGTATTGTCCGGATCCGCGCTTGAAAAGACCGCCGCGGCGTTGAGCCGATTCAACCGCCGGGCGGATCGCAGCGCGCGCGGCCTGTCCGACGTGATGGGCGACCTGCTGACGACCCGCGCGACCGAGCTAGCCGCCCTCGACCCGACGCGCTCGTCGAGCGGCGACCTGCACCCGCTGCGGATCGGCGTGAAGCGGCTGCGCTACGTGGTCGAGCTCTCGGCGCGGCTGGGGCGCGGCGAACTCGACGGGCCGATCGAAGAGCTGACCGCGATGCAGGACCTGCTGGGGGCGTGGAACGATCACATTTTCGCCGCCCGGACGCTGGCGAAGCTGGCGTGCCGGCCGCGCGTGCTGGCCGCCCAGTCGACCTGGTGCGCCCGGCTGCTGGGGGCGTCAGCGGCGCGGATGCGTCTGGCCGAGGTGGAGCGGCAGGCGGTGCTCGAGCGCTGGCCGCGGCTGCGCCCGGCGATTGACGCGATTCTCGATCCGCACGCGGCGCTGCGCGGCGCGGCGATCGACATCGGCGGCCCGCCCACGGTGCTTTCAGACTGACCCGCAGACGAAGATGGCCGATAGGGATGCGCCGGCGACCGCGCCGCGGGCTTGGGCGGTGCGCGGCGCCGCGGCGTTATCGGAGCGCGGCGGGCGCGGAGGGCGCGGCGGCGCGGGCGCGATTATGATGAGGGCACGGCGGCGCGCGGTGCGTCGCAGGCGGGCGAGCGCGTGAGCCACGAACGCGACAACCTGTTGAACGACGCGACCCATGCGGCGCCGGCCGGCCGGACCGCGGCGCTGGGCGACGACGACGCGCCCTGGCACGGCGCGGCGGGCGACGACGGGGCCGAGTCCATCGCGCGGGCGCGGGCGCACGTGCTGCGCAAGCCGCCGGCCGCCAAGTTTGCGGCGATCGACGTGGGGACCAACAGCCTGCACCTGGTGATGGCCGAGATCTCACCCGAGGGCGACTTTCAGATCCTCGGTCGCGACAAGGAGATGGTGCGCCTGGGCCAGGGCGGGTTCGCGGAGCACGTGCTGACCGACCGCGCCATGGACGAGGGTATGGCGGCGCTGGCGCGGATGCAGAAGATGGCGCGGCTGAAGGGCATCGATCGGGTGCAGGCGGTCGCGACCAGCGCGGTGCGCGAGGCGCGCAACGGCGGCGACTTCGTCGAGCGCGTCCGCGACGCGCTCGGGCTGGACCTGCTCATCATTCCACCCGAGGAGGAAGCGCGGCTGATCTACCTGGCCGTGCGACACGCGGTTGACCTGGGCGACGGCGACAACCTGATCATCGACATCGGCGGCGGCAGCGTGGAGCTGATCGTCGGCAACGCGCGGCGGGCCGAGATGCTGGCGAGCGTGAAGCTCGGCGGCTCGCGCCTGGCGGAGCTGCACGTGCGGAACGACCCGCCGACCATCGGCGAGCTGAAGGAGCTGCGGCGGCGGGTGGAGCGCACGCTCAAGCCGGTCTTCGGGCGGATCGGCCGGCGGGCGTTCGGCGCGGTGCATTGCGACGTCGGGCACGGCGGAAAACCCGCGCTGCTGATGGCGGCCCATCGTGCGGGCGCGACGTGGAGGACGCGCAACGCGGCTGCGCGTCGGGCGCGGCGAGCTGGAAGACGCCGATGAGCCGCGCTGGCGGGCCGGACGCGCGACGAGCGGGCGAAGATTCCGGGCATCGACGCCAAGCGGGCGGACTCGATTCCCTGCCCGGGGCGATCGTGCCGATGATGGTGCTGAAGGCTCACGGGCTGGACGGATTTCACTTCTGCGACATGGGCGCTGCGCGAGGATCATCATCGATCACATCACCGCGGCAGCGCTGCGGCTGCTGGGCGCGGGCGAACTGGCCTGATCCGCGGATGCGCAGCGTGGTGCAGCTGGCGGAGCGGTGCGGCTATCGCCGGCAGCACGCCGAGCAGGTGGTGCGGCCAGCGCGAGCCTGTTCGAGCAGTTGCAGCCGCTGCACGAACTGGAGGGCGTGGTTCGGCGAGCTGCTGAAGTATGCCTGCCTGCTGCACGACGTGGGCTATCTCATCAGCCACCGCGGCCACCACAAGCATTCGTATTATTTGATCCACAATGGCGGCTTACAGGGGTTCGACGCCCAGGAGATCGAGCTGATCGCCAACGTGCGCTATCATCGCAAGGGGCGGCCGCGCAAGTCGCACTACAGCTATCAGCACCTCGACGTGGCCGTACCGCCGCGTTGCGTCGGCTGATTCCGCCGGAGCGGCCAACGCGCTGGACCGCACGCACTACTCGGTGGTTGTCGAGTCGGTTCCGCCGAGATCCTGCCCGACCGCGCGCGTGCTGGCCATTCATTCGCAGCAGGACGTGGAACTGGAACTCTGGAGCGCGCAGCGGCAGAAATGGAGTTGCTCGAGCTGGGCCTACGGCCGGCCGCTGACCGTCCTGCCGAGTTCGCCCGCCGCCTCGGAGACCCCGCGTGCCGACTGACTTCGCCGCGCTCACCAAGCCGCACAACTACCCCGGCCGGCTGATCATCGTCGAGGGCATCGACGGCCTGGGCAAGAGCACGCAGATCCGCCTGCTCGCGCCGCTGGCTGGAGTCGATCGGCTATACCGTCTTCTTCACCGAGTGGAACAGCGCCGAGCTGGTCCGCAAGACGACCAAGAAGGGCAAGAAGAGCTGCATCCTCACCCCGACCACCTTCAAGTATTCGCACGCCACCGACTGCCCATCGGCTGGTCATCAACATCATTCCGCCGCTGAAGGCGCATGATCGTGCTGGCTGACCGCTACGTACACGGCGTTTGCTCGCGACGTGGTGCGCGGCTGCGACCGCGAGTGGGTGCGCAAGGTGTATGGCTTCGCGCCGCGGCCGGACATCGCCTTCTACTTCCGCGTGCCGATCGACGTGTCGGTGCGGCGGCTGACGCAGGCGCGGCAGGTGATCAAGGACTTCGAGGCGGGCATGGACCTGAACCTGCACCCCGACCCGGTCGAGAGCTTCAAGATCTTCCAGGGGCGCATCCTGGCGGAGTATGACAAGATGGTGGACGAGTTCGGGCTGACGATGCTCGACGCGACCGGCGGGATTCCGGAGCAGCAGAAAATCGTCCGCGAGGTGGCGGCCGCCAAGCTGGCCGACGTGTCGAGAAAGCCGAGGATCGCGTGACGCCGCTGAAATTCCTGGGAAATGGCCTGCCGTATCTCGACACGTCCGACTGCCCCGGCGTGCTGATTACGCTCGAGGGGACCGACGGCGTCGGCCGCACGACGCAGATGGTCATGCTGCGCGACTGGCTCGAGGTGCAGGGGCACGGCGTGGTGGAGACGGGCTGGACGCGCAGCCCGCTGATCGGCCAGGCGATCACCGAGGCCAAGCAGGGCCGCGCGCTGAACCCGTTCACCTACTCGCTGCTCTATGCGGCCGACTTCGCCGACCGGCTGGAGAAGGAGATCATCCCGGCGCTGCGGAGCGGGTTCGTGGTGCTGGCCGACCGGTTTGTCTATACGGCGCTGGCGCGCGACGCGGTGCGCGGGGTCGATCGGCGCTGGGTGCGCGACCTGTTCGGTTTCGCGCCGGTGCCGCACCTGGTGCTCTACCTAAGCATCGATCTGCCAACGCTGATCCGGCGGGTGATCTCGCGCGGCATCATCGACTACTTCGAGTTCGGCATGGACATGTCGATGGGCGACGACCCGTACGACAGCTTCAAGCGCTACCAGTCGAAACTGCTGAAGGAATATGACGAGATGGCGGCCGAGTTCGGCTTCCACAAGGTCAGCGCCACCGCCGCGCCGGAGAAGATTCAGGCCGACCTGCGGCGGATCGTGGCGGACTATTTCGAGACGCGCAAGCTGGGCGGCGCGAACGGCGGACGGATGGACCCCGGCGCGGTCCGCCGGCCGCACCTCGAGCACGGCGTGACCAAGCCGACCAAGATGGTGACCTGAGCCGGCACGGCCGGTATTGTTCGGTCCATGCCAACCGGCGCGACGAGTTCCTCCCTGCACGCCATGCCGCTGGTGGTCGCCGCGCTGTGCGTGCTGGCGCTCGCCTATCGCTACTACTCCGCCTTCATCGCCGCGCGGGTGCTGGTGCTGGACGACGCGCGCGTCACGCCCGCCCATCGGCTGAACGACGGGCACAACTATCACCCGACCCACAAGTGGGTGCTGTTCGGCCATCACTTCGCGGCCATCTCGGGCGCGGGGCCGCTGATCGGCCCGGTGCTGGCGGCGCAGTTCGGCTGGGCGCCGAGCTACGTGTGGCTGCTGGTCGGCGTGGTGATCGGCGGCGCGGTGCAGGATTTCGTCGTGCTGGCGGCGTCGATGCGGCGCGACGGCCGATCGCTGGCCGAGCTGGCGCGGCAGGAGCTGGGGACGTTCGGCGGGCTGGTGACTGGCGTCGCGATCCTGTTCATCGTGGTGATTGCGCTGGCCGGTCTGGGGGCGGCGGTTCGCAACGCGCTGGCCGAGTCGGCCTGGGGCGCGTTCACAATCGCCTGCACGATTCCGATTGCCCTGCTGATGGCGGCGTACATGTACAAGCTGCGGCCGGGCGCGGTGGTCGAGGCGTCGGCGATTGGCGTGGCGCTGCTCTTGGCGGCGGTCTGGTGCGGGCAATATGCGCAGACGGCCGCGTGGGGGCGCTGGTTCCTGCTGACGCGCGACCAGATTGTCTATGCGATGGCGGCCTACGGCTTTGTCGCCAGCGTCCTGCCGGTGTGGCTGCTGCTCTGTCCGCGCGACTACCTCTCGGCGTTCATGAAGATCGGGACGATCGCGCTGCTGGTGGCCGGCGTGATCGTGGTGAATCCGCCGATGCGGATTCCGGCGGTCAGCGAGTTTGCCCGGGCCGGCAACGGGCCGGTGATTCCGGGCAGCGTCTTTCCGATGGTGTTCATCACCGTGATGTGCGGCGCGGTGAGCGGCTTTCACAGCCTGGTGTCGTCGGGGACGACGCCCAAGATGATCGCGCGCGAGTCGCACGCTCGGCCGATCGGCTATGGCTGCATGCTGATCGAGAGCCTGGTGGGGGTGATTGCGCTGGTGGCGGTCTCGGGGCTGGAGCCGGACGACTATTTCCTGATCAACACGCCCCCGGCGCGGGCAGCGCAGTATGACTTTCACGCGGTCGATCTGCCGGACCTCGAGCACGCGGTGGGCGAGCCGCTGGTCGGCCGGACGGGCGGCGCGCCGACGCTGGCGGTGGGCATGGCGAAGATCTTCTCGAAGCTGCCGCTCTTGTCGGGGCCGCGGGTGACGGCGATCTGGTATCACTTCGCGATCATGTTTGAGGCGCTGTTCATTCTGACGACGATCGACACCGGGACGCGGATCGCGCGGTTTCTGTTGCAGGAGTTCATCGCCCGGCTGACGTTCCTGGGGCCGGTGGCGACGCGCTTTCACAACCCCGGCTGGTGGCCGGGGGTGTTCGTCAGCACGACGCTGATCGTGGCGGCCTGGGCGGGCTTTCTGAAGTCCGGCGGGATCGACACCATCTGGCCGATGTTCGGCATCGCCAACCAGATGCTGGCGGCGATCGCGCTGGCGGTGATGACGACGCTGCTGCTGCGGGCCGGGCGCGGGCGGCAGGCGTGGATCACCGCGGTGCCGATGGCGTGGGTGCTGGTCACGACGACCGCGGGCGGCGTGACGCAGATTCGCCGCGTCTTCTGGCCGATGGCGACCCGCGCGGGCGCGGCGCCGGCCGAGGTGCTGAAAGGGTGGCTGAACCTGGCGCTGGTGGCGGTGATGATCGGCTGTGCCGGGCTGATCGTGGCGCGGTGCGTGGCGCGGTGGCGCGAGGCGTGGCGGACGCGCCCGCCGCGGCGGGTGCCGGCGGCCATGGATGAGCGCGCCGCGGCATGACGGGGCGCGGCGCTAGCCGCCGGCTCCGGCGTCGCCGCTCCGGAACCACTCGATCGTGCGGGCAAACCCGTCGCGCCAGGCGGTGGTCGGCGACCAGCCGAGCAGCGTGCGGGCGCGGGTCAGGTCCAGGCGGCGTCGCTCCGGGTCATCCCGGGCGCGGCACGAAGCTGATTGCGCTTGCGGCTGCCGGTCAGCTCGACGACCGCCTCGGCGGCCTGGCGCAGGGTGATCTCGGCGTCGTTGCCGATGTTGACCGGCTCGACCACGTCGCTGCGCGCCAGGCGCAGGATGCCGTCGACCAGGTCGGCCACGTAACAGAAGCTGCGGGTCTGCGAGCCGTCGCCGTGGACGGTGATCGGCCGGCCGGCGAGCGCCTGGTCGATGAACGTTGGCAGGGCGCGGCCATCGTCCACGCGCATCCGCGGGCCGTAGGTGTTGAAGATGCGGACCAGGCGCGTGGCGACGCCGTGAACGCGGTGATAGCTCATGCAGAGCGCCTCGGCGAAGCGCTTGCCCTCGTCGTAGGGCGAGCGCGGACCGATGGGGTTGACGTTGCCCCAGTAGGTCTCGCGCTGCGGATGTTCGAGCGGGTCGCCGTAGCACTCGCTGGTGGAGGCCTGGAGGATGACGGCGCGGTCGCGCCGCGCGATCTCGAGCAGGTGCTGCATGCCGCGGCTGCAAACGTCCATGATGGCGATGGCCTTGTCGCGGAAGTCGACCGGCGAGGCCGGGCAGGCCATGTTGAAGATGCAATCGACGGCGGGAATTTCGGGCAGCGGCCGGGCGATGTCGGCCTCGATGAACTGGAAGCCGGCGACGGCGCGGAGGGCGGCGGCGTTCTGCGGCTGGCCCGAGAGGAAGTTGTCGACGCCGAGGACGGCGTGGCCCTCGTCCAGCAGCCGGCGGCTGAGGTGATAGCCGATGAATCCCGCACAACCGGCGACCAGGACGCGCATGAGGCGGCACGTTAGGCGAGCGCGCGGCGGTCGACAAGCGCGGCGCGGCTAGCCCGCGGCGAGCCGGGCGCGGACGTCGCCGATGAAGCGGACCTTCAGGCCGAAGTTCTCGCCGATCTTGACGGCCTCGCCGGTGCCGATGCACTTGCTGCCGGCGACCAGCTCCAGCTCGGCGTCGACCCGCTTTTCGAATTCGAGGATGGAGCCGGAGGTCATCTGCATGATCTCGTGGACCGACATGCGGCGCTGCGCCAGCCGAACGCGGAGCGGCACCTTGAGGCGCAGGACGCGGCCAGGCTCGGCGCGGCCGGAAGGGCGCGGCGGGGGCGCGGGCGCGGCTGCCGCGGCGGCGGGCGCCGCTTGGGGCGCGTTCGCCGGGGCCGCGCCGGTGGCGCTGGCGAGCTCGGTGACGGCCTGCTGGGCGTCGGCGAGGACGGCGTCGATGTCAGACTGGGAGAACATGAACGGTGCCTGAAGGCGAACGCGCGGCGCGGCGGCCGCGAGCGCGGGACGGCCCTGCGGCTCTATCGGTGCGTCCGGAAACAGACTTGAAGCAATGATTGCGGGGGCGCGGCCGGGCGGCAGCGGGCGGCAGCGGGCGGCATGGGGAGGCCGTCAGGGCAGCCGGCCGACGACGATGCAGGCGTTGTGGCCGCCGAAACCGAAGGAGTTGCTCATGGCGCAGCTGATGCGCAGGTCGCGCGGCTTGTTGGGGATGTAGTCGAGGTCGCAGAGCGGGTCGGGGTCGTCGAGGTTGATGGTGGGCGGCGCGACGCCGTGGCGCAGCGCCATGACGGTGGCGACCAGCTCGACGGCGCCGCTGGCGCCGAGCAGGTGGCCGATGGCGCTCTTGGTGCTGCTGATGGCGACTTTGCGGGCGCTGGGGCCGAAGACGGACTTGATGGCCAGGGTTTCGGCGACGTCGCCGAGCGGGGTGCTGGTGCCGTGGGCGTTGATGTAGTCGACGCGGTCGGGCGTGACGGCGGCATCGGCCAAGGCCTTTTTCATGGCGGCGGCGGCGCCGGAGCCCTGCTCGTCGGGTTGGGTGATGTGGCAGGCATCGCCGCTCATGCCGTAGCCGAGGACTTCGCAATAGATGCGGGCGTTGCGGCGGCGGGCGTGCTCGAGCTCTTCAAAGATGAGGATGCCGGCGCCTTCGCCCATGACGAAGCCGTCGCGTCCCTTGTCGAACGGGCGCGAGGCCCGCGGCGGGTCGTCGTTGCGCTCGGAGAGGGCCTTCATGGCGGCAAAGGCGGCCAGGCCGAGCGGCGTAAGGGCGGCCTCGGAGCCGCCGGTGACGATGATGTCGGCCTCGTTGCGCTGCACGGATCGCAGGGCGTCACCCATGGCGTTGGTGGCCGAGGCGCAGGCGGTGGCGACGGCGGTGTTGGGGCCGCGGGCGCCCAAGGCGATGGAGATGTTGCCGCTGCCGGCGTTGACCATGAGCTTGGGGATGGTGAAGGCGCTGACGCGATCGGGGCCTTTTTCCATCATGCGTTCGTGCTGCTGCTCGAGTTCGAGCAGGCCGCCGATGCCGGAGCCGGTGATGACGCCGATGCGGGTCGGGTCTGGGGCGTTGGCGAAGTCGAAGCCGGAGTCCTTGGCGGCGTCGGCGGCGGCGGCGACGGCGAACTGGGCGAAGCGGTCGAGCCGCTTGACATTGCGCTTTTCGATGTACTTTTCGGGGTCGAATTCGCGGCATTCGCCGCCGAAGCGGACGCTGAAGCGCGTCGCATCGAACAAGGCGATGGGGGCGATGCCGCTCTCGGCAGCCAGGAGCCGCTCCCAGAAGCCGTCGACGCTGTTGCCGAGCGGGCTGACGAGCCCCATCCCGGTAATGACGACGCGGCGCTGGGCCATTCGAGCGAGCTCCGGATAGGACGGCGAGGCGGCCTACTTCTTGGTAGCGAGGACCTTTTCGATGAACTGAACGGCCTGGCCGACGGTCTGGATCTTCTCAGCCTCGTCGTCGGGGATGGAGAGCTCAAACTCGTCCTCGAACTCCATGACCAGCTCGACGGTATCAAGGGAATCGGCATTCAGATCGCGGACGAAGGAGGTGTCCATGGTGATCTCCTTCTTGTCCACGCCCATCTGCTCGCTCACGATGGCAACGACCTTGTCCTGAATCTCTGCGGTTGTAGGCACGCAATCATCCTCCCACGCGCGAAATCCGGCCGGGCCGCCCGATGGCCCGCACATCCTGTTCGTTTCACCGGGTCGCACGGTCAAACAGACCCGGACTTATAGCGATCTGCCCCGCGGCTGACAACGGGTCGGGCCGCGCGCGACGACGGCCGGCTACATGTGCAACCCGCCGTCGACCGCGATCGTCTGCCCGTTCACGTAGGCCGCGGCGCCGGACGCCAGAAACAGCACGACGCTGGCCACCTCTTCCGGCTCGCCGAAGCGCTGCAGCGGAATGAGGGGCAGCACGGCCTCTTTGACCTTTTCGGGCAGGACGTTGGTCATGTCAGTGCGAATGAAGCCGGGGGCGACGGCGTTGCAGGTCACGCCGCGCTTGGCGAGCTCCTTCGCCACGGTCTTGGTGAGGCCGACCACGCCGGCCTTGGCGGCGGCGTAGTTGGCCTGGCCGGCGTTGCCCATCAGGCCCGAAACGCTGGCGATGTTGATGATGCGTCCCCAGCGCGCCCGGACCATGTAGCGCGCCGCCGAGCGCGTCAGCCAGAAGACGGAGCGCAGATTGGTGGTCAGCACTTCGTCGAACTGCTCGTCGGTCATGTTGAGCAGCAGGCCGTCGCGCGTGATGCCGGCGTTGTTGACCAGGATGTCGAGGCGGCCAAGCTCGGTCGCGAGATCGTCGACCCACTTGTCGACCGCGGCGCTGTCGGTGACGTCGAAGGGGCGCGTGACGATCCGCCCGGCGGAGCGGGCGTCGGCCGACTCGGCGGCCAGGGAGGTCAGCCGCTCGGCGTTGCGGGCCGCGGCGACCACCGTCGCGCCAGCGCGCGCCAAGGCCAGCGCGGTGGCGCGGCCGATGCCGCGCGATGCGCCGGTGACAATTGCGACTCGTCCGCCCAGGTCCGCCATGCCGTCTCGAAAACTGCCTTTCAGATTGCCGCGCCGGCCGGCGCAATGGCGTCGGCCGACGAGTAGTTCACCGTTTGGACGCCGCGGCTGATCTTGCGGATCAGCCCGCTCAGGACGCGCCCGGCCCCGACCTCCACGAATCGATCAAACCCGTCCGCCACCAGCCGTTCGATGGAACCCTGCCACTGAATCGGTCGCGCAACCTGGGTGACCAGCGACTCGCGAATGGAGGCCGGGTCGCGATGATAGTCGGCCGAGACGTTTGACACCACTGGAATCCGCGGGGCGATAATCGTTGTCGACGCCAGCTCGCGCCGCAGTCCATCGGCGGCCGGCTGCATCAGCGGCGAGTGAAACGCGCCCGCGACCCGCAGCGCGACGCCGCGCCCGCCGGCCTGCTCGATGGCGGCCAGTGAACGATCGCAAGCCCCTTTGTCGCCTGAAATTACGATCTGCCCCGGGGCATTGAAGTTGGCCGGCGCCAGCACCTCACCGACGGCGGCAGCGCGGCACACGTCCTCGACCTGCGGCGGCGCGAGCCCCATGACCGAGACCATGCTGCCGGGCTTGGCGTCGGCGGCAGCCTGCATCAGTCGTCCGCGTTCTCGGACCAGCGTGACGCCTGCCTCAAACGACAGGCTTCCGGCCAGCCACAGCGCGGTGTATTCACCCAGGCTCAGCCCGGCTGCGGCGGCGGGCGCTAGGTCGGAGGCCAGGCCGCACTCTTCCAGGGCGCGCCAGATTGCGACCGAGGTGACGAAGAGCGCCGGCTGGGCGACGTCGGTCTGGTCGAGCTCGGTCGCCGGGCCGGAAAAGCAGACTTTCGCGAGGTCGAACTTCAGCAGGTCGGCGGCCTGATCGAAGGTGCGGCGGGCCGAGGCGAAGCGCGCGGCGACATCGTGACCCATGCCGACGAGCTGGGCGCCCTGACCTGGAAAGACAATCGCGGTCTTGCCCACGCGTGAATCCTTTCGGTCGAGTCTGCGAAACTAGAGACGCAGCAGGGCCGAGGCCCAGGTGAGCCCGGCGCCGAAGGCGACCATGAGCACCAGGTCGCCGGCGCCCACGCGCCCGGACTTGCGGACTTCGTCGAGGCCGATGGCAATCGAGGCGGCCGAGGTGTTCCCGCAGCGTTCGATGTTGGTGTACATCTTCGACTCGGGCAGGGCGAGCTTCTCGCGGGCCGATTCGATGATGCGCTTGTTGGACTGGTGCGGGATGACCATGGCGACCTGCTCGGGCCGGACGTTGACTTCGGCGAGCGTTTCGTCGACCACTTCGAGCATTTTCTTGACGGCGAACTTGTAGACCTCGCGCCCCTGCATCTTCATGTAGTGCAGCCGCTCATTGATGGTCATCTGCGAGGCGGGCAGGCGCGAGCCGCCGGCCGGCACCCAGAGCATTTGCGAGCCGGTGCCGTCGCAGTGCAGGTGATAGTTCATCAGGGCGGCGTCCCGGCCCGCGCGGGGGCGCGTGAGGATGGCGGCCCCGGCGCCGTCGCCGAAAAGGATGCAACTGGCGCGGTCCTGGTAGTCGGTGATGCGCGTCAGGGTTTCGGCGCCGATGACGAGGATGTTGCGATAGTGGCCGGTCTGAAGGAATTGTGCGGCGGTGACGAAGGCGTAAAGAAAGCCGCTGCACGCGGCGCTGATGTCGAAACAGGGGACGTTGGGCGCGCCCAAAGCCTCCTGGACAAAGCAGGCGGTGGCCGGAAAGGGGCACTCGCCGGTGATGGTGGCGACGACGATGAGGTCGATGTCGGCGGGGGTCAGCCGGGCGTCGGCCAGGGCCTTTTTCGAGGCTTCGATGGCCAGGGTGGCGGTCGACTCGCCTTCGGAAACGACGTGGCGGGTGACGATGCCGGTGCGTTCGCGGATCCAGGCGTCGGTGGTGTCGAGCCGATCGATGAACCAGTCGTTGCCCAGGACGCGTGAGGGCAGGGCGCTGCCGGTGCCGCAGATTTCGAGGGGCATCAGCCGCGACAACGGCTCAGGCACCGGCGGTCTCCTGGGCGAGTCGGGTTTCGAAGATGTGGTTGACCTGGGCGCGGACGTAGTCGCGGGCGACGCGGACGGCGTTCTTGATGGCGCGGCGATCGCTGCTGCCGTGGCAGATGATGCAGACGCCGTCGACCCCCAGCAGCGGCGCGCCGCCGTACTCGCTGTAGTCGTGGCGGGCCCAGATGCTCCGGACGACGGGCTTGAACGATTCGACCAGTTGCGGCGCCTCGGCGGCGAGTTCTTTTTCGATGGTCTTGAACAGGCCGTCGGACAGCCCCTCGGTCAGCTTGAGGACGATGTTGCCGACGAAGCCGTCGCAGATGGCGACATCGACGACGCCGGCGAGCAGCTCGCGGCCTTCGACGTTGCCGACGAAGTTGAGCCGGGCATCGGCCTTGATGAGGTCGCGGGCCTGCTTGGTGATCTGTTTGCCCTTCACTTCCTCGGAGCCGATCGAAATCAGCCCGACCTTGGGGTTGCGAATGTGGAGGATGGTCTCGGCGTAGATTGTAGCCATGACTGCGTATTCGAGCAGATGGTGCGGCTTGGGCTCGACGTTGGCGCCGACATCGCAGATGGTGACCGGGCCGTGAAACGAGGGCAGGACGACGGCGATGCCGGGGCGCGAGACGCCGGGCAGGGCGCGCATCTTGAGCTGACAGGCGGCGACGCAGGCGCCGGTGTTGCCGGCGCTGATGACGGCGTCTACCTTTTTCTCGGCCCCCAGCTTCGCCATGCGCGAAATCGAGGAATCCTTCTTCTGGCGCAGGGCCTCGACCGGAATGTCGTCCATCTCGACGACGTCGGCGGCATGCTCGATGCGGATGCGCGAATCGGCGGAACCGGGCAGGTGCTCGCGGATGGCCGGTTCGCGGCCGATCAGCACGATCTCGTCGGCGGGCTCGAGAAAGGCGAGCCCGTCTAGGGCGCCGAGGACGATTTCCTTCGGCGCGTAGTCGCCGCCCATTGCGTCGATTGCGATGCGCATGGCCGGAGGTCCTACTCTTCCTCGGTCTTGATCTTCAGGGCGATCTTTCCGTTGACGAATCCGCAGTTGGCGCAGGCCCGATGGGGCAGCTTGGCCGATCCGCACTGCGGACAGGCGCCGACGTTGCGGGCGACCAGCGCCGTGTGCGATCGGCGGGCCCGGGACATTGCCTTGGACTTGCGTCTTGCTGGAACCATGCTGCTGCTCGAAAATGGCCGTCGTTGATTGTCTACACGATTCGAGCCGTGGCGTCGCCCGCAACGAACCGCGCATCGGCGCCGACGATGGGCCGAACGAGGCAGCGTATTCGCCCCATCCAAGGCTGTCAAGCAATTGAATCGCAAGCCTTTGGGACGCTTCGCCCGCAAACGTCGCGGGGCGGATTCGCGCCGCGCGACACGCGCCCGGAAATGCCGATTTCAGACTGGCGATCGGCCCGCCGCGCCGCGCCCGCCGCGAGCCGCGCATGACCACGCCGTCACAACAGCCTGATGCGAAACCAGTTGGCGGCACCGCCGGACCCGTTCGGCCGGCGCGGCGCCGGGCCCGGCTGTGGCTCTTCCGGCTGCTGGCGGTCTTCGGGCTGCCGCTGCTGCTGTTGGGCGTCGGCGAGTGCGGCCTGCGGCTGGTCGGATTCGGATACGACCCGTCCTTCTTCGTGCCGATCGAGGGGCGGGCGGCCTGGATGGGCAATCCGAAATTCGGCTGGCGGTTCTTTCCGCCGGCGATCGCGCGGATTCCGGCGGCCTTCGCGCTGCCGCGCGAGAAGCCGCCCGGCACGCTGCGCGTCTTCGTGCTGGGGTCGTCGGCGGCGATGGGCTTTCCGTCTCCGGCGTTCAGCCTGGCGCGGTTCCTCGAGGCGATGCTGCGGGCGCGCTACCCGTCGCTGAAGGTCGAGGTCATCAACACCGCGATGGTGGCGATCAACAGCCACGCGGTGCTGCCGATTGCGCGGGACGTGGCCGAGCAGTCGCCCGACGTGGTCGTCGTCTACGAAGGCAACAACGAGGTGGTCGGGCCGTATGGCGCGGGCACGGTCTTCGGGCCGTTCACGCCGTCGCTGGCGGCGATTCGGACCGGGCTGTGGCTCAAGACGTGGCGCGTCGGGCAGGCGATCGAGCGGATCGGGCTGCTGGGCCGGCGGTCGGCCGACAGCGCGACGGTGTGGCGCGGGATGGAGTTTTTTCTTGAGCAGCGCGTTGCGGCGAGCGATCCGCGGCTGGCGGCGGTGGGCGAGCACTTCCGGGCGAACCTGCGCGAGATTCGCGACCTGTCTGCGGCGGCCGGCGCGGCGGTGCTGCTCTGCACGGCCGGCGTGAACCTGCGCGACTGCCCGCCGTTCGCGTCGCTGCACGCCGACGGACTATCGGGCGAGCGGCTGTCGGCCTGGCAGCAGGCGGTGGTGCGCGGCGCGGCGGCCGAGACGGCCGGCGACTCGGCCGCGGCGCTCAAGGCGTATGGCGACGCGCTGGCGATCGACGGCGCGTATGCCGAGCTGTGCTTTCGGATGGGCCGGGCGGCGCTGGCGGCCGGCGATCGCGCGGCGGCCAAGGCCCACTTCGAGGCAGCGCGCGACCTGGACGCGCTGCGCTTCCGCACCGATTCGAAGCTGAACGCGGTGATTCGCGCGGTCGCGGCGGAGAGTCCGACCCGAGCCACGCTGGTCGACGTGGAGGCGGCGCTGGCGTCGGACCCGGCCTGTCGCGACGGTCTGCCGGGCGACGAGCTGTTCCTCGAACACTGCCACCTGAACGTGCGCGGCAACTGGCGGGCGGCGGCGGCCATTTTCGCGGCGGTCGAGCCGATCGCGCGGCGCATGGCGGGCGGAGCGGCGGGCGCGCCGGCCGGCGCCAAGGCAGATGCGGCCGGCGCGGCGGAACCGCCGGCGTTCGACGACTGTCTGGCGCGGCTGGGTTTCGGAACGCTCGAGGAGCTGACAATTCAGGAGGAGCTGGTCGAGCTGCTTTCCAACCCGCCGTTCACGAACCAGCTCGATCAGGCCGTCCGGATGAAGGCGGTCCGGGCACGCCAGGAGGGGCTTCGGAAGCAGCTCGAACGCCTGGCCGGCTCCGGGCGGGAGCGCTATGAACACGCCCTGAAAAGCAGCCCGGACGACGCCGAGATTCACCGCAACTTCGGAGCGTATCTGATGCGGACGGGTCAGCCGGCGGCGGCCCTCGAGCAGATCGAGGCGGCCGTGCGGCTGCTGCCCTATGACGCCCGGCTGATGATCGAGCAGGGCGGCGCCGAGGCGGCGCTGGGACAGAACGACCGGGCGGCGGCGGCCTATCGACGCGCCCAGGCAGCGCCCAACGCGGCCGGGAGCTATCTGGCCGACGCGGCGTTCAACCTCGGCGTGGTGTGCGAACGACTTAATCGGCCGGACGAGGCCGAGCGCGAGTATGAGCGGGCGCTGTCGATCAACCGGCGCAAAGTGGGAGCGTGGACCAACCTGGGCCTGCTCCGCGGCAAGCGCGGCCGCGCGGCCGCCGCGGCGGCGGCGCTGCGCGAGGCAATCACGATACAACCGACCCAGGCGATCGGGTATGTGAATTTGGGGGTCGTGCACTTCAACGCGGGGGACTATTCAGCCGCCGCTTCTGCGCTGCGCGACGGGCTGAAACAGGTGCCGGGCGAACTGACGATGGAGCTGTTGCTGGCTGAATCGCTGGTGCGTTCGGGGCAGGTGGCCGCGGGAGTCGCGGAATTCCGCCGCGCCGTGGGGTTGGCGCCGCAGTCTGCGGAGGCGAATTTCGGGCTGGGGGCGGCGCTCCTGAAGGCGGGCGATTCGGCTGGGGCAATTGGCCCACTGCGGGAGGCTCTGAGGCTGCGGCCGGACTACGGCGCGGCCCGGACGGCGCTGGAAAAGGCGGAGTTTGAAGCATCTCATGGGCGCGGCGGCGGGTGAGAGTGGCTGTCAAGTCGCCACCGGAGTCGATACTGTAACCTGATGTTTCCGCTATAGTTAGGACGCACATCTGACTGATTTGCGCGGCGGATCGGCGGGCCTGAACGGATCGCCCAAAAAAACTGGTGGAGCGGTGGATTTGGGCTTGACTTTGTGAACTGATTTATGGTCTAATCGGCCTTTGGAGATGGAGGGGAAGACCCACCGCGGGTCTCCTCAGGGAAATTTCGGCGGGGAAGCTAGGTGCAAGCCCGCCGGCCAGTCTTTTCGGATGCGGAACAAAAAGGGAGGAATGACATGAAGCAGTTGTTCGCGGGTTTCGTGGTTCTGGCGCTCGTCGCGTCAGCCAACGCCCAGATCCATCGCGGTGGCGATGGCTCGCACAGCGTTCGCGAGGTGTGGGTGGATGGCGTGCTGCAGACGGGTGGCCCTGAGACCGGTCCGGTCTGCCTCGTGCCGACCAACAACATCCCGAGCTTCGGGCTGCTGGGCGACCCCCAGAACATCATTCTGGTTGTCAACGTCGCGACGTGCCTCGGACTTCCGAACGGCACTCCGCTGGCGATCAACGGGCTGTCGTGGGATGTGAACATCACCGCGATCAACCCGAGCTGGCAGGATGAGAACGACGCCGAGGTTCGGGCGGCTGGCGCCGGCCCGTTTACGGGTGTCTTCTTCTCGCCGGGCGCTGGCGTCGGCCCGGGCACCGGCTCCTACACCAGCGGTGGCGTTCTGAAGTACGCTGATTTCGGCATTCCGCCGACGGTCCTGCCCCTCGGCCTGGCTGAGATCGAATTCGCCGAGGACATCGACAACGGTATCTTCGATGACTTCCCCGGCGCTCCGGATGGTTCCTGGAACTCGGGCTTCATCGGCATCCAGGTTCCCGAGCCGACGACGATGGCCCTCCTGGGTCTCGGCGGTCTGCTCCTCCGCAAGCGGGCCAAGTAAGCCGCTCGCTCGCAAAGTCAAGTTGAACCTCAAGCGGGGATGGCATCTCAAGTGCCGTCCCCGCTTTCTCTTTGTTCACCGGAGTCTCGACAGCGCCGGCACGATAGCCCTTCCTGCTCCGCTCAGTCATCGAAACGCCAGACGATTGCTCGACTGCGAATCGCATGCGCATTGCGTTCGCCAATCACTCTCCCTTCCGCCCCGACCCTGAACATCGGTCCGCGTGCATGCTCCGGCCGAGTTTGCCGAAGTCGGGCCAGTTGCACGGCCGTTTCCGCCCAAATCACTATTTGACAACAGCTTACATACCTAAAGAAAACCTAAACTTTCCGTTGACCGGCCGACGATGTTCGGTTATGATTCGGACCATTGCAGCCGTGGCGCGGGACCAGTTCGGGCGCATGATGGCGCGGCTGGTCAGACGAATGGAGATGTTTCCGGTGGACGCCGAGTCGGCCGGAATGGCGCCGTGTGTGCTCGGCCCCGGGGGTGAGTTTTGTACCGCGTGGACCCCGGGGCCGGCCTTTTTCCTGCGCCGCGGCTTGACTGCGGCGGGCCGATACCGGGGGCTGGCGGCGGCGAGTGGCCAATCAGCCGATCGTGACGCCGGCAGCACCTGGAGCATCAGCCGGTCGGACGCGACGCCGCCGGGCGGACTCGGTGACGTGCACGTGAGAGCGCCGCGCCGAATCGTCGTGCGGGCACTGCCCAGTGCGGCCTTGGCGCCGCGACTGCCGGGCGGCGTCAGGCTGGTAGCGGCTGGCCCCGGCGCCAATTGCGGCGTGGCGGTTCGCCGGTGGATCGGCGTGCAGGTGAGTACAACAAGCGACTCGAGGCCACCGCAGCCGGACACGATGCCCGTGCCGGGCCTTGAGAGCGTGGAGAGTTTTCATGCGAAGCAGCAAGCGGCGCGGGCCGGCGAACAAGACGCCCGGGACACCGCGCCAGGCGGAGATTCTGAGCTTTATCCGCGGGTACCAGGAGAAACATGGCTATTCCCCGACCTTGCAGGAGATCGGCGACTATCTCGGCATCAGCAAGGTCACCGTGTTCGAGCACCTCACCGCGCTCGAAGAGCGCGGCCTGATTCAGCGGAACCGGCACAAGGCCCGCTCGCTCGAACTGGCTGACGACGTGCGGCTGCCGGCACAGGAACGCGCCAGCGTGCTGCCGCTGTTGGGGCGCATCGCCGCGGGCACGCCGATCGAGGCGGTCGAGAATCCGGATTCGATCGACCTGGAGTCGCTGTTTGCCGGCAAGCAGGGAACCTATGTTCTGGAGGTCCGCGGCGACAGCATGATCGACGACCACATTCGCGACGGCGATTACGTGGTGGTCGAGCCGCGCGAGACGGCCGAGAACGGGGCGATGGTGGTGGCCCTGCTCGAGAACGATGAGACAACGCTGAAGCGGCTCTATCGCGAGAAGGGTCGCTATCGATTGCAGCCGTCGAATCCGCGGCATGCGCCCCGCTACGTCGACGACCTGCGGGTGCGCGGCGTGGTGGTCGGGGTATTGCGGCGGGTGTAGGAGCGGTCGGCCCGCAGATCGTGGCGACACCTGAAATGCCGGGCCGCGCGCCGGTTGCGCGTCCGGTCGAAAGCGCGGTGTCGCGAGGTGCTGACGCGGCCGGCACGATCGCGGGCCGGGTCCCTCGACGAGGGCTGTCGCCGCGGGCGTGACTTGCCGGGTCGCGCGGCCACAGCTCTGGGTGCGCGCCCGCGTGACCAGAGGGAACGGCTGGTGCCTCGTCGCGCTCGACTTCTCGGTTCGAGGTAAGACAAGCCGCGGCCGTGTCGCTGCCGCAGGGCAAAGCTGGAGCTTTGCCCTACCCGAAAGAACGAATCGGACGCGACGCTAGCGCGCTGCCGGCGCCGTGCCGGCGATGCGCTCGCGGTAGTAACGACGCAGGTGGTCGCAGAGGGCGGCCTCGGCGGCGCGGTCGAGGCCGTAGCGCCGCGCGAGTTCGTCGATGGCCTGCTCGGCGGTCCAGCCGCAATGCCGCATGCGGTAGACGGCCGTGGCGGCGTTGGAGCGCTGCTTGCCGGCGGCGCAGTGCAGATAGACCGGGCCGATGCGCTGCAGCTCGTCGATGGCGTCGGCCGCGGCGTCGAGGGTGTCGAAGCCGGCCAGACCGTCGCCGGGCAGCTCGAACTCGCGATAGGAGAGCTTCAGTTCAACGGCGGTTCGGCGCTCGGCCTGGGCGCGCGGGGCCGTTGGGGCCTCCTTCATGAGGCTGACGACGCCGCGGATGCCGAGGTCGGAAGCGAGCCATCTCAATTCGTGCGGGTGCGGGTAGGCGCCACGGTAGATGCGGTCGGGCTCGATTGTGGCGAATCGGTCTGGCCGATCGGTCGCGGGTCCGGCGAGCGCAAAGCCAAGGGCGAGTCCGGCGGCGATCAGGAAGGCCAGCGCGGCAATAGGTTGTGCGGCGACGGCGTTCGGCGGGCGGTTGTTTGATTCGGGCAAGCTGTCGCCGGGCATGCGGAGATTGTAGCTGACGGCGTTGTTGGGAGCGGGATTCGTCGGCCGATCAGCAGCGCGGGGCGCGGGGAGTGGGTGTGCGCCCCTGGAGTTCTTGAGCGGCGCTGGGCGGCGCGCGCAGGCCGAACGGCGGCCGAAGTCGGCTTGAACGTGGCACGGGCGATGGATAGGCTGCGCGCATGGGCAGGCGTTCGGCGAGGGGCGACGAGGCTGGTGAAACGGGCGCGCGGGGCGCCGGGGCGAGTCGCGCTCGGCGGAAGACAGACAGCGCGTCCAGCAACGCGATATCTTCGGGGCAGGCGGGCCGAGCAGATTGCTCTGACGCGGCACTCGCGGGGCAGCGCGATGGTCGTGCAGAATCGGGCGCGCCCACGCGGAGCGGGCGGGCATCGGCGCTACTCGATACGCGCGTCGTCTACTGCGGCGACTGCCTGGAGCAACTGAAGAACCTGCCGGCCGGCTGCATTGACCTGATCTACATCGACCCGCCGTTCAACTCGAACCGCAATTACGAAGTCTTCTGGGGCGAGACGAAGGAGAAGCGGGCCTTCGAAGATCGGCACGCCAGCACGCAGGCGTACATCGACTACATGCGGCCGCGGTGCGTGGAATTGGCCCGCGTGCTCAAGAAGACGGGGAGTTTCTATTACCACTGCGACTGGATACACTCAGCAGCGTAGATTTACGGGAAGGAATGCGTCGCCATGAAGAGCAACAACGGCCATAACGGAACGCGGAGTTTCCTGTCGGCCCCGATTGCTGAGACCTTCGAGCCGTCCGCGGAAGCGGTGATCGCGGCGGGCGATTGCCTTGACACGCTCGGCTCGCTTCCCAGCGACTTCGCAAAGATGATCATCACGTCGCCGCCGTACAACATCGGCAAGGAGTACGAGAAGGCGACGCACCTGGACAGTTACCTCCGGGCCCTTAGCCCCATCGTGGACCAATTGGTACGGGTTCTTTCCCGCTCCGGGTCGCTCTGCTGGCAAGTGGGGAACTATGTCGAGGACTCGGAGGTGTTCCCCCTCGATGTCTTCTATTACCCCTTCTTCAAGAAGCACGGGCTGAAGTTGCGGAATCGCATCGTGTGGCACTTCGCCCATGGGCTTCACGCGAGCAAGCGGCTCTCCTCAGGAAGGCGCAGGGCTCGTGCAACGATTTCACGATGACGCTCGCTTGGGCAAACCACCTGTACCCGGAACAACTCTCTCATGGCGAACGTGCTTAAGGCACAACTCCTTGCGACACTTGGCGAGAGATTTGGCGCTATCTCGCGGTTGCCGGACAGCCAATCCCTGTTCAGCCTCGGCGACGACGCCGCTCGAATCTACTTCCGCTATTCCAAGGTGCATGAGCGCGGCCGCACATTCTTCGGCCTGCGTGAGATCGACCTGCGACAGTTGGAGGGCCACAACAGCTTTCTGTGCTTGCTCCTCGATGACGGCACGCCCCCGGTCTTTATCCCGTTCGCTGACTTTGAGGGGGTCTTCCGCTCAGCCGAGCCTGCGAACGACGGCCAGTACAAGGTGCAAATCATCTCGCAAGAAGACAGCCGCCAGTTGTACATTGCTCGCAAAGGACGCTTCAGCATCGAGGGTTACATCGGCCTTGACTCTTTGGAGCGATCGATCTCCGCGGACAGGTTTCGGCCGGCGCACGATCTGTCGCATTCCCAGGTCCAGACTCTTCTTGCGGGCGTTGGCAACATGAAGGGGCTTGGTGTCTGGATTCCCGACAATGACGTCAACCGGCTCGATTGGTCTCTGACGCGGCGGTTCCCCCTGACAGGGTCGCTACCGGTAGGCTTCGGGGATGTCGCGTCGATTCTTGCTGAGGTCGACGTGGTGTGGGTCGCGCCCGGCAGCAACCGGATTGAGGCGCTATTCGAGGTCGAGCACTCCACGCCGGTATACAGCGGCCTGCTCCGATTCAATGACGTGCTGCTCACGGAGCCGAGCGTGAACAGATTCCACATCGTGTCGAATGAGGTGCGTAGGGCCACCTTCTCGCGTCAGGCGTTTCGTCCGACCTTCCGGAAGAGCGGCCTATCCGAACTTGTCAGTTTCCTGGAGTACACCAATGTTTTCGACTGGCACACGAGGCTCGCGAAGGGGAACGTCGGCAATGGCGACGAAGAGAACCGGAGCGCTCTTCGTCGTGGTTGACGTGATGAAAGGCGTCGCTGTGCAAGCGGTCGTCTTCCGCCGATTGGTTGATGCCGAAGCGTGCGCTCGGCGCGTCAAGCAGGAACGGAACCTCAATGAGGATGATGTGCAGGTGTTTGAGTGCCGACTCGATGATGACTCGTTCGAATGAAACCAAAGCGCATTCCTCCGGCGGGCTACGACCCCAAGCGCCTCCGCGGCGGGGCGTTCCGCGAGATGGACTTCGTCAAGCAATCGCTGGGCGTCGAGGTCCAGTTCGGCAAGTACGCCTTCATGGTCTACAATGTGTGCGCCAAGATGACGGTTTTTCGCAACCTGGGCCACATCAAGCACGGAATCGAGATCGTTCCGGTGAAGGCATTCGCAGACGAGATGTCCTCGGGAGTCTCGTACTTCGAGCAGTTCATTTGGGATCTTGAGACTCGCGGCGTCGCTGACATCGATGTGCCCGTACTAATCCTCGGTATCGACGCCTGATATCCAAACGGTATCGTCCTCGACGCCTTCTGCGGCTGCGGCACGGCCCTGGTCGCGGCGCAGAATCTTGGCCGTCAATGGATCGGCGTTGACATCTCCCCCACCGCCTGCCGCGTGATGGCCAAGCGGCTCAAGGACGTCTGCAAGATGCGCGAGAGCGAGCCGGGACACCGCGCCCACGACGTTGATTCGTTCATCGTCCGCGACCTGCCGTGGACGGTCGAGAAGCTCCGCGCCATTCCGCATTTCGAGTTCGAGAACTGGGCCGTCATCGCCCTGGGCGGCGTGCCGAACAAGGTGAAGGTGGGCGACCGGGGCATCGACGGGCGGATCTTCCCGGTCGACGCGGTTCCGAAGAATGAGCGCGGGCGCAAGAACCAAACCGACGTGTTCGAAGCAATGGCCGAAGACTGGTACCCCATTCAAGTGAAGCAGAAGGACCGGGTCGGGCGCCCGGACATCGACGCATTCGAGGCGATGATGATTCGAGAGAAGCGGGGGAAGGGGTTTTTCGTGGCGTTCGATTACACGGGCGACGCGCTCCAGGAAATTGGGGCGTTTTTCAAGCGGTCGCGCAAGGTGATTGTGGCGCTGACGGTGCAGGAGATTCTTGACGAGACGATCGCCGCGCGGCTGGCGTGAGGGCGCGGCGTCGGCGGCACGGGGCCGGGGCCATTGGCGGCGGCTACAGCATTGCTCACGCGATCATGGCGGTAGACGGCCGGTCGCGCGTTGGAACGACGACACGGGCTGAAAGCCCGCGCACCCCAAGTTCTGGCTCGTGCCCCCCAACAACGAACGCCCGTTCCCCGCAGCAATGAACGCCCGTGCCACCCAACTGTTGTGCCACCCGACAGCGAGGTTTCGCGACGCGCGCGTGAAAATCGCCCTGGTCGAAGATCACCCCTCGCTCGGCCCCAGGTCGTAGCCGTTGATGAGGTCGACCATCTGTCGCAGGCGGCCGTGGCTGCGGCGGTTGAAACGCAGCGCCAGGCGCGGCAGCGCGGGGAAGTCGTCGGCCTCTTCGCTGGCGGCGTCGGCCGGGGCGATGGCGCCGCTCTCGCAGATCTCGCCGTACAGGTCATTTAATCGCTGCAATATCTCGGCCGGCAGCGGCTCGACCAGGCGGAGGATCAGCCGATCGCGGACGTAGCGCATCGAGTGATAGCGGCGGTAGAAGCGGACGACGTCGCGGCAGGCGACCTCGATGTTGTCCGTCAGGCGGAAGAGGTGCATGTCGTCGGGGCCGATCATGTTGGTGCGGAGCAGCTCAGCCTGGACATAGGTGCGCCAGTGCTGCCAGTAGGTGCCGCCGGGGGCGTCGACCAGCACGATGGGAATCAGCGCGGCCTTGCCGGTCTGGACGAGGGTGAGGGCCTCGAAGCCTTCGTCCTGCGTGCCGAAGCCGCCCGGGAACAGGGCGACGGCCGAGGCCTCCTTCATGAACATGAGCTTGCGGGTGAAGAAGTAGTTGAAGTTCACCAGCTTGGGGTCGTCGCGGATGATGGTGTTGGTGGCCTGCTCGAAGGGCAGGCGGATGGCGACGCCGAAGCTGGCCTCGCGCCCGGCGCCGCCGTGGCCGGCCTTCATGATGCCGTCGCCTGCGCCGGTGATGACCATCCAGTTTTCCTCGCGGATGCGGCGGGCAAAGGCGACGGCCTGGACATATTCGGGGTGGTGCTCGGCGGTGCGGCTGGAGCCGAAGATGGAAATCTTGCGGACCTGGCGATAGGGGGCAAAGGTCTTGAAGGCGTAGCGCAGCTCGGCCAGGGCGCGTTCGAGAATCTTGAGCTCGCCGCGGCCGGTGCCGTCGCGGGCGAGGCGGCAGACGGTCTTGATCATGTCTTCGTAGAGCTCGTCGTTGGGCCCGGGGCAGAAACGGGCGACGAAGTCGCGGATGGCGGCGTCGCGCAGGGCACGGCGGGCGGCGTCGTCTTCGTGGTTGGCAGTGCGGGCGATGTCCATAAGCCGATTGTTCCCGATTCTCGAAACCCGACGAGTATAGCGGGAACCGCGGCGTCGAGCGAGGTCGGGGCTTGGGCCGCGGCCGGACGGTCGGGGGCCGCGCGAGCGATCGTCGCAGCCGGCAGCGCAAGCGGCGGAGACAGCGGCGCCGGCGCGACGCGGCATCAGAGCACTTTTCACGCGCTCGTGACTGTCGCGGGCTGACCACGCGGTGAAGCGAGGACACCGGCTGAAAGCCCGTGCCACCCAGAAGTCTCGGGCCCGCGCCGCCCGACACGGCAAGCCCGTGCCGGCCAACATCGGAACACCATGCCACGCAGCAGACGAGTTTGGCGACGCGGCGCTATGGGGCGGTCAGGCGGAAGAAGTCGAACACGTCGAGGCCGTCGACGCGGCCATCCTGGTTCATGTCGGCGGCGCAGGCGACCGCGGGGTCGAGCGTGTTGTGCAGCAGGACGTAGAGGAACGGAAGGTGGTCGTTGAGGTCGGCGACGCCGTCGAGGTTGAGGTCGCCGGGGATGCACGGATTGCCGGGAACGTGCAGCACGGAGAAGCCGGCGCGCCCGGCGGCGTCGACGACGGTGACGAAGAAGTAGGGACGATGGCGCGGCGGCGTTTGCGGGACGACGAAATTTCCGTTGAGCGTGCCCGCTGGCGTGACGAGCGACGCGCCGACGACCTGCCCGTCGAGCAGAACGGTGGCCGATTGCAGCGGAGAGAACTGCGCGCCAATGAACAGGACCGGCTGGCCGGGGCCGGCCTGGTATGGCAGCAGGGTCAACTGCGGCTCGGGGCCTTCGATTTCGACCTCGAACCCGGCGTCGGTGCGATCGGAGACGATGCCGCCGCGGATGAGGTCTTGCGACAAGAGTGTCATGGGGACGGTCGGCGCGGCGAGCGCCAGCGTGGCGTAGGGCACTTGAAGTGTGACAACGCTGCCGGGGTCAAAGGCGGGGTCGTCGGACTGGGGCAGGAACGGCTCGTCGACGACGTCGGCCGGGCCGAGCGGCAGCGAACCGCCGTGGACGTAGTCGACCAGTTGTGACTGGGTGATGATCTGGACGCCGTTTGAGAACGTGAGGATCTCGACCCCCATTTCGACCCCCTGGACGCCGAGGACGGTCGCGCCCGTGAGCTGGTTGTTATCGGTGTTGAACAGCCACAGGAACTTCAACTGAACGGGCTGAACCGGGTCGAGCCGGGTGACGGTGGAGAACTCGAGCTGTGCGAGGGGCTCGCCGCAGCAGTGGAAGGCGCTCATGCGGTTGAGGTCGCCGGCGGGCTGGATGCCGGCGTGATCCTGCTGAAGGTCTTGCGCGGCGCCGCCACCGGCGGGCTGCGTTTCGGCCGGGCTGGTGGCGGTCGGCTTGCTGGTGGTGCGGCCGATCTGCTTGCCCTTGCGGCGCATTTCCTCGGCCTGGGGCCCGGTGATGTCTGTGCCCTTGCGGACGTTGCCGGGGTTCGGCCCGGTGGAGGGCGCCATGATGTTGCCGGGCAT
This sequence comes from Phycisphaerae bacterium, assembly GCA_046350375.1. Lineage (GTDB taxonomy): Bacteria > Planctomycetota > Phycisphaerae > UBA1845 > UTPLA1 > JAXMAO01. The sequence continues at coordinate 124,078 of JAXMAO010000003.1, forward strand.
CGAAACCGGATGGCCGGTGTCGTTGGCGCGGATGGTCGTGGGCGAGGTGGTGACGACGTGCTTCGGGCCGAGGGTGAGGATGTGGCCGAGCTCGTGGGCGATGGTCTCGCCGGTGAGCTGGGTCGTGGGGCGCTTCTTGATGATGGCGGTCTGATAGACGCGATGCACGGACGCGCCCGGCGACTGCGGGATGGACTCGAGCGGGACGTCGGCGAAGGTGATCTTGATGCCCTGACCCTTGCCGAGGACGCTGTCGAGCTCGGAGTCGCCGGCGGCGCAGGCGGACTTGGCCTCGCCGTTGGTGAGCGACGAGTTGCCATCGGCGTTTCCGGCGGCGACCGGGGCGCTGGTGGGATCGGAGTTGACCTTCTTGACGACCAGCTTGATGTCGGCCTGCTTGAGGATGTCGCTGGCCTTGGCGACGGCGTCCAGCGCCTCCTGCGTGGAGATGACGGGCGTTCCGGCGTTGCTCTGGATGTTGATGACGACGCCGATCTCGACGTAGTCGGCGGAGCGGGCCGGCGTGCCGCTGCCGGCCAGCGCGGCGGTGCCGACGACAATGATGATGAGCACCAGGTTGCGCATGGACGGCGATGCCACAGCAGGCCGACGCCCCGCCCGGCCACGATCGATAGGTTATATCATGATATACTATTCCCCACGTGTCTGCAATCCCCCGAACGGGGGACAGCAGCCAACGGCGGGCCGCGGCGCGCGGGGCCGCTAATCCGCATCGCCGGGCGATTCCTCGGTCTTGCCCTCGTCCTTGATCTTGGGCGGCTGCACCACCGTCACCGGGGCGATCTTCTCCAGCTCGGGTTTGAGCTTCTCGGCCTCGCCGACCACGACGATCGTCAGCTCGTCGGGGTGAAGCAGCTGCGTGGCCGACTGGACCACGTCGTCGCCCGAGGTCTTGCGGACGCCGTCGAGATAGCGCGAGAAGTAGTCGCGCGGCAGGCCGCAGGTCTCGATCAGCCACAGGTCGGTCACGATGGCCTGCGGCGTCTCGCGCTGGCCGGCGAAGCTGCCGACCAGGTAGGAGCGCGACTCGGACACCTCGCTCTCGCTGGCGGGCGACGAGCGGATGCGATTCACCTCGCCGAGCAGGACGCGGAGGGCTTCGGCGGTGCTGGGGGTCTTGGTGAAGGTGCTCATGGTGAAGCTGCCGCAGAAGCGCTGCGCTGTGAGGCTGCCGCTGGCGCCGTAGGTGAGGCCGCGCTCGATGCGGATGGCCTTGTTGAGCCGGCTGTTGAAGCCGCCGCCGAGGATTTGCGACAGGACGCGTCCGGGGAAGTAGCCCGGCTCGTCGCGGCGGATGGAGCGATGGCCGACGCGAATCTGGCTCTGCACCGAGCCGGGGCGGTCTACCAGGTAGATGTGCGTGGCGCCGCCTTTCGGAAAGTCGGGCAGCTTGGCGGCGGGCGGCTGCCCGGTGGCAGACCAGTCGCCGAAGCACTTGGCGGCGATGTCGAAGGCGGCCCGCGGCTCGACGTCGCCGGCGATGTAGAGCACGCTGTTGTCGGGACGGACGTGGGTGTGCCACCAGGCGACGACATCGGCGGGCTTGAGCGACTCGACATCGTCGAGCTCGCCGGTGGTGGTGCGGGCGTAGGGATGTTTGCCGAAGAGGCGCTGGCGCAGCTCGCGGTCGGCGAGATATTCGGGGGTGCGCGACGAGACCATCAGGCCGAGCCGCGTCTGCTTGCGGGCGATTTCAAATTCGTCGAGCGGGAAGACGGCGGTGCGGACGGCCTCGGCCATCAGCTGCGCGGCGAGCGCGAACTTGTCGCTGACGCACGAAGCCGAGACGGTGGCGCTGTCCATCGACGCGCCGGCGCCCAGGTCGATGGCGTTGAATTCGAGCTCTTCGGCCATCTGTTTCGAGTCGTGCTTGGCGGAACCCTTGGTGATCAGGTTGCAGGCCATGGCGGCCAGGCCGGGGCGCTCCTCGGTGAAGGCGCCGTCGCGCAGGCCGAGGGTGAGCGTCACGAAGGGGACTTCGTGATTGGGCACGACGACGACGCGCAGGCCGCCGGCGAGCTTCTGCTCCTCGGTCTTCACGTCGGGAATGGCGGCCAGCAGCGCGGCGGCCGGGGCGGTGGTCGGGAAGCCGGCCGGGGGCTTGAGATTCTCGCGGCAGCCGCCGCGATGGGCGACGCGGTTTTCGGCCGGGCGCGAGGCGGGCGCGGCGCCCTCGTCCACGTCATCCTTGGCGCCCAGCAGCGAGCCCAGCACGCTGGCGAACTGCGGCTCGACCGAGACGAAGGTCTCGTTCTCCTTGCGCAGATATCTCCCGGCGACGCGGAGCAGGTCGTCGCGCGTCACGGCGCGAATCTTCGCCAGCTGATGATTGGCCTCGTCGGCGCCGCCTTCGAAAACTTCGGCGTCGCCCAGCAGGCTGGCCTTGCTGGCGATCGAGAGCGACTTGGTGACCTCCTGACGCAGCAGCTGGTTGCGGACCTTCTCCAACTCGCGCTCGCTGACCGGCTGCGACGTGGCGTTCAGAATGTTCTCGCGGATGACGCGCATCACCTTTTTCTTGTTGCCGAACGGCAGCAGCACGGCCCCCGCGCCGGCGATGCCGTCGTGCTCGAGCGCGAACGCGCCCGCCACCGCGGCCTGCGCAAGCTGCTTCTCCTTCACCAGCTCGCGATAGAGCCGGCTGCTCTCGCCGCCGCCGAGGATGGACATGAGCATTTCGAGCGGCAGCTCGTCCGGGTGGCCCTTGGGCACGCCGCGGTACATCAGGCCGATGATCGGCACCGGCCCCTTCTTTTCGGGGATGCTGAGCTTGCGGGCGGCGGACTGGGCCGGCTCGCGCAGCGCGATGCGCGGCGGCGCCGGGCACTTGGGAATCCAGCCGAACATCTTCGCGGCCAGAGCCTGGGCGCCGGCGTGCTGAATGTCGCCGACGATGACGAGCGTGGCGTTGTTGGGGACGTAGAAGCGATCCCAGAAGGCCTGGAGCTCGTCGATGGTGGCGGCGCGGAGGTGCGGAATCTGGCCGATGGGCGACCAGCGATAGGGATGCTTCACAAAGAGCGAGGCGAGGAGCTTCTCGAGGACGGTGCCGTAGGGGGTGTTGAGCGAGCGGAGACGGCGCTCCTCCTCGACGACGGCGCGCTCCTTGAAGAAGCTCTCGTCGTCGATGCGCAGAAAGGCCATGCGCTGGGCTTCGAGCCAGAGGATGAGCTCGAGCTGGTTGGCCGGCAGCTCGTTGACGTAGGTGGTGTTGTCAAAGGCGGTGTAGGCGTTGCAGTCGCCGCCGGTGCGGCGGATGAGGCTGAAGTGTTCCTCCGGGCCGAGCACGTCGGTGCCGCGGAACATCATGTGCTCGAACATATGGGCGAAGCCCTGGCGGAGCGGGTCTTCGTCCTTGCTGCCGACGTGGTACCAGACCTGCACGGCGACGATCGGGCAGCTGTGGTCTTCCAGCGTGATGACGGTCAGGCCGTTGTCGAGCACTTTCTTCTGAAAGTCGTACTGTCGCGCGGCCAGCGCGGGCGGCGCGAACGAGAGAGCGGCCACGGCGAGCGTGCGAAGCGAGAGGTGCATCGGAATGCTCCGAATCAAATCCGGCTCGTGCCCGGCGGACGCGACGGCGCGGCCGACCCCGGCGTGGATAGCATACACGCCCGACGCGGGAATTCACTGCGGGCGCAGGCGACGCGGCCGCTCACGGCGTTGCCGGCGGGCGGCGGCGGACGCGCTCGAGATGAATCAGCAGCAGGCTGATGTCGGCCGGGCTGATGCCGCTGATGCGCGGCGCCTGGCCGACGCTGTGCGGCGCGACGGCGGAGAGCTTTTCGCGGGCCTCGCAGCGCAGGTGCGGCACGGCGGCGTAGTCGAAGCCGTGCGGAATGCGCGCGACTCCATCCGCACGAGCGGCTCGACCGAGCGTCTCCTGGAGCCGGACGTAGCCGGCGTACTTCACGTGCAGCATGCCCGACTCGAGCGCGTGGCGGACCCAGTCGCGGCGGCGGGAATCGATCGGCGCCGCGTCGGGCGGCAGCGCGGCGCGCCCGGCCGGGCCCTCCAGCCAGGCGCGGACGTCGGGATGGTCGGCCGGGTGGCGGTCGGTCTCGGCGAGCGCGTCGGCGAGCGGGCGGCCGGCCTGGCGCGGCGATCCAGTCGGCAAAGCGCTGGCCGGCCATGCGCGCCGCGGTGAAGCGCTGCCAGCGTGCGTCGGAGACGAGTCCGGCCCGGCGACCGAGCGGCGTGAGTCGCTCGTCGGCGTTGTCGGCCCGGAGCAGCAGGCGATATTCGGCGCGCGAGGTGAACATGCGATAGGGCTCGTCGACGCCCTTGGTGACCAGGTCGTCGATCATCACGCCGACGTAGGCCTGGTCGCGGCGGAGCAGCAGTGGCTCGCGCCCGGCGAGCCGCGCGGCGGCGTTGAGCCCGGCGATCAGCCCTGCCCGGCGGCCTCCTCGTAGCCGCTCGTGCCGTTGATCTGCCCGGCGAGATAGAGCCCGGCGACCGGCTTGGTTTCGAGCGTGGCGTCGATCTGGTCGGGCGGCACGAAGTCGTACTCGACGGCGTATCCCCACTGCACGATGCGGGCGCGCTCCAGCCCGCGGATGCGGCGGACGACCTCGGCCTGCACGTCGGGCGGCAGCGAGGTGGAGATGCCGTTGCAGTAGATGCGGTCGGAGTCGTAGCCCTCGGGTTCGAGGAAGAGCTGGTGGCGCGGCTTGTCGGCGAACCGCACGACCTTGTCCTCGATGCTGGGGCAGTAGCGTGGTCCGCGGCTGGCAATCTGGCCGGAGTACATCGGCGCGCGGTGCACGTTTGCGCGGATCAGCTCGTGGACCTCGGGCGCGGTGTAGGTGATCCAGCAGTCGATCTGCCGATTGGCGATCTCGTCGTTGAGAAATGAGAACGGCAGCGGATCGGCGTCGCCGGGCTGCGGCTCGAGAGCAGCGTAGTCGACTGAATCAGCGGCGACGCGCGGGGGCGTGCCGGTCTTGAGCCGGGCGAGCCGCAGGCCGAGCTGCGACAGGGCGGCACTGAGTCCGTCGGCCGAGGGTTCGCCGATGCGCCCGCCGGGCGTCTGGCTCGGTCCGCAGTGCATGAGCGCCCGCAGAAATGTTCCGGTGGTGACGACGACGGCGCGGGCGCGCAGGGTCTGGCCGCCCACGAGCCGGACGCCGCAGATCTCGGGGCGCGGCCCGGGCTGAACGAGCAGGTCGTCGACCGAGCCGGCAAGAATGTCGAGGTTCGGCGTTTCGGCGAGCAGCGCCTGCACCGCGGCGGCATAGAGGGCGCGGTCGCACTGGGCCCGCGGCGCCCAGACGGCCGGGCCCTTGCTGCGGTTGAGCATGCGGAACTGGATGCCGGCGCGGTCGGTGGCGAGGCCCATCAGCCCGCCGAGGGCGTCGATCTCGCGGACCATCTGTCCCTTGCCGATGCCGCCGATGGCGGGATTGCAGGACATGCGGCCGATGGCGGCGCGGTCGAAGGTGACCAGCGCGGTGCGCGCGCCGAGGCGTGCGGCGGCGCTGGCGGCCTCGGCGCCGGCATGACCGCCGCCGATGACGACCACGTCGTAGTCGCGGCTCGACATTCCGACAGTATAGCGGTCGCCCGGCGCGCGGCGGGTGCGGCCGCTAGGGCGTGGTGTCGCCGTAGATGACGAAGACCTCGCCGCCCTGGCTGATGAACTGGCCGACCTGGAACTCGTACGGCGGGCTGCCGAGCGGCGCGCCCAGGCCGATGTCGGCGAAGCCGTCGCCGTCAAAGTCGCCAACCCGTGCCGCGACGTCGGCGGCGAAGGTCGGGCCGCCGGGCAGAACCGGCGTCGGGCCGACGAGAATGAGCGAGCGCATCTTGGGTCCGCCGGCGGTCGACGGCAGCACGTCATCGGGCACGGTGATGACCAGGTTGTCGGGCAGGCCGGTGCGACCGAAGAGCAGGTAGGAGACGCCGGTGCGGCCGACGGTGGTGTCGACGCCGAGTCGCAGGTTGACGTTGGGCGACGTGCCGGCGGCGACGACGGAGAACTGGGCGGCGTCGCCGATGGACGAGAGAATGTTGGTGGAGACGACGCTGGTGGACTGATTCTCGACGCGTCCGGCGAGGATGAACTTCTTGGTGGCATCGGCCTGGAAGGCGTCGCGGAGGCGCTTCTCGGCGGTGACCGGCGACGCCAGGCCGGTGATGTCGACGAGCGTGCGTCCGGACCCCACGGACCCGTCGGTGTCGAATTCGAAGGTGCTGGCGACGCCGGCGACGGTGACGGTGACGCGGTCGCCGTCGAGCGGCATGCCCAGGAAGGCGATGTTGGCGGCGGGCCACTTCTGTCCCGGGGCGGCGACGAGCACGTCGGTAATTCCGTCGCCGTTGAAGTCGCCGACGCCGGCGACCGAGGCGCCCACCTTGTCGCCGTCGGCCTTGCCGAGGATGCGGACGCCGCGCAGCGCCGCGGTGCCGATCTGTGCGGCGGTGAAGGTGCTGGACAGGCCGAGCGTGGGCGTGCCGTAGATGATGCCGGCCAGGCCGGTCTTCGCGCCGCTGGGGCCGTAGTCACCCGCGCCGATGATCATGTCGGCGATGCCGTCGCCGTTGACGTCGCCGGCCGCGATTTGAACCTGGCCGACGTGATCCATGGCGTTGTTGCCCTTGATGGCGACGGCGCGGACGTCGGTCGAGCCGAGATCGCCCGAAACGACGAACACGTTTTCGGAGAGGACGAGATAGGCGACGCCGGCCTCGATGTTGCCGTCGCGATTGGCGTTCGGAGCGCCGGCCGCGATATCTTCGAGCCCGTCGTTATTGAGGTCGCCGGCGCCCTGGGCGAAGCCCAGTCGATCCTGCGAGGCTTCGCCGCGGATGACGGTGTAGTCGAACAGGCGGTTCTGCTCGTTGAGCCGCAGCAAACCGCGGCCCGAGCCGGTGCCCGTCAGCGGCACGACCAGCGGCAGCGAGCCGATGTTGTTCGGGTCGAGCTCATCGAAGAAACCGCGGTTTCGCATGATCCAGAATTCTCCGCGACCGGCGGCCGCGTCGGGGGCGGAGATGAGCAGCGGACCATTTCCGGCGGTGCCAAGGGGGGCGACCAGGTTGCCGAAGTTGTTGTTGGCCGAGCCGCCGCCGAAGGTGTAGTGCGGGGCGTCAATCAGGTTCGGGTACTTGATGTTGACCGACTCGAACCAGGCGCCGCGGAGCCGCGCGCCCAGCGGAAAGCCGGTTCCCTGACCGACCTGCTCCAGCCGGATGAGCAGGCTGCCGAGCGCTTCCGGACGGACGAAGTAGGCCATGCCCATCGCATCGATGGTGTAGTCGGGGTCGCCGACGTCGGTGCGGTTGTTGACCGAGGCGGGGCCGAACAGGTCGTCGTTGATCTGGCCGTTGATGCACTGCGGGAAGTCGTTGTCGCCAGCGTCGGAGCGCGAGTTGGGCAGCCCGTCGCCGTTGGTGGTCGAGATGGGGCAGCCGCCGATCGGGCCCAGGGCCCCGGCGTCAACGTAGCGGAGTTCGTCGTAGATGGGCTGACCACCGGCCGTCATGTTCTGATCGTCGCAGTCGCAGGCGTCGAGCGGGTCGTCGTCGAGCCGATCGATGACGGCGATGGCGTCCTGAGATCCGACGACGATGTCGGGCCCGGCGGCGTCGCCGAAGTCGACCGCGCCGGCCGAATTCAGCCGGCCCGTCGCGGCGGCAGTCAGCGGGTTGCGCGGATTGGTCAGGACATTTCCGGGAACGGTGATGCCGACGCTGTTCAGCGAGAAGCGCCCGTTGTAGCGATTGGGATCGCCGAGGATGTGATAGGCCGCGCCGGCGCCTTCGCCGCGCCGCGCCACGATGAGCAGTTCGTCGGCGAAGTCGAACGGCGGGCTGTCGGGCACGCGCGCCACCGACCAGCCGGCATTGTCGCCCGCCTGGAAGCCGGTGAAGACGGCGCCGGAGACGGTTCGGCCGATCTGGCGGAGGTCGACGACGTTCTGGTCGGTGCGCTCCTGGAGCCGGCCGAGCACGAACAGGCCGCCGGGCGCGTACAGCGAGGTCTTGTGATCGGAGAGGCCGGTGAAGGGGTTGATGAAACCGTCGTCGACGTCGAGCCGCAGGTTGTAGGGCAGCACCTCGCCCAGGGCGTTGGTCTCGGTGATGGGCGGGATGGCGTCTTCGTTCACGACGAAGACGTAGTCCTGCAGGGTGCCGCTCGAGCCGGGCGGCAGCATGATGGCATTGAGCGGAATGGCGGTCGACTGCAGCGGGTTGCCGGGGACGATGGCGTCGTTGTCGGGGATGCGGTCCTTGTCGAGCACCAGCCGGACGGAGAACGAGTCGCCGGCGTCGGGATCGAAGATGGCGTAAAGCACGTCGGCCTGGCCGCCGTCGCTGATGCCGCGGGTGTCGAGCGGGTCGAAGATCAGGACGATCGGGCGGACGTTGGAGAGGTCTTCGTGGCGCGGAACGACCGTCACCTTGCCGGGCGCGACGGCCAGGACGCGCGGATTGATGCCGTCGTCGAGCACGCCGTAGAGGGTGAAGGTGCCGAGCGGCAGAGTTCCGGCGTCGAAGGTGAACTGGGACTGGCCGGTGGAGAGCGACAGGTTTTGCAGCAGGATGCGCTCGTTGCCGTTGGGCTGGCCGCTGGGCGAGAACGGGCTGTCCGGGTCGGCATAGAGCGAAAGCTGAGCGGCGCTGTGGCAGTTGTCGGGGGTGGCGCAGTTGTCGTCCGTCGCCCGCCATTGAACGGAGATGAGGTTGGCGACGCCGCGACCGACGGTGCGGTTGAGGGACGGCTGATCGAGCACCAGCGTCGGCACCTGGTTGGGTGGCGGCGCGGGCGGCGCGCCGGGCCGCGCCAGGATCGACACCGGGAACGGCGCGGGCACCTCGAGCGGCGGATTGACGCCGTCGCTGACGGTGGCGCGGAGGATGTAGTCGCCCAGGTGGGTCGGGCCGTTCATGAACTGGGCCGTCTGAACCGTCTGAGAATCCTGCACCAGGTTGGGTGAGATGCCCAGGGCGCGCGTCACCAGGACCGACGACCCGGAACCGCCGATCGGCAGGGCCTCGATAATCAGGCTGGCGGCGTCGTCGGCGTCGTTGGCCTGCCAGGTGAAGACGATGGGCGTGCCTTCGTTGATCGAGAGCGGCGCGGCCGGGAATACCCAGCGGAAGTGCGGCGGCTGGTTGGTCGACACGACCAGCGGCGCAATGGCCGAAGCAGTCGCGACCGACGAATCGGGCGCGTGGAGCTGCGCATCGATCTGGTAGCTGCCGTCGGGATAGGGCGTGGTGTCGACGTCGACGGTGTCGTCATCGCCGCCGCTGCTGGCCGACCGGCCGCGCGCCAGGACGACCGTGTGTCCGTCGCGCTTGAGCGTGACGTCGATTATGCCGGCGGGCGGATTGCCGTCGTCCCAGCGGATGTGGGCGACCTGCCCGCGGCGGACGGCCGAGCCGGGCGCCGGCGTGACGATCGTCAGGTGCGCCGAGCTGTCGGTGGCGGGCTGCACGGTGATCGAGCCGGGCGCGAAAACCTGGGCGACGACGGTGGTGCCGACGCGGACGCTGCCGCGCAGGCGATAGAGCCCGGCGGCCAGGGACTCGGGCACGGGCCAGTCGAGCGAGCCGGGTTGCAGGCCGGTCTGCGACGCGCTGAAGAGCACCTGCTCTGTGCCGCCTGGACCGACCAGGACCACGGCAACGGTCGACGCGCCGGCCGGGTCGCCGGCGGTCCAGCGGACGGCGATCGTGTCGCGCGCGCGGGCCGACAGCGCGGAGCCGGGCTGCTGAAAGACGAAGCTCGCGGGCGCGGGGGGCTGGGTCTGGCCGCCGCCGGGGTTCTGGCCGGCGCCGTCGCCGGGGTTGACGTCGCCGCCGGGCGTGTCGGAGCCGCCGGTTGGTCCGGGCGTTTGAGTCTGGCAGCCGCCGCTCCATCCGGCGACGGCGCCGATCAACAGCAGTGGGAGAAGTCTTCGACGCATGGCCAAGGTCCTCGAGTTGCCGCGACCGGCAAGGTCAGGGCAGCTGGTTCGGGCCGAAGTTGTTGCCATAGATCACGCAGGCGTCACCGGTGTTGGTCAGGCGCTGACCGGTTCCGGGGTTCACGCGATCGGCGGTCGGCAGACCCACGCCGATGTCGTCGAAACCGTCGCCGTCAATGTCGCCGAGCCCGGCGACCGAATCGATGGCGGCCTCGTCGGCCGTGCCGGCCTCGTACGGCGAATAGAAGACGATGCCCGGCAGCTCCGGGCTGCCGACCTGCGACAGGCTGAAGGTCTGGTTGACCAGGTGCGGCCCGCCGAAGACCAGGTAGGCGGCCCCCTTGCGGGTCTGGTTCACGGTGCCGCCGGCGGTGACCGTGGGTACGACGAAGGTCTGGCCGGGCGCGGCGATGACCAGGTCGCCGAAGCCGTCGCGGTTGAAGTCGCCCGCAGCCGCGACCGACGCGCCGGCCAGCGCACCGGCCGAGGCGCCGAAGAACTTGACGCCCGGCAGAGACGCCGAGCCGACCGCCAGCACCGAGAACTGCCCGAAGTTGGGCGGATCGCCGAACACCACGCCCACCATGCCGGCGTCGACCGAGGTCGAACCGGGCACGGTCACGTTGTCGTCAAAGGCGGCGGCGGCGAAGAAGACATCCGGCACGGCATCGCCGTTGATGTCACCGGCCGAACCCTGCACCAGGCCGAAGTGATCTCCCTGGTCGCCGTTGGTGGCATCGCCATCTTCGGCGCGGATGCCGATCAGCTCGAGCCGCGGCGTGGCGGGGTTGCCCAGGTCGACCGGACCGAGGCCGGCCGTCGAGCCGTTCACGACATAGACCCGGCCGGCGCCGCTGCCGCGGCCGGGCGCGCCGCAGACGACGTCGTTGGCGCCGTCGTTGTCGAAGTCTCCGGCGCCGCTGGCGAAGCCGAGGCGGTCGCCGTCGGCCGCGCCGATGATCCGCACCAGGGACGGGCCGACATTGAAGTCGCCCGGGTCGCCGATGCCGCGCGTGCTGAACGGCATCAGTGCCATGTCGCAGTTGTTGCAGACGCAGATGTTGGAAATCAGGTTGGGGAACGAGTGGTTGAAGTCATTGCCCATCGAGCCGACCTCAACCCCTTCGTTGTTGAGCCAGTCGGAGCCGGCGAAGAGGATGATTTCGCCGCGGCCGTTGCGGGCCCCGGGCGCCGAGACCAGCAGGTCGGCGAGGCCATCCTGCCCGGTGACGTTGGGCGTCGAGGCGACGGTTCGACCGAACTCGCTCAGCGACGACAGCGGCGTGTCGGTGAAGCCGCGCGCGGCATAGTTGCCGCCGCGGAAGCGCATGCCGACGGGCACCGGCGTCAGCGCCCCGATGGGGTTGTTCTCGTCGTCGTGGGCGAACGGGCCGATGACGGCGCCGCGCTGCCCGGTCCAGCGCAGGTCGTTGAAGGCGTTGGCGGCCAGCGACGCGCCCGAGATGACGAAGACGTAGCCCTGGTCGATCGGGATCGACGGGTCGTTGGGGTTGGCAAACCCAAGGTTGTCCGGCCCGCCGTCCGACGCCGGCCGGCCCTGCGGGAAGGCGGGCGAACCCGGCGTGGAAACCCAGTCTTCGTACGAGGGTCCGAGGCAGCCGGGGTTGCAGTCGCACGGGTCGTCGTCGTAGTTGTCGTACAGGCCGGAGATGAACGGCACGCCGACCACCAGGTCGGGGACCTGGTCGCCGGTCACGTCGTCGATGACCGAGACGCTGGTGATGCCGCTCCAGAAGACGCCGGGATGAGCCGGATCGGCGAGGGTCGGCGGCGGCGAGTTGGCCGAGCCGACGACCGACACAAAGGTCGGGATGTTGCCGGCGATGATCGAGCCGGCGACCTCGCCGGAGATGCTCGAGGCGTTGATCAGCCCGGCGAGCCGGTTGACGGCCGGGTTCTGCGGCTGACCGAGGACGAAGTAGGCGGCGCCGACATTGCGGCGGCTGCGCGGCGTGCCGAAGCGCGCGATGATGACAAAGTCGTCGGCGGGCGTGAGGCCGGCGAAGTTGAACAGGTCGCCGGTCCGGGCAAACCCGGAGCCGAGGAAGTCGCCATCGGCGATTCCCTGGAAGCGCGCTCCGGAGACGGAGTAGCCCAGGTCGCGCAGGTCGGTCGCGGCGCTGGCGAAGCTCTGCACGTAGAGCCCGCCGCTGCTGTAGCCCGAGACGCGATGATCGGGCCTGCCGGTGCCGTCGGTGTGCCCGTCGTCGACCACGACGCGCAGGACGTAGGGCAGCGGCCGGCCGTCGGCGTCGCGCTCGCTGCGGGCGGGCAGCGTGGTGGTGTCCACGCGGAAGCGGAACGGGTTGAAGAACAGGCCGAAGTCGTCGAGCGAGGGGAACGGCTCGAACTGCGTGCCGCCCGGATAGCTCTGTCCCTGGATTGAGAACGACCCGAGCAGTCGCAGGACCTGGTGCCGGGCCGGGTCGGGCGAATCGCCGGCGGGGAAGTCGGGGTCGTCGTTGTTGGGATTGCGATCGAGATCGGCGAAGACGCGGATGCCGAGCGTTTCTTCCGGTTCGGCATTGCGCAGGATCATCCGCACCTCGACCAGGTCGTTGTCGCGCACGCCGCGATCGGAGATCGGGAACGCGATGACCTGGCCGGGCACGATGACCGGCGGAATCAACGACCCGGGGAAGACCGTGCCGTTGATGATGGCGGCATCGACGGTGACCGCGGGCTTCTGCGACGGCTGGCCGGTGCCGCTCGGCACGAGGCGCGCCGTGCCGTTGGCGACGGCGATGACCGGTCGCGACGCCGGCACGGTGACGACGTTGTCGTCGATCGAGCCGACGATGCGATAGATGCCCGGCGCCGCGCCGGTCGTGTCCCACTGGAACGACTCGGAGGACGCGCCCGCGAGGAACTGTGACTGGTAGATCACCAGTTCGTTGCCGTTGCCGTCGATGTCGTCGGGATCGGCGACAAACCGGACCAGCGTCGTGCTGTCGACGTCGACGCGCGTGAACGCGACGCCGATGGTCGCGCCGATGTCAACGCTCAGGTTGAGGGTGGGCGCGGTGATGAAGAGCTGCGGCGGCGCGTTCGGCGGCGGCGGCGGCGGACCTCCCCCGCCGCCCGGCGGCTGACCGGGACGCGGCAGGATGGTCACCAGGCCGGTCGCCGAGGCCGCCGACGGGACGTTGAAGTCGTCGCTCGCGGTGCCGCGGACGCGGTAGTTTCCGGCCGGATAGCCGGTGGTGTTCCAGGCGAACGAGCCCTTGGAGACCGGCGGCACGAGCGACAGGCCGGTGGCGATGACGATTTCGTTTCCGTTGTTGGGGGTTTCGTCGGTGTCGACCTGGAGGTTGACGCGGGCGGCATCGTCGTGGGTGGCCGGATCGACCTCGAACTGGACGACAATCGCGACGCCGTCCTGGATGGTGGTATTGACGGCCGGCCAGGTGATCTTGAGCACCGGGGCGAGGTTCTGACCCGGTCCCGGGCTGGGCTGCGGCGCCGGCGACGTGCCGCCGCCGGTGGTGCCGCCGGGCAGGACGTCGGTGACCTGGCATCCGGCGAGCAGGAGCAGCGGCAGCGCACGGCGGACCGGCGCGGCGTGCCGCGCGACGTGAGCGTGATTGCAGGGTCTCGATCGGGTCTCATGCCACTGTGCTCCCGCATTGACGCCGGCGACGCCAGGCGATCACTGCGACAGGTTGTTCCCATAGACCAGGATGGCCTCTCCGGCATTGTTGCGGCGCTGCCCCGGCGCGTTGGGGAAGACGAAGTCGGAATGCGGCAGGCCGAAGATCACGTCGTCAAAGCCGTCGTTGTCGACAATCGCCGACACCGGCGACGGTTTCGATCGTGGCCTCGTCCTGGCTGCCGACGATGTACGGCGACAGGAACACGATGCCGGGCAGTCGCGCGCTGCCGACCTCGGAGAGGTTGAACGACGGGCCGTTGGTCACCAGGTGTCCGCCGCCGAGGATGACGTAGGCAACCCCCTTGCGGTTGGTGCCGTCGGGCGCGCGGCGGATTTCGCCCGGCGCGCAGATCAGCAGGTCGCCGAGCCCGTCGCGGTTGAAGTCGCCGGCGCCGGACACCGACGCGCCGGCTCGGGCGCCGATGGTCGGGCCGAAGAAGCGCACGCCGGGCAGCGCGGGCGATCCCACGTCCTCGGGCACGAACTGCCCGGTCGCCTGGCGATCGCCGAAGATCACGCCGACGAATCCGGCGTCGGGGTTGCCGCGGTTGTCGTCGTCGTAAAACTGCATGCCGAAGGCGACATCGGCGACGCCGTCGCCGTTGATGTCGCCGACGTTGTCGTGCACCTCGCCGAGCCGATCGCCGTCGTGGATGCTGTGAATCTCGAGCCGTGGCGGGTTGGCGCTGGTGGCGTAATCCACCGGCAGCGTGGCGTTGCCGAAGCCGCCGCTGGGGGTGAAGAGCAGGTAGAGCACGCCGTTGTCGGTATGACCGTCGCGGTCGGCGGTCGGCGAGCCGCACAGCACATCGGGCTTGCCGTCCTGGTTGAAGTCGCCGGCCGAACGCGGGTGGCCGAGCCGGTCGCCCGGCTGGGCGCCGTTGAGGCGGATGGAGACGGGCTCGCCCAGCAGGGCGCGGACCGGGAGGTTGCAGTTCTGCGTCTGCGTATAGCTGGGAAGTGAGAGCACCGGGTCGGCATAGAAGATCGGGTCGCGGAAATCCTGCCCGTTGAAGATAAAAACAGCGCCGGTGTTGTTGCTCGTGCCGGGCGCGGAGACGGCCAGCTCGGGCTCCAGGTCGTTGTCGATGGTCGGCAGCGTGGCCACATCGGCGCCAAACTCGTTGGTGGGCTCGAGCGGAGGCGAGGTGGAGCTGGTCTGCCACGCGCCGCGGAGCCGCGCGCCATCGGGAATGGTCGGCCGACCATGCACCAGCCCCTCATCATCGACGATGGGAAGCGGGTCGAACTGACCCGAGATTCCGATATCGACGAAGTTCCGGAAGGTGTTGGCGAGGTCGTTGGCGCCGCTGACCATGATGGCCAGGCCGGTGTCGATCGGAAACGTTTCGTGAAACGCCATGTCGTCGTTGCCGAACTGGTCAGAAAAGGGGTTCGGCAAACCGTCGCCGTAGTTGCCGGGCTGGTCGCACGGATCGTCGTCATGATATTCGCGCGGATGGGAGACCCACGGCAGGCCGAACACCAGGTCGGGAATTCGCAGGCCGCCATCCAACCCGGTCAGGTTGATCTGCGTGACCGAAGTCAGGCCGGACGTGGCCAGGCCGGGATGATCGATGTCCTGCTGCGTCACCGGCGGCTGGTCGGGGCCGAGCGGCAGCGGCGCGATGTAAACCGTGCCGCGATAGAACGAGCCATTCACGAGCGTGCCGATGCTGTTGACACTGATGCGCCCGCCGTAGCGACCGACGACGCGCGGATCGTAGGGGCTGACATTGCCCAACACGTTCGGATCGAAGATGAAGAGCGGCGGCGCGGGGAAGTCGACCACGGCCCCCGTGGCGTCGCGGACGTCGGGCCGGCCATTGCCGTTGGTGTCCGGCGGATAGGGAGTCTTGCGGCGACCGAAGAAGAGGTAGGCGCCGCCGGCCTGGTTGCGGTTGCGCGGGCTGGCGAAGCGCGCGGTGACGAGGAAGTCGTCGACCGTGTCGTTGTCGATGTCGCCCACGGGAATGGCGCCGGTGCCGAGAAATTCGCCGGCGCTGAAGCCCTGGAGCCGCGCCCCGGCGATCAGAAAGCCGACGTCGTCGAGATCGACCGTTCCGCGTGCAAGGGAAGTAATCGTCAGCGACCCGACGGCGTACGAGTGGGCCAGCGGACTGACGCCGTCGTTGATGGTGGCGCGGATGAAGTAAGGCTTGCCGTCCGGTCGCGGCGGAATGCGCGAGAAATCGATGTCGAACAGATAGGTCTTCACCGGCGGCGGCAGGCCCGACGTGGTGGCCGGCAGGATGCGCGGATTGCGGCGGACTTCCACGCTGTCGACGTTGTTCGGAGGATTGTTCGGATCGTCGGGCGGAGGCGGATCGCCGCCGAAGGTCGGATCGGTGGCCTTGCGCGCGGCGTTGGGCAGGATGATGATGTTGGTGTTGGGGTCGGACGGATCGCCGGGGTTGTTGATGTCGTCGTTGTTGGGGTTGCGATCCTTGTCGAGCAGCAGCGTGACGGTGACGGTGCTGTCGGGGTCGGTGTACTGGTAGCCAGCGGTGACGGTGTCGAGGGCTCGACAGGCCGAGGTTCGGCAGCGGCTCGAGCACCTGAATGGTGGCCTCGGGCCGCGGGCGCCGAGCCGACCGGCGCGACCACGATCGCCCCCTGCGACGTGACCGTGGTGGAACGCCAGTTCACGCCGTCGTTGACGCCGGGCATAGGCGTGATAGGTGCCGGTCGCCAGGTTGGTCGTGGTAGAGCACGATCGACCCGGTGGTGCCGGACGCCCGGCCGGAACGGTCAGGCCGGTGGCCAGGAAGACCTCGTTGCCGTTCACCTGGCTGGCGTCGCGATCGACGAGGATGTCGAGCAGTGGGTTTCCTCGGCCGACGGAACCGAGTAGGTGATGGTAGTCTGCTCGCCCTGTCCGGGAACGTCGGTCACCGGCGTAATCGCGGCCGTCGGGGAGATGACCAGTTACCGCCGCCGGGCTGTACGCCGCCGCCGGTCCCGCAGCCGCCCAGCACGGCCAGCAGCGGAAGCAGCCCGGCTGCGACACGGCGCGAGCGGCGCCGGGCCGGAGCGGAAATTCGGTGGAAGTGCGTCACGCGCGTCTCCCGAGAAGTGCGCCCAGAGCCCCGATGAGCGCTGCCACCGGGCGACGCCGCGGCGCGCCCAGACAGTCGATTCGTCGATGAACACGATGATTGCAGCATGGTTCGGCGATTTCGCTCGCTGGCCGGCCGGACGGCGCTCACGCGCAGGTGCCGGCTCGGCTGTCCGCCCAAGGTGGTGCCACGTCAACGCAAGCGCGGACCCTCAGTTGACGGAACGAGAACAATCAAAGGGAGGCCGGAAGCGGGGGAGACGACGATTGCCAACCGGTAGGCCTGGCGGCGTGCGGCGGATTGTTCCGCCCTTGGGAGGCTGCGTGCCGTCAAACCTGCCGACGCGTCGTGCCTAACCACCATGCACGATCGCAACTTACGCCATATCTTATACATCCTTTTCCCGCCTGTCAAGCCATCCAAGTGCATAACTGCCCCATCGATGCGGGGTTAATGCGGACTCTCCCAATTCCTGATCGGCCGGACGCTTGCGCCTTGCCCCAATCTTTCAACTCCAAGGCGCAAGGTTCGCCGTCACTCCCGAACTCATGTCGCGGCCGCCCGCCGGAAGCCGTGGTAGTATGCCGCGGTGCGGTGCGCGGCCGGGCGCGCACCGGGAATCGTCGATCGCACCGACGCCTGCCGACCGGCCGGGAGCGAGGCCAGATGCCGACGCTGCGCGAACGAATCAGCGACGAGCTGCTGCCGCGGATCCGCCAGCCGGGGCAGTACATCGGCGGAGAGCTGAACCAGTTGCCGCGGCCCGGCGACTGGGAGCGGGCCCACGTCCGCGTCGCGGTGGCGTTCCCGGATACGTACGCGATCGGCATGTCGCACCTGGGCTGCCAGATCATCTACTGGCTCTGCAACCACACGCCGGGGGTCTGCGCCGAGCGCACCTATTGCCCGTGGCTGGACGCCGAGCAGGTCATGCGGGCGCGGCGCCTGCCGCTGTTCACCTGGGACAACCGCCACCCGGTGGGCGAGGCCGACATCCTGGCCATCTCGCTGCAATACGAGATGTGCTTCACCAACGTGCTGACCATGCTCGACCTGGCCGGCATCCCGCTCCGCGCGGCCGACCGCGACGACTCGCATCCGCTGGTGATCGCCGGCGGGCCGCAGGCCGACAACCCCGAGCCGCTGGCCGACACCCTCGACCTGGTGGTGATGGGCGACGGCGAAGAGTCGATGGCGGCGATCCTGAAGTTCTACGGCGAGCTGAAGCGCAACGGCATCCGCCGGCGCGAGATGATCGCGATCATGGCGCGGGCGTTTCCGTGGATCTACGCCCCGGCGCTCTACGACGTGCGCTATCACGCCGACGGCACCGTGGCCGCCATCCGCCCGAACTGCGACGGTGTGCCCGCGCCCATCGAGCGCTGCCAGACGCCGGACTTCGAGCACGCCCCGTTTCCGACCCGGCCGATCGTGCCCTATGTCGAGGTCGTGCACGACCGCATCGCGATCGAGGTGATGCGCGGCTGCCCGCAGCGCTGCCGCTTCTGCCACGCCGGCTACACCAAGCGCCCGGTGGGCGTGCGGTCGGTCGAGAAGGTTCTCGAACTGGCCGAGCAGATGTGGCGCGCCACCGGCCACGACGAGATCGGGCTGCTGAGCCTGTCGACCGCGGACTATCCGCACCTGCCGGAGCTGGCGCAGCGCGTGAACGAGCGATTCGCCGGGCGGTTCGTGAACGTGTCGATGCCGTCGCTGCGGATCGACAAGATGCTGCAGCACATTCCGTGGATGACCAACGCGGTGCGGAAAGGCGGGCTGACGATCGCCGCCGAGGCCGCCCGCGATTCGATGCGGGCCGCCATCCGCAAGAAGGTGACCGACGGCAACCTGTTCGACGGGCTGCGGGCCTTCTACGAGGCCGGCTGGCGCGCCGTGAAGGTCTATTTCATGGTCGGCTTTCCGGGCGAGCAGCCGGAGGACATCGACGGCACCGCCGACCTGTCGGCGAGAATGAGCCAGCGCGCCGGGAGATGGGGCGCGGGGCTGCCGCAGATCAATTCGTCGTCAGCTTCCTGGTGCTCAAGCCCTACACGCCGTTTCAGTGGGTTGCCCAGCCGCCGCTGGAGTATTTCCAGGAGGCAAGCGCGGCGCGGCGATTGTCGGAGCTGCTCCTGCGGGCGGTCGAAGGTCAGCGCGTGAAGACGCACGACCCGCGGCGCTCAATCGTCGAGGCGGTCTTGCGCGCGGCGAACGGCGACTGTGGCCGTCCATCCGCTGCCGGCGAGCTGGGGGGGCGCGGTTCGACGGCTGGATGAGTGCTTCGACTACGACCGCTGGCTGCGGGCGTTCGCCGACACCGGCGTCGATCCGCCTTCTACGCCGCAAGCGCGAACGCGGCGCGGACGAAATCTCCCCGGCGGGACCACATCCACGGCATGCCCGCGGCGCGAATACCTGGCCGACCAGTACGCCGCTATACCTTCGTCAAGGCGGGCGTGGCGATGCCGGCGCGCACGCCTGATCGTCGCCGCTTGCGGGTTCAATCCTTCGACCCGCTGCGAGCGCACGATCGTCAGTTCCATGGTGCTGTCCGGCGATCCGGGCGTCGCCTGCCACACCGCCGCCGCGTGGTTGTTCTTCCAGGCCGCTACAATCGCCCGAGCGGCCATCGCGCGCGGATGATGCGACGGCCATTCTCGGCAAGGGAAACGCATGCAGCGATTCGCCGTTATCGTCGTCGCGCTCAGTCTCATGACCGCTGCTGCGCCGGCGAGCCGGCGCGCCGCCGTCGCAGCCGCAGTCCGCGACGCCCAGTGATGCCCGGGTGTTCGTCTCTCTGACCGGCGATCCGTACCAGCCCGGCTCGCTTGCGACGCGGACGGTCGCGCGGCTCAGTGCGCGCAAGACGCCGCCGCGACCGCTGCATCCAACGCGCCGCAGGCCGCGGGAGACTATGGCGTGGTGGTCTTTCAGCACGGATTCGAGGCGGTCTGGCGTACGACGAAACCTTCGATCGGCTGGCGGCGCACGGTTTCGTCGTCGTCGCGCCGCAGATGTACGAGCCGGGCCTGGCCGTTGCGCTCGGCCATCCGACCGCGGCGGAAGAGGCCGACGTCGCGGCGGCAATTCTGGACTGGCTGCCGGCGACCTGGCGCCGCCGTCACCGGCGTGACGGCGCTGCGATCGGCTGGGGCTTGCCGGCCATTCGCGCGGCGGCAAGGTGGCCTGGGCTGTGGCGAAGGCGAACCTGACCCGGTTGACGGCCATCGCGTCGATCCGGTCGATGGCCATGGTCGCGCTGATCCAACAGCCGGTGCTGGATGGACCGCCGATGTTTCCTTCCCGACGCTGGTTCTCGGGGCTGGCCGTCGGACGATCCGCGCGCCGGCCGGCGAAAATCACGAGAAGTTCTATTCGCTCAGTGCGTCGCCGGCCTGGCACATCGTGGCGAAATCGACTTCTCGGCCACACTGACATGCTCGACGAGGGGCCGGCGTGCTGCTGGCGAGCCTGGTCCCCTCGGGCGCGGGGCGCGCCGCGATGCGTCAACTGACGGCCGGGCTGCTGGTGGCGTTCTTTCGCGCGGCGCTGGGTGGCGATGCAGCGAGCTATGCTCTGTTGAGCCAGCCGGAGCTGGCCCCCGCGACGATCACGACGGAATCGAAGTGAGCCGCGCGTTGGCGACCCGCCGGCGAGCGCGGCGGCGCAGCGCGACCAGCCCGGCGCACGCCAGCGGCGCGGCGGCCGAGATGCCCACGCCGCAGACGCCGCAGGTCACGTTGGGAAGGAACGGCAGGTCGTTGTCGGTGATCGTCAGAACGGCCGTCGAGCGGGTCGCCAGCACGGCCCCGCCGCCGGGGCTGCTGAGCGTGAGATTCACTTCCTCGGGCTGCTCCTGGGCCGAGTCGTTCATGATCGTGACGTTGAACGACTTGGCGGTTTCGCCATCCTCAAAGGTGAGCGCGCCGCTGGCGGCGGCGTAGTCGGAGCCGGCAGTCGCAGAGCCGTCGCTGGTCGCATAGGCGACCGTCACTTCGCCGAACGATCCGCCGACGCGCCGCACCGAGATGGTCGCGACGGTCGAGCCTTCGACTGCCGAATACCCGGACTCGGCGAATTCGAGCGCCCCGACCGGGGCGACGGCCATGCCGCGCGCCACGACCAGGTTGCCGATCGGCCCGACGGCGGTGGCGGCGCCGGTGGTCAGGTCGATGCGGTTGAGCGTCGAGAAGCCGCCGGGCGTGAGCGCCGCGTAGGCGGCGCCGTCGGGGCCGATGTCGAAGCAGGTGACGCCGGTGTCGACGCCGAGCGGGCCGATGGTGGTGAGCTGTCCGGTGTTGCCCGACGGCATGCCGTCGACGCCGCCGATGCGGACGAGCACGTCGAGCGCGTTATCGATTCCGAAGAGCGTGGTCGCGCCGGCGCCGGCGGAGACGGAATTGGTGTAGGCGACCGAATCGACCGACGGGTTGCCGCCGGCGTGCGCGTCTCCCGGGGCGAAGGTGAGCGGCGTGTCGAGCGTGATGGCGGCGGTGTCGGGGTTGATGCGGATGGAGACATCGGCGTCGCTGACGATCCGCAGCCGGTCGGTGACCGGGTTGAAGTCGGTGCCGAAGAAGGTGCCGTTGAGCGGGATGCTGAAGATGCCGGTGCCGGCCTGGGTGGAGACGCCGGTCTGCGGATCGATGAGGTAGAGGCGGCTGCTGCTGCCGACGCCGTAGAGGCCGCCGGTGGCGGGTCGGAAATCGATGCCGACCAGGTTTTCGCCGGGCTGCAGGCCGGTGATGGCCCGCGTGATGAGGATGGTTTGCGGCGCGGCGCTATTGAAACGCAGGAGATTACTGGACCCATCGAAGACGTAGATGGTCACCTGGGCGCGGGCCGGCGTGACGGCCGGCAGCAGCGCGGCGGCGAGCAGGAGCGCCGGAAACCGGACGCCCACGACGCACAACGTCTGAACTCGCCGAACCACGTCCGGTGCGAACGGCTGCATGCGACAACTCCGCGGCGAACGAACGAGCCTGTGGATAGGTATCGTCCAACCGGGTCTCGCCGCACCAACCTTCCGGTCGGCGGCAGGCCCGATAGAATCCGCCCCCGTGCTGGCCAAATTGCACAGCCTGACGCTGGTGGGAATCGAAGCGCTCCCGTGCGAGGTCGAGGTGAACGTGGCGTCGCGCGGATTCGCGCAGACGCAGGTCGTCGGATTGCCCGACGCGGCCGTGAAAGAAAGTCTCGAACGGATTCGCACGGCGCTGTCGAACTGCGGCTACGAACCGCCGACCAAGCGCACGCTCATCAATCTTGCGCCGGCCGACACGCGCAAGGAGGGGCCGGCGTTCGATCTGCCGATCGCGCTGGGGATGCTGTTTGCCAGCAACGGCGCGGTTCCGGCGACGGTGAAGCGCTACATGATCGCCGGAGAGCTGGCGCTGGACGGCCGGGTGCGGTCGATCAAGGGGGCGCTGTCGATGGCGCTCTTGGCGCGGCGCAAGCGGCTGGGCGCGGTCATCGTGCCGCGCGAGAACCAGGCCGAGGCGTCGGTGGTCGAAGGGGTGGAGGTGTATGGCGTCGATTCGCTGACGCAGGCGGTCGGGCTGCTGACCGAGCAGGTGGCGCTCGAGCCGGCGCAAGGCGACGCCGAGCGGCTGCTGGCGGCGTCGGCGAGTTACGACGTCGATTTCTCCGACGTGCGCGGGCAGGAGTTCGCCAAGCGCGCCCTGACGATCGCCGCGGCGGGCGGGCACAACATCCTGCTGATCGGCCCGCCGGGCGCCGGCAAGACGCTGATGGCCAAGTGCATCCCGACGATTCTGCCGCCGCTGTCGCTGGACGAATCACTGGAGACGACGCGCATCTGGTCGGCGGCGGGCAAGCTGCCGGCCGGGGCGGCGCTGGTCGCGACGCGCCCGGTGCGGACGCCGCACCACTCGGCCAGCGCCGCGGCGCTGGTGGGCGGCGGATCGATTCCGCAGGCGGGCGAGGTGTCGCTGGCCCATCACGGCGTGCTGTTTCTTGACGAGTTCCCAGAGTTTCAGCGGTCGATTCTCGAGACGCTGCGCCAGCCGCTCGAGGACGGCTGCGTGACCATCGCGCGTTCGCACGGCTCGATCCGCTTTCCGGCCGAGTTCATGCTGGTGGCGTCGATGAACCCGTGTCCGTGCGGCCATCTGAACGACCCGCGGCGGAGCTGCAAGTGCTCGCCGCGACAGATCAACAACTATCGCAACCGCGTGAGCGGGCCGCTGATCGACCGCATCGACCTGCACGTGGCCGTGCCGGCGGTGCCGTTCGGCGAACTGCGCCAGGCGCGGGCGGGCACCGACTCGGCGACGATGCGTGCCGCGGTGATGGCGGCCAAGGTGCGGCAGCGGCGGCGCTTCGGCGAGCGCAGCACCCTGCTCAACGCCCGCATGGGGCCGCGCCAGGTGCGGCAGCACTGCCCGCTCGACGCGGCGTGCGAGCTGCTGCTGCGCCAGGCCGTGACCGAGCTGGGGCTGTCGGCGCGGGCGCACGACAAGGTGCTGCGCGTGGCGCGAACGGTCGCCGACCTGGCCGACAGCGACGCCATTCGGCGCGAGCACCTCAGCGAAGCCATTCAATATCGCCAGCTTGACCGGCAGGACGGATGAAGCGCCGCTGCACGGCTAAGGCATGATCAGCGCGATGAACCCGGCGATGTCGCCGCCGCTGAGCGTGCCAGAGCCGTCGCGATCGGCGGCGCACAGGTCGTGGGCGCTGGGCGGGTCGCTCGTCAGCAACAGGTGAACGAAAGGCGGGATGTCGGCCGCGCTGGCGGAGCCGTTGCCGTCGACGTCGCCGGGGACGCACGGCAGCGTCGCGGCGGCGTAGCGCCAGGTTTCGCCGTCGAAGACGCTGGCGGACTCGGTCCCGCCGAAGAGAATCGTCGCGGAGCCATCGCTGGCCATGGCGGCGCTGCGGCGCGGCGAGGGGCCGGGCGCTGCGACGGAGCTCCAGGCGACGCCGTCCCACTCCCACGTGTCGGCGCCATAGGATGCCGCTCCGCCGCCGAAGAGCACGACTCGTCCGCGGCCGGCGTGATAGGCGAGCGCGTGTCCGTCACGGGCGCTGGGCCCGGTGGTGGCGCGCAACAGCCAAGCGCTGCCGTCCCATTCCCAGGTCTCGCCGCTGTAGCTGCCGGTGTAGCCGCCGAAGAGCACGACGCGGGCGCGTCCGGCATCGTACGCGAGCTGATGGCCCGAGCGCGGGGTCGGCCCGGCGACCATGCGCTCGCTCCAGGCCGAACCATCCCATACCCAGGTATCGCCGAGGCGGATGCCGCTGATGTTGCGCCCGCCAAACAGCAGCACTTCGCCGCGCGCGGCATCGAACGTCATGGCGTGGGCCAGGCGCGCCGGCGGGCCGCTGACCATGGCCTGCGTCCAGGCCGCGCCGTCCCAGAGCCAGGTCTGTGCATCGGGCGCGCCGTTGGTGCCGCCGAAGAGCACGACGCGCTCCCGCGCCGCGTCGTAGGCAAGCGCGTGGTCGTAGCGCGGCGACGGACCGGGCACGCAGGCGCAGCTCCAGCCGGCCGGACCGTGCAGCCAGGTCTCCGCCGTCGGCCCGACGATTGTCCGGCCGCCGAAGAGCAGCGCGACTGCATGCCCGGCGTCGTAAGTCATGGCATGGCTGGTGCGCGGGTTGGGTCCGGCGGTGAAGGCGAGGTTCCAGTCGGCCGCCGATCGCTCGCGCAGGTCGCCCAGGAAAATCGAGCCGGTGGTTCCGCCGACCAGAACGAATCGGCCGCGGTCGGCGTCAAAGGCCATGGCATGATCGGAACTGGCGACGGCGGCCGCGGCGACGCTCGACCAGGTGCTGCCGTCCCATACCCACGTGTCGGCGAGGCGGGCGCCGCCGTTCTGCTCGCCGCCGAAGAGGGTGACGCGCGCGCTGCCGGCGGCGTAGGCCATCGCGTGGTCGCGGCGCGGCACCGGGCCGGTGGTCGACATCTGCGTCCATGCGCTGCCGTCCCACTCCCAGGTATCGGGCTGGGCAATCAACGAACCGTTTTCGCCGCTGAACAGGACGGTTCGGGCGCGCTCCGCGTCGAACGCCATCGCGTGCGAGCGCCGCGCGGACGGGCCAGCCACCACGCGCTGCGCCCAGGCGGCGCCGTCCCATTCCCAGGTGTCGGCGAGCATGCTCCCGCCCCCGTTGAAACCGCCAAAGAGCACGACCCGCGCCCGGACAGAGTCGTAGGCCATGGCGTGATCGCGCCGCGCGGGCGGGCCGGCCACGACGTGCTGAGTCCACGCGGCGCCATCCCAGGTCCAGGTTTCGCCGTTGACGGAGCCGGTCGATCCGCCGAAGAGCACGACGTTGCCGTGGGCGGCGTCAAAGGCCATCGCATGGCGGTCGCGGGCGGTCGGGCCGGTGGTGGCGAGCAAGGTCCACGAGACGCCATTCCAGCCCCAGGTGGAGCCGTCGAGTGATCCGTCATTCCCGCCGAAAAGCAGAGTCACATGGCGCAGCGAGTCGAAGGCGACGGTATGGCGATAGCGCGGAGACGGCCCGAAGGTGGCGTAGCTCCAGGTCGGCCCCTGCGCGGCGGCGGGCGAGACGTGCGGCGCGAGCAGTGCGGCCGCGACCGCGCCGAAGCATTTCGCCAAACAGTGAGCCCGACCGCGCATTGCCGGCGACCTCGAATCTCGAGCGGAAAGGCGAGATTCTAACGTCCTTCGGGGTTTTTCCAAAGCGGATCAGCGGAGGCCGTGCCAGATTACGAGAATCACCGCAATCAGCGCCGCGACGATGAGCCCCCAGAGGTTGCCGCGCGGGGCACGCCGGGCCGAGGCGACCCAGTTGCCGCAATGTGGGCAGCGCGGCGAATCTTCGAGCATGGATCGACCGCAGGCGGGACAGGGGGCGATGGCGGGGTCGTTGCCGTCGACCAGGTCGTCGTCATCGGGGAACTCGTCGTCGCGCACCGGATCGTCGGGGTCGGAGTCGCGCAGCATGATGGGTCATCGTATGGCCGACGATCGGCGGACGAACGGCACAGCAAGAATCGGTGCGGGCAATGTTGCGACAAAGGGAGTTACGAACGAGTCTGGCAGCTGATCGAGGAAGGAAAAAACGGGCGGGGACCGCGACGCGGACGATCCGGGCTCTCACAATCAGTCCGTTGCGGAGCCCCGCCAGGGATCACAACCCACAATGGGCCGCATCCGCCCGACTGTATTGCAAGTTGCTCGCCGCCGCGGACGATGCACGAGAGTCGCCGACATCTGTGCGCGTATACCAATGACAGACAGATAGTTATAGGCTATGAATCAGCAAGTCTCGTCGCCGCAACTAAAGCCAGTTCGGGTTATTGTGCCCAGCAACTACCCATTCAGGCGAGCAATTGGGAGATGGTTTCGACTGAAACTGCTGATAGTTGCCCAACGACAAGATCGGCCGCGGCGGGCGGCTCGCGGTGGTGGCGACTGGCGAGACCGATGACTTTCATGCCGGCGCGGCGGGCGGCCTCGACGCCAACAGGGGCGTCTTCGATTACCACGCAGCGGGTTGGCGGGATCGTCAGCCGCGCGGCGGCGAGCAGAAACACTTCCGGATCGGGCTTTCCGCGCTGCACGTCGGCGCCGGTGACAACAGCGGCGAACTGCGCCGCGTCATGCAGGCTGTCGGCGACCAGCGCGACGTTGGCGGGCGGGCCGGAAGAGCCGATCGCCAGCCGCGCGCCGGCGCGGGCCAGCTCGCGCGCCAGCTCGGCGGCGCCGGGCATGAGCGGGACGCGACCGCGGATCAGGTCGCGATAGAGCGCTTCCTTGCGATCGGAGAGGCGCTGCACATCGGCATCGCTGGCTGCGCCGAAGAGCAAGCGCACGAAGTCGCGATTGGTCAGGCCGAAGCCGCGGGCGAAGGTCTCGTCGGAGACGGGCCGGCCGATTTCGTCGGCAAGCAGGTGCCAGCTCTTCAGGTGAGCCGGAAGCTGTCGACCAACACACCGTCCATGTCGAAGATGACGCCGGCCCGGCGCGAGCGGCAGCGGCGCGCGGCGTGTGAAGGGGCGCCCGCCATCAGGGGAAGAGCGCCGCGACGAAGGGGGCCACGTCGTCGCCGTTGACCTGGCCGCTGCAATCCATGTCGCTGCGGGCGACGTGGGCGGGCGTGGTGTCGATCCCGACCAGTACGGCGACCAGCAGCGTGGCGTCGGCGGCGTCGACCAGCGTGTCGGCGTTGATGTCGCCGGACTGCGTGCCGGCCGCGACGGTGAAGGTGCGCGTCGGGCCGACGGCGACATTGTTGGCCCAGTCGACGGCGCGGACGTAGTACTGGACGAGGCCGCCGCAGGCGTTAATGGGCGGAATGACGCCGCGGTAGATCTGCCCGCCGCTGTAGCGCATGTTGGCGATCTGCTCGGGGCCGCCGTTGACGGTGTAGCGCAGCTCCATCGCCTTGTGGAAGAAGTTGCGGTCGGAGGTCATGTCGTCGAGAACGGCGGCGCGGACGACGTAGCTGGCCGGGCCGGCGGGCTGAGAGGGGAGCGTTTCGGTGGCGACGATTCGCGGCGGGCGGTTGTCGACCGGGCCGGTGACGTTCATGTAAAGGCGGTTGCGGAAGCTGCCGGACTCGCCCTGGGCAGTGACGAGGTCGTAGCGGCCGTCGTTGTCGAGGTCGGCGACTTTGATGTCGAGGCTGGTGTCGGAGAGGACGGTGATGAGGCCGGCGACCTGGGTGAAGACGCCGGCGCCGTTGTTGGAGTAGATCTTCTCGCCGCCGGAGCCGATGTGGGCGATGAACAGGTCGAGGTCGCCGTCCATGTCGTAGTCGAGGAACTT
The DNA here is from genome assembly GCA_046350375.1 of Phycisphaerae bacterium. Classification (GTDB taxonomy): domain Bacteria; phylum Planctomycetota; class Phycisphaerae; order UBA1845; family UTPLA1; genus JAXMAO01. The sequence goes on from JAXMAO010000003.1 coordinate 151,514, forward strand.
GCTGTCGTTGTCGTCCTGGGCGGGGTTGGGCGAGAGGTTGGCGCTGATGTCGGTGAAGAGGCCGGCGCCGTTGTTGCGGAGGAGGATTTCGGCGTTGGCGGTGACGGGGCTGCCGTTGGCGCCGAGCATGTCGAGGTCGCCGTCGCCGTCAATGTCGCCGAAGTCGTAAGAGTAGCAGTTGTTGTCGGCGGGCACCGAGCCGGAGCCGTCAGAGAAGACGCCGGCGCCGTTGTTGATGTAGAGCTTGCTCTGCGACGCGGCGGTGCTGCTGATGCGCAGGTCGAGGTCGAAGTCGCCGTCGACGTCGGCGAAGATGCAATCCATCGGCTCGGCGGTGGTCTGGTTGGGGGTGTTGGTGGCGGTCACCTCGGTGAAAAACCCCGCGCCGTCGTTGAGCAGCAGGCGGCCGCGGCCGGTGCCGGCGCGGCTGGTGACGCCGTTGACGAAGTAGAGATCGAGGTCGCCGTCGTTGTCGATGTCGGCGAACTGGGCGCGGGCGCTGCCGAGCGTCATGGCGGGCAGGCGTGCGGCGGAGACGTCGGCAAAGACGCCGGTGCCGTTGTTGAGCAGGAGGCGCGGCGCGGTGGCGAAGTCGGGCGCCAGGACGATGTCGAGGTCGCCGTCGTTGTCGATGTCGCCGAGCTCGACGCCGCGGAACAGGCCGCTGACGGCGCCGCGGGCGGCGGATTCGTCGGTGAACACGCCGGAGCCGTTGTTGATGTAGATGCGGGCGACCAGGGGCGAGCCGGGGGTCGAGAAATTGCCGCCGTTGGCCCAGACGATGTCGAGGTCGCCGTCGTTGTCGAGGTCGCCGATGGTGAGCTGGTTGGAATAGTCGAGCGGGTCGGGCTGCGGAAAGCGGGTGGTCGCGCCGCCCGGCGGAATGACGCCGGACTGCTCCTGGAACTGCTGGGCCCGCGCGGCTGCGGCGCTCAGCACGGCTACGGCGCTGGCGATGACCAGCCGGACGATCGGATGGCGAGGCATGCGACTTTCCCCCAAGCACGCTGCCGGCAGACGCCTGGACTCAGCTGGGAGTCGCGGCGCGCGGCCGCCCGGCGGGGCAGGCGATCGCTGAACGAGCGACCGCGGCGCGGCCGGGCAGGATCGGAACTGGAGCCGATGGGAGTCGAACCCACGACCTCTTGCATGCCATGCAAGCGCTCTCCCAACTGAGCTACGGCCCCGGCACAAGCTGTCGAATGACCCATTAGACGCCGCTGCGGGCCGGGTGTCAATCGAGCAGGCGCCGGCCGGGCCCGCGCCGGCGATTATGGGGCCGCATCGGCGAATCGTTGCGACCCGGGCGACGGCCGAATAAGATGAGGCAGCAGCCCGTGCGCGGCGCACCCCGGGGAGGGATGGCGTGCGACCGGGTCGGACGGGGCCGCGATCCCATGTTGGACGCCAGTCCTGCGCTCAACTGCAACGTCCTGGTCCTGAATCGCCACTGGATGGCGATCCGGGTGATCAACGTCCGCCGGGCGTTTTCGCTGATCTGCCGGCGGCTGGCCGAGATCATCCACATCGAGGACGGGCAGTATCTCTCCTACGACTTCGACAGCTGGTGCGACCTGAGCGAGCTGAAGCGCACCTTCGAGCCGCACGCCCACGACTGGATTCGCACGGTGCGGTTCGACATCGCCGTGCCGCGGATCATCCGGCTGGGGCTGTTCGACCGGCTGCCGAAGCAGGACGTGAAGTTCAACCGGCGGAACATCTACGCGCGCGACGGGAACCGCTGCCAGTATTGCGGCAAGAAGGCCTCGACCAGCGAGCTGTCGCTCGACCACGTGGTGCCGCGGAGCCGCGGCGGCGCCTCGACCTGGGAGAACATCGTCTGCTGCTGCCTGAAGTGCAACATCCGCAAAGGCGGGCGGACGCCGGACGAGGCCCACATGCGGCTGATCGCCCGGCCGAAGAAGCCGCACCGCAACCCGGTCATCACCATCAAGCTGAATGACGGGCGGTACGCGAGCTGGAAGCAGTTCCTCGATGCGGCGTACTGGTCGGTCGAGCTGAAGTAGCCGCGGCAGCGCGCCGCGTCTCATTCCCGAAACCGCCGTCGGCCGAGCGACTCGGCTTGGCCGCGCGGACCCAATACGAGCCGAAGCGAGAATAGCCATGCACACTCGTGTCATTGCGGCGCTGCTGGTGGTGGCATGCACGTCGGGCGCGCTGGCCGGCCCGGCGACGAGTCAGCCGCGCGGCGGTGCGCGCGAGCCGAAGCGTGCGCCGCGCTGGGTGCCGTCGTATCACGGGCCGTGGGATGAGTCGCTAAGCGCGTTCCGGCTGCGCGCGGGGCAGGAGCCGCAGCGCGTCGCGACCGATGTGCTGATGCACGCGACGGCGCCGACGCTGTGCGCGCGGGGCAAGGAGCTGCTGGCGGTCTTCGAATACTACTCGTGGCAGCGGAAGGGCGATTTCGGCCGGCTGGCGCAGGCCGGGTCGCGCGACGGCGGGCGGAGCTGGAGCGCGCCGGCGGTAATCGAGATCGCCGGGCTGGAGGCGCGCTGGGGGCTGCCGCGCGATCCGGCGCTGGTGAGCCTGGGCGAGAAGCGACTGCGGCTCTACTTCACGCTGTTCGCCAACGCCGGGCTGCCTGTTATCGCGTCGGCGATCTCGGACGACGGGCGGACGTTTACGCTGGAGCGCGAATGGCGGCTGGCGGCGCGCGGCAGCGGGCTGCGCGACCCGGTGGTGATGCGCGTCGGGAACGAGTGGCAGTTGTTCGCGGTGCCGGTCGATCGGCCCGGCAAGCTGGCGCACGCGCGGTCGCTGGACGGCGTCAACTTCGAACGACTGAACGACCTGGCGCGCCCGAGCGAGTGGGCGGCGGCGGTGCCGCGGTTTGCGACGCTGATCCCGTCGGCGACCGGGATGGTGTGGCTCGAGTCGCCGGACGGCGCGGCGTGGAGCGTCGGCAAGCAGGCGGTGCTCGATGCGCGCGACGCGGCGGTGCTCGAGGTGAACAGCGAAGAGCGACTGATACTGGCGACGCCCAAGAGCGCGCCGTATGCCGAGGTGCGCGGCTCGCGCGCCAGAGCCACGCGGCGGCGCGGCGGAGCGGCCGGCGGCGCGGATGCGGCCGGCGCGTCGGCGCAAGCGGCGCGGGCGACGCCGGGGGCGGCACCGGAAGGCAGCAGTACCGCGGCGCCGGGCGCGAACGGCGGTGCCGACTCGGCGAACCCATCGACGGCGGGAGAGAAAGCGGAGAATGAGGCCGCGCCGTCGGCCGCGGGCGATACGGGTGGTGCGCCGGCGGCCCCGGCTGCGGGCGAGGAAGCGCGCAACGCGGCGCAGACGGGCGCTGCACCGGGTGCGGAGGCAAGGGGAAGTGAGCGCGGACCGAACGGCGCGGGAGAATCGGCTCGCGGCGGCGATTCAACGGGCGCGGGCGGCGATCGCGACTCGACCGGCAACGACGCCGAGGCCGCCGGTTCGCTGGAGAGCGATGAGTCCGACTGGCCCCCGGCGCCGGACTTTGCGAATCCGGTGAACTACGTGGAGTGGCTGCGGCGCGACGGGCAGTCGCGCGCGGATGACGACGCCGCGCCGTATTACGCCGAGCTGCTGCTGAAGACCGATGCGGAGGGTCATTTCGAATCGGCTTTGCCGCCGCTGGACAATCCGTTCAGCGATCCGGAATACAAGGGGCCGCCCGGGCCGTGGCGGCCGGAAGAGCATCCGAACTGGGAGCAGAGCTATCAAACGGCGCTGCCGCTGATGGAGAAGTATCGCGCGGCGACGTCGCACGCCGACTATTCGACCGAGCTGCGGTTCGCCCCGGACGACACCGAGCAGATGATGATCGGCATCATCCTGCCAGACCTGTCGGCCCATCGGCAGATGGCGAAGGAGGTGCTCGGCGCGGCGTGGCGGGCGCCCGACGGGCAGGTCGATTCCGCGGCGATGATCGACTCGTGGAAGACGGTGCTCGATTCGTCGGCCCATCTGCAGCAGGGCATCACGCTGATCGAGTCGCTGGTGGGAACGGCCTCGGCGAACCTGGCCTATTCAAACGCGCGGCAGGCGCTGGCCGCGGGGGTGATTCCGGCCGACCAGCTCGAAACGGCGCTCACCACGCTTCAACAGCACGCCCCGACGCTGCCCGAGCCGGGGCGCTGGGTGCGCGGCGAGATGGCGTTCACGCAGGATTTTGTGCAATACGCCACCACGCTTTCGCCCGGCGGAGAGCCGCGCTTCGAGCAGGCCAAGGTGGAAAAGGTGCTGTCGATGGGCATGGACAAGCCGGCCGACCCGAAGGACGTGGCGGCGGTGGTGAGCAGTGACCCGGCCCGCGCGGCGACGGCGTTTCAGGAATACTTCAGAAACGTCGCGACGGCGATGGGTCGCGGCTATCCGGCAACGACGGCGGATTCGCTCGCGAAAATGCACCAGGACTTTGTGACGGCCAACCCCGGGCTGGCGCCGATCGCGGCGTCGCTCGACCGAGCCTACGTGCTGCAACTGCGCGGCGAGGCCGAGCGGCGGGCGACGCAGCTCGCGTACGCGACGCACCTGTTTCACGCGCGGAACGGTCGCTGGCCGGCGTCGATCGACGAGCTGCCGGCCGGGCAGGTGGGCGACGCGCGGCGCGACCCGTTCAGCGGGCGCGACTTTGCATTCCAGGCGACGGCGGACGGTCCGCGGATTTACTCGGTGGGCATGAACGGCCGGGACGACGGCGGGGTCGAGCCGCCGACACCGCTGCCGGCGCAAGGCGAAAAGGCGCGAGAGCAGGACGACTGGGTCTATTGGCCGGTGAAGCGTTAGCGCGGAAGGATTCGCGTGAGAGGCCGGCGGGGATCGATCAGCCGTCGTTGGCGCGGATGACGGCCAGCAGGTCGGCGGGCGTGGGGGCGGCGGTGATCTGGTCGAAGACCTGGCTGGCGAGCGCCAGGCGGCTGAGCCGGGCGAGCAGCTGGATCTGAAGGCTGGCCTGGGCGAGCGGGCTGGCGAGCAGGGCAATCAGGCGGACGGGCTGGCCGTCGATGGCGTCGAACGGCAGCGGCGCGGCGGGCACGCCGAGGGCCACGACCATTTCGCCGGTGGCGTCGCACTTGGCGTGGGGGATGGCCAGGCCCTTGCCCACAGCGGTGGAGCGCTGCGCCTCGCGCGCCAGGACGCAGGCCAGCAGCCGGTCGCGGGCGTGGGTGCGCCCGGCCGCGGCGACCAGGTCGACCAGCTCTTCGATGGCGGCGGACTTGGTGTGCGCCGCGAGCGGCAGCTTGACCAGGTCGGGCGTCAGGTAGTCGCACAGACGGATCATGCATCCACCGCGGGAACGAACCGCCGCGCGGCACACACGCGCGACGGCGACTGTCTTGACCGGCCCGCGCCGCGGAACGGTCCGCGAGCGTCGCACGGTGCGCGTCCGCCTGGCGGCGCACAGAGCGGCCTGCGACGCGGTGCGGCCGCGACGGCCGTCGAACGCGCCCGGCGGCGGCGCTACGACAGGGCGGCGAGGCGGATCGCCAGGTCGCAGACGCGCTGGCTGAAGCCCCACTCGTTGTCGTACCACGAGACCAGCTTGAGCACGCGTCCCTTGCTCTTGGGCACGGTCATGGTCTGCGACGCGGCGAAGATTGAGCTGTGCGGGTTGTTGATGATGTCGCTCGAGACCAGCGGCTCGTCGGAGTATTGCAGGATGCCCTTCATGCGCGGGCCGGCGGCGGCGGCGCGAAACAGCTCGTTGACCTGTCCGACCTCGACCTCGCGTTCCAAAGCGACGGTGAGATCGACCACGCTGCCATCCATGACCGGAACGCGGAAGGCCATGCCGTCGAGCTGGATGGACTTCTTGGGCACGACCAGCCCGATGGCCTTGGCGGCGCCGGTGGTGGAGGGAATGATGTTGGCGGCGGCGGCGCGGGCGCGGAGCAGGTCATCGCCGTGGACCTGGTCGAGGATGCGCTGGTCGTTGGTGTAGGCGTGCACGGTGGTCATCATGCCGGTGATGTTCTCGCCGAACACGCCCGGGTTGTCGGCCAGAACCTTCACCAGCGGCGCGAGGCAGTTGGTGGTGCAGCTGCCGTTGGAGACGAAGGTGTGCTCGCGGCGCAGTGCATCGTCGTTGACGCCCATGACGATCGTGGCGTCGATCGCGTCCTTGGCGGGCGCCGAGAGGATGACCTTCTTCGCGCCGGCGGTAATGTGGTCGTCGTAGCCGGCCTTGTTCTTGGCGGCGTCGCGCCGGCCGGTGAAGACGCCAGTCGATTCGATGACGACGGTCGCCCCGAGCTCTTTCCAGGGAAGCTTGGTCGGGTCCTTCTCGCCGCAGACGCGGATGCGGTCGCCGTTGATGACGAGCGCGTTGTCGGTGGCGGAGACCTCGCCGGAGAAGACGCCGTGAACCGAGTCGTACTTGAACAGGTGGGCGTGGACCCTGGGCGGCGGGCCGACGTCGTTGATGGCCACGATGTCGAACTCGCCGCGGCGCAGCGCCATGCAGCGCGCCACCATCCGCCCGATGCGGCCGAAGCCGTTGATACCGATCTTGACCGCCGCCATTTCTGAACGCTCCTTCCGCTCCGCCGGCAGACTGCGCGGGCGCAGGTGGGCCGCGCGGAGCGTTTGAAGATAGGAGCGCCGCGCGGGGGCGTCAACCATCCCGGGCGAGTTCGGCGGCCATTCTGGGACCGTGCCGCGGGAAGACTTCGGGGCGGCGCCGGCCATAGCATTGGCGAGAACGATCCTTCGGGGGGAAAGAGCCATGAGCAAGTCCGCAACCGCGCGGCGAATCGCCGTGCTGCTGCCGTTGCTGGCGGCGGGCGCCGCGACGGCCCAGACGCCGACCATCTGTCCGAGCGTGACGCAGCAGGCGGTCATCGTGCATCCAGGGACGGCGACGCCGGTCCGGCTGGCGGTGCACAACGCGCAGCGTTCGAACGTGACGATTTACGCCTATCCGACCGGCGGACAGCTGGTCTGGGCCGGGCCGAGCCAGCTCGACTACATCTTCCTGCCGGACGGCAGCTACGCGGGCACGACGTATGCGAGCTACCGGGTCGACCAGCCGGCCGGGTGTGCCGGGCCGTCGCTGCAGGGCAACGTGCAGTTCGTGATCGAAGGCGCCCCGCAGGTGGACGTGGGCGGAAGCGTGGGCGTTCGCCCGGTGATCTGCGGCGCGGACTTCATTCCGGTGGTAATTCCGCCGCTGCTGGCGTTCGCGGGGCTGCGGCGCCTGCGGCGTCGCGCCCTGCGCTCGGCGGCGTAGGCGGCGCGGCGGCTTGACCGCGGCGCGGGTCGCTCGTAGCATTCCCCAGCAAGACATAGGCCGGCATCGCGGCGACGATCCAGAGGCGTCGCGCGCAACACGTCGGTGCCAGGGCCGAACTGGGGATTAGTGTAATGGTAGCACAACTGACTCTGGATCAGTTAGTCGGGGTTCGAATCCCTGATCCCCAGGTAGAAGCAGCGTGAAGCCGGCGGCCAGGCGGTTCGCCGGCTTCGCTCATGTCTGCGGCGACTCGGCGTTCAACTCGTCCAGCAGCTCGACGGCGCGGCGCAGGTGCGGGATGACGATCGAGCCGCCCACGATCAGGCCGACGTTGAAGGCCTCGACAATCTGAGCGTCGGACAGCCCGAGCTCTTTACAGCGGATGGTGTGGTAGGCGATGCAGTCGTCGCACCGCAGCACCATCGACGCGGCCAGCCCGGCGATCTCCTTGGCGCGGGCGTCGAGCGCGCCGTCGGCGTAGGCCTGGTGATCGAGCGTGAAAAAGCGGTTGATCGGCAGGTGATTGAGGTCGAGAATGCGGCGGTTCATCTTCTCGCGGTATTCGCGAAACTGGCGCAGTCGGCCGGCCATGGCGCCCTCCACAGTGCGAGGCGCCGCGGCGCGGCGTCGGCCGGCGAGCGGCGTCTCTGGGTCCCGGCGATGATGCCCGCGGCGGCAATCGAAAACCAGTATCGCATCGCGACTTCGGCCGCGGGGCTGATGCAGCGCGCCGACCGCGGGCTGATCGCGATCACCGGCAAGGACCGGGCCGCGTGGCTGCACAACCTGGTCACCCATGCAATCAAGACGCTGCCCGCCGGCGACGGCAACTATGCCTTCGCGACCAACGTCAAGGGGCGGACGATTTTCGACGGCAACCTGCTGGTTCTGGCCGATCGCATCTGGCTCGATCTTGACCGCCGCTGGCTGGACGCGGCCATGAAACACCTGTCGCGCTACGTCATCACGGAGGAGGTCAGCCTGGCCGAGCAGACGGCGCAGTGGGCGCGGTTCTCGCTGGCCGGGCCGGCCGCCGACGAGGTGATCGGGCGGCTGGGCATCGCGAGCCTGAGCCAGATGGCGCAGCTTCAACACGTCGAGTTCGGGTGGCACGGAGCGGCGGGCCGGCTGGCGCGGAACGACGCCTGGGTGGGGCTGCCGACGGCGGAGCTGTGGATCGAAAGCGGCGGCGGCGCGGCGCTCGAGGCGGCGCTGCTGGACGCCGGGCGCGGCGCCGGGCTGGCGCGGATCGAGGCGCCGACGGTCGAGATTCTGCGGATCGAGGCGGGCATTCCGGCCTCGCTGAGCGACATCGACGACCAAGTCATTCCGTCGGAGACGCTCCAAGCCGAGCGCGGCATCAGCTACCACAAAGGCTGCTACCTGGGACAGGAAGTGCTCGAGCGGATGCGCTCGCACGGCGTGCTGGCGCGGCGGCTGGTGGGGCTCAGCCTGTCGGGCGAGCCGGCCGAGGGCACGCTGCCGGCGACGATCTCGGTTGCGGGAAGCGAGTCGGGGCGGTTGACGAGCTGCTGCTGGTCGTTTGCGCGGGCAGGCTGGGTGGGTTTGGGGATTTTGAAAAGCGCGCACAGCGCCGACGGCCAGGAGGTGGAGATCCGGGCGGGCGACGCGCTGATTACCGGGCGGATCATTTCGCTGCCAATGCGCTCGTCGGGGGCCGCGGATGGCGGTAAGATGGATTAGGGTCGGGCTCGAAATCGGTTAGAGGGAGTAGTCGAAATGAGCTTGTGTTTGAACCCGATTGGAGTGTTCAGCGAACTCTTCGGAATCGACGCCACCAACTTCTTTCTGCTGGCGCTGTTTCCGCTCAACTCCGCGCTGCTGTTCGGCACGGCGTTGTTTCTGAGCATCGTGAACTGCTTCATTCCCATCACGATCTAGCGCGGCGTCCGAACGGGATCACGTCCGGAGTTTCGCAACCGTCTCGACCAGTCGAACGGCGAGGCGGCAGACGGACCCGTGCTGCTTGGGATCAGCCAGATCGCCGGTGCGGCTGAAGGCCTCATGCGCGCGCATCACGGCCACCTGCTCAGGCAGAACGAGCACCTGGATGTTCCCCAGTATGGCGCGCAGGTGCACCAGCCCGCGCAGCCCGCCCAGCGCTCCGGGCGAGGCCGACATCAGCCCCGCCACCTTCCCGACAAAGCATTCCAGCGGCGGCGCACCGGCGACCGGGCGCGAGGCCCAGTCAATCGCATTCTTCAGAACCGCCGTGACCGAACTGTTGTATTCCGGCGACGAGATCAGCAGGCCGTGATGATCGAGCAGCAGGTCCTTCAGGCGGCGGGCGCTGGCGGGCAGGCCGTCGCGGGCCTCGCGGTCTTCGTCGAACAGCGGCAGGTCGAGGTCGCGCAGGTCAATGAGCGTGACGTGGGCTCCGGCCGCGCTGGCGGCGCGGGCGGCGATCGCGACCAGTTTCTTGTTGTACGACTCGCCGCGGGTGCTGCCGGCGAATGCGAGTATGCGCGGTTGCGTGGGCATGAAGAGCTCCGCGGTCCGGTGAATCAGCCGTGGGCGTCCGACAGGCCGGCCTCGAGGTCGGCATGCAGCAGCCGGTGGAACAGTTGTTCGCCCGCCTCGCGACGGACGGAGAGTCGCCCGACATCGTAGGCGCGCGAGGCGAGGCCGCGCTGCACGGACTCGCACACCGCGACGTCTTCAAGCTGCACGCGGTCGGCGACGGCGACCGAGTGCGTCCGCGCGTCGGCGGCGAACGAGTCGTCGAAATAGAAGTCGAACACGACGCGGCAGCGATCGACGGCCAGCGGCCAGACGACGTTGGTGTCCATCGTGCCGGCGTAGCAGTTGATCATCAGGTTCGGGTAGAGCCAGTAGTAGTACGCGCGGTCGCCGCGGCGGACCCGGGCCGTGCCGGCGTCGCCGCCGGCGCTCAGCGGGCCGGATTGCAGGCAGTAGCGCTGCCCGCATTCGATGGTGTAGTCGGACAGGCTCAGGACGCTGTTCAAGTCGCGGTGGATGTGCGGCACGTGGTAGCCGCCGTCGAGGTAGTTGTCGACGAAGACCTTCCAGTTGCAGGCCAGGTCGTAGGTCTGCCGCTCGACGAAGCGGAGCCGGTCGAGCGCCAGGCCGGCGACGCCGGCGGCCAGCTCGGCGACGACGGCGTCGAGCCCGGGCGACGGACCGGCGAGCCGCACGAAGACAAATCCCTGCCAGGCGGCGCAGGCGACCGGCAGCAGGCCGTATTCGCGCTTGTCGAAGTCGGCGACGCCGTCGAACTCGGGCACGCCTTTCAGCTCGCCGGCGAGTGAATAGGTCCAGCCGTGATAGGGGCAGTGCAGCGCCCGCGCCGTGCCGGCCGGCTCGGTGCAGACGGCGGCGGCATGGTGGCGGCAGACATTGAAGAACGCGCGGAGCAGGCGGTCGGCGCCACGGACGACGACGACCGGCTCGCCGGCGACGGCGGCGGTGACGAACTGGCCCGGCTCGGCGAGCTGGTCGGCGCGGGCGACCGCCACCCAGTTGCCGGCGAAGACGGTGATCAGCGCTCGAGCCGCGGCGATGCGCGGGTCGAGATACCAGGCCGACGGAATGGTGCAGGCCGAGGCGAGCGGTTGACTCGGATCGTAGCGGCGGATGAGCTCGGTCACGGATGCAGACACGTGTGGGCCCTGCGTGCGGGCCTCGGCCCGAACGAACCGGCATGATGCGCGAGACGAGCCGCGGCCGGAAGGGGCGGGCGCGGGACGGTGCGCCGGATGGCGCGATCGATCGGATGGCGGGCGGCTACTCGGTGGCGGCGACGCAGGCGCGATCCAGGGCGTCGCGGGCGGCGGCGGCGTCGAACGGCTTGACCAGGCAGCTCGCGAATCCGGCATCGAGGCACTTGCGGCGATCGACCTCGTTGTCGGCCTGGAGGATGGCGATCGCGGCGACGGCCGGGGCGTCGGGCTGCTCGGCGAAGGCGCGGAAGAAGTCGCGCGCGGAAAAGCCGGGCAGCGAGACATCGACCAGCGCGGCCCGCGGGCGGAAGGTGCCGCAGGCCAGGAGCTCGAAGACCGAGCCGGCGAGCCGGGCCTCGTGCTGGCCGTTGCCGGTGAGGGCGTCGGCGAGGGTGCGGGAGAATTCCGCGTCGCCGCAGGCGATGACGACGCGCGACACGGCGACTTCGAGCCCGTTGAGCGGGATGGCGTGGGCGCGCATGAAGCGAACGAGCTGTTCGAGCGGGACGCGGCGATCGCGGCTGCCGGGGATGCGATAGCCGCGGAGCTGGCCGGAGTCGAACCACTTGGAGACGGTGCGCGGCGCGACGTTGCAGATCTTGGCGATTTCGCCGGTGGTGAGGACCGGCTTGACCTTGGCCATGGCGCGACTCGGCGCGGGTGGTCGTTGCGCGATTGGCGCGCCGTCGCCCGCTGGAGATTACTTCGAGTCGATCGGACCGCGACATCAGTTGAAACCGATGCAGGCGACAGAGGTGTCAGAATCGGCAAGCGTCCGCGAATGTGCGCGGAGACGGCCGCGGCATGCCGCCCGCGCGGATTGGGCCGTCAGGCCTCTTCGTCGATCGCTTCCTCGCCGGGGGCGAGCAGATTGGTGACCGGCGTGGGCGAGCGGAGCGACTCGAGCTGGAACCAGGCGCCGACCGCGAACAACGCATAGGCGGCGCAGGTTCGCGCCAGCCAGCGCCAGCCGCGATGCGGCAGCCGGACGCGATCGGCAAAGCCGTTTGGAAGGGTAAGCGTGGCATCACCCGCGGCGGCGGCCCAGCGGGCATATCCGATCGCGCCGCCGGGCGGATAGTCGCGGCGGAGCATGGCGCGGAAGGCGTCGGAGACGGCCGAATCGACCGACGGCGCGGGCGCGCCGGCGTGTGCGGCCGCCTGGCGGGCGTCGGCGAAGCGCGGCGGCGCGCCGATGGTGGCGGCAACGGCGCGGTACTCCCAATAAACCCCGGTCGCCAGGGCGCCGAGCGTGACGAGCAGAACGCCGACGAGGATCCGCACGGTGCGGATCGGCCGCGCCGGCCGCGCGACGCGGAAGGCCCAGCCGCTGACGAGCAGCCCCGCGACCAGGAAGAAGAAGATGCCGAAGTAGAACGGCAGCCAGATGACCCGGGCGAGCAGCCAGTTGAGCAGCGCGATCTGCACGAGACAGAGCAGCAGGGCGCGCGGCCAGACCGAGCGGTTCGCGGCGGGCGGCCTGGGCGCGACGGCGGTCACGCGCGGCAGACTACGAGGGTCGCGGGGGCGCGGCAAGGCGGGGCGGCTTGGACCGGCCCCGTTCGGCCGGCTAAACTACGCAGTGAACCGCGAGTGGGCCGCGTTCCGGGGACAGGCCGGAACTGAGGAGTTACGGTGCGAGCGATCTGTCCGGGAATTGCATTTCTGACTGTTGCGGCGCTGGCGTGGGGTGACGAAGCGGCGGCGCCGCGGGCGCAGGGCGTGGCGACGCCCCAGACCCTCGCCACCTATTCGGTGAGCGGGTACTACGGCCTGCGGACCGAGAAGACGCCGCGCAGCCTGGCGGGCACGATTCGCGTCGCCTGCGCCAAGGATGGCGACCTGACGCGGATCGTCACGGTCTATGACTGTCAGCAGCCGGGCGTCACGATCGGCTGCCCGATCTCGTTCTTCCGCAAGAACGAGAACACCGAGCCGGCGCGCGAGCCGGGGCTCGGCTCGGCGTATGCCTGCACGTTCGTGAACCACGTGCTGTGGCCGGCCCACGTTCGCGGCGGGAAGGAGCCGCCGGCCGAGCTGCTGGCGCAGGTGATCGCGATCGACACGCCGATGAGCGCCAATCTGAAGGTGCAGACCGGTCCGCGTCCCAAGGGAGGCGGCTGGCGCTGGAGCGAGTCGCTGGCGCGATTCAGCGACGAGCAGATGCTGCCGCCGGGGCGGTCGCGGCTGACTGAGTGGACCGGGGCGTATGAATACGACGCCGAGGGGCTGCTCGAATCGGCCGACCAGAGCTATGCCTTGCAGGTGTCGCAGCAGGGCAACATGGAGATCGTCGTCAAGGTGACGCTGAAGCGGACCGAGCTGCGGCCGTTCTCGGCGAGCGAGGCGGCGCGGTTTTCGGCCGATGCGGCGGCGGGGCAGGAGCTCGCGAAGATCTGGCATCAGAAGCGAAACCAGGGGATAGCGTTGCTCGAGAAATTGCAGCACGAGTCGCCCGCGGGCATCTATGGGCCGATGCTGGCGTCGATGCGCAAGCAGGCCGAGGCCGAGCGCGAGCGGTTCAAGGCGGCGCAGCCCGCGCCGGGCGGCGGGCCGAGTTCGGCTCCGGCGGGAAAGTAGCGCGCCGCGCGTCGCGAACGAAGCAGTCATCATGAATGTGGCGCCCAATACGGCCGAGAAGCTCGAGCGGATGCGCGCCGCGCTGCGCGAGCTGCGGCGCGTGGCGGTGGCGTTTTCGGGCGGGGTCGATTCGACGTTCGTGCTCAAGGCGGCCGTGGACGCGCTGGGCGCCCAGGCCGTGCTGGCGGTGACCGGCTCGAGCGCCAGCGTTTCGAGCGACGAGCTGGCCGACGCGCGGCGGCTGGCGGCCGAGATCGGCGCGGCCCATCGCATCATCGAGACGCACGAATTCGACGACGCGCGCTATCTCGCCAATCCGACCGACCGCTGCTACTACTGCAAGACCGAGCTCTACGCGCGGATGGCGCCGGTCGTGGCCGACTTCGGCGCGGCGACCGTGGTGAACGGCGTCAACGCCGACGACCTGGGCGACTGGCGCCCGGGGCTGCGGGCGGCGAAGGAATTCGCGGTGCGTGCCCCGGCGGCCGAGGCCGGCCTGACCAAGAGCGACATCCGGGCGTTGTCGGCCGCGTGGGGGCTGCCGACACACGACAAGCCGGCGGCGCCGTGCCTGTCGAGCCGCGTGCAGTACGGCGAGACGATCACGCCCGAGAAGCTGCGGATGATCGAGCGGTCGGAACGGCTGCTGCATACACTGGGGTTTCGCGAGTGCCGCGTGCGGCATCATGGCAACCTGGCGCGGATCGAAGTGCCGGCCGGGCAGATCGAGGCGCTGATGCGGTCCGACGTGCGGGCGCGGGTGGACGCGGAGCTGCGGGCGGCCGGCTACGCCTATGTCACGGTTGACCTGCGCGGCTTCCGATCGGGCAGCCTGAACGAGGTCATCGCGTTCGGCCGGCGGCAGGCGCCGCTGTAGTCGCCGCGCGCGGGCCGGCGGCGCCCCACCGCTGCCGTGCCAGTTGCGTGACGAGCTGGTGCGCCAGGCGCGTCGGCTCGGGCACGCGATAGCCGGCGCCGCAGTCGAGCACCAGTCGCGTTGCGCCCGGCAGATCACACCGAAAACCGATGCTGATGAAGATGGGCGCCGCGCCATCACGGGTTTGCACCGCGCGGCCGATGAGCTCGGGCCCGTCGAACAGCTCGCTCCACGAACCGCGCCGCGCGGCCGGCATGGCGAACTCGCCGCACAGGCGCGACTTGCCGCAGCCGACGGTCGGGCAGTCGAGCAGCATTCCCAGGTGACAGGCAAGGCCGAAGCGGCGCGGATGGGCGACGCCCTGGCCATCCACCAGCACGGCGTCGGGCGGGGTGCGGATGCGCCGCGCCGCCGCCAGCAGTGCCGGCGTTTCGCGGAAGGAGAGCAGCCCGGGCACGTAGGGGAATCGGACCCGCGCCGCGACATGAACCGACTCGACCACCGCGTGGTCCAGCCGATCCCACACTACCCAGCCGGCAATCAGCGTCTGGCCGTCGGGCGAGAAGGCGACATCCCCGCCGGCGATGCGGCGGGCGGAGATCGGCCCGGCGACGATTTCGACGCGTTGCGCCAGCCGCGCCTGCACGCGAATCGCCGCGGCGGGCGAGAGCGTCCAGCGATGCGGAGCCGCGCGCACTATCACGGCGAATTCACCGTGCGGCGGCGTCACCGTCGGCCAGCGCGCGCGGGCCCAGTCGCGGAGCTTCGGGTCGAGCTCCGGCATCGCCAGCGCGGCGACGTACCATTTGCGGGCGGCGGGCCAGTCGTCGCCGCGGCGACAGAGCTCGGCCAGCAGGTAGTTCGCGGTCGGCAGGTTGCGTGGCTGCACCTGGCCGGCCTGCACGGCCAGCTCGAGGAACTGCCGCGCGCGGGCGAGCTGTGCCTGCTCGGCGTCGATGCCGGGGCGCAGGGCGCGGGCGAAGCCGGCGACGTGCGGGTCGTCGGCGCGGGTCGCGAGCAGGTCGAGCGCGGCGCGGTTCTCGCCATGCCGGCGCAAGACCAGCTGCCGCGGCGATGCAGACGTCGAGCGCGGCCGCGCGGCGACGCAACCGGATTGAAGATCGGCCAAGACGCCGGTGACGGCGTTGAGCCGCGCTCGGCCTGGTTTTCGGCGGGCCGATCCTCCGGCAGCCGCCCGGAGAGGACGAGCATGGCATCGAGCTGGTCGCGCGTCGGGGGCAGGTGGGCGCCCTGCTCGCGCAGCAGCCAGGCCCAGCGGAGGTGCAGCCAGGCGCGGGCCTCGTGGCTGGCGGGGCGCAGGTCGAGACCTGGGCGGCCAGGGCGTGTGCGTCGAGGGCGGCACGTCGTCGGCGGGCATCGACGTCGCGAGCGGGGTCGGCGACTTGAGAATTCGGCGCGTGACGACCTGTTCGCGCAGGGCGCGGTCGCTTCGGTAGCGCGGGTCGAAGTCGTCCGGGTAGCCGCCGTAGCGCGCGCGTGCAGGTGGCCAGGCGGTGGGCGACGTCGACGGCGTCGAGCGAGCGGGCGAACAGGTCGCGGTCGACGCCGCCGCGGTCGTCGGCCAGGCGGACGACGGTGGCCTCGAAGGCGTGGTCGCACATGGGGCAGAGCAGCGCGACGCACCAGGGTGGTGGCGGAGGCGGTGGCGGCCGGCAGCGCCGCGAGCAGCGCTGCCAGAGCGCGGCGGCCGATCGTGGTGCGCGCGGCGGCGCGAATTCGAGTTGCGTTGTCGGCCATCGGGCGGCATGTTACCATCGAGTTTCGCGGATACGGACAGGCGACGGCCCCGCGGCATTCCGGCTCCCGTGATCAACACGCATCCTGGACGACCGGCAAGCGCGATCGTGATCGCCGGATGGGCGACGGCGGCGGAGCCGCGCGGTGACTGATCGACCGGCGCGACGGCGCCGCCGGCGGGGCTGGCGCGAGGCCGCCGCAGGGGGTCGAGCTTGCTGCGCGGCGGAACGACGCGCGCCGGCGGCCACGTTTGCCGCGGACGAGGTGGCCCGCACCGTGCGCGCGGACGAGCAGGCCGAGATCGACCGGCTGACCGACCTGGCGACGCTGGTTCAGCTGGCGAATGCCTATGTGGAGGCCGGGCAGGACGCGAACGCAAGCGCGGTGCGTGCCCGCGGCGGCGCCCGCCGGGGTCGCCGACCAGCAAGCCGGCCGAGGCGAGCGTCGGCGCGCAGCTGCGGCTGCACGGGCTGTTTGACGCGCGCCAGCGCTGGTGGCCAGCGACGTCGCCGGAATGCTGGGCCGGGCGCGCTGGGGCGCACGACGCCGGGCTGCCGGCCGAGGCGGTCGAGGCATTGCGGCGCGCCTATCAGGCCGAGCCGAGTTCGCACGACGTGGAGGAGCTGGCGCGGGCCTGGAAGGTGAAACTGCGGCCGCTGGCGACGCCGGACCTGACGATTGGCATCGCCTTCAGCCTGGACGCCCGCGCTGAACGACGAGGGCACGCTGGTCTCGCCGCACGACGGCATGCGTCTGGTGCTGATTCCGTTTCGATATCGCGATGACGTGGAAGTCGACCTGCGGCGCGGCTCGATTGATCTGCGCGCCAACCCGGGCGGGTCGGTTCGATTCCTGGGGCTCCAGTCGCTCCAGGTGCAGGACGGCCGGCCAACGCTGCCGCATGCCGGCAACGAGCCGCTGTATGAGCGGTTGCAGGTGATTCCGCGCGCCGGCCGCGCCCCGACGGTGGTGGCGCACAACCTGCTGCGGCCCAATCCGGCGAGCGCGGAGCGCGACCGGTCGCGGCGGGTCGGCACGATCCGCAACCGGCTGACCGGCAGCGGGATGGGCGTGGCGGTGTTCGAGGTGCCGGCGGGGTCGAACTCGCTGACGCTGACCATGGCCTCCGGCGCGCCGGAACAGATCCGCATGAGCGTGCTCGAGGGGGCGTCGCGGCCGCTGGAGGGCAGCGCCGGGCCGGACAGTCCGGCGGCGCAGGCGTGGCTGCGCTGCCTGAGCGAGGATTCGCCGACCAGCGCCGCGCTGGCGCTGCTGAAGCTGGGCGAGGCGCTGCGCTCGGTTGCGGCTGAGCAGCGCGACGCCTGGCGCGGGCGGGTCGATCCGGTGCTGCTCGTGGCGATCTCTCGACCGGAGCCTTCGGTGCGCAACGCGGCGTGGACGGCGCTGATCGACCAGGCCAATCTGCCCGAGGCGACGCTTGCGGCGCTGGTGCGCGCCGGTGACGCCGTGATTCGGCCGGTGCTGGAACTGACCGCCGCGGCGTTCGCCAATCCGCAACTGCCGTCCGGGCAGCGGCGGTCGGCGATCCAGGTATTCGCGGCGCTGCTGCGCTCGGAGCAGCCGGCGCATGCGGAGGCGGCGCTGGAGCTGCTGTTCAGCGGCGCGCCGGACGAGGCGTATGCGGCGCTGGCCGACGCCACCGCGGCGACGCGCGCGACGGCGCTGCAGCGCTGCGCCGGGATGGTGCCCCCGCCGGTGCGGACGCGCGTGCTGCGGGCGCTGCTGCTGCGGGCGACGCCGGCGGAGACCGAGCGGATCGGCGAGATGCTGGGGCGCGACCAGATGGTGCTGAGCGACCCGGGCGACAAGCTGCTGGACGAACTGCTGGCGAGCCGCGGCTCGGCGCGGGCGGCCAAGCTGGCGGCGCTGCGGGCGATGTCGTGGCTGCCGATCCTCGGCACGGAGCGGGTGGTCCGGCTGCTGGACGAAGGGGCGGCGGACGCATCGAATGCGGCGCTGCGCGACGAGATCTTCGCGCTGGCGGCCGAGCAGGCCGTGCGGCGTTCGGGCGACGCGGCGCACGGCTCGTTCCCGGCGCTGATGTCGGAGCGCGACGATGTCATCCTGCGGGTGCTGAACCGCGGGGTCGGCGCGGCCGGCGCCGACGACCTGCCCGACCTGGTGGCGGCGCGGATCCGGGTCGGCGACGTATTCGGACTGGCCGAGCTGCTGCGGGCGCGGTTCGCGGCGGCGCCGGAGCTGCTCGACCTGATGCGACGGATCGCGCGGCGCGAGGGGGCCGAGCGGCTGGACGCGCTCTATGCGCTGCTGGCGCGGCTCGCCAGCCAGCCGGGGGCCACGACGCGCGACACGGGCCGCGCCGGCCGGCGGCAACTGCTCGATTTTGCGCGCGGCCTGTTTACGCTGCTGGACGAACTGGCGGCGCGGCGCGGGGCGGCGGCCGCGCCGCGGGTCGGTCTGGCGATCAAGGCCGGGCTCGACTGGCCCGGGTTGGCCGACTACAGCGCGTGCGAAGACGCCGACCTGTCGGCCCGCGCGACGCGCTGGATGCTGCGGCTGTCGCACGCATCGCCGCAGGACGCGCGGCAGCTGGTGGCGGCGGGCGACAAGAACGGGCGGATCGACCGGCTGGCGAACACGAACAACCGGCGCGGTCGGATCGTGATCGGGCGTTATCGCGTGATGGCGCTGGCGGAGCTGGCGGTGCCGATCGTGCGCGAGGAATCCGGCGACCTGGTGACGTGGGAGCCGCCGCGCCGCATCACGCTCGACGGCGGGATGGTGGAGATGCGGAGCCGCGACCTGAATCGCGAATTCCAGATCTATCACGGCGACACGCTGCTGGGGTTCGGCACGCCGGCGGCCGAGGCGGTCTCGCTGCCCCTGCCGGAGCAATGGGTTCCGCAACTGGTCCCGGCGGATCCGGGCTTTACCCTGCCGGGCCGGCCGCTGCACGAGTTTTCGAGCGCGCCGCCGCTGCTGCTGGCCTCGGCCGAGGAGTCGCCGGGTCGCAGCGCGTCGATGCGCGTCGCCGCGACGGAGCTGCTGCGCGAGGCGCTGCAGACCGATGCCGGCGCGGCGGCACTGGCGCAGCAGGCCGACCAGATTGTTCCGCCCAACCTGTCGGTGACGATTCGCTATGCCGGCTTCGGCACCTACGTGGGCGTCGGCTCGCGGGCGCAGACGGCGGGTCGGACGGCCACAACGCGTCCGCAGGCCAACGTTCCGGTGCTGGTAAACCTGGCGATTCTGCTGGAGCGGATCGAGCCGGAAGCGGCGCCGCCGGGCACGTGAGGCGGCCGATCAGTTCACGATTTCAACCTGCGAATCGCGGATGACGACCAGGCGATAGACCGCCTCGATGTCGTCGGGCGCGAGTCGAACGCAGCCGAGCGAGGCCTGCCGGCCGATGGAGCCGGGGTCGGTGGTGCCGTGGATGCCGAAGCCCTGCCGGCCGAGTGCGTCGCCTTCGACGCCGACCAGCGCCAGCCAGTATTCGCCGATGGGGTTGTCGGGGTCGTCGGGCGAGAA
This sequence comes from Phycisphaerae bacterium, assembly GCA_046350375.1. Taxonomy (GTDB): domain Bacteria; phylum Planctomycetota; class Phycisphaerae; order UBA1845; family UTPLA1; genus JAXMAO01. The sequence continues at coordinate 171,165 of JAXMAO010000003.1, forward strand.
ATGCTGGTGGGTGCGCGGGTCGGTCCAGGCGGGGTTGGCGAGCTTGTCACCGATCTTCCAGCGGCCGGTGGGCGTGCTGCCGTTGACACCCAGGCCGCAGCGCATCGAACGAACCGGGATGTTGTCGAGCAGCACGTCGAGCCGGTAGTCGGCCTTGGTGACGCGCAGATTGAAGGGCCCGCGGACGACCTTGATCGACCGGCCGACGGAGAGGTGATTGCGATCGGTGACGCGGTTGATGCTGGCGAGCAGGTCGGCGGTGACCTGGTAGCGGCGGGCGATGGCGTCGAGCGTGTCGCCGCGCTGCAGGGTGTACTGGGTGGCGAGCGGATCGCCGGGGTAGATGGCGCGCGAGAAGACGGTGGCGTCGGCGACGCGGGTCAGCTCGCCGCGGACGAGGTCGATGACCGGACTGGCGGCGGCCGAGAGGAACAGCCCGGAGAGCAGTCGCCGCGCGGTGACGACGTCTCCGCCGGCAAAGGCATCGCGGGCGCGGTCGAGGTCGGGCGATTCGGGCGCGGCGTCGGGCTGCGGGTGCGAGACGATGGCCGAGAGCCGCACCGGCTCGACGCCAACGGGAGCGACCGCAGGCGCGACGTTGCCGGGGGCGTTCACGACGCGCGTTGGTTGCGGATCGGACCTTGCGGTGCGCGGCGCGGCCGGCGCAGGATGGGGCAGCGGCGCTGAGCTGGCCGGCCAGCGCAATTGCGGATTGCCGGCGCGTGCCGCGGTGCGGCGGGCGCGCTGATAGCGCCAGATATAGACCGTGCTCAGCACGACGGCGAGCAGGCAAAGCGACCAGACGATGCGCAGGGTCGTGCGCGACGACCGTCGAAACAAAGCCACGCGGAAACCTCCCTGTCCCAGACTGCACTCGGACCGCGATCAAACCTGATGGGACCGTCCCGTCGCGCCGACAGAACGTCGCGATAGGCTACCATCGGCGCGGCGGCTGGCAAGCCCCGGGCGGCGAAGTGCGCGGCGCGGGCCGGCGTCAGGCGAAGCGGCGGACCTGCTGATCGGTGACGAGCATTTTCACGCGGACGTCGGTCGGCCCGGCGGGGATGGAATCAACCAGCTGCTCTTCGATCGCCAGGGCGCAGGAGATGCCTTTGAATTCCCGGCGACCCAGGAAGCGGTCGTAGAAGCCGCGGCCGCGCCCGAGCCGGTTTCCGTGCGGGTCGAAGGCCAGCCCGGGGACGATGATCAGCTCGATTTCCTGGATGGGAATGGGCTCGCCGCGGATGGGCTCGCGCAGCCCCATGGCGCCGGTGGAGACGTCGTTTTCGAGGGAGTGGATTTCGATCGGGATCATCTGGTGGCTCTCCCAGATGACCTGCGGGGCGACGACGCGCTTGACGTCCTGCCAGGCGCGCGACACGATCGGCGTCGTGTCCACCTCCTGGGGCAGCGACAGATAGACCATGATGGTGCCGGCGCGCTGGTATTCGGGCTGCTGGAACAAGAGCGCTGCGGCGCGGGTCGAGCGGCGCGACAGTTCTTCGGGCGAGATGGCGCCCAGCCGGGCGCGCAGCCGGTGGCGCAGTTCGGACTTCACGTCGCACTCCCCCGCACGCCGGCCGACATTCGCGCCTACGTTAGCCGCTGTGGCAGCGGTCGACAATAGCCGCGGCCGCGGCGCCGCGCGGTGGCTCGCGCTGGCGCTGGGGACGATCGGCCTTTCCGGCGGGGCGCCGGCGCGGGCGGCCGAGGACGCGCTCATCTCGCCGCAGGTCTGCTCGGCGCGCGACCGCGTCTTCCCGGCGGTAGTGCGGATCGACGTGCACACGCGCACCTACGCCGAGGGCGAAAAAGAGATCGTGCGCGGCACCGGCTCGGGGGTCATCATCGACGCGGCCGGGCACATCCTGACGAACTATCACGTCGCCGGACGGGCCGAGCGGCTGATCGTGACGCTGGTGAACAAGGAGCGCGTGCGGGCGCGGCTGATCGGGGCCGACCACTGGACCGACCTGGCGGTCATTCGGGTGGACCTGGACGAGGTGAAGCACAAGCACGCCACGCTGACGCCGGCGGCGCTGGGCGACTCGGCGCGGGTCGTGGTGGGCGAGCCGGTGCTGGCGATCGGCACGCCGTTCGGACTGTCGCGGACGATGTCGGCCGGCATCATCACGAACAACGAGCGCTATTTTTCGGGCGAGACGATCGACGGCTACGAGACCGGCGAGTTCAACAACTGGCTGCAGACCGACGCGGCGATCAACCCGGGCAACTCGGGCGGACCGCTGGTGAACCTGCGCGGCGAGGTGATCGGCATCAACACCCGCGTGGTCGAGCTGGCCGAGGGGCTGGGGTTCGCGGTGCCGATCGACGTGGCGAAGGACGTGGTGCGGCGGATTCTTGCCGACCAGCACGTGGCGCGCGGCTACTGCGGCCTGCGGTTCCGCGAGCTGCAGGACCTGGAGACGCACTTCGGCCTGGAGGCCAACCGCGGCGTGCTGATCGAGTCGGTCGATCCGCGCTCGCCGGCCGAGGCGGCCGACGTGCGGCCCGAGGATGTACTGATCGCGGTCGACGGGGTCGAGGTGAGCGCGCGGTTTCCGGAAGAGCTGCCGGCGGTGCGGCGGATGCTGGCCGACCGGCCGGTGGGCAGCGAGGTGGCGCTGCGGATCAAGCGCGGCGACACCCTGATCGACGCGCGGGCGAAGACGACTCCGCTGGAAAGCGAGATGGCCGAGGACGAGCGCGAGTTCGAGCGGCAGGGCTGACGGCGCGGTCGGTGACGGCGCTTGTACGCGGCTTGCGGCGGCTGCCGGACCGGCGCGACGCTGGTGACGGGCATTCAATCGGCCGGGCCGGCGGAGCGCGCCCGGGCTGCGGACGAATATCCGCGCGGTCAATCGGGCGGCGATCGGCGATCTGGCCGGGCTGGCGGCGGTCTGATCGGCCGGCAGAGGGCGAACGAGCGGCTGATTGTGGAAGTGCTGGGTGAGCTACCAGATTCTGGTCATCAAGACGGTCGAGTAAGCGGCGCTCGGATCGGACGGCGACCGACGCGGCGGCCGCCGAATCAGAGCAGCCCCCTCGCGCTTGCCAGGCGACCGCCTTGATCAGCCCCTCGGACAGGGGCGTGCGGGAGCATAGCCCCAGCAGCTCGCGGGCCTTGGAGATGTCAGCCACGTAGCCATCACCTCGCCGGCGCGGGCCGGCTCATCGTAGCGGCTTGCCGACGCGCCCCCGATGGCAGCTCGAGAATGTTGACCAGGTCGACCAGCGAGTTGCCCTGTCCGCAGGCGAGGTTGATCGTCTGGCCGACCACGCGCCCGCGCGACCAGCGCGTCCAGCCCGCGGATGATTCCGGCGACGGCGTCTTCGTAGTAGGTGAAGTCGAGAATCTTCTCGCGGCCGTAGATGATCAACGGCTCGCCGCGGGCGATCTTTCGGACGAACAGCGGAATGACGCGCTCCATCCGCTCGAGGTCGGCGTCGAAGCGGCCGTAGACGTTGCTGAAGCGGAACACGAGGTAGGGCAGCTCGTAGCACTGGGCGTAGGAATATACGAAGGCCTCGCCGGCAATCTTGGAGGCAGAGTAAGGGCTCTCGGCGACGACGAAGTCGGCGGCGGCCTCGTCGGTAATGTGGCGGTGGATGTCGCCGTAGACCTCGCGCGAGCTGGCAAAGATGAACGGCGTGTTTCCGCGGCGGGCACACTCGAGGGCCGCGAAGGCCATCTGCACGTTCTGCAGGGCGCGGTCGGGGTGCTCGACCAGCTCGAAGACCTTGGCGAACGCGGCGAGGTGAACGACGGCGTCGTAGCTGCGCCCGGCGCTGACGTCGGCCGGCGCGGCCCGCGACAGGTCGAGCAGGCGTGTGGGCAGCTGGTCGGTCCAGGTGTTGGGGCGGATGTCGACGCCGTCGACGGAGTCGCCGCGCTGCAACAGCGCCAGCCCCAGGTTGGTGCCGATCTGCCCGCTGGACCCGGTGATCAAGACTCTCACGGTTTGGCTCTCGCTGGCCGCATCGAAAGGCGGGCAGTATAAGGGCCGCGGCGCGTCTGCTCCACGCGGGCGACGGCCGCCACACCGCCGGGCGAATTCGAAGGAAAGCGCCTTGCGACGGCCCCGTTGAGCCGTATTGCGCGGGGACGAGTGTGAAGCAGCGGCGGCCGGACCGCGAAAGGACGCCATGATTCGGGTCAATGCCATTCGCAAGGCCTACGGCGACCTGGTGGCCGTCGCCGAGGCGACGTTCGAGATCCGGCGCGGCGAGACGTTCGGGCTGCTCGGTCCGAACGGGGCCGGGAAGACCACGACCATTCACATGCTGGTTGGCGCGCAGCGCCCGGACGCCGGGACGATCGAGCTGGACGGGCTGGGCGCGCCCACCTCGGCGGCGGCGCGGGCCGCGATCGGCATCGCGCCGCAGAGCCTGTCGCTGTACGAGGAGCTCAGCGCGACCGAGAACATCGAATTCTTCGGGCGGATGTACGGCCTGTCGGGCGGGCGGCTGCGGCAGCGCGTCGCCTGGGGGCTGGAATTCGCCGGGCTGACCGACCGTCGCGGCGACCGCGTGAAGACCTTTTCGGGCGGCATGAAGCGGCGGCTGAACCTGGCCTGTGCGCTGGCGCACGAGCCGCGCATGCTGCTGCTCGACGAGCCGACGGTGGGGGTCGATCCGCAGTCGCGCAATCACATCTTTGAAGGGGTGGAGCGGCTCAAGGCGGACGGCTGCACCATTCTCTACACCACGCACTACATGGAAGAGGCCGCGCGGCTGTGCGACCGCGTGGCGATCATGGACCACGGGCGCGTGCTGGCGCTCGATGCGGTGCCGACGCTGATCGCGCAGCACGGCGGGCGCTCGGTGATTACGGCGGAGCTGACGCGCCCGCCGCCGCAACCGGCCGCGCTGCCGGGCCGGGTCGAGGGCACGGCGCTGCGGTGCGAATCGACCCAGCCGTTTGAGACGCTCGGACAACTCACCGCGGCGGGCGTTTCGTTTTCGAGCCTGCGGATCGATCAACCGGACCTGGAGACGGTGTTCCTGACTCTCACCGGACGGAGCCTGCGCGACTGATGAACCGAATCCTGACCATTGCCCGAAAAGACCTGCGGCTGCTGGCGCGCGACCGGCTGGGGCTGTTTTTCATCGTCCTGTTCCCGGTGATCTACGGCGTGTTCTTCGGCATCATCAACGGCGGCATGATGGGCGGGCACACGGCGTCGATGCCGATCGCGATCGTTGACGAGGACGGCACGGCCGACTCGGCGCTGTTCGTGAAGGACCTGAGTGGCTCCAAGGCGGTCGAGCTGGTGACGGCGCCCAGCCGCGCCGCGGCGGCCGACGCGGTGCGCCGCGCCAAGCAGGTCGCGTACATCGCCATTCCGAAGGGGTTCGGGCAGACGGCGGGCTTCTTCGGCATGTCGTCGGCGGAGATCGAGGTGGGGATTGATCCGTCGCGCTCGGCCGAAAGCGGGCTGCTGCAGGGCGTGCTGATGGAGGCGTCGGTGAAGCTGATGCAGGCGCGGTTCGCCGATCCGGCGGCCATGAAGCCGCAGATCGACCGGGTGAAGCGCGAGGTGGCGGAAAGCCGCGACCTGTCGGCCGACAAGCGGCTGGCGCTGAGCGCGTTTTTCACCGCGCTGGATTCGTTTGTCGGGTCGATGAGCGGCGGGACGAACGCGCACGCCCCGGACATGACGCCGCTGAAGATTCAGACGGTCGACGTGACCGCGACGCGCAGCGAGCAGGAGCGGCTGCTGGCGAAGCTGCGCTCGCCTTACGAGCTGACGTTCCCGTCGGCGATGATGTGGGGCATGATGGGCTGCGCGGCGGGCTTCGCGACATCGCTGGTGAAGGAGCGCAGCGAGGGAACGCTGCTGCGGCTGCGGGTCGCGCCGCTGAACGCATGGCAGGTGCTGATCGGCAAGGCGGCGGCCTGCTTTGCGGCCTGCCTGTTCGTGACCGTGCTGATGCTGGTGCTGGGACGGATGCTGGGGATGCGCTGGGGTCAGCCGACGTTTCTGGCGCTGGCGGGGCTGTCGACGGCGATCTGCTGGGTCGGGGTGATGATGCTGCTGGCGATCATCGGGAAGACCGAGCAGGCGGTGGCCAGCGCGGCCTGGGCGATTCTGGTGGTGCTGGCGATGATCGGCGGCGGAATGGTGCCGCTCATGTTTCTGCCCAAGGCGTTGCAGAAGCTGGCCGTGATCAGCCCGATCCGCTGGGGGGTCGAGGCGATGGAAGGGGCGATCTGGCGCGGCTACTCGCTGACCGAGATGCTCCGGCCGTGCGCGGTGCTGGTGGCGATCGGCGCGGGGGCGTTCCTGGTCGGCACGCTGCGGTTTTCGCGGGGGCGGGACGCCTGAGCGGCGACTACAGCCCGTACGCGTAGAAGACCGCGGTGAAGATCACGTCGGTGGTGATGAGCGCGACGATGGACTTGATGACGGTATTGGTGGTGGCGCGGCCGACCCCCTCGGCGCCGCCCGACACGCCGAGCCCTTCCTGACAGGCGATCATCGAGATGAGCAGCCCGAAGACGCCGGCCTTGACCAGCCCGGTGATGAAATCCTTGTGGGCGACGGCGTTGCGGGTGAATTGCAGGTATTCGTCGCTTGACAGGCCGAGCACGCCGGTGGCGGTGATCAGCCCGCCGCCGACGCCGACGGCATCGGCGATGACGGTGAGCGCGGTGAGCATGATGACGGTCGCCAGGAAGCGCGGCAGGACGAGAAAGCGAACCGGGTGCAGCGCCATGGCGCGCAATGCCTTGATCTCCTCGCCTTCGACCATGGTCCCCAGCTCGGCGGCAATGCTGGCGCCGGCGAAGCCGGAGAGGACGATGGCCGACAGCAGCGGTCCCAGTTCGCGGAACATGGCGATGCCGACCACGTCGGCGACGCGCTGGATCTGGCCGTAGCTCTGAAGCGTCGGGGCCATCTGAAGCGCGAGAATGATTCCGACGAACGTCTGCACGAGCACAATGATGGGAATCGACCGGACGCCGACGCGGACCATCTGGGCCGCGAGGTGTTCGCCGCTCAGCCGGGCCTGCCGCTGCACGACGCAGCGCCAGACCCACGCCAGCGTCGACGCCAGCAGCATGGCGAGGCGGCCGACGAAGGCGACCAGTTCGCGGGCCGCGTCGATCAGGCCGTAGGCAGCCAGGCCGACGGCCTCGGCGATCCGGCGGAACGGGCCGAACCCGGCGGGTGCGTCGCGACCGGGCGCGGCGGCGGCGCTCATGCCTGCAAAGCCTGCTCTTCGGTGGGGAAAATGGTGAAGAACTTGTCGAGCTTGGTGATTTCGAAGACGCCGCGGACGCGATCGGTGAGCGCGACCAGCGCGAGCTTGCCTTTGTAGCCGTTCACGCGGCGGAGCAGTTCGACCAGGGTGCCGACGCCGGACGAGTCCATGTAGGTGACGCCACCCAGGTTCAGGACGAGGCGGCGCGGGCGGGCGGCGGCGACGTTGACCAGGGCGGCGTGCAGCGCCGGGGAGTGGTGCAGGTCAACCTCCCCCGAGAGAACAACGACGGTGGCGTCGGGCGTCGTGCGCACTTCCTGGACGACGCTCGAAGGCTTGGCGCTCATGACGGCGATTCCTTGCGGCGGTCGGGCCGCGCCGCGGGGGCAGGGTCCGCGTACTTCACCATTCGCAGCAGCATCCCGCCCTCCGCCGGGCAGGAGAACTCAACCTCGTCCATGCAGGTTCGCATGATGTGAACGCCCAGCCCGCCGGGCCGCACGTCGTCGAGGTCGCGGCCCTGGATCGCGGCCGGATCGATCTGGCGACCAAAGTCCCGCACGGTGACCGCCAGGCCGATGCGCCCCGAGGCGCCGGCGACGCGTTCCAGGTTGATGTGGATCGGGCGATCGTTCGCGCCACCATATCCGTGACGGATGACGTTCGCCAGTGCCTCGTCCACCGCCAGCGCCACGTGCTGGACCGCCTCGGACGGGAAGCCTTCCAGTTCGGCCATTCGCATGACCGCGGAGCGAACCACGGGCAGACTCTGGCTGTCGCTGGTGATGGTCAGCTCGACGCCGTGCGGCGGACCGGACTGGGAAGCGGGAGCGGTCACCGGCCGGAACTCTCCACGGAGGAATGGGCGCCGTCGCGGACCGGGTCGCTGGCGACGCCGGGCGCCGCGGCCGCGGCGCGCGAGCCGACCTGTCCGCTGTGCAGCGCGTCGCGCCAGCGCTCGATCGCCGCGACGCGCGCCGCGCCCCACATGCGGTAATCATAGCCCATGCGCGTGCCGGTGATGCGCTCGAGCGCCAGAATGGCGAAGAAGCGCACGGCCTCGTCTTCGTCGTCCAGGCGGTCGATCAGCAGCGGAACCGCGGCCGCGTCGCGCGCCTCGCCGGCGCTGCGAATGGCGCGGATGCGCTCGCCGGGCTCGAGCGACTGAATGCCGGCGCGTTGGGCCTGGGAGCCGCATCCGGCGGCGAGCGCGAGCAGCAGGCACACGATCACAGGAGGCCGGGATTTCACAGATATTGACACCGCGCGGCAAGGGTGCGACGGGCTCCGGCGCCATTCTACTGCCGGCTCGCCGCGGTACACCAGCACACACAACGATGAAGCCGTTAGGTCCGGAAATGCGCGGAACGCAACGGCGTCGCGCCGCGATCAGCCCTTGATGACGCCGATCGGTCGCAGTCGGCAGACGCGCCGGCTGAGCCCGGCCTGCTCGACGACGCGCACCACGTCGTTGACGTCCTTGTAAGCGTCGGGCTGTTCCTCGTCGAGGCCGGTTCGGCCGCGCGCCTTGGCGATGATGCCGCGCTCGCGCAGCTCGCGGGCGATGCTGCGCCCGCGGGCGGCCTTGATGGCGGCGGAGCGCGACATCCGTCGGCCGGCGCCGTGGCAGGTCGAGCCGAAGGTCTGCTCCATCGCGCCCGGGGCGCCGACCAGGACGTAGCTGGCGCGGCCCATGTCGCCGGGAATGAGCACGGGCTGGCCGATGTCTCGGTAGTGCGCCGGCAGCTCGGGATGGCCGGGCGGAAAGGCGCGGGTCGCTCCCTTGCGGTGGACGCAGACCTGGCGCGGCTGGCCGTCGACGGCGTGCGTTTCGAGCTTGGCGATGTTGTGGGCGACGTCGTAGACCAGTCGCATGCCCAGGGCGCGCGACGGGCGCTCGAAGACATGGGCGAAGGACTGGCGCGCCAGGTGGGTCATGATCTGGCGGTTGGACCAGGCGAAGTTGGCGGCGGCGCGCATCGCGGCGAGGTATTGCTGCCCCTCGGGGGCGTCGACCGGCGCGCAGGCGAGCTGGCGGTCGGGCAGCGCGATGCCCAGCCGCTCGGGCACGCCGCGGAGGACTTGCAGCGCGTCTTCGCAGACCTGGTAACCCAGGCCGCGCGAACCGGAGTGGATCATCACCGTGATGCCGCCCAGCGCCAGGCCGAGCACGTCGGCGGCGGCCGGATGGAAGACTTCGTCGACCACCTGCACTTCGAGGAAATGGTTGCCTGAGCCGAGCGTGCCGCACTGGTCGGCGCCGCGCTCGATGGCGCGGGTGGAAACGCTGGCCGGGTCGGCGCCGTCGATGCAGCCGCCGGCCTCGGTAACGGCCAGGTCTTCGGGCTCGCCCAGGTCGCGTTCGACGACCCAGGGACTGCCGTCGGCGAGGATGCGGCGCAGGTCTCCCGGGACGAACTTGTAGCGCCCGCCGCGACCGACGCCGCAGGGAACGGCGTCGAAGAGATGATCGACGAGCCGTTCGAGCCGCGGGCGGACGTCGGCCTCGGACAGGTCGGTGCGGATGAGGCGGACGCCGCAGTTGATGTCGTAGCCGACGCCGCCGGGGCTGATGACGCCGCCAGCGGCTGGGTCGGTGGCCGCGACGCCGCCGATGCAGAAGCCGTAGCCCCAGTGGATGTCGGGCATGGCGAGGCTGGCGGAGACGATGCCGGGCAGCGCCGCGACGTTGGCGACCTGCTGCAGCGCGGCGTCCTCGCGGAGCGATTCCATCAGCGCGTCGTCGGCATAGACGATGCCGTCGACGCGCATGTCGCCGCGGGCCGAGCGCGGGATGCGCCAGCGGCAGGCGTCGATGCGCTCGAGCGGCAGCTTCGGAATGGAACCGGCGTTGGCCATGTACTGCGGATTCTACCCGCTCAGATGTCGAAGATGAGCTGCGCGGTCAGTCCGTCGGCCGTCGGCTCGACCGCGAGCTGGTGATAGGTGACCGCCTTGACCTCGCGCGCCCAGCGGCTGCGGGCGGGGTCGATCCGGGCCGATCCGATCGTCACGTCGATGCCGCCGGGCACCTCTGCGACGGTTGGCCCGGACGAGATCGTCTGCTGGCGGGTCTCCACGCGCCAGAGAACGGTCGACAGCCAGTCGTGAAGCTGGTCGTCGCGGCGCGGGGTGCGGAACTGAAATGTCTCACTCGCGCGATCGGGGTCGAGCGGAACCAAATCGCCGATGCAGGCGAGCATGCCCCAGGTCGCGGCGATGACCAGATCGGGGAAGTTCCGGGCGGCGACGCGAATGGCGATGTCGGCGGTGTGCTCGACCAGCTCGACCGACGCGCCGGCCGGCAGCGGCGGAAGCTTGAGCGGCGGATCGGCGACCGGGTCGGTCATGGCATTGCGGCGCGGCAGCGCGCGGCGCTCAGGGGCGGACGTTGAGCTTCTGCCACAGGCCGTCCTCGGCCTGCTTGAAGCGTGCGAAAGTTTCTTCGAGCTGGGCGCGGATGGCGACCAGGTCCTTGTCGTCGCCGGGGACGGCGCCGTTGTGAAGCTCGGCGAGGGTCTTGAGCTGGGCGGCGGCGTCGTCGAGGCGGCTGGCGGCGTCGGAGAAATTGCGGGCGGCTTCGTAAATGGCCTGTTCTTTCAGGTCGGTGACGCTCGGCTCGCGCAGCAGCACCCAGGGGCGGGCGCGGACCTCGCGCGCGGCGGCCTTGAGGTGATCGGAGGTCTGCTTGAAGTTGGACAGGGTGCGGTTGAGGTTTTCCTTGTTGAGGACGACCACTTCGCGGGCGGTCTTGGCGATGATCTGCATGTCCTTGAGCGAGGTGTTCAGCCCGTTGACGGTCTGGTGCAGCTTGGCCATGAGGCTGTCGGAGGCGCTGGCGTCGGTCTCGCGGGCGATGTTTTCGACGATGCGCGTATCGACCTTCGCGGCGGTCGACTGCACGTGGGAGAGCGTATCGGCGATCGGGCGGCGGTTCTCGTCGAGCATGGCGACGGTGGTGCGCAGGCCGGCGTTGAGCGAATCGAGCGCGACGTGCACCTTGCCGAGGATGGCGTCGGGGTTGCGCTCGGCGAGCTGGCCGCGAAGGGCGGCGGTGGTGGCGTTGACGTGGTCGAGGGTGACGTGCAGCTTGGCGATGAGCGAGGCCTGCTGGGCCGGATCGAGCTGCACCGCGGCGCCGTGGCTGATGGCGTTGAGGTCGTCGAGCGACTTGTGCAGCTTGGCGACCAGCGAGGCGGCCTGGTCGGCGTCGAGCTGGGTCTTGATGCGGCCGAGCAGCGACTTGGGGTTGGCGCCGTCGAGTTCCTTGCCGAGCGCCTCGAGGTAGGCGCCGAAGCCGCCGGGCGGCGCGCCGTCGAGCACGACCGACAGGTCGGCGGGCTGCGGGTCGGTGCCGATGTCGACCACCAGGCTGCCGACGCCGCCGAGCACCTCGCCGACGGCGCGAATCTTGCAGTCGCGCCGCAGGGGGATGGAGTTGTCAATCTTGCCGGCGACCACGAGGTAGTATTCGCGGTCCATCTGTTCGAACGAAAGGTGCGTCACCGTGCCCACCGGCCGGCCGGCGACCAGCACCTTGCTGCCGGCGTCGAGTGTGGGCAGGGGCAGCCCCTGCGGGAAGCGGACGCGGAACGGCACGGTGGCGCCGCCGCGCGTGGCGCCGGGCAGCCAGAGCAGGATGGCGAGAAACAATCCAAAGACCAGGATGAGCACGGCGCCGAGGCGCGCGGCGTTGCGTTGTTCGGCCATGGCGGGTCATCTCTCCTCGGCGATCAGCAGCTTTTCGTATTCGCTGGTGCCCTCGGCATCGGTCAGCGGGCCGGTGGTATTGCCGTTCAGGAACTGATGTATGAGGCGGTCTTCGAGCGACGCGAGCGTGTCGGGGGGGCGCCGGCGGAGATCGTCGAACTCGTCGCGCGTGCCGATCCGCAGGACGCGGCCGCGGTCGAGCATGACCATGCGGTCGGCGATGCGGAAGGCCGAGTCCATCTCGTGGGTGACGACGATGCTGGTGACGCCGAACTTCTTCGAGAGGTAAATGATCAGGTCGTCGATGGCGGCGGAGGTGACCGGGTCCAGCCCGGCGGATGGCTCGTCGTAGTAGAGAATCTCGGGATCGAGGACGCAGGCGCGGGCCAGCCCGGCGCGCTTCTTCTGCCCGCCCGAGAGCTGCGACGGCAGCTTCTCGCGATGCGGCAGCATGTGCACCTGCTGGAGCTTGAGCGTCACGACGATGTCGATGATGGTGGGGTCGACGATGCTGTGCTCGCGCAGCGGCAGGGCGACGTTGTCGGCGACGCTCATCGAGTTGAACAGCGCCCCGCTCTGAAAGAGGATGCCGAACTTCTTGCGGATTTCGTTCAGCTCGGCGTCGGCCATGCGCACCACGTCGCGCGGCTCGGTCATGTCTTTGGTGCGGTAGAGAATCTGCCCCTCGTCTACCGTGTATTCGCGGATGAGGCAGTTCAGAAAGGTGGATTTTCCGCAGCCCGACCCGCCCATGATGATCAGCGTTTCGCCGCGGTAGACGTCGAGCGTAATGCCGTTCAGCACCGGCACGCGGCGCCCGTCGCCGGCCGTGAAGAACTTCCGCAGGTCGCGCACCGAAATGACGACGTCGGCTGCTGACATGGACCCTTTGACTCAGGCGAACGGGCCATCATACCCGGGTCGGCGCGGCCTCGCCAGCCGCCGCCCGGCTGCGCGGCGCGACCGGCGGAAAGAGAACGAAGGCGGCAATCAGCAGCCCGGCCGACATCAGCAGGAGCACGCCGCGCGTCGCCGGCGCGAGAAACAGCCGGACCAGTCCCCAGCGGGCCGCGGCGGTCTCGGCGGTGCGCGCCCAGTCGGGCCAATCGGCCGGCACCAGCGACTCGGACTCGGCGGCCGACGCGGGGTGCGCCGCGGCGGCGCCGGGTTCGTCGGGCAGAATGGTGACGACGCGCTCGCCGGGCCGCTCGTAGCGCAGCTCGAGCTGGGCGAGGCGCTCGTTGACGGCCGGGTCGGTGCGGAACGCCTCGGCCAGGCGCTCGGCCCGCTGCACCTGCTCTTCAAGCGCGGTCACGTCGTGCTGAAGGGCCTGCTCCTCGGCCAGCACGCGGGCATGATCGCGCAGCACCGGCAGCAGCACGGCCGGGGCGTAGAGCACGCTGGCGAGAATCAGAAGCAGGAAGAAGACGATCCGCTGCCCCCAGGGAGACGAGCCCGCGTCGGCGCGCCGCCCCGGCACGGGTTGCGCAGTCGACCGGCCACGGGCTGGCTCGTTCATTCAGACGCCCCGCACCGGCGGCTGCCGCGCGTCGGGCCGGGTTCGGCCGGCGGCGCGGCGCACCGCATGCTGAGAGATACGCTGGCCGCGGCGGCTTAGATCGGCCGGCGACCGGCGCCGAACTGGGCCCGTGCCCCGAGCGACTCCTCGATTCGCAGCAGCTGGTTGTACTTGGCGACGCGGTCGGTGCGACAGAGGCTGCCGGTCTTGATCTGGCCGGCGTTGGTGGCGACGGCGATGTCGGCGATGGTCGCGTCTTCGGTTTCGCCGCTGCGGTGCGAGATGACCGCGGTCCAGCCGCTGCGCAGAGCGAGCTCGACGGCCTCGAGCGCCTCGCTGAGCGTGCCGATCTGGTTGACCTTGACCAGCACGCTGTTCGCACAGCCGCGGCGCAGCCCCTCGGCGATGCGGCGGGTGCTGGTGACGAACAAGTCGTCGCCCACGAGCTGAACGCGCCCGCCCAGCGCGGCGGTCAGCTTGGCCCAGCCGTCCCAGTCGTCCTCGGCCAGGCCGTCTTCGATGGAGCGAATGAAGGGATACTTCTCGACCCAGTTCGTCCAGTGCGAGACCATTTCGGCCGAGCTGATGCGCCTGTCGGGCGCGCTCTTGAAGAAGGAGTAGGCGCCGGTCTTGGCGTCGTACATTTCGCTGGTGGCGGGGTCGAGGGCGACGAAGATGTCGCGCCCCATGCGGTAGCCGGCCTTTTCGACCGCCTCGACGATGACCTCGAGCGCCTCTTCGTTGGAGCGCAAGTCGGGCGCGAAGCCGCCCTCGTCGCCGACGGCGGTGCTGTAGCCGCGGGTCGAGAGCACCTTCTTCAGGACGTGAAAACACTCGACGCCCATTCGCAGCGCCTCGCGGAAGCTCGGGGCGCCCCACGGCTGGATCATGAATTCCTGGAAATCGACGTTGTTGTCGGCGTGCCGGCCGCCGTTGACGATGTTCATCATCGGGACCGGCAGAGCGCAGGCCCGGGCGCCGCCCAGGTAGCGATAGAGGGGCAAGCCGTGCGCCGCCGCGGCAGCCTTGGCAGTGGCCATTGACACCGCCAGGATGGCATTGGCGCCGAAATGCGACTTGTTCTCGGTGCCGTCGAGGTCGATGAGGGTGCGGTCGATGGAAAGCTGATCGCTGGCATCGTGACCGACGATCGCGCGGGCGATCTCGTCGTTCACGTGGCCGACCGCCTTGAGCACGCCTTTGCCGGCGTAGCGCCGCACGTCGCCGTCGCGCAGCTCGACCGCCTCGTGTTCGCCGGTCGATGCGCCGCTCGGCACGGCGGCCGAACCTTCGCTGCCGTCTTCGAGCGTGACGCTGGCCTCGACGGTCGGGTTTCCGCGCGAATCGAGAATTTCCCGTCCGCACACCGCGATGATTTCGATTGCCATGACGCGCGCTCCGCAAGCCCTCTGCGCATGGCGATGTTAGCCCCGGGAAAGCGGCAGCGAAAGCGGGCGCGGCCGGGGGCGGCGTGTGGGCTCGGGCCGGTCGCGGAGGTCAACGCAGAACGGCGGGCGGGCGATCCGCGCGGCCGCTTGCCAGCGCCGGGCAGCCCGCTAGAATTCTGGATTCGTCCGTGGAAGCGACGCGGATGTGGCCGGGCGTGTGTCCGAGCGGCCAAAGGAGACGGGCTGTAAACCCGTTGGCTTTACGCCTACGCTGGTTCGAATCCAGCCGCGCCCAGTTCCGCCGTTACGACCAGCGTTGATCTGTGACCGGCGTGCCGCGCGAGCGCTCGGCGGGCGGAGCATTTCGCCCACTCCAGGCGCAGCGGTTCGCGCGGGCTGTCAGGGCCCAAACAGCGACTGCACGAAGCCCTGCACGTCACGGCCATCCTCGTGCTGGTCGCAGTTCATGTCGCAGCGCGGAATGTGGGCCGGGTTGATCGGATGACCGGTCAGCACGGCGACAAAGTCGGTGATGTCGCTGGAATCGACCACGCCGTTGGCGTCGATGTCGGCGCCGATCGCGCCGGGAATGCTGGCCGCGTCGGCCGGATTGGCGCACAGGTCCAGCTCGTCGCGGTCGAAGTAGCCGTCCTCGTCTCGGTCGATGCCGGTGCGCGTCTGCGTGCCGGCCGGCACCACGGTGAAGGTGATCTCGCTGCCGGCGGCGGCCGACTGCCGCAGCGCCGATGAGTGGGGCGCTTCGATCGTGCGGTCGGACTGGAAGGTATCGGTGCCCGGCAGGTACGCGTAGCCGCGCGCGATGCCGAGCTGCCGTCCCTTGGCGACCAGCCCCACGGCGCCCGAGTCGGCCAGTGAGAGCATGGTGGCATAGAGGCTGAGCGCGGCCGGGCTGTTGTTGTTGGCGCCGTCGAAGGTGAGCTGCACGCCCACGGCCGGGTGAGTCGCGGTCGGGAAGCAGACCAGGAAGGCCTCGAGGTCGCGGCGCTGGGCGTCGCCGGCGGCGCCCGCGGCGAAGGTCGCGAAGTGACCGGGCAGGAATTCGAAGATCGACTCGAAGCTGCCGTCGTGGCTGTAGCCGAAGCCGCGTGTGTCCTGGAGCGAGCTCTTCGAGAAGCCGGTCCGCCGGTAGAGGTCGCGGAGTTGCGGCACCTTGAGGGCCTGCGACTCGTTGAGCAGGTTGGCGGAGATGAGGGTGTTGCCGCCGCCAGTGGGCAGGCTGTGGCAGTCGGTGCAGCGAACCGCGCCGCCGCCGATGGGCGGGCCGGCAAAGAGCGCCGCGCCGCTGGCGGGGCTGCCCGGATAGCCGGACACGGTCGGGGGCAGGCCGTCGGTGATCGTGCGGTTGGGCTGCGGGCCCGAGGTGAGCGACAGCAGGAAGTTGTCGAGCAGGTCCATCTGGGCCGGGCTGGGCGGACTGCTGGCGAGGAAGCCGGGGAAGCCGCCCGAGAAGGCGGCGAGGTTGTGGCGGTCGCCGCGCCAGTGGAACGGGTCGGCGGCGTTGAGGTCGAAGAGGGTCTGCGTGAGCAGCGGGCCTTTCATGGGGTGCCAGTCGTTGCAGGCGCCGATCAGCGGCAGGCCGGCGTTGCAGGTTTCGCTGAAACTGACCATCGAGCCGGCCGGATCGCCGGCGTCCCACGGCTGCATATCGTTGCGGCCGTCGACGTGGCAGCTGGCGCAGGCCACCTGGCCGCGCATCGAGGTGAGGTGGGTGTCGTAGAACAGCGGCCGTCCGTTCTTGATGACCGCGGGCGTGGGGTCGAAGAACGGGACGCGCGGCAGAATCTCTGCGTCGGTGGCGGCGTTGATGATCGAAAGCGTCGCGTCGAAACGGTTGAGCACATAGAGGCGGTTGCGCGGCCCGTCGAAGGCCAGGCCGCTGGGGCCTTGTCCGACGTTGATGGTCGCGAGGCGCGTGCCGGTGTTGTTGGTGCGAACGACGTTGTTGGAACCCATGCCGGCGACGTAGGCACTCGTGCCGGCCGCGTTCCAGGCGACGCCGCGGACGAGGCCGATCGAGAGATCGTGCTCGGCCTGGGTGACGGTCTGCTTGTAGATGGGAATGGGCGGGTTGGCGAACAGGTGCTGGTTGAGGTCGGAGACCTTGTTGAGCGCCGAGAAGAGCGGCGGCGGATTGAGCGGGTCGAAGGTGATGATGCGGACGTGCGAGAGGCCGTCGCGGGCCTTGTTTTCGAAGCGGCTCTCGTTGACGAGGTATTCGCCGGTGATGGTGGGGGCGTTGGTGCCGGGCTGAATCGCCATCGAAGTGTTGATGTTGGCGATGTTGGTCACGTAGGTGACGGCGGACGTGGCGGCGTTGATCATCGCGACGTCGTTGTTCAACAGCACCCAGGGCACCTGGGCATCCCAGATGGCGTTGTTGTCGTCGCGCATGTGGCCGGTCTCGCGGTTGACGATCAGGCCGACCGCCGGCGCCGGCGGATTCGCCGGGTTCAGCGGTGGGCTGAAGGTCGCCCCGCTGTTGGGCGGCGGATTCTGGCCGCCGTACGGCCCGCTGGAGGAGACCACCGTTTCGTTGAGAATGGTCGAGAAGTTGCCGGAGTTGAACGACGCGACATAGACGCGCAAGCCGTCGGTCGCCATCGCCCGCGGGTCGTACATCGCGACCGGCAGGATAATGGGGGCCGACGCGAGGCTGGTCGGGTTGTAGATCTTGACGTGGTTCAGCCCCCCGATGCTGACGAACGCCCGTTGCGGCGCGCCGGCGAAGACCACGTCGGCCGGTTCATCGCCGACGGCGAGCGTCGCGAAGACGTTCATCGTGGTGAGGCTGACGACGCTGACGGTGTCGGAGATGTTGTTGACGACCCAGGCTTCGGTGTTGCTGCGGGCCCGGACCGAGACCGGGCCGAGGCCGACCGGGATCGAGCCGATCCACAGCGGCATGGCGCCGGTGAGGCTGAAGAGCTCGAGCCGATTGTCGGCGGTGTTGACAGCCAGCAGGCGCGTGCCGTCGGGCGTTATGTCGAGCGGATGAGTGGGCGGCGTCTCGAAGTTGACAAACGAGGCGGTCGCCCACGAGAAGCTGCACGGGAGAATGAGCGCGCAGGCACCGACGACGAAATACTTCACGGAAGTCCCCTTGTTCTGGAGTGTGACGAAACCGCGAGGATGCTCGTCGCCAGTAAGTCTACGGACTCGCCTGAGTGTCCGGGAGCTGAACCGCCGCGATTCCAAACTTCGGCAAGTCCGCTAACCGACAGGGGTTGCGGAGCCGTCAAGCCATTGCCGGCCGTCATCACTGCCAAGCCTTTCCCGTCGCAAGCCGCTATTCCGCAGCATGGACGTCGATCTCGCAGAAGAACGTCCCCTCGCCGACATCCTCGGCCACCCACAACAGGTGGCGATACGGCCCTAGGGCGCCGCCGGACTTTGCCGACACCGCCGATCCGTGGCAGCCGCCGCCGCCGAGGTCGCGTGAATCGACCACCGCCAGCAGTGTCCAGCCCGCATGATGTTCGGCCGAGATCTGCGCATCGGGCATCTGCGGATCGTTGGAGGCCCAGAGCGAGAAGTATTGCGGCGCGCGGTTGCTGCGATGCCACGAGTAGGTGTTGATCGAGCGAATGCGCGTCGACCTGAGCAGGTCGGCATAGAAGCGCCCCTGGTTGTCGTACCAGACGCTGCGCTCGGTGTCGTCGTCGTTCAGTGACGGCTGGCCGTCGTTGAGCCGCGGCAGCGCGCCGCCCAGCGCGCCCGCGCGCGGATGCGGCGGATAGTCGCCATCGCCTTCAAACACGCGGATCTGCACGCCGCGCGATTGCGCCGCCGCATCCGTACCTGACGGCGGGCCCATTTTCAGATCCCCGAATCGATCCTTCCGATCGACCGCGACCAGCGCCGTCGGCGTCGCGCCCTGGAAGACCGGCTTCGGCGGGGCCGGATAGACATGGCGCAGCGTCAACGGCCCGCGGCTCGAAAAATCGTCGTACAGCGGCGCGGCCGGCTCTGCCGCGCGCGATCCGTCGTCCACCAGCGTCGCCGCAAAGAGCCGCAGGCGCGGCTCGTTCGGCAGGATGAGTGAATCCGCGCCGGCCGGTCGATCCAGCTCGTAGCGGCAGAGGTAGCAGAACTGGTACGACTCGTTGCCGCGGGCCGGGTGGTGTCGATGCGTGCAGTACCAGGCGATCGGCGCGCGGTGAATGAACCCCGCGGTCAGGCTGACCACCTTCTGGTCGCAGTGATGGTCGATCACCTCGAACGGCCGCTCCCACACACGACAGTCGAACTGTCCGATCAGCCCGGTCCACGACTGGACCGGCAAGACCTGTCGCTGCGAACCGACGGCAAACGTGGCGGCCAGCGGCTCGGTCGCCGCGGCGAGCAGATAGACGCGGTTGTGCGGGCCGCGCGGTAGCGCCAGAGTCTGCCCGCGGCAGGCGAGCGCGTTCTTCTCGCCCTTGGCCGCGGACCCGAGTGCAAACATCGCACCGCCGCTCTCGACGGCGGTCGGCCAAAGATCGCCGCTGATCGTGCGACCCTCGGCGTCCATTTTCCCGTCGGTGCGATCGGCATCGGTGCTGATGACGTCGTCGTTGAAAAGCAGCGGCAGCGCGATCGGTGCATTTGAAGACGGCGCGGCGTCGGCCGGTTTCAGCCGGCACGCAAAGCTGCGCAGCGAGTAGGGCGATAGGTCGGCGATCAGCTTGCCGTCGCGGACCGTCGCGTCGGCGATGCGGCGCTCCTGGCCGTCAACCTCGACCGCGCTTTCTATCCCGCGGCCGAGCGTCAGCGCGACGCCGCCTGCCATCTCGCCGATCAGCTCCTGCATTCGCACGATGACGGCGTCGCCAGACTCTGCCTGCTTGATGGCTCGCAGGTCCACGCGGTCGCTGCTCAGCTGCGCCAGCGACACCCGCCGACCCAGCGGCCCGGGGTGCGCCGCCACGACAAACGCTCGCAGAGGCTGATTCAGTCGCCGACCCTGCCACTCGCTGCGGGCGCTGCGCCAGTCGCGCTCGTGGCCGACCAGGCCATAGACAAACTCGTGCCGCCCCCAGTCCTGACTGTGCTGATCCATGTATGCTCGGCGCACGCCCGGCGTATAGAGCAGCGTCAGCCGCAGCAGGTTGTCGGCGGGCTTGTCGGAACCGAACTTGCAATCCTCGATGACGGACACACCATAGCGTCCGTCTCGGTCGGTCAGGTCGAGCCACTCGTGCGAGGGCACTTCATACTTGCGTGGCTGGTTGTTGCCGCGCTCAATCGTGCCCAGGCCGAGGTTGTAAGTCGCCTGCGCGTTCGAGACAGTAAGTGGAAACGCCACGCGCAGCGCGCACTCAGTCGCCTGCCAGTCTACCTCCGTCGCCCACTCGATCCGCGACCTGCACTCGCCGATGTTCAGCCGAATCGTCTGTGTAAAGACGGAGTCGCGCGCACGGCGGGTCACTTTGATTGCCGCCCGCACCGGACCCGATTCCTCGACACTAATCTCGGCCGGTCCGCCGACCGCCTCCGACTGATCGCGCACGCGATCGGCCCAGTCCATGTTCCAGGCCGGCCACTGGCGCGGCCGCTCGTGCGTCAGCACAAGCTGGATCGGCCCCCTGAGTAACTCGCGCCCGCCGGCTTCCTTGTCACGAATGCTGGTCACGTCGCCGGCCTCGTTCAGAGTAAGACGATAGCGGATGTTCTCGATCGCCCGCTTCGAAACATTCAGAGATTCGCTGATAGCGCCGCCCACTTCCTCCGCCGCTCGCACGTCGAACACGGTGAAGCTCACCGGCTCCACGCGCGCCAAGAAGAGAATGGTCAGTTGATTGCCGTCGCGCCGCAGAATCTGTGACAGTACCGGCTGCTCACTGGAGCCACAGACCCGCACGTCCGCCGGTGGTTGGCCGTCCCAGCGCACGGTCGCCTCGACCGGGTCCTCGCGCTCGATGGCGAGCGGGTTGTAAACCACGATCGCCTTGCCCTGCGACGACGTGTCGAGCCGGCCGATGACGCCGCGCGCCGCGGTCAGCAGCGCGTCGGCAAAACCGTTCAGGGCGATCACCTCGTCGTTCCAGGCGAACGAGATGCTGTCCGGCCGAGCCGTGCCGGGCAGCATGTCGTGCATCTGGCTGCCGAGCATGCGCAGCCAGGAGCGCTCCAGCAGCGCGCGCGGATAGGTTGTCGTCCCCAGCCAGGCCGCCAGAGTCGCGGCTCGCTCGGCCGCGTCCGCCAAACACTCGTTCTTTCGATTCCAGCGCTTCATGTAGGCCTGCGATGTCAGCGTGCCCGCGGAGTGCTCGGTCAGCAGCAGGTCGCCGCGATAGCGCGGCAATGCCTCGCGCTGCCGGCTGGTCAGCGAGTTGAACAAGGCGTCGGACGAGCCCAGCGCCACTCGAAACTCGCCGTCGGTGCGACGCGCGGCCGCGCAGTAGTTACGTACATCTTCCTCGCGCGGCGCGCCGCCTTCGTCGCCGACACCGTAGTAGTGATAATCCGTCCGGACGCCGTACGCCCGACCGTTCGACCTGATCCGCTCGGCCCACTCGGCGTTCGTGTCGACACGCCCCTTGATCGAGCCGACATAGTCTCCCGGGTTCAGCCCGGCTACGATCGATCGGCCATCGGGTCCGACCCACACGCCCAGGTTGAACGGAATCCCGACCGCCGAGCCCCAGGTGAGCTTCTGCGTCGAAAAGCCGGTCAGTCCGCAGTGTGCAAGGATCGACGGAAGCGCTGCCGGAAAACCGAAGCAGTCGGGCAGCATGTAGTCGGTGCTCTCGACGCCGAACTCGCGCCGGAACACGCCGTTTCCATAAAGCACCTGCCGGATGATTGACTCGGGCGCCGGCACGTTGACATCGCCTTCGTCCACCGACGAGCCGGCGACGAACCAGCGCCCGGCGCGGATGTAGTGGCGGAGTCGCTCGTATTCGGCCGGGTAATACTCTTTCATCAGCAAGTAGCGTGCGGCGCCGGTGAAGTTGAATACATACTCAGAATACTTCTCGAATCGCGCGAAGTTCTGTTCCAGCGTGTTGCGCAAGAAGACATCGATCGTTGTGGGGTAGGTCCAGCGCCACTGGGTGTCGAGGTGAGAGTAGCCGACGGCATAGAGTCTTCCGACGCGTGCAGGAGACTTACCCGCCGCCGTCGCCGGCTTGTCAGGCTCCACGGCCGTCGCAGTGACCTGTATCAGGGCCGCCAGAAGTAACATGGCGAGATTGCGCCGGTGAAACTGATGGTTGGCAATCACGGCTCGCTCCTTCTTCCTGCCGAATGACGCGCACACTTCCGCCCGGGCTAACGTTTCTCGAGACGCCGCAGACCGGCATCCAGCAGGCTGGCCGCCAGAATGACCAGCCCCAGTACGACCTTCTGCCAGAAATGCTCGACATGCATCAGGTTCAGGCTGTTATTCAGCACGCCAATGATCAGCGCCCCGATGAGCGTGCCGGTCATGCTGCCGCGGCCGCCGAACAGGCTCGTCCCCCCCACCACCACCGCGGCGATCACGTTCAGCTCCCAGCCTTCGCCGATCTTGGGGTCGCCGGCCATCAGCTTCGCCACGTGAAGCACACCCGCCAGGCCCGAGACCGCGCCTGTAATCAGATACACCAGCACCTTCGTCCGCGCGACCGGGATGGCCGCCAGCCGCGCCGCCGCCTCGTTGCTGCCGACCGCGATCACTCCGCGGCCGAACACGCTGCGATTCAGCAGCACCGCGAACGCCAGCCACGCCACCAGCAGCACCGCCACCGGCACCGGCAGCAGCCGCCCGAGCGCCGATTCCCACACAAAGCCGCGGCCGAAGAGGACCAGCCCGGCGGGCAGCTCGTAGATCGGCTGGCCATTGCACAGGATGAACGCCGCGCCGCGCGCCACCAGCATCGCCGCCAGCGTGACGATGAATGCCGGAATCGCAAAGCTCGCCACGATCGCGCCGCACGCCGCGCCCACGCCCGCGCCCAGTCCCACGGCGACCAGGGCGCCCACGCCAAACGCCAGCCCCGCGCCGGCGCCGGGCAGCGCCCGCAGCGCCAGCGCCGCGGCGACGCCGCACAGCGCCACCATCGAGCCGACCGACAAATCGATTCCGCCGGTCACTATGACCAGCGTCATTCCAAACGCGATCAGCCCCTCGAGCGAGATCTGCCGCAGCACGTTGACCAGGTTTTCGCTCTGCGCGAATCGGCCGTCCGTCAGAATGGTCGCCGACAGGCACAGCGCCGCGAGAATAAGCACCATGCGCCATCGCGCCAGTGTCCGCAGCGCCCCTGGAAGACCCGTCTGGCTCACAACCCGCCCTCGCAAACGGCCCAGCGGAGAATCGTCTCCTGTGGCGTGTCGCGGCGGAAGTTCTCCAGCGTGCACGCCAGCTTCCCCGCGCACATCACGCCGATGCGGTCGGCCAGGCCGATGACCTCGGGCAGCTCCGACGAGACCAGCAGCACCGCCGTTCCGGCCGCTGCCAGCTCGGCAATCAGCCGATAGATCTCGGCCTTGGCGCCGACATCCACGCCGCGCGTCGGCTCGTCGAGAATGATGAGCGGATAGTGCTCCAGCAGCCAGCGGGCGAGCATCAGCTTCTGCTGGTTGCCGCCGCTCAGCGTCGCCGCCGCAGCCTCAGGGCCCGCGGCGCGAATTTGCGTGCGGCTCGCGACCTGCGCCACCGCGGCCCGCTCCGACGCGGCACGCATCAGCCCGGCCCGGCTGAACGCACTGCGATGGGCCAGCGTGATGTTCTCGCGAACTGGCCGGCGCATGAGCAACCCTTCGCCGCGCCGATCCTCCGGCACGAACGCCACGCCGGCTCGCTGCGCGGCGCGGGGCGACCGAAACGGCCCGATGCGCTCGCCGACCTGCACGCGTCCGCGCGCCCCGGGCAGCGCTCCGAAGATCGCCCGCGCGACCGAACTGCGCCCGGAGCCGACCAGCCCCGCCAGCGCGAACACCTCGCCAGAGCGGATCGAAAAGCCCACATCCGCACAGCGCTTCGCACAGGTCAACCCGGCGACCCGCAACACCGGGCCGCCGAACCGGCCATGCGGCGCCGGAAACTCGGTTCCGATCGGCCGACCGACGCAGTCGGCCACCAGCACCGCCCGCGAGGTCGCGGCGGTCGGACCGGTGGAGACGTGCTGACCGTCGCGCAGGACGGTCACGCGGTCGGACAGCGCAAAGACTTCGTCCAGCCGGTGAGAGATGTAGATCACGCTCGCGCCGCCGGCGACCAGCGATCGCACGACGTCGAACAGCGCCGCCAGTTCGTGCGGCGTCAGCACGGCCGAGGGTTCGTCGAGCACCAGCACGCGCGCCCGCAGCGACAGCGCCTTGGCGATTTCGACCATCTGCTGCTGCGCCACGCGCAGGTCTGCGACGCGCGCGGCGGGCGAGAGCGCCGCGCCCAGCCGCCGCAGCACCGCGGCGGCGTCCGCCGCCAGACGGCGCCGGTCGATCCACCCGCCGCGCCCGCACGGCCAGCGCCCCAGAAAGACGTTCTCCGCAACCGAAAGCTCCGGCACCAGGCTCAGCTCCTGGTGCACGATCGCGACGCCGGCCGCCTGCGCCGCGCGCGGCGTGGGCAGCGGTTCGCGAACGCCGTCGAGCTCGACCCAGCCGGAATCGGGTGGCGCATCGCCCGAGAGCACGCGCATGAGGGTGCTCTTGCCCGCACCGTTCTCGCCGACCAGCGCATGAACACTGCCGGGGCAGACGTCAAACGAGACATCGGCCAGCGCGCGAACGCCGGCGAACGACTTGCTGATGTCGCGGAAGCGAACTCGGGGCGGCGTTGCCATCGCTCACGGCGCGCGGTCGCGCGTCACCGACGACACCGCGACCGGGACGAGCGCGGCCGGCGCGCGCCCCGCCAGGTGTTCGGCGATCGCCTCGATCGTCAGCCGACCGATCTCGCGCGGATTCTGCACTACGTCGCCGAACAGCTTGCCGGCGCGGATCTTCTCGCGCGCCTCGGGGGTGGCGTCGTAGCCGACGATGCGGATCTGCTCGAGCTTGCCGGCCGACTCGATGGCCGCCAGCGCGCCCAGCGCCGAGTCGTCGTTGATGCCGAACACGCCGCGCAGGTCGGGATGCGACTGCAGCAAGTCCTCCATCACGCGCACCGCCTTGTCGCGCTTGCCGTCGGCCGACAGCTCGGCGACGATTTTCAGCCCCGGTGATTGCGCCAGCTCTTCGCGAAAGCCGCGGACGCGGTCGCTGACGCTGGCCACCTCGGGATGCGACAGAATGGCCACCGCCCCGGTGCCGTTCAACGCCGCCTTCATCAGCCGGGCCGCCTCGCGCCCGCCGCGGACGTTGTCGGAGGCGATGTGCGCCACCACCCGGCCGACCGGCGACGTGCTGGCGATGTCGGCCGTGAAGACCGGGATGCCGGCGCGGTTCGCCGCGGCGATGCTCGCCCCGACGCTCCGCGAATCGCACGGCGAGACGACCAGTGCCGCCACCTTCTGCACGATGAACTCGTCGATCTGGTTCGACTGCCGCGCCGAGTCAAACTCGGCCGAGCTGACCAGCAGCCGATAGCCGCGCCGCGCGGCGGCCTCTTCCAGCCCTGCCTTCAGCTCCTGGTAGAACTGGTGCTGAACCGTCAGCAGCGTCACGCCGATCGACGGACCGGCCGGACTCGCCCCCGGACCCGGCGCAGACTTACACCCGGCCAGCCACGCACCACACACCGCCAGAGCCAGCCGCAGCCGCATGCCTGTCGCCGCCACGCGCCACGCCGCGGGCGCGGTCATCGGCGAGTGCGCTCCGGCGGGCACATTCCTCGCGCCGATCGAGGTTCGATTTTCGTCGCGCCGCAATGCGCCCGTCAAGCGCCGCGCCGCCGACGTAGCTCGGCGCAACGCCCATCGAGTAGGCTCTCGTGCGTGAAACGGCCAGCGATTCTCATTCGCACGTCCGCGCCGCGCTGCAGCCTGGTCTGGTTCCGGCTCGACCTGCGCCTGGGCGACAACCCGGCACTGGCCGCGGCCGCGCGGCGCGGCGCGCCGGTGGTGCCGTTCTTCCTCTGGTCGCCGGACGGACCGGCCCGCCGGCAGCCCGGCGGCGCGTCGCGCTGGTGGCTGCATCACGCGCTGGTGGCGCTGGATCGATCGCTGCGCCGCATCGGCTCGCGGCTGGTCGTTCGGCGCGGCCCGG
The DNA here is from genome assembly GCA_046350375.1 of Phycisphaerae bacterium. GTDB lineage: Bacteria > Planctomycetota > Phycisphaerae > UBA1845 > UTPLA1 > JAXMAO01. Next base: position 197,124 of record JAXMAO010000003.1, read on the forward strand.
CGCGGCGCGAACTGTCGGCGCTGATTCGCGAAACCGGCGCCGACGCGCTTTTCTGGAACCAGGCGTTCGATCCGCCCGGCCGCCGCACCGAGCGCGCCGTCGCGTCGCTGCTGCGCGACGCCGGCGTCGCCGGTCACGCCTTCAACGCCACACTGCTCCACGCGCCGGACGAGGTCTGCAATCAGCAGCGTCTGCCTTACCAGGTCTTCACCGCCTATTGGCGCGCGTGCCAGAAGCTGCGCGAGCCCGATCGGCCGCTGCCGGCGCCGCGCCGCCTGGTCGCGCCGAGGACGTGGCCCGCGTCGCTTGCCGTCGCCGCGCTGCGGCTCCGGCCGCGAATCGACTGGGCCGCCGGGCTGCGCGGCGCGGGGTGGCCTGGAGAGGCCGGCGCCCACGCACAGCTACGCCGATTCTGCCGTCGCGCGCGGCACCACTATTCCACCGGCCGCGATCGACCCGCGGAACCGGGCACGTCGCGACTCTCGCCGCACCTGCACTTCGGCGAGATCGGCCCGCGCCAGGTCTGGCACGCGCTGCGGAGGCGATCTCATCCGCCTGGCAGCGCCGCCGCCATCGACGCATTCCGGCGCGAACTCGGCTGGCGCGAATTCGCGCACCAGCTTCTCTATCACTTTCCGCGGACCGTCGATCGGCCGCTGCGGCCGGCCTTTGAACGCTTCCCGTGGCGCGCCGCGCCCGGCGCGCTGCGCGCGTGGCAGCGCGGCCGGACCGGCTATCCCGCCGTCGATGCCGGCATGCGCGAGCTCTGGTCCACCGGCTGGATGCACAACCGCGTGCGGATGATTGCCGGATCGTTCCTCGTGAAACACCTGCTGGTTGACTGGCGGCGCGGCGCGGCCTGGTTCTGGGACACGCTGGTCGATGCCGACCTGGCGAACAACACGCTCGGCTGGCAGTGGGTCGCCGGCTGCGGCGCCGATGCGGCGCCATACTTTCGTATCTTCAACCCGGTGCTTCAGGGCAGGAAGTTCGACCCGCGCGGCGACTATGTCCGCCGCTGGGTGCCCGAACTGGCGCGGCTGGAGCCAAGCTGGATTCACCAGCCCTGGGCCGCGTCACCGGACGTGCTGGCCGCGGCCGGCATCGAGCTTGGCCGAGACTATCCGCGCCCGATCGTCGAACATGCGTTCGCACGGCAGCGCGCGCTGGCGGTGCTGCGCGCGGCGCGGCGCCACGGCGCCGGCTGAGTGCGGCGGTCGGGCGGTGCGGCGTCGGCGGAGCACGGGTGGCCGGCGCGCCCGTCGGCGGATACATTCGACATGTTGATCGAATGGTGACGCGAAGCAACGCGGGCATTGGCCCGGCGGAGGTTGGGCGTGAAGACCATCATCGAGCCATTCCGAATCAAGTCGGTCGAGCCGATTCAGATGACCACGCCGGTGCAGCGCGAGACCATTTTGCGCGAAGCGGGCTTCAACCTGTTCGCGGTTCGTGCGGCCGACGTGCTCATCGACCTGCTCACCGACAGCGGCACCGGCGCCATGTCCGCCGAGCAGTGGGCCGGCATGATGCGCGGCGACGAGTCGTACGCCGGCGCCAGCAGCTTCTATCGATTCCAGGAGCGCATCACCGAGTTGACCGGATTTCAGCACGTGCTGCCGACGCACCAGGGCCGCGCCAGCGAGCGGATTCTCTTCGAGCTGGTCGGCGGAGCCGGCAAGGTCGTGCCCAACAACGCCCACTTCGACACGACGCGCGCCAACGTCGAGCACTCCGGCGCACGGGCCGTCGACCTGCCGTGCGTCGAAGCCGCCGACCCTTCCAGCCGCCACCCGTTCAAGGGCAACCTCAACGTCGCCGCGCTCGACAAGCTGATCGCCGAGGTCGGCCGCGAACGCGTTCCGCTGGTGATGGTCACGGTCACCAACAACAGCGGCGGCGGCCAGCCGGTCAGCCTCGAGAACCTCCGCGCGGTCCGGGCTGTCTGCGACCGGCATCAGCTCCCGATGTTTCTGGACGCCTGCCGCTTCGCCGAAAACGCCTACCTCATCAAGCGTCGCGAGCCGGGCATGGCCGACCGCAGCGTCCGCGAGATCGTCCGCGCGATGTTCGACCTGGCCGACGGCGCGACCATCAGCGCCAAGAAGGACGGGCTGGTCAACATCGGCGGCCTGCTGCTGCTCCGCAACGAGGAATTGCTCCATCGCGCCAGCAACCTGCTCATCCTCACCGAGGGGTTCGTCACCTATGGCGGCCTGGCGGGGCGCGACCTTGAAGCCATGGCCCAGGGATTCGAGGAAGTCGTGCATGAAGACTACCTCGCGTACCGAATTCGCAGCGTGGAGTACCTCGGCGAGAAGCTCACCGCGCTCGGGCTGCCGATCGTCCAGCCGCCCGGCGGACATGCCATCTACCTGAACGCGGCGGCCATCTGCCCGCACATCCCGCCGGCCCGGTTCCCCGGCCAGGCCGTGGTCTGCTCGCTCTATCGCGTCGGGGGGATCCGCTCGGTCGAGATCGGCTCGGTCATGTTCGGCCCGCCGGCGCCGGGCCAGTCGCGCCTGGAACTGGTCCGCCTCGCCATGCCGCGGCGGGTCTATACGCAGAGTCACATCGACTACGTCATCGAGGCGGCCGCCGAGATGTTCGCGAAGCGATCGGCCTTGCGCGGCCTGCGCATGACTTACGAGCCGCCGGTGCTGCGGCACTTCACGGCGAAGTTCGAGGAAATCTGACCCGTCGCATCAGGACGAGAAGCCGATGGATGAGACTCCGTCGGCTGACACCGGCATTGGGCAAGTCTTCACGCGCTTCGCGCGGGCGTCTTGATCAGCGTGAGCAGCATGACTGTCGGCGTCTTGACGCGGATGGCGTGCTTGAGGTGCGCGGGCATGTAGATCCACGTGCCCGCCCGGGCCTCGACGCGCTCGCCGCCGAGCATTACCTCCGCCTCGCCGCAAACAAAGTGCAGCGTCGCGGGCATCGACGCGGTGTGCTCGGACAACTCCTCGCCGGCCGCGAAGCCGAACCAGACGACCTTGGCGCAATCGTCATTGCGCAGCGCGCGGCTGAGCGTGCCGCGCTCGGGGACGGCATGGGCCGCCCGCAGATCGGCGACATACTCGAACGGGATTGACATTGCCTGACTCCTGCTCGGGCTCAACGGGTGGCCCGGGGCCTCGGCCCGTCGAACGGCGCCTGATTCTGCGCAAGTCCGCTCGGCCACGCGAGCCCCACCGCCAGCGGATTCAGGGAAAGTAGTGTTTGCTCACGCCGGTGATGCAACCGCCGACCGCGCCGTCGCATGAGGACGACGCCGGCACACAGGCCGAGCGCCACGGCCCAGAGCGCCGGCCGCGACCAATCGTGCAGGCGCCTCAGCCCGAACGCGATCGCGATCATCGCGCCGCCAACGATAACGAGCAGGACGAGAAGTTCGACCAGTGTGATCGCCCGCCGAACCGTGGCGCGGCTGACGACTCGGCGCCGCATCGCTTCGCGGGACTGACCGGTTGCGCGCATCTCAAGGTGGACAACGGCAAGACAGCACAGCGTGTTCGCCCCCCGCCGAATCGGCTACTGCGGGGCCGTTTGACGCTGCCACCGATGCCTCGGCCGGGCGGGAATCGCCTCGTTCAGCGCCCGACGGTCACGCTCGGGGCGCGGCTGCCGGCTGGGTCGTGCCCGACGCCGCGTTGAGCTGCGCGCGGTGTTCGTCCGCCTGCGCTGCGTGTCCGTGGCCGGGGTCGGCCTTCTCCCACGCCTCGTACAGCTCGACCAGCCCGGTCAGCACTTCGGTCCGGTCGCGCTTGGTCGCCGCCTTGGCGGAGGAAGCGATCTCCCACGCTTCCTTCAAGATAGGCTCGGCCTTTGGAAACTCGCCCAGCCGGACATAGGCCCGGCCCATCGGCGTGAGATAGCGAGAGAGGCGCAGGGCGTTGTTTCCGGTGAACGACTTGCGCATCACCGCTTCGGCCGGCGCCAGCAGCGCGACTGCCTCCTTGTTCTTGCCGCGTGCCTGGTACATGCCGCCAAGGTTGGCCAGCGCCGCGAGCGTGTTGGGATGGTTCTCGCCCAGCGCGTGGCGCATGCCCCGGAGCGCGTCGGCACAGTACTTCTCGGCCTCGTCCAGCCGTCCGGCGGTGCGGCAGAGCATGCCGAGGTTGTTGGTGGTCACCAGGGTCGACGAGTGTTCGGGCCCCAGCACGCGCCGGTCGGCCTCGAGCACTTCCTTGAAATACTTCTCAGACTCCTTCAGATTGCCCTGCATCATCAGCAGACCGGCGATGTTCTGCAGGGTGGTCAGCGTGTCCGGGTGTTCCCGGCCCAGGACGCGCCGCTGCTTTTCAAGCGCCTGGCGCGCATAGTCCTCCGCCTCCTTCAGCCGGCCCTCGCGCGTCAACAGCGACGAGAGATTGGTCAGCGTGATCGCCGTGTCCGGGTGATCTTCGCCGAGCTTGGCACGCCGCTTCGCCAGCGCCTCGAGATAGATCTTCTCCGCCTCGTCCCACTTGCCGCGTGCCGTCAGCACCATGCCGAGGTTGCCCATGACGATGAGCGAATCGGAGTGATCGTCGCCGACGGTCGCGCGATAGCGCTTCAGCGCCTCGCGATAGATCGGCTCGGCGTCGTCCAGCCTGCCGGACTGGTGCAGGAAAATGGCCGTGTCGTGCAGCGCGCGAATGGTCCGCGGATGGTTCGGCCCGAGGACGCGCTGTGTCCGCTCGAGCGCCTCCTGATAGAGCGGGCCGCTTTCGGACCGCTTTCCGCGCGATTGCAGCAGCTGCGCCAGGTTGCCGATGCAGGTCAGCGTCCGCGGATGGTCGTCGCCCCACACGCGCCGCCGAGTCTCCAGCGCTTCCCGCAGATACGGCTCCGCCTCGGCCAGCTTGCCGCGCGTTTTCAGCAGCATGCCCATGTTGTTCACGGCCGAGAGCGTTTCGCCATCTTCCGGGCCGCGCGTCCGGCGATAGGTTTCCAGCGTCTCACGAAAGTACGGCTCGGCCTCGGCCAGCTTGCCCTGCGCCTGCAGCAGGTGGCCCATGTCGCCGGCCGACGCCACCGTGTCTGAATCATCGTTCCCCAAAACGCGCCGTCGTCCCTCGAGCGCCCCGCGAACGAGCGGCTCCGCCTCCGAGATCTTTCCCTGCGCCAGCAGCAGCGCGCCCATGTTCTTCATGGCGCGCAGCGTCAAGGGGTGCACCGCGCCGAGCACGCGCTGGCTGCGTTCCAGCGCCTCGCGCCCATACGGCTCGGCCTCCGACAGCTTGCCCTGCGACTGGAGCAGGTAATCCATCGAGTCGATCGCCTCGATCGTGTCGATGGCGTCGTCGCCCAGCTCGCGCCGCCGAATGGCCAGCGCCTCGGTCAGCGCCTCGACCCCCGGCTCCAGCAGTCCCACTTCGTGCAGCGTCGTTCCCAGCGTGTGCAGAAGCCGCGCCTGCACCAGCGGCTGCGCGTCGAACTGCCGATCGATGACGACGCGGGCCGGCTCGAAGAAATTCTCGCGCAGCGCGTCGAGCGCCAGCCCGGTGAAATCGCTGCTGGCGATCAGCTTCTCGAGTTCCGCCACGCGCGACTCGGTTTCGGCGTCCGACAGTTTCTCCCGCTGGGCCGACGCCCGCGCCTGCTTCAGAATGTTGGCCCGCAGCCGCGCGCCCATCGTCTGCGCGTCCAGCCCCGCCAGTTGCGCCTGCTGAAACCGCGTCACCTCGGCCAGCTCGTTGGCCCGCGTCTGGGCGGCGGACTCGGCGTGCTCGGCCCGCAGCCGGGCCGCGTCGGCCGCGCGCCGCTGCCGGCTCTCGCTCAGTCCGAAGCCCAGCGAGACCGTCGCCGCGGCGACCAGCGCCAGCGCCGTCACGCCGCCGGCCGTCACCAAGCGCACGGTTGCGGCGCACGAACTTCCGCAGCCGATAGCCGGCGCTCGGCGCCCGGGCAGAGACCGGCTGGTGCGCCAGGTAGAGCCGGATGTCGGCCGCCAGCTCGCCGGCGCTCTGGTAGCGGGCGCTCGGGCTCCTTCGCCAGACACTTGAGCACGATCAGCTCGAGATCGTGCTCGACGCGCCGCTGCACCGTCGACGGCCGCGTCGGCGTGCTCTGCGTGATGTTCTGCACCACGTCGCGGATCCGCCCCACCACCGGGTACGGAAACCGCCCGGTCAGAAGCTGATACAGAACAACCCCCAGCGAATAAACGTCGGTGCGAACGTCGATCAGGTCTGAATCGCCGCCGGCCTGCTCCGGGCTCGCCCAGGGCAGCGACCCGACGAACTGCCCCGTCAGCGTCATTACGGCCGAGGACCCCGCGCCCGATTCGCGCGAGAATTTCGCCAGTCCGAAGTCGAGGATGCGCGGCTCGCCTTCGTCGTCGACGCGGATGTTGCCCGGCTTCAGGTCGCGATGGATGACGCCGCGCAGGTGGGCCACGTTCACCGCATCGCACACCTTCACAAACAGCGACAACACGTCGCGCAAGGGTCGATCGCCCCCCGCGACAAACGCGTCCAGCGCCCGCCCGGGGATGTAGTCCATCACGTAATAGGCGTGGCCCGACGTGAGCCCGCGATCGTGAATCGTGACGATGTGCGGATGTTTCAGCCGGCTGAGAACGTCCACCTCGCGATCAAACCGCGCCAGCTCCGTCGCGTCGGCGAACGGTCCGCCGCGCAGCACCTTGATTGCGACCTTCCGCCGCGTCGATTCCTGCACCGCCTGAAAGACCACCCCCTGACCGCCGCGGTGAATCTCGCGCAACACCCGATATCCGGGAAACGACGTGGACTGCACCGTCCCGGGCCGGGCGCGCCCGCCGGCGCTGGTGAGCCGCTCGAACTGCTGAAACGCCGCGCTCACCAGCCGGCGCTCCGAGCTTGCCGCCGCCTCGGTCACGGGTTGCGATTCATGCTCCATCCGGGCCGCTCCCAAGTCTGGACGACAACCGGGTGCCCGGCTTCACGCCGATCCGGTGAAAAACTGCGACGTGTTCCCCAGCTCCAGCCGCAGCCGATCGTGGGCCCGGGCACGCAGCATGTGCACCGCCCCCACCGAACGACCCATCTTCTGGGCCACGTCGGCCACCGGCCGGCCTTCCAGGTCGTGCAGGCGCACGGCCATGTGATAATCATCCGGCAGCCGGCGGATGGCGGCCTCCAGGATCGTCGCGGCGTCGCGCTGCGCCGCCTCGCGACTCGGCGTCGAGCTGCTCACCCCCAGGCACTCCAGGAGGCCGACGTATGACTCTGAGCTGCCGGCCGCTTCGATGCGGCGCGCCGGGTTTGGCCGCTTCTGACGCGTGAGCCCGCGAATGGCGTCGCGCAGCGCGTTTTCTGCGATCCGCGCCAGCCACGCCACGAAGCTCGCGACGTCGCGCGCCACCAGCTGGTCGATGTGCAGAAAGGCCTCGAGGTAGGCCACCTGCATCACGTCGTCTTCGTCCACCAGCGACTGCCAGCGCGGTTCGATCTGCCCGGCGATCCGGCCGCGGACCTCGCCGCCGAACCGCTCCAGCAAGGCGCGCAGCGCGGCCACGTCGCCCTCGACCGCGCGTTGCAGCAGCAGCGTGTCGCCGTCGATCATCGGACTGGTTCCGAATCCGCGGTTCGGGTCGGCCCCGACCTCAAACCACAGGCTCCATGATACTGCAACGCACGGCCCCGGCGGATCGCCTCATTCTAACATCGCGCTCGCCGCGACCCATCGCAAACCGAGCCGTCCGCCTGACTTGGGGGCCGCCTGGGCCGCCGGCCGCGACACGGCCTGCATTGACGGCCCGGCCGGTGGCGGTATCATCGCCTCTCCCGGCAGGCGGCGACCGGCAGGGTCCGGCCGCCCCGACGGGTAGAGACGGGGTGTCTTCGGCCCCAGCACGTGGCCAGGCGACCGAATCAATACAACGCGGCCGTGGCGGAATTGGCAGACGCGCTAGATTCAGGTTCTAGTGGGCATCGCCCGTGGAGGTTCGACTCCTCTCGGCCGCAGTCACCCGGTGTACAACCTTCAATCGCGCTCGAGCAGGCGGACATTCGCACCGAAGTCGCCGTGCGGCAGGCGTCGTCATGGACCGCCGACGCTGGCGGCGTGGGGGAAGGTCGTTGAACTCGACGCTATTTTGAGGTAGGATCGGGGTAATTCACGGTACGATGTCAGCGAGCAGGAGGGGGAGGCATGACTCGTCTACAACATTGGGTATTCGCCGTATTCGTCCTCTGCATGGGCGTCGTCACCTCCGCGCGCGCCGACGTTGTCACCATTCCATCATCGCTGGTGGGCGGCTTCAACGCCTTCGGTGGGTACGATAACACCCTCGCTTTCCAGAACTATTTCACCGGCTCAACGGCGACAGGCCCGCAGCCTGACCGGCGCTCGTTCTATATCTTCGGTCTTCCCGGGGCGCTCCCGCCGGTCACCGCGGCCAGCCTCATTCTCCGCAACCCGTGGCTTCCGTTTCCGGGGGGTGCCACCGGCACGCCGGGATACTTCTCCGACGACCCGTTCGAGACATTTCGCATTTCTGACACGCCGTTCCCGGCCGGGTTTATTTCCGCGCCGCACAGCGTCCCTGAGGCGCTCTCGATCTGGGCGACCCTGGGCACCGGCACGCTCTATGGCTCGACCGCCGTAATGCCCGCCACCGGCCCGGGCGAGGACATCACCATCCCGCTTTCCGCCGCCGCGGTCGGATACATCAACACGCACCTTGGGGCGGCATTCGTGATCGGCGGCCAGGTCTCGACACTCGACGGGACCTCGCCGGATGAGCTGATCTTCGGCTACAGCGACATCCCCTCGCCGCACATGGTCGAGCCGCGACTCGAGCTCACGTATCTGCCCGAGCCCAGCGCGACTTCGGCGCTCGTCGTGGCGGGGATCATCGGGTTCGCGCGTCGGCGCTGGTGACCCGGCGCGGCCGCCACCGGTCGGCAGCTTCGACTGCAACGGCGCCGGCTAACCGCTGATCGTGAAGTTCTCTGGCGTCGCGCTTCATCGCGGATCGCCCATCGAAAGCCTCTTTGCGACACCGCGGCTGCGCACGCACGCGCGGATTGCCTCTCGTTCATTCTCAACGGTGGCTGGGCGTTCATTCCGTCGGCGTCACGCACACGGCCGCGCCCGGCGCGCCGGACCGCTGACTTTCGCGGCGAGACCGGATAATCTGCACCCGCCCCTGGACGAACAGACATGGATCTTGCTCGACAGGCCCTCATCTCGGCACAGGTCCACGCCGCCGGCGACGCCCTTCAATTCACTTTCGACCGCAGCTCCGGCCCCGGCGGGCAGAACGTCAACAAAGTGAACACGCGCGTCACGCTCCTGTTCGACTTCGAACGCGCCGCCGGCTTCAGCAACGAGCAACGCGCGCACATCCGCCAGCGCCTCGCAACCCGGCTCGATCGCGACGGCCGACTTCGCATCTTCGCCCAAACCCATCGCTCGCAGGCCGCCAACCGCGAAGCGTCAATCGAGCGGCTGATCGAACTGCTGGCGACGGCCCTTGCGCCGCGCAAGGCCCGTCGGCCGACCCGTGTCCCGCGGTCGGCGCATCGCGACCGGCTGGACCAGAAGGGTCGGCGGAGCCAGACCAAGCGCCTCAGAAGCGAGCGCCCGCGGACGGGGGATGACTAGCCCGTTTATCGGACCGACCGAGAACCAGACCCGATTGGATTGCCACTCACGCCGGGCGGGGTACAATGTCTGGATTCTCTGCGGCGAGTGGTATGATCCGGGGCGCCGCCCCATGGCGCGGGCGAAAACCTTAACTCCCGAAGTTGCCGATATATAGCGAGCGGCCTGGCACGCTGCGAAAGCCAGTTTCGACCCGCCCCTCGCATCAACGGGATCACGAATGACGCGATCGACTACCCTGTTTGGATTGGCAATTTCCGGGCTGCTGATGTCGCAGTCGGGGTGCATCGTCCCTCAACCCCCTGGTCGCGGCCGGGAGACGGTCGTCACCGAACCGCGCACCAAGGGGCAGTACTACCTCTACCTGCCCGAGGCCTACGTTCAGAACAACGGGCACCACCCGCTCTACCCCAACCGCCGCTGGCCGGTCGTCTTCACCTTCCACGGCATGAAGCCCTACGACACCTGGGACCGGCAGATTCATGAGTGGGAGCAGGAGGCCGACACCTACGGCTACATCGTGGTCGCGCCGTGGCTGCAGAGCTGCGACTCGTTCATGGAATATCCGCTCCGCCGCGAGCACGGGTACGTCACGGCCGACAAGGAGCGCGTGGTTGCGATTCTCGATCACGTCATGGCGACCACCAACGCCGACCCCAAGGCGGTGCTGTCGACCAGCTGGTCGTGCGGCGGCTACCTGGCCCACTACTTTCCGAATCGCTTCCCCAACCGCTTCACCTGCATTGCGACGCGGCTGTCGAATTTCTGCCCTGACCTGCTGACCGAGTCAAACGTTCCGCTCTACACCAACACGCCGGTCGCCATCTTCATCGGCGATGGCGACTTCCCCGCGTGCAAGAGCGAATCGGAACAGGCCGTGACGTGGTACAGCGCGCACGGCTTCAAGACGGTGATCGGCAAGACGATCGACAACGTCGGCCACAAGCGGCTGCCGCAGACGGCCGCCGCCTTCTTCGCCGAGCAGCTCGGCATCCAGCCCATTCACGCCGACCGCGCCGCCTATACGCTCTCGCAGGTCACGGCCGGCTATCGGCCATCACCGGCAAGCTGTACCGCCACTGCGCGCGGCGGCGCTACGCCGCGTGCAACTGGCCAAGCCGGCGAAATCGGCGCAGCTGGACTGGTGAAGGTCATCGCCCGGCAACCGGCGCAGGCGCCGGTCGCGCGCTCGCCGACCATGGCGGCTCACCGCGGACAACCCGCCCCGCGACCTCTGCGCCCAAGCCGCCATGTCCAGTCGACACCGCCGCAGGCTCACAGCGAGCGCGTGGGCCGATCGCATCGACGGCCCCGCCAGCACCGCTTGCCCCAGCAACTGTTCGCCGTGGCAACCGAAACCAGCAGGCCAGGTAATCACCGCCATTCGACCACCGCCCATCGCGCGGTCACCACATCAGTGGTGCGGTCTTGACGCCGCCTTCGGCCTTTGCCGTCGCGCCGGTCATCGCTACGGCCAGCAACAAACGCCTGATAAAACAGCGGCCATCTCGCCGCGGCGGTGTTCGTCGCTATCGCCGCGACGCCGGAGCGGCCAATATCCAGCAGCGCGGCCATCAGCGGCACCGCCGTTGCCGCCGCCGCACGACCGGCGCCGCAGCCGATCGCGACCAACGGAACAGCAACGGAATCGCGACGGCGCTGACCAACTCGCGCATTCGATCGCCGCGGCTCGTCAGCATATTGGCAACTCACCGCGGCCAGCCCGGCTTCATACTGTCTCGTTCGCCATAACCGAGCTGCCGACCGACCTGGCGCGACGCCGACCTCTGGTCGGACGGCAACGTATGGATCTGCGACGACCCAAGCGTCAATTCTCGCCGCCGGCAGCACCGCATCTCCCGTCCTGATCGTGACGCGAGCAGGCAGGGTTTCACCGCGCGCGAGATCACCATCACGCCACGCGGCGTGACGCACGGCGTGAAAACCTCCGCCGCTTAGCGCCACGCCGTACCGAGTAATGTCGCGCATCGCCTGCCGATAAGGCGGCCGAAGCCGCCAGCCATCTTCTTCCTCGATGCAGCCCGCCACTGATCGCCTTCGCCGCACTGCTGGGCGTCACCGCAGTACTGCCTTTTCGTCTTCCCGCGGCATCGCCGCCACCAGCTGGCGGCTGCGTAGTCGACTACGCGTGGACGCCATTGAGCCCGGCAGCGTTGCTGCGGCGCAAGCGTGCTGCGCCACTTTCGATATTGCACTGGACTTCGGTGTGCGCTTTGTCGCCAGCGGCTGTCGAAATACTGGGCCGGCGTGATCAAGGTCGGCGTCAGCCGGACAGCTCTTGGCGTATTGCCTTCTGGTGCTGATTCTGACGCTGCTGTAGCCGGCGTCGGCGTACCGACGATCTCAATCCGCGCCCGCAGCGGCGACCCGCGACGGCGGCTTTACCTGGCGACGGCCGCCGGCCCGCTGCATCAGCGTGTAAATCGCCACCAGGTCTTTCTCGAAGTTCATCGGCCGCTCGCCGGCGTCCCAGCGGCCGACGCTGGCCGAACTGGTGAATCGTCGAGGTGTCGCTCTCATCGAACTTCACCACGCGAAAGCCTGCTTTTCGAGGTCGGCGCGGGCAAAGGGACCTTGTCGGCCCGGGGAATGTACGGCTTGCCGGGCTGGTTCAGCCGAGGCAGACGTTGTAGATCAGGAACCACTTGCCGGGCCGCAGCGGCTGTTGCCGCGCTTGAACTCTTCGTCGCTGGCGCTCCAGGTCGATGGTCGTAGCCCAATGCGACCTTCTCGGCCGGATGGATGTAGCCGTTCTTGACGTGTTCTTCGAGACGATGATGTCGAATTCTTTTCCGGCGGCGCGACGAATGGCGGCGTCGCCCGGCCAGTGACCATCGAGCACGGTCACGCGTCCGGACGCGCCCGCGCGATTCGAAACCGCGCCCTGGTCCTGCGGCTCGGAATAGAGCTCGTGCAGAAACGGATCGACGTCGACGCCCACCGCATCGCAGCCGAGTGTGGCGAGCATCCGCAGGTGGCCGATGCCGCCGTAGCCGAAGTCGAGCAGCCGCGCGGCACGCAGCGTTGGCCAGGCGTTCTGGCCGAGCAGGTCGATGGCCCGCGCGTAGGCGACCGGCGTGCCGTACTTGGTGAAGTAGTAGTTCTCTTCGTTGATCGTGTCGCGCTCGAAGCCGGCGCGGGCGGCGGCGTCGGCCTTCTCATACGACCCGGGGCTGGTGCCGCGTCTTGGGATTGTGATAGATCGGCCGCTCGGCGATCGCCGACGCCGCGTCGTTGCCGACAGGAAGAGCACGCCCCAGATCCGACCGCACCAGCGATCGCGCGCCGCGGCGTCGGCACGGATGCGCGCCAGACCCGTGAGTTCCGCCGGCTGGCTCGCGGGCCCCCACGCCGCGCTCAGCCCCGCCAGAATCGCCACCGCCGCACTGCTCAGCCGATGATTGCGCACGTTTTCGCTCCTGCGGCGCGGCGCGGAATTTCGACCGGCCGCGCTTTCTGACGACCCTTTTCGACTGTCTCAACGTATCCTCTCCAGATCGGCCGGGTCGAGCCACGGCCGGAGAGGATGCACTCTGATCTCCCTTCAGAAACGTAACGACCTACGCAATCGCACGCCAGTCCGTCCGAACGAGGCCGATTTGCCCGGTTCGACTGCGGCGTTGCCGCTCGGACCGCCGGCAACCGCGGCCCCCTGGCGAATCGTGGTCGCCTTCGCCGCAATCTACGTGATCTGGGGATCGACCTACCTGGCGATCCGCATCGGCATCGGCTCGGTACCGCCGTTCGTGCTCGCCAGCGTGCGGTTCCTGGTTGCCGGCGCGATGCTCTACGTCTTTGCGCGCTGGCGCGGCGCGGCCCGGCCGACCGCGGTGCAGTGGCGCAGCACGGCAATCATCGGCGGGCTGCTGCTCTTGTGCGGCAATGGCGGCGTCGTCTGGTCGGAAACGCGCGTCTCGTCGGGCATCGCCGCGCTGCTGGTGGCCGTCGTGCCGCTGTGGATGGCGCTGTTCGACTGGATCGTGCCTGGCGGACAGCGACCCACGCGGCGCGGCGTGGCCGGGCTGCTGGTCGGGCTGGCGGGCGTGGTCATTCTGGCGTTTCGCAGCAATCGACCCGCGCGACCGAGCATGTTCTGCTCGGCGACGCAGCCGCGGTCTTCGCGTCGATGGCGTGGTCTGCCGGCTCGGTCTATGCGCGTGGCGCCCATTACCGCGCTCGGCCGAGCTGACCACGGCGATGGAAATGCTGTGCGGCGGCGGACTGCTCGCGATCAACGCGGCCGCGACCGGGCAGTGGTCGGCCGTGCATTGGCGCGCCGGTCACGCCCGCGTCGCTCGGGGCGCTCTGGTCTATCTGATTGACCACGGATCGTTATCGGCACAGCGTACATCTGGCTGCTGCCGCGTCACCACGCCGGCCCGCGTCGCCACCTACGCCTACGTCAATCCGGTGGTCGCGATGCTGCTGGGCTGCCTGCTGGCCGGCGAACCGCTCACCGCGCGGACGCTGGTCGCGGCGGGCGTCATCATCAGCGCGGTCGTGCTGATCACCACGCAGCGCGGGGCGCGGTCGGTGAAAGGCCGAGCCGAGCCTGCGACAGGCTCGCCGCCCGCCGATCACGATTCAAACTAGGACTGCAACGTCAAGGCCGTAAATACCTTATAGCCGAAACACCGGCCGGTGACACGTGCTCGTTCCGACCCGGCGAATGCCCTCACGGCACATTTCCAGCCGGCTGTGCTTGCAATCAGTCCCGCGAGCACGTATTTTGACTGACCAGTCAACCAGTTAAGGGATCGGGCCCTTGCGTGACTCACAACACACTCGCCAACGGATCATCGACGCCGCGCGAGACCTGTTTCATGAACGCGGCTTCCACGCGACCGGCGTGGCAGAAATCCGCGAACGCGCCGGGGTGCTCTCTGGAACGCTGTACCACTTTTTCCCCAGCAAGGCCGCCGTGCTCGACGCCGTCCTCGACTGGTACTCGCTCAACCTCGATCCGATTGTCATCGACCCTGCCAAGGCGCAGACGGCCGACCCGCTCGAGCGCGTCTTCGCCGTCCTGGCCGGCTATCGCCAGTTCATCGAGATCACGCGCTTCGACCGCGGCTGCCCGATCGGCAACCTGGCGCTCGAACTGGGCGACACGCTGCCCGGCATTCGCGCCAAGGTGGTGGCGAACTTCGAGCAGTGGATCGATCGCATCCGCGGGTTTCTCGACGCCGCGACCGACCGCCTGCCGCCGCACATCGACCGCCGGGCGCTGGCGCAGTTCGTGCTTACGGTCATGGAAGGCGGCATCATGCAGGCCCGCGCCCAGCGGAGCCTCGAGCCGTTCGACGCCGGTATCGCGCTGTTGCGCGACTATTTCGATCGGCTGCTTGCGGCCGAGCGGACCCGCGTGAAAGGTGACGCATGATTCGACTCCGAGCGAGCATCATTCTCCTGCGCGTCGCGGCGACGCTGCTGATCTTCAACGGCGCCGGCCACCTGATCGGCCACTTCGTGGAGCGTCCGCCCGCCGCCAGCGACGAAGAACGCCAGCTCTGGCAGCTCTTCACCACGCACGCATGGGAGATGTTCGGCCAGCAACGTACGCTGCACGACCTGCAGCAAGGGTACAGCCTGTCGTTCAGCGTTTTCTCGTTCCTGGCGGCCGGTCTGAGTCTGGCCGTGGCGTCCGGCTCGGTTTCGCGAACTGTCCTGGGGGCCGTGACGTTCTGGAATGCGGTCTGCCTGTCGCTGCTCGCGGCGGTCATGCAGCGTTACATGGTTCTGCCACCGCTGGTGCTGCTGGCCGGGGCGGCGGTCTGCTGCTGGGTATCGTTTGTCGTCCTGGGGCGTGAACCCCGGGCCGGCGCGGCGGCGCAGTCGCGCGCGTCGGGTCAACCCTCTTGAAAGGAAGGCTCGGAAGATGGCGAAGGTCAAACCTGTTCCCGACGGATTCCATCGCGTCACGCCGCACCTGGTCGTGCGCGACGCCGCCGCCGCGATCGAATTCTATCGCAAGGCGTTCGGCGCCGAAGAGCTCTACCGCATGCCCGGGCCCGACGGCAAGTCGCTCTGGCATGCCGAGGTGCAGATCGGCGACTGCCGCATCATGCTCTGCGACGAGATGCCCCAGATGCAGCACTGGGTCTCGCCGGCGCAGCTGAAGGGCACCGCGGTCGGACTGCACCTCTACGTCGAAGACTGCGACGCCGTTTTCAATCGCGCCGTCGCCGCCGGCTGCAAGCCGATGATGCCGCTGACCGACATGTTCTGGGGCGATCGCTACGGCAGCGTGGTCGATCCGTTCGGGCACGTCTGGTCGGTGGCGACTCACAAGCAGGACTTGACGCCGGTCGAGATGATGGCCGGTGCGAAGAAGTTCATGGAAGCGTGCGGCGGAAGCTGAGCGTCGCCCGCCCCGGGCACACTCACGACAGCGGGCGCGACCCGCGCGGGAATCAGGCCACTCGACAGCGGCAGCGCCGCGGGCGCTGCCGCGTCGAGCAGGGAGTTTCTGTCCAAATTTTCAGGAGCAAGTCCATGTCACGCATCACGATCGGCCTGCTCGCGGCTGCATTCGTCCTGCCACACGCACTGCCCGCGGAGAGCTTCGCCGCTCCGCCTGCCGCCGACGACCGCGCCATTCGCAAGGAGTGCATCGTTGAGGCCACGCGACACGACGTGTTCAAGGCCTTCACCACCGAGGCCGGAGTGACGACCTTTTTCGCACCGCAGGCGCGCGTCGAGCTGCGCGTCGGCGGGCCGTACGAAATCTACTTCAACCCGGCCGCCGCCTACGGACAGCGCGGCGCCGAGGGATGCCGCGTGCTGGCGTTTGTCCCCGACGAGATGCTCGCCTTCACCTGGGGCGCGCCGCAGAATTGGCCGGAAATCCGCTGGCAGCGGACCTACGTCGTGCTGCAGTTCGCCGACGCGGCCGAGCCGATGAGCCAGGTCGGCGCTCCGCGAACGCGGGTCACGGTCTATCACGCCGGGTGGCAGTTCGGCCAGCAGTGGGACGAAGTTTACGCCTATTTTGAGAAGGCCTGGTCGCACGTGCTCGAGAATCTCCAGAAGCGCTTCACGAGCGGCCCGCTGTGGCCCACGTCGGCCCCGGCCGCCGCCGCGGCGCCCAGCGAAACCTACTGTTACTTTATTCATCCTGTCAGTCGGCAGGCCGTCGAGAAGCCAGACGCCAAGCAGCGTGCAGCGCTGGCCGGCCATGTCGCCTACATCAAGTCGCTGCTCGCCGGCGGACGGCTGATCGTCGCTGGTCCGGCGTTTGCTCCCACGCAGTATCCGTCCGGCGACATGAAGAAGCTCGAGTTCGCGACCCCCGGCATCGTCATCTTCACGGCCACCGACGCCGCCGACGCCAAGCGCATCATGGAAGGCGACCCGGCCGTGCAGGCGGGCGTGTTTGAGGCGTGCGTGAACCCGTTTCGGCTGGCCTTCAGCCGGCAGTAGCCGCGCTCAGAGGGCGCCGCGCAGCTTCAGGCAGCCGGACAGCAGCGATTCGAGCGCCGTGATCGGCAGCAGCGTGGCCGCGTCGCTCTTGGCGCTCGACGGGTCGTCGTGCACCTCGAGAAAGAGCGCATCGGCGCCCGCCGTAATGGCGCAGCGCGCGAGCAGCGACGTGAACTGCGGCCGCCCGCCGGTCTGCGTTTCCTGCGATCCGGGCGTCTGGCAACTGTGCGTCGCGTCGAACACCACCGGCGCGAACTCGCGCATGATCGGAATGGCCGTCATGTCGTTCACCAGCGCGCCATAGCCGAAAAACGTGCCGCGCTCGGTCAGCAGCACGCGCGCGTTGCCCGCCTGGCGCGCCTTCTCGACCGCCTGGCGCATCTGCGCCGGCGACATGAACTGCCCCTTCTTGATGTTCACCGGCTTGCCGGTCCGAGCCGCCGCGACGATCAGGTCGGTCTGCCGGCAGAGGAACGCCGGGATCTGCACCACGTCGAGCACGTCGCCGGCGGCACGGGCCTGGCCGGCGTCGTGAATGTCGGACAGAACCGGCACACCGATCCGCTCGCGCACGGTCGCCAGCGTCCGCAGCCCGCTTTCGAGACCCGGCCCGCGAAAGCCCGCGACGCTGGTGCGGTTCGCCTTGTCGAAGCTGGCCTTGAAGATGTATGGCACGCCGAGCCGCCGCGCCACGTCGCGCGCCTGTTCGGCGACGCGCAGACAGTGATCGGTCGACTCGATCACGCACGGCCCGGCAATCAGCACGAGCGGCTGTTCCGCGCCGACGCTGAACGGCCCGATGCTGACCGGCTCGATCGACATCGCGGCAGATCATAGCATCCGCAGCGCCCCCCCGCGATGCGCCGGCCGCTCACCAGTATTCACGCGGCGGCGCCGCCTCGAACGCGCCGTCGCCGCGCAGGAAACTCCCGCGCGCCGGCGGCAGTCCGGCCAGGTGGCCGCTGTCGTTCAGCGCCACCAGCGACGCCACGCCGCCCGCAGACCGCAGGCAGCTCACGGCGGCGTTCTCGATCAGGAAGCGGAACGCCGGGCCGGGCGTGTCGGTCAGCCACGCCTCGACGAAGCGAGCCACGGGCAGCCCGTGGCCGATCAACACGACGATGTCGTTCTCGCCCGCCCATGCCCGCAGGCGCGATCGCCGCCGCTGCCGGGCGATGCATTCGGCCAGCGTCTCGGAGTTTGCCGGCGATGGTTCGCCGTCGGGCGTGCCCGGCTCAGCGCCGTTCCGCGCGGTCCGCAAGCGCGGCGTCCACCGTCGGGGCGAGAATCCGGTCAGGTCCAGCCGCGAGTTGCCCTGAAATTCACAGAGCTCGGCCCGCGGCCAGATCGGCATACCCAGCCGGGCCGCCACGGGCAGCGCCGTCTTGAGCGCGCGGCGATAAGGGCTCGAATAGACGGCGGTTGCGCGCGATCGGCCGATCCGCTCAGCCAGCCGATCGGCTCAAGCGCGGCCCAGCCGCGCTGGAGCCGCGCTGTCGGGGTCGGCTGATGCGTTGGCGTTGTTTTCCGACTCGGCATGGCGACAGATCAGCACCAGCATGAATCACCTGGGGTATGCGTCGCGGCCGATTGAACAAGCCGCGCGCGATTCCTAACGCATCCGCGACGAGTCCACTCAAGCGCGGAACTCACGCTTCAACACGGGGAGGCGCATCGGATGCGTGCAACTCTGACAATCGCAATCGCGAGATGGATGTTGATCGCCGGCGCTCATCTCGCTGGCATCAGAATACGCCCGACCCGGCTGCCGCGGCAACCGCCGCCCGCCAACGCCGACTTTCCCTTCCAGGGCGAGGTCACCGGCGACAACGTGTACGTCCGCAGCGGCGCCGGCGTGAACTGGTATCCCACCGGAAAGCTGCAGCGCGGCGCGGTCGTGCGCGTCATCGGCCCGGCCCCGCAGACCGGCTGGCTCAAGATCGTCCCTCCGCAGGGCAGCTTCAGCCTGGTCGAGGCGACCGCCATCGAACGCGCCCCCGGCGGCGCCACCGGCACCACCAAAGTGGACCAGGTGTACGTCAAGGCCGGCAGCGCCATCTCCGACCACAAGAGCGCCACGCAGCAGATCCTCCCCAAGGGAATCGAACTGAACATCCTCGGCGAGCACGATGGCTTCCTGAAGATCGCGCCGCCCGAGGGTTCGTATCTTTACATCAGCGAACAGTTCGTCCGCCACCACGGCGACGGTCCGCCCCTCGCGCCGCCCGCGTCCGCGAAGCCCGGGCCGGCGGCTGACGCGACCAAGACGTCCGACGTCGCGCGCGACTCGATGCAGCCGCCCTCCGATGGCGCCGCCGCGCAGCGCCCCGCCGCGCCGCGCTCGTCGCCGGCCACGGGCGACAGCGCCGTCGCCGACGGCGCCGCGCTGCCGGCGGGCGCGATGAGCAAGTATCGCGCCATGCTCGACTCGCTCGAGGCCGAGCTGCGCAATCAGATCGCCAGCCAAGCCGGCGCGGTCAACTACTCGAACCTCATCGACCGCTACCGCCCGCTCGCGGCGCAGTCGGAGGACAAGGTCGCGCAGGCCGTCGCCAAGCTGCGGATCGATCAGCTTTCGGCGCGCTCGGAGCTGGAGCGGATCGTCACCGACGCCAAGTCGCAGCACGACTCGACCGAGGCCTTCCGCGCGCGGCTGGGCGAAGATCGCGTCCGCATCAGCGACACGCACCTGCCGGCCGAAATGCGGCCGTGGGACATCAAGGGCGAGCTGCTGCGCAGCGCCGCCTTCAACAACACCCGCCCCTATCGCTTCCGCGTTTACGATCCCCTGGCGCAGAAGACCGTCGCCTATGTCGACATCCCGCCCGCCACCGGGCTCGACTCGACGAAGTTCCTGAATCAGTACGTCGGCATCCGCGTCTCCAGCCAGTATTTCAGCACGGCCGCCAAGACCAACATCGCCGTCGTCGCCGACATGGCCGTCCTGCCGATGCCGGGAGCGGCCACTCACCGAGACGTGCCGCCAGTCGCCGAGACGATCGCCGAGCCGCGGCCCGCAGGCTCCGTCGCCACCGCGCCCAAGACGACTCCGTCGCCGGCCGCGACTTCGCCGGCCGCGACTTCGCCGGCCGCCGCGCTGCCGCCGCCCATCTTCCCGGCTGGCGGCGCAAAGACCGACGCGGCCCCCCCGCCGGCTGCCAACGCCCGACCCGCGTCACCCGCCGAGCTGCTCGACGCCGAAACCGTCGTCGCCGAGCCGGTCGAACCCGGGCGGCCATAACGGCGCCGCCGCGCGGCACACAGGGGCGTCGCCATGCCGGCGTATCTGGTTCTGGGTGCCGACGGCCAGCGCTACGGTCCGGCCGAGCTGCCGCTGCTTGTCCAGTGGGCGCAGGAAGGCCGAATCGTCGCCGGCACGGTGCTCATCGACGCCGACACGTCCGAACAGTTTCCCGCCGGCCGCATTGCTGAATTGCGCGACGCGCTCTTCGCCCAGCCGCAGCCCGCGCCGCAATCGCTCGAACAGCCGCGCGTCGGCCGGGTCGCACCGAAACCGCTCGACCAGACGCACACCGCCTATGCCGAGCCGCACGCCGCACCGCACTTGCCGCCGATCCCCAACCCGCCGCCCGCGGGGGCGCCCGCCCGAGGCGCCGCATGTCCGCCGGCTGGCGAAGTCGACCCGCTCGTCCCGCTCGCCCGGGCCGCGTGGCTGGACGACGCGCCCGGGCCCAAGAGCAAGGTCGTCGCCGGCCTGCTGGGGATTCTGCTGGGCGGCATCGGCGCACACCGCTTCTACCTCGGCTACGTCGGAATGGGCATCCTGATCCTGCTGTCGAATTTCTTCTGCTTCCTGGGCGCCATCTGGGGTTTCGTCGAGGGCATTGCGTGCTTCGCGGGCAAGATGCGCGACGTCGACGGACGGCGGCTGCACGACTGAGCCGGCGGCGGCGGGGATAGGTGGTTCAAGTGCCCAGAGCGTCTTGAGCATGCGGCTCGCGCAGCGGCACTCTTAAGTGCATCGGAAGGCGAGACCATCGAGCTACGCGAAAAGTGCGAGGCGCGGTTGCGCAGAGATGCAGAGAAAGCATGTTCGACGGCGAGAAAGAGTGCGGTGCCATGTCACTAGGGCCCGTGTTCTTCTGCCTTTGCGCGGGCGCAGTCGCAGGCGCCAGCTCGTGCGCCCCTGGCACTCGCGTGCCGGCTACGCAGCCTGGCGAGCTCGCGGAGGATCCGATCTTACGTTCCGATCTCGACATGCAGGAATATACCCGTCGCGCTGTGACGGACGCCGTAGAGCACCTTCGGTGGCGCATGCGCGACGGACTGCACGATGTACCTTCAGTTCCCGCAGTGGTTGCGATTGCCGAATGTACGACTGCGATCGAGTCTCTCCAATCGGGTGACTTGGCGCGCACTCACGCACCAATTGTCTACCTCGGTTACTTCGGCCACAACTCCGACGGGAGTCTGCTGTTGAAGGTCTTTCTCATCAATGCCAACCGGCAAACTGCTGGAATGACTCTTGTGGGACGCGATTCCAGGGACGTCCGAGTGTCGATTCTGATTGACTTAGGCCGGAAGTACAAGCAGACCGCAATTCGAGACGTCGTCATACTACCGATTCAGTACGTCGATTGGGCTGCCCTGACTGTGGAACTCGCTGTCAGTGGGAGGATCGATCTCGCAAAGCACTCCGACGACGTGGATTTCGCTGTTCCGCTCTGTGCGGACGAGCACGTGGCGTGGAGCGCCTTTGTGACTGATCGCTCGGGCAATCGGAGTAACGCGATCCCGCTATATAGGGTGGACTACGAGAAGCGCCCGTAGTAACATTCACGCCAACGGATTGGATGTGCGCGCGAACGCCCGAGCGACGGAGCGACGAAGCGCGACCTCTGCCCGCGGTTCGTGTACGACGGCTGGAACTTGGTGACCGAGATGGACGGCATCGACAGCGACTACGCCTGCGACGCGATCGGCACGATCATGCCGCGTTCGGTGCTTGGCTCGGGGCTTTCCCAACGATCCGCCCGCACTCGGGGCAGCGATCGATGGCCAGTCCCATGAGGCAGGCCCCACACTGCGTGCAATCCGACTCGAGTCGATTCCGTCGGCGGATCGACCGCCAGAGCGCGACGCACTGAGGCGCCAGTGCAACGACTCCCACAGTCATGGGCCAGATCCAGCTCACGTCGAGCCAAACGCGGATCAGGCCGCGCCCGCGACCGGCCAGCACCTCTTCGTGAGTGCGCGGCCCGATTCTGATTTCGGTAAACGGTTCGATCCAAAGCCCGAGCGCCGACGTGCGAGCCGAAGTCTGCGGGGCGTTTGCGAGCATTGCGGAATACTGAGTTATTGAGCAGTGAAAGTGACCTCGGACAAACCGTATTCGCACAAAGGTCTTGGAAGATGGCATGCACGGCCGCGACAGGATGTCCCTGCCCACGCCCGGCATGCTCTTGATGGCAATGGCCAGACAGACGAACCCCAAGCACGCGGCCACTATTCTGGCGGCCGCCAGGGTCAGAACCCGAAGTTTCCGTGAAGGCATCCGGGAAGTCGCCATTGGACCTATGGCTCGGCTGACGCAGATTCCGGGTTCATGAGCAACCGGGTTCATCTCCCACGGCGATCCTCGCGAACGAACTCTAGCGCAGGCAACCGCACATGTCTTAACTGTCGTTCAGCGATTGGCACCGGCTCGGCGAATCTGCAGGTTCGCAGCCAACATCAGGCCCCGCAGGGTGGCGCGGCGCTCCAGGGGCAGAATACGCGGCTCGGTGCGTCGGCGTGCGAAATCGCGCCCGGGGGGATTCGAACCTCCGACCTGCGGTTTAGGAAACCGCTGCTCTATCCTGCTGAGCTACGGGCGCTACGCGTCAAAGCAGCCTTACAAACAGCGGCTCTTTCGACGATTCCTTCTGATTCTAAGGGCGTTGCGACGCGGACGCCATTCGCGTTTTTCAGTCCACCGGAGTCTACCGAAATCTCCCCGCGCCCGCCGAAGAGCGCCAAGACAGATTCGTTCGTTTTCATCGGCAACGCGGTCTCTGCGATCAAGCGATCGTCGGTGCCCGTCCTTCGCTTCGCGGCCTGCTTCGAGCTGGACAGGTCCGGCAGGGCCTTGAGGGCGGTCGCCTGCTCGCCGATGACCGTGTGCGAGTAGCGGGAGAGCGTGAGGTTGATGTCGCTGTGTCGGGCGAGGTCCTGGGCGAGCTTCGGGTGAACACCTCCGCGGGCAAGGTTGGTGATGAAGGTGTGACGGAGCGCATGGAAGTCTACGATTCGGCCGGCGTCGTCCTTCGGCTCAATCCCGGCGTCGGCCAAGTCCGCACGAAGCATGTCGGCCATGCTGTGTTCGGAAGGAAGATGAAACGCGGGCGCCTCGTCCGTGCGGACTGAGAACTCCTCCTTGAGCAGCGCGGTCGTTTCCGTCCGAAGCGGCAGCGTGTCGGCACGGCGACGCGCTCGAAGTACGCCTACGTCAACGACGCCCGCGGCCGGCGGACGAGCGTCGTCTATACCGGCACGGCCTTCGACGCCAGTCACTTCGACAAGTGGGGCTACAACAACCGCAACGAGCTGACCGCGTCCGACCGCTACCTCGGCTCGACCGTCAGCTCGACCACGCAGCCCGTCCACACCCTCGACCGCGACTACGCCTACGACCCGATCGGAAACCGAACTTCGGCGACGGTCGGCACCGGCTCGGCCACCAGTTACATCGCCAACGAGTTGAATCAGTACACCTCCACCAGCCAGCCCAGCGAGTCGTTCAGCTACGACGCCGACGGGAACTTGACGGCCGACGGCGCGCATCGCTTCGAGTGGGACGCCGAGAACCGGCTGAAGACCGTCCTGCCGGCGACGACGCAGCCGACGGCGGGTGACTTGAAGTCGGTTTATGACTACGATTACCTCGGCCGGCGGACGCGGAAGCGGGTGTTTCATTGGGACGCGGGCGCGGGCGACTGGTCCGCGACGCCCGACCTCGACCGACGGTTTGTCTACGATGGCTGGAACCTGGTGACCGAGATGGACGGCCTGGACACCGACGAAGACGGCAGCCCGGCGATTCTCCGCCAGTTCACCTGGGGGCTGGACCTCTCCGGCCTGAACGGCGGTCAGAACGGCGGGGCGTGGGCCGGGCCGGGCGGCGTGAGTAACATGGGTGACACGGGATTTGGCACAGGCGGAAGTAGTAACATGGGTGGTACGGGCTTCCAGCCCGTCAGTGACAGTGCCCTGCCCGCAATGCACGCTGCCGGGGGCATCGGCGGATTACTGGCCGTGCTCGACTGGACGCTGGTGACTCCGCAGTCGTCCGGCCTTGGCCACGCTTACTTCTATGACGGCAACGGCAACGTCGGGCAGTTACTCTCGCTCGACGATGGTTCGGTCGTGACCGCGTACGAGTACGACGCCTACGGCAACGTCACCGCGGAGACCGATGGTGAGTACGCCCCCGAGAACCCGTTCCGCTTCAGCACCAAGTTCCACGACGACGACACCGGCTGGGTCTACTACGGCTACCGCTTCTACGGGCCGAAGTGGGGAAGGTGGGCAAGTAGGGACCCGATTGGGGAACTTGGCGGAATTGCTTTGCTTGAAGCCCTTGCTGGTGCGCCAACATTTGCGTACGACTCCTTGGGTCTTAAACTTGGAGTTGCTAACGGTGAACAATCTTTGAAAAAGGGTCTTGGTTTGCTTGAGAAGGCCTGTGAAAGAAACTGCAAATACCAACAGAACCGCCCTTGTTGCCCGGTGTACGAATGCAAGTACGAGGCTGTGTCGATTGTCGCCGCCCTCATTGAGGCCTGGAGGCGCAATTGGGGCATGGGTCCCTTTAGCGACGCAGGTTCAAGCCCGACTGTGGGAGGATACTATTGTTGGGACTGGGCAAACATATTCGATGATGCACTTACTGCGCTTAAGCCGGTATGTTTAACTTTCGAGCGGGGTCTGGCGTGGGGACCGCCGGTAAGGAACGGCAGGCCAGGTGAGACCTATGTTCACTACTACCTGAGGGTATATGCGTGCGGGGACAAGCACTCGCCGGTTTCTTTCGATGATGGATTGATGGACGGCAGTCACGCAGCTCACTCGGGTATCTTCCCCAGACCGAACACCGGGTATGTTCCCGGAGAGTTTCAGCGCTCACCGAGGTGCGTGAGGTTCTTGCACGCCCCGACTGAGCCAAGGTGATTCGTCGCTGAGGATCATGTCATGCGAGTAGACTTTCGACCGGCCTGGTTCACAGTGCTGTGCGCGACACTGGCCGCATGTGCTCTCGGATATGGAAATATGCTGCCACAATTGCTTCACTCAACCGGCACTGACTCCTATCAACTCACCCTGACTCGACTCTATGATGGCGAAGAAGTCTTCTCTATTTGCCTTAGCCCTGGGGGCGCGCGGACAATTTCGTTCGACCTCGTGAGTGAGTCATTGGCGATCGAGCGCGGAGTCATTCAATACGAGGGCGGCCTTCCAGCATTGGAGCGAGCGTTGCTAGATGGATTTGCCAAGTGCTCCCTCAGTGCACCGCAGTCGGAATGCACGCAGCAGACTGGAATCGAGGAAGTGCGAGTCACAATCCGATCGAGTACAGTACGAATTGCGTTCTCGATTACAGGATCCTTTGAGTCTGTAGACTCAGCCATTTTCACATCGCCGAAGCTTGTCGAGGCTCTGAACGTAGTTTCGGAAGGTCGTGCCAAAGGCTATCGGCTGGTCAACACACCCGGATCCGGGCAAGCAATTGAAAAGCGGATAAACCGCCGAAGACCGTGAGAATTCGAAAGGTACTTCGACGAAGCTCCGCGGAAGCGGGTGTTTCATTGGGACGCGGGCGCGGGCGACTGGTCCGCGACGCCCGACCTCGACCGACGGTTTGTCTATGATGGCTGGAACCTTGTGACCGAGATGGACGGCCTGGACACCGACGAAGACGGCAACGCGGCGATCCTCCGCCAGTTCACCTGGGGGCTGGACCTCTCCGGGCTGAACGGCGGCCAGAGTGGCGGGGCGTGGAACGGCCCGAGTGGCGTGAGTAGCATGGGTGGCACGAGTGAGTCGGGTGGCACGGGCTTTCAGCCCGTGAACGACGGCGCTTTGCCCGCGATGCACGCCGCCGGCGGCATCGGCGGCCTGCTGGCGGTGTATGATTGGACGCTGGTCACTCCGCAGGTGTCCGGCCTCGGCCAGGGCTGCTTCTACGACGGCAACGGAAACGTCGGGCAGTTACTCTCGCTCGACGATGGCTCGGTCGTGACCGCGTACGAGTACGACGCCTACGGCAACATCACTGCGGAGACCGATGGTGAGTACGCCCCCGAGAACCCGTTCCGCTTCAGCACCAAGTTCCACGACGACGACACCGGCTGGGTCTACTACGGCTACCGCTTCTACGGGCCGAAGTGGGGAAGGTGGGGGAGTAGGGATCCGATGGCGATGACGGTACCGCCCACGCGGTACGGGAGTGGCTGGCGAAGGTGGAGGTGAAGACGTTGTACATCGAGCCGGGCAGCCCGTGGGAGAACGGCTACATCGAATCCTTCCACGGCAAGCTGCGGGACGAACTGCTCAACGGCGAGATCTTCTACACGCTGCTGGAGGCCAAGGTGCTGATCGAGCGGTGGCGAGTTCACTACAACACCGTGCGGCCGCACAGCTCGCTGGGGTATCGACTGCCGGTCCCGCAGACGATGGCAAGCAGCCAGCGCGGGCGTGCGTCTGGGGCTCCGCCCTGCACCCCGCCAGGGGCTCTGCCCCTGACCCCGGCTTCTTCCCTCCGCCCGGAAGAAGACAACAATCAGCGAGGACGAAACTCTAACTTAGAAGTGGTATCATGAGTGGGGGCAGGGCATGGTCGTGGCGGTAATGTTGGAGAATTGGGAATCAGGTGGAGCCGTGATTCCTCTGGTTAATCCTTTCCTGTTTGAACCGATTCGAATCGAAACCTGGGGCCTACGCGGCTGCCTTCTGGGCGTGAATCCACGTGTGGGCCTCGTCGAGCGCCTTGGCGAGGACGAGAAGGTCGTCTCGACCGAAGCCGCTCGACTCCTTCCATTCGTCCCCGTCCTTGTAGATACGGGCGACGGTGACGTTGTGCATGGCACCGTTGGCGGTCTCGTTCTTCCAGATGACCGCCTTGATGCTGCCGTAACGAATCTCGTGCACTGGCTTGTTGGGCGTTGGCTTTGCCATAATACATGTCTCCTAACCTTCATCTGCGAGGATTCGATCAGCTCCACCTCATGCAAGGGTTATGCGAGGATCCGGGATGCGTGTTGCACGGCAACACCAAAGCGGTCACCCGGCGTTTCACCTGCCGTATTCGGCCGTCGTCGTCAGGGCTCGTCGAGGGGGTCCCCGGCGATGGCGGCCGGTGGAAGGCTGGCCTGGCTCGCCTACCCTCTCCCACTCTGCCGGATCGGTCCCGAGTCGGGGCCTCCTGTCTTTGGTGTGGTCTTTGGCTAGACTAAATTCGGTTTGCGCATGGGCTGTTACTGATCGGCAGTCTCGTATCTCCAAGACGACGGAACGTTTAAGAGCTTCGCTGATGTTCGACAACGTCAAACGGCAGATTCAGACTCGCCTGAGCATTGCACGCGAGCAGTGTGATCAGATGAACACCATCTTCGCGTACATTCGCCTGATACTTCCGAGTTTTCCCGGTTTTGATGACGACCATCAGAATCGGCGACTACGCGCGATGGTCAATGTTGCGAATTTGATTGGCCCAATACCCGACTCGATATTCTTCGACGAGCCGAAAGTAATACAGGCGGCGTCTGAGGAGATTGCGCTTCGGCGACTTCCGCGATTGTTGTGCATCGCCCTTGTCTCGGTTGTGGAAACTGCCCTGAAGGACTTCTCAATCATCGTATTGCGGGACCAACATGCTGACTGGAGACCCCATCAAGTAAGAAAACGACTTAACAAGCTCTTCTACGGTGGACCTGAAGATTATCTCCCCAAGCTTGCCAGCGAATTTCAATTCGCGTATTTCCTGGACGAAGATTGGGACGACATTCGAGAGTTGACAGCAACGCGGAATATCCTTGTTCACAAGTCCGATTTGATTGCTCACGATCGATATGTAAGACAAGCGGGCGCCAAAGCACGCGCGAAGCTGGGTGAGGCCCTAGAAGTGGACGATGCTTACTTCACGGCCTCATGGTGCCACTCCAGCGCATGCATTTCGAATATGCTAAGCCTGATTGCAGGATGTGGTTCAAAGGTCTTCTGAGCCCAGTCATTCATGGGAACTTGGGATCATGAGAGCTAGAGCTGTCTAGGCGGCCGTGGAATAACAAGTCGCGGCAAACGCGGTGAATACTTTCTCGTAGCGACGTATGCGAGTACCACGCTTGGGCCTAAACCCGAAGGAGTGGGATATCTGCCACCTGAAGCGTTTCGTCGACAAGGCGATCACGTTTTCTTCGATGAGAGGCTTCGTGCGAGCGGTCGTCCAGTTCGATGGCCAGGATGATGCGGGTCGTCCTCGGGTCGCACAGCACGAAATTGAGGTGCTTCTGCGATAGCCGTGGAGCGGACCGGACGCGAAGCGATCATGAAGAGAGCAAGCCGACACGAGCCGACGGGAAGCGCTGGCGGCAGCGCGATGCGCCGCAGGATGGGTTCGGCAAAGAGCCGGCAGGCCGGACCACCGCGCCCGCTGAGGCGAACAAAGGATCGCGATGCAAGCCTTGACGGGACACGAAGTTCTGAGAAGCCGGAAAGGAATTGCCGGGTGCGCGCTCTAGGGGGCCGGAGAGCGATGTCGGGCGTAGGTGTGTCGCCCGGCCGAGCGAGCATGAGAGTTCATGGCCTCAACACGCGAGCCGAACGACACCGAGTTGCTACCCGACCTGTTCGGCGAGGCGCGCTGGGGGCGCCTGGTCAGAAAGACGGGCCTGACGCGACGGCAAGGACAGGTCGCCCGGCTGATCTGTCGTGGCTGCGCGGATAAGTGGATCGCGCGCCGGCTGGAAATTTCGATCGACAGCGTGCGGATGCACGTGAAGAAGCTGTACAACCGCCTCGGCGTGCGAGGCCGGCTTGGCATGCTTGTGCATCTTGTGTTGGCGGACAGTCGCCGTGGCAGGTCGCCTCGAAGCCGTGGTCAGCGCGGCGGCTGATCTGGACCGGCGAGAAGCCTACCACAAGTGGTAGCTAGGAACGGGATGGGCACTTTCCGTAAGCTGATAGGCTGGATTTCGGCTGGCCAGGCGCTCGTCGGGCCGCAGTTCGTGAATCACTGATGCCATTCGAAGACTAGTTGATTGACAGGAGTCTTGAAATGCGGAGATCACTTTTTGCACTCGTTGTTGCGATTTGTGCAACGACTCCGGCACTCGGGCAGATCACCGTGCCCGGCGCCGACGGCTCGGACGGGGCCTTCAATCCAGTGTCAAACTCGACTGTCAATCTGGCGCTTGCGCCGACGGGCACGTGGAACGGTACAAACGCAAGTCCCGGCAGCGGAGTGTACGATCCCGATAAGTGGGCGGTCGTATTTCGATACTCATCCGTCAATATCGCAAGCGGTCGGACAGTGGCGTTTTCCAACCATCCTTCCGGCGCGCCGATGGTGTGGTTAGTAAGCGGAGCGGTTACCATCAACGGAACGGTGTCGCTGTCTACGACGGCCTCACAATCGGAACTTGGATTTGGATTGGGTGGCCCCGGAGGTTTCCGTGGAGGAGGTCCAACAATAGGCACACGCGGGCTAGGGCCAGGTGGCGGTAACAATGTTGGGCAGTTTGGAAGCTACGGAACAGGGGGTTCAACATACGGAAACAGCCGAGTACTACCTTTGATAGGAGGATCGGGCTCCGCGAGTGGAGGTGGAGGGCAGTTTGGATTGGGCGGCGGCGGGGCAATTCTGATCGCCGCTACTGGAACCATTACTGTGAATGGGGCCATTGCGGCGAGTTCGAGTGGTGTAAACCCACAATACGCCGGCTCAGGAGGCGCCATTCGCATCGTATGTAACCGGCTGGATGGGACTGGAACCATGACAGCGATTGGGGTTGGATATCAAAGTGGTGAATACGGGAGAATTCGATTTGAATGCAATCAACTTGCGTTCTCGTCTCCTGGGAATCCAGTAGCTTCATTTGGTCTACCGGGCAGCATCGCCCAACTATGGCCAGAAGATGCAATGACCGAACCACCGAGTACTCGTGTTGTTTCGCTCGGGTCGATCAACGTACCTCCCGATCCACAAGCGTCCTTCGAATTCCCTTACGCAGATGTGAACACTGCTACAAGTGGCGCACAAGCGCTCACGATCGAGTGCAAGAACATTCCGACGGGTAGCGATCCGCCTGGCGTTCAGGTTTGGAACTTGAATGCCCGAATCGTACCGCGTAGCGGGTCCGTCCAAAACGTGTCCGGTCCGTGGACCATCAGCGGCACGTTCGCGCAATCGACGTGGACGACAAGTGTGACGCTCCCGACGGGTTTTTCGGCGGTGCAGGTTCGGGCTTCGATGCCGCCGCAGTAGCGATCGACGCGGTCGCGATCGTTTCATTGTATGGGCGCTGATTTCGGTACCTCGACCACTCCGATGCGACTTCGATTACCACACCTCCTGCTCGGCGGCCTCGCCTTTCAATTGGCCGGCCTCTCGGCCAAAGCCCAGACGCCGACCGATGCGATCTCGCGGGAAATCACTGTTTTCAACGACACCGAGCCGCCGCCCGTTTACGACGACGCGGTAAGCCGCGAATTCACGGTTTACATCGGCAATCAGCCGCTCCGGCCGCAGATCGACGCCGTGACGCGCGAGTTCACGGTGTTCCTCGATGCTGCCGGGCCTGGCGCGGATGACGCCATCTCCCGAGAATTCACCGTTTACGTCGGCAATCAGCCGCTTCGGCCACAAACGGACGCCCTGACCCGCGAAATCACGGTCTTTGCGGAGGAGCCGCTGCCAACAGCGACCGACGCCATCAGTCGCGAGTTCACGATCTATTCCGGCAATCAGCCGCTGCGTGTGCAAACCGATTGCGTCTCGCGCGAGTTCACTGCCACGTCGCTCGTGATCAACCTCGGCGATCTGAACTGCGACGGCGTAATCAACAACGCCGACATTGGTCCGTTCGTCACCGCGCTAATCAATGCGCCGGCGTACGTTGCCCGACACCCGCACTGCGACATCTACTTCGCCGACATGAACGCCGACGAAGTCGTCGATGGGCTAGACATTCAATTGTTCGTCGTGAGGCTGTTGAACCCATAACATCACACTCGCGACGACGGCGCAATGCCGGTTCGCTTGGTGTCTCAAGGAGAAATCGAATGAACAGTCGGCCAGTTCGATGTGTTGTGATTGTGGTTGCAGTGAGTTCGGCGTTCGTCGATGCCCGCGCCACAGAGCCCGGCCTCGCTGTCACGTATTACGACCTGATCCAACCTGATTTCGCGTCATTGACTCCGTATCTGCAGGGGGTTGTGCCGGATATCACTTTCTGCTGTGGTGGCGTCTTCATGGGCAGCGGGCTGTCACAAAATGTTGGCGCCGTCCTCACAGGTCATGTAATTATTGCCAATGCGGGTACCTATACTTTCTTCACAGAATCAGACGACGGCTCACGCCTTTTCATTGACGACCAGGTTGTTGTCCTCAACGGCGGTGCCCACGGCATGATCGAACGATCGGGAATTGTGGCGCTCAGCGCAGGCAGTCATAGTGTCCGAGTCGAGTATTACCAGTACGGCGGTGGCAACGGGCTAATCGCTCGCTGGCAAGGCCCTGGGGTTCCCAAGCAGGTCATCCCGGCGGCGTCTTGGGGCCCGTCGGGGGTCAATGTCGCTTATTACGCACTTCTCCCTGCCTCGAACTACAGTAGTCTGCCCCAGTTTTCGACACTTCCAGAATACTCTGACTCGACAGTACCGACTCTCAACTTTCCCAGTACAGGCGGCGAATTCGCGAATAGCGGATTAGTGGACGATGTCGGTGCCGTGTTCAGCGCATACCTGAGCATGACCGTCGATGGCGATTACACATTCTTTACGGAATCCGATGATGGTTCGCGGTTGCTCGTGAATTGCGTTGCTGTCGTGAACAACGATGGAATCCATGGGATGGCCGAAGCATCGGGCACCATCCATCTGCCTGCAGGGATTCACCTGATTCGCGTTGAATACTTTGAGCGGAGTGGTGGGGCGGGCCTCATCGTCCGCTATTCAGGTCCGGGCATTAGCAAGCAGGTGATCCCTGCCGAAGCGTGGAGCCATGGCGATCCGCCTCCATCCCTCAGCCCCCCTTTGCCAGCTGCGCAAAGGGCGTTTGCCGGGAACCACGCTGTCGAGCTGCAATGGCGGAACGATTGCATGCTACCCACCATCTTTGACCATCTCGCCATCTATCGCGACGCGGTGCCGTTTGCTTCAGTGACGGGAATGTCACCGGTCGCCGTTGTCAGCGATCCCGAAGCCACCATGTTTCTTGATTCGACGGCCCAGAACGGCATCAGCTACTACTACGCCGTAACAGCGGTATCACCTAGCGGAAGCGAACACACCCAAATACAAAGCATCGGTCCTCGCACGCCAAGGGACGAGACCGATCTGCAAGTGGTCAGCATTTCGCGGCTGCCACGATATCCTCGATACTGGCCAACATACACGGACTACCAGATCACAGAGCCCGGCGGCTTTGGGCCATACTGGTTTTCGGCAGCAACGGGGCTCGGTGGCGGACAAACGGGCGCAACCCAACGGTGGCCCAATGTCAGTGACGCGATTACCTACCGTGCGACGATTCGAAACAGAGGGACCAATCCGATCAATGGGATGATTGACGCTGAGTGGCGAGTCGATGGGACAACCGTTGCCTCGCCCGCGATTTCCGTCAGCCTCCAACCGCGTGCGACGACGACGGTCGATCTGAGTCAGATTTGGGATGGTCAGGTGCACCAGATTCGATTCCGCATTTCGACACCGGATGCGCGTGCTGCAAACAACGAGCGGGCGATCACGACGAAATCCGTGGCGTTTCTTTCGTATGTCGATCGAAGCTACATCGAGGACTTCAGAGAGGAGACACCGCTGTTCCCGATGGCCGTGACGGATGATTTCGTCGATTGGCTGAACTTCCATATGGATCGGTTCAACGAGCTGTTCGCTGTTGCTGGCACGCCGAAGCGTGTCCATTTCGACGTACTTGAAGAGTTGGACGACTTCGATCCCGATCCGACAGTGGCCACGATCAATTTTGCGATCTTTCCATTTCGTTACCGCCACGGAGAACAGACGCTCCGGACGGGCTCGGGCTACTATTCTCCAGCCGATGACATCGACTACGGCTTACTCCACGAGATGGGCCATCAGTTGGGGCTTATCGACCTCTATCGATTGGACGTACCGTCAGAGAACAATCAGGTGTCCGGGCTTGGTTACTTTGGGGCGCCGGCATGCCTCATGAATGGCGTGTCCCACTCTCTGTCGCAACATAGTGCGCTGGCGATGACCCATTGGCAAGAAACGGCACATGGTTACTTTGGACAATACCTGTACGGAATCCCTTCGCAGGTCCGAATGCGCTTCATCGGACTTGATGGATTGCCGCTGCCGGGAGCGGCCGTGACGGTCTATCAGAAGTGTGATCGTCCCGGGCTCGGAGAAGTGATTACGAATCAGGCGAAGTTTCAAGGGAACACGGATTCCGATGGAACGTATGTGCTTCCTAACGTGAATATTAACACCGCCCTCGTTCCATTGGCGTATAACGGTGACTCTCTTGCACCGAATCCGTACGGCTACGTCGCGGTCGTCGGACATAACGGCGTCTTGCATTTCAAGATCGAGTATCAGGGATTTGTGGACTATGCGTGGCTTGATATAACGGAGTGCAATGTGGCCTATTACACGGGGCACACTAGCGAAGCAACGTTTACGCGGGATGTCCATTTGGGCGGGCCAATTGTGTGTTGCGTACCAGATGATCTGGCGGAGCAGAACGCAGCGAGCTGGTCGCCGAGAGCGGACGGCGCCTCTGCTTCTGTCGCCGATGATTCGGTCCAAGTTCAGGTTGGAGGGGCCTCCGTGCGATTCGAGACCGATGGAGGATTCGACACGGCGATGCGATATGCGGCCGATCGGCTTGTCCGGTGGGATCTAACGGGACTTCAGACCATTCGGTTCTGGTGCTATGCGGAGAACCCCAATATCGGGTTCCAGAGTGAAACACCCTGGGTTCGTCTTGGTAGTGCGAACGGCCACTTCGAGTTGCGGTCGTCCTCGACGCTCTTGAATCTGTCAATCAATCAATGGCACGAGTTCGTTGTCCCCTTCGTCGGCGATTCGGAATGGATACGGACTGATTTCGGAACGCCGGACCTTTCAGACATCGAGTACATGGAGTTGCACTTTGACACATGGGGATATGGATTCACCGTCTGGATTGACGGCCTGACGCTCGACCCTAGGCCTCAAGTTCTCCGGGGCGATTTGGATTGCGATCACGCTGTTACCATGAGTGATGTGCCGCGGTTCGTCTCGCTCCTGCTTGATCCGAACCAGATCGATGTGTGCACGTCGCAATCGGCCGACATGAACGCGGACGGAGCAGTGGACGGGATGGACGTTCAGGCATTTGTTGCCGTCCTCCTTGGCGGCTGATTCCGGTTGTGATCGGCGCACAGCGGGATCGTTTGTCGGGGTATAATGGCCCCGTCATGGACCTAGCCGACATCGGTGTTAGGCCGGCACAGGCGGATGGCCACGGCGAGCCGAGCCCTGCGGGCTATCGCGTGCTTGCGCTGCTACGCACCAGCGGCCAAGGACGGGTGTACCAGGCGATCTGCCTGGCCGATGCTCGCAAGGTCGCCGTCAAGCTTATCCGGCCGGACCGGCTGGGCGACCCGCAGGCCCGGGCGCGGTTCGCGCAGGAAGCCCGAACGCTCGCTCTGCTGAGTCATCCCGGCATCGTCCGCGTCGTTGACTCCGGCGAACTCGCGGACGGCCAGCTCTGGTTTGCGGCTGAATACATTTCCGGCCTGTCGCTCAACGAGTACGTCAACAAGCTGGACGGACGGGCGATCGAGGCGGGCGGGAGCCGCGGCGCTGGTGTATTCCCGCTTCACGAGGTGCTGGAAATCTTCGTTCAGATCTGCGACGCGGTGCAGGCGGCACACAACGTCGGTGTTCTCCACCGCGACCTTAAGCCCTCGAACATCCTTGTGGACGACGACGGCCGGCCACATGTTCTGGATTTCGGGCTCGCCAAGGCGCCGGAGGTCAGCGACCCGGCGCTCGTCACGCTGACCGGCCAGTTCCTCGGCTCGCCGGCCTGGTGCTCGCCGGAGCAGGTGGAAGCTCGACCGTCGGCCATCGACGTGCGGAGTGACGTGTATTCGCTCGGCGTCATCCTGTACAACGCGCTCACCGGCACGTTCCCCTACCCCCTTGATGGACCGCTCGCCGACGTTTTCGACGCAATTCGTCACACCGAGCCTGCGCGGCCTTCGGCCCACGCCACATTCATCGATGACGACCTGGACACGATCATCCTCAAGGCCCTCGCGAAGGCGAAGGAGCGTCGCTATCAGTCCGCCGGCGAGCTTCGTGACGAGGTGCAGCGCTACCTTCGCGGTGAGCCGATCCGCGCGAAGGGCGACGGTTGGGCGTACGTCGCGGCCAAGTTTCTGCGACGGCACCCGGTCGTCACCGGCATCGCGGCGGCCGTCTTCGTCTTGAGCCTTGGCTATGGCGGTGCGATGACGGTCCTGTACCGCCGCGCGGTTTCGGCCGAAGCGAAGGCGACGGCCCATTCCGAAGACGCGCGACAGAAGTTCCGCCTGGCGAAACAGACGGCGGAGTCGATGCTATCGCAGGTGGATGAGGTGCTGTCCAAAACCGCGGGCATGAACAACGTGCGCCAGAAGCTCCTGGCCCAGCTTTCGAGCCAGTTCGAGGCCCTTACTCGAGAGCATGGCGACGACCCGGCGTTGGAGAAGGACCTCGCGACCGCTCACTCCAGGCTCGCAGACGTGTATCAGAGCATCAGCGATATCGAACGTGCAGCCAAACATGTAGAGGCGGCCCTCGCCGTCCGAGAGCGGTTGGCAACCGCCTCGCCAAGAGACGCCGACGCCCAATCGGCGCTATCAATCGCCCTCGTGCGGGTGGGCGACATCGCGTCGTTGAACGGACAGTTGGAGAAGAGGCGTGAGCTTTATGAGAGGGCGTTTCACATCGACGAAGCGCTCGTCGAAACGAATCCGGGCAACAGCAACTACCGGGACAATTTGTCTTGGAGCTACAACCGGCTTGCCCACCTTGCCCGGCAGCGCGGCGATGACGAACTTGCCGACGATCTACTCGGGAAAAGGCGACGCATTGCTGAGGATCTCTGGCGCGCGGATCCCGATAATCCGGCACGAATGTCAACACTGCTCGATAGTTATGAGCAATTCAAAGTATTCGAACTTGGGCAGGCCAGGCGCGCCAATGAGTTGGCCGATCGACTGATGGCGATCGATCCCGCAAACGTCGATTACGAGCGGCACTTTGTGATCAGCCGCAACCTGTTATCCTCGGCGCTGCACCTCGGACACATGGACGACGAAGCAGTCGCACCGGCGACCGAGGGGCTTGAGGTCACAAGGCGAATGATCCGGGCAGCTCCCAATGAAGTCGTTCCGAGAGCGCTTCTATTCTGCTGTTTCAATCGGGGATGCGACCAGGCTGAACACCGGCGGGATTGGACGCTCCTCTCAGAGTTTGCGAGGGAGATCCTGGACTCGAACAATACGCTGGTAGAAATCCAGCAAGGGGCCGCCGAGGGCAGGTATTACAACTATGCCTCGCACTACCGCCTGGCGCATGCCGCGTGGGTATGCGGCGAGCCGGAGGAGGCGCGGACCCACATGGCGACGGCCCTTGCCATGGCGAAGCAGTTGGCCGATGACAAGAGCGTCACAACTGATCGACTCTGGGAGTTGTCCCAGGCAGTGTTTGAAGCAACCCCGGCGGAGTATTCCGATCCGAAGTTGGCGCTCCAGTATGCCGAGCGGGCGGCCGCCGCATCGACTCGGCCCGGTCCGGAGAAGCTGGAACTGCTTCGTAGTTTACGAGACATAGCCGCGCGCCCATGACGCCGGGCGCTGGCTCCGTCGAAATCATCGATGCGCCGGGCATTTGCCGCCAAAGGTTTCATTGGCCGGGTGCTCTATGTAGGAGAAGGTTGACATCGTCATGCCCCGCGTTTCGGCGAATAGCTCAATGTTCCCCATGACGCGAACGAGCCTCATCGTGCGCCTAGGCTCCGCAGCGAGAAGCGCCCGAGAGCGGGCATGGAACGAGTTCTTTGGTATCTACTCCCCGCTCATCTACCGCATGGCCCGGCACGCCGGCCTGGGCGAAACCGACGCTGAAGAGGTCGTCGCGACGGTCATGCGAAACTTCGCAAGCTCGGTTCGCACGGGTTTCGATCTGGAGACCCGATTCCGGCAGTACCTGCGAACAATCACCAACCGCCAGATCCGCCGCGAGAAGGGGGGTCGGCGCGTGATCGTCCTGAGCGAGCTTCGGTTGCCGGATGCCGTCGCCGACGGAGAATCCCAGCCGGATCGTCAGTGGGATCAGTTTGAGCGGGAGGAAAGGTGGCGGACCTGTCTTGAGCGGCTGAAGTCTTCGCCCGCCGTCCGGCCGCGAGACTGGACGGCGTTTGAGTCATGGGTTCTTCGCGGCGAGCCGGCCAAGACCGTGGCCAGGCGCTACGGCATCACGCCCAATCGCCTGCACGGCATAAAGCACAAACTCGTGAATGAGCTTCGAAAGCTGAAGATCAAGCTCGACGTGGAGTTGGGGGAGGTTTGAGCATGTTTAGTACCAGGTGTCCGACAGCCGACAAGCTCGAAGCTTTCGCGAAAACTGCCAAGTCGGGCTGTTTAGCAGAGCACGTCAGAAACTGCCCGACCTGCCGGAAGATTGTTTCGGATTTTCGTGACGAGGCGATGCTTGTTGCCGAACTTCAGCGAGCAGCAGCGGCCGGCCCGGCTCCGTCGATTCGCCGGCGGCTTCGAAACATCTCTCACGAAGCGGTATTTGAGTCAGGAAACGGCCACAGGGCTCCACCCGAAGACGGAGATAGGGGCGAGCGAAGGCCGACACAATACCCGCCGGTCGAGTGACGATGCCAAACAGAACCGCCGTATTGCCTTCAGGACGAGGGGTTGACGACTCGGACATCCTACTGCCGTCCCGTCCGGACGATCTCAACGCCTGGCGAAAATGCGGCGTGTTAGCGGCGAGGTAGGGCGCCAACCGTGGTAGGT
The DNA here is from genome assembly GCA_046350375.1 of Phycisphaerae bacterium. Taxonomy (GTDB): domain Bacteria; phylum Planctomycetota; class Phycisphaerae; order UBA1845; family UTPLA1; genus JAXMAO01. Next base: position 235,412 of record JAXMAO010000003.1, read on the forward strand.
TTGGGCGTCAGGAGCCGATGGCCGAGCCAATTGAACTACCGGCTATCGTCAGCTTATCGCGCGCTTCTATCGGTCGCGGCTGCGGTACGTTGCCGCCGATCTGGTTCTACATCACGCATGATGATGAAGAATCGGCGAGAAATTGGCTCCGGACGCTCGATGGGTCATCACCAACCGTCGGAGTCGAAAAACGCACAGGGAGTCAATGTCTTCCGAAGGATCCATTTGATGTGGACGACGGGAGAATGATCCGGGACATTGTTGCCCAGTCGCTTGAATCGGTGAGCGAGCTGCAAATTGGCCCATCCGGCGTCAGCGATGTGCTTCCAACGGCGGGTTTACGCGGCTAGGACTTGGCCGGGGCGAGTCGAATTTCTAGCCTGCGGTCCAGGGCTTTGGCGATCCGTTGCAACATCGTCAGGGAATGTCCGTTGTAATCCGCATCTTCGAGCCGAGCGATGACGGGCTGCTTCGTTCCGGCGAGCTCGGCCAGCTCTTCCTGGGTAAGCCCCGCCTTGGTCCGAGCGGCGAGCAGCATCTCGGCAATCTCGGCGTTGATGGTGGCGTCGGCGATCATCTCCCGCAGGTGCTCGTCATCGCCCGTAATGCGATCGAGGATTCGCACGGCGTCAGCCGTCTTTCGGCCGGCTGCCTGCTTCCTGGTACGTGTGCTTTTTCGGGTTGCCTTCATAGAGTCTCCGTCGCTCGATCGCCCGTTCGATGTCCACCGCGGGCACCTTGTCCTCCTTGGTCAAGGCGTGGGCCAGTACGGCCGCATTCCTGCCGTGGAAGAAATACAGAATCCGGTAGTTGACGCGGCCGCGCTTGGAACGCAGCTCGCAAATCTTGTCCCTCAAGTAATCGGCCGTCGGCCTTCGAAGCTCGTGCCCGGCCGCGACCAGCCGGTTGATCACGGCAACGCAACCGGCGTAAGCAGCGGGGTCGCGGCCTCGAAGCTCTTCGAGCCAAGCAACGACCGGGGCATGGCCTCGTTCGTCCTGATAAAAGACTACGTCCGAGCGAGGCAATGTCCTACTCCGGTATTATAACAATATTGTGATACGCGGTCAAGGCAAGTTCATGCCGGTAAATATCCCGAGGCGGGTTGCTCCGCAAGCGACATCGGGCGGCGTCGCTTGGTCGTAAAAACGGGGCTGAGAGGTAGCACGTTGGAGCTGCAACGGAACTCGACTACGCCAGCGATCGAATCATCGTCGCGATGGAATCCTGAACAGCGTCGGGTAGCTTGAGCCAAGCGTCAACAAGCGTCCTCGATTCCGGCGGCAGAGCGCCAAGCAAAGCACCAAGACAATTCTGAAAGTCTTCGTAACTCATTGCGTGGTCGCTGGATGCAGAATCGCCCTCCCGGTTTGGGAAACCGCTGCTCTATCCTGCTGAGCTACGGGCGCAGCTGGGTGCAAACCCAAGACCTGTGCAACTCTGGCCACGACCACAGTCTCCAGCCAGTTTCCAATGGCCCGCTCCCGCCGATGCGAACCTGAAAACCGCCGCTGGGTCCGGCTGATCTGCGGGCGCAATGCGGTGCGGATGAACTCGCCGGATCGTCGAAACAGGCCGCGGTCGGATTCGAACCGACGAATAACGGATTTGCAATCCGTCCCCTTGAACCACTTGGGTACGCGGCCACAGCCGTCGGGGCGAATCGGACCAGGGGCCGGTCTCGCCCGTTCCAGCGTCCGGCCGCAGCACCGCAGGCGCCGCCGGCCGAGTCGTGGCATTATGATCGCGCCGGGCACGGGCGACAAGCGGCGAGCGGCGTCGCGTCGACTAGAATAGTGTGGACATGTCCTCGACCGGCTGGTGCTACGACAGTCGATTCCTCTCGCATCAGACCGGCCCGCACCATCCCGAGCGGCCGGAGCGGCTGCGGGCCATCACCGCGCGGCTCGGCGAGGCAGGGCTGCTGGCGCGGCTGACGCCGCTGGTGTTCGGCGCGGCCGAAGAGCGCTGGATCGAGCTGGTGCACTCGCCGGAATACGTGGCGCGGGTGCGCGCGACGTGCGCGGCCGGTGAGCCGTTCATCGACACGCCCGACTCGGCGATCTGCCCGGAGAGCTTCGACGCGGCGCGGCTGGCGGTGGGAGCGCTCTTGTCGGCGTGCGACGCGGTCATGGAAGGGCGCGTGCCGAACGCGTTCTGCGCGGTGCGCCCGCCCGGCCACCACGCCGAGCGCGACCTGTCGATGGGGTTCTGCCTGTTTAACAACGTGGCGATCGCGGCGCGCTACCTTCAGCGGCGCTGGGGCGTCGCGCGCGTCCTGGTGCTCGACTGGGACGTGCACCACGGCAACGGCACCCAGAACGCCTTCGCCGACGACGACTCGGTCTTCTATTGCAGCCTGCACGAGCATCCGTCCTATCGCTACCCCGGCTCGGGCAACGAGCACGAGGTCGGCCACGGAGCGGGCCGCGGCTACACGCTCAACCTGCCGATGATGCCGGGCGCGACCGACGCCGATTATCAGCGGGCGTTCGAGGAGCGGTTCCTGCCCGCGGCGCGGCGCTTCAGCCCGCAGTTCGTGCTGGTGTCGGCCGGCTTCGACGCCCATGTCGACGATCCGCTGGCGACGATTGCGCTGTCGGACGCGGCGTTCGAGTGGATGACGCGGCAGACGATGACGCTGGCGGCCGAGTGCTGCAAGGGCCGGCTCGTCAGCCTGCTGGAGGGCGGCTACAACCTCGACGCCCTGGCGCGCTGCGTGGCGCTGCACGTGGCGACGCTGCTGGAGCCGGTTCGACCGCCGGCCCGGCCGGCGGGGCGTTGAGCGCAGCGGACCGCCGACATCCGCCCGCGTGCGGCGAACCGGGTTCGGGCCAAGCGAATCCCCGAGGCGATCACGCCATGCGCATCATCGTTCTGCTCATCGGCCTGTTCGTGGAGGCCGTCGGGCTGTTCCTGCTGCTGACCGGGCTGAGCTTCGTTCCGCCGCTGCGGGCGTACGTCGTGACGATCTTCGCGGGGCACGACTGGACGCACGGCGAGCTGGCGCGGCGGTTTCTCGCCGTCTCGGCGCCGAGTTTCGGGGGAATGCTCGCGACGGTCGGCATGGCGTTCCTGGTTCGCTCCGCGTGGCGCCGGAGCGTCGCGAGCGAGGCGTTTGCGGATCGCCCGTGGCTGGCCAACCCGGAGTGGGCCAGCAAGCGCGTCGTGCTGTCAAACCGGGGCATCGCCGTCACGATCCTCATCGTGTGGCTGATCTATCTGCTGATCGTCGTGCCGGGTGGCGTCATGCTGGCAGCGGTCAAGCTCAAGGCGGGCATCTACGCCTTCGTCGGCGTGTTCGGGCTGATCCTGCTCGGGTTCACGCGGGTCACCTGGACCAACCGCCAGTGGAATCGTTCGGAGCTGCGGCTGAACACGCTGCCGGGCGTCATCGGCGGGCCGTTCTCGGGCGTCGCCGTGCTGCCGCTGTCGTTTCCGGCCGGAACGGCCTTTCGCGTCGCGCTGAAATGCGAGGCGACCAGCCGCGTCGGCGGGACGCGCAGCGATCACTCCGAAACGGTGGTGATCTACCAGAACGAAGAGATCATCGATCGTGCGATCGACTCGGTCCGCGTTGACGTGCTTGACCGAGCTGCCGATCGAGTTCGCCGTTCCGTTCGACTGTGAGCCGACCAACAACGCCATGGGCTGGCGCGCTGGGGCAGGCGACGGGCCGAGCAAGATCGACTGGTGGCTGCCACGTCAGCCCTCAAGCAGGAGACCGACTTTCACGAGGCGAAGTTCCGGGTGCCGGTCTATCGCACGCCGGAGAGCCGGTCGGACTATCGTCTCGATCCCGGAGCGGTTGAAGCCCTACCTGGCGGGTCGAGCCCGACGCCGTGCTCTTGCAGTTCCGATTCTCCGCGAGCCGCCGGACGAGGGCGAGCAGACGGCATCTCGCTGTTCAAGCGCGGCGACGTACGCTCCGCCGTCGTGTCCGCCGGCGGCATCGCGGCGACGGCGGCGACGATCTACTTTGCCAGGCGAAAACTCGCCGCTGATGCTGTTTGCCATCCTGCCGGGCTTCGTTGCCTTTGCCGCGGCGTGGCCGCGGCTGGTGGAGATGCTCTATTGGGGCAGCCTGATCGAGGTGCGGGCCGATCGCATCGACGTGACAGCCGGATATCGCCGCTTCGAGAAGCGGCAGCTGCCTTCAAGCGCGGCGAGCGCTGCCGCTCGACTGCGCGGGGATTTCCGCAAGACCAAGGGCGTGGTGGTGCGTCCGGCTGACGCCGCGCGGGAGTCGGCCGGTCCCGCTCATCAAGCGGCTGGACGGCCGGCAGGAGGCCGAGGCGATGCGCGCGTGGCTGGAGCAGTCGCTGCGACCGCGGCACTGACGAGGCAGGCATCTGCGCGGTTCACGTTGTGCCGCGCTCAGTTGTTGCTGAACTTTGCCGCCGCGCGGCGGTTGATTTCGTCGGGCGAGACATCCTCGATGTGCGTCGCAAAGCCCCATACGTGGCCGAACGGGTCCTCGAGCAGCACGGTGCGGTCGCCGTAGAACTGGTCGGCCAGCGGTCGCAGCACCCGGGCGCCGGCCGCAATGGCCTGACGCGCCAGCGCATCGACATCGGGCACGTAGACGTGGATTCGGACCGGGGTGCCGCCCAGGGTCTGCGGGCCGACGGCGCCCATCTGCGGAAACTCGTCGGCCAGCATGATGACGGCCTGGCCGATCTGCACTTCGGCGTGGCCGACCTGCTCGCCTGCACCGACGCGCAGCCGTTCGACGGCGCCGAAGGCGCGCCGGTAGAAGTCGATGGCGGCCGCGGCGCCGCGGCAGATGAGATAGGGGCTGGCGCCGAGATAGCCGTCGGGGATGGGTTTGACCGGTGCGGGCATGCGAGGCTCCCGTCGTGCAGGCGACTGCGCCCAGTTTCGCGCCGCGCTAGGCGTAGCTGTGCAGCCCGACAATGTAGAAGTTCACCACCCACCAGTTGAACTGCATGGCCGCGAAGCCGACGCAGCTCAGCACGGCCGTCCAGAGGGCACGGCGGCGCGTCGCCAGGCGGACGTGAATGAGGATGGCGTAGAAGAGCCAGGTCACCAGCGCGAAGACTTCCTTCGGATCCCAGCCCCACGGCCGGCCCCAGGAATAATCCGCCCAGACCGCGCCCAGAACCAGGCCGACGAACAGCGCGATGGTCGCCATGTGCAGCAGGATCATGTGCGAGAGGTCGAAGGCCTCGAGCAGTTGCGTGCGATCGGCGGGCAGGGCCGCGGCGGCCGCACCGCCGGCGCGCCCTGAGACGATGCCGGCCGCGCCGGGTGGCGCGAGCGTGGCAAGCCGGCCCGCGACGCCCGGCCAGAGGGTGCGCGGCAGGTAGACGAACAGCGCGGCGCCGGCCGCGCCGAAGCCGACCGGCAGGATGACAGTCCAGAAATTGGACAAGGCCGAGTCCATGAGCAGGTGGAACGAGTCGTAGTAGCCCAGGATCGCGCACAGGCCGACGCCGCCGACCGAGCCCAGCGTGACGCGCGCGACATCGGGCTGCGGGCTGCGGGCGGCGACTGCGAGATAACAGACGGCCACGCCGAAGGCGAGCGTGATGATGCCGTAGCTGCTGATGATGAGCACGGTGTGAATGCGGAGCATGATGTCGTCGAGGATCGGCATGATCTGGGTGATCTGCGAGCCGACCTCCTTGCCGAGCACGAGCGAAAGGAAGCCGAGGAACGAGCCGGCGAGGAGATAGACGCGGCGGCGCGTCGTCAGTTCGAGTACCAGCGCCAGCGCCGCCCCCAGCCAGGCCGACGACACGACCGCCTCGAACATGTTTGCGACCGGCACGCGCCCGACGATGTACCAGCGCATCGCCAGGCCGGCGGCGTGCATGAGAAACGCCACACTGTAGAAGCCCAGCGCCAGGCGGCGCGTCCAGTTCCAGCCGGCGATCAGCGCCCAGACCGAGACGAACAGCGACGCGACGTAAAGCGCCCAGCCCCAGGTGAAGGCGCTCATGCGATAGTAGAGCGACTCGATGCGACGGTGCGACAGCGGCGGATAGACGCCGGGCGCGGCCAGGGCCGGCAGCCGGTCTGAGAGGCTGCGAATGGCGCCGTTGACGGACTGGGCGTCGCGGGCGATCCAGCCGCGAGCCAGCGCCTGGAAATCGGTCAGCACGCCGAACGCCAGCTCGCGCGACACGCCCGGCACGCCGCCCGCGGCCGCGTCCATCGGGTCGTCGTCGTCGTTTGGTTCGCCCAGGTTGCTGCGCAGGCTGCCGATGGAGTGCCACGGCGCGTCCGCCTGGCCGGCGGGGCTGGGAACGACGTGCAGCATCGAGAGCACCGACTGGTAGTAGCTGAACGCCGCGCCAAAGCGATTCATCGCCTTGGACATGAGCATGTTGCTTTCAAGCTCCGAGATGATCCGCTGCACGTCCGGCCGCGAGATGAACTCGGCGCTGACCATGCCGGTCGAGACGATGCGGCGGTGCTCGGCCGGATCGAGCTGCACCGGGTGGCTGGTGAGGTTTTTCCGCAATGCGATGTCCTTGATGTAGATGATCGGCCGCGCGTCGTAGGCGGCGCGGTTGAACATCAGCTCGAGCGCCGACGCGACGGGGTCGAGCCCGTCGAAGTCTGGCTTGCCGTGAATGGTGCTGACAACGTCGCGGGCCCAGGCCTCGAGCGTCTGGTAGCGGTTGCCGTGCTGAACGATCAGCAGCCGCAGCGGGTCGAGCTCCAGTTGCGACTGGAACTCCTTCAGGGACTCCGTGGCGGCCGAATGGGCCGGCGGAGCGGCGTCGGCATGGGCGGCGTGGGCGCCATGCGGATCGGCTGATGGGGCTTGCGCCGCGGCGCGGCCGGGCAGCGCCAGCGCGGCGAGCAGGATCGCCCCGGCAACGGCCGCCGAGGCACGGCCGCCGCGCTGCGCCGCCGGCTCGCCGTTATCGTCGCGGGAGAACTGCGCCATCATGCGATCGCGCAGGCGGCGCTTCAGCAGCGGCTTGATGTAGAAGGCGAACAGCATTCCGAGCGATGCCAGAACGCAGCCACCGAGCATTGCCATAACGCCGTCGCGATTGCCAACGCCAAGCACGGTATAGCTCTCCTGGTCCTGGGCCGCCATCGACTGGAAAAAGGTCCACGGGCCGATGCGCGACGTGTTGTTGAGGAAAGCCCGGCCGGAGCGGATCTGGCCGGTGGCCGGGTCTTCCCAGCGGAAGGTGCTGGCCCACTCGCTGGGCTGGCGGCGGCCGGGGTAGAAGTCGACCTTCATCTGCTCGAGCGCGACGCGTCCGGGCAGGCGTCGCGGCATCCGGCCGTAGAGAAACTCCACCCGGCCCGCGCCGGGCAGGTTCGCCGAGACCCACGACGGGGCGTGGTCGGCGTAGACGACCTGGTCGTTGTAGTTCTCGAAGGCGAGCCAGACGCGCTGGTCCCACTGCTTGGCCTTGTCGCGCAGGTGCAGCCGGATGAGCGAGGTCTGGCGATAGAGCCCGGTGCGGCGGTTCTCGTTGGGGATGCAGACCGGGCGGGTCGAGAGATCGGGCTTCTCGATCAGGGCGGCAATCTCGAGCGTGGTGGCGCCGAACGTCTGCGACGATCCGACCGCCAGCGTGCGCACCTCGCGCGCGCCGCCCGGCGCGGTGTGGACGATGACCGGCGCCATGTCCGGCCCGGCGGCGATCAGGAAGTGCGGCGCCGACGCATCGAAGTAGCTCAGCTCGATGTTGTCGTCGAACAGTCCGCGCTCGACCAGTTTCTTGCCGGCGTCGTCGCGATCCTGGTTGAGCTGCGGAAACCGCTGCAGCACGCTGCGCGTGAAGGTCTGCGCACCTTTGCGCACGCGGATGCGGGCGGCCGGCGTCCGCGCGCCCTCGAACCCGGCCGTAACCAGCGGCCAGTCGGGGTGGACGTCGACCCGCTCGAGCTCGTAGGACGTGCCATCGACCTTGAAGCGGCCGCCGGCGGCGAGGTCGAACTGCTTGCGGACGTTGGCGTCCTTCACGTGGACGTCGAGCACCTGCCGCCCCGCGATCGGCCGCTTGCAGTCGTCGGGCAGGTTCTGTCCGGCCTCGAGCCAGCGGAACTCGACGGTTCCGGCGTCGGTGGTGATGGCGCTGCGCTGCGGCGAGCGCGCGAAGAGAAACTGCCGCGACGGGTGCGCGGCGTCGGAAAGGCTCACGTCGATCACCGGGTCGAGCACCTCGCCGCCCGGAATCGGCAGGCTCGCCAGGTCGGCGTAAGGCAGATAGGCGTCGACCTCCATGGTGAACGGCCAGCTCTCGTCGATCTCGATGCCCGGGCCGCGCGTGACCGGCAGGGGCATGGTCCAGGCGTCGACGAACGGCAGGCTGGCCATGCCCTCGCTGCGAACGGTGCGGCCGCGCGTGTCGAGGATCGGCTCGACGGCGGGATCGAAGCGCTCCTTGTAGAGCGGCAGGCCGGCCAGCGAGAAGGTGAGCGCATCCTGTCCGCCGGTGCGGACGAGCAGCGCGGCGGTGTTGTTGTCGAAGAAACGGTCGGTGATGTTGGTGGGCAGCAGCCGGAGAATGAGCTGGTCGTTGATGCGGGCGATGCTCTGCTCGCCTTGCTGGCGGAGCGTGAGGCTGCGGGCGTCGCTGCTGCCGGGCGCGGTGACCTCGAGGTCGACGCGCGCGGCGGTCCGCAGGCCGTCGTGTTCCACGTCCTTCACGGCGACGCGCATGGCGCCGCCGAGCATCGGCATGGTGGCCGACCAGACCTTGCCCGGCGCGGCCACAACCTGGCCGATGACGCCGTTCTGCCCGCCGCGGGCACGGGCCAGCGAGATGACCTGCACCAGCGGATTGCGCAGCAGGACGTCGCCTTCGATCTTGCGGCCGAAGTAGAGCAGGCTGCCGCCGCAGAGCAGCAGCAGGCCGAGGTGCGTTGCCAGGACGCCGAGGTTCATGACGCGCAGGGGAATGCGGACGACGGTCACGACCGTCAGGCTGATGCAGAAGAGCGTGACCAGCGCCACGAACAGCGGGTGGGAGAAGTAGGCGAACTCGGTGAGCTCAAAGCTCTGGCGGAACGGCGGCACCGCCGAGCCGACCGAGCTGTAGAGGATGATCGCCGCCAGCAGGAAGATGCAGAGCCACAGGCTCGACAGGAAGCGGACCAGCCGGGCGACGGGCCCAGTGCCGGAATAGAGAAATGCCATGGAGTTCATAGTGCAGCGATTATAGCGGTGGCGGCGGGCGCATGCCCGGCATTGGAACCGCTTGGCGAGAACTCTAAACTGGTGGGGTGATGGCGCTGCGAGATCCGACCCCGATGCCCGGTTCGCTGGCCCGGCTGCCGCGGCCGGCACTGCTGGCGATGGTGCACGTCGGCGCTTTGCCCGGTACGCCGGGTTCCTGCGCCGGGGTGGCGGAGCTGGCCCGGCAGGCGGCCGACGAGGCGAAGCTTCTGAGCGACCACGGCGTCGACGGCATTGTGCTTGAGAACATGCACGACGTGCCCTACCTTCGCGGGCGGGTCGGGCCCGAGGTGATCGCCGCGATGACGGCCATCTGCCTGGCCGCGCGGCAGGCGACTGCGCTGCCGCTGGGAGTGCAGGTTCTGGCGGGGGCGAATCGTGCCGCGCTGGCGGTGGCGCTGGCGGCCGGGTTGCAGTTCATCCGCGCCGAGAATTTCGTCTTTGCCCACGTCGCCGACGAGGGGCTGATGCCGGTCGCCGATGCGGGCCGCCTGATGCGCTATCGCCGGGCAATCGGGGCCGAGTCGATCGCCGTTCTGGCCGACATCAAGAAGAAGCACGCCGCCCACGCGCTGACGGCCGACGTGTCGCTGGCGGAAACGGCGACGGCGGCCGAGTTCTTCGGGGCCGCGGGGGTCGTCGTGACCGGCTCGGCGACCGGCCGGCCGGCCGATCCGGCCGAGGTCCGGACGGTTCGCGAAACGGTCCGCGGCTTCGTGGCGGTCGGGTCGGGCGTGACGCCGGATAATCTCGCCGATTTCGCACCGCATGCCGACGCCATGATCGTCGGCTCGTGGTTCAAGCGCGACGGCGCGTGGCATCAGCCGCCCGATGCGGCGCGGCTGCGGCGGCTGGTTGAGGCGTTTGGCGCCGTACGAGGGAACATTCAGAGGTGACGCCATGTGCAGACTGAATGCGACGGCGGGCGTGGTGCTGGTGATCGCGGGCATCGTGCATGCGGGGCCGGCTGCCCCGTCGAAGGTGCCGCCCGGCTACATCGAGCATCGCGCCGCCAATCCGCAGGCGTCGGCGGCCTATCGATGGGTGGACATTCTGCTCGAAGTGACGGGACGCGAGGTCGACAAGGTCGGCGCGCGGCCGACGATCATCTCGCGCCAGATGGCCATCCCGCTGACGGCGATGTACGACGCCTGGGCCGCCTATGACGAGCGGGCCGTCGGCCTCTGCCTGGGCGGCAAGCTGCGACGGCCGGCCAAGGAGCGGACGCTGGCCAACAAGGAGCGCGCCATCGCCTACGCCATGCACACGGCGCTGGTCGACGGCTTCCCGCAGGATCGCGCGTGGCTCGACGCGCAGATGCGCCAGATGGGCCATGACCCCGCGGCGGCCAGCAGCGATCTGACGACGCCGATCGGCATCGGCCGGCACGTTGCGGAGCTGGTGCTCGAGTCGCGGCGCCACGACGGCGCCAACGAGCGCGGCGACGAGGTCGGTTCGAACGGCAAGCCCTATTCGGACTACACGTTCTACGAGCCGCGCAACCCGATCGACCGCATTGTCGAGCCCGACCGCTGGCAGCCGCTGCCGTTTTCGGATGGCAAAGGCGGCCACTTCTACCCCGGGTTTCTGACGCCGCACTGGTATCGCGTCCGGCCGTGCATGCTCGAGCGCAGCGACCAGTTTCGATCGGCGCCCTATCCGAAGGTGGGCAGCGACGCGCTGAAGCGCGAGGTGGACGAGTGCATCGAGTTCAATGCGACGCTGTCGCTCGAGCAGAAGGCGATCGTCGAGTTCATGCGCGACGGGCCGCGCTCGACCGGGCAGTCGGGCCACTGGCTGCAATTCGCGCAGGACGTGTCTCGGCGCGATCACTTTGACCTCGATCGCGACGTGAAGCTCTTCTTCGCGATCGGCAACACCGCGTTCGACGCCTTCATCGCCTGCTGGGAGTCGAAGCGGTTCTACGACAGCGCGCGGCCGTGGACGCTCGTGCGGCATCTCTATCGCGGGCAGACGGTGAACGGCTATCTCGGGCCGTGGAAGGGCGTCGGAAAGATCCCCGCGGAACAGTGGCACCCCTATTCGCCCGACACGTTCGTCACGCCGCCGTTTCCGGGCTATCCGTCTGGGCACAGCACCGTCAGCGGGGCCTGCTCAAAGATGCTCGAACTGTTCACCGGTAGCGACGAGTACGGCATCTACGAGCGGCACGTCGCCGGCAAGTGGACCGAGGCCGACTGCGATACGAAGCTGATGCAGGCCCGCGACGGCAAACCGCCGGCCGACACGCCCGACAGCGCCGAGGTGATCCTGCTGATGCCGACCTTCACGGCGACCGCGGAGATGGCGGGGCTGTCGCGGATCATGGGGGGCTATCACATCCGCGCCGACAACGTCGCCGGCCTGAAGATGGGCCGCGAGGTGGCACGCTACTCGTGGCCGAAGTATCAGGCCTACTTCAACGGCACGGCCGCGGCGCGCTAGGCTGTGAGCGCTGCGCCGCGGGCGATGCGGTGTGTGCACCGCGCGGCGGGCCGCGCACCGCTGATGATGTTATCCAATCGGCCAGTCCTTCGAGTCGTACAGTCCGAGCGGGCGCGGCGGCAGCGGAGGGGTATAATGCCCACGCGGTCGGCCGCGGCGCGGCGAGGTTCGCGTCGGGCGACAGACCAATCAGCCGGAGAGGTGGCCGAGCGGCTGAAGGCGACGGTTTTGAAAACCGTTGGCGTCGAAAGGCGCCCGGGGGTTCGAATCCCTCCCTCTCCGTTACGCAGCGTCGTACACAATTCGTCGACTGTAACGCGTTGCGATCAAGATACTTCCGTGACGATACCGGGTGCGCTCGCGTCGCGGAGCAGACACTTTCCCACCGCAGCCGTTGGCGAGTCCATGAGCATTCCCGCGTGAAGTCGTCGCAAACCCGTTCCTGATTGTTGACCTGCCAATGGTCCTAACGCTGCCGGCGTGACGAGGGCGAACCCGGAGCACGTAATTCACAAATTGCCTTGGACGTCAGCCTCAGCTATCATTTGCACAATGACGCAAAAACGCAAACGTCTGCCCGCGACTCCCAAACTGGCCGCCGCCTGCGCCCGGCCCATCGACGACATGCTCAAGCCGGAGCTCTTCAAGGCGCTCTGCGACCCGACGCGGCTGAAGCTGCTGGCGTGTCTGGCCAAGTGCGGCCGCCTGTGCGCCGTGGGTGAGGTGGCAGAGTGCTGCTCAGTCGACCTGTCAGTCGTATCACGGCACCTGTCGATGCTCAGCCGTGCGGGAATTCTCAAGGTGCAACGGAAAAGCCGAACGGTGCTCTACGGCGTCGAGTATTCGCAGTTGTGCCACGCGCTCCGCTCGCTGGCTGACGCCGTCGAGGACTGTTGCCCCGGAAGGCCCGCATCACGCGCGAGGGCATGCTGTGGCGAGTGCTGATCGAAAACTGCGCGTGTTGTTCCTCTGCACCGGCAACTCGTGTCGCAGCCAGATGGCCGAGGGCTTTGCCAAGATCCTGAAGGCCGACCGGCTCGACGCCTTCTCCGCCGGCACCGCACCGCACGGACTTGACCCACGGGCCATACGAGCCATGAACGAGGTCGGGATCGACATCTCCGGCCACACCAGCAAGCGTCCCGAGCAGCTCGGCGTTGAGTTTGATTACGTCGTGACGGTGTGCGATTCAGCGAGTGAGTCCTGCCCGGCAGTTCCGCCGCGCACGCGGGTTGTTCACGTTGGATTCGATGATCCGCCGCGACTGGCACAAGGCGCGCGGACCGACGAGGAGGCGATGTCACACTACCGGCGCGTCCGCGAAGATATTCGAGCCTTCGTGGAGTCTCTGCCGCAATCACTGATGGTTGACAGACCACGCACAGCCACCAAACCTGCCTGAAAGGAGCCATTCGATGCAATCTTCGACAAACGAACATGCCGTGCGCGAGCAAGTGCGCGACGGCTACAGCAGGATCGCGGAGACCGGCGCCTGGTCGGAATCGAAGAACGCCGGCGGCGGGTGCTGCGGCTCAATTGGTTGCTGTGGCACCACGTCGGCCGGAGCGACGGAGCTGGCGAAGGGAATCGGATACTCTGAGGCCGAGCTCGCGGCGCTGCCCGACGGCGCAAACATGGGGCTCTCGTGCGGGAATCCGACGGCCATTGCAAGCTTGCGCGAAGGTGAGTTCGTTCTCGACCTGGGAAGCGGGGCGGGGTTTGATTGCTTCATCGCCGGGCCGAAGGTTGGTGCGACGGGTCACGTCATCGGCGTAGACATGACGGCCGCGATGATCTCCCGCGCGCGACAGAACCTGGCGGCCTATCAACAGCGACACGGACTCACCAACGTCGAGTTTCGGTTGGGCGAGATCGAGCACTTGCCGGTGGCGGACGCGAGCGTCGATGTCGTCATCTCGAATTGCGTCCTTAACCTCTCGCCAGACAAGCCACAGGTTTGGCGAGATATTGCACGAGTGCTCAGGCCGGGCGGGCGCGTCGCCGTCTCGGACCTGGCATTGCTGCGACCGTTGCCTGATTCAGTGCGAAAAATGGTCGAGGCGCTCGTCGGTTGTGTTGCCGGGGCCACGCTGGTCGAAGAAACACGGCACATGATGGAACAGGCCGGCCTTTCGGACATTCGGCTCACGCGCAAGTCGGTTTGTCTCAAGTCCATGAGCGAAATGCAGGACCCGCTCTATCGCAAGATCGCGGCGCAGCTGCCGCACGGAACGGAAGTGAGCGACTTCGTCACGAGCCTCGATATTTCTGGCCGGAAACCATAGCGGACTCAGTGCGAGAAAGCGCCATGCCCACGAGTCACGAGGTTCGCCGTCTAAGCGTTTTCGAGCGATACCTGACGCTGTGGGTCGCCCTCTGCATGGGGGTCGGAATCGGGCTCGGAAAGTTCCTGCCCGGCGTAATCGACGCGCTGCGCCGCATCGAGTTTGGCGGCGGCAGCCACATCAACCTGCCCATTGCAATTCTCATCTGGCTGATGATCTACCCCATGATGCTTAAGGTGGATCTTGCCTCGGTCCTCGGCGTCGGCAAGCGCCCCAGGGGCCTGATGATCACCTGCCTGGTGAACTGGCTGGTGAAACCGTTCAGCATGGCGCTGCTGGGCTATCTCTTCTTCAAGCGTCTGTTCCTGCCGATGTTCGGGGCCGAGCTCGCGGACCAGTACGTCGCCGGCGTCATTATCCTGGCCGCCGCGCCGTGTACGGCCATGGTCTTCGTCTGGAGCTACCTGACGCGCGGCGACGCGGCGTATACGCTCGTGCAGGTCTCGGTGAACGACCTGCTCATGCTGGTGCTCTTCGCGCCGATCGTGTCGTTCCTGGTCCGTGGCGCTTCAACGTTGACCGTCCCGTTCACGGTGCTGGTCTACGCCGTCGTGTGTTTCATCGTGATTCCGCTGACCGCCGGCGCGCTCACCCGCCGCGTGCTCGTTCGGCGCCGCGGCACCGAGTGGTTCGAGACGTCGTTTCTGCCGCGCTTCCATCCGATCGCCGTGCTGGCGTTGCTCGCGACGCTCGTGCTGATCTTCGCCTTCCAGGCCGACAACATCACGAGGCGCTTCTTCCACGTCGTCCTGATCGCGGTGCCGATCCTGATCCAGGTGTACTTCAACGCATCGCTGGTGTACGGCCTGATGAAGCTCTTCCACGTTCCGCACAGCGTGGCGGCGCCGGGCGCGCTGATCGGCGCGAGTAACTTCTTCGAACTGGCCGTCGCGACTGCGATTGCGCTGTATGGTCCGGAATCGGGAGCGGCGCTGGCGACCGTGGTTGGAGTTCTGGTCGAGGTGCCCGTGATGCTCAGCGTGTGCGCATTCTGCAACCGCACCCGCGGATGGTTTGATGCCGCGTCGCATGCGGAATGCCCCGTTCCCGCGCCGGGCTGCTGCGCAAACTGGGCATCGTTCTCTGGTGTCACTTCCGAAGCGGCCAGCCGGGCTTACTGAGCGTCACTGGCAATTCTTCGAGAGCGAGAATGGTTCGCCGTCGGTCTCTGCCGGTCTGCAACGAGGAGCCAGTGCGCGCCTCGAGAGAAACCGGCCCGACTTGATGCAACATCCGGCCGCGGCCGTCAGTGGGCCTCGGCCGGTCGCGGCGCTTCGACCGCCGTGATGGGGGGCCGCGGCGCGTGTCTCGACCGCCCAGGGCCGAACAGCTTGTTGCCCGCCCAGCGAACGCTGACATAGAACACCGGGGTGAGAAACAGCCCGAACAGCGTCACCCCCAGCATGCCGGCGAACACGGTCGTGCCCAGCGCGCGGCGCATCTCGAAACCCGACCCGCTCGCAAATGCCAGCGGCACCACGCCCAGGATGAACGCGAACGACGTCATCAGGATCGGCCGCAGCCGCAGCCGGCTTGCCTCGACCGCCGCCGTCATGAAGTTGCGCCCCTGTTCTTCCTGTTGCTTGGCGAACTCGACAATCAGCACCGCGTTCTTGCACGCCAGCCCGACCAGCACCACGAAGCCGATCTGCGTGATGATGTTGTTGTCCATTCCGCGCAGATAGACCCCCGCGATGCCGCACAGCAGGCACATCGGCACGATCAGAATGATGATCAGCGGCAGCCCCCAGCTTTCATACTCTGCCGAGTGCGTCAGAAAGACGAACAGCACGCACAGCGGAAAGATGAACAGTGCCGTGTTGCCGGCCAACGCCTGCTGGAAGTAGAGGCCGGTCCACTCGAAGCCGAAGCCGCGCGGCAGCGTCTGGTGCGCCAGCCGCTCCAGCGCCTCGATCGCCTGCCCGGTGGAGACGCCCGGCGCCGGATTGCCGTTGATTTCGGCGGCCGGAAAGAGGTTGTAGCGGGTTACGAATTCGGGGCCGACCGTCTCGCGGAATTGCGTCAGCGACCCGAGCGGCACCATCGCCCCGTCGCGGCCGCGCGTCCGCAATTTGGCGATGTCCTTCGGTTCCAGCCGGAACGGCGCGTCGGCCTGCGCCGTCACGCGGAAGGTCCGCCCGAACAGGTTGAAGTCGTTCACATACGCCGAGCCCATGTAGACGCTGAGCGTCTGTAGCACGTCGTCGGTCGACACCCCCAGCATCTCGGCCTTGGTCCGGTCAATGTCGGCGAACACCTGCGGCGCGCTCGCGCGGAAGAGGGAAAAGACGCCCGACAGGTGCGGGTCGCGGTTGGCCGCCGTCACCAGCGCCGTGGTGGCCTGCTGAAGCGCTACGCCGCCGCGGCCGTCGCGATCGAGCACCTCGAACGAGAAACCGCCCAGCGACCCGATGCCGCGCACCGACGGAGGCGGAATGACGATGATGTTGGCCTCCTTCAACTGCCCCATCGCGAGCTGCGCCTCGCTCAGGATGGTTTGCAGGGTGCGACCGTGTGCGTTGCGTTCGGCCTCGTCGGTCAGGGCGCAGTAGATCGTCCCGGCGTTGGTGGCGTTGGTCTGAGTCGCCCCGGAGAAGCCCGAAAACCCGACCGTCCGGAAGATGCCCGGAATCTGACGCAGCATGTTGCTCGACCGCTGCACCACCGCGTCGGTCCGTTCGAGCGACGCCCCGTCCGGCAGTTGAATGGCGACAATCAGGTATCCCTGGTCCATCTGCGGGATGAAGCCGACGGGCACGGTCTTGAACAGCCCGCCGGTCAGCCCGAGCAGACCCGCATAGAGCGCCAGGCCGACGGCGGCGCGGCGGACAGTCCGCTGCAGGCCGCGCACGTAGAGGTGCCGCGTCGCGTCGAAGGTGCGGTTGAAGATCGCAAAGAACCAGCCCAGGGCGGCGTTCCAGAGGCGGTCGAACAACCCAACGCGCGCCGCCGAGTCCCGCAGCAGCAACGCCGACAGGGCCGGGCTGAGCGTCAGTGAATTGAACGCCGAGATCAGCGTCGCCGTGGCGATCGTCAGCGCGAACTGGCGATAGAACTGCCCGGTGATCCCCGAGACGAACGCCGTTGGAATGAAGACCGCCGACAGCCCGAACGCGATGGCGATCACCGCGACGGTCACTTCCGCCATGGACTTGTAGGCCGCCTCGCGCGGCGACAGGCCGTGCGCGATCCAGCGTTCCACGTTTTCGACCACGACAATGGCGTCGTCGACGACGATGCCGATCGCCAGCACCAGGCCGAACAGCGACAGGTTATTCAGCGAGAAGTCGAACGCCCGCATGATCGCGAACGTGCCGATCAGCGAGACCGGAATCGCCGCCAGCGGAATCAGCGCCGCGCGCCAGTTCTGCAGGAAGACGATGACCACCACGACCACCAGCAGCACCGCCTCGAACACCGTGCGCTCGACCTCGCGAATCGACTCGGCGATGAACTCGGTCGGGTTGTAGCCGACGTTGTACTCCAGCCCGGGCGGGAACTGCCTGCCCAGCTCGGCGAACGCCTTCTGCACGGCCGCCGCCGTCTCGAGCGCATTCGAGCCGGGACGCTGCGTAACGACCATCGCCACGGCCGGCTGCCCGTTGTAATAGCTGTTGGTCAGGTAGTCGCGCGCGCCCAGCTCGACCCGCGCGATGTCTTTCACGCGCACCACGCGCCCCGCCTCGCCGCGCTTTACGATCACGTTGGCGAACTGCTCGGCCGTCGCAAAACGCCCCTGGGTGTCGACCACGAACTGGGTCGCCATGCCCTTCGGCACCGGCGGCTGCGCCAGCGAGCCCGACGCCACCTGCACGTTCTGCGTCTGCAGCGCCTTCACGATGTCGGTCGCGTCGAGCCCGAAACTGGTCAATCGCTCCGGATCGAGCCAGATGCGCATGCTGTATTCGCGCGAGCCGAAGATGTTCACCTTCGCCACGCCGTCGACGCGCGACAGCGCATCCTTCATCTGCAGAATGGCATAGTTGCTGATGTAGAGCTGGTCGAGCACGCCGCCCGGCGAATAGAGAAACGACACCAGCAGCAGGTCCGGCGATTCCTTGTCGGTCGTGATGCCCAGCCGGCGAACCTCCTCGGGCAGCCGCGGAACGGCCACCGCCACGCGGTTCTGCACCAGGACCTGCGCCTGGTTCAGATCCGTCCCCAGCCGGAACGTCACCGTGATCTTCGTCTGCCCGTCATTCGTCGAGATCGACGACAGGTAGAGCATGTTCTCGACGCCGTTGATCTCCTGCTCGAGCGGCGTCGCGACCGTGTCGGCCACCGTTTGCGCCGTGGCGCCCGGATAGGTCGCACGCACCACCACCGTCGGCGGTGCAACCTCCGGGAACTGCGCCGCCGGCAGCTTGACGAACGATATCCCGCCGACGATCAGCAGCACGATCGACAGCACGGCCGCGAAGATCGGCCGATCGATGAAGAAGTGCGCGAACTTCACGGCGCGCTCCGGCCGCCGAGGCTCAGCGCAGCCGGCGCCGGCTGTGTTGCGGCCGGTCCGTCCAGTGCGGACGCCTCGGTCAGCTCGACTCGGCGCGGCACGACGGTCACTCCGCTGCGGACGCGCTGCACGCCGTTGACGACGATCGTCTCGCTGCCGTCCAGCCCCGACTGGATCCGCCGCAGCCCGTTCTGAAGCCGGCCGGGTTCGACCTGCCGCGGATGCGCGACGTTCTGGTCGTCGAGCACAAACACCTGCCGGTGCGTGAGGTCGGTGACCACCGCCGCATCGGGCACGAAGACCATCGGCCGTTCACCGCTCCCGAGCAGCCGCACGCGCGCAAACAGGCCTGGAATGAGCATGCCGTCCGCGTTCGGCACGACGGCGCGGGCGCGCAGCGTGCCGGTGTTCTGATCCATGGCGTTGTCGACAAACTCCATGTGGCCGTTGTGCGTGAAGTCGCTCTCGTCGAACAGCGCCAGCTTCACCGGATTCGGATGGGTGCGCGAGCTTTCGCGCTCGCCGCTGCGTGACATCCGCGCATACTTGAGATAGGCGCGCTCGTCGGTGTCGAAGTAGCAGTAGATGGGGTCGAGCGAGACGATGGTCGTCAGAATCGTCGCGCCGCTGTCGCCGTCGTGCACCAGGTTGCCCGAGGTCACCTGCTCGCGGCTGACGCGCCCGGATATCGGCGCGACGATCGAACTCCACTCGACGTTCAGCTCGGCCAGCCGCTGACCGGACCGCGCCCGGTCGAGATCGGCCCGCGCCTGCTCCGCCGCAAACGCCACGTCCTGAAGTTCCTTTTCCGGGGCAGAGTTCGTCTTCTTCAGCGACTCGACCCGCTGCAGGTCATACTCGGCGTGCTCGAGCACGGCATGGGCCCGCGCGACCTCGGCCTTGGCCCGGTCCAGCTCGGCATCAAACGGCCGGCGATCGATGGTGAACAGCAGGTCGCCCCGCTGCACGATCTGCCCCGCCTGGAAGTGCACCTTCTCGATGTAGCCGCTGACGCGCGGCCGCACCTCGACCGACTCGACCGCCACCAGCCGCCCGGTGTACTCGTCCCACTCCACGCCGGTGCGGACGATCGGCCGCGCCACGTCGACCTCGGGCGGCGGCGGCGGGCGCGGCGCGGGCGTCTGCCGGCAGCCGATCAGCAGCGCCAGCGCGGCCAGCAGCGCGGCGGCGCCCGCGCGGCGCCGGTTCCGGCCGTCCGCGGCATGGTGTTCGAGCCTGTCTGCCACGTGCGCCTCCCGGCGGGTTGCTATTTTTGTACCACGCGGTAAATATATACCGCCGCCGCCCGGAGTCAACCGGCCGGCCACCCAGGTCGTGCCGGTGGTTCGCTTTCGAGACACGCACCATGCGCAAGGGTCGCCCGCGCGAATTCGACCTCAACCTCGCCCTGGACCGGGCGCTGCGCCTCTTCTGGGAACGTGGCTACGAGGCCACTTCGCTCTCTCAACTGACGCGGGCCATGGGAATCAGCCGCCCCAGTCTCTACGCCGCGTTCGGCAACAAGAAGTCGCTCTTCTTCCGCGCGCTCGATCGCTACACCGAGCATCGCGCCGCGTACATCCACGACGCGCTGGCCCAGCCCTCCGCACGCCAGGTGTTCGAACGCCTCCTGCTGGGCGCGGCCGATGCCCTCACCAGCCCCGACCTTCCGCACGGGTGCCTGCTCATCCGCGGCGCACTCACCTGCACGCGCGCCGACGCCGCCATTTCGCGCGAGCTGCGGGCCCGCCGCGCCGCCTTTGCCACAGCCATCCGCCGCCGATTCGCCCGCGCCCGTGGCGACCTTCCGCGCGCCGTCCGGCCGGAAGACCTGGTCGCGTTCGTGGGCGCGATCATCTCGGGCATGGCGGTTCAGGCGGCCGGCGGGGCATCGCGGGCGGCGCTGCGGGCCGTCGCGGTCACGGCGAGTCGTGCCTGGCCGAACGGAGCCGACGCGCCGCGTTCGCGCGGGCTGCTCCGTCCGCGTGGCCGCGCGATACTCCAGCTCAGCCACTGATCATTGCCCCGGGTTCATGAACGCCAGGAAATCTGCCTGCACGTTTCCTGCATGCAGCGCCGGCCGCCACGCGCGCAGCGCGCGCTCGTTCGCACCGCACCGCGCAGTCCGGCACGCACATTGCATCGATTGACATCCGCCGCTGCGCGACAAGACTTCCTATGAGCACCCGTCGCATCTCACGTCTTGGGTGCTCTTACTTGAACGCTGGTCGGGTCGAAGAGAGACGGGAACCGGCATGTCCATCGAACGCTCCCGCGTTCGCCGGACGGTTCGGACCGCGCCTGCTGTGTCGGCGGCCGCGGGGCGGTGCTGCGCCAGCGACTCGACACTGACCTCTCGCCCGACTCCGCCGCGCGCAGCGCGCCGCGGGTTCAGCCGCTCCCTTCGTCGCGTCCCCTGCTTTCACACCGTTCTCTTACAGGAGGTTCTCCCATGCGCGACGCACCCGTGAACCTGGCCCCCGGCCCGGCCGCGATCACACGACCTCGATCCGGCCGGCCCTTCCTTGCGAGGTCGGTCCGTTGGCGCCTGGTCGGCCTGCTGGCCGCCGGCGCCGCGTGGCTCGGACTGACGGCCCCGGTCGACGGCATCACCGTGGTTTCCAAGGCCGCCAACGTCGACGTCACCATCGGCCTGAGTTTTTCGAGCATCGAATTCGAGAATCCGCTGACCGGCTCGGAAACCATTCCGGGCTACAAGCTGATCGAGTGGCGCGACGCCGACTACTCCTTTGGCCCGCCGCACTGGTATGACGACTGGACGGTCAACAACCCCGCCTCGATCGACGGCAACGACAACGAGATTTACCTCCGCCACGCCGGCGACGCGGCCTGGACCAGCACCACGGTTCCCAGCAGCTTCATCTCCGTGCACCTGGCGGGCGATTCCAACGACGGCTTGGCGCAAGTGCTGGTCGATGGCGCGGAAGTCGCACGCCTCGACATGGCCTCCTCGCCCTACACGACCGCGCTGCTGGTGGTGAAGCACCTGGCCAACGTCGTGCACACGGTGCGCGTCAACGCGCTGGGCGTCGGCGGCGGATTCGACGACGACGTCCACATCGCGGGTGCGGCGGCCGTGCAGCCCAACGAAGACCTGAAGTGGAACCAGCCGCCCACGCCCGTCCAGCCGACGAATGTCTACAACGGCTGGAACGAGATGTCGGTGCAGGGTTCGACGCAGATTGCCGCCGACGACTGGCGCTGCACGACCGATCTGCCGGTGACGCGCGTCCGCTGGTGGGGCTCTTACCTGGGCTGGCGCTCGGCCACGCCGCCGACGCAGCTCCCAGGGCAATACCAGCTCGCAATCTGGACCGACGTGCCGGTGGGCGTCGAGTCCTTCAGCCATCCCGGCCGAGTGATCTGGCTCTACACCGCCACGGCCCCGACCCCGACGTTCTACGGCTGGGACTATGACCCGCGGACGCAGACCTACGAGGCCTGCTTCCAGTACGAGGTCGCGATCCCGCAACTGAATTGGTTCTACCAGAACCCGCTGGCCAACCAGGTGTTGTGGCTGAGCATCTCGGCGGTCTACCCGACCGGCATCGGGCCCAATCCGTGGGGCTTCAAGACGCGCCCGCGCGACCTGCTCTCCGCCGCACCCGACGACGCCGTGCGAATCAACGCCCCGACGACGCTGATGCTCGGAGCGCAGTATCAGGCCGGCGTGCCGCTCTATTATCCGACGACGGTCAACTCGTACGATCTGGCCTTCGAGCTGATCACCGACGCGGGCTCGAGCGCCGCCAAGTGGTCGCAGATGCCGCAGTTCAACCCGGCTTCGCCCGACTGCTATTGGGGCTGGGACGAACGCTCGACGCGTGCTTCAGTGCAGATCGTCGCCGACGACTGGCGCTGCAGTGACAATCGCCCGGTGACGGACATCCACTGGTGGGGCTCGTATTATCAGTGGAACTCGTCAACTCCGCCGAGCCCGGCGCCCACGTCGTTCCAGCTATCCATCTGGACCGACGTGCCGGTCGGCCCGGGAAACCCGCTCCCCTACAGCCACCCGGGCACGGTCGTCTGGACGCAACAGGTGCCGCGCGGGCAACTCAACGAGCGCGCCGTCGGCTGCGATTTCCACCCGACGATGCCCGTGCCGGAGACCTGCTTCCGGTATGACTACAACATTCCGACCGCGGCCTGGTTCACGCAGGACCCGTCGCCCAACCCGCGCATCTACTGGCTCAGCATCGCCGCGATCTACAGCGGCACCATTCCCACCAACTGGTGGGGCTGGAAGACGCGCGAACACTTCTTCCAGGATGACGCCGTCCGAATCTTCTCGCCGCTGAATGCGACCGTCGGGGCGATCTTCTCGAGCGGCGAGCCGATCGAGAATCCGACCGGCGTTTCGTGGGACGCCGCGTTCGAGCTGACCACCACCGGCCCGAGCCAGTCGACCCCCAAGTGGTCGCAGCGGCCGGTCAACTACACGCCGCCCGACGCTTTCAACGGCTGGAACGAACGGTCGGTCGACGGCTCATCGCAGATCGCGGCCGACGACTTTCTCTGCATCGACCCGCGCCCGATCAGCGACGTGCACTGGTGGGGATCGTTCATCGGCTGGGGCGAGCGGACGCCGCCCGGCGAGCAGCCGACCGGCTTCCAGATCACGATCTGGACCGATCAGCCGATCGGGCCGGAGCCCTTCAGCCATCCGTTGCAGGTCGTCTGGCAGCACACCTGCAACAGTTACAACGCGACGTTTGTCGGCTGGGATTTCGATCCGCGGAACGCGAACGCCGCGCCGGACGCGTGCTTCAAGTTCGACTGCCAGATTCCAAGCAGTCAATGGTTCACGCAGCCCGGCGGCAACAACGTGCTCTGGATCAGCATCGCGGCGATCTATCCGGCCGGCCAGGTGGTGACCTATCCGTTCGGGTGCAAGACCACGCCGCGGGCCGACTCGCTCGCGCCCGACGACGCCGTGCGGGTCTTCTCGCCGACCGCGCCCGGTCCGTTCGACTTCTACCAGAGCGGCGAGGCGATCTTCTGGCCCGACGAAGCGCATTCGTGGGACCTGGCCTTCCAGCTCACCGCCCCGCCGCAGGAACAGCCGACCGATGACTTTGGCGATGCGCCCGATCCGCCGTACCCGACGCTGCTGGCGAGCAACGGGCCGCACCACACCGTCGGCAACCTGTTCCTGGGCGTGCTGGTCGATCCCGAGTTGAACGGCCAGCCGAATGCCAACGCCACCGGTGACGACCTGGCCGGTCTGCCGGACGAAGACGGCGTGGCGTTCATCGGCCCGCTCGTGCCCGGCCAGGCGGCCACGGTCAACGTGACGCTGGGCGGCGCGGTGGGGGGCGCGCGGCTCAGTGCGTGGATCGATTTCAACGCCGATGGAAGCTGGGCGCAGCTCGGCGATCAGATCTTCGTCGCGCAGGCGCTAAACCCCGGGCCGAACCTCCTGCCGTTCAACGTGCCGGCGGGTGCGACTCCGGGACCGACGTTCGCCCGCTTCCGTGTTCACACCAACCCCGGCGGCATTCCATACACCGGGGCGCTGCCGTACGGCGAAGTCGAAGACCACCAGGTGGTGATCTCGTCGCCGCCGCAGCCGAAGTGGTCGCAGCCGCCGCATGGCGACGGCCACGGCTTCGACGCGGCGTCGGATGTGTGGTGGATCCCCGGTCTGGGGGCGGGCTCGAAGTGGGAACAGCGCCCGAGCGTGCAGTTCCCGGCGATTCACGCCCATGACGGCCCGCCGGGCACGCGGATCGTGGCGGCGAACGACTGGTACTGCCAAGGCGGAGTCGTTTCCGACCTGCACTGGTGGGGGACAATCGAGGAGCCGGTCGGGGCGGGCGTGCAGCAGAGCTTCCAGATCAGCATTCACGCCAACGACCCGCTGACGTGCCTGCCGCTCGAGCCGCCGCTGCTGCTGCTGACGGCGCCAATGAGCCAGATCACGGTCATCAACACCGAGCTGGTCAATTCGCAAGGCGAGACGATCTACGAGTATCACTACGTGCTCGCAACGCCGTTCGAGCAGTCGGCCGGGCAGCGCTACTGGGTGGACCTGTCCTCGAACTCGGTCAACCCGGCGGTCCCGGTCCGCTGGAAGTGGCAGATGGCCGCGGCGCCGGTGGTGCTGTGTCCGGGGGCGACCAAGCAGGAGCCGTCGCCCGGGACGTGGCAGCCGCTGACGATTGGTTCGGCCGAGCTGGCGTTCCGCGTGACGTCGACCAACGCGCCGACGCCGGTCAACCGCGTTGTCGCGGATGACTTCGTCTCGGACGGGCGCCCGATCACGACGCTCCGCTGGTGGGGCAGCTACCTCGATCCGCGCTACGCGCCAGGCGCGGCAACCGACCCGCTGCACGTGCTGGATGGCTGGTTGATCAGCTTCCATCACCACCTGCCGGCGCACGATTGTCCGCCCGACGCCCTGGCCGGCGACGTGCCGAGCGTGCTGGCGGTCTACTTCGCCCCGGTTGAACAGGTGCTCATCACCCCGACCGGCACGAACGAATGCAATGGCCACGCCCTGTACGAGTATCGCGTCGATCTGCGGAACTGCTGCCGCGTCTGTCACGTGGCCGATCCGCGCACCGGGGCCGACCCGGGCGAACAGGATCGGTTCGCGGAGGAACAGCAGTATCGCTACTGGCTGGACCTGCAGGCCGTGACCGGCGCCCGCTGGATCGTCAGCGCGACCGACGACTGCACGCTCGAGCCGACCGGCCACCTGCCGCCCGAGAACGGGCTGCACTTCTGGGGCTGGCACACCAGCCCCGGCCCGGACACGACCAGCAACCTCTGCGGCGGCCTGGCAGAAGCCTGCGCCGGCAGATTGGGCGGCCTGCTCTATTCGCCGCCGCAGTGCTGGCCGTACCAGGCGTGGTCGCGTCAGCCGTGGGAGTGTCTCACGGCGCCGCAGGCCGTCCAGATGGCGTTCGAGCTGATTACCGACCTCTCGCCCGCGCCGACGCTGGCGCCGTTCATCGTCCAGCAGCCGGCGAGCACGGCGGTGTGCAAGAATGACCCGGCGACGTTCGTCGTCTGGGCGTGCGGCACGCCGACGCTGGGTTACCAGTGGCGAAAGGGCGGCTCGAACATCGGCGGCGCGACGGCGAGCCAGTACACGATCGCCAGCACCGCGCTGGCGGACGCGGGGAACTATGACGTCGTCGTGACCAACGGCTCCGGCTCGGTGACCAGCAGCGATGCCGTGCTGACCGTGTGGGATCGCGGGACGGGCGATGCCAACCTCAACGGCCTGACGAATGGCGATGACATCCAGGTGTTCGTCAACGTGCTGCTGGGGTACGACACCGATCCGCACCGCATCTGCGCCTGCGACATGAACGGCGTCGGCGGCGTGACGTCGGCGGACATTCCGCAGTTCGTGGCCAAGCTCGTCGGCCACTAAGTGACGAGCTGAGATGTCGGCGTGTTTCGGCGGGCGTGCCGGGCCATGTGTCCGCACGCCCGCCTGGTTGAGTCGCGTCGCTCCCGTACGCCGCGTTCAAATCGTCTCACATTCTCAGAACAGCATCGCGTTCTGTACGAAGAGCTGCGCGTCGCGGCCGTCAATCCCGCCGTCGCCGTTGAGATTGGATCGCGCCACGTGCAGCGGGTCGGTGTCCATTCCCATCAGCACGTTGACGAAGATCGCCTGGTCGGTCGCGTCGACGTCGCCGTCGCCGTCGATGTCGCCGGCGAGGTTGGGCGCGCCGGCGAGCGTGACGCAGGCGGAGAACTCGCTAGTGCTTCCGGTGGCAGTGTGCGTGGCGGTCGCCGTGATGGCCGACCCGGCCGCGGCGCCGCGGGCCAGCGTCGCTGTGAAGGACGCGTTGCCGGCGTTGTCGGTGGTCACGGACGCGGCGCCCAGAAACGTCTGGCCTTGCCCGAAGCCGGTTGGGCTGCACGCCGGGCTGGCGAAGAACTCGAGCGTGAAGGCCTGGTTGGCCAGGCTGTTGAACGAACCCTGCAAGGACGTGCTGGAGGGCGTGCCGCTGGCCGACGTGAGGACGGGGAAGTTCTGTAGGCCGTTGCCGCCTGTGTCGGCGTCGACCGGATCATTGGGCGTCACGCCGAAGCCGAATAGGGGGGTGAGCAGGTCGATGCCCAGGCTGCCGTTGTCGTGGATCGAATTGCCAGAGATTCGGACGCCGGAGTACCGTGGATCGACGACGATCGCCGCCCCGCGGTGGCCCGCGATTTCGTTGCCCTGGCCCGGGCCCGGCCCGCCAATCACGATGTTCTGAACCGGGGTGTAGAAATTGTCGCCGGCTATGTAGATGGCTGAAGTGCTCCCCAGCAGCGGCTGGTTGAGCGCGTCAAGGCCGATCTGGTTGCCGACGAGCGTGATGCCGCTGCCGGTCCCGCCGATCTGGACGGCGTAGCCGATGCGATAGGACGGGCCGTGAGGAGGCGTGGCGACGGCAAGGATGCCCGCGATGCGGTTGTTGCGGACCGTGGTGTTGTTGTTCTCGGCGTCGAACCAGATGCCCGCGGTGGTGGCCAGGTTGGCCTGCTGCATCCCGTCGACCGTCGTGCCGATCTGGTTGTTCTCGATGATCGTGCCGGACGTGTAGGCGAGCTGGATCGCGTAGCCGCCGGGGATTCCTTCGCTGTTCACCGTGCCGAAACCCAGGATGTAGTTCCGCTCGCCGGGGGTCGGCCCGCCGATGCGGTTGTTGGTGACCGGAACCCCCGTGCCCCCGCCGAGGACGCGGACGCGGGGCGCCGTGTTGCCGACGACGACGTTGTCGCTGGCGCGGTCGATCTGAATGATCCCGCCGCGATTGCCCTGGCCGGGGTCGGGGCCGCCGATGAGATTGAGTGTCGAATCGAAGACCTCGACGTATGTGTCGGTGTTGCCCTGGACCACGTTGTTTGAGCCGCCGCTGAGGTGAACGCTGGAGTGATCGAGTCCGACCACGCGTCCGCCGACGTTGTTGATGAGGTAGCTTTCCTGCCAGATGACCACCTCGCCGCCGTTGGCGTAGGTATCGCCGGTGAAGGCGGTCTGGGTGGTGCCGTCGAGGATGACCGTGTCGAAGACGCGGAATCCGAGGAACGGCCGGAGCACGGCCCGCCCGGGGAAGAACTGCTGGAACTGCCAGTCGCTCTGCGGAACGTGGAACCCGATGGTCTGGACGCCCGGCGTGTTGTCCGACGCCAGCCCGGCCTCGGGCAGCGAGATCTTGCCGTCCGGCCCCGGCAGGTCGGCCACCTGCTGGGCGCCGCCGAAATCGACCACGTCGCCGGAGGTGTCGACGTAGATGGTCTGCGCCCGCGCCGACGAGCCGATCCCGATGAACAGAACAGCCGCGACCGTGCCGGCCTGCGCCGCGCGTCCACGACGAAACAGCTTGTGCAACATTGAATTACTCCTGCATGCGAGCGGAATGGAGAGCCCGGGACCGCTTCGCCTCCATCGAAACGGGCGACCGTTGGCGCGCCGTGCGGCGGTCGCCCGTTCCATCGCCAGCTAAGGCGCAAGCATCGCCGCCAGGAACGGCTGAATGTCGCGACCGTCGCGGGCCGTGTCGCCGTTCAGGTCCGATCGACCGACGTAGACCGGGTTCGTCTCGGTGCCCAGCAGCACGCCCACGAACAGGATCATGTCGGCGGTGTCGACCAGCCCGTTGCCGTCGATGTCGCCCGGGTGCAGCGGCGCGGCCGACTGACGGTAGTCGATTCCCGAGCTGGACGAATAGGTCGCCGTGGTGACCGGTTTGCCGCTTGCGTCACGCAGGTTGCGAATGCCGCCCCAGTAACTCGAGTTGCCCAGGTCGATGACAGTGTCGAGCGTGCCGTTCGCCAGCGCATACTGGTTGTCGATCGACGTGTCGATCTGCAGAAACGTATCCATGTAGATCGGCTGCCCGTAGATGAACTCGTAGGTGATGGTCTGCTGGTAGGTGTTGAGCGGATCGCCGAAGTAGTCGAGCGTCGTGCTGCCGAAGCCCTTGTACCACTCGCCGTAGTAATACCCCGATTGCACCGGGCTGCCGAACGGGTCGGTCACGCCGTCAACGGTAACGTTGATCACCGCGTGCCAGAAGGCGTCGAATTCGAGATCGGGGGCATTGAGGAACACCGGCGAAAGGTCGACATAGCCGCTGCCGGCCACATAGAGCGTGACTTCGAAGAAGCCGTGCGTGCCGTTGAGCGCGGGGTCGTCGAACCGGAAGGTGTCCCAGTAGCGCGACGTCGAGAAGCCGTATTCGAAGATGAGCGGGTTGTCGGGGTTCGTTCCGGCCAGGTCTACTCGCGCCTTGTTCACGGCCGGCCCGACGTTGGCGATTCCGTAGACGCGCCCGTAGCCGGGGATGATGTCTTCGTGGGCCACCGGGCCGACCGCCACCGGGCCTTGCTCGTAGTGCTCGATGTAGTCGAGCCCGAGCGACAGCGCCACGCCATACTCGACATACTGCTGTGCGGCCACAGGGGCTGTCACCGCCAGCAGCAGAACCATCCCAAGCGAGACATTCCGATGCGTCATGGTATTTCTCCCGGCTCGCTCTTGATCGCGGGCGCCGGCGCCGCGGCCGAACGACGATTCTCGGCTGGGACGCGGGCTGGCACACACGGTCTGTGACGTAGGGAATCGAGTGTTCGCACTCCGCCGTCCGGCAGTGGATGCACAGCCGGCGCGCCTTGGCACACACGGTCGAGCGGCCTTTCGGTGGGGCCGCGTGAGATTCCGCCCAGGCCGCTGACCGTTCCCAGAGCCGTCGCGGTCCCGCGCGGCAGCGCAGATGGACGGCCGGTGCGGGCGGGCACCCGGCGAAGCGGCCGGATTCGTGCATCTGTGCACATCATGATGCGGAACTACACTACTAATCTCGCAGAATTTCGCGATACTGTGTCGTCGTGTCGGCGCTGATTAACTTGTGTGGCACTCTGCGTGCCACGCGCATGAATTCCGAGGCAAAATCGCCCTCGCGGAACTACTCGCGGTGTGGCACAGCCAGCCCCCGGGCTGCCGGCGCTACACGCCGAAGTCGCTCAGCTCAATCCGCTTGAAGAGGATCTCGGGCGCGGGGCCGAGGGAGTGTCCGGCGGGCAGTTCGGCGGCGGCGCGCGGCCAGGTCCAATCGGCCGACCCGACGCCGAGCGAGGCGCGAATCTTCTCGCCCGCGAACGGCAGAAACGGCGAGAGCAGCACCCCCAGTGTGCGCGTGATCTGGATGCAGGTGTGGATCGTGGTCGCGGTCTGATCGCGATCGGTCTTGCGGCTCTTCCACGGCGCGGCCGCATCGATGTAACGGTTCGCGGCGCGGAAGCCGTCCATGACGCGCCCCAGCGCCGACTTGAACCGGCAGGCGTCGAGATCGCCGCCGACCGAATCGACCAGCGCGCGAATCTCGGCCAGCACGGCCCGCTCGGGCTCGCCAAGCTTGACCGGCGCCGGCACGCTTCGGCCGAAGTCTTCGCCGGCGATCTTCTGCCAGCGGTTGACGAAGTTACCCAGCGTGGCGATCAGTTCGCTGTTGTTGCGCTCGACGAAGGCCTCGAAGTCCCACGCGGTCCGCTGGCTTTCCGGCGCAATCGCGGTGAGGTAGTAGCGCAGCGGGTCGGGGTCGAGTGTCTTGAGGTAGTCCTCGATCCACACGGCCGTGCCGCGGCTCTTGCTCATCTTCTGTTCGTCGCGCCCGGGGAAGACAATGTTGACAAACGCATTCGCGACCACGTTCGCCGGAAGCTGGTAGTGGTCGCGATCGGCGGCGGGCGAATAGTGCGCGCCAACGGCAATCTGCGCCGCCGTGTACCGCGTCCCCAGGATCATCGCCGGCCAGATCAGTGCGTGAAACACAATGTTGTCTTCGCCGATGAAGTGCACGATGCGGCAGTCCGGGTTGCACCACCAGTCGCGGTAGGCCTCGACCGGCTCGCCGCGCCGCCGGCATAGCTCGGCCGTGAAAGTGACGTAGCCGATGGGCGCGTCGAACCAGACGTAGAGCACCTTGTTGGCGGCGTCGGGCTCGGCGAGCGGCACGGGCACGCCCCACGCCAGGTCGCGCGTCATGGCGCGCTCGGGCAGCCCCTCGTTGATGCTGGCGCGCGAGAAGTTGGTCACGATCGTCCGCCAGTCGGCCGCGGCGTGGTCGAACCACTCGTGCAGCAGCCGCTCGAACTTGCCGAGCTGAAGGTACCAGTGCGTGGTTGCGCGGACCTCGGGTCGCGTGCCCGACAGCGTGCTGACCGGGTCGCGCAGCAGCAGCGGGTCGATGTTGCGTCCGCAGGCCTCGCACTGGTCGCCATAGGCGTCGGGTCGGCCGCAGTCGGCGTGGTGGCAGGTGCCCTTCACGTAGCGGTCGGGCAGGAAGCGCTGCGCCTGCACGTCGAAGAGCTGCTGGCTGGTGCGCTTGACGAAGTGGCCGTTGTCGTGGTTGCGGCGGAAGAAATCCTGGCTGAGACGGGTGTGGGTCTCGACGAAGTCGGGCTGGTGCGTGCCGCCGTAGATGTCGAACTGAATGCCGAGGCCGGCGAAGTCGGTCCGCTGCCGCGCGTTGTAGCGGGCCGAGAGCTCGGCCGGCGCGACGCCTTCCTTGGCCGCGGCGATCTCGATTGCCACGCCGTTGTCGTCACTGCCGCAGATGAAGCGGACCTCGTCGCCGCGCGAGCGGAGATAGCGCACGTAGATGTCGGCCGGCAGATAGGCGCCGGCGATGTGCCCGACGTGCAGCCGCCCGTTGGAATAGGGCAGAGCGGCGGTGACCAGGAACCTTCGCGGCATCGGGTGTTGGGCCTCGTTCGAGTCGCGGCCAAGTCTATCGAGCCGCGGCGTTCGTTGACAGGCGCGCGGCGCGATTCGTATCCTCAGCGGGCAGGATGCCGCGCATGACGGGTGACGCGCCCGATCGCTGGATTCATCGACTCGCCGACGCGCTGACCGGCTGGCAGCGGCCCGACGGCGGCTGGGCCTACTACGCCCCGGGCGAGAGCGCCACCGAGCCGACCGCGCTGGCCGTCGCCGCGCTGTGGGGACTGACCGCCGCCCCGGCAGCCGTCGCGCGCGGGCTGGACTTCCTGGCGTCTCAGCAGGTCGACGGCGGCGCGCTGCGCCCGGCCCCGTCCTATCGCGACGCGACCGCGCTGTCGGCGCTGGCGGGCGTCGTGCTTGCGCGGTGCGGCGAGCCGCGCCACGCGCAGGTCGCCGCGCAGGTCGCCGACGCGCTGCTGGCCTGGGAGCCGCAGTCGTGGAAATCGACCGCCGACGACCGCGTCACCTTCGGAAACGACACGCAGCTCAAGGGCTTCTGCTGGACGCCGGAGACTTATAGCTGGGTCGAGCCGACCGCCTACGGCGTGCTGCTGTGCGACGGGCTGCACCGCGGCACCCTGCCGCGCGTTGTCGAATCGCGCCGCCTGCTGGTCGATCGCGCCATTCCCAGCGGCGGCTGGAACTACGGCAATCCGAAGGTCTTCGGCACGGTGCTCGAGCCGGACGCGATGACGACCGCGATCGCCATCGTGGCGCTGCTCGACGATGCGTCGCGCCCCTGTGTGCAGCGCGGGGCCGATTTCCTGCGCCGCGTCGGCGTGCGCCAGGCCTCGGCCGTCACCGCGGGCTGGTCGATGGCCGCGCTCCGCGCCCTGGGCGATGATCCGCCGGCCGACGCCCTGCCCGGCCTGATCGACGGCGCGCAGATCGCCCACGACAGTCCGTGGCACGCGGCGCTGGCGATTCTGGCCACGCTGCCCGCGGTGCGCCATCCGCTGATCGATCGCGGGCGCGGCGCGACCTCGGCCCCGGCGGCGGCGACGAACGGCGCCGCCCCGCGCGAAAGGTGAGATGTGCTCAATCGGCGTGACTTTTTGAAATCTGCCGCCGGCGCGGCCGCCCTGGGCGGCGTTGCGGGCTGCCGACCGGGTGGCGGGGCGTCGCCGGCGCAGACGCCCGGCCGCGTGTTCATCGGCTCTGCGGCGAGCTACGACGCCGATCTGTCCGCCATCATTTCGGCCGGCCTGCAGGCCTTCCCCGATTTCGACGTGCAGGGCAAGACGGTCCTGCTGAAGCCCAACCTGGTCGAGACCACCACCAGCGATCGGCCGATCAACACCCACCCGGCGGTGATCGTGGCGGCCGCCGAGTCTCTGCGGCGTGCCGGGGCGCGGGCGGTGATCGTCGGCGACGGACCGGGTCATCGGCGCGATGCCGAGCTGGTGCTGGCGCAATCGGGCCTGGGCCGGGCGCTGCACGAGGCGCGGTTGCCGTTCGTCGATCTCAACCACGACGAAGTGGTGCCGGTCGCCAACCTGGGCAGCCAGACGCGCCTGAAGACGCTGTACTTCCCGCGGACAGTGCTGGCCGCCGACGTGGTCGTCTCGCTCGCCAAGCTCAAGACGCACCACTGGGCCGGCGTGACGCTCAGCCTCAAGAACTGCTTCGGCCTGATGCCCGGCCTCGTGTACGGCTGGCCCAAGAACATCCTGCACTGGGAGGGGATCGAGCACTCGATCGTCGACATCGTCTCGACCATAAAGCCACAATTCGGGATCGTGGACGGCGTCATCGGCATGGAAGGCGACGGCCCGCTCATGGGCAGCGCCAAGCCGGTCGGCGTCATTGCTCTCGGCGACCGGCTCGCCAGCCTCGATGCCACCTGCGCCGCGCTCATGGGGCTGCGCCCGGAGCGGATCGGCTACATCCAGTGGCTGGCCGAGCGCGGCTTCGGGGCGGGCGTGGCGTCGGCCATCGAGCAGCGCGGCGAGCGACTCGCGCGGTTTCGCACGCCGTTCGCGGTGTTGCCGCAGTTTGCCTCGCTCTGTGACGCGGCACAGCCTGCATTGGGTAACACCTCCGATTGACGGGATTGGGTCGAATCGCGTATTATGAAGTTAGGATTCGCGTTGGCCGACCGCGAACCATCCAGTCTCAGTCCTTTTTGGGGAGGATCCCGCTCATGCATTGTTCTCGCCGCGCGATTCGCGCCGCGGTTCTGGTCTGCTCGCTGACATTGGCGTCGGCGGCGCAGGCCAGTTTCCATTTCATGCAGACCGAGCAGGTGGTTGGCGGCGTGAGCGGCGACGTCTCGGCCCAGGCGATTCAGTTCCGCATGCGGCTGACGTTCCAGAACCAGCTTCAGAACGGCCGCTACATCGTTCGTGATGGCTCCGGGGCCAACCCGATTCTGCTCGCGGCGCCGGCCGGGCCGGTTCCCAACCAGGGCGTCGGCGTGCGCGTGCTTTTCGCGACGCCGGGCTTCGCCGCGCACACCTCGCCGCCCGCCGTGCCCGACTACACCATGAACGCGATTCCGCCCGCCTACCTGGCCAAGGGTTCGCTCACATTCGAAGACGCCATCGGCACCATCTACTGGCGGCTGAGCTGGGGCGGCGCAGCCTACACCGGCCCAGGCGCCGGCAGCACCACCAATGACGCCGACGGCAACTTCAGTCCGCCGTTCGGTTCGGGCCTGCCGTTCACGTCACTGCAGGCGCTGCTCTTCGGCGGCGCTGCAGGGGCCATGAGCACCAACAACCTCGCGGACTACAGCGTCACCGGCGGCGCGGCCGTCTTCCGCAACAACGCCGGCACCGCCTTCACGCTCATTCCGCCGCCGCCGACCCACCTGACGCTCGGGGCGATCCTCAGCCCGCAAACCGTCGGCAGCGCGTTCAACGTTTTGGTCGAGTCCCGCGATGCCTCGAACAACCTCGCCAACGTCGCCGCCAACACCAACGTTTCGCTCTCGGCCACCGGTGGCGCCAGCGCGGCGCTCGGCGGCACCACCGCCGGAACCATCTCCGCCGGCAGCAGCTCGACCACGATCGTCGGCGTCACCTACTCCGTCGCCGAAACCATTACCGTCACCGCCACGCGCACCGCGGGCGATGTGCTCGCCGCCGGAACCTCCAACTCCGT
Organism: Phycisphaerae bacterium; assembly: GCA_046350375.1. Lineage (GTDB taxonomy): Bacteria > Planctomycetota > Phycisphaerae > UBA1845 > UTPLA1 > JAXMAO01. The sequence continues at coordinate 269,695 of JAXMAO010000003.1, forward strand.
GCTCTTCATCCCCGCGTGTGTCCTGCGCGGCGACCTGGACGGCAATGGCCAGCGCAACGGCGACGACGTGAACCTCTTCACCGGCTGCTACATCAATAACACGCCGCTGCTGGCCGCCTGCGGCTGTGCCGATGAGAACGCCGATGGCGCGTTCACGCCGTCCGACATCACCACGTTCGTGGGGCAGCTGCTCTCGCCGTGAACCCGTCGACCGCGTGCGCTCGGTCCACCCCTCCGGGCCAGTCGGGCGCAGGCGATGGTCGCTCGGTTGACAGTCGTCGGCGCCGATCGGCCCGGGTCCGGCAACCGTTGCTACTACTGCTGCTGTTGTTGGCGCACACCGCGTCGGCCGGCGCGCACGAATTCGCTTTGCAAGTCGCCTGCGACAACGGCGCCGCGCCGCGCCTCGTCGCCAGCCTGTCGACCCGCGGCCCGCGCGCCTGCGCGCTGCTGCTGCCGGGCGACGACCAGTTCCTCGGCCGCTTCATCCACGACCAGCCGCGCGTCGCAACGCTGCGTGCCGACGCACCCAGCGGCGTCCTCTGCCGACTGCCCGCGGCGCACCTGGTCGGCATTCGCCGCGTGCGCGCCGACGCCGGGCTGTCGTTTTTCGAGCCCAGCTCGTTTCGACCGGTCCTTGCAAACGACGGCGACCTGTTCGAGTTCTTCCACGATGAGCGCGGCGACTTTGACTTCCAGCTCCTCACGGCGGCCGATCGGCCGGGGCGCTTTTCGGCCGCGCTCCAATTCGTCGACCGGTCCGGCATGTTGCCAGATTCCGAGCCGGTCGAGCTCTGCTTCGAGACGGCGCTCGCCGAGCCGGCAGTTCGTTACGCCTGTCCGATGCGCTGCGAAGGTGAGCGGACCTACGACCGCCCCGGTCGCTGCCCGGTCTGCCGCATGGCGCTGGCCGACCCCGCCGCCCATCAGGATCATCGCCCGCGCCACGGCGGCACGTTCTTCATGGCGCCCGACGGCGTGCATCACCTCGAAGGGGTCGCGACGGGGCAGGGTGAGTTTCGCGTCTATTTCTACGATGAGTACACCCGCCCGGTCGGCGCGGGCCAATTCGCCGCTCGCGGCAGCGCATGGACGCCGGGCTCGGCCGATCCGCAGCGGCTGGCGCTGGTTCCCGCGCGCGGCGACGAATATCAGGCCGCGCCGATCGCCGTCGCCAGCGGCGAGGTGCGCGTCCGGCTGTGGGTCGACTTCGCCGACGGCAGCGGCCCGCAGCCATTCGACTTCGACTTTCAAATGCCGCCGCGCTGAACCGCGCGGGCCGACAAATCACAGGCCGCGGCAGGCGCCCGCGCGCGATCGGCAGATTTCCTTGGTCTGCCCACGTCGCAGAACTAGAATGGCGCGACCATGAACACATCGCGCCGCGCCACGGTCTTTTCAATTTGCCTCCTCGCAATCACGCTCGCCGCCGCAGCGCGGGCCGAGGACGCGCCGCGCGGCCGCGGCAGCCTGCGCTACGACGCACAGCGCGGCGAGTGGATCGAAGTCGCCGTCGCCGAGCCGGGCACGCCCGCGGGCGATCTCCAGCTCGCGCAGGAGCGCATGGCCCAGCGCGACTACGCCGCAGCACGCAAATCCATCGCCGCATGGTTGAAGGCCTGCCCCGACGATGCCCTGCGGCCCGACGCATTGCTGACCGCCGGCGACATCGAGCTGCACGCCGCCGACGCCGGCCAGCGCGCCGACGTGTGGCGCGCGCACGAGCAGTACGAGGAAATCCTCAACGCCCACGCCGGCGCGGCCGCCTTCGACAAGGCGCTGCGGCGCGAACTGCTCGTGGCCGAGATGTTTCTCTTCAAGGGTCACAAGCGCCCCATCCTGCGCGGCATGCTGCGCGTCTCGGCCGAGGACGAGGCGCTCACCATCCTCGACCGGCTCATCAACGAGCGCGCCCCGGGCACGCTCATCGCCGAGGCGGCGCTGCTCATGCAGGCCGACTATCACTACCAGCATGGCGAGTTCGAGGCGGCCGAGAAGGCCTATGCACGGCTGTCGACCGACTTTCCGCGCGGCCGCCACCTGCGGCTTGCCATGCAGCGCTCGGCCGACGCGGCGCTGGCCGGGTTTGCCGGCGTGAACTTCGACGACGCCCCGCTGCTCGAGGCCGAGGAGCGCTACCGGCAGTATGCCGAGCGCTACGAGCAGGCCGCCCGCGAGGAAGGCGTCGCGAACCAGCTCGCCCGCATCCGCGACAGCCGGGCCCAGAAGGAATACACCATCGGGCAGTACTACGACCGCGCCCGCCAGCCGCGCGCCGCGGCGTTTTACTATCGCTCGGTCGTCAAGAACTGGCCCGACACGCCGTGGGCCAACCTGGCGCAGCAGCGCCTCGACGTGGTCGCGCCCGGCCAGGCCGCGCCGCCGCTGTCGCCGAGCGGCGCTGCTCCCGCGAGCGAAGTGTCGCCGCCGCCCGTCGGCGAGGCGCCGGCCAGCGCTCCGCGCGCCGCGGCGATCCCCGCCTCTGCGCCGCCGACGCCCGGCACGATCGAGACGATTCAGCCGGTCGAGACGACCGGCGGCAGCCCCGCCCCTGCCCCCAGTCCGGCCGCGCCCGCAGCCCCACCGGCTCCGGCCACGCCCGCGCCGGCTCCGACTGGCTCATCGAGCGCAGACGAGCCGGAAGTCATTCAGCCGGTCGAGCCGTAGCGCCCGATTCCTCGCGCCCGCGCTACGACGCGCCGCGCGTCACGCGCAGGTGCCCTTCCGGCTCCACGCGCGCCCGCCAGCTCGGCGGAACGAGCAGCGTCGCGTGATCCTCGACGACAATCGCGGGCCCGGCGACGCAGTGCCCCGCTTGCAACTGGTCGCGGCTGACAATCGCCGTTCGCTGCGGCCGATCGAACTGCACCTCGGCCCACTCGGCGACCGGCGGCTCGACCGCCGTGGCGGGCGCAAGCGGCCGCGGCGGAATCGGCTGCGTCGCCACGACCGAGCGGACGCGCGCCGTCACCACCTCGACTGGCTCGGTTGCGTCCGACGTGCCGAACAGCCGCTGGTGGGCCGCGTGAAACGGCGCCGCCAGCCGTACCGCGTCGGTCTGCGATTGCAGCGGCACGGTGATTTCGTGCGCCTGCCCGACGTAGCGCACGTCAACCAGTCGCTCGCACACCGCGTCGTCGATGTCGTGCCCGTCGCGAACCAGCCGATCGGCAACCAGGTCCATCAGCTCGCCGAATACGGCCTGCAGCCGGCGCAGGTCGAGCACGCCGTCCAGGGGCAGCGACCGCGCCGCGTCGTACAGGCTGTCCGCCAGGACCATTCCGCTGGCCGAGAGAATGCCGGGATCGGGCGGAACCAGCACTCCGGGCAGTCCGAGCGATTCGGCCAGCGCGACCGCGTGCAGCCCGCCCGCGCCGCCGAACGAGAGCAGCCAGTAATCGGCCGGGTCGTGCCCGCACCGGCTGCTGACGACCTGCAGCGCGTGCTCCATGCCGGCGTTGCCGACGTCGATCACACTGCGCGCGGCCGCCGCGAGGTCGCAGCCCATCGCCGCGGCGAGCGGCGCCAGCGCGACGTTTGCGCGCTGCAGGTCAAGCCGCATCGCTCCGCCCAGAAAGCGGTCAGGCCGCAATCGGCCGAGCACCAGGTTGGCATCGGTGATGGTCGGGCGCGTTCCGCGCCCGTAGCAGGCCGGGCCGGGAATGGCTCCGGCTGACTCTGGGCCGACCGCCAGCGCGCCGGCCAGGTCGACCGACGCGATCGAGCCGCCGCCGCGCCCCACGGTGTGGATGGCGATCTGCGGGGCGCGGATCGGCCAGCCGTCGAGCGCGCTCTGCGCGGAAAACGGCAGTCTGTCGTCGAGCAGCGCCACGTCGGTGCTGGTGCCGCCCATGTCATAGGAGAGCACGCGCGGGATGCCGGCCTGGCGCGCGGCTCGCAGCGCGGCGATCGCTCCGCCCGCCGGCCCGGACAGCACCGTCTGAACCGGGAACCGCGCCGCGTGCGGAACGGCTGCCTGGCCGCCGGAAGATTGCATGATCCGCACGCTCGCCGCGCCCGCGCCGCGCGCGGCGCCCTCCAGGTGGGCGCAGAATCGCTGCATGGGGCCGGTGACGAATGCGTTGACGACCGTCGTCGATGCGCGCTCGAACTCGCGAAATTCCGGCGCGACCGCGCTCGACAGACAGATCCGCAGGCCGGCGGCCTCGGCGGCGCGGGCGAACTGGAGCTCGTGTCGCGGATTCAGGTGGGCAAACAGCAGGCAGACCGCCACCGTCTCGACGCCGCGCCCGGCAAGCTCGCGCGCCAGCGCGTCGCACTCCGCGTCCGACAGGGGCGACAGCACGGCCCCGTCGGCCGCGACGCGCTCGGAAAGCTCGCAGCAGTCTTCACGCGCCGCCAGCGGGCGCGGCTTCTGCACCGACCAGTCGTACAGCGCCGGGCGATCCTGCCGGCCGATGTGCAGCAGGTCGCGAAACCCGGCCGTCGCCACGAACGCCACGCGGTCGCCGCGCCGCTCCAGCAAGGCGTTGGTCGCCACCGTCGTCCCCACCACCAGCGAATACTGCGGCGGCAGGCGCAGCCGTTCCAGCCCGTCGGCGATCGCGCGGGTGTAATCATCAGGCGTGGTCGGCAGCTTGACGCGCCGCCAGCTCTCGCCGTCCCAGGCGCACAAGTCCGTGAAGGTCCCGCCGACGTCGACGCCCACGCGAATGGCGTTCATTCCGGCCAGCGTAGGGCGCGGCCCGGCGCTTGGCGAGTGGCGCGCCATCGGCGATAGTGGGTCGCGCCGCCGGTCCGCCGGGCGGCCCGATGATGTCCGACGCCCCGACGATTGCTCTGACCGCCGCGCCCGCCGACGCGCCGCGCGACGTACGCCTGGCCGCGGCGATCGTGCTCGCCGGCCTGGCGGCGGCCATCGGCTGCGGACTGGCATCCGACGGGCTGCATCACTTCGATGACCTGACTCACTTCCTCATGGCGCGCTGGTCTAGCCGCTTCCCGCGCTACCTGCTCAACGACTGGGGCCGCCCCGGCTTCACCGCGCTCTACGCCCTGCCGGCGCAGCTCGGCTGGCCTGCGGCGCGGCTCTTTTCGGCGGGGCTGTCGGCCGTCGCGGCCTGGGGCGCGTTTCGCATCGCCCAGCGACTCGGGCTGGCGCGGCCGTGGCTGGCGGCAATGGTCTGCTGGGTGCAGCCGCTGTTTTTCGAGCTGTCGCTGACCACGCTGACCGAAACGGCGCTCGCCTTCTACCTGACCGCGGCGACCTGGTTGGCGCTGCGCGGGCGCTGGTCGCTCTCGGCCGCGGTGCTCTCGATCGGCTTCGTCACGCGGCACGAGGCGATCGTCTTCCTGCCGGTGTGGGTGGTGTGCGCCTGGCAATGCCGCGTGCCGTTGTGGCGACTGTGGCCGGCCGCCTGGGCGGTCGCGTGCGTGAACGGGCTGGCCCACGCGCTCGGACAGCCGACCGCGATCGGACGCTGGTTCGCGCCGCACCCCACGTCGCAATATGGACACAGCGGCTGGTTGACGTTTCTCTGTCGCTCGATGGAAGCCTGGGGACCGGCCGGCGCGGCGGCCGGACTGGCCGGGCTGGCGCCGCTGTGGCGCCGCGCCGGTGGCGGCCTGGTCGCCGGCTCGGTGCTCGTCTATCTCGCCGCGCAGACGGCGATCCGCGCCCTGGGGCTGTTCGACTCGGGCGGCTATCCGCGGTTTCTGGTGCCGGTCGCGCCGCTGCTGGCCGTCTGTGCGACCGCGGCGGTGGGCGAGCTGCTGGCGCGCGAGACCGCGCGGCGCCGCATCGCCGGCGCTGCCGTGGCGCTGGCGTTTGCGCTGCTCTGGCTGGCGATGGAGATTCAGCTCGGCCGGCCCGAAACGCCCGCCTATCTGCCGCAGGTGCATGCCGCCAAGTGGGCCGTGCGGGGATCCGCCATGCTGTTCGTCATGCTCGGCCTGGCGGCACTGGCGACCGCGCCCGACGGCCGGGCGACGCGCCGCCTAACGTCGTGCATGGTGGCGGCGCTGGCCACGCTGGGCGCGATCACCGCCGGCTATCTCATCCGCCCGCTGCGTGTCGGGCCAGGCGAACGCGTCGTCGATCAGGCCATCGCCTGGCTCGACGACCACGGACTCCACGATCGGCCATTCGAGTCCGCCCACGTCTACGCAGAATTCCGGCGCGGGGCCATCTGCGACCCGCGCCAGCCGCCGCTGCGAGACCGGCTGGCGGCCGCGCCCAACGGCACGATCCTGATGTGGGACCGGCAGTTCGCCGCGTCGGCCGACCATGGGCTGCCGCTCGGCGACGTGCAGGATCACCCCGGCTGGCGCCGGCTGTTCTCCGGCGACCCGCTGCCGTATCAGACCGAGCCGCAGGTGCGCCTGTTCGAGAAGGTCGGCCCCTGGCCGTAAGCCGGCGCGGCGCAGCCTAGCGCCGCTTCTTGCGGAACTCGTCGTGACAGCTCTTGCAGGTCGCGGCGATCTCCGAGACGCCTTTCTTGGCGGCGTCGGCATCGGCCTGGCGCGGCTTTATCTGCTCGGCCACCGCGATGCAGGCGTCCACCATTTTGCCGGATAGCTCGGCGTAGCGCGGCGTGCGGGCGTGCTGGCGATTGACGTTGGCCAGCTCGGCCAGCAGCCAGGCCGACGAGCGCGCGTCGCGCCACTTCGACCCCAGGACGGCCGCCTTGAGCGACTTGAACGCCATTTCCTGGCCTTCCATGAGGTGCTCGACCGTCGCCACCGGCTTGAACGGCACGGGCGCCACGGTCGGCTCCGGCTCGGCCCGCAGTGCCGCCGCCGTCAGTGCCAGCGCGCCGCTGCCCACCAGTGCGGCCTTGAGTACGAGGGCTCGTGTATCACGCAGCATTACTTTTCTCCACGTGTCGGGACTGTGAACCCCGGTCTCATTCTTCACGCCCGCGCCAAGTCGTCAAGTTGACGACGCCGCGTGGCGCGATATGAAGTCGGTCATGTGGCGTTGGGCGCTGGGCGCGGCGGCAGCATTCGGCGGACTGGTCGTGGCGATTGAGCTGCGCCGGACGCGCCGCGCCGCGCGACAATTCCGCGCCGCGCTGCGCCGCTGGCGCGAGACTCCCCCGGATGCCCGCCGCACCGAGTTCATCGCCGCCACCGCCGCCGGACGCGGGGCCGCCGCCGACTGGTACCTGCTCGGCTGCGCGCGGCTCGGGGCGGGCGAACTGGCGGCGGCGGCACGCGATTTCGGCATGGCGTATCACCACGACCCGCGCATCGTCTCGGCCGCGCTGCTGACGTTTGCCTGCCTCAAGGCGGCCGCAAGACCCTCCGGCCCGGCGGCCTGGCTGATGGAATTCTGCCGCACCTGGGAAGAAATGAAACGGCCCGAGATCGGACAGCTCCCGGTGGAGGCCGAACTGTTCGCGGCGATCGCGCGGCGCCCAGCGCCGGACAGGCTCTCGCCACTCGGCCGCGCCGCCTGGCTGCTCGCGCCGCCCGACGAGGCGGAGTTTCTCTCCGCGACGCTGGCCGACGCCGGGCCCGCCTGGATGGCTCCACTGCGACGCGACTGAGCGCGCGGCTCAAACAGGCCCGCCGCACCCTAGTCGTCGGAATCCTTGTCCGCCTTCGGATGCGGCTTGGCCGGCTTGGCGACGCGCTCCTGGGCGCGCGACGCGGAATCGTGCCCGGCGTCGCCGGCCTCGTCATCCTCGGCCGAACGACCGAGCTGCGCCGGGTCCTTGTAGTTCGAGTAGGAGATGGTGCGCCACTCGCGCCCGTCGATGCTGCTGACCGACGCGTCCGACAGGAAGAAATCGAGCGTGTCGGTGACCTTCGCGAGCTTGCCCAGCAGCGGCGGAAGGGCCTTGAGGAACTTGCCGCCCTGTTCCTCGGGCACCTGCGCGAACGTTGACACCATTCCGAGCCCCATCGTGGCCGCCGCCAGGCCGGCACGCCATTCCTCATGCACCTTCGACTTGTCGGCGAACGACGCCGAGCTGAGCTGTCCGCGCCAGGCGACGCCTTCCTTGGCGTAGCGCGGATTCTTGGAGATGCCCGGGTGTTTGCCGGCCAGCGTCATCAGGCAGGTGGCGATCGCCTTTTCGCCGGAGCCGAAGACGAGGTAGCCCTCGGCCGTGCCCCAGTACACACCCGACATCTGCATCATCATCATGAATGGGTGCGAGACGCGATGGAACGAAGCGTGCCCGTCGATGGTCACATCCTGCATTGAAAGCCCCGGCTGCGTGCCACCCCCGATCAGGCCGTTGATGGCGTCGAGCCCGCGCTTCACCTGCCGCGCCGCGCCGCGCTCGTTGGACACCTTGACAAGCCAGACCCAGTCGGCGGCGCCGCGGCCCGACAGGTCAAGCGTCAGCGAGATGCTCGGACCCTCGAACAGCGCCAGCAGATCGTCGCGCAGGTGGATGCCTTTCTCCTTCTGAAGCTCGGCCCACTTCTCCAGGACAAACTTGCCGTTTGGAAAATCTTCGCTGGCAACATAGCTCTCCAGCCAGTCGTACAGCCCCGCCAGCGAGATGCCCGACTCGACCGAGAAATCGACCGCCTCGGCCGGCACCAGCCGGTCGAGATTGTCAAAACTCTGATCGGTCATGATCCACTTGTAGCAGGCGTGCTTCGACGCGTCCGGCGTGAGCATGGAGACGGTGTCGTGAATGGTGCGATACCCGTCGGTGCGGACGGTCGACGCCGTGTAGTCGAAGATCGAAAAGTCATCAAGCACGCGCACCACGATCCGCAGAACCGCGTCCGGTCCGATCTCCTCGTCGCCGGGCGCGGATCGCGCGTGCGGGGCGCGGCGCGCCGGCTTCTCGTCGCCGTCATCGTCGTCGTCGGAATCCGAGTCGGACGGTCTGGCGGCCGCGCGCGGCGCCGGCTTGGGAATCTGTGCCGCAATGCCGGACATCAGCGCCCGCAGGTTCTTGGAGAGCTTGGCGGCGTCGAAAAACGTCATTTCGTCCTCGGCCGGCCCGAGCTTGTCGAACGCGTGGACAAATCGCTCCGACGCCACCAGCCCCTTCGAGCGCCCCGCGCCCGCGTGCAGCGCCACGGCGTCCGACAGCAGCGACTCGCCCAGGCCCATGAACAGCACGTCGCCGCGCCGCGCCACCGTCAGCGAAAACGGCGCCGCCTCGGCGATCGCAAACGACACCATCGTCGCGCCGTGCTGGCGGCTCTCGCTCACCTTGCCGGCGTTGCCAATGAGCTTGTTGCCCTCGCGCAGAATGGCCGACAGCCCGGCGAAATTCTGCTCGGCCCGCTTCGGGTCAACCCGCGTCACCAGGCAGAACTGGTACGCCGGGCCGTTCATCCGCATCATCATCAGGTGCTCGCGCTCGAACAGGCTCGACCACTCCACCTGGCCGAACAGCGCCTGGACCTTCTCGATGGCCGCGTCCAACTGATCACTCGCCTCGGCCGGCACCTGGGCCGACACCAGGTCCCACAGGTCCTCGCCGATGCCGCACGACTCGAGCGCCTTGAAGACTCGTCGCCAGTGCGCCCGGAGGAATTCCTGCTTGGAGTTCTGTCGCGCGGCCGAGACCAGGTAAACGTCGCTCGGCACGCAACGCAGAAGGGGGAATTCCTCGACCACGCCGCCATATGCGGCCGCCGGAATCAGCATCCACGCCGAGAGGAGGATCGATCGATGCCGTCGATTCATGTATCACCTGGTTTCGCGTCTGTCGTGCGGGCCGTGCTCGTCCAGACAGGGCAACGGTTTTTCCACGCCGCGCTAACGGTTCACGCCGGCCCGCCGGCCGAACCTCGCGTAGAACAGCACCGCGCCCGCCAGTCCGGCACATCCGGCCGCCATGAAGGTGCTGTACGGCCCCCCGCCCGGATGCCAGCGCTCGCCCGCCAGCCACAGCAGCGCCCCCACGGGCGCCGCCCCGGCCACCGCCACGCCGCGGGCCGCCCAATATAGCCCGATCGCCTGCGTTTTCACATCCACCGGAACCAGCTCGGCGATCATCGCCTTGCGAGCCGGCTCGCCGATCTCCCGCCCGCCCGCCAGGACATACGCCAGCATCAACCCGGCCGCCCCCCAGGCCCCGCCCAGCACCGGCACCAGCAGCGGAAACACCCCGAAAAAGACGAAGCTCAGCCCGATGTACGGTCGCTTCGCCAGCCCCGCCCGGCTCGCCAGCGGACCGACCGCCACGTAGAGCGCGATGTTGGTCGCCGCCTCAATGTTCAGCAGCACCGACTGATAAGCCGCCGTGCCGCGGTCGAGCGCCGCCGACAACAGCGGCACGCAGTAGAGAATCAGGAACGGCTTGGCGATCCCCTCGGCCCAGCGCGCCAGAACGTCGGCCGCCAGCAGCACGCGCAGGTCGGCCGGGAAGCGCCGCCACAGCGCGCGCGGCCGGTGCCACGCGCGGACCGCGTCGCGACTGCCCGTGCGCATCAGCCGGAACTGCACCCCCCACGCAAACAGCACCAGCCCGCAGGCGATCAGCGCGTCGCCGCGCACTCCCTGCACGCGCCCGAACCGCCAGACCATCAGCCCGCTGACAAGATAGGCCGCCATCCGCGACAGCCGTCGCAGGATGGCTTGCAGCGAAAACGCCATCGTCCGCCGGTCGGCCGGCAGCGCGTCGCCCACCACCGACACCACCGCCGGCCCGGCGACACTGTCCCACACAAACAAGAACGGCACCGCCACGAACACCGCGCCCGGCGACTGCCACCGCATCAGCACCGCCAGCCCGGCAAGCGGCAGCAGATTGAATATCAGCAGCGCGCGGCGCGTGTTGATCCGCCCCGCCACCGCGCCGCCGACGTAGTAGTTCAGCGCCTCGAGCGCGTCGCGATAGAAACCGTAGAGCCCGATCAGCCAGACCAGGCCGACATCGCCGGCCAGGGCACGCTCGCGCAGCGCCTTGAGATATTGCGGCACCAGCGGCGACCACAGCTCGGTGCTGGCCGTGACCAGGAAAATTGCGCCCAGCAGCGCCAGCGTGGAGGCGTTCAGCCCGAGCCAATCGCGCCACGAACGACGCGACGCAGTTGCGACCGTCGAATCATTCGCGCGCGGCGCCGGATCGCTCACGTGCGACACGCTACGCCGGCCGCGCCGGGCGGGTCAATCGGCCGCGGCCCGCGGCGCGGCGATCGGAACGCCGCGGCGCCTGGGGAACAGGCGCGTGCCGTGCCGACGTCGCGCCGCGGTGTGCGGGGCAGATTGCGACCGCGCCCCGCGGCCGGGCATGCCGAGCATGCAGCGCAAGCGGGCGTAATCGGCCGATCTGGCCGCGGCGAATTGACATTTGCATGCCAGCGGCGTGTAATGACGATGAACGGGGCGTGGCGCAGTCCGGTTAGCGCGTCTGCATGGGGTGCAGAAGGTCGCTGGTTCGAATCCAGTCGCCCCGATTTCTTTCACGGTTTCACGGCTGGCTTGCCGACGGAGTCAGGCAGCCGACGCCGAACCGCACCATTTGCGGCTCCGAGGGTCCACGGTGTCCGAACTGCCATTCTTGGAGGGGTATTCCGGCGAAACCGTCGCAGAACTGCTGGCGCTGGAACACACGCACCGGATTGATTCGCTACTGCTTGCCTTTGAGGCGGCCCTCGATCAGAAGGCGGCGCGGGAGGGTGCCGAGAGCCTGACGACCGAAGAGGTTACGGTCCTAGCGATCGAAGGACTCGAACGCGAAGTCAACAACGGCGGCTATCACCAGTTCTTCGTGAACTCGTCCGTGCAGTATGCGCCCGCCATCGTGACTGCACTGCGGCGGATTGGGTGCCCCAAGGTCGCCGCGATCACGGAAGACGCGATCGCCGCTCTGCGACTGCCGCTTCTCTCCGTGGCAGAGATTGAGGCCGTCATTTGCGACGATGATGAATCTCGAGACGAGGTCTTGGGAGCGTGTGACCGTCAGTTTCTTGAGTATCCCGAGCCCATCGCGGACCGACTCTTCGCATTCATCAAGGCGAATCGAAGCACGATCCGGCTTTGACCTGCCGGGACCGCTCAGCGGGGTCGCGGCCGAGCAGACCCCTGATTTCCGGCTCCCAAACCCGAATTCCTTGCACGAAGAGTTCAACTGGCGGACTGTCGCCCCGATTTCCTTAATGGTCTCACGGCAGGTTCCCGGTAGGTTTCTGCTGGTCTGGAATCCCGACATCGATTCCGCCGCGCCGAGTCGTGCATGCTGAATCGTCGTACCGCAACGGTGTTTCTCTCCCTGGTTTTGCTCCACGCCGCACACTTCTCGGAGGAGTTCTGCTTCCGGCTTTACGACGTCCTTCCGCTCGCCCGGTTCGTCAGCGGGATTGTGCCCGACAACCCGCCCGCCGGTTTCGCGCTGGCCAACGCGATCTTCGTTTCGTTCGGGCTGGCGTGCTATGCGTTCCCCGTTCGGCGGGCGTGGAGCGCCCGCACCGGTCTGATTTGGTTCTGGATCGTCATCGAAACGATCAACGGCAGCTTTCATCTGTTGTGGATGCTGGCGGCCCGCGCCTATCGACCCGGAGGCTTCACCGCTCCGATCGTCTTGCTCGTCGCCGTCTGGCTCGCGTGCCGCCGGCTGCGCGACGCGGCCGCATCCGCGCCGGGCGTCTCGACCACCTCGTTCACGCCATCATAGTAATAGTCGGTCGTCTTCGCCAGCCCGTCGTGGGCGAACTCGACCCTTCGCCCCAGCGCATCATACACGAAGGCCGCCTTGCGGGTGGTGTTCGTGCTGTCATAGACGCCGGTCAGCCGGTTGTGGTGGTCGTAGCGATAGGTGTAACTCGTCGCGCGGTCGGCCGAGTAGGCCCGCGTCTGGTTGCCGGCCAGGTCATAGCCCTGGCTCAGCCCGGCCAGGGTGGTCATGTCGCCCGGCCGGCAATAGGCGAGGAAGCACTGATCACTGACCCACATTCTGGGCAGAATGCTCCACCACTACCCCGCAGATCATAATTGCATTGACGACAATGGCCAACTCGTACCCGCCTTGATTGCCGTAGGTCGCGACCAATCCAATAGATTAACAGTCCAATGGTAAGTGTTGTGAGCGGCGGCCACAGAGGAATAGTAATCCAGAGCATTGGAACCGTCGGGACAAACTCATCCCACCAGAATGGGCGGTCTACGATCGTATGATTGTCGAGCGGTAAGTTGTGAATGAAACCGGACGGGCGACTCTGAGCAAGACTCACGCAGACTCTCCTGGCTCGAGGGATGAGGCCTTGACACGTAGCTTCGTAAACAGGAGGTTTGCGCCACATGTGGATGCCGTAGTCGTTAAGCATGACAGGATACACGGGAAAGATGAATGTTCCTTCGCGCTCCACAGCGCCCTGCGCAAACATGAGCTGACAGCAGGAACGGTCAGTCCACACACAGATCTCCTGATGAGTGCGACATGATACTGGCACCAACAACAGGACGATGTACGGACTCCAGAAAGCGGCTATGATGGAACTACGGCGGCCCCACGTTCGCGCGAATACCCTCGCAAGTAAACTCACCATTGCTGGTACACGGCCTGCGCTCCACAGGCCTTGGCGACTGAGATTTGCAATCCATGCCCAGTATCAGAAAGTATCCCTACTGACCACCCCGCGACGGGGTTGCACTTGCATCCTGGACAGTTGCACCAATCAACGAGCATTGAACGTTCCGTGCGGTGGTCCATGCGTTGATGTTGCAATATGTCGAGTACTACCGCACTGGTGCAGCTGATTTGTTTGCAATCAGCTTGCCCAGAATCCACGTAAGGGTCGCAGCCATTAATGGCCATGCCGGTAAGGTCCCAACCATCCTTTGACGGAAGACAAACGGAATAGGCGGTGGCCCTCCACACGCCGCACTGCCCTTTCGGGAGGTCCCTTTGGAACCCAAGAGCATCGTCGAACCCAGTGTCAGCAGGATTTGTCAAAGAGGCCTCCAGAAAGCATCTGGAAGTACCGAATAACCCCGTTCCTGGAGGGCCAACGCAACCTTGGCCCTCCGCTGATATCACAAGAAGCTGCACCCACGTCTCCTCATGCTGGCATGCACCGTGGACAATGAAACCGGCCTGGGTTGCGACCGAACCATCTGGGTTCGTACTGGTGAAGTTGACACCGATGTTTTTGGTGTTCAGCGTGAACGTCCAGGGCGTCAGTCCCTGTGGATCCGTCGCCGCGATTGGATTGTTGCCAAGTGCGTTGAACAAGCTGGACCTCAGAGTCCGGGACCGGGAGACTGCATCCAACATGTACGCTCCCGCGAAGCGGTGAGGTTGGAAGGCAGGCTCAGGGTACTCTATCGGATCCCTCGTCCCCCATCGGCCGACGGCCGGATCGGCATACCGCGCCCGGTGGTGATTCAGCGGCAGCTTGTCGGTGACCGAGTTACTCGCGTCCAGCGCCACGTGCGGCACGCCCTGGAACATATACCAGTTGTCCACGTCGCTGAAGGTCTGCGCGACCACGAGATCATTCCCCGGCCAGTCCTGCCAGGTCGGCTCCTTCTCATCATAGCCGTCCTGGTCCTTGCCATCCACCGCGCCGTCGCCGTTCACGTCCGCCCGCGGGTCCCAGATCGTCCCCGCAATCGCCGCCGCCACGCGCGTCGCGTCGGTGCTGTCGAGAACCGAGTCATTGTTCAGATCGCCTAACCCGGCGCTCTCGCGGATGTACGGCCGCCCGTAGCCGTCGTACATGACCCGCTCGACGATCGCCCCGGTCCGGTCGATCATCGCCCACACGCTGTACATCCGCTCCAGCGCGTAGTAATACGGCTGCTTCAGGTCATCGTTGTACATGAACAACCGCTCGTCCACGTAACTCACGCCGTGGACGTAATACTTCGCCACGCTGGTCGAGCCGCCCGGCGTCTCGACTACCTCGTTCACTCCATCATAATAATAGTCGGTCGTCTTGCCCAGCCCGTCGTGGGCGAACTCGACCCGTCGCCCCAGCGCGTCGTACACGAAGGCCGCCTTGCGGGTCGTGTTCGTGCTGTCATAGACGCCCGTCAGCCGGTTGTGATGATCGTAGCGATAGGTGTAACTTGTCGCCCGGTCGACCGAGTAAGCCCGCGTCTGGTTCCCGGCCAGGTCATAGCCCTGGCTCAGCCCGGCCAGCGTGGTCATGCGATTGGCCTTGTCGTGGGCGTGCTTGTTTCACCGGACCTGCCGCACTCGGGGCAAATGGGCGACGTGTTCTCCCGAGAATCATAACCACAGTACAAACACTTGCGAGAATCCTCTATCCCCATATCACCCAGCAAGACTCTCGTCAGCAGAATCATCATGGGGCACAAACCAATTCCCATTAGCACAAGAACAGGCGTGGAGAGCATTGCACCAACAAATGCAACAACAACCGTTGGCACATAGGCTACTATGGACGCAGCAACCAGCCCCTTCCTCCAAGTACATATCGTGAACAGTGGTGACAAGACTGCTCCAAGAAAAAACCCGATCGGGGGACCAATGCGCCAAAATGTCCTATCGAAGACAAAAGCTGTGCCTGCGCCCAGCATGGTGCCGATCGCTATGAACAAGAGTGTGGCGATGACGCCACGCCGGTATCCTGGAACCCTTGACATGCGAGCAGTCGCCACTCCGTTCGCGTCCGGAAGAAAGGCCATCAGCGGATACAGCTAAGCGAGAACAGGAAACATGCCAATCAATCTTCCTCCCGCATCAAGGGCCACAAAAATATCCATTTAGGAAGCAGTATGCTATGCATTCACTTAGTAGCTCATATTCGCTTTGCCCGGGAAAATAACGATCTGCGGCTGCAAGGCACTTGTCGTGTGCGCCCGAGGCATCGCAGCCAGAACTGATTTGCATACAATAGATACAACGGTTCGCAAAGTCCGACCAAGGAGAAGGCGATGTCTGCATACAAGCACACACGCATTTTTCCTTTATCCCGTGGTAACAGCTCTCTCCATAGTCTCCACAAGGCGGCCTTGGAGGTGGATTCGGTGGCGGAGGGCCGGGGTTACATAGGCAATGACTGGAATCCCCACACCCCCAGATGGTCTCACAGTGACAAGTCTCGTACAGGAACGTTCGTCCACAGCCACAGCCGCCGAGGGGAGGGGCACAGCGACAAAATGGGTCGATAATCGCCAGCCCAGACGGGTCATGGTGCGCCAGGGGCCTGGACAACAACAGTTCGTACTCGCCGGTGACGCGCCCGGCAGTAGATACAGCCAATCGAGGCCATTGCATCGCGGGACCAAACGCGGTGTCCCTGATGGAATCCAGTGGCCACGGCGGCGGTGCTTGAACGGCGGAGTAATATGTTCTCGGATCCCTCGTCCTCCATCTGCCAATCACCGGGTCGGCGTACCTCGCCCGGTGGTGATTCAGCGGCTGCTTGTCCGTGACGGAGTTACTCGCATCCAGCGACACGTGCGGCACGCCCTGGAACATATACCAGTTGCCCACGTCGCTGAAGGTCTGCGCGACCACCAGGTCGTTCCCCGGCCAGTCCTGCCAAACCGGCTCCTTCTCATCATAGGCATCCTGGTCCTTGCCATCCACCACCCCGTCGTCGTCCAGGTCGGCCCGCGGGTCCCAGATGGAGCGGGGCGGGGTCGTCATGCGATTGGCATGGTCATGACCCTAGTCGTATCGATTGGCTTGCCACACTCGGGACAGCGCCCCGATTCGTTTCCGAACAGGTCATACCCGCAAACGCTACAGCAACCAGTTTGGGGTTGCCTGCGTCGCCTGTGGCGCTGCAACAGCAGCGAACCAGCCGCTAGCAACACCGGTACGTAGACAATTGGAACAGTCATTCCCTCCGGCCTTAAGACCGGAATCCAGAGGTCCCGAAAAGACGGCAGTTCAGATGCAAAGCAAACACTCAACCCACGCGGATGACGCTTGCAGAATGATTTTCGTAGGGGTGCGGAGAGTACGGCCTGGTGAAAATACCGCGCCTGTCCAACAAAGACGCCAAAGGTGAAATCATGCGAGACATAGACCAGTCGCAAGATCGTCGAGATCAGAAATGCTACAATTGCAATCCCAGTGAGACTCCAACCGAGCGTGAACCCACTGGCCCGGGTTTTCTCCCTTGAGTGCCGTCGCATTTGCCTAACGTCCGCTGGCGCCTGAAGCTGCCGAAAACTCCTCTACTCGACGCACTTGCACTTGGCCGGATACGTCCACTCCGGGACGCACTCCTCCTCGGGACATGGACATGAACCGATGTTACACCAGCCGCATTCAAAACAGGAAGAGAATTCCCGGAGAATAGGATCGTGGATTGGTCCGCCGCACTGTGTGCAGTTGATTGCGTTAAGCCTGAGAGCAGTGAGCCATTCATCTGTGCACGCTGCGACAGCCTCTGCGGGCGATGCTCCGTGTCCGCACGCAGTTCTCTTCTCCTCAGCGCACTCGCCGCTCGAATCGTCCCTGTCAAGTGGGCGCGACTCGAGCAGGGCGAAGGTGTTCGTCGCAAGCCATCTGGAATCTGCCAGATGCCACTTGCGCGGCTGATCCTGGCTGAGCCTCCATCGCTGACGGGCTTTCAAACTGATCAAGCTGTCGTCGACGACGGGCACAAACGACCATCGCCGCGGATCGCCGCTGCTCAGGAATGGTTCCCTCGTCCCCCATCGGCCGATGGCGGGGTCGGCGTACCTCGCCCGGTGGTGGTTCAGCGGGGCCTTGTCGAGGACCGAGTTACTCGCATCCAGCGCCACGTGCGGCACGCCCTGGAACAGGTACCAATTGCCCACGTCGCTGAAGGTCTGCGCCACCACCAGGTCGTTCCCCGGCCAATCCTGCCAGGTCGGCTCCTTCTCATCATAGCTGTCCTGATCCTTGCTATCCACGACGCCGTCACCGTTCACGTCCGCCCGCGGGTCCCAGATCGTCCCCGCGATCGCCGCCGCCACGCGCGTGGCATCGGTGCTGTCCAGCACGCTGTCATTGTTCATATCGCCTAACCCGGCACTCTCGCGGATGTACGGCCGGCCGTAGCCGTCGTACATGACCCGCTCGACGATCGCCCCGGTCCGGTCGATCATCGCCCACACGCTGTACATCCGCTCCAGCGCGTAGTAATACGGCTGCTTCAGGTCGTCGTTGTACATGAACAACCGCTCGTCCACGTAACTCACCCCGTGGACGTAGTACTTCGACATGACGCTCGATCCGCCCGGCGTCTCGACCACCTCGTTCACGCCATCATAATAGTAATCGGTCGTCCTCGCCAACCCGTCGTGGGCGAACTCGACCCGTCGACCCAGCGCGTCGTATGTAAACGCCGCCTTGCGGGTCGTATTCGTGCCGTCATAGACGCCCGTCAGCCGGTTGTGATGGTCGTAGCGATACGTGTAACTCGTCGCCTGGTCGGCCGAGTAAGCCCGCGTCTGGTTGCCGGCCAGGTCGTAGCCCTGGCTCAGTCCGGCCAGGGTGGTCATGCGGCCTGCCGCTTGACACGCAACGTCGGTCGTCACCACGCTGTTGGCGTGCCGGCCTTCACCTACATTCTGCGCTGCGGCGACGGCGGCCTCTACGTCGGCATCGACGACCACCTGGTGCAGCGTCTCGACCGTCGAGCGCGCGGGCACGTCGCTTCGACGCGCGCGGCGTCGGCCCGCGCGGCTTGGCCTGGTTCGAGGAGTTCGAGACGCTGCTCCAGGCCCGACAAAGGAGCGTTCACCGAAGGGGGGTCGCACGCGTCGCAAGAAGCTGGACCAGATGCTCAGCGAGTTCCCCGCGAACCGCCTCGCTCCTTTGTCGCGGATGCGAGTCAAGGGTGAACCTTGTCGTGGGCGTAGGTGATGCTGGACGCGTTGCGGTGCGAGTGGGTCGTGCGGTTGCCCAGGTCGTCGTAGGCATACCACGAACTGACGTTGGCCGAGGCCGGCAGGCTCCACGGCCGCTGGCCGTCGCGGTACTGACTCGTCACCAGCCGATGGGCGGTGTCGTAGCCGTAAGTCCGCTCGGCCCGTAGGTTGCCGTTGGCACCGCTGGTGTGCGCTGCGTCAGTAAGTTCCCGCCTGAGTCATAGGTGTAGTCCCAGCTGGCGGGCTCCAGCGCCCTTCATCGCCCAGTATCCTATCGCTCATTGTTCTTTGGAGAGGCGGAGCCTGTACGCAATGAAACGACTCGTGCGCAAAGAGTCGGACCGGCGATGCGACTGCCGACCGCAATCTTACCGCGAAGTGCCTCCAACCGTCCGTTTCGCCCAATTAAGACGAGCATCTCTCGTCCTGTAAGCCGGTCTTGCTCAATATCGGCCTGCCGCGGCCTCAGCAGGGCGCCAGACGCGCGCCTGACTGAATCTTACTCGAGTCAGGCCAGTAGAATCCGTTTGGCTACGAGCGTCGCGTCCTACGGATCCTTCAACCAAGACCTCGATATCCTGACCCGCGGCCGCCGATCCGTCTCGATTCGTGTTCACTTGCAGCACTACCTCCTCCGTCGTCCGCACTACGTCATGGACAAGGCATCCCGATGTCGAGAGTAACAAGATAGACAACTGAAGGCAGCGGCGCATCGGACAATCATCTCCTTTCCATTTCTAACCTCAGTGATACGGCGTATGCCCGGTCAGTCCACCCATGTCGCCACAACCTGGCATAAGTTCGCGCGCACGCACCAACAACATAGTGGATGAATGACGAGGCTAGATCGCACGCATGCCCGCATTCATGCTCGAGAGTAGCCTGGGCAGACATTGCACCCTCGCATCCGTATGTGGAATAGATGTGAGTATGGTGGAGTCCCGGCAGAGTCACAAAAACGTCTCGCCAGCCGCAACGCAGCGATAAAGGCAGCACGGTGCGAGTTGCCGTGAACCTCGACGAGTGGGCGGTTGCCATTCGGACACAAACATGTGATATAGCCGCATGACTCCGACTGGCCAGAGGCATCGGAGAACACAAGCGGATTACTCATAAGGAACGCAAGAGAGGAAGTCGAAGCTAGAGGACTTCGCTCGAATGCTTCGTCTCGTTGAAGGAAGAGATCATTCCACCGCGGTGCAAGAACAAGAGGGTTGATGTGAAGCGGATCCCTCGTCCCCCATCGGCCGATGGCGGGGTCGGCGTGCCTCGCCCGGTGGTGGTTCAGCGGGGCCTTGTCGGTGACCGAGTTACTCGCGTCCAGCGCCACGTGCGGCACGCCCTGGAACAGGTACCAATTGTCCACGTCGCTGAAGGTCCTGCCGACCACCAGATCATTCCCCGGCCAGTCCTGCCAAACCGGCTCCTTCTCATCATAGCTGTCCTGGTCCTTGCCATCCACCGTCCCGTCGCCGTTCACGTCCGCCCGCGGGTCCCAGATCGTCCCCGCGATCGCGGCGCGCCACGCGCGTCGCGTCGGTGCTGCGTCCGGCCACGCCCGGACCAGACTGCCGGAACCATTCCCTTCGGGCTCCCTACGCGGTCGCCCTCAGCATGTCGCCCAGGCCCGCGGCTCTCGCGGATGTACGGCCGGCCGTAGCCGCCATCCATGACCCGCTCGGCGCATTCCCGCGCGCGAGACGCCCCGCTGCGATGGCGTCCTCGCTCGCCTCGTAATCGCGAATTCCCCGCGCGCGAGGGCGCCCCGGTCCGGTCGATCATCGCCCACACGCTGTACATCCGCTCGAGCGTAGTAATACGGCTGCTTCAGGTCGTCGTTGTACATCATGAGACGCTCGTCCACGTCTCACCCCGTGGACGTAGTACTTCGACATGACGCTCGATCCGGTCGGGCGCTGCCAACAGTGGGTCGCACTGGCGACCGACGCTACCGATCGGGATTCCTCGCGAGCACCCATTGTCAATCGTACGTGATCCTGCCTTGCGGATAACACGTGAATTGTTTGACGGCCTTGTGAAAGGCGTTTCTATCGCTCGCTATTCCACACGGTCGTATTTCCGAGAGAAGCTCCGCGAATCGAGTCCTGCCGGCCTTCACGACCTGTTTCGTACACGGTAAAGGTTCCGCCCGGACAGATCTTGGTCATAAACTCTTCGTACGGTCGATCAAGCTCATTATACCTGGCGAAACTCTCGCTGGGCCGCAAGACAGCAAAGTCATCATTCCGGTCGGATGGAAGACGTCTTGACCCCGGAAGCGACCACGGCACGCCTTCACGGCCACACGGATAGAACTCCGGTCCCACCAAGACCGGAGTACAAAGATGCGCTGCCGCATTCTCGCCTACGTTGACCACAGCCACCAGAACCGCTGTCTTTCGCCCGACCGGGAATGACTTGCACACAACCCTAGCTGCCCGCTCGACATCCTTGTTTGACATGGAACCGACGTCTAACACCTTGTCTTTCGCTGCGCACTTTACTCGGCGTGTGGACTCGGCCGCGTTGCCGCCTGCAACGAATGACTGATCGCCGCCAACTACCAGCCAGCATCCTAGTGCAAGTCCAGCGAAACACGCCGAATCCAAGTCCGGGCTACAGCTGAGTTTGTTTCCATTGCCGAACTCCATCTAGTTGGAATAATGGTTCCTCGACACCATCCTCCCAGTTCCATTCACTCTAACCTATTGTGGCCGGCAGTCCGAAGCAAACGCGGGTGGAGCGTTCGGGTATGGCGGGTCGAACAGGTCGTAGTTCGGAAGTCTGTATCCGCCTTCAAGTTCTGATCGAGAGCGATAGATCACATCATAGTGCACACCGTCAATATCTCCGACGAACGGCTGACCTCTTGGTCCTCCACCTTGAGCAGTCTCCCACGCGTGAAAGAGTCCGCCCAGACTATTCGTCATTGTATCCAGTCGCTCAATTCGCTGATCCAATGATTCCAAGCGATGAGGTGTTCCAAGGCGTTACAGGCGTTGCTCTTGCAGCAACATAGTTATAGACTGAATGTGTAGTAGATATTGGTGATTGCCTCGGCGCTCTCGCGATGGTCCGGCCATGGATGATTCGTGACGCGCGCGAATGTGGCCGAGTTCGTGCAGATCAAGCTGAGCAGCTAAAGTCGGAGAGACATATCCGTGCTTTCCGGGATAGGCGGAATTGGGCGAACCAATCCCTTGGTCGCCAGAGAGCACTGTATGAAACGTCCGTCGAACTACGGCCTCGCCGGACTATCAACCATACAACAGTTCACAAAGGAGAGCAGTCGAAGGTGCGGTGGCCTTTGCGACTGAATGCTCCCAAGGGGTTCTTGGCCTTCACCGCTTTGGCCGCCGAACCACTGCAAGATGTCTGGGGGCAAAGTTGCGGTCTCGAATCGCATCCCAGTTGAATCCGAATATTGAGTCGGGGCGCAGCGAAACGCATCGTAGCCATTGGCCATGGCGAAACGAACCGGGTCGCGGGTATCCCAGCGACCGGCCGCAGGATCGAATAGCCGCGGCTCGGTGATGGTTGAGCGGCAGCTTGTCAGTGACCGAGTTACTCGCGTCCAGCGCCACGTGCGGCACGCCCCCGGAACAGGTACCAGTTATCCACGTCGCCGAAGGTCTGCGCGACCACCAGATCATTCCCCGGCCAATCCTGCCAAACCGGCTCCTTCTCATCATAGCTGTCCTGGTCCTTGCCATCCACCGTCCCGTCGCCGTTCACGTCCGCCCGCGGGTCCCAGATCGTCCCCGCGATCGCCGCCGCCACGCGCGTGGCATCGGTGCTGTCCAGCACGCTGTCATTGTTCATATCGCCTAACCCGGCGCTCTCGCGGATGTACGGCCGCCCGTAGCCGTCGTACATGACCCGCTCGACGATCGCCCCGGTCCGGTCGATCATCGCCCACACGCTGTACATCCGCTCCAGCGCGTAGTAATACGGCTGCTTCAGGTCATCGTTGTACATGAACAACCGCTCGTCCACGTAACTCACGCCGTGGACGTAATACTTCGCCACGCTGGTCGATCCGCCCGGCGTCTCGACCACCTCGTTCACTCCATCATAATAATAGTCGGTCGTCTTGCCCAGCCCGTCGTGGGCGAACTCGACCCGTCGGCCCAGCGCGTCGTACACGAAGGCCGCCTTGCGGGTGGTGTTCGTGCCGTCATAGATGCCCGTCAGCCGGTTGTGGTGATCGTAGCGATAGGTGTAACTTGTCGCCCGGTCGGCCGAGTAAGCCCGCGTCTGGTTGCCGGCCAGGTCGTAGCCCTGGCTCAGTCCGGCCAGGGTGGTCATGCGGCCTGCCCTTGACACGCAACGTCGGTCGTCACCACGCTGTTGGCGTGCCGGCCTTCACCTACATTCTGCGCTGCGGCGACGGCGGCCTCTACGTCGGCATCACGACCGACCTGGTGCAGCGTCTCGACCGTCACGCGCGCGGGCACGTCGCTTCGACGCGCGAGCGTCGGCCCGCGCGGCTGGCCTGGTTCGAGGAGTTCGAGACGCTGCTCCAGGCCCGACAAAAGGAGCGTTCACTGAAGGGGGGTCGCACGCGTCGCAAGAAGCTGGACCAGATGCTCAGCGAGTTCCCCGCGAACCGCCTCGCTCCTTTTGTCGCGGATGCGAGTCAAGGGTGAACCTTGTCGTGGGCGTAGGTGATGCTGGACGCGTTGCGGTGCGAGTGGGTCGTGCGGTTGCCCAGGTCGTCGTAGGCATACCACGAACTGACGTTGGCCGAGGCCGGCAGGCTCCACGGCTGCTGGCTGTCGCGGTACTGACTCGTCACCAGCCGATGGGCGGTGTCGTAGCTGTAAGTCCGCTCGGCCCGTAGGTTGCCGTTGGCACCGCTGGTGTGCGCCTGCGTCAGTAAGTTCCCGCCCGAGTCATAGGTGTAGTCCCAGCTGGCGGGCTCCAGCGCCCTTCATGCGCCCAGTATCCTATCGCTCATTGTTCTTTGGAGAGGCGGAGCCTGTACGCAATGAAACGACTCGTGCGCAAAGAGTCGGACCGGCGATGCGACTGCCGACCGCAATCTTACCGCGAAGTGCCTCCAACTGTCCGTTTCGCCCAATTAAGACGAGCATCTCTCGTCCTGTAAGCCGGTCTTGCTCAATATCGGCCTGCCGCGGCCTCAGCAGGGCGCCAGACGCGCGCGCCTGACTGAATCTTACTCGAGTCAGGCCAGTAGAATCCGTTTGGCTACGAGCGTCGCGTCCTACGGATCCTTCAACCAAGACCTCGATATCCTGACCCGCGGCCGCCGATCCGTCTCGATTCGTGTTCACTTGCAGCACTACCTCCTCCGTCGTCCGCACTACGTCATGGACAAGGCATCCCGATGTCGAGAGTAACAAGATAGACAACTGAAGGCAGCGGCGCATCGGACAATCATCTCCTTCCATTTCTAACTCAGTGATACGGCGTATGCCCGGTCAGTCCACCCATGTCGCCACAACCTGGCGCAAGTTCAGCGCACGCACCAACAACATAGTGGATGAATGACGAGGCTAGATCGCACGCATGCCCGCATTCATGCTCGAGAGTAGCCTGGGCAGACATTGCACCCTCGCATCCGTATGTGGAATAGATGTGAGTATGGTGGAGTCCCGGCAGAGTCACAAAAACGTCTCGCCAGCCGCGCAACGCAGCGATAAAGGCAGCACGGTGCGAGTTGCCGTGAACCTCGACGAGTGGGCGGTTGCCATTCGGACACAAACATGTGATATAGCCGCATGACTCCGACTGGCCAGAGGCATCGGAGAACACAAGCGGATTACTCATAAGGAACGCAAGAGAGGAAGTCGAAGCTAGAGGACTTCGCTCGAATGCTTCGTCTCGTTGAAGGAAGAGATCATTCCACCGCGGTGCAAGAACAAGAGGGTTGATGTGAAGCGGATCCCTCGTCCCCCATCGGCCGATGGCGGGGTCGGCGTACCTCGCCCGGTGGTGATTCAGCGGGGCCTTGTCGGTGACCGAGTTAGTCGCGTCCAGCGCCACGTGCGGCACGCCCTGGAACATATACCCGTTGTCCACGTCGCTGAAGGTCTGCGCGACCACCAGATCATTCCCCGGCCAATCCTGCCAGGTCGGCTCCTTCTCATCATAGCTGTCCTGGTCCTTGCCATCCACGACGCCGTCGCCGTTCACGTCCGCCCGCGGGTCCCAGATGGACCCCGCGATCGCTGCCGCCACGCGCGTGGCGTCGGTGCTGTCCAGCACGCTGTCATTGTTCATATCGCCTAACCCCGCGCTCTCGCGGATGTACGGCCGGCCGTAGCCGTCGTACATGACCCGCTCGACGATCGCGCCCGTCCGGTCGAGTATCGCCCACACGCTGTACATCCGCTCCAGCGCGTAATAGAACGGCCGCTTGAAGTCATCGTTGTACATGAACAACCGCTCGTCCACGTAACTCACGCCGTGGACGTAATACTTCGCCACGCTGGTCGATCCGCCCGGCCCCGTCGTGGCCGTAGGTCTCGACCGCGTCGGTCCGGCATTCATGAAGCCAGCTGGTCGCCCTCGGTCAGGACCATAATTCGGCAATGGCTCGATCCACAAGCGGCCCCGGACAGAGAATCCCCGAGTCGCCCCTCGAAGATTCAGACAAGTAGCGAAGAACAAGACCCACTGTAGAACGCTGGCGCTTCGACAAGAGAGGATACCGTTCTCGAAACAACGTCAACGATGCGCTCTCGCAGTCCTCAGACACAACACGTACAAGCCGTTCAACATCGACAATGTTGTTGAACGACGGTTCACGTATCGCCGCAATCAACAAGGCCGGCAGGAAACAAACGTACGCCTCGGGAGAGAATAAGGAGTATGCCGCAGGCTCGCGTTCAAGATCTTCCGCGTGCAGTTCAGACCATCTCTTTCCGCGATAGAGCGCGTCGACTCGCCGGCATTCAATGCAATCATGCCTAACAACAATGCCGTCGAAGCGGCGTTCCTCCGGGAAAGCTTCTGCAATCTTCGAGATCAGGTCTGTACGGGTCTCCACAATCTACTCCTCACCGTCTTGGCGTCAGACTCAGACACCCATACCCTTTTTCGAGTTTCTCTCGGCAATTGGCTGCGCCGTTTCGCGCGTTGTTGGCCCCCTCTTGGTGACCGGCGTCACCCCCGTCATAGCACTCATTGTTGATTCTGTCGCGTGCTGCTGCACAGAGTTCAAATCGTCGCAGATTGTCCAAGAGCTCAACCAGCGACATTGAGGACGTGCATTTGCGCGGACCTGTCGGCGGCTGGCACGCAACATCGACGTTGTCCTGTAACATGCGCCGATATTCTTCCGGGCACGGATCTGGTGGTGGAGGCAGATCAGGGTTGGGTGGCATCGGAGGGGGCTGCGGAGGTTGGGGACGGGGCTCAGGCGCGACATCTGTGGCTTCTTCCATGCATGCCGCCTGTTCAAGTTCTATTCCGATATCATACTCCATTTGCACCTGGAGTCCCACCAGAGCGGCAATGAGCAGCGGATGACCCATGGCCGACCCCCGACACCTGCTTGAGCGCGCGGGTGGTGCAACTACCACTACTCTCTCCCCCTTGGGATCCAAGAAACCCAGCGGCCTACCCTTCATGTACTCATAAAGGTCACTTACCCTGCGATTTCCGACCGGATCCCTCGTCCCCCATCGGCCGATGGCGGGGTCGGCGTACCGCGCCCGGTGGTGATTGAGCGGCAGCTTGTCGATCACCGAGTTACTCGCATCAACCGCCACGTGCGGCACGCCCTGGAACATATACCAGTTGTCCACGTCGCTGAAGGTCTGCGCGACCACGAGATCATTCCCCGGCCAGTCGTGCCAGGTCGGCTCCTTGTCATTGTAGGCGTCCTGATCCTCGCCATCCACCACCCCGTCGCCGTTCACGTCCGCCCGCCGGGATAGGCTCGTAGGGGAGGGTCGAGAATCGATCGCTGCGCTTGATCGCCCTCTGCACATTGCCGCTGCCCGATCGGCCCCGCTCGGAGGGGTGGGCATTCCTGATCATTATTGATACGTTACTCCCTTCAATCGGGTTACAACGGATTCTCGGCGCGGCGCGCGTCGACCTGCCCCGAGTGCATGATTCGTGGTCGCACACAAGCTGCTCCGGTCGTGTCATCTTGCGGGGCAGTCTTCGAAGCTGCGATGCGCGGTTGACGAGCCCCCGCAACCAATCGCGCGGTTGCCGTAATGCATGCCGTTTCGTTCCGCGCCCAAACCCTTTCTGTCGGCGTCGCTTACAAAGTCGTGCCGGTCCGCGCGTTGCGGTTTCAGGATGACTCGGTGCGTTTCTGCGGGAAAGTGTGGGTAACAGCCCGCACGCCATGCCGAGGGATTTCCCTGTCGAACTCTGAGTCACACCGCCGCGCATCGACGGTTCGCGGGTTGTTGTTACGCGAGTGCGTGTCCTGCGGCATTGACGATTTCACCGATCCCACGAGGCGGGGGCGACATCTGTTGCCCGGCAGCCGTGACCTGCCGCGACCGCGGAACCCCTGCTCCGGTCTTGCGTCTCTCAAAGTGAGCACGCCGCGCAGTTTCATGCCCGCGGCGGACGCCGGCACTGCGCGGACGGCGAGTCGATTCCAATCGCCAGAGTTCCAACGAGAGCACGGCCTCCGTGGAAGGTCGCGATTCTGCGAAGTCCGCCAGCGCCCACGCTGGTCGAAGCTCATGTCAAACACCGGCCCGATGGACCCGCAAGAACCGGTCCGATACGCTCGTCGCTGGGTGATTTTCCATTCGCCCGTACGCGAGCGGAGTCGAGTGTGCTGCTGACGCTGACGACAACTCGAGCGCCGGCCACCGATCTCGGTTGGCTGCTGCATAAGCACCCGGCCAAGGTGCAGACGTTCGAGCTCGCCTTCGGGTCTGCGCACGTTTTCTATCCGCAGGCGACAGAGCAATGCTGCACGGCGGCGCTGTTGCTGGCCGTCGATCCGATCGGGCTGGTGCGCCGCCGCGGCGGGCCGGCCGGCGAGGGCTTTTCGCTTCAGCAGTACGTCAACGACCGCCCCTACGTTGCCAGCAGCTTCATGAGTGTTGCCATGGCGCAGGTGTTCGGTTCGGCGCTCAATGGTCGGTGCAACGACCGGCCGGAACTCGTGAATGAGGCCCTGCCGCTGGAGGCACGCCTGGCCGTGCTGCCGTGTCGCGGAGGCGACCCGTTTCTGCGCCGGCTGTTCGAGCCGCTGGGGTACGAAGTCGCGGCGCAGCGCCACGCGCTGGACGCGAAGTTCACCGACTGGGGCGACAGCAGCTACTTCACGGTGACGCTGCGCGGAAAGGTCCGGCTCTGCGAACTGCTGACGCACCTGTACGTGCTGATCCCGGTGCTCGACAACGACAAGCACTACTGGGTAGGTGATGAGGAAGTGGAAAAGCTGCTGCGCAAAGGCGAAGGCTGGCTTGCCGGTCATCCGCAGCGCGACGCGATCACACGTCGATACCTCAGGAATCAGTGGAGCCTAGCCCGCGAAGCGCTCGCCCGGCTGGCCGAGGAGGATCAACCCGACCCGGAAGCCGAGGACGTGCAGCACGAACTGGAGGAAGCGGCGCTCGAGGCGCAGGTCGAGATGAGAACTTGCGACGCCCCAGCGGGCACGGCAGCCGTCTGCGAGGTGATTCCAGCCGACGCCGCGACTGCCGCACTCACCGGCGCCGCAGCGGACGCTGACCGTGCGAAGCGTCAGGAAGAACCAGTGCCGGACGGGGCCGACGAACGGGGGCCGCCGCTCAACACGCAGCGTCTGGCGACCGTCCTCGCGGTCTTGCGCGGCTGCGAAGCCACCTCCGTAGTCGACGTCGGCTGCGGCGAAGGTAAGTTACTCCGCTTGCTGTTGAACGACAGGCGATTCGAGCGGCTGGTCGGCATGGATGTCTCGCTGCGCTCGCTGAAGATCGCCGCGGAGCGCCTGCGGCTCGAGCGCCTGCCGCCGATGAAGCGCCAGCGGATCGCGCTGCTGCACGGCTCGCTGATGTACCGCGACGCCCGGCTTCGCATCGACGCGGCGACGCCGTTCGACGCGGCCACATGCGTCGAGGTCATCGAGCACCAGGACGCGCCGCGGCTGGCGGCGTTTGAGCGGGTGCTCTTCGAGTTCGCGCGGCCGCGGACGGTGATCTTGACGACCCCGAACCGCGAGTACAACGTGAAGTGGGCCACGCTGCCCGCCGGTCAGTTCCGCCATCGCGATCACCGCTTCGAGTGGACGCGGGCGGAATTTCAGGCTTGGGCCGGCCGCGTGGCGGCGCGGTTCGGGTACGAGGTGCGGTTTCTGGCGATCGGGCCCGAGGACGCGGCGGTCGGCGCGCCGACGCAGATGGGGATATTTCAGAGTTGACGGTCACGATTCCTGAGCTTTCGCTGGTGGTGCTCATCGGCCCGTCGGGCTCGGGCAAGTCCACGTTTGCGCGCAGGCATTTCAAGCCGACGGAAGTTCTCAGCAGCGACTACTGCCGGGCGCTGGTCAGCGACGACGAGAACGACCTGGCCGCCACGGGCGACGCGTTCGACGTCTTGCACTACGTCGCCGGAAAGCGACTCGCCGCCGGCAAGCTCACGGTGATCGATGCGACCAGCGTCAAGCCGGAGGATCGAAAGCCGCTGGTGCAACTCGCTCGCGAGCACCACTGCCTGCCGGTCGCAATCGTGTTCGACATCGGCGGCCGCATCTGCGCCGATCGCAACGCGCAGCGCCAGGATCGCAACAGCATGCGGAGCGAAGTCATTCGCAACCAGCAGGGCGCGATGCGACGCGGGCTCCGCTTTCTGGGCAAGGAAGGCTTCCGCCATCTCTTCGTGTTCAAGTCGCCCGGCGAAGTGGACGCCGCCGTCGTCGAGCGGACGCCGCTGTGGAACAACAAGAAACACGAGCACGGGCCGTTTGACATCATCGGCGACGTGCACGGCTGCTTTGACGAGCTGGTCGAACTGCTCGGAGTCCTCGGGTATCGCGTCGAGCACTCAGACACAGCGGCGGCGGGATTCGGGTTTGGCATCGAGCCGCCCGCCGGCCGCCGGGCGATCTTTCTGGGCGACCTGGTTGATCGCGGGCCGAAGATTCCCCAGGTGCTGAGGCTGGTGATGAGCATGGTCGCCAGCGGCAGCGCATTGTGCGTGCCGGGCAACCACGACATGAAGCTCATGCGCAAGCTGCGCGGCAGGGACGTGCAGATCACCCACGGGCTGGCCGAAAGCCTCGCCCAGCTTGATGCCGAATCGGCCGAGTTCCGGCAGCAGGTGGCGGATTTCATCGATGCGTTGGTCAGTCACTACGTTCTCGACGACGGCAACCTGGTGGTCGCGCACGCCGGGATGAAAGCCGAAATGCAGGGCCGCGGCTCGGGCAAGGTGCGCGAGTTCGCGCTGTTCGGCGAAACCACCGGCGAGACCGACGAGTTCGGCCTGCCGGTCCGCTACAACTGGGCAGCCGAATACCGCGGCCGCGCGATGGTGGTCTATGGCCACACACCCGTCCCCGAGCCGGAATGGCTCAACCGCACGATCAACATCGACACCGGCTGCGTATTCGGGGGCCGGCTGACGGCGCTGCGCTATCCGGAAAGAGCGCTGATGTCGGTTCCGGCAAGGCGCGCGTACGCGGAGTCAAGAAAGCCGTTTGCCCCGGCCGACGCATCGGCCATCGGGACGGGTCTTTCGGCCCAGCAGGCCCACGACGACCTGCTCGATATCGGCGACCTGCTTGGCAAGCGCATCATCTCGACGCGCCTGCAGCACAACGTGATCGTCAACGAGGAACAGGGCGCTGCGGCGCTGGAAGTGATGAGTCGTTTCGCGGCCAATCCCAAGTGGCTGATCTATCTGCCGCCGACCATGTCGCCCTGCGAAACCGCCCCCGCGGGCGACCTGCTGGAGCACCCGCGCGAGGCCTTCGCATACTATCGCAACCACGGCCAGCCGCGGGTCGTGTGTGAAGAGAAGCACATGGGCTCGCGCGCCGTCGTGGTCGTGTGCCGCGACGAAGGGGTCGCGCAACGTCGCTTCGGCGTCATGGATGAAGGGCCGGGCATCATCTACACGCGCACCGGCCGCCGCTTTTTCGACGATCGCCGGCGCGAGCAGGAATTGCTGGCCCGCGTCGTCACGGCGCTCGACTCCTGCAAGTTCTGGGACGAGCTCGAGACCGACTGGGTTTGCCTGGACTGCGAACTGATGCCCTGGTCGGCCAAGGCCAAGGCGCTGTTACAGGATCAGTACGCCGCGGTCGGGGCAGCGGCGCGAACATCACTCGCCGAGGCCGCTGTCGAGATCGAGCGTGCGGCCGCCAGCGGTCGCGACGTGGGTGCGTTGCTCGACCACGCGAAGCAGCGGGCTGACTTGATCGACCGGTATGTGCACGCCTACCGGCAATACTGCTGGAACGTCGAGTCGGTCGCCGATCTGAAGCTCGCGCCGTTTCACATTCTCGCGACCGAGGCGGATGTGCACGTCGACCGCGATCACGTCTGGCACATGGACACGCTCGCGAAGGTGTGCGCCGCCGATCCGCGGGTTCTGCTCGCAACGCCGTATCGCATCGTCGACCTGACCGACACAAACAGCGAGCTCGAGGGCGTTGCCTGGTGGACAGGCCTGACCGACAGCGGCGGAGAGGGGATGGTCGTCAAGCCGTACGAGTTCGTGGCCCGCGGCCCGCGCGGCCTCGTGCAGCCGGCGATCAAGTGCCGCGGGCGCGAGTATCTGCGCATCATCTACGGACCCGAGTACACGTTGCCGGAGCACCTCGAGCGACTCCGCAGCCGCAGCCTGAACCGGAAACGAGCGCTTGCGTTGCGCGAGTTCGCGCTAGGCATCGAGGCACTCGAGCGTTTCGCCCGTGGCGAGCCGCTGCGGCGCACACACGAGTGCGTGTTCGGCGTGCTCGCAATGGAGAGCGAACCGGTCGACCCCCGGCTGTGATCGCGGACATGCCGCAATCGTTCTTTCGACGCTGCCTCAACACCAGGTAACACGCCGCGCAGGTTCGGTCTCGCCGCACGACACGCAGGCCGCCTGGCCGGGCAGAACGGCGCGGCCGCGGTGGGCCCGGCCGGCGGGCTGCCGCGCGGGGCGGGCGGGATCGGCGGCCTGCTGGCGCTGACTGACGTACAATACAGCTCGGTGATCGAGGGCGGCCTGATGGCGGTGGCGGGGCCAGCGACCGGTGGAGAGAGCGTGGCGCTGCTGGCGCAGTCGGGCGCGTCGCAGGCGGGTGGCGGTGGCGTGACCGTGCCGCTGGCGGATGAGTCGGGCAATGGTGGGCAGGTGGTGTTGGACGACGTGCTCGCGCCGGGCGGCGGGAGTGAGTTGAGCTTCGCGCCCGCGAGTGAGTCGGGCGGATCGACGAGTCAGCCGTCGCCGGTGACGATGGAGCTGGTGGCCGTGCAGCCGACGGGCGAGCAGAGTTTGCAGTTGACCTTTGCCGACGGCGGCGGGAACGTGGCGTTGGGCGACTTCGAGATCGGCGAGCCGCAGTATGAGTTCTACAGTTACTGGTACGCCTACGACGCGAATGGCAACGTGGGGCAGGTGGTCGATGGCTGGACGGGCGACACCGTGGCGGCCTACGAGTACGACGCGTATGGCCGGACGATTGCGGCGTGCGGGCCGAGGTGGATCGACAATCCGTTCCGGTTCAGTACGAAGTTTGCCGAGGACGACGGTGCGAGCGAGTTGGTTGAGACCCCGGCCGGCTCGGGTTACTACGTTGACGCCGATCCGATGTATTACTATGGATACCGGTATTACCTGCCGCGGATGGGGAGGTGGGGGAGTAGGGATCCGAACGGGTCACAGCTGCTGTGTGTCTATGCATTCAGTGATAATGCCGCGGTGTCGCTGGTAGACTACCTTGGACTCGATGTCCTCAAGTCCCCGCAAAGTCAGCCCGTGAAGGACGAGTTGAGGAGTCCCGGATTTCCGAAAGTCACTACGTTCGGAATATGTCAGCGTCTTCATGGTAACGGAGCGATTGCCGAGATCATCGGCGAGTCAAAGAAGGCTTGCGATCGTGCGGCGGCACTGGCTTATGTGTTTCTCAATCAGGACATTTTCAACGACGTGATCAGGAAGTTCGGTCGCAACACGCCAATCCTCGTGGACTTCTACAGACGCGCGTTCAGTTCAAATGACCTACAGCAGTTGCAAACAACCTGGGGAAGCATGTTTCGGCAGATTCACGAGCAATGCAGGAGAGGAGTCGTTGTGAACTGCTGCGAGAAGTGCCGTGCGGAGGTATTGGGGAAATCCGACATTGGCAGCCGAGACGGGCGCCTGACGCTTTGTCCAGAGTGGTTTGCTCGAAACTCGACGATGCGAGAGAAGAAAAGGAACCTGGACGGTTGGAAGACGATACTGCATGAGCTCACCCACAACATGTCTGCAACGACCGACAAACTCGTAGATGGCACTCCCGGTATTGAAGACTTGTCGACAGGTGCGCACTACATCGAACAGGGGTTCACCGAGATATGCGCAGCCTTGAAGAATTATAGCCCGCCGTCTGGGGCGTCGCTGAGTTATGATCCATATCACTAGGCGGTACCCATGTCGCTGCCAAAGGAAAGTGCGAGTCTGTTTTCGGACTGCGAGGCCGTCGATTACGCACGGGGCAGACCGGTGAAGTCACGATATCAGGTGTTGATCGTTTTGATAGCAGTTGTTTCGATTGTGGCAGCCTGCGCGGCTCGTCTGGCGCGCGGTTCGAAACCAAATCCTTGCGTCATTCGGACTTTGGTAGCCTGTAGTCCCGGGGGGGTGGTGCCGCAGATGGCGCTGGCATTTTCTCGCGACGTCGGACGCATGCCGAAGGATGTGTCGGAGCTGACGCAGGTGTACGTGGATGGAGCCGGCGCCATGCCACTAGGTCCGTATCTTAAGGATGCGAGTTCACTGGAAGACGGTTGGGGTCGCCCACTGCAAATTGAGTGGGTATTCAAACCTGGGCACACGCCCAGCATTTTCCGTATCCGGTCGGCGGGACCGGACGGGCTCTTTGAGTCAAGTGATGACATAGTCGGACGGCCAATTCACGCCGTCTTTGGAAATCGGGCGACGACGCGGCTTTGCCAATGAGCCGCGGCCTATTCGTCGCAGCCGGTGACGATGGAGCTGGTGGCCGTGCAGCCGACGGGCGAGCAGAGCTTGCAGTTGATTTTCGCCGACGGCGGCACGTCGCCGGCTGACCTGGAAGCGAATGAAGCAGGACTCCAGTTCTGGAAGTCCGTGATGGACGGCAAGGCGACGGCCGCGAACTTCAACATATGTGATTATGTCACAAGGAAATGGGACCAGCAGCAGAATCCCAACGTCCCGGGCGGGTTCATGACTTCACGACCTACTCACTACTAGCGGAGCCTCCATGAAAGCGGCTCATGCTTCCCTTGTTAGGCATTCTCATCCTACTCGGTTCGTGCCAGGCGCCCACGAAGAAGTATGCGGGTCAGCCGCATCAGCGGCCGACGACGACCGGGGACCTTTGTGATGCGCTCAGGGCGCACCTCCGGTCGGCCAGGGAGGGGATCATACGTGGTGATACGATCGTCGCTTCACGGTCGAAGTCTTGCGGCGAATCAGAGCTCTGGAGGGTGTTTCGCGATGGCGCTACGCCAAACTCTAGAGTCTATTTTGCAAATGGGGCTCGGTTCTTGGGATTCATTCGCTTGCAGGTAGTTGCTGACCAGCTAGTTAACGTGAGTTTTCAAGAGGGCAATTTCGAGGTGCGCACAGGCCGCGAGTGCCATTTCGAACGTCTGGAGTGATTAGCGCGGGCCAAGGCGTATCATCTCGGCGCGAATTTCTGCGGGGCGGCCTCCGCCGGCAACCTCGTCGAGGACGGGCGCTTCTATTACGCCTGGGACGCCGAGAGTCGCCTGACCGCGGTCGAGCCCAAGAGCCACGACCCCGGCAGCCGGCGGCTCGTTTTCGACTACGACTACCTCGGCCGGCGCTGGCGGCGGCGGGTGTACGAGTGGGGCACCCAGGGCGACGTGCAGGGCTTCGTCTTGCTGACGTTCGACCACCAGTATATCTACGACGGCTGGAACCTGATCGCCGAGACCGACGCCTTGGCGCCGCAGCCATTCTTGGTCGAGCCGGTCGTGCGGCTGTTCACCTGGGGGCTGGACCTGGCCGGTCAGAACGGCGCGGCCGCGGTGGGTGCGGCGGGCGGGCTGCCGCGCGGGGCGGGCGGGATCGGCCGCCTGCTGGCGCTGACCGACGTACAATACAGCTCGGTGATCGAGGGCGGCCTGATGGCGGTGGCGGGGCCGGCGACCGGCGGGCAGAGCGTGGCGCTGCTGGCGCAGTCGGGCGCGTCGCAGGCGGGTGGCGCTGGCGTGACCGTGCCGCTGGCGGACGAGTCGGGCAATGGCGGCCGGGTGCTGCTGGACGACGTGCTCGCGCCGGGCGGCGGGAGTGAGTTGACTTACTTGCCAGCCGCGACGCAGCCGAGTGAGTCGGGCAGATCGACGAGTCAGTCGTCGCCGGTGACGATGGAGCTGGTGGCCGTGCACCCGACGGGCGAACAGAGTTTGCAGTTGACCTTTGCCGACGGCGGCGGGAACGTGGCGTTGGGCGACTTCGAGATCGGCGAGCCGCAGCATGAGTTCTACAGTTACTGGTACGCCTACGACGCGAATGGCAACGTGGGGCAGGTGGTCGATGGCTGGACGGGCGACACCGTGGCGGCCTACGAGTACGACGCGTATGGCCGGACGATTGCGGCGTGCGGGCCGAAGTGGATTGACAATCCCTTCCGGTTCAGCACGAAGTTCGCCGAGGACGACGCGGCGAGCGAGCTGGTCGAGACCCCGCCCGGCTCGGGTTACTACGTCGACGCCGATCCGATGTATTACTATGGGTACCGATACTATCTGCCGAGGATGGGCCGGTGGGGGAGTAGGGATCCGATTGGAGTATTTGGGGGCGCGAACCTCTACACTGGTATTGCCAATCGCCCGACGCAATCTGTTGATCCGTTCGGGTTGTACGGCCCGGAGACGCACGAAAGAGCCACCCGGCACTTGGCCGAGGTTCTCGGTTGTAGCGCGAGGGAGGCGGCGCTGATCGGACAAGCGGACCAAGGGCAGGACTGGCCGGAAAACGCGGCACCTTTGAACGGCGTCATTTCGATGGTCACGTTGGGACTGGCGAATCTCTACCCCGACCATCAAGATCAGTATGACGTTCACTTTCCCGGTGCCGGCGCCGTCATTCCAGTGATTCCGCAAGAGCCGGTCATCGAAGGATACGACCATAACCTATCCGTCAAGAAGCGGGCCCGCGCGGCGTTCGACTCGTGCAGTTTGTGGGACCTGGGCAAGGCGCTGCACTCGGTGCAGGATTCTTATTCGCACGGTGGTCAGCGGGGCCTGTGGGCCATGGGCGGCCATCCATCGGGGCGACGGCGATATGGGATTTGGAGCGACGACGTGTGGAATCGGGATTCTGTTTATGGCTTCGGGCGCGAAGCACCATCCGATCCGGCCATTATCTTCAGTGGCGGGCTGCTCGACACGCGGACGGATGACCCCAACGCCGATCCGTTGCGCTGGGAAGACGCGATGAAGGACTCTGCTCGGGTGATCCGGCTGTTTGAGCATCACTGCCGCAAGAAGTGCCGTTGCCAAGGCCCCGCCAAACCGAACGAAATACGCGCCGCCATGACCTGGTCTGAGTGGCGCTGGCCGCGAAGCAAGATGGAGAAACTCAATCCGTACGTCTGGGAGGAGCCCTGATGTTCTTCGAGCGCTTGTTTTGGCTTATGTTGATGTTGTGGCTGGAAGCGCTGCTGGCGACGGGGTGCCGCACACCAGACTGGCACGGCGAGATTGCCGGGGCAACTCGCGACGGGCGTCAGCGGGTCGAGGAGTTTGTCTACCTCCAGTTTGACATTGAGGATCGCCTGCACTTCCTGGACGACCCGCACACCAAACGGTGTCATCAGCCGCCACGCCTGATCTACATCGCGCATGTGCGTCCGGGCCAGAACCGGTTTGTGTTTCCGGGCGCACTTCGGGAGGTCGCGACGCTGCTGCCGATTCCGATGCACTCGATTCCCAGCGGGCTGGCCTGGGCCTACGCCAAGGGCTTCGAGGTCGCCCGACACCCGACGGGCCGCTTCTCGGATGACGAGAAGCGCCGTTTTGGTCTCTCGGGCCGCGAAATCTATGCATTTCGCTTCTGGCCTGTGGACAACGTGATCCTGCCCTATCCACGGGAAGAGATCGAGGGCGGCCGAATGCTGTTGCCGGACGACGCAGCTCTTCGCGACCCGACTGGCAAGGGGCTCATCGATCTGAACGGAGAGCTCCAATCAGTGCCGAACATCGAGCTCGAGCGCATACTTCGAGACAGTGCCCGGGAGATAGCGATCGACCTCGAGAACGACAACCTCTGGCGCGAGATCCGCCGCTGGTGGGATCGCGGCCGAGAGCGCGAGGCCATCCGGTACGTATGTGAATACTACCTGGAACGGTACGATGCCATCCGCCGCGCCAATCCGCAGTGGAAGGCGAGCACGAAGATCGAGCAGCACCTGTCCTGGCTGCGTTCGGTCGCCGCCACGCCCGTCCCGCCGACCACGCGCCCAAATCGCTGACCGGTTCGAGCGCACGGCGGGCAGATGTTACTGGACGACGTGATCGCGCCGGGCGGCGGGAGTGAGCTGAGCTTCGTGCCGACGGCGACACACGACCCTGCAATGGACGGACCTGATGGACACGACTCAACGGCGCCGTCGTACGGGAACGGCGATTTCTGTATTCACGATCGCCAGGTCGGATTCCACGCGATTGACGCGGTAGAACTCGAGACACGGAACGCCGATGCAGGCCAGAGACCGGTCCGCCCGCACGCGCCGGAAGATTTCCTTGTATGCAGTGGGAAGTGACGTGAACGGCCCGACGCTGGTGGTCAAGGCAAAGAGGCCGCCCGCAAACGGCTGATGGACAACCCGCCTCACCGAGCGAAACTCCCCCGGAACGCGAATCGCCGCGTCGAAGCGCAGATTCTCATCCTTCGTAATGCCCGGCGCGTCGTGAGCGACGCCGAGCAGAACATACGGCGCGGGAAGGCCGTGCCGGCGCGCCCAGCCGATGAGAGTGTCCCACAGGGTCAGCGGCACGCGCTCGTACGGACCCGTGTGCCGGATCGTCGCCAGAGACATGGGCTGCAGGGTGCGCGTGACCGTCCCGGAGAGCGACACCGGAGTCGCGGCTTCCACGCGTTGCGGCAGCTCCTGCTCTGCCGCCGCAGGCAACCGTCCCCGCGCACGAAACGCGTGCGGAGCCACGCCAAAGCGCCGGCGAAACGCACGGCTGAACGTCTCGTGGCAGGAAAACCCGCAATCCAGCGCGATGTCGAGAATGCCGTCATCGAGCAGAATCAGCCGCAGAGCCGCCTTTTCCAGGCGCAGCCGCGAAGTGTATTGCTTCGGCGTTTCCGCCATCATCTCGGTGAATCGGCGCGCGAAGTAAGGCGATGTGCAACCCGCGACCGCCGCCAGCGCTCTGAGCGACAGATCCCCGTCGAGATTGGCCTGGATGTGTGTCAGGGACCGAGTCAGTACGGCCGGGTCCATCTCTTTGATCTCGCACAATCACGAGGCTCTCGCCTCTGTGTCGTCGTTGCGACGGCCATCCCTCATCCCAGACCAGCCGAACCGTGGCGCGCGGCGTGATGAACCGCAGCCAGGGCGCCCGCATAGGCCGCCGCCAGCTTCGTGAGCAGCGAAACGGCACACAGCACGGCGATCTTCGCCGTCATGCCCGCTGCGAACAGCACGCCAAGATCGACGAGCGCGTAGGCCAACCAGACCACCAGCGCCGCCTTGGCCCCGAGTTGACCCTCCGACCCTCCCCAGCCGGCGACCCACAGGCTCGCCACGAACATGAGCGGCATGCCCGCGACAATGCTGCAATACGGAGCGGCGATCTTGATATGCTCGTCGTAAAACTCCCTCGGATGACCGGGATTGATCAGATGGCCGTAGACCACCATGTACAGAACGCTCATGCCGACGTTGACCACCGTGACCAGCAGGGAGACGCCTATCAGCGCAGCCACGCGAACGAGTGTCATAACGCCTCCGGAGTGAATGCGCATGGCGCGTTCAGACCGTCCGGCCTATCCTAGCGTCCAGCGGAACTGCTTCTTGACGATTCTTGCGCGCCCGCCTCCAAGTGCCACGCGGCACCGCCCGGGCACCCCACACCCGCCGCCCGACCTGGGTCACTGACTTGCCGGCGTGTCGCCAAGTCTAAGTATGGCGCAGTGCTGAATCTCGATCCGATCGTCCTCCCCCACCAGGCAGTCGTACGCAAATGACTCCCACGGCCGGCCGTCGGGCGCCCGCCTGCCAACCACGCCACGGACCTCAACGTCGCGACGCTCCCACTCCGCGGGCCACGGCGGCAAGTCGGTCGGCCAGGCGATCGAGAATTCCCCCGCGATGCAGATCATGGCAATGCTGCCCATGTTCCGTGCGAAGCCGCGAACCTCGATTGTGTGGCCGAGCAGCTCTCGCCGAGTGATCTTCAGCGGCGGCCGCCTCAGGCATTCAATCGTCGATCCAGCCGTGCCCGGTCCGCTCAACGCCAGGTACACGGTCGCGGATGAATCGATTCGGCGCCCGCCGTAGGTACCCGTTTGCAACATCGCCGCGTCCGGATCGCGGGGTCGCGGCAACGCTTCGAGAATCGGCCCCGCCAGCGCCAGGTGAACGCCACCCAGGAAGTTATTGAGCGGACAAAGGACACACTCCTTCGGAACGCACAACTGCACGCCGCCCTTGTCCGCGATCGGATAGCCGGCAACCAGGACGTCCGACGGCGACAGCCAGATCAGCCCATCGCGCGCCCGCGCGGGAAACGATGTGATCAGTCTGCCGCGCCAGAGTGCCTGCGCGACAACCGCCAGCACCGTCAGCGCCAGAATCGCCTCGACCGCGCCCAAGATCTGTCGCCCCACCGGCCCGCCGGACCTGGCTCCCGGTTCGCTGGGCGCCATGTTGCGTCTCCACATGAATTGTCGAGGCGCGACTCTCCACGCTCTTTCGCGCCGCAGCCCTCGCTCAATCATATCCGGCCGCCAGCGACACCGACCCAGCCGCCCCGCCCTCGAATTGCCGCCCGTTTGTCGCGCGGATAGAATCCGCGACCAGGCGCGGTCGCTTCGCCGGATCGTTTCCGCAGCGCCGCGCCCCGGCGGATGACCCATGCCGCACCGCGCCACACCCATCGACCGCTCGCACCCGCGGCTCTTCCGCGCCGTCGTGCTCGCCGCCACGCTCACCGTCGTCGCCACCGGCTGCGGCTATCGCGCCGAGCGACCGTTCCCCAGCGGCATTCAGACCGTCGCCGTGGAGATCTTCTCCAGCCGCGAATTCCGCCGCGGCCTCGAACTGCAGGTCACCGAGGCCGTTGCCAAGCGCATCGAGGCCGAAACCCCCTACAAGCTCGCCCGGCGCGACTCGGCCGACACCCTGCTCACCGGCGAGGTGAAGGAAGTCCGCCAGGGAACCCTCGGGCGCACCTTCTCCGCCAACGTCCCGCGCGAAACCACCGCCACGCTCGTGGTCGCCTTCCAGTGGAAGGATCTGCGCAACGGCCGCATCCTGGTCGACCGCCCCAACTTCGTGCAGACCGTCGAATACGTCCGGCCGCTGGATGAGGATTTTTATCACGCCAGCCAGCGCCTCGCCGACCGCATGGCCGAGAAAATCGTCGAACAGATGGAGGCCGACTGGTAGTTCCGCCGGAGCGACTATAATCCGATAGAGATGGGGGCCCGGCCGGGCCGACTCGGCCGCCGGGTCGTCTCGGCGGAATACAGGAACGCGAATGCCGGAAAATCGATTCGATCACGAAGAGCCGCGCCCCGGTCGGGGCCCGGCGCCTCAGAACCGCATGCGCGTCCCGCGCGGCTTCATGAGCTGGGCCGGGTTCATCCTCATGGCCCTCATGGTCCTGGCGCTCATGAGCGACGGCCTGCGCGGACCGACCAAGCTCAACATCGGCGAGTTCTGGGCCGAGGCCGAGGCCGGCAACGTCGAAAAGGTCGTCCTCACCGACAACGCCATCCGCGGCGTGCTCAAGCAGGGTCGCCAGGGCAGCCAGGTCGGCGTCGGCCCGCAGCGCTTCGAAGTGAAGTACCCTCCCACCGCCATCCAGCAGGAGCTCATCGAGCGCCTGCAGGAGCTCGCCCGCCAGAAGGGCTTCTCCCTCGAATACGACGAAACCAGCGGCCTCTACTTCCAGCTCTTCCTCTCGATCATCCCCTGGCTGCTCATCCTGCTGTTCGTCTGGTTCTTCGTCTTCCGCCAGCTCCGCTCGGCCTCGGGCGGCGCCGGCATCCTCGGTAACTTCGGCCGGTCGCGCCACCGCGTCATCAACAAGGAGATGACCAACCTCACCTTCGCCGATGTCGCCGGCATCGAGGAAGCCAAGGAAGAAGTCCACGAAATCGTCGAGTTCCTCCGCAACCCCAAGCGCTTCCAGAGGCTGGGCGGGCGCATCCCGCGCGGCGTCCTGTTGGTCGGCGACCCCGGCTGCGGCAAGACCCTGCTCGCCAAGGCCATCGCCGGCGAGGCCGACGTCCCCTTCTTCTCCATCAGCGGGGCCGACTTCGTCGAGATGTTCGTCGGCGTCGGCGCCTCGCGCGTGCGAGACCTCTTCCGCCAGGCCAAGGAAAACGCCCCCTGCATCATCTTCCTCGACGAAATCGACGCCGTCGGCCGCCGCCGCGGCGCCGGCTATAACGGCGGCCACGACGAACGCGAGCAAACCCTAAACGCCATCCTCGTCGAGATGGACGGCTTCGACACTTCAGACCAGGTCATCGTCATCGCCGCCACCAACCGCGAAGACGTGCTCGACACCGCCCTCACGCGCCCCGGCCGGTTTGACCGCCGCGTCTATGTCCCCCTGCCCGATATCCGCGGCCGGCTGGAAATCCTCAAGGTCCACGCCAAGAAGGTGAAGCTCCGCCACGACGTCGATCTCATGCGGCTCGCCCGCGGCACCCCGATGTACTCCGGCGCAGAACTGGCCGCCATCATCAACGAGGCCGCCCTCATCGCCACCCTCGTCGGCAAGGACGCCGTCGACATGGACGACCTCGAAGAAGCCCGCGACAAGGTCCGCTACGGCCGCTCCAACAAGAGCCGCACCATCGAGGAAAAGGAACGCGTCGCCACCGCCTATCACGAGGCCGGCCACGCCGTCCTGCAGATGATCCTGCCCAACGTCGACCCGCTCCACAAGGTGACGATCATTCCGCGCGGCCACTCGCTCGGCTCCACCATGTCGCTGCCCGAGAAGGACCGCTACGGCTACGGCCAGAAGTGGCTGCAATCCACCATCCGCGTCCTGTGCGGCGGCCGCATCGCCGAGCACCGCATCACCGACGACGTCAGCAGCGGCGCCGCCATGGACATCCAGATGGCCACGCGCCTGGCCCGCGCCATGGTGCTCGAGTGGGGCATGAGCGACAAGCTCGGCTTCGTCAAGTATTCGCCCGATGACACGCGCGAATCCCTGCTGCTCAACGAGCGCCCCTATTCCGACGAAACCGCCCACGTCATCGATGACGAGGTCCGCCGCCTCACCGACGAGGCCTTCCGCGACGCCGAGCGCCTCGTCGCCGAAAACTGGGAGAAGATCAACCTCGTCGCCCAGGCGTTGCTCAAACACGAAACCCTCGACCGCGAGGACATCGAGCGCCTTTTCCGGGGCGAGTCGCTCAACAAGGTCAGCCTCTCCGGCCTGATCGAGAACGAGTCCGCCCCGCTGCGCCGCCCCGACAACGCCGCGCCCAAGCCCAATCCCCAGCCCGATCTGCCCGGCGGCGCGCTGCCGCAGCCCGGCTGACAACCCCACGCGTCGTCGCCGGCCGGCTCCAGCCCGATCGCCCGCGCGCGGTATGATCGCGCCCCATGCGCACCCTCATCGACGCAATCGGCCTGCTGCCGCGCATCCCGCCCGGCCCGGTCCGCGGCGCCGACATGCAGCGCGTCGAGCTGATCCGCGACGCCGCCCTGCTCATCGAGCATGACCGCATCGCCTGGTTTGGCCCGCGCGGCGCCGCGCCCGCCGGCCCGTTCGACCTCACGCTCAGCGCCGCCGGCAACTGCGTCGTTCCCGGCTTCGTCGATTGCCACACTCACCTGGTCTTCGCCGGCAATCGCGCCGCCGACTTCGTCGACCGCATCAAGGGCGCTTCCTACCTCGAACTTCTCCAGCAGGGTCGCGGCATTCACACCACCGTCGACGCCACGCGCCGCGCCACGGACGACCAGCTCGTCGCGCTCACCCGGCCGCGCCTGGCACGCATGCTCGCCGCGGGTACGACCACCGCCGAGGTCAAGTCCGGCTACGGCCTGACGCCCGCCGACGAAGTCAAGATGCTCCGCGTCGTCCACCGCCTGGCCCAGCAGCAGCCGATCGAGCTGGTCGGCACCTACCTGGCGGCCCACACGGTGCCGCGCGAGTTCGCCGGCCGCGCCGACGCCTATCTCGACACCGTCCTCGCCGACGACCTGCTCGAGTCGCTCTACTCGCATGATCTGGCCGAGTTTGCCGACGTCTTCTGCGAACGCGGCGCCTTCGACCTGCGCCAGTCCGAACGCTTCCTGCGCGAATGCGCTCGCCACGGCCTGCGACCCAAGCTCCACGCCGAGCAGCTCAGCAATTCCGGCGCCACGCGCCTCGGCCTTGCGCTGCACGCTGCGTCGGTCGATCACCTCGAAGAGATCGACGCCGATACCACCGCCCTGC
This sequence comes from Phycisphaerae bacterium, assembly GCA_046350375.1. Classification (GTDB taxonomy): domain Bacteria; phylum Planctomycetota; class Phycisphaerae; order UBA1845; family UTPLA1; genus JAXMAO01. The sequence continues at coordinate 313,180 of JAXMAO010000003.1, forward strand.
TCGCCGACAGCACCACCATTCCCGTCCTGTTGCCCGGCTGCAGCCTGTTCCTGAACGCGCCGCCCGCCCCCGCGCGAAAACTCATCGACGCCGGCTGCCCCGTCGCCCTCGCCACCGACTGCAACCCCGGCTCCTCCATGATCGAGTCCATGCCGCTCGTGCAGTCGCTCGCCTGCTGCCTGCTGCGAATGACCCCCCTCGAAGCCCTCGTCGCCGCCACCGCCAACGCCGCCGCCGCCATCGACCGCGCCGACCGCCTCGGCGCCATCGCCGTCGGACACCAGGCCGACCTGCTCATCCTCGACCGGCCAGACTTCGCCGCCATCGCCTACGAGCTCGGCCGCAGCCCGGTGCAGACCGTCCTGAAGCGCGGCCGCATCGTTCATTCAAATCCGGCTTGATTCCGCCCGCCGAATCGGCGAACGTGCCTCGCGATCCGCGTGCGCCCGCCGTGCGGCGCCGACCACGGCTCAACAGCGTCTGGTGCTCCATGCCGCGCATCGTCGAATGCGTCCCCAACTTCTCCGAAGGCCGCCGACCCGAAGTCGTCGATGCCATCTGCGCCCGCATCACCGCCGTCTCCGGCGTTCGACTCCTCTCGCGCGAGCTCGATGCCGACCACAACCGCGCCGTCATCACCTTCATCGGCTCGCCCGACGCCTGCGCCCGGGCCGCCTTCGACGCCGCCGAAGAGGCCGCCCGCCGCATCGACCTCAATCAGCACAAAGGCGAACACCCGCGCATGGGCGCCACCGACGTCATCCCCTTCGTCCCCGTCGCCGGCGTCACCACCGAAGAGTGCGTCGCGCTCGCCAGGCGCGTCGGCGAGCAGATCGGCACGCGCCTCAACATCCCCGTCTATCTCTACAGCCACGCCGCCGCCCGCCCCGAACGCCAGAACCTGCCCGACATCCGAAAAGGCGAGTTCGAAGCCCTCCGCGACCTGATCGGCAAAGACCCCGCCCGCACCCCCGACTTCGGCCCAAACGCCATCCACCCCACCGCCGGCGCGACGGCCGTCGGCGCCCGCGACTTCCTCGTCGCCTACAACATCTACCTCGACACCCACGACCTCGACGTCGCCAGGAAGATCGCCGCCGCCATCCGCCACTCGTCCGGCGGCTACCGCTTCGTCCAGGCCGCCGGCTTCGACATCGCCGAGCGCAAGTGCGTCCAGGTCTCCATGAACCTCACCAACCCGGCCAAGACGCCCATGTTCCGCGTCTTCGACACCGTCCGCCGCGAGGCCGCCCGCTATGGCGCCGCCATCACCAGTTCCGAGGTCGTCGGCCTGGTTCCGCTCTTCGCCTTGTCCGACGTCGCCGAGTACTACCTGCAAATCGAACGCTGGGATCGCAAGCAGATCCTCGAGACCCACCTGCTCGACGAGGAGACCTCGGCCGGCTTCCTTGAATCGTGCGCCGCACGCACCCCGACCCCCGGCGGCGGTTCCGTCTCCGCCTACGCCGGCGCGCTGGCCGCCGCCATGTGCGCCATGGTCGCCCGCCTCAACGACAAGAAGGCCGAGCCCGGCCCGCTGCATGACCAGATCGCCCCCGCCGACACGCTGCTCGGCCAGCTTGCCGCGCTTGTCAAGGAAGACGCCGCCGCCTTCGACACCGTCATGGCCGCCATGAAGCTGCCCGATTCCGACTCCGCCAAGCGCGACCGCCAGGCCGCCGCGCAGCTCCGCGCCACCCTCGCGCCGCTCAACACCATGCGCGCCGCGCTCGCCGTCCTCGAACACGCCCGCACCGGGCTGCAAAAATCCAAGGCCAACTGCCGCTCAGACGCCGGCGTCGCCGCCCACCTCGCCTTTGCCGCGCTCGAAGGCGCCTACCTCAACGTGCTCATCAACCTGCCCGGCTTCCCCGACGCCGCCCAGGCCGCCGACCTCCGCCGCACCGCGGCCGAGCTTCGCGCCCGCGCCCACGCCCTCAGGAAAGAGAACGACGCCCTCATCGCCACCCACTTCGCCCCCGACCCCGTCTGAACCGCGCCGCCGCAACGGCCGCGTTGGGCGCGTGTCATTCACCCCGCCCCGGCCCGTTGCCTTCGCGCAACGCCTGTCCGTATCATCGCCCCCATGACGCCCGACGCCTTGCATCACCAGCTCGCCGAGCTCGAATCCGCCGCCCGCGCACGCCTCGCCGACGCCCAGTCGCCCGACGCCGTTCGCGGCCTCGAAACCCAGCTCGTCAAAGAGCCCATCGCCAACGCCATCAAGTCGCTCAAGTCGCTCCCGCCCGACCAGCGCGGCCCGGCCGGCCAGGCCATCAACGCCGCCAAGGAGCGCCTCTCGAAGCTCTTTGCCGCCGCCCTCGACTCCCTGCGCCAAAAGGCCGTCTCCGCCGATCACGCCGCCGCCGCCGCCTTCGACCCCACGCTGCCCGCCCCGCCCGCGCCGCGCGGCGCGCTGCACCCCGTCACGATCGTCCAGTGGGAGGTCGAGCGCATCCTTGCGAGCCTGGGGTTCGCCGTCGTCGCCGGGCCCGAAATGGAAACCGATTTCTACAACTTCGAGGCCCTCAACATCCCCGCCACCCCCCCCCCCCCCCACCAGATTGACAACAACAGGCGCCACAACCCCAGGCTGGCTCCTGCGCACCCACACCTCCCTGCCAGGTCCGCGCCATGCTCGAACACGGCGCCCCCCTCCGCGTCTGCGCCCCCGGCCGCTGCTTCCGCTACGAAACCATCGACGCCTCCCACGAAAACACCTTCTTCCAGGTCGAAGGCCTCATGATCGACCGCCACATCTCCATCGCCAACCTCATCGCCGTCATGCGACTCCTCCTGCGCGAGGTCTTCCAGCGCGACATCACCGTCCGACTCCGCCCCGGCTTCTTCCCCTTCGTCGAGCCCGGCTTCGAACTCGACATGCGCTGCGAAATCTGCTCCGCCCGCGGCTGCCCCACCTGCAAGCAGTCCGGCTGGGTCGAGGTCCTCCCCTGCGGAATGGTCCACCCCAACGTCCTGCGCCACGGAAAGATCGACCCCGCCGAGTTCACCGGCTTCGCCTTCGGCCTCGGCCTCACCCGCCTCGCCATGATGAAATTCGGAATCGCCGATATCCGCATCCTCAACAGCGGCGACCTCCGCGGCCTGGTCTCCCCCGACCGCCTCCTCGGTGCGGCCCTTCGCCCGCACCAGGGCTGACCGCCGATCGACCGCACGCCCGCGCTGCAAACAGCAAAACGCGCTGCCGCCCGGTCGGGCTGCACCGCTCGTGTCCTAGGTTTGAAAAACGCCGGAATTGAACCTGAGACGCGCCGACCGCCCCCGCAATCCGCCGGCCACGTCGTCCCCTACTCCACCGTCACGCTCTTCGCCAGGTTCCGCGGCTTGTCCACGTTGCACCCCCGCAGCACCGCCGCGTGATACGCCAGCAGTTGCAGCGGAATGATGTTCACCAGCGGTTGCAACGGCTCCGGCGCGTCCGGCACGTAGAACACCGCCGACGCGTGCCGCCGAATCTCCTCGTCCCCCTCCGTCGCCACCGCGATCACGTTCCCGCCCCGCGCCCGAACCTCCTCGATGTTCGACATCACCTTCTCATACTGGCTGTTCCGCGTCGCAATGAACACCACCGGCATCCCGTCGCTGATCAGCGCGATCGGCCCGTGCTTCATCTCGGCCGCCGGCATCCCCTCGGCGTGAATGTACGAGATCTCCTTCAGCTTCAACGCCCCCTCCAGCGCCGTCGGATAGTTGTAGCCGCGCCCCAGGAACAGCCAGTTCCCGGCGTGAATGTTCCGCTCCGCCACGCCGCGAATCATGTCGCTCTGCTGCGTGATCCGGCGGATCTTCTCCGGCAGCGCCGCCAGCCCGTCGATCGTCTCGCGCGTCTCCGTCTGCGACAGCCCCTTGCGCCGCCCGAGGTAGAGCGCCATCATCGTCAGCACGGCCACCTGCCCCAGGTAGGCCTTGGTGCTCGCCACGCCGATCTCCGGCCCCACGTGCAGGTAGACGCCCGCGTCCGTCTCGCGCGCAATCGTCGAGCCCACCTGGTTCACGACCCCCAGCACCAGCGCGCCCTTCTCACGCGCCTCGCGCGCCGCCGCCAGCGTGTCGGCCGTCTCGCCCGACTGGCTCACCACCACGCACACCGTGCCCTCTTCGATGATCGGATTGCGATAGCGGAACTCGCTCGCATACTCGACCTCGGTCGGAATCCGCGCCAGCTCCTCGAACAGGTACTCCCCCACCAGCCCGGCGTGCCACGCCGTCCCGCAGGCCGAAATGATGAACCGCCGCGCCCGCGCCAGCTCGCGCGCCACGCTCGTCAGCCCGCCCAGCACCACCCGCCCCTCGTTCAGGTCCAGCCGCCCGCGCAGACAGTTCATCAGCGCCTCGGGCTGCTCGAAAATCTCCTTGCTCATGAAGTGCTTGTGGCCGCCCAGCTCGATCTCCTCCAGGCTGAACTCGACCTCGCTCACTTCCTTCGTCACCGGCACGTTGTCCAGCGTCGTCGTCCGGAACCCGTCGCTCCACACCGTCACCATCTCGCCGTCCGACAGGTGGATCACCTGCGTGGTGTGCTGAATCACCGCCGCCGCATCCGACGCCACGATGTACTCGCCGTCCCCGATCCCCACGATCAGCGGGCTGCCCTTCCGCGCCGCCACGATCTTGTCCGGCTCGTCGGCGCTCAGCGCCGCGATGCCGTACGTCCCGCGCACGTCCGCCAGCGCCCGCCGCACCGCCTCTTCCAGGTTCCCGTCGTAGTGATGCCCGATCAGTTGCGCCAGCACCTCGGTGTCCGTGTCGCTGCGAAACGCGACCCCCTTCTGTTCGAGGTAGGTCTTCAGCGCGCGGTAGTTCTCGATGATCCCGTTGTGGACCAGGCAGATCTTCCCGCTCGCGTCGGTGTGCGGATGGGCGTTCACCTGGTTCGGCGCACCGTGCGTCGCCCAGCGCGTGTGCGCCAGCCCGCACGTCCCCGCCGCCGTCTCGCCATCCAGGATCCCTTCCAGCGCACTGATTCGCCCCGGCGACTTGCGAATCACCAGCTTCCCGTCGCGAATCACCGCCACCCCGGCCGAGTCATACCCGCGATACTCCAGCCGCTTCAGCCCCTCGATCAAAATCGGCTGCGCCTTCCGAAATCCGACGTATGCCACGATTCCGCACATGCTGGAGTCCCTTCTTCGGCCGCCGCCTCATCTGCCGCGACGCCCGTCTCTGGCCCGTCCCGAATCCCCGATCCGACGCGCCGGCGCCGCGCGCCATCGCTCACATTAGTATCGTCGAGTCACGCTCCGAACGAAACTTGCGCATCGACCGCCGATAACTGATCCTAGCGCCCTCCCGACCCCGCACACCAGCCCGCCAGCCCGACACGCCGCCGATTCCCACCGCCGCCCCGCGACCGAATCGTCTCCGCGACGCACCCCCGGCGCCCATAGTCCCGGTCCACTGTTCTACGCGCCCCCCTACGTCACAGTTCAGCCCCAGGGCCGATTGACCCACGCACCATAACCTGATATCACATAACGCCTTGAGTCTGCCGGCGGCGCATCTTCGGCCGCCCGGGGAGGGTCTATGTCGTTCGACTCCGCTTCAGCCCCGCAATCCGCCGCCAGCCTCCAACTGGTCACGACTCCGGCCGCATCGCGCATTCGCCGCGCTGCCGCCATCGTCGCCGCAAGCCTGCTCGTCGCCGTGTGCGCACAGATTCACGTGCCGGTCGGCCCCGTGCCGGTCACGCTCCAAACCTACGCCGTGCTCCTGGTCGGCGCCTGGCTCGGCGCACGCGGCGGCGCGCTCGCGATGGCCCTCTATCTCGCCGAGGGCGCGGCCGGCCTGCCCGTCTTCGCCGCACTGAACGCCGGCCCAGCAGCGCTCATCGGCCCGACGGCCGGCTATCTCTGGTCCTTCCCGCTCGCGGCCGGGCTGATGGGCTGGCTGATGGAGCGAAACCTCCGCCGCTCGGCCGGCCGAACCGTCGCCGCGATTCTCATCAGCAGCTCGCTCATCCTGCTGTGCGGCTGGACGCGACTCGCCAGCCTGCTCGGCCCCGCGGCCGCCTGGCGCACCGGCGTCGTGCCGTTCCTGCCCGGTGACGCCGCCAAGCTCGCGCTGCTGATCGCGACGCTGCGGCTGCGGAACACTGGCCGCCGCGCCCCGCGCGGCCAGCACGACGCGCTCCACCGGGCTTGACCTCCGCGTTCCGCGCGCTACACTTTCGCAGACTCCCGCCAGACCCGCCTCCACGGTGTGGCGCGCATGTCAGCTACACGCCTGCTTCTGTCGCTCTCACTCGTAGTCGTGAAGTTCGCACTGGCACAGAGTCCCATCGGCCCCGCGCCCGCGTACGACTGGCTGCCCGGCGACGATGTTCCGGATATTGGAACTGGTGATACCTATACCTGGACAACGCTTGGAGTTGTCTATGCGTTCACGCCGTGGGATCCGGATGGGCCCGGACCGGCGCCGCCGGTGCTGGTCGTCGGCGGATCGTTCGCCCGCGCCGGCGCAGTGCAGGCGAACAACGTCGCGCTCTGGGATGGTCGTTTCTGGCACGCCATGGGCGGCGGATTCAACCGCACGGTTTACGCCCTGGCCGTGTATCACGGCGAGGTCATCGCCGGCGGCGAGTTCACCTACGGCGACGGGAAATACTACGAAGGGTTGGCCCGCTGGGATGGCTCGCACTGGCAACCGATGCCGACGATCGTCGGGCACTTCACGACGATCTATGCTCTGAGGGTCATGAACGGCGAGTTGTTCGCGGCCGGATTCTTCATTCGCGACCAGGCGCCCGCCTTTCACAGCATTTCGCGCTGGGACGGCGCGACCTGGCGTTCGGTCGGAGCCGGTTTCACCGGTTCAGGCGACACGGTCCGGACGCTGGCGGAGTTCAACGGCGAACTCATCGCCGGCGGCCGAATTACTCGGTCCGGCTCGACGACGCTCAACAACATCGCCCGCTGGGACGGCGTGGCGTGGCAATCCATGCCGGGCCTGACATCCAATCAAGTCTTTTCGACAGCCGACCTCGGCTATGGACTGGCCGTGGCCGGCGATTTTCAGCTTCAGGACGGACCCCTCACGTCGGTCCGCGTGGCGCTCTGGAACGGGGCCTCCTGGAAGGGACTCGGGCCGGGCCTGCCACAGCCCTACGGAACGACCGCATCCAGCATCGCGCTGGCCGTGCACCAGGGACGGCTCTTTGCCGGCGGCAATCTGATCGCCCGCCAGGGCGGCGAAAAGGCGATCTGCTTCCTCGCCGAATGGACGAACCCGGATTGGATCCCCGCGCTTGACTACCCCAATCTCCGGCCCTACTCGATGTGTACGTTCCAGGGAGAGTTTGTCATCGGCTCGTATCCGGCCTACTCCGGTCTGCTGAAACGCCCGGCCTGCGCCCGCTGGAACGGCGAGGAATGGCGCGGCCTGGGCGAGGGTTTTCGCGATTCGATGGTGGCGCTGGCAGAATATGACGGTCGGCTGATCGTCGGCGGAGATTCGCCCCTGAAGGGACTGCTGCCGATCTGGGGGATGGCAACGTTCGACGGAGCACGCTGGCAACCCTTCACGCCACCCCTGGCGAATCCAACCTACCCCTATCCGAGCGTCTGGGCGATGCTCCCTGTCAAAGACTCGCTGGTGGTTGGCGGAGAATTCAAACCCGCCGCCGCGCCGGAGTCGACCAACATCGCCATGTGGACCGGGAGTGACTGGAAGGGATTGGGAAGAGGATCGAGACGCCTGGTCTGGTCCTTGGCGGATTATCGCCACGACCTGATCGCGACCGGAGAGTTTCAGGAGGCCGACGACACGCCGATCCACCAGATCGCCCGCTGGGATGGGCAGTCGTGGCACTCGTTGAAGTTCAGCAATGACCCCACCGAGCTGCCCGCGATCTGGGCCGTGGCCGTCTTCCGCGATGAACTGATCGTCGGCGGCACCTTCTCCACGGCCGGCGGCCAGCCCGCAAACATGATTGCCCGCTGGAACGGCGAGCGCTGGGCGCCCCTGGGCGGCGGCCTGAGCGGTTCGTCCCAATACCCCGCAGTATTGGCACTCCGTGTCTGGAATGACACGCTCTACGTCGGCGGCGAATTCGACCAGGCCGGCAATACTCCTGTGGCGAACATTGCGGCCTGGGATGGAACGCACTGGTCACCGGTCGGCGGAGGCCTCGATGGGCGCGTCCGGGGATTGACCGAGTTTGACCGACAGTTAATCGCCTGCGGCACTTTCACGCGATCGAAGGATACGCCTTTGTCTTACATCGGCGCGTGGAACGGGCGGACGTGGCGGCCGCTTGGAATCGGCCTGAACGGGGACGCGTGGACTGCGCTGCAGGTTGGCGAGGAACTGCTGGTGCTCGGCTCGTTCACGGTCGCGGGCCATTACCGGTCGTTTCAACTGGCGCGCTGGGCGCCCAGCGCCTATGAGACAAGCGTTCCGAGCGCACAGCCGGACCTTGCGGTGCACGCGGACGCCCTCGGCCCCGCGGCACCCTCCATGGGCGACGCGCCCGAAGACGCCTTCACAGCCCCCGATGCGGACGGCGCGCCGGCCATTCACGACGATTCGCCGCTCGCGCCGTCCGAAACGCGCGGACCATGATGCGGCCTCGCGGGCGCGATCCCTCAAGCGCTACCCCAATCGCCGCTTCCGCGCCGTGGCGCGCCCGTCGCCGTCAGACGATTGGCCCAATTCATTGGCACGCTTCAGCCGCGCCGACATGCCCCGGAACCAGGCCGGCTTCAGCTTGCGATCGCCGGTCGCCTCCGCCAGCCGGTGGCGCTTCGCGCGGTACGGCCGATCGTTCCGAAACCGCGGCAGGTCGTGGCGCTGGTCGAGCCGTCCCAGCTCGGCCGCGATCGTCTCCACGGCGATCTCGCGCCCGCATCGCCGCGCCAGGTTCAGCGCCACGCACGCCATCGCCGCCGCGTTCGCCAGCAGGCTCGCCAGCGCCACCTCGGTCTCGCGATAGAGCTGCCGCAGAGTCTCGCGCTCAAACTCGCTCCAGCCGTCGGCCCCCGGCCGGCGCCAGGCCGCCGCGCGCTCGAGCGCCCCGCGCAGCCGCTTCCGCCCGGCCGCGGCAAACTCCTCGCTCTGCTCGATGCCGACGCCGATCCGCCCCCACGCCACCGCCGTCGCCGCCGTCGTGCCGCTGCCCGAGAACGGATCGAGCACCACGTCGCCGGGCTCGCTGCTGGCGGTGATGATCCGCGCCAGAAGCGCCTCAGGCATCTGGCAGCCGTGCCAGCCCTGCCGCTCCTTGAACGTGCCGCACACCCGCGGATACTCGGTCCACACGTCGTCCGGCAGCCGGCCGGCCGGGTTGGCGCGCCGGTCGCCATACTGCGTGTGGCGCGCCGACGGCGAGCGCAGCAGCTCGTCGTTGAACACGAACCGCCGCGCGTCGCGCACGAAATAGAGAATGTGCGTGTGCGCCCGGGCAAACTTGCCGCTCGTGGCCTGCCCGAAGTCGTAGTGCCAGATGATCCAGTTGCGCAGCGTCAGCCCCAGCTCGCGCCCGATGACGCGCAGCTCGGCCGCATAATCGTCGCCGATCGCGATGTAGAGCGATCCGTCCGGCGTCAGCGACCGGACCGCCGCCGCGACCCATCGCCGGCTCCACTCCACGTAGTCGCGATAGCTGCGGGCGTCGTCGTAGTCCTTGTAGATGTATCCAATGTTGAACGGCGGGTCGGCGAAGACCAGCCGCGCGACACCCGCCGGCCAATCCGCCAGCAGCTTCAGGCAGTCGCCGCGATGAATCGCCGGCTCGCGTTTGAATTGCGTTTCTTGCCCGCTCACCGGCGCGAGTATATCCGCCGCACGCCGGCCGCTGAAGCCGCCCGCGCCGCGCGTCGCCGTCGCCGCGCCCGCCCCCAAGGCCGCCGGAAAAAATGCAGGCCGTGCCAACCCCCCCTTGGCACGGCCCGCGCGGAATCGGAATCTCGACTGTGAATTTCTGTGGACCCGCTCAGGGGTCACGACCCTCCAGCTCGGCCAGAAACACCTGCACGTCGCGCTGGTTCGGCCGCACTTCGAGCGCCCGGCGCCACGTGTCGCGCGCCAGTTGCAGCCACAGCTTGTTGCGCTCGCGGTGATAGAGCTTCACATAGCTTGTGCCCAGGTTGGTCAGCGCGTCGATGTCGTCCGGGTCGCGCTCCAGCACCTGCCGATAGACGCGGATCGCCCGCAGCGGATCACCCATCTGCTCGTAACAGGCCCCCAGCGCCAAAAGCGCCTCGGTCGAGTCCGGCGACAGCTCCACCGCCTGCTCGAGGTAGCCGACCGCCACGCCATACTCGCGCTGGTCCGCCAGCGCCAGCCCGCGCTCATACGCCATCGCATAGCGCTTGCGCTTCTCGATCGGGTCCATCGGCGGCTTGGGGGGCGGCGGCTCGACCCGCAGCGCCTCGGGCTTCCTGGGTTTCATGTCCGCACAGCCCGGCCCGACGCTCAGCACCGCCGTGCACACCAACAGCATCGCTCCGTGCCGCAGCCGAATGCTCATGGCCGTTCCTCCGACTTCGGTGACTCGTCGCCCGCCGGAGCGGCCGACGACGAATTCAGCTCGATCGCCTCGACCGGCTGCGGGGCGTCCGGCGACGCGCTCTGCGGGGGCGCATGCGGCGCGGCGGCCACGGGCGGCGCGGCCGGCGGATGCGGATCGTCGATCGACTCGGCCGGCGGTCGCGGCAGCTTCTCGTCGTGGAACTGCGTGAACGGAAACTCGAAGTGCAGCGGCACCGCGTCCGTCCCGTCGGCGTGCTTGAACCGCGGGCGGTAGCGCTCGTAAACGCCCTTCTCCTCCTCGCTCACCTCGGCCGCCTTCTCGACGTTCACCGACAGGAACACCAGCAGGTCGACGCGGTCGATCCGCGGGCGCTCCTGCCGCGTGAAGATGTCGATGATCGGAATGTCGCCCAGCCCGGGCACCTTGCGCGTCATGTTGGTCTTGCGATCGCTGATCAGCCCGCCCAGCACCACCGTGTCGCCGTCGCGCATCACCACGCGCGTCTCGATCTCGCGCGTCAGAATCCGCGCGATCCGAAGACCCGTCGTGCCGACCACGTCGTCGCCGATGGCGCTGGTGCTGGGCCGCACCAGCAGGCTGACGCGCCCGTCGGACATGATCGTCGGCGTCACTTGCAGCTGGATGCCGACCGGGATGTACTGCAGCAGCGACTCGGTCGCCGTCCCCTGGTCGGTGATCGTGCTCGCCAAAATCGGGTACTGCTCGCCCACCAGCAGGTTGGCGGCGTGGTTGTTGAAAACCAGCATCCGCGGATTCGCCAGCAGGCGCACGCCGTTGTCGTCCTGCGACGCCTGCAACAGCGCCGTGAAGCGCGAGAAATCGACCGTGCCGAGCGCCAGGTTCGGCCCCGAGCCGTTGCGGATCTGCCGCGCCGGCCCGGTCGCGAAATCGGCCCGCCAGAAGAGCGGCACCTCGTGGTTCAGCAGCGGCCCGTTTGCGAATGCCTCGACGTTCCAGTCGATGCCCAGCCGCTTCTGAAGCTCGACCGTCATCTCGACGATCCGCGCCTCGATCAGCACCTGCCGCGGCGGCACGTCCAGGTCCGCCACCAGTTTCTCAATCGCCGCCACGCGGTCCGCCGAGTCGGTCACCAGCAGGACCTGCGAATTCATCACGCCGGTTTGCGACGTGCCGCCCGGCGACGGTGAACCGGCAGGCGGCGCACCGCTGCCAAACGCGTTTCCGCCGCCCGGGGCCGAGCCGCTCGCGCCCGCGCCGGACACGTTCACGTTGGTCGACGTGGCCGAGCGGAACGCCGTTCCCGAAAACTGCTGCTGAAACGTGCCGACGCTGTCCTCGCTCAGAATCGACAGCCGGCCCCACTTCGACAGCGCCGGCTGCAGCGCCTGCACCAGCAGTGTCGCGTTCACGCTCCGCAGTCGGATGATGCGCGTCACCAGCTTGGGAGGCAGGTCGATCAGCCGCGGATCGGGCGGCGCCGGCTTGGCGACCGTGATGATGCCGTTGGCCTCTTTCCACGCGTACCCGTTCCCTTCCACCACTGTCCGCAGCGCGTGCATCACCGGCACGTCGACCAGCGACACCGAAATCTCCGCCTTGACGTCCGGCCCGACCACCAGCGACAGCCCGCCCTGCTTGGCGAGCATCCGCAGCGCATCGCCGATGTCGGCGTTCACCAGCTCCAGCGTCACCCGCTTGTCCGAGGTCATCTTGAAGACCCCGGGCGGCTTGCGCGGCGCGTCGCCCCTGTCCACGGGCTCGTCCGGCGACGGCGCTTCCTGTGATGCCCGCGAGCGCGGCGCAGCCGGCGGCTCACTCGCATCGGACGCCTGGACCGGCGCCTCGGCCGGCGTGTTGGCGGCGACCGCGGTCGGCGCCGCCGATTCGTGCGCCGCGCTCGGCGCGGCCGGCGGAACAGCCCCGGACTCCGCCGGAGCGGCCTGCGCCGGAGCGGCACTCTCGGACGCCGGCTTCTCGGGCGGGTCATCGGCGCGGACGAATCCGAGCCGCCCGCCGACCAGCAGGGCGCCGGCGATCAGGATGCGCGTGAACACGGTCATGGAGTGGCCTCCGCAGGGCTGAAGTCGGGCGTGCTCTTTCCGAGCCCGTACCGATACTGCCATTTACCGTCGGTGATGGTGACGCTGTCCTCGGTCACCTCGACGACGGAATACTTCCGTTCGAGCTTATCCCCGACGCGCACCACGCGCCGGCCGATGATCGCATAGCGCTCGTCCCCGTCGCGCGAAATGCCGGTCACGATCCAGCCCGGCGGCTTGGGCGCCGAGCGCGGCGCGACGGCCGACACGGTCGGCTTCGGACGCAGCGACGTGTCAAACGGATCCCGCCCCCACGGCAGCGCCAGCCGCTTCTCCTGCGCTTCGAGCATCGCCGACGCCAGCGCGGTCGGCGCGGCCAACGGCACCAGCGGCGCCGGTGTCGGCGCCAGTGCCGGCACGATCGCTTCGGTCACGGTGGCGCTGGCATCGGACGGCGCGAGGCGCGCGAACAGCGCCGCGACGCGCCACACCAGGATCACCGACGCCGGCACCAGGACCATCAGTACTTTTTTCTGCTTCGCGCTCATGCGGGGCCCTTTGCGCCCGGATCGTCGCTCGCCAGCCGGAAGCACTCGACAATGATCTCGGCCCGCAACTGCCCGCTGCCCGATTCGGCCGCGATCGGCGCGATCTGAAACTCGATGACGCGCGCCGGCAGCCGCTGGCGCGAACACTCGTCGAGCAGCGACGCCACCTGGCGATACGTGCCGCTGACAACCAGTTTGAACCGCCGGTTCACGTCCGCCGCCGACGGATGCTGATTGTTCGCCATCGGCGCCGGCGCCACCTCGAGCACCACGTCGCCCGCCTTGCGGCAGGTCTCGCTCAAGTTGGCGACCACCTTCGCCGGGCTCAGCAGCTCGTTGACGCGCTGCTCCAGGTCGGCCAGCTCGGCGTGGGCGCGATCGCGCTTGTCGGCCGGCACGCACATGCCGCTCAGGTACCGGGCCGTGTCCGCGGCGCGCTCGCTGCTCTCGTTCAGCGCCGTCATCAGCGACACCACCGACGTCCGCGCGCGCACGAATGGCACCGCCGCGCCGCCGATCGCCCCCGCGGAAAACAGCCCCGCCAGCGCCAGCTTGCTCGTGTGCGACAGTCCCATTACTTGGCCCCTTTCCCGCCGACCGACGGCCGCGGATACGCCAGCGTCACGTCCAGAATCAGCTCCCCGCGGCTCGGATCGTCTGGCGAATTGGCCGACTTCGTCGCCGACAGCAGATCCACATGGTCCATGTACGGCGACGCCTGGAGCAGCCGCAGCGCCTGTTCGACGATCTGGTCGAACGGCTGCTTGCCCTGCGGGTCCTGCGAATTGGCCGTCACCCGCAGCCGCAGCACTCCGTCTACCATTCGCAGACTCAGGTCGTTCACGCACACGGCCGTCGGCAGAGCGTTCGACAGTTCCTTGAAGATGCCCTCCCAGCGCGGCGTGCCGATTGCAAATGCATCGAGCTGACCGCGCAGCGAGCGCGCCCGTGCCGCGATCAACTGCCATGCCGTCCACTGCGACAGCTCGTTGTGCGACCGCTGCAGGTTGTTCGTCTGCGAGGCAGCCGCCGTCGACAGTTTCACCGACAGCGATTGAAGCCCAACCGCCAGCATCACCAGCGCCGCGGCGATCGTCGGTCCGGCCAGCAGGCTTACCCGGCGAACGCGCTTCAACTGGGTCGCGCGGCGCACCTCGATCGGCGTCAGGTCCGGCAGCGCGCTGCCGCCAGAACCACCGCCCCGATCTCGGCGAACTCGTCGACCGGCAGTGTCGGCGCCCTCCAGCTCGGCCCGATCCGACGCCCACGGGTGCATCGCCACTCTGCAGGTGCAGCCGTGGGCCAAGCGCCTGGTCGAGGTTGCGAACTGCGCGGCCGGACCGCTGATCGCCATCCGCCGCGGCGTCGCGTTGTTGCAGCGCCGCGCGAAGGTGAACCACTCGCACGAGCTGCTTGGCCAGAACGCCGGCTCGAACAGCGGCAGGACGCGCTCGGCCGAGATGTCCAGCGGGTCGATGTGCGCGCCGAACTCGGGAATCCCCACCTCGTCGCGCAACTGCCGGGCCCGGGCGCTCGTCGAGCGTGATGACCTCTCGCCCTTGATGATCGGCCGCATCGCCGCCGTGGTGAGGTCGGCCAGCTTGAACGGCAGATCGCTCGACACGATCAGCCGCCCGTCGAAATAGACGTGGATCGCCGAGCCGCGCTCCATCCCGACGAGCAGCCCTTCGAGCCCCTGCCCCTCGATCGCGCCGATCGCCGGGCCGAGCTGCGACAGCGCCGCCGGCGCCGCCGTAATCAGCCTCAGCTCCACGCCGATCCGCTCGCAGGCCTCGACCACGCGCTGCGCGTGCGTCTGCTGAACCGCGACCGCCGACACCGAGTAACCCGTGCCGTCCGGCTTGGCGTCGTGCCGCGTCCACACCGTGGCGCGCTTCACGTCATAGTGCAGCGACTGGCCGATCTTCAGCCGGATCGCGCTCGCCAGCGCCGGCCCCTTCAGGTCTGGAATGTCAAACGACTGGCACGAGACCGGCGCGCCGGCCAGCGCCACCGTCGTCGGCAGGCCGCGCCACCCGTTCTCGCGAACATACTTCGCCAGGTCGTCGACCACCGTTTCGGCCGCCAGCGCCGGTTCGTCCGGCAGCGGCGCCGGCGGAACCACGACGACCGGCTGCTGCAACAGCAGTCGCTCGCCGCGCCGCCGCACGCGCACCAGCGTCGCCGCGGCGTCGGTCACATGCAGCACGAGTTGATCGTTCAGCTTGGCCATGGTTTCTCGCTCGGCGGATCCGCTACTGAATCGTGACCTCCGTGACGCGGCGGTGGTTCTGCCACAGGCCGATCGACGTGTATTTCTTGGTCGACACGCTCACGTGGAAAGACCCGCTCACCAGCGTCGGGTCGTTGCCGTCGTTGCCGTCGTTCGAAATCGTGCCGGCCGTGCCGTCGCCGTCGTAGTCGGCGCCGGACTTGTATTCGCGCATCGCCATGTCCTGCCCGCTCTCGGCGGCATAGAGCGCACCGCTCGAGAAGTAGTGGCCCAGGTAGCTCAGCGAGGTCGAGCCGCTCAGGTAACTGAGCCAGCTCACCATCACGCCCACCACCAGCAGCGCCGTCACAAACGCCAGCAGCGCCACGCCGCGCCGCGCCGCGGCGCCGCGCCCGGTCCGTCGCTCCAACGTTGCGGTCCGGCTCATCTCAGGCGGCCTCGCTCATCAGGTTGCGCAGGTAGACGCGCGTCCGAACCCGGTGCGTCTCGCCGTTCACCGTCACCGCCAGCTCGACCGACACCTGCCGCACGGCCTCGCGATTCGCGCTCGACAGCGGCACCGCGGTCAGCTCGGCGCCGGTCGCGTCGTAGTACCGGAACGTCAGCGTCGACACCGACGTGCAGGCGCGATACCAGGTGGTCCCGGTGTTCGCCGTCATCTGCAACTCGCTGCCGCTCACGCGGAAGCCATAGACGCCGAATCGCAGATCGCCGCTGTCGGCCGTCGAAATCTGCGCCTTGCCGGTCAGCGCCACGTCCTGCCCGATCTCGCGCACAAACCGCAGAATCTGCTCCATCGCCCGCGCGCCCGAGTCGGCCATCCGCGTCCGCTGCGATGCCTGCGCCAGCACGAAGCTGCCGTTCAGCAGCACCGTGCCCGCCAGCGCGCTGACGATGCCCGCCACGGCAATCGCGGTGACGAGCTCGATCAGCGTGTAGCCGGCCCGTCGATGGCGCGGCGCGCCCTGCGCGGTCATCAGAAGTCTCCGAAGATGCGCGCCACGCGCATCTGGCTCGTCCCGCCGTTCCATGTCACGGTCACGGTGACCAGCTTCAGTCCGATGTCGCTGCCCGAGGCCGCCAGGGCGTTGTTCACCGTCTGCACGGTCACGGTGCGGGCAAACGTGGTGAAGCCGCTGATCGAGCTTTCATTCGGGAAGTTCGCGGTCGTCACGCGCGTGTAGCCCACCGCGTCGCGATAGCGTGCCGCAACGATCTGCTCCATCCGCTCGGTCGCCAGGAACGACGCCACCGACGCCTGGATCACGTGCCGCGTCTGTGACGCCGCATCCACGAACGACTGCATCAGCGGCACCATGCCCACCCCGAGCACGACGATGGCCGCCGCACACTCAATCAGCGTGAAGCTGCGCCGCATCAGTTCTGCTCCACCAGGCCGCTCACCGGCCGAATCGTCAGCACGACCGAGTTGTTCAGCGAGATGGTGCCGTTGGCGGTCAGCTCGGCCGAGTTGGCGTCGTACGGCTTGCCGAGACTGTCAAACTCGAGCTCCGCGGTGGCGTTGATGGAAACGCTCGCCAGCGCGGCAGTGCCGAATTCACCGGTGCCCAGCTGGGTGGCGCCGGTATCACCCGTCAGCGGGTTTGCGAGGAGCTGGCGGTTGGCCTTGCCGGGGTTGGTCGGGTTCTCGGCGTAGAGGGTGTACCGGTTATTCAGGACGTCGAAGACGACCCACGTCCGGCGACGGGCATTCATGGCGAGGCGCTGCACGTAGGCCAGGTCGGCCCCGATGCGCGTCGCCGCGAAGCGCGACCGCGTCGCCGACATGAACGCCAGCGTCGGTCCGCCGACAGCAATCGCCACGATGGCCACGACGACCATGACGGTCGCCAGTTCCATCAGCGTATAGCCGGGTTTTCGCCTGCTGCCATCCATGGCCGATCCGATTCCTGTTCATGCGCGTCATCCGCTCCGGCGCCGGCGGGTCGCGCGTGCGGGCGCCCGCCGTCCAATCGCGAACGGCCGCGCGACGCGCTGGGCGCCGCGCGGCCGGATCGCGACGGAGCTAGAAGGCGTTTTCACCGTTCACGTTCGTGTTGGCCCAGACCTGGCCGTTGGTTTCGTTGTAGCACCAGCCGCCGCTGCTGCCGGAGACCGTGCCCTTGGTGCTCGTCGAGGTGACGACGTTGTTCTTGGTCGAGTCGGTGTCGAACGGGTTCTCGGGAACGCCGTCGACCATGACCGTGCCGACGGCGGCAAGCTGCGCCGCGGTCGGATAGGCCAGCGTGCCGCCGCCCGTCTCCGTCACCGAGTGGGCGTAGAAGTTGGCGACGCCCGCCCGCAGCGCGCCCAGGGCGCCCTTGCAGGCCGCCTTCTTCGCGTCGGTGCGGTAATCGAGGTACGCCGGCAGCGCCACCGCCGCGAGAATTCCGAGGATCACAATCACGGTCACCAACTCAATCAGCGTGAATGCCTTCCGGTTCATATGGCTCCTCACTTCTAGACTCCCAATAACGTCTTGGTCCAAGGCCGCGCGTGGCAGACGCCTACCCATTCGCGACCAGTTTGAGCATCCTCAGCATCGGTAGGAAAATGGAGAGCGCAAAGAAAAGAATTACCCCTGCCAGACATGCGATCAGCACGGGTTCGATAAGCGTCGACAGCGTCTTCACCAGACGCTTCGTCTGCTGCGAGTAATATCGGGCCAGGTAGTCGAAGATCTGGTCGGTCCGACCGGCCTGCTCGCCCACCGCCAGCATGCGCTTCACCAGCGGCGTCAGCCAGCGCGTCGCGCTGAACGCCTCCGCCAGCGTCCGGCCGCCCTCCACCGACCGCAACATCGAGCGCAGATCGGACCGCAGCGCCTCGTTCTCCATGCTGTCGCCCGTGATCCGCAGCGTCTGCACGATCGGCATCGCCGCGCGCGTCAGCAGGTTGAGCAGCTCGATCACCCGGTGCATGTACGCCCCGAGCATCAGGTTGCCGAATATCGGAATCTTCAGCTTGCGGTCGTCCCACCAGCGCCGAATCGGCGGCTCGCGCAGCGCCAGCCGCACGCCCATCACGATCAGCCCGACCGTCCCCAGCGTCGACAGCCAGTAACGCCGCAGCCCCTCGCTCGCCCCCAGCAGCACGCGCGTCGGCAGCGGCAGCTGCGCATCAAACTTGTCGAACATCGCCGCGAACTGCGGCACCACGAACACCAGCATGATGATCGTCGCGATCGTCAGCGCGCCGACCACCAGCATCGGATAGAGCAGCGCCGCCTTCACCTGCGCCCGCGTCTCGGCCGCCTGTTCCAGGTAGTGGCTCAGCGAGTTGAATACCTCGGCCAGCGTGCCCGACGACTCGCCCGCCGCCACCGTCTTGACATACACCAGCGGAAAAATGTCCGGCTCGGCTCCCAGCGCGTCGGCCAGCGTCTCGCCGCCTTCCACGCGGTTGGCGATCCGCCGCAGCGCCGAACGCAGGTGCGGATGGGCCGTCTGCTCGGCGACCGCGCTCAGCCCCGCCAGGACCGGAATGCCGCTTTCGCACACCGCCGTCATCTGGTGCGTGAAGTCGAGTACCGACTTGCGAATGCCCCGTCGCAGCCGGCCGCCGGCCTGCCCGGCCCGCGTCGCCGCCGAGTCCATGACCAACACCGAAATCGCCGTCTGCCCGCGCGTATCGAGCATGGCCAATACGCCGCGCTCCGACGCGCTCTCGAATTCCCCGGTCTGAATCCGTCCGTCCGAGGTTGCGAACTCGACCTTGAACTTCGGCATGCGGGAACTCCCTTGCGCCGCGCGCCTAAACGCCCGCCACGCGGGCCACTTCTTCCATCGTCGTCACGCCCTGGCGGACCTTTTCCAACCCGTCGTCGCGCAGAAACGTCATCCCCTGCTCGCGCGCCAGCGCCCGGATCGTCTCCGTCGGCTCGCCGCGCACCACCATCTCGCTGTACGTCTCCGTCATCTCAAACAGCTCGTACAGCCCCACCCGGCCCGCATACCCGCTGCCGATGCAGCGCCGACAGCCGCGCCCGCGCATCGGCTGAAAATCCAGCTTGCCCGCGTCCAGTTCCAGGATGCGCAGCAGCCGCTCCGGCGGCTGGTCCGGCGCGGCGCACTCCTTGCACACCCGCCGGCACAGTCGCTGCGCCACCACCGCCATCAGCGACGACGAAATCAGGTATGGCGCCACGCCCATGTCTCGCAAGCGCACCACCGAGCTGACCGCGTCGTTGGTGTGCACGGTCGAGAGCACCAGGTGGCCGGTCAGCGCCGCCTGCACCGCGATCTGGGCCGTCTCGCCGTCGCGAATCTCGCCCACCATCACCACGTCCGGGTCCTGCCGCAGAATGCTGCGCAACCCCGTCGAAAACGTCAGCTGTGCGTCGGGGTTCACCTGCACCTGGCGAATGCCCGGCTGCCGATACTCGACCGGGTCCTCGATCGTGATCACGTTCTTCTGCGGCGTCGCCACCTCTTTCAGCGCCGCGTAGAGCGTGGTCGACTTGCCCGAGCCCGTCGGCCCGGAAACCAGCAGCATGCCGTGCGGATGGACAATCTGGGCGCGGAACCGCTCCAGCACCCCCGCCGGCATGCCCAGGTCGACCAGCGACACCGTCTCCGCCTCGTTGCGCAGCAGCCGCATCACGACCGCCTCGCCGTGAATGCTCGGCAGCACCGCCACGCGCATCACGATCTCGCGCCCGTTGAAGCGGTGGTGGAACGCCCCGTCCTGCGGCCGCCGTGTCTGCGCGATGTCGAGCTTCGACAGAATCTTGATGCGCGACACCATCGCCCGGTGAAGCTGAATGGGCGGCGCGGCCACTTCGCGCAGCACGCCGTCCACGCGAATGCGCACCCGCAGCGCCTTGTCCTGCGGATCGATGTGAATGTCCGACGCCCCCTGGTGCGCCGCCTCGTTGATCAGGTTCTCGACCAGCTTGATGACCGGCTGGTTCGGATCGCTGCTGTCCTCGACCACCTCGACGTCACGCAGCGCCATCTCCTGCGCCGCTTCGAGATACTTGTGCGTGCCATAGGCGCGCTCGATCAGCCCCATGATGTCCGAGGCGCTCGACAGCACCGGCTCGACCTCGAGCCGGCAGCGCCGCCGAACCTGGTCGATCCCG
Source organism: Phycisphaerae bacterium (assembly GCA_046350375.1). GTDB lineage: Bacteria > Planctomycetota > Phycisphaerae > UBA1845 > UTPLA1 > JAXMAO01. Next base: position 333,554 of record JAXMAO010000003.1, read on the forward strand.
TTCAGATCGCCCGGATCGGCCATCACCAGCGTGACGATGCCATCCAGCGAAAACAGCGGGAACATCACGTGGCGCCGCGCCACCTCCTCCGGAACCAGGTCGGCGTTCTCCAGGTGCGGGATGTAGTCGCCCAGGTTGCAGTACGCGACGCTCAGCCGCGCCGCCTTGAGCACCGCCAGCTGCGAGTCCACCAGCAGCCGCATCTTCACCAGCGTCTCTTCGAGCGGCGTGCCTTCCTTCTTGGCCTGCGCAGCGGCCGCGTCGAGCTGGGTCGGGGTCACCAGCCCGCTCTTCAGCAGCTGATCGCGCACCTCGTCAAACAGTTCAACCGGCACGGCCCGTCCCCCGGGCGGCGAGCCCGCGCGTGCCCGTTGCCGTCGGCGCCGCCCGCTTGGCGAGCACGTCGAGCAACGACTGCTTCTCTTCCGGCGTCAGTTCGAGGAACTGGAGCCCGATGTGATAGGTCGGGCGGACATCCATCATGATGCAGCGCCGCACGATCGCCTGAACCGTCAGCTCCTTGTCCGTCGGCGTCTCACCCATGCGAACCCGCACCAGCACCCGCGCGTTCTTCGGCAGGAACAACCCCGATGACAGTCCGATGCCGCCTTCGCTCAAATCCGTCACCGTGATCCGCGCCAGCGCGTCCGCAAATGCCAGCCGAATCTGATCCGCATGTTCAGCGAGAATCTCAATCCGCGCCGGCAGCTCGGCCGAGCGGCGCTCGAACTGGCGCGTCTGCAAATTGGGGGAGTCCCAGACCATCACGTCCGGGATCGGTTCAAGTCGCGCGCGACTGTAGCTCCGCGTTATCCGGACTCGCCGCGCCCGGCGCGAGCGCGCTCGACAGCCGCCCCGGACGCGGCTACGATTCCGCCTTAGCGCCGTCCGGTAACGTCCGTCGCTGAAACGGTTTCGGACGCGCAACTTCCGCAGGGCCGCTCATGCGCCGACGCGTCGTCATCACCGGCTTGGGAGTCGTTTCGCCCGTCGGGCTGGGCATTCAGCCCACCTTCGACGCGCTGGTCGACAAGCGCTGCGGCATTCGCCGCATCGCCGCCTTCGACCCGGCCCGCTTTGACGCCCAGATTGCCGGCGAAGTCGCCGAGTTCAAGGTCGCCGACTTCGTCCCCAAGAACTACCGCAAGTTCACCAAGGTCATGGCGCGCGACATCGAGCTGGCGGTCATCGCCGCCTATCTCGCCGTGCGCGACGCCGGCCTGAAGACCAAGTGCCTCATCGACCGCGGCGAGGCCGACGGCGCCACCGCCCCCAACATCGACGTCACCCGCTTCGGCGCCAACATCGGCGCCGGGCTGATCTGCGCCGACCTGACCGAGCTCGCCGGCGCCCTGGCGTCGGCCGTCGAAGACCCAAGCCTGCGCGAGTCGCGCACCTTCTCGCTCACCCGCTGGGGCCGCGAGGGCATGAACAACCTCACGCCGCTCTGGCTGCTCAAGTTCCTGCCCAACATGCTCGCCTGCCACGTCACCATCGTGCACGACTGCCAGGCGCCCTCGAACACCCTCACCTGCGGCGAAGCCAGCTCGCACCTGGCGATCGGCGAGGCCTTCCGCACCATCTCGCGCGGCGCGGCCGACATCTGCATCTGCGGCGGCGCCGAAAGCAAGCTCAACCCCATGGGCCTCATCCGTCAGTCGCTGCTCGGCCGGCTGAACGGCGACGCCAACGATGCCCCGCACCGCGCCTGCCGCCCGTTCGACAAGGCGCGCCGCGGCACGGTCATCTCCGAAGGCGGCGGGCTGATCATTCTCGAAGAGCTTTCCACGCCCAGCAGCCGCGCATCTATGCCGAGCTGGCCGGCTTCGGGCGCCAGCCAGAACGCCGCCGACTGGGGCCGTCCGCAGACCGACGGCCGCGCCATGGCCCGCCATCGGCCGTGCGCGCGCGACGCCTCGGCCGCCCCCGAGCAGGTCGACCTCGTCAACGCCGCCGGCGTCGGCACCGCCGACGACGACCTCGGCCGAGGCCGTCGGCATCGTGCGTGCCGCCCTCGGACCGGCCGCCAGGGCCTGGTCCTCGCCACCAAGGGCGCCATCGGCAACAACGCCGCCGGCAGCGCGATCGACCTGGCGATCACCACCTTGCTGGCCCGCGGCAAGGCCGTGGCCCCTCGCAGAACTCCGACGACATCGACCTGGCCTGCGGACTGAACGTCATCCGCAACGACCCGCGCGACCTGCGCGCCAACGTGGGCGCTCTCCGTCGCCGCGCGCTCTCCGCGGCCAGACGGCGGCTGTTCTGCGGCGTTTTCAAGGGGACCGACCTACTCCCCCGGCGCGTCAAACGCCGGCCAGTCAGGTGCGCCTGCTTCTACAGCAACGCCCGCTACTTCTGCAACAACCTGCCGCCCCGTTCCACGGCTCGTCCGGCGGAAAAGCCGCAGCTTCTCCTGGCAGGCGTCGATGTAGCGCTCGCCCCGGCGTCGTCGTCCACCCGCCGCGACATGATCCGCGTGAACTGCACGATCGCCTCCTCCCAAGCTGCCGGCCTGTATAGCTCGACCCTTCTCGAACCGCTCGATATACTCGCGCTGCTCGGCCGACGCGTCGCCCGCCCGGCCCACCAGCTCGAACACCGGCACCGTCCGCTGCTTGCCCTTCACCTGAAGCTCCGCCAAGTAGCGCCAGTCGTACAGCTCCTTCACCACCGCGCGAGTGTTGTCGCTCACCAGCAGCCGCGTGCCGAACACCTTGTTGGCCGCCCGAGCCGCGCCGCCAGGTTCGCCACGTCGCCGATGACGGTGTAGTCGGCCTTGCGGTGCGAGCCGAACCGTCCGACGCCGGCGACCCCGGTGGCGATGCCGATCCGCATGCTGAGACGGGTGTAGAGCTCCTCGCCGCCGCCCTCGTCGCGTTGCAGCTTCTCCAGCGCCTCGAACTGCATCAGCGCCGCCTCGCACGCCAGCCGCGAATGCTCGGGCTGCGGATTGACGTTGGGGTTAAAGAACGCCATCACGCCGTCGCCGAGAAACTTGTTGAGAAACGCCTCGTACTGAAACAGCACCTCCGACATGCGATCGAGATAGGTGTTCAGCACGCGCTGAATGCGGTGCGAGTCGTGCTGCTCGGCCAGCGTCGTGAAGCCGGCCAGGTCGGAGAAAAAGCAGGTCACGTCGCGGTTCTCGACGCGCTGCAGCGCCTCGGCCGCGGCCGGGTCTTCGGCGATCCGCCGCCAAGCGCCGGACTGGTATACTCGGCCAGCTGCGCCTGCACGAAGCGCTTCTGCCGTTCGGCGGTCAGCTGGCGATAGAGCGTTACCGCGGCCCAGGCCGTCAGCCCGCTGCTGACCGGGGCGATGACCGCCGCCCAGATCTGGTAGTGCCGAAACAGCACCAGGGCATCGACCGCCACGTACCCCACCAGGATCATCAGCGTCGCCAGCAGCGTCGGTAGCGGCCTGCGCGTCGCCGTCAGCCAGACCACCAGCGCCGCCAGCCCCAGCGCGATCGCAAAATCGACCGCCGCCGTCGTCCGCCGGATGAATCGCCCGATGGCGCTGCCCCGGTCACGGTCGAGTGGGCGATCACGCCCGGCGCGCGCGGTCGATCGGCGTACCCACCACGTCGCCGGTCGCGGTCGCTGTAGCCGACGAAGACGATGGCGTTCATGATCAGCGCGCGAGCTGCGACTGCACCGTCTGCAATCGCCGCCAGGCTGGCGTTGGCCGCCGTCAGCTTCGCCATCGGCCCGTGCAGCGAACTGGGCCGCGGCCCGGTAGGCGGCGATCCAGCTCTCCTCGTCCTTCGACTCGGGCTTCAGATTCGGCGATCTGCTCGATGGCCGCTCTACCTGCCCGCGCCGCGTCGCGCTGCGTCCGGTCGATCGCCGGCCGCAGCTCGCCCAGCCGCCGCTCGCCGTCGACGTATTCGTCGCTGCGCTCCTGTCCGGCCAGCCACGCGCGGCGCCGCACCGGTGCCGCGAGGTACTCGCACTGCGCGGCGTAAGCGCGCCGCAAACTGTTTCTTGGTCGTAGCGACCAGCTCGCCGGCCGCCAGGTCATAGGCCTGCGCGTTCTCCGACAGCAGCCGGCGATTCATCGGTGTTGCCAGCACCGCCGCCGCCGGCACGTGCGCGCGTCGCGCCTCGCGCCACCGCCGCGCTGTCGCCGACCACGGCAGCGTCGCCGTTGCGACCCAGCGGCACGACCAGCGGTGCCGCCCCGCGTCGGCGATCACCAGCCGCCCGTCGCCGTCCAGCCGCAGGTCTCCGTCCGACACCCCTGGCGCCGCCTACACGCGGCCGCAAACCCCAGCTGCTTGATCAGCCGGCCGTCACCCGGCAAACAGCGGCATGTCGCGCACCCGGCCGTCGGCGTCGAAGTCGAACACCACGAAGCCCAGCCCGGCCGCCGCGCGCCCAGTTCCTCCAGCGCGATCACATCCACGGCGACCCGCGCCGTCCCCGCCAGCGACCCGGGCAGCGCCGTCCGCTCATGCAGCACGCGCAGGTCGCGCTCCGCCAACCCCGCCAGGTCGTCGGTGTCGGGCGAGATCGTGCCCGGTGCCAGGTCGGGCAGCACCGCCGCGTTCAGCTTTACCGGCGTCGCGGCCGGGTCGCGCTCCAGCAGCTTCGCCGCCAGGGCGCGGGCTGCCCGCCGTTTCGCCCCGGCGAAGACCGGCCGCAGCGCGTCGATCGGCTCTGCCAGCCGCGCCGCACAGGCCGTTTCGTCGAGCGCGAACCGCTCCGTCAAGACGCGCGTGGCGCGCACTCCCAGCAGCAGCTGGGCCGCGTCCGCCTGCGACAGCCGCAGCCCCGTCGCCACCTGCTCCGCCGTCGCGCCGCCCGGCCGGTCCAGCCACTCGCCCACGCGCTGCCGCGCCGACAGCCGGTCGCCGCGCGCCCGCAGGTCAAAATGCGTTCCCAGGATCACCTTGCCGCTGCGCCGCACGGCGTCGGCCAGCTCCAGGTCCGGCCAGCGGACGTTCTGCTCGTTGACGCGCGTCAGCGTCTCGCGCTGTCGAATGTCGGCCCCGGCCAGGTCCAGCCGATAGGGCTGCGGATTGTCGAGCAGCAGATCGACCACGATCAGCGACGCGCCCAGTTCGTCGAGCGTGCGCAGCAGATCGGCCAACACGTCGCGGTCCCACGGCCAGCGCCCGACGCGCTCCACCGATCCGTCGTCGATGTCGACGTGCACGATCCGCGGATCGACCGCCACTCCGTTCGTGTACCAAAACCGCAGGTCAAGCGTCATCCGCTCCAGCGTTTCGCCGAAGCGCAGCGCCGCCGCCGCGGCCAAAATGGCCACGCCCAGCCCCAGGACAATGCCGGTCGTCTGAACGCGTCGCGCCGTCACCGCCGCCATTAGACGCGAAGGCGCACCGCGCGTCGATCCGCCCCTACAATGCCCCCGATGCCGCGCACGCCCCGCGAACGCGCCGCCTTGCCCGACCTCGCAAGCCCGCTGCTGCGCTGGTATCGCACCGCCGCGCGCGACCTGCCCTGGCGACGCACCCGCGACCCCTACGCCATCTGGCTCTCCGAGGCCATGCTCCAGCAGACCCAGGTCAACACCGTGCTCCCCTACTACGCGCGCTTCCTCGACCGCTTCCCCACCGTGCGGGCGCTGGCCGACGCGCCGCTCGCCGACGTCCTGCGACTCTGGGCCGGCCTGGGCTACTACGCCCGCGCGCGAAACCTGCACGCCGCCGCCCGGCAGATCGTCGCCCGCCACGCCGGTCGCCTGCCCGACACAGTCGCCGCGCTGCGCACGCTCCCCGGCGTCGGCCGTTACACCGCCGGCGCAGTCGCGTCGATCGCCTACGGACGCCGGGCGCCGCTGGTCGATGGAAACGTACGGCGCGTCCTCTCGCGGCTGTTCGCGATTCGCACGCCCGCCGCCGGAATCGACGAGCGACTGTGGATCCTGGCCGAATCACTCCTGCCGCCGCGCCGCTGCGGCGACTTCAACCAGCGCTCATGGAGCTGGGGGCGACGCTCTGCACGCCCACCGCCGCGCTGGGACCTCTGCCCGCTGGGCGCGGCTCTGCCGCGCGCGACAAAGCGCGCCTGAGCGCTTCCCGCGCCTGCGCCGCAGCGCCGCCGTCCGCGCCCAGACGCACGCCGTCGCCGCCGTCGAATCGCGCGGCCGATTCCTCTTCGTCCGCTCGCCCGAGGCCGGACTGTGGGGCGGCCTGTGGGAGCTGCCCAGCGCCCCCGCGAACGGCCACTCGGCCCGCGCCGCGCGCAGGCCCTGCTGCCGGTGCTCGTGCGACCCACGCCGCCGCTCAATCCGCGCCCCACGGCGCGCCTCACGCGCCAGCTCACCCACCGCCGCGTGCAGTTCGTCATTTACTCGGCCCGCGCGGCCGACCGCGCCGCCGCCCTGCGCGGCCAGTGGCGAAAACTCGATGACCTCGCCGACCTCGGCCTCTCCGCCGCCATGCACGCCGTCGTCGCTCGGCTCGCCGCGCCGCGCCGCCGCGCACAAACCGGACCCGCGCATGGCTGACGGCTCGCAGCGCGTCTTCGGATCGGCCAAGCTGATCGCGGCCTGCACCCTGCTGTCGCGCGTCACCGGGCTGCTGCGCGACATCGTCCTCAACCGCGTCCTCGGGCAGGACTGGGTGCTCGACGGCTGGTCCTTCGGCTTTCAGATTCCCAACCTCTTCCGCCGCCTCTTCGGCGAAGGGGCGCTCTCGGCCCTCTTCGTCCCCGCCTTCACCGAAACCCTCGACCGCGACGGCAAGCCCGCCGCCGCCGACCTGCTCGCCCGCGTCGCCGCGCTCATCGTCATCATCCTCAGTGGCCTCACGCTCCTCATCGAGGCGGTCGTCGCCACGCTCTGGCTCACGCTGCCGCCCGAGCCGATGCGCCGCCTGATGCTCGGCCTGACTGGCGTCATGGCGCCCTTCATGATCAGCATCTGCACGCTCGCCCTGCTCTCCAGCGTGCTCAACTGCCTGCACCACTTCGCCTTGCCCGCCCTGGCGCCCATCGTCCTGAACGTCTGCAACATCATCGGCGCACGCTATGTCGGCCCGGCGCTCTCCGATCGCCGCGAAGTACAGGTCTACGGAATTGCAATCTCTGTGCTCGTCGCCAGCGTCCTGCAAATCGTCATCGTCCTGCCGGTGCTGCGCCGCCACGGCCTGCGCCTCACGCTCACCCCGCGCTTCGACGACCCGCGCCTTCGCACCATGCTGCGCATGTTCCTGCCCGTGCTGCTCGGCCAAGGCGTCCTGCTGGTCAACGTCTACCTCGACTCGCAGGTCTGCACGCTGCTCACGCGCGGGCCCGACCAGCCCGAAACCTTCCACCTGCTCGGTCGCGACATCGGCTACCCGCTCGCCGGCGGCGCCCTGGCCGCCGTCTCCAACGCCCAGCGCCTCTACCAGTTTCCGCTCGGCGTGCTGGCGATCTCCCTCGCGACGGCCGCCTTCCCCGCGCTGGCCCGCCATGCCACCCGCGCCGACCTCCCCAGCCTCCGCGCCGCCACCGGCGACGCCCTGCGACTCGCCCTCTTCGAAGGCCTGCCCGCCGGCATCATGATGATCCTCCTCGCCCAGCCCATCGTCGCCATGCTCTTCGAGGGCGGCCGATTCACCCCCGCCGCCAGCGCCCGCGCCGCCACCGTCCTGGCCTGCTACGGCCTGGGCATGTGGGCCTTCTGCGCCCAGCAGATCGTCACCCGAACCTTCTACGCATTGAAAGACACGCTCACCCCCATGTGGATCGGCTGCGCCCTGGTCGCGCTCAACCAGCTCCTCAACCTCACGCTCATCTGGCACCCGCGCATCCGCGAGGCCGCCTTCGGCGTCAGCACCTCGATCACCTCCGCGTTGTTCGTGCTCATCGGCCTGCTGCTGCTCCGCCGCCGCACCGGCGGACGACTCGGTGGGCGCGTCCTGTTCGCCGCGTGCATCCGCATGGGCATCGCCGCGGCCGTCGCCGGAGGGGTCGCCTGGTCCATTCGCGCCGCGCTGCCCGCGGCCCCCTTCGGACTTTCTGCCGGAGCCGCGGCGCGCGTCGTCCGCTGCCTGCTGCCGCTCTCCGCGGCCGGCGTCGCCTACCTGGCCGCCGCCTGGGCGCTGCGGATGGACGAAGTCCGCTGGCTGCTCGGCCGTTCCGCCGCGCGGGTATAATTCCAGCGTGCCGCGACCGCCCGTCTGCGACATCGCCGTCGACGTCACCGCGCTCGATCGCCCGATCGATCCCGCCGCGTGGTTCCCCGCGCCCGCCCCGCTCGAGCTCGAAATCGGCTGCGGCCGCGGCGGATTCCTCGTCCGCGTCGCGAGCGAACACCCCGAGCGCCACTTCGTCGGCATCGAGTGGGCCAACAAGTTCCACCGCTACGCCGCCGACCGCATGGCCCGCCGCGGCCTGACCAACGTCCGCGTCGTCCGCACCGACGCGCGCCAGTTCGTCATCCACCGCCTCGTGCCAGCCTGCCTCGCGGCCCTGCACGTCTATCACCCCGACCCCTGGCCCAAGAAGCGCCACCACAAGCGACGCCTCTTCTGCCCCGAGTTCGTCGCCGCCGCCATCCGCGCCCTGCGCCCCGCCGCGCGGCTCGCCATTCAGACCGACCACGCCGAATACTTCTCCGTCATCGAATCGCTGCTCGCCGGCCGGGCCGAGCTCCAGCCGGTCCCGTTCGACGACGCCCATTTCGGCACGCTCGGCGAGCGCATCGAGACCAACTACGAAACCAAGTACCTTCGCGAAGGCCGCGCCATGCACCGCCTCGCCTTCCGCAAGGTTGCACCCGCATGAACGCCCCACCCGCGCCACCGCCGCCGACCCTCGCCACGCAACCTCCGGCCGCTCCGCCGCGACCCGGCCTGGGCGCCTGGGCCCTCATCGCGCTGGTCAGCGCCTATCAGCTCGTCATCCGCCCACTGCTGGTCGGCCAGTGCAAGTTCCATCCGTCGTGCAGCCACTACGCCATCGACGCCCTGCGCCAGCACGGCGCCTGGCGCGGCGCACGCCTGGCCGCGCGCCGCCTGGCGCGCTGCCGCCCCGGCACGCTCGGCGGCTGGGATCCCGTCCCGCCCGCCACGCCGCGAACCTCGGAGACTCGCTCATGAAACGCGCAACTTGCATCTCGCCGCGCGGCCTGATCGGTGCCGCGCTCGCCACCGCGCTGCTTGCCCCGCTCGCCGCCGCCGGCGCAGACGCCCCCTGGCCGACTCCCCCGGACTTCAAGAAGCCCGTCGACTACCTCGCCTGGTTCAAGAAGCTCCGCGGCACGACCGCCGGCCCGGCCTGGGACGCGCTCGCCAAGATCATCCCCCCGGGAGAGACCGCGCCCGACTTCGGCGGACCGGCCGCCAAGCCCGGCGAATCGCTCCCGCAAGCCCCGTGGAAGCCCGCCGACCACCCCGACTGGGAAAAGGCCTACCAGGCCACGCGCCGCCAGATCGCCGGCTACCTCAAGGCCGGCGCGCTGCCGCTCGGGGCGTCGATCGTCGTCTACAACCCGGGCGAGCCGCCCCTCGTTCGAACCACCCTGCCGCAACTCTCACACGTCCGCGCCTGCGCCATCGGCGCGCTGCACCAGGCGTGGCGCTCGCGTACCGGCCGGCCGATCGCCAGCAACCTGCTCGCCGCCATCGAGGGCAATCTCCGCTGGGCCGACCAGCTCGACCACGGCTCGTTTCTCATTGAGTCACTGAGCGCCAGCGGCGTTCGGGCACACACCTACGCCGCCATCGCCGCCGCCATCGACCAGTCCATATTCAGCCCCGCCGACCTCGAGCGTCTCGCAAACCTGCTGGTCGCGCCGGTGCCATCGCCGGCCGCGTTCGAGCGCAATCTGAAATTCGAGGCGGCCGCCTTCTTCGACATCGCCCAGACCGGCACCCGCCCCAACGCCGCAGGAAAGTTCTCATTCTCTGACGAACGGACCAAGTTGGGATTGCCGACCGGCCCCGGCCACACCGAGATCAAGCCCGCCGACGACGTCCGCCAACAGCTCGCCGCCTGCCAGCGCGGCGCCGAATTGCTCGCCGACGGCCTGTCCACCGAGGTGATCGACCAGCTCAAGAGCGAGGCCTCGTTCGAGCTGTCGAAGGACCCGCTGCTCGCCGGCGCAGGCATCCACTACCAGCGCTGGCTGACCCTGCTGCTTTCGACCGACGCCCAGCGCCGCGGCACGCGCCTCGCCGTCGCGCTGGCCGCCGTCCGCGCCGAGTCCGGCCGCTGGCCCCGTGCCTTGAACGACCTCGACTCCGCCGTCCTCCAGCAGGCCGGCAACGATCCCTGGTCCGGCAAGCCCTTCGTCTACAAGCTCCGCCGCGGCGCGCCACAGCTCTACTCGGTCGGCCCCAATCGCACCGACGATGGCGGCCAGCCCGCCAAGGACGCCGGCGGCGACCTGGTCATTCTCGCCGCGAAGCCCGCCGCCGCGGTTGCCTCCGGCAAGCCCGCCCAGCCCGGCCGCGTGCAGGATGTCGCGCTGGCCGACCTGACGCGCGAGCAGGTCGGGCAGACCGTCCGCGTCCACGCCACCGTTTTTCAGGCCGTCGAGAAGCCCAGCAAGAACCGCGAGAAAATCTACATCGTCACGCTCGCCGACGCCGATACCCGCGTCGAGCTGGTCTTCTGGAAAGACCTGGCCGACCAGCTCGGCGATAAGATGCCCCGCGCCGGCGACACCCTCACCGTCACCGCCGAGGTGACCGAGTTCCGCGGCAAAGTGCAGCTCACCCTGCACGACGCCGCGGCGCTCAAGCGCGACTCCGCCGCGTCCGAATAGCCCGTCCGGCCTACCGCTCCGACCGCTTCGCCGCCCCGCGCCGCCCGTAGCGCGTCCCCTCGCCGGTGATCCGCTCCGCCTCCGGCAAGAGCGCCTCCTCGGCCGAGCTCGGATGCCGCAGCGTCGGCAGGTTGCGATTGACGCACGACCGCAGATGCTCCACGCCGGCCTCCGGGTCGTCGGTAATCAGGAAGCGCTCCAGGTCGCGCGGTGAAATGGTCGCATACTGCTCCAGCATCGTCCGCCGCATGAAGTCCACCAGCGGCGTCCAGAACTCGCGCCCCATCAGCACCACCGGATACTCGGGAATCTTCTCGGTCTGAATCAGCGTCATCGACTCGAAGAACTCGTCCATTGTCCCGAAGCCGCCCGGAAAGCAGACCAGCCCCACCGAGTATTTCACGAACATCACCTTGCGCACGAAGAAATAGCGAAACTCCATTCCGTGCGTCTGGTAGCGGTTGGGCGCCTGCTCCATCGGCAGCGTGATGTTCAGCCCCACGCTCACGCCGCGCGACTCGAACGCCCCCTTGTTCGCCGCCTCCATGATGCCCGGCCCGCCGCCTGTGATCACCGCGAAGCCGCGCTCCACCAGCCGCCGCCCGATGTCCTCGGCCTGCCCGTAGGCCGCCTCGTCCGGCCCCGTCCGTGCCGAGCCGAACACGCTCACCGCCTGCCCGATCGGCGCCAGCAACTCAAACCCCTCGACGAATTCCGACAGAATGCGGAACAGCCGCCAGGTCTCTTCCGACGGGTTGCGATACAACGCGTGCAGGTCGCTCATGAGCGTCGCTCCGGGCAGAATCCGCCCATTCTACCGCGCCCCGCCGTGTCCGTGTCCCGCGCCTTGCCGTATCCTGCCACCCATGCGCCGCTGGTCCATCGAACCCAACGAGCAGATCCCCTTCGACATCCGTCACCACGACGACGACCTGCTCGTCGTCGACAAGCCCGCCGGCGTCGTCTCGGAGCCCGGCAAAGGCCACCCGCGCGACAGCCTGCTCAATGGTCTGTTCGCGCACTTCGGCGCGGCCTTGCAGAACCTCGGCGAAGAGCGCGACTGGGGTCTGCTCCACCGGCTCGATCGCGACACCAGCGGCCTGCTGCTGGTCGCCTTGCGAAACCGCGCCTACGACCGCCTCCGCGAGCAGTTCGAAGAACGCCGCGTGAAGAAACGCTACCTCGCGCTGGTCGCCGGCGTGCCCGCGCCGCGCCAGGGCGTCATTCAGAAGCCCGTCGCCGAGGTGCTCGGCCTCCGCAAGCGCGCCGTCATTCGCCGTGACGCCGCACCCGCCATCACCGCCTACAAGGTGCTCGACGCCACGCCCGCCGTCAGCCTCATCGAGGCCCGCCCCGCCACCGGCCGCCTCCACCAGATCCGCGTCCACATGGCCTCGATCGACTGCCCCGTGCTCGGCGACGACACCTACGGCCGCGCCGCCCGCGCCCTGCGCGTGCCGCGCCTCTGCCTGCACGCCGCCGGCCTCTCGTTCGTCCACCCCACCGCCAACACCCGCCTCACCGTCGACTCCCCCTGGCCCGCCGACCTCGCCGGCACGCTCAAGCGCCTCGGACTGCATCTGCCGTAGCGCGCCGCTCCCCCACTGGCGGCATGCGCGCTTCTGCCCCGCCGATCACGAAAAAAAAAAGGCCCGCCGGGTCACACCCGACGGGCCTCGAAATCACAAACAGGCACTGCCTTGCGGCCGCAACTCATGCGGCCCCTGAACGGCCTACGCCGCCAGGATGTTGTTCTCCAGCGCCACGCGCAGCTTCTGCAACGCGCGGTTCTGAATCTGTCGCACGCGCTCTTTGGTCACGCCGATCAGGGTGCCGACCTCTTCGAGCGTCTTGGGGATCGGCGTCTGCTCGACCGGCGCCCCCAGGGCAAACCGCTCGATGATGACGACCCGCTCGATCTCGTTCAGCGCCGCCAGGTTGCGTTCCATGATGGTCCGCAGCTCGCTGACGCACTCGACCTCTTCGGCCGCCCGCACCTTCTCGAGGTGGTCGCTGCGCTCCAGCGACGGGTCGAACTCGGTCGGGAAGTGGCCGCGATAGCGGTTGGTCCGCAGCGCCACGCGCGAAAAGCTCTTGAGAATCGCTCGGCACGCATAGGTGCTGAACTTGAATCCGCGGCCGCAATCGAACTTGTCGACACTGCGCAGCAAAGCCAGGTTGCCCTCGCTGATCAGCTCGGCATAGTCCACGGCCGCCAGCCGCGTCCGCTTGGCCATCGCCAGCACCAGCGGCATGTTCGCCTCGATGATGGCGTCGCGCGCCGTCTCGGAGCGGTTCCACCACAGCAGCAGTTCCTTCGCCGCCTTGGCGGTGATCCGCGTCCGCATGCTCGCGCGAATCGACACCACCCGCCGCCGCGCAAAGTTCAGCTGCATGAACAGCCGACGCTCGCGCTCCGGCGTGAGCACGACCGTCTTCACGGCCCGCTCGGCGGCATCGCCGTCGCGCGCCGCGTTGCACCACGGCGTCGTCGTAAATGTCTCAATCACGCGCGGCCGGCCGAACAGGTTCTGCTCGGTCTCCGCATCGGCGAATGACGGATCAGTCACAAACTCGATCGGCTCAACCAGAACCCGGTTGAGCACGTCGCGCTGCTCACGCGACAAACCGGCGACACTGACGGGTTTGTTGATCTGACCAGCGAATCCCACATCCCTCTGAAGGTTCGATTCCACTTCGGGAATCATGTACGCTCTCCCGCGGCCTCCATGGGCCGACGTTTCAGGCGTAATCCGTTGCGTTCCTTTCGGGACAACTGGGGTCTAGAAAAGTTGCCCGGTACACATGACCCCCGGCCCAATAGCCCGCCTGCCGAGCCTGGACCGCCGCCGCACGCCACACCCTGGGTGTGCACTCGGCGATGCAATCACCGAAACCTGCGGGAGAGTCAATGTGTTGGAGGGACGCTGTAACCTACTGCCGTTGACACTATATCACCGGTTTCGCCCGGGGCAAATTTCCCACGCGATAATTCAAGCAAATCGATTATGATGATATCATACCATCGCACTAAAACTGCTTAACTACAAATAGTTGCGACAATCAATGTGGTCACAGTAGTTTTACGTAATGTTCCTATCTTTGTCATCGGACACTTGGATCGGACCGCCCGCCACCAACCCGCCATATCTCTCGGCCAGAAAATCACATGCCGATAGCTCCCCCGCACCCCACTCGCATAACCTCAGATCAACTGCCAAAACGTCCGAAAAACAACCCCGAAGCCGATCGACCGCCCCCGCAAACTCCTCCGGCCCACCCAGCTCGGCCCACGTTGCGCACGGCTGCTCGCCATACCGCGACCGCAGCACAATCGATCCGTGCTGCAACACCCCGCGCCGTGCCCGCCGCTGCGCACTGCCCGCCAGCTTCGCCGTCCCGCCATCCGGCCGCACCACCACCACGTCCAGCGCATGCCGCCGCGCAAAACAGAAGAACGGCCCGCGCCGCTGCGACTCCCCCACCGAGCCGACCGCGTCAACCTCCCCGCACGCCCCGCCGCCCGGCAACTCCATGCAACTCATCATTCGCACGCCGCCGCCCACC
>JAXMAO010000004.1:0-342920 GCA_046350375.1 Phycisphaerae bacterium
CCCGCTCTGGACCCTCGGCGCCGCCGAATTCCCCGGCGCAACCTTCGACCTCCAGCCCCCCATGCAGCTTGCCGACGGGCTGCTCATGCTCTCCACCCGCACCGGCGACGGCCCCGTGCCCGGTCGCCAGCTCACCGCCGTGCGCATCGTGCCACGCCCCGATCACTCCGATGCCCCAACCCCCGAAACCGACCGCCTCGGCCGCCACGCCCGCTTCCGCGGCGCCTTCGCCTACGACGACGCGCTCGTCGTCATCGACGGCCGCCGCACCTGCGCCTACGTCGCTCAGCCCACCTCGCAACCCGTCGGACCGCCCGCCCCGGCCCCCAGCGCCGCGCCGCCCGCCGCCAGCTCCGACCAGCCGGACCCCGCCGCGCCATAGCCCGCCCGCGCCTTCCCCGCGCCGCGCGCGGTCACCCCGTCCGCCCGCTTTTCTCCGCCGGCCCGCACGCTACACTCCGCCTCGCACCCGAGAGCCTCGCCCATGACCGCCCCCTCCGCCGTCGATGTCGCCTGCTTCACCGAGCTGCTCTTCGCCGAAAACGCCTACGTGGTCGCCGCCGACAACCTCTGCTGGATCATCGACCCCAGCTTCCCGCCCTCCGTCGACCAGATCGCCGAACACATCCAGCAGAGGAACCTCCGCCCCGTCGCCCTCGTCCTCACCCACGGCCACGCCGACCACATCGCCGGCGTCGATGACGTCCTCCAGCGCTGGCCCGATCTCCCGCTCCACATCGCCACCGCCGACCGCCCGATGCTTTCCGACCCCCGCGCCAACCTCTCGCTCCTCGGCGGCTTCCCCGTCGCCGTCACACGCTCCGTCCAGCCCATCCCCCTCGAACCGCCCGGCCCCATCGCCCTCGGCTCCACCTCCTGGAACATCCTCGACACCGCCGGCCACTCGCCCGGCGGCCGCAGCCTCTATTGCAAATCCGCCGGCGTCTGCATCGTCGGCGACGCCCTCTTCGCCGAATCCATCGGCCGCACCGACTTCCCCGGCTCTCATCACGAAACCCTCATCCGCAACATCCGGCAGCACCTGTTTTCGCTTCCCGACGACACCCGCGTCTTCTCCGGCCACGGCCCGCCCACCACCATCGGCCACGAGAAGCGCTCCAACCCGTTCCTCACCTGATCGGCCCGCGCCGCGCATCGCGCCGCCCGCCGACCCGCGCGCCCCACTACCCTTGCCCTTCCGACACCGCACTCCCATCATTCGCGCATGTCGGCCGACCCCCGCGCCTCCGACCGCCGCGCCATCCTCCTGCTCGTCGCCTTGGTGATCCTGCTCTACCTGCCCGCGCTGCAGTGCGGCTTCATCTGGGATGACGACGCCTACGTCCTAGGAAACCCCACCCTTCGCTCCCTCTCCGGCCTGCAGCGGATCTGGTTCTCGCCCGGCGCGACGCCGCAGTATTACCCGCTGGTCTTCACGACCTTCTGGCTCGAATTCAACACCTGGGGTCTCTGGCCCGCCGGCTATCACGCCGTCAACATCGCCCTGCACGCCCTCGCCGCCGTGCTCGCCTACCGCTGCCTCCGCGCGCTCCAGCTGCCCGGCGCGCTCTTCGCCGCCGCGCTCTTCGCCGCCCACCCCGTGCAGGTTGAATCCGTAGACTGGATCACCGAGCGCAAGAACGTCCTCTCGGCCGTCTGCTTCTTCGCCGCCGCGCTCGCCTATCTTCAGTTCGCCCTGGCGTCCGATCTGCGCGCTCCGCGACCGCCGCGCCGCTACCTCGCCGCGCTGCTGCTCTTCCTCGCGGCGCTGCTCGCCAAGTCAGTCACCGCCGCGCTGCCCATCCTGCTCGCGATCGTCCTCGTCTGGCGCCGCGCCGCGCACCCCGATGCCCCCGCGCCCGCGCGCCACACCCTCGCCCGCGAAGCGCCCTTCCTCGTCCCCATGCTCCTGCTCGGCGCCGCCGCCGGAATCCACACCGCCTGGCTCGAACACCACCTCGTCGGCACCCGCGACCTCGACCTCGGCCTCGTCGGACTCAACCGCCTCCTCGTCGCCGGCCGCGCCGTCGTCTTCTACCTCTCCGCGCTCGCCTGGCCCGCGAAACTCTGCTTCGTCTACCCGCGCTGGCAGCTCAACCCTGCCGACCCGCGCCAGTGGCTCTACCCCGCCGCCGTCCTCGCCGCGCTGCTGCTCGCCGCCGCCCTCCGCCGCCGCATCACCGCCGGCCCGCTCGTCGCGCTGCTCTGTTTCCTGGTGGCGCCTTCCCGCTCGGCTTCATCGACGTCTACGCTGCGCTACTCCTTCGTCGCCGACCACTTCCAGTACCTCGCCGCCCTCGCCCCTTCGCCCTCGTCGCCGCCGCCGCCGACCGCCTCGCCCGCCGCTGGCCGCGCGCCGCGCTCCACACGCTCGTCCCCGTTGCCACGCTCGCCGCCCTCGCTTCCGTCACCTGGCGACAGCACGCCGCCTACGAAAACCTCGAAGCCCTCTGGACCCACACCCTCCGGCGAAACCCCGCCGCCTGGATCGCCCACAACAACCTCGCCGGCCTGCTCGCCTTCCAGAAAAATCACGCCGCCGCCCTCGAACACTACGACGCCGCCCGCGCACTCTATCCCGACTCGCCCGACATCCTCCGCAACCGCGCCATCACCTTGGCCAATCTCGGCCGCGTCCGCGATGCGCTGGCCGACTTCGAATCCGCCACCCGCCTCCAGCCCAACAACCCCGAGCTCCGCCACGCCGTCGGCGTCGCATTGCTCGAACTCAACCGCCTCGACGACGCCCGTCGCGAACTCCGCGCCGCGCTCACCCTCCGGCCAGAGTTCCCCGCCGCCCACGTCGCCCTCGGACGCCTCGAACTCCGCGTCGGCCGCGCCGCCGCCGCCCGCGAACATCTCGACGCCGCCCGCACCGCAACCCCCGACGACCCCGACGTCGCCCTCCTCTCCGCCCGCGCCGCGCTCCTCGACGGCCAGACCGCCGCCGCCCTCGACGCCCTCGAACACCTCCTCGCCGACCACCCCGACGCCCTCGAGGCCCGCCGCCTCATCATCGACAGCCTCGCCTCCGCCGGCCGCACCGACGCCGCCATCCGCCACGCCCGCGAACTCACCACCCTCGACCGCGATAACCCCGCCGCCTTTGTCACGCTCGGCACCCTGCTTGAATCCGCAGGCCAGCGCCTGGCCGCCGCCGAGGCCCTTCAGCAGGCCCTCCGCCTCGACCCCGAGCGCGCCGAGCTCCGCGCCCGCATCGCCACGCTCAAGTCCGGCTCCTGATCGGTACGGCAACGCTCCAGCCTTGCCCCGCGCCAGCGACGAGCCGATCGCGCAAAGCTCCAGCCCGCGCCTCCGACAATCGGGTAACGCAACGCTCCAGCCTTGCGCTGCACCCGCATCGCGCGCCCTCTTCCGGTAGGCGCAAAGCTCCAGCCTTGCGCTGCACCCGCATCTCGCGCCCTCTTCCGGTAGGCGCAAAGCTCCAGCCTTGCGCTGCACCCGCATCGCGCGCCCTCTTCCGGTAGGCGCAAAGCTCCAGCCTTGCGCTGCACCCGCATCGCGCGCCCTCTTCCGGTGGGGGCAAGGATCCTCCTTGCCCCGCACTGGCTCACGACTCTCGCCTGGCCCGAGCTTTGATCTGAACAGGGGGGCACGGGCTCTCAGCCCGTGGGACTCGCAGCGTTGCCGGCCGCGCCCGCCGCCGCCTCGGCCGCCGCCTTGCCCGCGTCCTCGTGTGCGATCCCCAGAATCAGCGCGCTTCCGACGCCGAGAATCGTGTACACCAGCTCCTCGCGCACGTTCAGCCCATACTCCGCCAGGAACGACGCAATCACCGTCGCCAGCGCCACCCGGAACTTCCGCGACCCGAATGGCCGCACCGCCGCACGAAAAATCTCGCCCATGCTCATCGATCCGCCTCCGTTGGCTCGCATCGATGCCGCGCTCCGCCGCGCGCCACCACGCCCGCCGCTTCCGCCCGTTCCTCCCGATCGACCACCACGCCGGCCGGATCATGCCGCCCAGCGTCCGCCCGCGCCGTTTCGCCGTCGCGCGGCACGGCCCGCCCCGCCCGCCGTGGAAACTCATGATCGCGATCCCATAAGTAGTAAACTGGCGGCCGCCCGATCACCTGCCGATACGCCGCCGCCAGCCCCGCCGCGTCACGCCGCGCATACCCCGCCAGCCCGCCGCTGGTCGTCGCCCGCCGCCACGCCCCGATCGTCTCCAGCACCAGCCGCCGCACCCGCGGACACCGCGCGATCCGCTCCGCCAGCCGCGCCGAGTACGGCTCCACCCCCAGCGACCACATCCGCTCCAAGAGCGCCACCCGTCCGCGCGGCTCAGCCACCCGCCCGATTCGCCGCATGCCCGCCCGCTCGAACACCGGGTTCACCGCCCCCATCACCGACAAACACTCGACAAACCGCACCCCCGCCGCCGGCAGCGCCCGCCGCACAAACCAGTGCCCCAGCCCGCACCCACGCACGTCCGGATGCATCACCAGCCGCCGCAGCGTCCGCAGCTCCCGGTTCAGCCGGTGCGGGTTCCGGCAGAATCGACCGCCCGTCGCCGCGTTCCGCAGCCGCAGCTCCAGCGGCGGCATCCCAAACACCACGATCCCCAGCGATTCGCCCCCCGATCCCTCGCGCAGCACAAACACCCGGTCGACAAACCCCAGCCCGTCCCGGCTGCGATAGTGCATCGGCGCAAACCGCGCATAGTCGCCCGCCGCGCCGCGCTCCACCCGCAGCCCGCGCCGCAGACCGAACGGCCGCGCCGCGCTCGCGCCGCGCGTCACCTGCGGCGCCGGCCCGCCCAGCCGCACCACCGTGTCCGGCTGCAACTCCGCCAGCACGTCGTCGTGCGCCGTCGCCACGATCAGCGTCAGCCCCATCCGGCTCACCAGCTTGCGCAGGTTGAACGCGATCGCCAGCGCCAGCCGCCGATGCAGCACCGCGCCAAACTCGTCGCACACGATCGGCGGCCGCGTTCGCGCCGCCAGCGCCTCGGCGATCCGCTGCGCCAGCGCCGCGCGAAACCGTTCGCCGTCCGACAGCGCCGTCGCCCGCCGCGTCCACAGCCGCGGCTCGCACAGTCCGCACGCCGTCAAGACCGCCAGCGCCTCCGCCAGTCCGCCGCCCGGGCCGATGCCATCCACCACCGCCGCGCTGCCCGCCGGCTCGCCGCCGCTCACAACCCGCGCCCCAACACACTGCGACGCAATATCGCGCAATATTGCGCTCTTGCCTGAGCCCGACGGCCCGGCCAGCGCCACGATCCGCCCCGGCCCCAGCTCGACCCGCAGCGGGGCGCCCGGCTCGCCCGGCGGCTCCACCGGCGGAACCCCGAAATCGACCATGATTTGCAGGGTTCGCGCGCTCTGCACCGCCGCCGGAACCCCGCCCCGCCGACCGACCGTCACCCACCGGGTTTCCATCGCCGCCTCCTCGTGCCAGACACGAACAAAAACCGAACATAGCATAATCCCCGATATTGCGCGTGTCAAGCGTGCGCAATATGGATTCGGCGCCGCCCCCGTCCCGGCCGCGCAACCGCCCGCCGCCGCAACGTTTATCGCCGGTTCCGATTGGGCACGGAATCTCCCGCCCGGTACGGCCGCGTTTCTCCCTCCCGGTACGGCAAAGATTCTCTTTGCCCTCCGCGGCCCGCGCCGCGGCGGCAGTCGACTGATGTTGTCGAAATACTCCCGAGACGACGGCCCGCCCGCGTCGCCGCGCCCCGCGCGTCGATCGCGCCCGCCCCTACAGCGCCCGGCTCACCAGCCCCACGGCCACCCCCTGAATTGAAAACTCCGTCAGTTCATCCAGCAGTTGCGGCGGCACCGCCGGGTTGTCGCCGCGCAGAATCACCAGCCGCCGCCCATCCACCGACTCCACGCTCACGCGCTTCAGCGTCGGCCGACCCTCCACCAGGCACGCGCAGATCCGCCCCTGAACCCACTCCGGGTTCACGTTCGGGCGATACTCGACCAGGATGATGTCCCCGCGCTTCAGCGTCGGCTCCATCGAGTCGAACTCGCACCGCAGGCAGTACCGGTCCGGCCGCCACAGGTGATGCAGCACCGGAAACATCTCGAGCTGTTCCTGCGAGTCAGCCGGCGGACCGTTCGGAATCGTCCCGAACAGCGGCAGCTCGCGCGCGTCCAGCGGCTGCGGCGCGTCGTGCGCGTCGCTCTCGCCCACCAGCACTGCCTCGGGCACGCCCAGCGCAATCGCCAGCGCCCGCACCGTGCTCGGCCGCGCCGACCGCAGGCCGCGCTCAATCGCCGACAGGAATCCCTGGTTCACCCGGGCCGCCGCCGCCAGCTGCACCTGGCTCAGGTTCGCCTGCCGCCGATAGAACTTGACGCGCGCCCCCAGCGATTGCGGCGTGCCTGCGGCCGGGCGCGGTGCGGATCGACGGGCCATGCCATCATGAAACCCGTTGCCCGCCGCGACGTCAAAGCGCGACCGCCCGCGCGGGGGTGCGCCGGGCTGAAAACAGAAGGGCCGAGCCGCGCCATTCGGCGCCGCCCGGCCCATCCCTTGCTGTGCTTCAATCGGGGCCGCGGCCGACTGCCGCGCTGCACCCGGCTGTCGTTAGAACGGCAGCAGCTTCATCAGGTTGTTCGGGAAGTTCTGGAAGTTCAAAAACGCGCAGAACTGATCGGGGAGGTTCGGAGCCGCCGCCATCGAGCTCGACGCGCCCAGGATGAAGACCAGGATCTGGCGGACGAGCGTCTGAAACACGTCGCCCATCTCCGTGCAGAGCTGGCCGAGGCTGAAGATTGTGCCGTTAAACATACATTTCCTCCAAGAAAAAGAGTCTTTCCGGTCAGGTGAACATCACCGCCCGCGACAACCGTGATTCATCGCGGGTTTGCCACCATTGCTTGAGTTTCAACGCTGTCTCGCGCCGCGCCGCGCTCGACAGCATTGCGAACGTCCCTTATCGCGGACGCACACGCCTGCGAGGCGCGGGCAGAATATAAGACCGTCCCGGCGCGTCGTCAATCAGAATCCGTCGTCCCGGCCGCGCAAATTATTTGCCCACGCCGGCTTGCATCCGCCGCGACCCCCGGCGCCTGTCGCGATGCGGCCGAAAACATGCAATTTATTGCCCGATAAGCAGTTATGTCATGGCTTCGGGCGGACAGCCCCGCCCGTCGTCGCCGCCACCGTCGCCCCCACGTCGGCCGCCACCGTGTTGATCGGCAGCGTCACGGTCACCAGCGTTCCGTGTCCCGGCTCGCTCCGCAGATCGACCGCGCCGCGATGCTCCTCCACGATCTTCCGCGTCACCGCCAGCCCCAGCCCCGTGCCGCCATGCCCCTTCGACGACTGGAACGGCTCGAACAGCCGCGCCAGCCGCTCGGGCGGAATGCCCGGCCCGTTGTCGCCGACCAGCAGCGTGGCGCGCTGCGTCGCCGCGTCGAAGCGCGTCGCCACGCGCACCACGCCCGTCGTTCGCGCCACTGCGTCGATCGCGTTGCCGACCAGGTTCAGCACCACCTGGTGAATGCCGTCGGCGTCGAGCGGTATGGGCGGCAGCGGCTCTTCCAGGTCACTGCGAATGACCACGCTCTTGTCGGTCGCGCGGCGCTGCACCGCCGCCAGCGCGTCGCGCACGATCGGGTTGAGCTGGATCAGCTCGAGCCGCGGCTCGCGCTCCTTGCCATACGCCAGCATGTTCATCGTCAGGTTGTAGATCCGCTCGATGTTGCGCTGCACGATCTGCCAGCCCTGGTCGATGGTGGCGATCTGCTGCCGCGCCAGCCCCAGCTCGACCACGTCGGTTCCGCCCGACAGCCCCTGCAGGATGTTCTTGATCGCGTGCGACAGCGCCGCCACGGTCTGCCCGGTCGCCGCCAGCCGCGCCGTGTCCAGCCGCTCGCCCACCAGCCGCGTATTCTCGACCGCCAGGCCGCTCATCCGCCCGATCGCCGTCACCAGGCGCATCTGCTCCTCGGTGTAGATGTGCGCGCTCATCGGGCTGTCGACGTGAATGACGCCGAACACGTCGTCGCGCGCCACAATCGGCGCGCAGATCATCGACCGCAGCCCGAACGCCTGGATGCTCCCGCTGCGGCGCTTCGCGGCGAACCGCTCGTCGCTCGCCGCGTTGCTGCACAGCACCCCCTCGCGACGCGTCACCACGTGGTCGATGATCGTCCGGCTGGTCGTAATGCGGTCCGGCGCTTCGTTCTCCGGCAGGCGATAGCGCACCACCAGCGGCTGAAACGCCCCGCCGCCCGGCGGTCGCACGAGGATGAACCCGCGCTGCACCGGCACCTGCTCGAACAGAATGTCCATCACCCGTTCCAGCAGCTGCTGCGGCGTGCCGGCCGTCGCGATCGCGTCGGCGAGCTGCGACATCACCCGCCACGCGCGCACCGCGTCGGCCACCGCCGGCGACGCCATGATCACGCTGTCGTCGTTGCTCGCGACGCTTGACAGCACCGATACGTCCAGGTCCTTGCCGCCCGCGTCCAGGTTTACCAGGTCGTCCGGCCCGCGCCCGCTGGCGACGTAGATGCCCGCCTCGTCGCTCCACAGCAGCAGCGTCCCGCCGATGCGGATGTGGTCGCCATGCTGCAGCGCCGCGGGCTGCTGCAGCCGCTTGTTGTTGAGATAGGTGCCGTTGGCGCTGTCGAGGTCGGCCAGCAGCCAGCGTCCGTCGGCCCGCCGCAGCTCGGCGTGGCGGCGCGAGGCGGTCAGGTCCGACACCGGCACGACATCGCTGGCGCGCCCGATGATCGTCCCGGGTTCGAGCGAGTGGAAGACGCGCCCCTTGTCGGGGCCTTGCAGGATGGTCAGGCTGGCCACGGGGCTAGCATCTCACGCGGATCGGGCACAGCGGGCTCGGCGACAGCGCCGCCGATCCGCGGCTCAGGTCCCGCCGGCGGGCCGGATGATCGGCGCGGCCTCGAAGCTGTCGAAGCCGACGACCGCGTCGCCGCGCGTGAACACGCCCACGCGCCCGTCTTTCTTGAAGGTGCCGTCGCGCGTGTTGATGATGACGTTCTCATCGACCCGCCCGATGAGCCGCTCGCCAAACCGCTCCAGCGACAGCTTGTACCAGCGCGCCGGGTCGCACTGGAACTCCTTCGTATCAATCGGCGTCAGCGTCCCGTCGACCATCTTGCCGCACTCGACGCGGTTCTGCTTGGCGTCCAGGGCAATGTAGTAGAAGTTCCTCTTGCTGGCGTAGCTCATCACCACGCCGCCGCAGCGGCTCTGCACGCCGTCGGTCGCGTGCAGCCTCACGCTCGCGTGCCCGACGCCGAACTTCACGCCGCGAAAGACGCACACGTTCACGTCGGCCGGCGTCGCCTGAGTCGTCTCCAGCGTCAGCACCGTGCCCGAACCGCCTTCAACCTTGCCCACCTTCCACTGCGGCGGCGACTGCCCGTTCGAGTAGCCCTTCCAGCCGTCCGGCAGCTCGCCCTCGCTGGTGTGGTCGAACTCTTCCACCACCACCGCGTTGCCGAGCAGGTCGCGCTTGCTGCTGTGCTTCGGCTTGGCCGGCTTTTCGTCGCCGCCCGCCTGCACAGCCTGCCCGCCGCCCAGCAGTCCGCCCAGACCGCCCGCGCCAGACACCGGCTCCAGGCCGTCCAGCTTCTTCTTTTCAACAGGAACGATCGACAGCTCTTCCTCGGACACGGTCATCGCCGGCGCCGCGATCCGCGCGATCTTCACCTTCACCGACTTGCCGATCTTCAGCTTGCTCATCCGCGTCGCCAGCGCGTCGGGCGCTTCGTCATGACCGGCGATGCCGACGATCGTGTCTCCGGGCTTCAGCCCCGCCTTGTCGGCCGGACCCTCCTTCAGAACCACCGCCACCACCAGTCCCGGCCGCATTGCCGCCAGCATCTTCTCGACCTTGCCGCGCTGCTCCGCGGGCAGGCTCGACAGCATCGCCTTGGCCTGTTCGCCCTGGCTTTCGATCTGCTCGCGCGTCATCGGCTGCACCGACACGCCGATGTAGCCGCGCTCCTTGGCGGCCGACTTGGCCGGGGGCGTGTCCTGTGCACATGACAGCGTGGCGCTGACGATCACTCCCAGCGCGGCCAGGCTCGACACAACGCGAACGGTGTACATGGAGAAATCCTCGCGACGCAGGTTGCCGGCCCCGTCGATGCTTCCCGATTATAGACGATCACCGCCCCGCGACGATATGGCGCCCGCCGCCATCAGCGCAGGTTGCCTGTCTCCGGTCGCAGCAACATCTTCTGAACCATCAGGTAGTTGACCCCCTTGTATTCCGTCACCTCGCCGCTCACCAGGAAGACCACCGACTCCGTCCCGCCGCCCGAGGCAATCTCCATGTCCTCCAGCATGCGGTTCGGCAGCAGACGCAACGGCAGCTCGGCCTGCTCGGTGCCGCGACTCTCGATGGCATACATCCACTGTTCGCCCTGGCGAACCAGTCGCCCGGGCCGATCCACCAGCCGGTAGCCGTCCGGGTAGAGCCGCGGGTTCGGCGGCACGACCGCGTTCTTCGGCATCGCCGCCGGCGCCGAGCGACATCCGCTGCGCCCAGGCGGCAGGTTCAGGCGGACGATCGGCGCTGCGCTTCCCTGCTTGAGCGCGGCGGTCGAAATGTCCGACGGCGTCGGCGCCGCGGCGCGCTCATCGTCGTAGGCCTTGTCGGCCATCGCGGAGTTGCGACGTGGCGGGCATGTCGGCCGGTTTCGGCGCCGACGCCCATCACCAGCAGGCGTGGGCCGCAACGCGTAGCGCGGCCAGTGCCACGCCCAGCACTTCGACAGCAGCGGTGAGCGATTGATGAGCTGGGGTTCGTCTCATGGGATGGACCTCCCGTGCCGACCGCGGCGCACCGCGCTCGCCCGGCGCTGGGATTTCTACCGGGCAAGCTGGCGTTTCGACACCTCGGGCGCGGTCGTGGGCGCTGGCAGGCGAAGTTCTCGCACACGTACGCCGTCCGGACGGCCCGTCGCGCGCCCGTGCGATCGGCCAAGAGCGGCACGCGCGGCTTCGCCGCCGCCGCGCTCCTCGCCCGATCGCCCCGACCACCACCTTGTTGAAGGCGCATGCATTTCCCCACCGCGCCGGCACGCTGCTGGTACTCGGCAGCCGGGCCAGCTCGGGTAGGATCAGCACGATCTCCTTGGCGCGGTCGTGGTGGAAATCGACCCCGCCAGCAGCCGTTCGACGCCGTCGGGTGCTCGGCGACGCGCCCGCCTTGGCCCGGTCATCAGCCGCTCGGCCTCGCGCTTGGCCGTCGCGGTGCAGCACGCTGGAGGCGCCCAGCCGCTGGAGATTGAGCAGCATGACCGAATTGCCCGACGGAATCGCGTTGTCGTCGGCGTCCTTCGCGCGGACCAGCACCCGCTCGGCGTCGTCGGCGGTGAAGAAGAATCCGCCCGCACGGCGGATCGCGGAAGTGGCGCACTTTGGCGTCGCGCAGCGTCTCGGCCGCCTCCAGCCGGCGCGGGTCGAGGTCGCCTCGTACAGGTTGATCAGCCCGTCGATCGCGAAGGCGGTCGTCGAGGTAGCCGGGCGTGTGCGTGCCGGCGCGGGTGCCGCCGCCCGTCGCGCTGCATCTGCGTGGCGGGTCGGCCCGGCCGGCGGACTCGGCGAGCGCGGCTCGTTCAGCACGCAGCTCGCATAGGGAGGGGGGGGCGTTGGCCAGCGTTAATCAGGCGGGCGGCGGGCGCGGCGTTGCCGATGGCGTTCATCAGCCCGTTCCACGCCGCCAGCACCTTGTCGTCGCGGTGGGGCGGCACGCGCGTCGCGCACCGCGCTTGGCGCGGGCCGTTCGACCGCCGCCCGCAACTGCTCGACCGACACCTGGTTCCGCTGCGCTTCCAGCTCGGCCGCGCGGCGTGCAGGATGTTGTGCCTCGTTGCCGGCGTCCGACACGTCGAAGCGGTCGCACACCAGCGGACCGTCGGCCCCGGGCAGCGCAAGCACCTCGGCCCGCGACCAGACGTAGTACTTGCCCTCGACTCCCTCGCTGTCGGCGTCGCGCGTCGAGGTGTAGCCGCCCTGCGGCGATTGCAGGTCGGCGATCACGTAGTCGCAGATCTCGCGCGCCATGCGGGCGTAGAGCGGCTCGTGCGTGACCTGCCACGCGTCGAGATAGATCGCCGCCACCAGCGCCTGGTCGTAGAGCATCTTCTCGAAGTGCGGCACCAGCCAGTCTTCGTCGGTGCTGTAGCGCGCAATGCCGCCGGCAAGCTGGTCGTAGATGCCGCCCGCCGCCATGTGATCGAGCGTGGTCCGCACCGCTTGCAGCAGCCCGGCCTGCGGCTGCGTCGTCGCACCGGCCGCCAGCGAGTGGCGATAGCTCCGCAGCAGCAGGTCCATCGCCATCGACGGCGGGAACTTGTTGGTGCCGCCGCCGGCAATGCCGCCCCGTTCGGCGTCAAAGGCCCGCGCCAGAAGCGCCGCCGTCCGGGCCACCATGTCGTGCGGAATGACCGCGTCGCCCGGGGCGATGGTCGCATACTCGCGCACCGCCGCCGTCAGCGCGTCGGCCCCTTTGCCGACGTGCTCGCGCTCGTCGCGCCACAGCCGCGCGATCTCGCGCAGCAGGTCGCCGAAGCCCGGCCGGCCGTAGCGCGACTCGGGCGGGAAATAGGTCCCCGCGAAGAACGGGCGCAGATCGGGCGTCAGGAAGACGCTCATCGGCCAGCCGCCCTGGCCGCGGTTGTAGAGCACCGTCGCCTTCATGTAGAGATCGTCCAGGTCCGGCCGCTCCTCGCGATCGACCTTGATGGCGACGAAATTCTCGTTCAGCAGCTTCGCAATCGCCTCGTTCTCGAAGCTCTCGTGCTCCATCACGTGGCACCAGTGACAAGCCGAGTAGCCGATCGACAGGAAGATCGGCCGATCCTCGCGCCGCGCCTTCTCCAGCGCCGCGTCGCCCCACGGATACCAGTCGACCGGGTTGTGGGCGTGCTGCAGCAGGTACGGTGACGTGGCCTGGATCAGCCGGTTGGTGTGGCGCGCGGTCGTCATGCGAGAGGTCGGCCCGGGCTGGGTGGCGGGTGGCGCGGCCGACCCGTGGTCGAGCGACGCGAACCCGCCGAGCATGATAGCGGCGGCCGCCCCGGCGGTCAGAGCGCGGCGCAACACGGCTCGGCGCGGCGCAGGTCCGCGACCCGCGCGGCAGTCTAGCGTCGCGTCCGATTCGTTCTTTCGGGTAAGGCAGAGCTCCTTGTTTCGGGTAGGGCGAAGCTCCAGCGTTCCGGTAGGCCGACGCTCCTTCTTTCGGGTAGGGCAAAGCTCCAGCTTCGCCCCGTCGCCGCGACGCGGCAGCACCTTGTGGTACGCAGACCCGAGCAGTCGACTGTGACGAAGCACTCGCGGCCAGTGCGACGGTTCAGAAGCGGAAACACGACCGACCGCGCGACGGCGGATCGGCCTCACTCGACCGGCTCAATCGTGACCGTCAGGCTGGCCGACTGGAACTGCTCCTGGTAGAGCTCGGCCCGCTCCTTGTGGGTGACCAGCAGCAGGGCGCAGCCGGTCTCGTGGGCCTCGAGCGTCCGCAGGATGGCGTCCTGCTCGTTCAGGTGGGTGAGCAGGATGATGGTGGCGATGACGTGCTCGACCGTGTTCTCGTCGTCGTTGTGGAGGATGACGCGGTATTGCGGCAGAAAACGCGGCTTGGCCCGCGCGGGGGCGCGGCCCGGCGTCGCCTGGACGACCGGCGGTTGCACGGCGACGGCCTGACTGTCCGAGTTCACCCGCTTGCGCTCCGCGCCCGGCCTCACGGTCGGGTCTGTTTCTACGCTGTCACGCGAAGAGACGTTCGCCTTAATTATAAGGATCGGCATTCCGGCCGTACAAGTTTTCTTTTGCCGCACCGCCCGGCGTTCGGGCGCGGGCGGTTTGGGCTGGCCGCCGCGTCGCCGCCCGCCGCGGCTATGATAGTCGTCTTCCAACCAGGGTGCCCCGCGCCATGCCCGAACCCGCCGCCATCCAGCCCGCCGCCGACGGCCCGCTGCTCGACGCCGACTTCATGGCGCGGCTGGAGCAGCTCGAGCTGGTCTCGCGGAAGATCTTCGCCGGCAAGATGAAGGGCGAGCGCCGCAGCCCGCGCAAAGGCGAGTCGGTCGAGTTCGCCGACTATCGCAACTACGTTGTCGGCGACGACCTGCGCTTTCTCGACTGGAACCTCTACGCAAGGCTCGACCAGCTCTTCCTGCGCCTGTTCATCGAGGAGGAAGACCTGAGCGTCACCCTGCTGCTCGACGTCAGCACCAGCATGGACTTCGGCTCGCCGCACAAGGGGCTCTACGCCAAGCGCGTCGCCGCGGCGATCGCCTACATCGGCCTGGTTAACCTCGACCGCGTCAGCGTCTTCGCCTACTCCGATCGCATCGTCGGCCAGCTCGCCGGGCTGCGCTCGAAGCGCCTCATGGCGCGGGTGGTGTCGTTCCTGAACGAGCTGGAGACCGGCGGCGCGAGCGACTTTGCCGCCGCGGCCCGCGAGTTCGCCATCCGCCACACGCAGAAGGGCGTCTGCCTGGTGGTGAGCGACTTTCTCGACAAGCGCGGCCTCGAGGACGGCCTGCGCCACCTGCTCGCCCGGCGGCTCGACGTCTATCTGCTGCACCTGCTCTCGCCGCAGGAAGTCCAGCCCGAGCTCACCGGCGATCTGAAGCTGGTCGACGCCGAGGACGACGACATGACCGAGGTCACCATCTCGCGTCCGCTGCTCGATCGCTATCGCGCCAACCTCGAAGCCTACTGCACCCAGGTCCGCGAGTTCGCCGTGCGGCGCGGGATGAACTACCTGTTCGCGACGACGCAGGTGCCGTTCGACCAGGTGGTGATGAACACCTTCCGCCAGCGCGGGCTGGTGCGCTAGCGATTCTCAAGCTGCGAGGCGTTCCATGCGGCGCCGGGTGGTCGTTCGGCCGCAAGACGTGATGTCCCCAATGCAACTGTTCGGCACGGCCTTCGCGCTGGGTTTTGCCGTCGCGGTCATCTACATGCTGGCTGCCGGTTTGACTCAGCTGACCCGGGCGCTGCTGGGTGCCTGGCGCGAAGTGGTTGATTTCGTCGTCTTCGTGGCGTGGCTTGTAGGGGCGATCCTGCTCGTTCGTGTGCTGCGGCGAGAGATGTTTCGATCTTCCCGCCGCTGGACGGTCGCGTTCGGTCTGGCGGCGGGCCTTCATGCGGCAGCGCTGTTTCCAGTGACCGTGATTGCGATGCGAATGCCTGATCCGGTCATCGTGCTACTACTGATCATTGGACTTCCGTTCACCGCAGTGTTCTTCCTGATTTTCACGCTCGCGGTGTCGCTCTTCTCGCCGCGCGTGACCGTCAACGACGGCACGCTCTGCCCCGGCTGCGAGTACTGCCTCATCGGCAACACCACGATGATCTGCCCCGAGTGCGGTCGGCCGTTTACCTTCGAGCAACTGGGCACCACCGGTGCCGCCTTCCGCGCTCGCGGCGCAGCCGGGCCGGCGAGTGCTCCGGCGATCGACCCGGCGCGCGAGGCGTCGCCGTCGTGACCGGCCGCACCGCCGCCGCCGCGCCACGTGCCACTCGATTCGACGCCGCCGCCCGGCGATGCGACAATCCGGCCCGGCCATGAAGTTCGTCTCACTCTCCACGCTCGTCTGGACCGCCGCGCTGGCCGTACCGGCTCTGCTGCTGCTCTACTTCCTCAAGCTCCGCCGCCAGCAGCACGTCATCTCCTCCACGCTCCTGTGGCGCAAGGCCATCGAAGACCTGCAGGTCAATGCCCCGTTCCAGCGGCTCCGCAAGAACCTGCTGCTCTTCCTGCAACTGCTGGTGCTCGGGGCGATCCTCTTCTCGCTCGGACAGCCGGTCGCCAAGTTCCTCCAGGCCCGCGAGCGAACCATCGTCATGCTCATCGACCAGTCCGCCTCGATGAAGGCCGGCGAATCGAGCGGCACCCGGCTCGACGACCTCAAGCGGCTGGCGACCAACTTCGTCGACGGCCTCGACCCCACCGACCGCGCCATGGTGATCGGCTTCTCCGACCGCGCCAGCGTCGTCTGCCCGTTCACCGGCGACAAGCGCCAGCTCCGCCGGCAGATCGAGTCCATCGAGGCCACCGACGCGCGGACCACCCTGGCCGAGGCGCTGCAACTGGCGGTCGCCTACAGCAGCCGCATCGTCGACGTCGTCGGCGCCACCACGCCCCAGCCATCCGCCCCCGACGCCGACCTGGAGCTCTTCTCCGACGGCCGGGTGGATGACGCCAACTCGCAGGTCGTGCAGCGCGGCAAGATGCGCTACTACCGCGCCGGCAGCGCCGCCGACAACGTCGGCGTCGTGGCGATGGACGTCCGCCGCAGCTACGAGCACCCCGGGCAGGTGTCGCTCTTCGCGCGCGTCGAGAACTTCGGCCCCCAGCCCGTCCGCACCGACGTGACGCTGCTGCTCGACGGCAAGATTCTCAAGGTCCGCGAGGTGTCGCTCGGTCCGGCCGCCGGCGCCACCACCGCGCCGGCCGCGCCGTCGCCCGAGGCGTCGTCGGCCAGCCTGGCGTTCGAGTTCGCGCACGACGGCTCCGGCACGCTCGAGCTGCGCATCGAGCGGCGCGACGCCCTGGCGGCCGACAACGTCGTCCAGGCCGTCCTTTCGGCGCCGCGCGGGCTGTCGATCCTCGGCGTGTCGGACCGCGCCGGCGTCCAGTTCGGCGTCAAGCGCGTCATCGATCAGATGCCCGGCGCGACGCTGACCTGGCTCACGCCCGACGAGTATGAAAAGGTGCCCGAGGCCACGCTGGTCGAAGGCGGCCGCAGCAGGCACGACCTGGTGTTGCTCGACGCGCACGACACCGCCCGCGTGCCGGCCGGCAACTACCTGTTCCTGGGCGGCGTGCCGCGCGGCGCGGGCGTTTCCGCCGAGGGCACGGTCGAGGACGAGCACGTCGTCAACTGGGACGAGACCCACCCGCTGATGCGCTACGTGCTGTTCGACACCGTGCAGATCGCCCAGTGGCGCCGGCTGAAGCTCCCGCCCACCGCCGTGCGGCTGGTCGAGTCCGAGACCTCGACCATCGTCGCGCTGGTCGCCGACCCTGGCCGGCAAATTCTGCTGCTCGCCTTCGACCTCGGCGACTCCGACTTTCCGATGCGACCCGCCTTTGTCATGTTCCTCATGAACGCCGTCCGCTCACTGACGGCCAGCAGCGGCGACGCCGCCGCGCTGCTCCGCCCGGGCGACACCCTCAACTGCCCCGTGCCGCGCGGCGCCGAGCACTGCACCCTCACGCGGCCCGACGGCCGCACGACCGAGCTCGACGTCGCCCGCTCGGCGCTGGCGTCCTATTCCGACACCCGCGCCGTCGGCATCTACCGCCTGCGGTTCGACGACGCCGACGCCACCACCGCCGCCTACGCCGTCAACCTGCTCGACCGCACCGAGAGCAACATCGCCCCGCAGGAGCGCTTCAGCGTCGGCGCCGAGCGGATCGCGCGGGCCGAGCAGACCGAGCGCGCCAACCGGCCGCTGTGGCCCTACGCCGTCGCGGCGGCCCTGCTGTTCCTGCTGATCGAGTGGTGGATCTACAACCGCCGCGTGATGATCTGACCCGTTTCCGCGCGCGGCGATGCACCGCGCTTCACACCCGCCGAGGTCATCCGATAAGCTTCCGCCGCGGTCGCACGACCGCGCCGCGTCCCGCAACGGGCCGCGCATGGGAACCGGAGGGAGGATCGGCATGATTCGACGGAGAATGACCACGGTGCAATTCAGCGGCCTTGTCGCGGCCGCGCTCGCGCTGGCGTCGGCCGCCAGCCACGCGCAGACCAGCGACTTCAACATCGCCGGCCAGCTCGTGAGCGACTATTCGCTCAACGCCAACACCGGCATTCCGATCAAGTATTCGCAGGTCGCTGCCGGCGGCCTGGGCGGCAGCGGGGCGGTCAACATCCTCGGCGCACAGGACGCCGACCACACCACGGCCGCGTACCAGGTGCGCTCGTTCGGCCTCTCGGCGCCGGGCCAGAGCGTCACCCTCTCCGAGTTCGTCCTGCGCCAGGATGCCAGTCTCACCTCGACGCCGTTCCTCTCGCTCGGCGTCCTCAGCGACGTGACCGAGCGGATCGACGCCGGCACCGCCTCCAACAGCTACGCCAGCATCCGCCTGAACCCGGGCACCTCGCCCAGCGACAGCACCAACCTCGCGACGCGCGTCTTCCTCCAGACCGAGACCAAGGTCAACGGCGGCGGCAGAATCCGCACCACGCCCGGCATCACCGGCGACCTGCTCGCCGGCAACTGGTATCGCGTCTCGGCGACCTTCGCCTATTCCAGCGCCGCCGACCTGCTGGTCAGCATGTCGCTCGAAGACTGGGGCGCCAGCGGCGCGGCGCTTGTCAGCCCGGTCTTCGCCTTCGGGCCGACCAGCGTGGCGCTCTCGGGGCTCGACCAAGTCAACGGCGACATCAGCGTCTGGGCGGCGTTTCGCGGCTTCGCCGAGGGCGGCAGCGACCTGTACGACAACGTGACCATCACCCCCGAGCCGGCGACGGCGCTGCTGCTCGTCGTCGGGGCGCTGGCGCGGCGCGGTCGCGCGCGGCGCCGCTGATCTCGGACCGGCGCGGCCCGGCGTGGTGCCGCACGGGCGCGCTTGCCGCACGGGCGCACGACATGCGTGCAACTCGATCTTCGCCGACGACGCGCCGCGGGCGCCGGCCCGCGCGGCGCCACGCCCCTGCGCTGGCGATGCTCGCCGGGCTGTTCTGCCGCGCCGCGGCCGCGCTGCCGGCCACCGGCGACACCACCGCCGACGCCGTGCTGGGCCAGGCTGACTTCGCCGCGAACCAGCCCAACGCGCCGGCCGGTGCAGTCACGGCGCTCGGCGTCTCGCTCTCGAACGCGGCCCACGCCGCCGTCGGGCCCGACGGCCGGCTTTGGCTCTCCGATCCCGACAACAACCGCGTGCTGAGCTGGCCCAGCGCCGCGGCCTTCGCGACCGGCCAGCCCGCCGACCGCGTGCTCGGTCAGCCCGATTTCTTCAGCCACGCCCCCAACTTCGGCGGCGTCAGCGGCGCGAGCCTGTCGCTGCCGCAAGGGATCGCGGTCGATTCCGCCGGCAACGTCTGGCTCGCCGACGCCTTCAACCATCGCGTGCTGCGCTACAACAACCCGGCGGTAGACGCCACGCCCGCCGTCGCCGACCTGGTGATCGGCCAAGTCGATCTGAACCACAACCAGGAGAACCTCGGCCTGGGCGGCATGGGCCCGGCGGTGGCGCTGCCCGACAGCATCCAGTTTCCCGGGCGCGTGCTGGTCCGCGGCAGCGATGTCTACGTCGCCGACTCCGGCAACAGCCGCGTGCTGCACTACACCCTGCCGTTCGGAAACAAGCCACTCGCCGACCGCGTCTTCGGGCAGTACGGCGACTTCACCCGCCGCGCGAAAAACAACGACGGCTCCGGCAACAACAACCCATGCTGTCCGACGCCGGACAATCTCTACAACCCGATCG
Organism: Phycisphaerae bacterium; assembly: GCA_046350375.1. Lineage (GTDB taxonomy): Bacteria > Planctomycetota > Phycisphaerae > UBA1845 > UTPLA1 > JAXMAO01. The sequence goes on from JAXMAO010000004.1 coordinate 19,417, forward strand.
GCATCGCCCTCGACGCCGCCGGGCGGCTGTTCGTCGCCGACTGGAACAACCATCGCGTGCTGCGGTTCGACGCGCCGCTGGCGAGCCAGACCGCCAGCGCCGTCATCGGCCAGCTCGATTTCTTCCACCGCGACATCGACGCCGCCGGGCCGGGCGACGGCCTGCAGTTCCCGATCGACCTGGCGATCGACGCAGCCGGGCGCTTGTGGGCCGCCGACTCGGGCAACAACCGCGTGCTGGCCTGGTTCGCGCCGCTGGCGGGCGGTCCGGCCAGCGCCGTCTTCGGACAGCTCGGCAGCCTGCTCACCGACGACGCTAACCACGGGCTGGGCTTCCTCTCGAGCGATGCCGACGGACTGTTCGGCCCGACCGGCGTCATTCCAACTCCCGCCGGCGACCTGCTGGTGGTCGACACGAACAACCATCGCCTGCTGCGGTTCGATCGGCCGTTCGCCCCGGCCGCCGGCGACGTGAACTGCGACGGCGCAGTCAACGCCGCCGACGCCGCGGCGCTGCTGCTGGCGCTGGTCCGCCCGGCCGACTATGCGGCGGCCTATCCGGGCTGCGGCGGGGCGGACGTGAACGGCGACACGGCGACCGACGGGCGCGACGTGGCGGCGCTGGTGGCGGTGCTGCCGTGAGGGCGCGCCGCGGCGATCGCGCCGGCTTCACGCTGATCGAGCTGCTGGTCTCGATCGCGGTCATCGCGATGCTCTTCGGACTGATCGCACCGGCTTTGAGCGGCGCGCGGCGCACCGCCCGCGCGGTCAAGTGCAAGGCCAATCTCTCCGGGCTCATGTCGGCCGTCGCGATGTACGCCGCCGAGAACGGCGACGCCGTCGTGCCCAGCTACAACATGACCGGCGTCACCGGCGGCGCGGCCAACCCGCTCGACGGCTGGGGGCCGATCCTCGACGCCGCCAGCCAGACGCGCGGCAACGGCGAGCTGGCCCGCAACCCGTTCGCCTGCCCCGACACCGTCGATCGCGCCGGCATGGCCGCCACGCAGACCGGCACCGACCCCGACAATCCGCGCGGCTACATGGATTGGCCGGCCGTCATGACCATCTCCGCCGTCTATGCCACGCCGCTTCCGCAGCGCGGGCTCGACCGCGTGCTGCGCGTCGCCTACTGGATCAACGGCGACAACCCCATCGGCCTGCCGAAGCGCTTCACCCCCGGGCTGCATTTCACCGGCTCGGTCGGCTACGGCCCCGACCCGAACGGCCGGATCATGCGCCTCTCGCGCTTCACCGAGTTCACCCGCCCGGCGCAGCTCATCGCGCTGGCCGACGGGCTCTATTCCGGGCAGCAGTCGGCGACGCGGCCGGGCAACCCCGACTCGCGGATCGGCTATCGCCACGCGGGCGGCGTCGGCGCGGCCAACGTGGCGTTCGCGGACGGTCATGCCGGCGAGATTCGCGGCGACCTGTTCCCGCGCCGCGCGAGCGACGATCTGCCGGTGGATGCGATTCGCGCCGAGAACCTCGGCCCCGGCGCGACGCTGTTCGCCAACCCGGAGCGCGACCTGCTGCGGTGATTTCTCGCGCGCGCCCGAGGCACTAGCGCCCCGCGCAGACCGCCGCGTACATCTCGACATAGCGCGGCAGCAGGATGCGCCAGTCGAACCGCTCGGCGATCAGCCGTCGCGCCGCCGCGCCCATCGCCGACCACTCGGCCGGGCCCAGCGCCACCAGTTCGTGCAGCGCCGCGGCGATCGCCCGGCGTCGCGGCTCGACCACCCGTCCCGCGCCGAACTCGGCGACCTCGGGCAGGTTGCACGCCGGCGAGATCAGCACCGGCCGCCCGGCCGCCAGCGCCTCGAGAATCGAGATGCTCAGCCCCTCCGACAGGCTCGGCTGAACGAACAGCTCGGCCCGGCCCAGCGCCGACCGCAGTTGCGGCCGATCGAGCATGCCCACGAACGTGACCCGCCGGCCCAGCCCCTTGCGCTCGGCGGCCGCGGCCAGCACGCTCTGCAAGCCGGCCGAGTCGGGCCCGGCGACGACCAGGTGCCAGGCGTCGTGCGAAGTCGCCAGCTCGAAGGCCGCCTGGAGCAGCGGCACGATGCCCTTCTGCACGGCGATCCGCGAGGCGAAGAGCATCCAGCGGGCGTCGGCCAGGTGGGGGAAGCGCTGCAGCAGCGCGTCGGGCGGCGGCAGGTTCGCGTAGTCGGCGGGCCACACGCCGTTGGGAATGGTGTCGATCCGCGGGTTGAAGCCCAGGGTGCGCATGGCGTCGCCCTCGCCGGGCGCCAGCGCCAGCAGCCGCGCGGCGCGGCGCAGGTTGCGGTGCTCGAACAGCCAGCCGATCGGGCGTTTCTTCCAGGCGCTGCGGCGCCAGGCCCAGGGCATCATCATGCTGTGCGGGGTGACGACGTAGGGCCTGCCGGCGGCCCGCGCGGCGCGGGCGGCGTGATAGTTCTGGGCGGTCCAGAGTCCGTGCAGGTGCAGCACGTCGCAGTCGGCGACCAGCGGGCCGATGGGCGCGGGCGAACGCTCGCGACCGCCTGGAGCGGCCCGTCGGAGGCGGCGAACGTGTGTCTCGACGGGCAGGCCGCGCGGCGGCTGGCCGTAGCGTCCGCCGGCGAGCGTGGCGATCGAGCCGGAGACGCCGAGGGTCGCCAGTCCGGCCGCCAGCTCGGGCACGACGCGCGCGATGCCGCCCCAGGCCGGGTCGAGCGATTGCAGGACGTGCAGCACGCGCATGCGCGGGAGCGTACAGCGCCGCGGCGCGACGGCGTAGGGCCGGCGCGCGGCTGCGGGCCGGCGGGTGCTTGGCTGGTGCTCGGCCCGGGCCGGATGCGCATCGCCGCGGCCGGGGGCGGCGACTATCATCGATCGCGTGTGCGGCATTGCCGGCTACGTTCGTCCGCAGGGGTTGCAGTCGCCGGCGGTGCTGGAGCGGATGATCGCCGCGCTGCGCCATCGCGGTCCGGACGGCGACGGCGACTGGAGCGACTTGGCCCGCGGCGTGGCGCTGGGGCACACGCGGCTCAAGGTCCTCGACCTGACCGCGGCCGCCGACCAGCCCATGCGGCTCGACCCCGGCCCGGTCGTGCTCACGTACAACGGCGAGATCTACAACTTCGCCGCGCTGCGGCGCGAGCTGGAGCAGGCCGGCGCACGGTTCGGCTCGACCGGCGACACGGCCGTGCTGGCCGAGCTGTGCCGGCGCGACGCGGCGCTGTCGTTTCTGCCTCGGCTGAACGGCATGTTTGCGTTTGCGGTGTGGGACGGTCGGAGCGGGACGCTGACGCTGGCGCGCGACCGGACGGGCGTGAAGCCGCTGCTGTGGGCCGAGCTGCCGGGCGGCGGAGTGGCGTTCGCGTCGGAGATGGCGGCCCTGCGGGTCGCGCTGGGCGAGGTGTCGCTGGCGATCGACCCGCACGCGGCGGTGCAACTGCTGACGCTGGGCTTCATCGGCGCACCGCGGACGATCTTCGCGCAGGTGCGGCGGCTGGAGCCGGGGCAGATGCTGACGTGGCGCGATGGGCGTATCGCGCTGCGGCGCTGGGCGCCGCCGCGGCCGGCGTCGGCGAGCGTGGCGGACTTCGAGGCGGCCAAGCAGGCGCTGCGCGAGCAGCTGCGCGCGGCGGTGGTCGAGCGGCTGGTGGCCGACGTACCCGTCGGGGTGTTCCTGTCGGGCGGCATCGACTCGTCGATCGTCACGGCGCTGGCGGCGCTCTACGGCGGCAGCGAGGTGCGGACCTTCAGCGTCGGCTTTCCGGGCGAGCCGGCCTTCGACGAGACGCACTACGCCGCCGCGGTGGCGCAGCGCTATCGCACGCGCCACACGGTGCTGCCGCTGTCGATCGACGACATCCGCGCCGCGATTCCGACGGTGCTCGACCGGCTGAGCGAGCCGTTCGCCGACAGCTCGGCGCTGCCCACCTACCTGCTGTCGCGCGCCACGCGGCAGCACGTGACGGTGGCGCTGTCGGGCGACGGGGCGGACGAGCTGTTCGCCGGCTATCGGCGCTATGCCGCCACGCGGCTGGTGGAGCGGTTCGGCTGGTTCGCGGCGACGCCGCTGTATGGCCCGTGCCGCGCGGCGGTCGAGCGGCTGCCGACGCGGCGCGAGACGCGTTTCGGCTCGAAGGTCAGCCAGCTCAAGCGGGCGGTGCGCGGGCTGGACCGGCGCCGGCCGGCGCGGCACGCGAACTGGATGCGCATCACCGACGACCGCGCCCTGGGGCGGCTGCTGGCGCACGGCGACGCCGGTGAGCACGTGCGGCAGATCGAGCAGTATCTCTGGTCGCACCGCGGCGAGCCGCGCGACGGCGACGACCTGAACGCGCACCTGGCGACCGAGTGGCGCACCTCGCTGCCGGACGACATGCTGACCAAGATAGACCTGATGAGCATGGCCAGCGCGCTGGAGGTGCGCTCGCCGTTTCTCGACTTCCGCGTGGCGGATCTGGTGGCGCCGCTGCCGGCGGAGTGGAAGCTGTCGGGCTGGCGGAAGAAATTTCTGCTGATCGAGGCCTTCCGGGCCGAGCTGCCGGAGCTGCTGCACGATCGGCCGAAGCAGGGGTTCGAGGTGCCGGTCGGGCCGTGGCTGCGCGGGCCGCTGCATGGGCTGGCGCGCGAGCTGATCGAGAGCGACAAGGTGTTTGCCGGGCCGCTGCTGTCGCGGGGCGGGGCGCTGGCGCTGCTGGAGGAGCATCGCACCGGCCGGGCCGATCACACGTCGACGCTGTGGTCGCTGGTGGCGCTGCTGAGCTGGAGCGCGCGGCACGGCGGCGGGGTGGGGCAGTTCGCGGTGTCGGCGGTGGAAGTTGGCGCCGGGGGGTGAGCCGGCGAAATAGTCGGCCGGCGGGGCGGCAATAGGGGCGGATCATCCCGCACGCTTCGGCGGTCTTGCGAGACGCCGGCCTTGCCTGTAGACTCGGCCGCCCTGAACAAGGAGCGATCGGCGCCAACCTGGCGCAAGAGCGGTCGATTGCAAGAGTTATGAAGTTCGTGCTGATCGATCGCATCGTCGAGCTGCAGCGTGATCGGCGGATCGTGAGCGAAAAGGCGCTGACGCTGGCTGAGGAGTACCTGGCGGATCACTTTCCGACGTTTCCGGTGATGCCGGGCGTTCTGATGTTGGAGGCGATGGTACAATCCGCGGCCTGGCTGGCGCGGGTTTCCACGGATTTTTCGGCGAGCCTGGTGACGTTGGCCGAGGCTCGCAACGTGACTTACAAGAGCTTTGTCGCGCCCGGGCGGGTGCTGGAGCTGCGGGTCGACGCGGTGCGGATCGAGCCGGGCGGCAGCGAATTCCGCGGCGTGGGCGTGTGCGGCGATCGGGAGATGGTCAAGGCGCAGCTGCGGCTGCGACACGGAAACCTCGCCGAGAAGGACAAGGCGCTGGCTGAGCTGGACGCGACGCTGATCGATCAGGCCCGGCGGCAGTTTGAGCTGCTGCGGGGTCCGGCGGCGCTGGCGGGAACGGCGGCCGGGCCGGCGCCGCGCTAGAGAGTGTGCGGCGCTTCGCGCGTCTGAGGAGACAGAGAACGATGCCACTGTCGCGAAACGATGTGTTTGACAAGGTCAAAGAGGTGTTGGTCGACGCGCTGGGCGTGGACGACGACGCCGTCAACGAAAAGGCCACTCTGACGGGCGATCTCGGGGCCGAGTCGATCGACTTCCTCGACATCGTGTTCCGGCTCGAGAAGACCTTCGCCATCAAGATTCCGCGCGGCGAGCTGTTCCCCGACGACATTCTGAACAACCCCGAGTACGTCGAGAACGGCAAGCTGACGCCGACCGGCATGTCGCAGCTGAAGAAGACCATGCCGCACGCCGACTTCACCGATTTCGAGCGCGACCCGGACGTCAACAAGATGCCCAACCTGTTCACCGTCCGGACGATCGTGAACTACGTCGCGTCGAAGGTGGCGGCGTAGGCGCAGTGGCGCGCGCCCGGCCGCGCCGCGGCGCGGGTCGGTGCGCCGCGGCGCCGCAGGGCTGAGCAACTCCGGTGCGCTGGATCTGGATCGACAAGTTCGTCGAGTTTGAAAGCGGCAAGCGGGCGGTCGCCGTCAAGAACGTCTCGCTGGCCGAAGAGCATCTGCACGATCACTTCCCCGGCTACCCGGTCATGCCGGCCTCGCTGATGGTCGAGGGGATGGCGCAGACCGCCGGCATCCTGGTCGGCGAGGCGCGCGGCTTTGCCGAGAAGGTCATCCTGGCGAAGATTCGCAAGGCGCGCTTCGAGATCGAGGTCCGGCCGGGCGATCAGCTCACCTACCACGCCGAGATCGAGCGGATCGACGACGCGGCCGCCTACACCACCGGGCGCGTGCTGTGCAACGGGCAGCCGATCGGCGAGGTGGACATTGTCTTCTCGCACATCGATCAGAACATGAGCGGGCTGGAATTTCCGGCCGAGAACTTCGTTTTCACCGATCAGTTCAAGTCGCTGCTGCGCACCTATCATATGAAGTAGCCGCGCGGCGCTGCCGCCGCGGTTTGACGGGGAGACCGCCCATGTCCGGCAAGCTCGCCACGCTGGTGGGGTTGGTCCCGGGCGTCGGCCTGTGGATCGACTCGCAGGGCTATTGCTGAGGCCATCCGCTCGCCGCGGCCGGGTCGGCCGCGCTGCTGATCGGAACGCCGGCGTCGCTGCTGTGCGGCGTTGCGGCCTTTCGCCGCGCGCCGGACCGCGGGTTCGCGACCGCGGCGCTGGTGCTGGGCATGGTGAACGTGCTGGCCGTCGCCGCGTGGCTGTTCAGCGCGGGGTAGACCCGGGCCGCGCGACCGACCGGGGCGGGTCGCACCGTCGACGGGTGCGCCGCGCCACGGCGCCGCGCCGCTATCATGTCGGCATGATCATCGACCTGTCGCAAACGGACCGCTCGTGGCGCGACCTGCACAAGCTCTACCTCAGCTTCGTGCAGCCGCGGCCGATTGCCTGGGTGTCGACCGTCGCCGCCGACGGCCGGCCGAACCTGGCGCCGTTCAGCTTCTACAACATGGTTTCGGCGAATCCGCCGGTGGTGCTGTTCTCGCCGGCGCTCAACCGGCTGGGCGAGCCGAAGGACACGCTGGCGAACATCCGCGAGACGGGCGAGTTCGTGATCGCGACGGTGACGGAAGCGAACGCCGCCGCGATGAACGTGACCAGCACCGAGTTTCCGCGCGGCGTGAGCGAGTTTGCCGAGGCGCGGCTGACGGCGCGACCGGCGACGTGCGTCCGGCCGGCGCTGGTGGCCGAGTCGCCGGTGAACATCGAGTGCAGGCTGCGGCAGGTGGTGTCGCTGGGGACGCAGGGGGGCGCGGGCAACGTGGTGCTCGGCGACGTGCTGGTCGTGCACGTGGACGAGGCGGTGCTGTCGCCGGACGGAGTGTGCGACCCGGAGAAGCTGCGGGCGGTGGGGCGGATGGGCGGCTCGCTATACACGCGAACGCGCGACTTGTTCGAGCTGGTTTCGATCCGCGATCCGGCCAAGCGCCCCGGGTAGTGCGCGGCGCGGCTCAGCTTCCGCCGGCGGGCGCGGCGGGGGGCTGCGGCGGCGGAGTGACGACGGCCTTTCCGCCGACGGCGGGCACGGCGTTCACGGGGGTGCTGGGAAGCCGTCCGGCGACCAGTTCGCGCGCGGGGAGCGGCACGATCTCCATCGGCGGGGGCATTCCGTAGGGCAGGATCGGCACGGTAATGAGGTGTTTCTCGGCGTCGCTGGTCTCGATGACCACGTACTGCCCGGCCATGGTCGGGCGGTAGAACGCCGGGATGGTCACCTCGATGGTGGTGAACTTGGTGTCTTTCTTGGTGATGACGGGGTTGAAGGCGGGGTGGCTGGCCTTGACGCTCAGGACGTCGAGCGGCACGTTGCCGTTGTTGATGACGGTCAGGGGGCGCTTCTGCTCGACGCGCTGATTGCCGTCGACCAGCATCTTGGGCGGGTTGACCTGGATGCGCGGCGGGCGGAAGGCCGAGAGGTCGAGCTGCCACATCGGCGATTCGGGGATGTTGGTGCGGAAGATGAGGGCCTGGTTGGTGCTGCCCTCGGGGAACGGCCCCTTGGCCTTGACGTGGACGGTGAATTCCTGGCCGGGCTTGGCCTTGTTCTCGGCGATGGAGGCCTCGAAGGTGGCGGCGGGCGACGGCGGTTCGAGCTCGAGCTTGAGCGGCATGCCGGAGGTGTTGGTGACGATCAGGTCGCGCTCCATGTTGGGCGTTTCGTTGATGCCGTTGAAGTAATTCTGGCCGATCGGGTCGAACTTGGCGACGGTGCGGACGGTGCCGTGGAGCTTGAGCCAGCGCTTGGGCGAGCCGGGCTCGTTGGTGACGACCTCGAGGGATTTTTCAATCTTGTCGCGCTGGTGGCTGGTGTTGAGCAGGACGCCGACGGCGCCGGTCTCGCCGGGCTTGATGACGCGCTGATAGTTGGGTACGGCGGTGCAGCCGCAGGTGGGTTTGACGTCGAAGATCTGCAGCTCCTGCTTGCCGGGATTCCTGACCTGGAAGCTGTGCTCGATGTTCTTGCCGGCCCAGACGGTCCCGAAATCGTAGTCGCCTTCGAGGCACTCGAAGATCGGCCCGTTGGGGTCGACCAGAGGCTGGGCCGGCGGGCGCGGCGGCGCGTATCCGGGCGGAACGGCGGGCTGGCCGCCGGGCTTGGCAGGCGGCGCCTGCGGAGTCGGCTGGGCCAGGGCGGTCGAGACCAGTGCGAGCGAGAGCAGGACGGCGGAAGAAACGGCGGAAAACGGGCGCATAGAGTGGATCCCTCATCAGGCCCGGCCGGCGGCCGGGCGAATGTCTTCTGGTTATTCACCTGGCCGAGCGGAGCGCTTTGCGGCGCGGCCTGGTGGCGGTCGACCCGGCCTTGCGGGGGGCGGCGACGGCCGCGACCGAGCGGGTCGCCTTGCGGATGACCTGGGCGGCCAGGTCGGCCTCGGACTGGGCCTCGAACCCGAACAAGGCGGTGTACTTCTTCCCGATCACCTGGGCAATAAAGAAGTTGAGATTCACCCCGGATTCCGACAGGCCGCGCGTGATGCGGTAGCTGAGCCCGGGCAGGTTATCGCCGGTGACGATCAGGCAGGGGAAGTTGGACTGTTCGAGGCCGGCCTGGCTGGCGGCGGCGGCGGCGGCGCGGGACTCGATGGGATAGACTTCGATCGCCGCCATAGCCTTGTCGGGGTAGGCGTAGCCGATGACGATCTGCAGATCCTGGCGGGTGTGGGCGAGGGGGAAGAGGGTTCGCGCCAGCATGCCGGGGGCGTTGCGGGTTTCGGTGCGCCACAGGATGGCGCGCTTCACGGTGACGGGCATGATGCGACTCCTTCCCGCGTGGATGCGGCGGGGCGGCGACCCGGGCGGTCATTGTAGATGATGGGGCGGGCCGATGCGACTGGCCCGGCGCGGCCGGGTCGTGGACCGGAATCGTCCGCATGAGCGACACGCGCGTCATCGCGATCGAGACCTCCAGCCGGCGCGGCAGCGTGGCGCTGGGCGCCGGGCCGCGGCTGGTGGCGGCGTACGAGTTCTCGGCCGACCAGCAGCACGCGGTCGAGCTGCTGCCGACGATAGCGCGGGCCTGCGACGCGGCGGGGTGGGAGCGGGCGACGATCGGCGCGGTTCTGGTGTCGATTGGTCCGGGCAGTTTTACCGGGCTGCGGGTCGCGGTGACGGCGGCGCGCCACCTGGCGCTGGCGCTGGGGGCGCGCGTGGTGGCGGTGCCGTCGCTGGCGGTGATCGCCGACAACGCCCGGCTGGCGCGCGATCCGCCGCCGCGCGTGGCGGTCATTCTCGACGCCAAGCGGCGGCAGGTGTACGCGCAGGAGTTCGCGCGCGGCGCGGACGGCTGGTCGGCCTGCGGGGAGCCGGAGCTGGTCGACGCGGCGGAGTTCCTGGGGCGGTGTGCGCCGGGCGTGTCGGTGACCGGCGAGGGGGTGGGCTATCATCGCGCGGCGGTCGCGGCGGCGGGGGTGGCGGTGCTGGACGAGGCGCTGCATCTGCCGCGGGCGGAGTCGGTGCATCGGCTGGGCTGGGCGCTGCTGGCGCGCGGCGCGACGACGCCGGCGGGCGCGCTGACGCCGCAATACATCCGCCGGCCGGAGGCCGAGGAATTGTGGGAGCGGCGTCACGGCGCGGCGTCGGCGTGAAGGCGGAGTGCGCACGGGGCGGACGAATTCTAGAATATGGCGGCGCTAGATTCCGACGACGCTCTGGATGGTGGTGGCGATGACGTTGGCCATGAAGATGATCAGGTTGTTCACGGGCAGGAAGATGGACGAGTAGAGCGTGCGGACGCCGAACAGGCCGAACTCGTCGCGGCAGTTGGTGAGCTGGAGCGTGGTGCCGCAGACGACGGCGGCCAGCGTGGCCCACTTGCGGGCGGAGAGCAGTCGGCGGGCGGATGGCGATCGACGGGTCATGCAAGGCTCCTCGTGCGGGCCGGATGCTAGCTCATCGGCCGGGCGGTCGGCAAGGCGCCAGCCGCCGGGCTGGAAACCCGCGGCTCAGGCGATGAACTCGATTTCGCCGACCTCCGGCACCAGTCCGGCCGAATGTCCGGCGACCAGCAGGGCGCGAACCGCGGCCCGGCCGCGCTCGCCGTAGTCGACCGTCCACTTGTTGACGTACATGCCGACGAAGCGGTCGGTGAGCGGGCGGTCGAGGTCGCGTCCGAAGGCCAGGGCGTATTCGACCGCCTCGTCGCGATGGGCCAGCCCGTATTCGATCGACTGCCGCAGCAGCGCGGCGACCTGGCGCATGGCGGCGGGGCCCAGGTCGCGCCGGACGACGTTGCCGCCCAGCGGCAATGGCAGGTCGGTGCGCTCCAGCCACCAGACGCCCAGGTCTATCACGGCGTGCAGCCCGGCCGAGCGATAGGTGAGCTGGCCTTCGTGGATGATGAGCCCGGCGTCCACCTCGCCGCGCTGCACGGCGTCGAGGATGGTGTCGAACGGCTTCACGACGGCGCGGAAGTTTCCGACACCCAGGCAGAGCGAAAGCGCCAGAAAGGCGGTGGTGCGTTCGCCGGGCACGGCGATAGTCCGGCCGGCCAGCTCGGAAAGCGGCAGGGGGTGGCGTGCGACGACGATGGGTCCGTAGCCGTCGCCCATGCTGCAGCCGCTGGCGAGCAGGGCGTAGTGGCGGGCGACGAAGGGATAGGCGTGCAGGCTGATGGCGGAGAGCTCGAGCTCGGCGGACTCGGCGCGGCGGTTGAGAGTTTCGATGTCGGCCATTTCATGAACAAAGCGGTAGGGTCCGGTGTCGATGCGGTCGCTCGCCAGCGCGTAGAACATGAAGGCGTCGTCCGGGTCGGGCGAGTGGCCGCAGCGGATGAGGCGGCGCGTGTCGGCGGCGGTGTGGCTCATGCGATCGGGTCCGCGGGGGAGCGCCGGGGCGCGGCGGTTCGACGCCGGCCGGGTGCGCCGCGGGCGATTATAGCGGCGCTGCGGGCGGGCGTGGCGCGGCGGCTTGACGGGCGGAGACGGCGGCGAGATAACGTCGATTCATGCTCGCCGGCACCTTCGATCACTGGCTGGAGCGCGAGTGGCTGCTGACCAACGGGCGCGGCGGGTTCGCCAGCTCGACGCTGATCGGCTGTCCGACGCGGCGCGAACACGGCTGGATGGTCTGGAACGTGCCCGGCCCGCGGCTGGAGCGCTGGATGCTCTGGTCGCACGCGGCCGAGAACCTGCACGTCGACGGGCGGGCGAGCCTTCTGGCGAACTTCGAGTTCAACAGCGCCGTCGATCCGCACGGCTACCGGCACCTGACCGCGGTCGAGGCGCACTTTGACGATCCCGCGCCGCGAATCGTCTGGACCTATCGCACCGAAACGGCGGCCGTCCGCCGAACCCTGATCGTGGTCGACGACTCCGACGTGGTGGTGGTGCGCTATCACGTCGCGGCGCGGCCCACGGCCGACATCCGCCTGCAGGTGTGGCCGATGATCGCGGCGCGGCCGATCGGCGCGCTGCGGCGGAGGACGGCCGGCGAGCTGTTCCAGATGTCGCAGGACGGCGGAGCGATCGGGCTGCTGCACCGGCTCGATCCGCGGATCATGCTGTCGCTGCTCGGTCGCCGCGGCGACGGCGGCGCGGCGGTGGAGTTCAATCCGCGCGGCGACTGGTGGTACAACTTCCGCTACCGGCGCGAGGCCGAGCGCGGGCTGGAATGCGGTGAAGACCTGATGGTGCCTGGCGCGTTCATCGCCACGGGCAAGGGGACGCTCGAGGTCGAGCTGGTGGGCATCGGGGGGGTGGCCGATCCGCGCGAGGCGTGGCGCGTGGTGCGGCAGCTGAGCCTGCCCGAGCCGGCGGGCGTCGCGCCCGGCGCGGTGGTGGTGCGGTTTGACTCGCCTGGCGCGGGTTCCGGCGACGAGCTGTCGCAGACGATGCAGCCGGTGGATCGGCCGGACGTGCTGCTGCGGCGTGCGGCGCGGCAGTTCATTTTCCGGCAGCGCAGCGCGGCCGGGCCGGGGCAGATCGGGGTGGCGGCGGGCTATCCGTGGCTGACCGAGTATTCGCGCGACGCGTGCGTGTCGCTGCCGGGGCTGCTCCTGGCGACCGGGCGGCACGACGAGGCGCGCGAGATGCTGCTGCGGATGGCGCTGTTGCGGCGCGACGGCGGGCTGCCGGTGCACCTGATCGACGACGCCCCGCCGCACGAATATGTCTCGGCCGACTCGGGGCTGTGGTTCGTGCACGCGGTGGATGCCTATCTGCGCGAGACGAACGACCGCGGTCCGGCGGCGCGCGACCTGCTGGCCGCGTGCCTGGATATCGTGCAGGCGCTGGCGTCGGACCGGCACAAGGGGGTGCACTTCGAGGACGACGGGCTGCTGGTGTGCGAGGACCCGGCCGCGGCGGCGACCTGGATGGACGCGCGCTATTCGTGGGTGTTTCAGACGCCGCGCGTCGGGCGCGCGGTCGAGATCAACGCGCTGTGGTATCACGCTTTGTGCGTGGTGGCCGATCGGCTGGCCGAAACCGCGCCGGCGGGCGCCGAGGAGTGCCGCGTCTGGGCGAACCGGGTGCGGGCGGTCTTTGCGCCGACCTTCTGGAACGGCGATTCGAACGGGCTGTATGACGTGGTCGGCGATTCGGGGCCGGACGCGTCGATCCGCCCGAACCAGTTGTTCGCGATCTGCCTGCGTCACAGTCCGCTGAGCGACGCGCAGCAGGCGGCCGTGGTGAAGCTGGTGACCGATCGGCTGCTGACGCCGATGGGGCTGCGGTCGCTGTCGCCGGACGCGCCGAACTATCACGGCGAGTACACCGGCAACGTCGAGTCGCGCGAGCGGGCGGCCCACCAGGGGTCGGTCTATGCGTGGCTGATGGGGCCATACGTCGAGGCGTATCTGCGCGTGCACGGCGGCAGCGACCGGGCGCGGGCCGAGTGCCGGGCGCTGTTGCAGCCGCTGCTGGCGCATTTGACCGGGGCGGCCGGGCTGCTGGGCGTGAGCGAGGTGTTTGACGGCGACGCGCCGCACCATCCGCGCGGGGGCATCACGCAGGGCTGGTGCGTGGCCGAGCTGCTGCGCGCCTGGGCGCTGACGGCCAGCCGCGAGGAGGCGGCGGCGCTGCGGGCGGTGTCGGCGGCGACGGCGCTGGGCGGCGCGTAGTCACTGGCTTTCGGGGCGGCGGACGATGGACGCCGAGGCACTGCTCGAGTCGCACTGGCCGGGCCACGCGCCGCGGCGCGGGAAGGTGCGCGACTGCTACGCGCTGGGGGCGGGGCTGCTGCTGGTCGCGACCGACCGCATCTCGGCGTTTGACGTGGTGATGGCCAACGGCGTGCCCGGCAAGGGGCGGATTCTCACGGCGCTGTCGCGCTTCTGGTTCGACTTCTTCGCGGGCGAGGTTCGCCACCACCTGCTGCCGGGACTGCCGCCCGACCTGCCGCCGGACGTGGCGACACAGTTCGCGGGGCGCACGCTGTGGTGTCGCAAGGCCGAGGTGGTGCCGATCGAATGCGTGGTGCGCGGCTACCTGGCGGGCAGCGGGTGGCGCGAGTATCAGCGCGACGGGCGGGTGTGCGGCGTGGCGCTGCCGGCCGGGCTGCGGCTGAGCGACCGGCTGACCGAGCCGATCTTCACGCCCGCCACCAAGGCCGAGCAGGGACACGACGAGAACATCTCGTTCGAGCAGGCCGCCGAGCGCGTCGGCGGAGAGACAATGCGCACGCTGCGCGAGCTGAGCCTGCGGCTCTATCGCCGCGCGGCCGAGCACGCGCGGGCGCGGGGGCTGGTGCTGGCGGACACGAAGTTTGAATTCGGCCGGGCGGCGACGGGGCCCGATCGCGGCGAGCTGATGCTGATCGACGAGGTGCTGACGCCGGATTCGTCGCGCTTCTGGCCGGCAGACGGCGTCGTGCCGGGGCGCGAGCCGGAGAGCTTCGACAAGCAGTTTGTCCGCAGCTATCTCGAGCGACTGTGCGCCGCGGGTCGCTGGGACAAGCGTCCGCCCGGGCCGGAGCTGCCGCCCGAGGTGATCCGCGGCACGCAGGCGCGCTACGTCGAGGCGCTGCGGCGGTTGACGTCGGACTGATCGGCGGGGCTGATCGGATTCTGGTGCGCGGAAGCGAACGCCCGGGGGCGGGGCGCGATGACGCGCTTCGGGCGCGCGGCCGATCGTGGTAGAATGAGCGTTCGGTCCGCAACCGGGGAGGTACCGACATGTTCACTCGCCGACAGGTGCTGCGCGGCGGCCTGGGCGCCGCGGCGCTGGGGCTGACGACGCGCCGCGCGTGGGGCTTGCATCCGCCCTGTCCGGCGACCGGCGGGCTGCCGCTCTTGTCGACGCGGCCGGTGGCGCGGCTGGCGCATCACCCGGCGTCGGTGAAGGTTGACGGGCTGCCGTTCTACGACGGCTGGACGGGCGACTCGTTCGCGAACGACGCGGTGCCGTTTCACGCTTTTTCAGATCCGTTTCCGAACGGACCGCCGGCGCCGACCGAAGAGGCCGACCTGGTGATCGTCGGCGGGGGCATCTCGGGGCTGTCGACGGCGCTGCTGCTGCGGCGCTATCGGCCGATCGTGCTCGATCTGCGCGAACGCTTCGGCGGCAACGCCCGCGGGGAAGAGTGGGCCGGCACCGGTTTCTCGCTGGGCAGCGCCTACTTCATCACGCCCGATCCGGACACGTTCCTGGAGCGTTTCTATCGACGGCTGGGGCTGGCCGCGGTGGCGCGCGTGGACGCGGGCGACAACCCCGTCGAGCTTAACGGGCAGTTGGTGGCCGATTTCTGGGATGGCGCCGCGGGATTGCCGGGCGAGGCGGCGGCCTATGCGCGCTATCGCGAGATCGTGTCGTACTTCGCGAACGAGCGCTACCCGGACATTCCGCTGCTGAAGAACAAGAACAACGACTGGATTCGCGAACTGGATCGCAGGACGCTGCGGCAGGACATCGAGGAGCGGATGAACGGGCTGGCGGTGCCGGCGCTGCTGGCGGCGGCGATTCAGGATTACTGCTACTCGTCGTTCGGCGCGGGGTGGGAGGTGATCTCGGCGGCCGGCGGGTGGAACTTCATCGCGGCCGAGGAGTTCGGCCGGTGGGTGCTGCCGGGCGGCAACAGTTACCTGGTCGACGCGCTGTGGAAGAAGCTGTCGCAGCTTGAGCCGGGCGGGAACTGTCCGCCGCGCTATTTGCGGGCCGGCTGCATGGTGGTCGATGTGCGCCTGCTGCCGGGGCAGCGGGTGCAGGTCACCTACGCCGACCGGAGCGGGGCCTATCACGCCATCCGCGCGCGGCGCGTGGTGCTGGCGGGGTCGAAGCACATCGTGAAGCACTACCTGCACGACCTGGAGACGCTCGACTCGGCCAAGCTGACGGCGATGAACCAGATCGAGAATGCGACCTACCTGGTCGCCAACGTGCTGGTCAACCAGCGGCTGGAATCGGACGCGTATGACACCTTCCTGCTGCGCGACGGCGCCTATCCGCCGATCGACGAGCCGACAATCACGCAGCAGATGAAGGTCACCGACATCGTCAACGGCGAGTTCGCGCGGCCGCAGGACCTGCCGCGGACGGTGCTGACGCTCTATTGGCCGCTGCCGTCGCCGGTGGCGCGGTTCTATTTGCTGCAACCGGACGGCTGGCGCGACTTCGCGGGCCGGGCCGCGGCCGATGTGCGCTATTCGCTGGACGTACTCGGGCTGTCGCCTGCGGCGGTGGAACAGGTGCGGATGTCGCGCTGGGGTCACGCGATGCCGATCAGCGCGCCGGGGCTGATCGCCGACGGCGCGTGCGAGGAGGCGCGGCGGCCGTTCGAGGGGCTGGTTTATTTCGTGAACCAGGACAACTGGGCGCTGCCGGCGGTCGAGACCTGCCTGCTGGAGGCGGAGCACTTCGCGACGCAGATCGCGGCCGACCTGCACTGAGGGGCGCGGCCGGCGGGCGGAGCGATGCCGCGCCGTCGGGCAGGACGATCTGCTCGACGTCGCGCGGCTCGAGCTTGTCGAGCCCGGCGGCGTAGCTGCGGACGTGCGGTCGCAGGGCGCCGCGGCGCGCGGCGTCGCACAGCGCGGCGTGCAATGCGTCGGGGCAGATGCCGGGGCGCGGATAGATCGCGTGAAACGCGGTCAGCGCCAGCGCGGCCGGCTGGTTGCGGACAAATCGGAAGCCGGACCGCGCGAAGACCGTCACCCAGATCGGAGCGGCGGCGCGGCGTTCGGGGCGATACCACACCGGGCGATGGCTGGGCAGATAGCGGCGGTCAATGCCGGCGGCGCGGCCGCGCGCCAGGTAGCGCTGCACGGCGCGGCGCAGCGGGCGGCGCGGATCGAGCAGGAAGACGCGCTGGTTGGTCGCGACGAGCCGGGCGATGTCGCGGCGCGTGAGGCGCTCGGCCGGCGCGTGGCTGGCCTTCGAGAGGCAGAGGCGGACATCGGCGCGGTCGATTCCAGCGGCGGCCAGTTCGCGCGGCGTGAGGACGAAGTAGCGGTTGGCGCCGGTGGCGATGCCGCGGACGCAGCGGGCGACGTCGGCGAGGCGCGTGGCGGCGGTGGATTTCGCGCGCGGCGCGGCGCGGGCATCGCGGAGCAGCGGCGTCCACTTCGCGTTGGGGTCGAGCTCGGCCGGGTTCAGCGCGCGATCGGTGGGGGCGATTCCCAGGTCGTCCAGCGCGCGAACCCAGCGGACGCGGATCGGCTCGTGGGGCCGGCGGTCGCGGCGGAGCAGGAAGATGGCCGACGTGGTGAGGGCGTCGGCGAAGACCGGCGTGGCGGCGTCGAAGTGGACGATGGCATCGAGGGCGTTGTGACGCAGGAAGTGAGCCTTGAGCGACCGGCCGAAGTCGGCGTTGAGCCACTCGGCGGGCGTGATGACCGCGGCCCGGCCGCGCGGCGCGAGCAGGTCCCAGATGCGCAGCAGGAACCAGGCGTAGAGGTTGGCGCTGCGTGACAGCCGGCAGCCCGAGGCGCGTTCGAGCCGGGCCAGCAGATTCGCCGGCTGGCGCAGGTCGTGGTGGCGGACGTAGGGCGGGTTGCAGGCGATGGCGTCGAAGCGGCGCGCGAAGGAAGCTGCCAGGAAATCGCCGCGGTGCAGGTCGATCGGCAGGGGCTCGGACGGCGGCGCGGACGCAGCTGCGGCGAGGGCCGGGTCGATCTCGCAGGCCGTCAGCCGGGCGAGCGGCGCGAGTTGCTGGCGTCGTTGCAGGGTGCGCCAGGCATTGGCAAACACGCCGCGCCCCAGGCAGGGGTCGAGAATTTCGCGCGGACGATTCCGCGCGGCCCAGGCGACCATGAAGGCGGCGACCGCCGGCGGCGTGAAGACCTGCCCCAGGGCGCGGTTCACGGCTTGGCAAGCAGCCCGAGCGCCAGGTCGGTCATCGCGGTCACGCCGGTCCGCACGGTCGGCTCGGGCACGGGCGCGAAGCGGCTGGAGTGGATGCTGGGCAGCGGCGCGCCGCCGGGCTTTTTCGATTCGGCGACGCGCTCGGGGGCGATGGTTCCGAGGTTGAACATCATGCCGGGCACGCCGGCGGCCTTGGCGAACTGGCCGAAGTCTTCGCCGCCCATGCTGGGCGGGCGCTCGATAACGCGCTCGGCGCCGAAGACCGACGTGAAGAGCGTCGCCGCGCCGGCGGTCAGCGCGGGTCGTTGTAGCCGGCCGGGGTGAATTCCTGGTCGCGAACGTGCACGTCGGGTTCGCGCGGCAGTCCCATCGCCTGGCAGGTATGCACGGTGATGGAGCGGATCTCGTCGAGCACCATCTTGCGGACGTCGTCCCGGTAGGTGCGGACGGTCAGTTGCAGGTCAACCTCGCTGGGGATGATGTTGTGCTTCGAGCCGCCGTGAATTGAGCCGACCGTGACCACGGCCGACTCAATTGGGTCGTTGCGCCGGCTGATGATGGTCTGCAGCGACACAATGACCTGGGCCGCGGCGACGATCGGGTCGCGGGCCCAGTGCGGATAGGCGCCGTGACCGCCCTTGCCGTAGATGCGGATGTCGATCGAGTCGACGTTGGCGGCGTACCAGCCGGGTGTGGTGGCGACGATGCCGGTCTCCATGTCGGCGGCGACGTGCAGCGCGATGCAGGCCGTGGGCTTGGGGAACTTGGTGAAGAGCCCGTCGTCGATCATCATCCGCGCGCCGCGGCCGATCTCCTCGGCCGGCTGGGCGACCAGCAGCACCGTGCCGCGCCAGCGGTCTTTGAGGCTGGCGAGCACCTGGCCGGTGGCCGCCAGGACGGTCTGATGCACGTCGTGGCCGCAGGCGTGCATGACGCCGACGTGCGAGCCGTCGCCTTGCTCGATCTTGACGGTGCTGGCGTAGGGCAGGCCGGTCTCTTCGATGACCGGCAATGCGTCCATGTCGCCGCGGATGAGGATGACCGGGCCGTCGCCGTTGGCGAGCATGCCAACCACGCCGTGGCCGCCCAGCTCGGGCGTGACGGCAAAGCCGGCGCGGCGGAACAGGTCGGCCATGCGCTGCGCGGATTTCACCTCGCTGAGCGAGAGCTCGGGCGCGGCGTGAATGGTGCGATAGAGGTCGAGCCATTCCTTCAGGTGGGCGTCGACCTGTTTGGCGACGGCGTCGCGGAGGTCGGCGCGCTCGTGCACGGCGACGGCGGGCGTCGAGGCGGCGGGCGGCGCGGCGGGCGCGGCGAGGCTGGCGCTCAGCAGCAGCATGACGGCGGCAGGCACGATCGGTCGAATCCGCATGGCGATGTCCTTTCCAAGTCTCTCCATTGTGTCGAGTCGCGTGTTCGGGTTCGCCGCGCGTCAGAAGAGCGTGGCGAGGTCGGGCTCGCCGGGTCGCTCGGCAGGCGGCGGCAGGCCCATGTGGGCGTAGGCGGCGGGCGCGGCGCAGCGGCCCTGCCGCGTCCGGGTGACGAAGCCGATCTGCAGGAGGTAGGGCTCGACGACGTCTTCGAGCGTGTCGCGTTCTTCGCCGAGCGTGGCGGCCAGGGCCTCGATGCCGGCCGGTCCGCCGCGATAGGTGGTCATCAGCGCGGTGAGGAAGGCGCGGTCGAGGTCGTCGAGCCCGAGGGCGTCGATGCCCTGGATTTCGAGCGCCTTTTCGAGCACGGCGCGGGTGAGCTTGCCGGCGGCGCGGACCTGGGCGTAGTCGCGCGTGCGGCGGAGCAGGCGGTTGGCGACGCGCGGCGTGCCGCGCGCCCGTCGCGCCAAGAGCGCCAGCGCCTCGTCGTCGGCCTCGACTTCGAGCAGCCGCGCGGCGCGGCGGACGATCAGCTTCAGGTCGTCGACGCCGTAGAACTCGAAGTGGAAGCGCAGCCCGAAGCGGTCGCGCATGGCGTTGGTGAGCATGCCGGCGCGGGTGGTGGCGCCGATGAGGGTGAAGCGCTTGAGGTTGAAGCTGACGGTCCGTCCGCCGACGCCGCCTTCGAGCGTGAAATCGACGCGGAAGTCCTCGAGCGCCGGGTAGAGGAATTCTTCGACGACCTTGCTGAGCCGGTGCACCTCGTCGATGAAGAGGATGTCGCCGGTCTCCAGGTTCGTGAGGGTGCTCATCAGGTCTGACTGCTTGACGACGGCCGGGCCGCTGGTGATCCGCAGCCGGTCGGCGACGCCCATCTCGGCGGCGATGACGTGGGCGAGCGTGGTCTTGCCCAGGCCGGGCGGCCCGTCGAGCAGGATGTGCTCGAGCGGCTCGCGCCGCGCGCGGGCGGCCTCCAGCGCGATGCGGAGCTGCTCGATGACCTGCTGCTGGCCGACGCACTCGTCCAGCCGGCGCGGCCGGAGCGCCAGGTTGGCGCGCTCCTCGGGTTCGCCGGCCGACTCGTTGCTGATGACGCGCTCGCGTGCCATGGCGGGATTCTACCCCTGGGCGCCGGTTTTGATGCGGTAGGCCGCGCGGACCCACTCGTCGGCCGACTTCAGGTCGCCGCGAATCTGCGCCGCGCGCGCCAGCCAGCGTTCGGCGTCGCCGCGCGGATCGCCCCAGGCGACCATGACCTCGATCGCGTCGCGCTGCGCAGGCGACCATTCGTCCTGCACGGCGCTGGGCGGGCCCGATCCGCTCAGCGCATGGGCGGTCACCTTGCCGCGCAAGGTCGCGACGATCTGCTCGGCCGTTCGCCGGCCGATGCCCGGCAGCCGGGCCAGCCCGGCGGCGTCGGCGGACTCGATCAGCCCGGCGACGCGCGCGACCGGCTCGGAGAGCATCCGCAGCCCCTTGCGGACGCCGATGCCCTTGACGGTGATGAAGGTCTCGAAGAAGTCGCGATCCTCGACGTGCGGGAAGCCGATGATTCGCGGCGTGAGGTTCCCGCCGCCGGCGGCCCCTTCGTAGTATTCGAGCGTGTGCAGCGTGACGGTCCGCCCGCGGCTGGTGCCCAGTTCGAAGATGGCGTACCGCGGGACGAGCAACTCGTAGGCCAGCCCGTCGCGCTCGACGACGACCGCCTCTTCGCTCAGTTCGGCCAGCAGCCCGGTCAGTCGCACGATCATGCGGTGCGGATTGTGCGATCGGCGTGGCCGGGCGTCTAGCGCGGCCGGGCGGGCGCGGGGCACGCGTGATCGACGAAGCGCGGCCGCACGCCGCGACGCCGGCTCAGTTCGACAGCATCCGCCGGGCCGGCACGCCGCACTCCGGGCAGCGGCCGCTGGCGTTGCCGGTCAGGTCGTAGCCGCACTCGCGGCAGCCACCGTCGGCCAGGGCGCGTTCGAGCAGTCGCCGGACGGGCCGTCCGCCGAACAGCAGGTAGAGCCCCGCGGCGGTCTGCAAGGCGTGGGCGACGAGGTAGTAGAGATCGGCCTCCCAGTAGCTGGGCCAGTCGCCGGTGATCAGCTTGGCGGTTGTTTCGGCGATCTGTCCGAGCAGAAAGGGTCCGCCGAAGGCCAGAACGAGCAGTCCGGCCGCGCGCATCAGCATGCCTGCCATGATGGGCACCTCCTGTGGGAAGTGCTACGCCGGCGGGCGTCGCGGGGTCGCGCCGCGGCGCGAAAAAATGGCCCCGCCCAGGGCGATGGCGATGGCGTCGGCGACGTCGGCCGGCTCGGGCGCGCGCGTCAGTCCGAGCGTGAGCATGACGGCTCGCTGCACCTGCGCCTTGGTGGCGTGGCCGTTGCCGGTGAGCGACTTCTTGATCTGCGTGGCGGGCAGGCTTTGCACGGCGGCGTCGTGGCGGGCGGCCACCAGCAGCGCCACGCCGCGGGCGTGACCCATGAGGATGGCCGTGCGCGGGTGGGCATAGTGTGCGTAGAGGTCTTCGACGATGGCTTGGCCGATGGCGTGCTCGCGGAAGAGTTCTTCGAGGCCGGTCTCGAGTTCGAGCAGGCGTTCGGGCAGCGGTCTGCGGAGCGTGGTGCGGATGACGCCGGCGTCGAGGACGCGGCGGGCCGAGCCGTCGAGGACAGCATAGCCGCAGCGTTCCAGCCCCGGGTCGATGCCGAGCAGGCGCGGCGCGGCGGCGTTGGCGGCGCTCACTTGGCGCGCCAGGTGGTGGTGTCGGCGCGGTCTTCGAGGAGCAGGCCGAGCGCGTCGAGGCGGGTGCGGATCTCGTCGGCGATGGCGAACTGCTTGGCCTGCCGGGCCATGGCGCGGACATCGATCAGCAGGCGCATCAGCTCGTCCACCTGGCCGCCGGCGGCGCCGGCGCGGTCGGGCAGGGTTTCGAACAAACCGAGCAGCCGCCCGAGCGTGACCAGCGTGCCGGCCGCGCCTTCGGCGAGAGAGCCGAGGCGGGCGTCGCGGCTGACTTCGAGGTTGGCCTGCTCGACGAAGCGGTTGATGGCGCCGGCCAGCTCGAAGAGCACGCCGATGGCGGCGGCGGTGTTGAAGTCGTCGTCCATGGCTTCGAGGAAGCGCAGCTGGAAGGCGAGCACCTGGGCGAAGAAGGCGGCCTCGGCGCCGGCGGTGGCCTGCTCGCGGCGCTGCTCGATCCGCTCGGGCTGGGTGACCGGGTTCCTTCCGCAGATGCGCTCGATCCGCTCGAAGAGCCGCTGGAAGGTCTCCAGCCCCTTGCGGGCGGCCTCGAGCGATGCCGGCGAGAATTCGATCGGGGCGCGGTAGTGGGACGAGATGATGAGGAAGCGCAGCCGCTCGGCCGGATGACGGGCGAGCAGGCTGCCGAGTTCGAGTTCGGCCATGGCGCTTTGCATGTCGGCGTCGGACTTGGAGATTTTCTTGGTGTTGAAGCGGGTCAGTCCGTGGTGCAGCCAGTAGCGTGCGAACGGCTTGCCCGAGTGGGACTCGCTCTGGGCGATTTCGTTTTCGTGGTGCGGGAAGATCAGGTCCATGCCGCCGCCGTGGATGTCGAACGTCTCGCCCAGCAGGCGGGCGGCCATGACCGAGCACTCGATGTGCCAGCCGGGCCGGCCGCTGCCCCAGGGCGAGTCGAACTTCACCTCGTCCGGTTCGCTCGGCTTGGCGGCCTTCCAGAGCGCGAAGTCGCCGGCGTTGCGCTTGCCTTTCTGGACCAGGCCGTCGCGCGTGCCGGCGAGCTGGTCGTCGGCCTTGCGGTTGGAGAGCTTGCCGTAGTCGTCGTCGCGGGCGACGTCGAAATAGACGTCGCCGTCGAGCACGTAGGCGAGGTCGCGCGCCACCAGCGCCTGAATGTGTTCGATCATGCCGGGGATGTATTCGCTGGCGCGCGGCATGGCGTCGATGCTGCGCACGCCGAGGCGCGACATGGCGGCCTTGTACTGCTCCTCCAGCCCGCGCGCCAGGCGCATCGCCCCGACGCCGCGCGCGGCGGCCTCGGCGATGATCTTGTCCTCGACGTCGGTAACGTTGACCACCCAGCGCACCTCGAACCCCTTGTACACCAGGTAGCGCTTGATGGTGTCGAAGATGACCGGCCCGACGGCGTGACCGATGTGGGCCGGGCGATAGACCGTCGGCCCGCACAAATACATGCCGACCCTGCCGGGCGTGAGCGGCTCGAACAGCTCCTTCTTGCGCGTCAGCGTGTTGTAAACCTGCAACGTCATGACGCCGCATCCTCCCGGCGCGCCAGTCCGGCGACGGCCGTGCAGGCGATCGCCTCGCCGCGGCCGATCGCACCCAGTTCCTCGTTCGACTTGGCCTTCACCGCCACGGCCGACCGATCGAGCCCCAGCAGCGTGGCCAGCGAGGCCCGCAGCCGCTCCTTGTGTTCCGACAGTCGCGGCCTCTCGGCGTGGATCGTCACGTCGACGTTTACGACCTCGTACCCCGCGCCGCGCACTTCCGCCAGGCAGCGGGCCAGCAGCTTGCTGCTGCTGGCGCCGAAGTAAGCGGGATCGCTGTCGGGGAAGTGGTCGCCGATGTCGGGCAGCCCGGCCGCCGAACAGGGCGTCGATGACGGCGTGCAGCACGACGTCGCCGTCGCTGTGGGCGACGCAGCCGTGGGCGTGCGGCACCTCGACGCCGGCGAGCCACAGTGGCGGCGGCCCGGCCAGCCGGTGCAGGTCGGTTCCGATGCCGATCCGCTCGATCGGTGTACGCCGCTGGAGGTTGCCGGGCATGAGGTCAAGGTAGCGGCGGGGGCGCGTCGTCGCAATGCGGCGCGGGGCTCAGGTCGGCCAGGTGCCGGAGAAGACTTCTTCGGCCGGGCCGGTCATGAAGACGTCGCCGCCGTCGTCGGGCCATTCGACCTCGAGGTCGCCGCCCGGCAGGTGACAGAGGACGCGCCGGCCGAGGCGTCCCTCGAGCACGCCGGCGACGACGGTGGCACAGGCGCCGCTTCCGCAGGCCTGGGTGAGCCCGGCGCCGCGCTCCCAGGTGCGCAGCTCGAGCTCGTCGCGCTTGACGACCACGGCGAAATGCACGTTCACGCGATTGGGGAACACGGCGTGCCGCTCGATCTGCGGGCCGAGCGATTCCAGGTCCTGGGCCTCGCCGTGGGCGACGAAGAAGACGGCGTGCGGATTGCCCATCGAGACGCAGGTCATCGTGAGGGCGCGCCCGGCCACGTCGAGCGCGGCGCGCAGGCAGCGCTGGCCGGCGAGCAGGACGGGAATCTCGTGCGGCGCCAGGATCGGCCGGCCCATGTTGACGCGGACGCGCGCCGCCCGGCCGGCAGTCTGTTCGACGTCGACGGTGCGGACGCCGCCGTCGGTCTGCACGCGGACGCGCCCCGCGCGGCCGGCGCCGCGCGGGACCAGTCCGTGGGCGAGCGCGAACAGCCCGACGCAGCGGATGCCGTTGCCGCACATCTCGCCGCGCGAGCCGTCGGCGTTGTACATCTCCATGCGGACGTCGGCGTGCACGCCGGGCGTCGGGGCGTCGATGAGGATCAGCCCGTCGCTGCCGATGCCGCGGTGGCGGTCGGACATGGCCCGCGCCGCGGCGGCGCGGTCGAGCGCGCCCAGCGGCTGGCGCGTGCAGTCGACGTAGACGTAGTCGTTTCCGAGACCGTGCATCTTGGTGAACGCCAGCGGCATGCACGGCAGGTTAGGAGTGGGCGCGGCCGAAGACAAGCGACCGGCGCGGCGGACGGGCGGGGATGTTTCATGCGCGAGGTGGGATTCGAACCCACACGGAGTGATCCACTGGATCCTAAGTCCAGCGCGTCTGCCAATTCCGCCACTCGCGCGGCCCGGCGGATTCTAGACCCGCCGGCGCGGCGCGAACAGCCGGCGGACGCGCGGCGGCGCGGCTCAGGCCTCGCCGCGGACCACGTCGGCGATGCCGTACAACCCGGCCGGACGGCCCGCCAGCCAGGCGGCGGCCCGCAGCGCCCCGCGCGCGAAGGTGTCGCGCGAGTGGGCCGCGTGTCGGACGGCCACGGTTTCGCCCTGCGAAATGAAGCGCACCTCGTGCTCGCCGATGACGTCGCCGCCGCGGATCGAATGCATCCCGATCTCGCCGGCGGTGCGCGGCACGTGCGACCCGCTGCGGCCGTGGACCACGGCGGGCGGCTCGCCGGCGCGGCCGCGGACGACGGCGTCCTTGAGCGCCAGGGCCGTGCCGCCCGGGGCGTCGACCTTGAAGCGGTGGTGCGCCTCGACGATCTCGACGTCGAAGTCGCTGCCCAGCTCGCGCGCCAGCCGCTCGACCGCCGCGAGCACGACGTTCACGCCGACGCTGGTGTTGACCGACGGCAGCACGGCGATGGATTTCGAGGCCTGCGCGATGGCGCCATGCAGCGCGGCGTCCAGCCCGGTCGTGCCGATGAGCATGGCGCGGCGCCGCTCGACACAGTGGCCCAGCCACTGTCGCGTGCCGGCCGGCGACGAGAAATCGAGCAGCACGTCGAAGTCGCCCGGCGCGGCGTCGCCGACGGGCAGGCCGATCTCGCCGATGCCGGCCAGCACGCCGGCGTCGCGCTCGGCGTCGGGGCTGGCTGCCTGTTCGAGGGCGGCGGCGATCGCGAAGCGGGCGTCGGCGTGGGCCAGCGCGACGATGCGTCGCCCCATGCGGCCGGCGGCGCCGGCGATTGCAAGTCGGATGGGCATGATTGCTCGATTCCGCGCGGCGGTTCAGGGGTTGATGTTGCCGTATTTCGCGCCCGACTCGCTGCCCGGCGCGCTGCGGGTCGAGTCGCCGTACACGCCTTCACTGACGCCGGAAGAATGGTCGGAGTGGCCGGCGGACGTCGTGCCCCAGTTGCCGCTGGCGGCCGGGGCGGCGGGTTCGGCCGATCCGCTCACGCTGGTGCTGCTGCCCTGCCGGCCGAGCGTGGCGCCGCGTTCGTTCCAGCCGGCGGCGGCGCCGTTGGGCGTGCCGGTGCCGACGGTGGTGTTGCGACCGTAGACGCGCGTCTTGAAGGCGACCGGGGCGCGGCGCGCCGGCGGCGGCTTGCGATAGTGACGCAAGGCGTACGGGTCGGATTTTTCTTCGGCGCACGCGCCCAGTGTCAGGCCGATCAGGATCGGCAGGACAGCCAGCGCGGCGCGTTGCGGCGGCCGGGACTGAACGGAAGCGCGGGCGGAGCTCATCGGTGCACCTGTTCGCCGCGGCGGCGGGTTTCGGTGGCTTCCTGCAGCGTGCGGCGCTCGTGCTTGGTGAGCGACTGGAGGCCGTGCTCGTGCACCTTGAGCAGGATGCGATCCACTTCCTCCTCCAGGCGCTGGCGTTCGAGGCGCTGGCGCTCGAGCTGTCGCTGGCGCACGCGCTGGCGCCAGCGCGTCCACCAGCCGAACAGCCCGCCTGCGCGGCGCGGCACGCGCTCGCGCGGGGGGTCGTCGGCGAGTCCGAAGGCCGCGTCGTCGCCCATGGCCGCCAGCATCCGCCGCTCGTTCAGGCAGGTGACGTAGCCGAAGACGGCGATCGCGACGTAGTTGAAGTTGCCCTGCAGCAGACCGAGCATGCCCAGGCCGATGGCCCCGACCATGCCGGCGGAGGTGGCGAAGCGCATCGACCGGACGAAGCCGAGCCGCGGCCAGAGCGCCGCCTGAAGCAGCCGGCCGCCATCGAGCGGGAACATCGGCAGCAGGTTGAACAGGATCAGGCCGTAGTTGATGACGAAGAGGATGAGCGTCCACTGCTGCCAGACGGTCGCCGAGGCGAGGCGCCAGGCTGCGTCGGATCCAAACGGGATGAACGGGACGGCGCGGATCGTGCCGGCGCCGGCCACCAGCAGCGGCGCGGTAATCAGGCAGAAGACGACGTTGACCAGCGGTCCGCCGGCGGCGGTGAAGAAGTGCGCCCAGGCGGTGCGCGGCGGGCGGACGTAGGCCAGGCCACCCAGCGGCCACATCAGAATCTCGTCGGCTTCGCCGCCCACGGCGCGGGCCGCGAAGCAGTGGCCGAACTCGTGCAGCAGGACGATTCCGAAGAGCAGCCCGAGCCACTTGGCGTAGAACCCCAGCCCCACCATGCCCGGGCCGGCGTTTTTCAGCAGCTCGACGAAGATGTAGAGCAGGAAGATGAAGTGCACGCGGACGTCGATCCGGAAGACGCGCCCCAGCCGCAGCGACCAACTCATCGGGTTGTCGCCGAAGCGCGGGCCTTCGTACGGATCGCGCGCGTAGGGGCGCTGATCCCAGCTCATCGCGACGGCCTCCCGGCGCGGTCCCAGCGCAGCAGCGTGAGCGCCGTCTTGGCGTCGGAGATCTCGCCGTTGTCTATCCAGGCCAGCGCCTGGTCCGGCTCGACGCACTCGACCTCGATCTGCTCGGTTTCCTCGAGCGCGGCCGGCGCGCTGTGTAGCCCGGTGGCGAGATAGGCGCGGATCAGCTCGGTCATCACGCCCGGCGACGGGTAGAGCGCGCCGATCTCGCGCAGGTGATCGGCCCGATAGCCGGTCTCCTCGGCGAGCTCGCGCCAGGCGGCGTCGCGCGGCGGCTCGCCGGGCCGGTCGAGCGTGCCGGCCGGGAGCTCGAGCAGCTCGCGCTCGAGGGTGTGGCGAAAGACGCGGACGAGGACGATCCGCCCGTCGTCCAGCAGCGGCAGGATGACGACCGCGCCCGGGTGCTCGATGACGGCGCGGCGGACGGTCCGCCCGTCGCGCGTCCGCACGTCGCGGCTGACCACCTTGAATTTCGCGCAGCTCAGCAGCGTTTCCATTGCGACTCACCCGGGGGATCGCTCGATTATACATCGGCTCACGGCCCAATTCAGCGTTGCTTCACGATTGGCCGCGCGTTGGTGCGACCGGCCGGCCGGAATAGAATGGATGGCGTTGAACGGGCGGGCGCCGTGGCCGCGGGGTGGCGGCCGGACCGCACCGTCGCGAGAACGTGCCATGGCTGGAGCGACCAATCACCTGCCCCCGGGCACCAAGGTCAAGGTCATCACGCCCGGCGACCCGCCGCCGTGGTCGGAGTGGGATGACGACTTCGGCCGAACCTCGCCCCCGGTGAAGAAACGGCTGCAGAAGCGGTTTTTCGCGGGCGATCCGAAGATTTCGGCGGAGATTCTCTACATTGGCAGCGAGTCGGTCCGCGACGAGCTGAAGCGCAAGGGGCGGATCAAGGTTCGCATCCGCGAGCTGGCCGGTTCAACCATCGTCATCACGGCGGAAGCGAACAATATCTGCAAGAAGTAGGGCGCGGCGTGCGATTGCGCTGCGCGGGGCGGCCGCATGCGCGTGCCGTGCGCGGCGGAATTTCAACCGGGAGCGCGAACGACCGGGCGGCGGCGGGCGTTAGTCGTTGTAGCGGGTTTCGAGCTTCTTGATGTTGGCGTAAGAGGCGATGAGCCGCGACCAGTTGTCGAGCTGGCTCTTGTTGACGGTCTTGTATTCGCCGGCGGTGGCCTTGGCGAGGGTGCGGAGCGCGGCCGGATCGTTGCCGAACGAGATGACGTGGACCGATGCGCCGATGGCGACGGCCTGGTTCTTGAGGGAGCGAGCGAGATCCTTGTCGATCGGCTGGGCGGTGACCAGGAAGATCTGGTCGGGTCGCTGCCGGGCCGCGGCGCGAAAGGCGGCCGGGATGTCGGCGGTTCCGTCGGGCACCTGGGCGTCGAGCAGGTCGCGAGCGCCTTCATAGGCATGCATGCCGGCGACGTCGATCGGGCTGACGGCGGTGCCGTTGCGACCGGCGACGACGACGCCGAAGGCCTGCTCGTCGGGCTGAAGCTGGAGCATGGCGGTCTTGGTCAGGGTGCGAACCTGATCGAAGTAGGGGGCCATCGGGCCGCTGCCGTCGAGCACCCAGGCAATTCGCGAAGAGTCGAGCGGTTCGGAGATGAAGGTCTTGATGGCGTGCTGCGGAGCAGGGTAGCGCGTGATGGTGCGCTCCTGCTTCAGCTCGCGCACGAGAGAGATCTGCTCGGCGTCGAACGGATCCTGCAATGCCTGCTGGTTGGCGACGCGGGCCTGGTGGGCGTAATAGACCGAACCGCCGGTCAGGCTTGCCAGCACCACGGCGGCCACGCCGACCAGCCACGACTTGGACAGACCCAGCACGGCTCCGGCCGAGGCCTTGCCGACCGCGGCGCCCACGGCGGCCTTGCTGGAGCGCGTTGCCGCCAGAACCAGCGCGCCGCCGACCACCGCCGCCTCGGAAGCGAGGCGCGGGCGGCTGGGTCGAGATGCGCGGGGGGCGTGTCGCGCGTTGGCCGGCACGTCGAAGGTGGACCCGCAGTGTCGACAGCGGGCCGTGGCGCCGGCGAAGGCGTCATGAAGTACGAGCGAGTTGCCGCAGTGCGCGCACGCAGCGGTGAGCGGCATAGAAGCTCACTTCAATACGAGCAGTGAGACGAACGCGATGGGTCGATCGAGACCTGATTCTGGACCCTTCCGCACCGATATGGCACGTTCAGGTCCGGACTTACGTTTGGCTCGTCGGCCAGACTCGGCTCGCTGCTCCAGGTTATTGTATCCTCCAAAGATACAAGAAAGTGGGGGTCTTTTGCAAGACCTCCCCAACATTGAGACTCACCATATTAACGGTCGTTGAGCCGGCCACGGGCGATTCCAAGTTTTGTGCGGACGCATAAACACTGCCCTTCCACCCCAGCGGCCGGACAAACGCCACCGTGTTCGCCCGCCGCAGCCCGGCCCGGCTTCTGGCCGACTCGAGCGCGTCCCGAATGGTGCCGATGCGGTCCACAAGTCCGCGCCCAAGTGCCTGGTCGGCCGCATAAACGCGGCCATCGGCAAGGGTTAGTATCGCCTCGCGCGACAGCTTCGGCCGGCCGGCCGCGACCACCTCCACGAAACGTTCATACAGCGTATTCACAATCGTCTGAAAGATTTGGCGCTCCTCGGGCTTCAGGTCGCGAAAGGGCGAGCCGGCGTCCTTGAGCGGGCCGGAGGTGATGGCGTCGGCCTTCACGCCGAGCATGTTCATAGTTCCCGACAGCGAAACGGTTTGCATCAGAACGCCGATGCTCCCGGTGACCGTGGTCGGATAGGCGATGATCTCGTCGGCCGCACAGGCGACGTAGTAACCCCCGCTGGCGGCGACATCTAAGAGGATGGCTACCACGGGTTTATGCGTCCGAGCCTTGAGCCGCTGAATCTCCTGATAGACGATTTCGCTGGCGGTGACGGTCCCGCCGGGCGAGTTGATCCGCAGGACGACGGCGCGGATCGACGGGTCGTCGGCGGCGGCCGAGAGTTTCTCGGAGATCAGCGCCACCGGGTTTTCGCTGCTGGAGAGCAGGCCGCGGTCGGCCCCGTTGGCCAGCACGCCGTCGATGTCGATCAGCGCGATCTTCTCGGAAATCCACGGCGACTCGCGCTCGACCATGACCCGTTCGAGCGTCTGGTCGGCCGGCACCGGGGTGATGCGGTAGCCGCCGGAGGGCGCGCAGCCGGCCGCGCCCAGCAGCGCGAGAGCCGCGCCGGCCAGGCCCAGCCAACGAGGGGTGATTCGACTCACGGTATGCTTCCTTTCGTGCGATGCGGGGGCCGTGCGGCGCGCGATCGGCGCCGGGACGGGTCGCCCGGCGGGCAGCGTAACGACTGTCGCGGAGTTCGGCGCGTGCGAATGAGCGATGCGGAGTTTGACGCGGCGGTGCGCGAAGCGGTCGCGACCATTCCGGCGAAGTTCCGACGGCTGCTGGAAGGGGTGGCGATCGAGGTCGAGCCGCTGCCGACGCGGTCGTTGTGCGCCGAGCTGGAGGTGGACGACCCGGCCGAGCTGCTGGGGGCCTACCTGGGCACGCCGCTGACCGAGCGCTCGGTGGAGGACGGCCCGGCGGCGCCCGATCGGGTGGTGCTGTTCAAGCGCAACCTTCAGTCGATGTGCGAATCGCGGACGGAGCTGATCGAGGAGATTCGCATTACCGTCCTGCACGAGATCGGCCATCACTTCGGGCTGGACGAGGACGAGCTGGAGGAATTCGGCTACGGGTAATTGTAGGTGCGGCGGGCGCGGCGCGGATTGCTACGAGACCTTCGCGCCGGGCGGAATGTCGGCCGCTGGCGAGACGACGATCACCTGCGCGCGATCGGCGGTCGACGCCGCCAGCAGCATGCCCTGGCTCTCGACGCCGCGCATGGCGCGGGGCTGAAGATTGGCGACCACGACAATCAGCCGGCCGACGAGCTGCTCGGGCTGGTAGTAGCCGCGGATGCCGGCGACGAGTTGCGCTGCTCGCCGCCCAGGTCGATCTTGAGGACCAGCAGGCGATCGGCGTTGGGGTGCGGTGCGGCCTCGAGGACGCGCGCCACGCGCAGGTCGATGCGGGCGAAGTCGTCGAAGGTGATCTGCGGTGTTGCGGGCGTCGGTGGCGTTGCGGGCGTCGGCGGGGTGGCGGGGGCGTCGGCCATGGCATCAGGCTCCTGGAGGATTCCGGGATCGGGCGCGGCGGCATCATAGCCGATCGGTGCGGACTGGACATCGCGCCGCCGATGCGCGGCGGCCGCGGCGGTTACACCGGCGGGAGCGTGGCGCTCTTGAGCGAGAGGATGGAAGGCCCGGCCGAGAGCGCCGCGATCGCCGCCGGCGGGGGCGGACCGTCGAGCTTGAGGACCATCAGCGCGCGGTTGGCGTGGCGCGAGAGCGCCATGTCGGCGATGTTGACGTTGAGGTTTCCGAGCGTGGTGCCGACGAAGCCGATCACGCCCGGGCGGTCGTCGTTGAAGATCAGCAGCATGGTGCCGGTCGGGACGAGGTTCATGGGGTAGCCGTCGATCGCCAGCAGCCGCGGCGGACCGGCGGGCTGGACCGCGCCGGCCACGTCGTGCGAGACGCCGGCATGTTCGGCCGAGAGCTGCAGCGACTCGGCCGGTCCGTCGGTCTCGGGCCGGGCGACGTGGCGGACGCTGATGCCGCGCTGCCGGGCGAACTCCTCGACGTTGACCAGGTTGATGCGTCCGCTGCTGAAGCGCGACAGGAGCGACACCAGCGCGAAGCGCAGCAGCGCCGGGGCGAGCCCGGCGAGCGATTCGCCGCGGGTCTCGAGCGTCACGCGGCTGACGCCGGCGTCGCAGAAGACCGAGAGCAGCACGGCCATGCGTCCGACCAGGTCGGCGGCGGCGCGCTCGCGCGGGCCCATGGCGGCCGGCAGCCCGACCAGGTTGCACGCGCCGCGGATGGCGTCGCGCAGCAGGTAGTCGAGCAGGGCGTCAACCGCCTCGACGGCGACGGCGGTCTGCGCCTCGGCGGTGCTGGCGCCCAGGTGCGGCGTGCAGACGACGCGCGGATGCGCGACCAGCGGATGATCCTTGGGCGGCGGCTCGGCGGCGAAGACGTCGAGCGCCGCGCCGGCGACCTGTCCGGACGCCAGCGCTTCCTGCAGCGCGGCCTCGTCGACGATGCCGCCGCGGGCGCAGTTGACGATCCGCAGGCCGCGCCGCGCGTGGCGGAGCTGCTCGCGGCCGATCATGCCGCGGGTGGCGTCGGTCATGACGGCGTGGACCGAGAGGTAATCGGTTTCGGCCAGAAGCGTTTCGAGCGAGGCGACGATTCGGACGCGGCCCGCCAGCGCGGTCGCGTCGCTCACGAACGGGTCGTAGGCGATGACGGTCATGTCGAAGGCCAGCGCGCGGGCGGCGACGGCGCGGCCGATGCGCCCCAGGCCGACGATGCCGAGCGCTTTTCCGGCAAGCTGCGAGCCTTCGAACTGGGCGCGGCGCCACTGGCCGCTCTTGAGGTCGGCGCAGGCGGCGGGGATGTTGCGGGCCAGGGCCAGCAGCATGGCGAAGGCGTGCTCGGCGGTGGAGAGGGTGTTGCCATCCGGGGTGTTCATGACCAGCACGCCGGCGCGCGTCGCGGCGGGCAAGTCTACGTTGTCGACGCCCACGCCGGCGCGGGCGATTGCCCGCAGCCGACCCGGGTTGGCGAGCACCTCGGCGGTGATCTTGGCGCCGGAGCGGATGACCATGCCGTCGTAGCCGGCGACGGCGGCGGCCAGCTCGCCCTGTGGCAGCCCGGCGCGGAGGTCGAATTCGACGCCGGCGGCCGCCCGCAGCCGCGCGATCCCCTCTTCCGCCAAACTGTCGGCGACCAGGATGCGTACCATGCTGGGGAGCTTATCGGTCGACCGCGGGTGCGGCTACAGATCGGACCCGGCAGGTCGGGCGCGGCGGCGCTGACGCGGGCCGAGATTCCGCTGAGAATGTCATCGTGGACACCGGGTCGTCACCTTCGTCGATTGAGCCGATCCCGCTCGCGCCGCTGCCGCAGAGCGGGCCGCAGGCACCGATTGCGCCGCGCGTGCCGCCGGCGATCGCGTCGCAGGCGACCGGCGACGGCTGGTCGGCGGCGATGATGGCGGTGGCGCTGCTGACGCTGGTGGGGACGATCTTTCTGAATTCGCCGGCGCGGTTCGATCCGCGCCCGTGGCCGGCCGGTTCGTGGCTGGCGCCGCTGGTGCGGCTGCTGGGGTTCTATGGCGCGCTGCCGACGGTGATGGGGATCGAGATTCGCGACCTGCTGTTCGGACTGGGGGCATCGGTTCTGGCGTTTCTGGCGGGAGCGCGGCTGCTGGCGGGGGCGGCCCCGGGCCGACTGTGGTCGGGGCGGCTGGATGTCGATGCGCTGGGTCGCCAGCCGCTGGGGTGGTGGCTGCTGCTGCTGGTGGCGGACGGGCTGTCGAGCGCGTTTTCGCACGCGCCGGGCGTGGCGTGGGGTGGCGTGGTGGTCCATGCGCTGTGGCTGGCGTGGTGGTGGGCGCTGGCGGCGAACCTGACCCCGGCGCACGCGCGGCGGCTGGCGGGCGGACTGGTGGCGGCGCTGGTCGCGGTGGCGGCGCTGGGCGTGTGGTATGACGCGGTGCGCGGCGCGCCGGGCGCGCGGCTGCGCTATCCGTTCGGCAACGAAGGCTATCTCTCGGCGGCGCTGCTGCCGGGGGCGATCGCGGCGCTCGTGCTGGCGATCGGCGGGTGGCGAAGGCCGCTGCATGCGGTGCTGGCGCTGGTCGGCGCCGGCGTGACGGCGTATGCGATCTACCTGACAGGCACCCGCGCGACGCTGGTCGGCGCGGCGGCGGCGCTGTTGAGCGCGCTGGCGTGCGCGGCGCCGCGCGGACGACGGCTGGTGGTGGCGCTGCTGCTGATCGCGGCGGGCGGAATCGCGGTGCGGCTGGCGCTGCGGACGCCCATCGGCCAGGCCCTGCGGCAGCGCTCCTACTCGGTTCGCAGCCGGTGGGAGCATGAATGGCCGATCGCGGTGCGGCTGGCGCTGCAGAAGCCGGTGCTCGGGCACGGCGCGGGCGGCTATGCGATGCTGGCCGGGCAGATGGCGCGCGACGAGCAGTTCGACGAGCCGGCGGTGACGGCGATCATGGGCCCGGCGCTGGGGGCGTGGCCGAGCCATGCGCACAACGAGCCGCTGGAGCTGGCGGCCGAGCTGGGCGTGGTCGGGCTGATCGCCGCGCTGGGCGTGATCCTGCTGACCGGTCGGCGCGCGGTCGCGGCGCTGGACGGCCTGGCGCCGCGCGACCGGCTGTGGGCGCGGGCGCTGCTGGCGGCGCTGGTGGGGCTGTCGGCCGAGGCGTGCTTCAGCGTGGCGCTGCGGAACCCCGGGCTGCCGCCGATCTTCCTGACCGTGCTGGCGGCGCTGTTCGCACTGACGCGCCGCCCGGTCGAACCCGCGTCGTCGTCGGTCGAGCCGGGCGCGCCGGCGTGGTCGGCGAGCGGACTGGTGGCGTGTGCGTTCGGGTTGGCGCTGGGCTGGCTGTCGATTCAGGACTGGCGCGCGGCGCGCTCGCGGCAGGCGGCCCAGGACGCGCTCGACCACGGTCGCGCCGCGGCGGCGGTCGCGCCAGCCGACCTGGCGGCGACCTTTCAGCTCGATCCGCCGCGCCGGCTGCTGGCGATGCTGACCGCGGCCCGCAGCCGGGCCGAGCTGTTTCGCGCGCAGCTCGCCGCGCCCGCGGGGGCGAATTCGGTCGACACGCTGGCGCTGGGGCAGGATGCGCTGCGCGTGGTCGAGCGGCTGAAGCGGGCCGCGCCGCGCTACCTGCTGGTGTCGACGCTCGAGGCCGACCTGTGCGCCGGGCTGGCGAAGACCTGCGAGCGGCTGAACCGGCCGGCGGAGGTGCGCGACTATCGGGCGCGGATGGTCGACGCGCTGCGACAGGCCTGCCTGGACGAGCCGTTCGACGTGAACCTGGCGCTGCAATACCTGCGCGTCGCGCCGCAGACCGGCACGGCCGACGCGCTCTCGCTGCTGGCGGGCGTGATGCGCGGCGGCGTGGTCGACGATCGGTGGGACCTGCCGTTCCAGGCGCTGGCGACGCGGCCGGACTTCCGCGCGCGGTCGACGACCTGCGCGGCGTGGCCGAATCGGACCGCGAGCGCCCGCCGGCGCAGTGGCGGAACCGGCTCTCGCCGGAGATGTTCCGCATCGCGGCCCGGGCCGACCTGCTGGGCGGTGACATGCGGCGGGCGCGCGAGCCGCCTGCAACGGGCGCAGGCGATGTACGCCGCGGCCGAGCCGCGGCTGGTCGGCGCGGCGGCCGGCGCGCTGCTGGAGCTGGCGACCTGCCGGCTGCTGGAGAGCCCGACGGCGACGGGCGAGCTGATGGCGCTGGTCGAGCGGGTCGAGGCGCAGCGGCGGCGGATCGACCTGGCGCCGGATGCGGCGGACGCGGTCGGGCGGTTCCGCGTGGCGGTGTCGCTGGCGGGCGGGCACGAGTCGGACGCGCGGGCGTGGCTGGCGGCGCGGTCGCAGGCGGGCGCGGGGGTCGATCGGATCGTCGAGCCGCGGCTGGTGGGGGCCTATCTGTGGCTGGTGCGGACGCTGTTGCCGACGATGCCGCGGGCTGACTCGGCGAACGTGACGATGTGGGCCGTGCGAGCGCGGGCGCTGGCGCCGCGCGACCTGGCGGCGTGCGTGGCGCTGGTGCGCTGCCATGCAGTTCAGGGTGAATACGCGGCCGCCAACGAAGAGCTGGCGCAGATTCCCAAACTCACAGCTCGCCCGGGAGAGGCGGACGCGGTGGTGCGGTCGCTGCGGGCGGCGTATCCGCAGTTGCGTCCAGAGGGCGCGCTGAAGGGCGGCCCGGCGGCGATGCCGCCCGCCACGCGGCCGGGTGCATCTCCATAAGAGTTTGAAAAACATGAGGTAGCAGCGAGAACTGCGACGGATGGCGAGTCGGTGACGGGGTTTGCACAGTCGCGGCGTCTGAAAAGGGGATCGGCGGTGCGACACTGGGTGCGGGTGTCGGACGCCGGAGAACGAATGCAATTCGTTGTATGACAGTATTTTAATGGCAGATGCAGGTAGTCGGGAATGGGGCTGAGACCCCGAGAGGCGAGCCGCAGCTCCGCTTGACAGTCGAGTCACAGTTCACGATTCTCTGGCACGCGTGCACGGCGGCCCGGCGCGGCCGGCGATTCGGCACGCGGGCGATTTGCCCCGGCACGAGCCGAATCCGGCGCCGACAGGAACCGGGCGCCGGTCGGCGCGGCTTCACGACGCACCTGAGCTTCTGACGAGATGGGACATGATCCACGTACAAAACCTCACCAAGCTGTACGGCGAGCGGAAGGCGGTCGACGGCATCTCATTTCATATTAATGAGGGAGAGATCGTCGGCTTTCTGGGGCCGAACGGCGCCGGCAAGACGACCACGCTGCGCATTCTCACCTGCTACATGCCGGCGACCAGCGGCAGCGCGACGGTGGCCGGTTTCGACGTGTTCACGCAGTCGATGCAGGTGCGGCGCATTCTCGGATATCTGCCCGAAAACGTGCCGCTCTACACCGGCATGCGGGTGCGCGAGTACCTGAACTTCCGCGGCAAGCTGCACGGGCTGGACTACGCCGCGCGGCAGGCGGCCATCCAGCGCGTCACCGAGGTGTGCTGGATGGGCGAATTCATCGATCGGCCGATCGGGCAGTTGTCGAAGGGCATGCGGCAGCGCGTGGGGCTGGGCGATGCGCTGCTGCACGATCCGAAGGTGCTGGTGCTGGACGAGCCGACGGTGGGGCTGGACCCGACGCAGATTCGCGAGACGCGGCACCTGGTGAAGGAGCTGGCGAAGCGGCACACGGTGCTGCTGTCGAGCCACATTCTGCCGGAGGTGGAGGCGACCTGCCAGCGGACGATCATCGTGGCGAACGGGAAGATCGTGGCGTCGGGATCGCCGGAGGAGCTGAAGGAGCGGATTCGGGGCGGGTCGCGGCTGATCGCCGAGATCGCCGGGCCGGGGGGCGAGGTGAGCGGGGCGCTGCGCGAGCTGGCGGGGGTGAAGCAGGTGGACGTGTCGAGCGCCAACGGCTGGAACCGGCTGCTGATCGAGACGCAGAAGGATCGCGATCCGCGCGAGGAGATCGTGAAGCTGGCGTCGCGGAAGAACTGGGGGCTGCGCGAAATTCGCTTCGAGCATGGCAGCCTGGAGGAGTTTTTCGTGCAGATCACGGCCCAGCAGCATGCGCAGCAGGCCACGTGAAGCGGGAGTCAGGATCGTCATGATGCGAAACGTCGTACCTTTGACGCAGCGCGAGCTGGCGGCGAGCTTTTTCTCGCCGGTGGCGTACATCGTCGCGGCGGTGTTCCTGGTGGCCTCGGGGAACCTTTTCCTGGGCGAGACGCTCCTGCCGGGACGCGAGGCGAGCGTGCGCCCGATGTTCGACGGCATGGCGCGGCTGCTGGTGTTCGCGATTCCGCTGCTGACGATGCGGTCGCTGGCGGAGGAGTTTTCGACCGGGACGATCGAGACGCTGATGACCGCGCCGGTGTCGGACGTGGAGGTGATCCTGGGCAAGTTCCTGGGGGTGTTCGTGTTCTACGCGGCGCTCTTGGTGACGACGCTGCTGCACGTGGTGCTGGTGACGGTGTATGGCGGGGCCGACGCGGCGGTCATTCTGCTGGCCTACCTGGGCATGCTGCTGTTGGGGGCGCTGTTCATTGCGGTGGGGCTGTTTGCCAGCGCGCTGACGCGCTACCAGCTGGTGGCGGCGCTGGTGGGGATGGGCATTCTGAGCGTGTTCACGTTCGTGGTCGATCAACTGGGGCGCTGGCGCAGCGGCGCCTGGCGGAGCGTGCTGGGATACGTGAACGTGCTGGGGCACTTCGACGAATTCAGCAAGGGGCTGCTGGACACGCGGTCGATTGTCTTTCTCCTGTCGCTGACGGTGCTGTTCCTGTTTCTGTCAGTCAAGGTGCTGGAGTCCAAGCGATGGCGGTAGGCGCGGGCGGCAAGTCGGCGGGCTCGGCCGGGTTTTCGGCCGAGCGGCGGTTTTCGATCGGCCTCAACGTCG
Source organism: Phycisphaerae bacterium (assembly GCA_046350375.1). Taxonomy (GTDB): domain Bacteria; phylum Planctomycetota; class Phycisphaerae; order UBA1845; family UTPLA1; genus JAXMAO01. Next base: position 57,813 of record JAXMAO010000004.1, read on the forward strand.
CGGTGGCGGTGGCCGCGGCGGTGCTGCTGGTGGTGTTCGTGAACTGGTTCGCGTCGATGCGCGAGTATCGGCGCGACATCTCGTCGCTGGGCAGCTTCAGCGTGTCGGAGCGGACGCGCTCGGTGCTGGCGCAGTCGCACGCCGACATTCGCGTGTCGGTGCTCTATTCGCGCGACGACGCCGCGAAGGACCCGACGCGCTACGTCGACCGCGTGCTCGACTATTGTGACGAGCTGCGCCGCGTGGCGCCCGAGGTGAAGGTCGAATACATGCCCAACACGGCGCCGACGCGCCGCGCCCAGCTCATCGGCCGGCTGACCGGCACGCTGGGCGGCGAGGCGACCGAGCACAAGAAGGTGCTGGACGAGTTCACGCCGCTGGCGGACGAGTTGCTGGCGACGTTCGCCAAGGAGGCCGAGGCCGCGCGGCAGATTCAGGCCAACGCCGACGCGTGGCTGGGCGATTTTCCGGTCTTCACCGACATCGCCAACCAGCTCAACGTCTTTCAGGACCGGGTTCGCAAGACCAAGGAGCAGGTGCGGCAGCTCTCGGGGGCGACGGGCGTGCCGAAGTATCCCGACGCGACCAGCAAGATCTCGACCGATTTCACGCTGCTGAAGACCGACCTGCAGACGGCGAACAAGGCGATGGGTCGGCTCGCCGAGCTGTCGGCGGCGCTGGGCAAGCCGGGCGCGCCGCAGCTGGCGCCGCTCAAGCAGGTGGCGACGGCGCTGCCGGCGCTGATCGAGAAGCTGCGGCAGGTGATCGGCAACGCCGGCGATCCGCTGCCGGGCGATCTGCGGGCGACGCTCAAGGCGTATGCCGACGAGGGCGAGAAGATCGACAAGGAGATTCAGCGCGCCGTGCAGGACGTGGACCAGCTCGCGCACGACTACCCGGCGATCGCCGAGCACGTGATGTGGTCGATCCAGAGCCCGGTGGGCGGCGGGCTGATGATGCAGCTGCCGATGACCAAGCTGCTGTCGAGCATCGGGGCGCAGTTCGGCGAGCTGCGGCTGCAGATTCTGAGCGTGCTGGACCGCAACGACTCGGGCAAGCTCGAGCAGGCGGTCAAGCGGCTGCGCGACTTCACCACGCGGCTGAAGGAGTCGATCGACACGGCGTGCAGCTCGCTGGGCGCGCTGGCCGAGCGGATCACGCGGGTCGACCCGGCGTCGGCGGCCGTGCTGGCCAGCGCCAAGGCCGGTTTCCTGGCGGACGTGACACAGAAGGTCGAGAAGATGCTGGCGTCGATCACCAAGCTGCCGGCCCTGAAGCTGGCGACGGTGGCCGACGACATCAAGGAAGAGAACGTGATCGTGGTCGAGTCGAACGACCGCGTGCGGGTGCTGAAGTTCGACCAGGTGTGGCCGGTGCGGGTGGCGATCAGCGATGCGGCGTCGGCCGGCGACGAGCAGAACCGGGTGTTCAACGGCGACGCGGCGGTCTATTCGGCGCTGCTGGGGCTGACGCGTGAGAAGCCGTTTGCGACGGTGGTGTTCGTGCACTACGAGCCGAAGCAGGAGCAGCGGTCGTTCATGGCGCCGCCGCGCCCGCCGGTGCCGATGGGCGAGCTGAGCGAGCTCCGCAAGCGGCTGGAGGAGTCGAGCTTCGCGGTGAAGGAGTGGGAGCTGTCGAGCGCCGACCCGGCGCCCGCCCCGGAAGAGGGCACGGTCAACCTGTACGTGTTCCTGCCACCCACGCCGCCGGCGCCGCCGAATCCGTTCGGCGGTCCGCAGCCCAAGCCGTTCGGCGAGGCGGAGATGAAGAAGGTGCGCGACGCGCTGGGGAAGGACGCGCGGGCGGTGTTCCTGATGACCTGGGACGTGATTCCGGGCGGACCGTTCGGCGGCGGGTTCAGCAGCCCGAAGTACGTGTTTGCCGACTACCTGCGCGACGAGTGGGGGGTGACGGTTCAGTCCGATCACCGCATCACCTGGGTCATTCCGGACAACAAGCGGCCGGACCAGATCTCGGTCAACGCCGAGCGGTTCACGGTCATGCCGCTGAACTACTTCACGGACAATCCGATCGGCAAGCCGTTCCAGACCAGCGCGGTGAAACTGACGGACGTGTGTGCGCTGAAGGCGGCGGCCAACCCGCCGGCGGGGGTGCGGATCGAGCCGGTGCTCGAGGTGCCGGACAGCGAGGAGTTCATCGCGGCCGACGTGCAGCAGCTGGTGCGGGTCATCAACGAGGTGCTGAATCCGCAGAACGCCGGAATCGTGCCGCGGGTGACGTCGACTTTGGCGCCGCCGTGGGGGGTGATGCTGGCGGCGCGGAACGAGAAGGACGGGCGGCAGATCGTGGCCTTTTCGGGCGCGCGAAGCCTGACCGACGGACTGCTGACGCGATCGCAGGTGAAGCAGGTGGGCGAGCGGATCGTCGCCGAGCCGCCGCCGATCGGGAACGTGGACCTGTTTGTGAACAGCCTCTACTGGCTGCTGGGGCAGGAGAAGCTGATTGCGGCCGGGCCGCCGGCGGCGCCGACGATCAAGCCGATCGATGGCGAGTCGATGGCGTGGCTGCGGGTGACGACGTACGGGATATGGCCGGCGCTGATGTTTGCGCCCGGGCTGTACTTCTGGCTGGCGCGGCGGCGCTAGGCTTGCGGAGCGCGGCGGGCGCGAGCTGAGGCAGGTTTCAAGAAGCACCAACCACCATGAACCAGAAAACAACCTACGTGATCCTGGCGGCCGCGCTGCTCGCGGCCGTGGGCGTGTGGATGACGCGATCGGGTCAGAGCCAGCCGGGCGCGCGGCCGGAGCGAACGTCGCGGCCGCTGTTCGAGCCCGCGCCGCGCGACGTGACGGCGCTGGAGGTCAGCCCGGTCGGCAAGCCGGGCATCGTCTATGCCAAGGCCGACGGCAAGTGGCGGCTGACTGCGCCGGTGACCGGCGGCGGTGACGTCGATGGTCGACTCGCTGGTGACGAAGATGGCCGACCTTTCCTACACGCTGTCGTTCAAGCCCGGCGACGCCGATCGGCCGGGCGACGATCTGACCGGGCTGGACGCGCCGACGCGCGTGAAGGCGACCGACGCGACCGGCAAGTCGTGGGTGCTGAAGCTGGGGCGCGGCCTGCCGACCGGGCGCCAGGCCTATGCGCAGCGCGAGGCGGACGACACGATCTACATCGTGCAGGCCGAGCTGCGCGAGTGGCTCGACCGCGACCTGATCGAGTTCCGCGACAAGCGGATCGCCGACCTGGCGCTCGAGGACGTGACGCGGATCGAGGTGAGCGGGGCCGACCCCTACGTGCTGGCGAAGTCGAACGACGGCTGGACGGTGGAGTCGCCGACGCGCGGCCGGGCCGACAAGACCGCGGTCGAGAACATGCTCCGCGCGCTGTACGGCACGTTTGCGACGACGTTCATCGACGCCGGTCCGGCGAACCTGGCGGCCTACGGGCTGACGCGCCCGTCGCTGAAGATGGTGATTCACGCCGAGAAGCGGACGCTGCGCCCGGCGAGCCAGCCGGCAGGCACGCAGCCGGCGGCGCCGCAGTATGACGTGAAGCCGTACACGATCGCCTTTTCGCTCGGCGCGACGACCAACGACAAGCGGTTCGGCAAGTTCGACGACGGCGCGGCCACGCCGACGGTGTTTCAGATTCTCGAGTCGCCGATGGCGTCGATCGCGCCGCCGCTGATCAACCTGCGCGACAAGGCGGTGACGCGGTTTGCGGCCGGCAAGATTCAGAAGGTCGCGCTGTCGGGCCCGGCGGGCAGCGCCGAGCTGGTGCGCAAGGATGGCGCGTGGACGTTTGCGTCGGGCGCGCCGACCGCGGCGACGGCGGCCGAGTCGATCGCGGTGGAGGACCTGCTGAAATCGCTGCGCGAACTGACGGCGACCGGCTTCGAGACCGACGACCCGCTGAAGGACTTCGGCTTCGCCAAGCCGCGCGTGGCGCTGACGCTGACCGAGGAGGGGACGGTCGAGCCGATCCGGTTGCAGGTGGGCGGCGTGACGACGAGCGGCACGGGCGCCTACGTGCGCAACGAAGGCGAGTCGTTCGTGGCGGTCGTCAAGGCCGAGGCGATCGACGCGCTGGCGGTCACGCCGCTGACGTTCGCGGCGCGCGACGTGCTGCGGTTCGATCGCAGCCAGGCCGTGAAGATGGACTTCGTGCAGGAGTCGCGCCGCTTCGCGCTGGCGTCGCAGAGCGGCAAGTGGCGGTTCACGGCGCCGATCACCGGCGACGCCGACAGCAGCGCCATCATCAACGTGCTGGCCGACCTGTCGAGCCTGCGGGCGCGGCGGATGGTGGGCACCAAGGCCGAGCTGGCGAAGTTCGGGCTGACGAACCCGGCGGTGGTGGCGACACTGACGATCCAGCCGCCCGCGGCGCCGTCGCCGACGACCAGCGCGTCGCAGCCGGCGTCGGCCCCGGCGCAGCCGCTGCCCCCGGCGCAGACGATCGTGGTGCGCGCGGCGCGGTCGGGCGGAAACAGCTACGTGTACGTCGACGGCGCCGAGCTGATCGCCGAGGTGGACGGACGGATCGTGGACGACCTGCAGGCCGAGCTGCTGGACAAGCACGTGCTGGTCTTCCCGGCGTCGACGGTCCAGTCGCTGACGATTTCGCGGTCAGCCGGCAAGATGACCTTCGAGCGCAAGGGGGGCGACTGGACGCTGGCGGGCGAGGCCAGCTTCCCGGTCGACGTGGCGAAGCTCAATCCGCTGGCGGACACGGTGGCCGGGCTGAAGACCGACCGCTACGCGGCCTACCAGGCGACCGACCTCAAGCCGTTCGGGCTCGATGCCCCGGCGCTGAGCATTGCGGCGAAGCTCGAAGGGGGCACCACGCACGAGCTGCGGATCGCGGGCGGCGGCCCGCCCAGCGACAGCGCCGGGCGGCGCTATGCGACGGTGATGGGCTCGGGGCGCGTGTTCACGCTCTCGAAGGACGACGTCGCCAAGTTCGACCAGGATGTGAAATTCTTCCGTCGGCCGTGACAGGGGGCGGCCGCCGCGGGCGGTCAACGGCTCGAAGCCAATGCTGCGGCGGCGCGTCTTGAAAAAGCGCCGCGGCCCGCCGACACTGCGCCGCTCGAGGCGTGGGCCACGAGCCGAGGATTTCTGCCTATGAGAATCGAGTCGGGACCGGCGACCGAGCGGGTGCGCCGCACGGCCATCATGACGGTAGTGGTGGTGGCGATCGCGAGCTGGTTCGCGTACGACGGATGGGTGAATTATCCCGGTCAGAACAGCCAGTGGTTTCTGAGCCAGTATCCGCGCGGCAGCGCGCCGGCGACGGCGCCGATCGACGCGCGGGTGACGCCGGCACTGGCCGAACGGCTGAAGGGCGCCAAGCCGGCCGACGTCGAGAAGGAGCTGGGCGCCGCGCCGCTGAAGCATGAGTCGGGCTGGTGGTGGTTCGGGCCGACCGGGGCGCTGGTGGTGTCGCCGGGCGGCGGGGCGGCGTTTCACGGGGCGCCCAAGGGGGCGATGGATCTGCTGCTGCAGCGGGTGATCGCGGTGCTGCTGGGGGTGGTGGGCATCGGCATGGCGGTGCAGCTCGTGCGGATTCGCGGCGCGCGCTACACGCTGGACGACGCCGGGCTTTCGGGGCTGACGGCGACGCCGATCCGCTGGGAGCAGATGACGCGGCTCGACGGACAGCGGGTGGACGAGAAGGGCTGGGTCGATCTGCACTACGACGCCGACGGTCGGCCGCGCAAGGTGCGGCTGGACTCGTACGCGATCGCGGCGTTCGGCGAGATCATCGACCGCATCTGCGAGAAGAAGGGATTCGAGAACCCGCTTCCGGTGCGCGCCGGCGGCGCCGAGTCGTAGCGACGCGGTCGCGGCTCGCGGGCGTGACGTCGGCGCCGCGCGGCGCGGTCGGGGCGATTCGATGCCGGCATGGAAACGGCTGCCGCTGAAGTGGCTGATCTTCGGCGTGGTGACGCTGGGGGTGCTGTTTCCCGATCCGCGACTGCTGGTTCGAAACCTGGGGCGCTATCGCAATCTGGACGCGCTGATCGACGGGCAGAATCCGCACATTCGCGACTGGGTGCCGCAGTTCGAGCGGTTCTGCGCGGCCACGACGCGCCCCGCGGCGGGCGGCGTGGACATGGGCCGGGCCGGGCCGACGACCCGCGCGGCGAAGTGGGGGCTGCGCGAGGTCGAGGCGTTCGTCTATCGCAAGGTCGCCTACGCCTGGGACTGGGACCAGTGGGGGGCGGCCGACTACATCCCGACCGTGAGCGAGGTCTTCAGCGCCGCCGACGCGCGGCCGAACCACGAGCTGCAGGAGGATTGCGACGGTCGCGCGGTGCTGGCGGCGTCGCTGCTGGCGGCGCTGGGCGAGAAGAGCCGGATCGTGACCGACCTGCGGCACGTGTGGGTGGAGACCGATCGCGGCGGGCTGATGGGCCCGGGCGCCAAGCCGACGCTGTCGTCGGCGCCGGGCGGCACGCGGACGGCGCCGCTGACGGCGCTGCGCAACCTGCCGGTGGGGCTGTCGTATGGCGTGGCGGTCTTTCCGCTGGGGCGCGAGGTGGTGCTGTGGGCGGCGGCGGTGGCGCTGTCGCTGCATCGGCGGGTGAAGCGGATGACGTGCCTGCTGGGGGCGCTGCTGGCGCTGCAGGGGCTGCTGTTCGTGCGGACCGGGGTGATCGTGGCGCCGCACGGCTGGCTGGAGCAGGCCTGGCCGGCGTGGGTCGGGCTGGGGCACGCCGGTGCCGGGCTGGGTCTGCTGTGGTGGGCGTCGAGCCGGGCGCGGCGGACGACGGGACCGGGTCGCGCCGCGGTCGCGGCAGGAGGAACGACATGAGTCGCGCGGCGCATCCGCAATTGCACGTTTCGGCCCATCCGCTGATTCAGCAGAAGCTGACCATGGCGCGCGACCGCCAGACCGATCGCGAGTCGTTTCGCGGCCTGCTGGCGGAGATCGCCGCGCTGATGGTCTTCGAGCTGACGCGCGACTTTTCGACCCGCACGGTGCAGATCGACACGCCGCTGGAGCAGACGGCCGGCGCGATGCTGGCGGCCGACATCACGGTCGTTCCGGTGCTGCGGGCCGGGCTGGGGATGGCGGACGGCATCCTGCACCTGATACCGCAGGCGCGCGTGGGGCACCTGGGGGTCTATCGCAACGAGGAGACGCTCGAGCCGGTGGCCTATTTCAAGAAGCTGCCGGCCGACATCGCGCGGTCGTCGGTGATCCTGGTCGATCCGATGCTGGCGACCGGGGGCTCGGCGGCCCACGCGGTGCGGATCGTGAAGCAGACCGGCGCGACGCAGATCAAGTTCCTCTGCCTGCTGGCCGCGCCGGAGGGAATCGCGCGGCTGGCGGCCGAGCATCCGGACGTGCCGGTCCATACGGCGGCGGTCGATCGCGAGCTGGACGGGCGCGGCTACATTTTGCCGGGCCTGGGCGACGCCGGCGACCGGCTGTATGGCACCGGATAGCGGGCCCGGCATGTCGATCGTCATTGCACCGGACAAGTTCAAGGGGACGCTCTCGGCGCCGGCGGTGGCGGCGGCGCTGGCGAACGGGGTGCGGAGCGTGCGGCCGGGCGCGCCGCTGGCGCTCTGTCCGATGGCGGACGGCGGCGAGGGGACGCTCGACGTGCTGCTGGCGGCGCGGCGCGGCCAGCGGCGGCGGGTGGCGTGTCGCGGGCCGTTCGGCGACGCGATCGACGCCGACGTGGGGCTGATCGACGGCGCGGCGGTGGCGGTGGTGGAGCTGGCGCAGGCGGCCGGGTGGACGACGCTGGCCGGACGGCGGCCGGACCCGCTGGTGGCGAGCACGTTTGGGGTGGGCGAGTTGCTGGGCGCGGCGCTCGAGGCGCAGGTAAGCCGGATCGTGCTGGCGCTGGGCGGCTCGGTGACGGTCGACGGCGGGTGCGGGCTGGCGCAGGCGCTGGGGCTGGAGCTGTTCGACGCGGCGGGTCGGCGGATGGCGTCGCCGCTGCCGCCCGGCCGGCTGGAGGAGGTGCGCTACGTCGAGAGCGCGGCGATGACGGCGCGATTCGCCGACGTGGCGCTGTCGATCGCGGCGGACGTGCTCAACCCACTCTTGGGGCCGAGCGGCGCGTCGCGGACCTTCGGTCCGCAGAAGGGGGCCGACGCGGCGGGGGTCGAGCGGCTGGAGCGCCGGGCTGGCGCCTGGGCCGGGGTGCTGGAGTCGGCCAGCGGGTGGTTGCTGCGCGACGAGCCGGGCGGCGGCGACGGCGGCGCGCACTGCCGCTGATGGCGTTTGCGCGGGCGGAACTGTCGCCCGGTGCGGACCTGGTGATGGAGAGCGTCGAGCTGCCACGGCACCTGGCGCGGGCCGACCTGGTGGTCACGGGCGAAGGTCGGCTGGATGCGCAGTCGCTGCTGGGCAAGGCGCCGGCGGCGGTGTCGCGGCTGGCGCGCTCGGCGGGGGTGCCGTGCGTGGCGGTCGTGGGGCAGTGCGCCCTGGCCGAGGCGCAGCGCGCCGAGCTGTTCGACCGGGTATACTTGCTGTCGGCGGGCGACGAGCCGTGGGAGCAGGTCGTCCGCGAAACGCCGCAACGACTCGCACGCGTCGGCCAGCAGATCGCAACGGAGTGGAGCTGATGACGCGAGGCGCGAACCGCGCGGTGGTTGTTCTCGGGGCGGTGGCGGTGTTGCGGGCCGGCGCCAGCGCCGCGGCGCAGGACGCCTTTCCGCAGGGGGTCGCCAGCGGCGACGTGACGGCGACCCGCGCCGTCTGCTGGACGCGCACCACCTCGGCCGGCAGCGTGCGGCTGGAGATATCGCCGGCGGCCGATCCGCAGGGCGTCATGATGTCGCTCGACTTCATCGCGGACTCTGCGGCTGACTATACCGTCAAGGCCGACGTTTCAGGCCTCGCGGCCAACACGCGCTACACCTATCGCTTCACGCGGCTGGACACCCAGGCGGTCAGCCCGGCCGGGCAGTTCCGCACCGCGCCGGCCGACGACCAGACAGTCGCATTTCGATTCGTCTATTCCGGCGATTCGAACGCCGAACGGCGGCCGTTTCACCTGCTCGATGCCGCCCGCGACGAGTCGCCCGACTTCTGGATTTACGCCGGCGACACCATCTACGGCGACTTTCCGGCCGACGGGCTGGGCGAGGTGACCGACCTGGCGGGCTATCGCGCCAAGTACCGGCAGAATCGCGAAGACGCGGCGCTGCGCGGACTGCTGTCGGCGTCGGCCTGCGTGGCGCAGTGGGACGACCACGAGATCGCCAACGACTACGACGGCGGCGACCCCGAGCCGGGCATCACGGCCGAGCGGATCGCGGCCGGCTACCAGGCGTTTTTCGAGTTCATGCCGATCCGCGACCAGGCCGTGGCCGGCGACGCGCGGCGCGTCTATCGCTCGTTTCGACATGGCGCGCTGGCCGAGTTCTTCGTGCTCGACTGCCGGCAGTATCGCTCGGCCGACGCGGTGCGGAACGGCGGGCCGTTCGATCCGTACGGCTATTTCATTCCGCCGCGCGACGACGCGGTGGTGGCGCAGATCGAGGACGGGTCGCGGACCATGCTGGGCGCCGAGCAGGCGGCGTGGCTGCGCGACGGGCTGCTGCACTCGACCGCGACGTGGAAGTTCGTCTGCTCGTCGATGCCGCTGACGTCGCTGCTGCTTTATCCGTACGACCGCTGGGACGGCTACGAGGCCGAGCGGCGGGCGCTGTTGCAGTTCATCGACGACCACGCGATCGGCGGCGTGGTGTTTCTCTCGGCCGACATCCACGGAAACCTGTTCAACCCGGACGTGGCGGCCTTTTCGCGCAACGTGCTGCACCGGCCGCTGTCGGCGGGCCTGCACGTGCCGGAGTTCGTCGCCGGGCCGATCGGCATGGCGACCTTCCGGCAGGAGGCGCTGTCGGCGTTTGCGCCGGTGCTGGGGCTGGAGCCGGACGGGGCGCTGGGGCTGCTGCTGGCCGACGCGGCGCTGGGCATTGCCACGGCGCGCGTGACGGCGCTGAACGGACTGCGCTACGTGGAGCTGGATCGCTATTCGTACCTGGTGATGGAGGTGTCGGCGGATGGATTGACGGGGGTCTATCGGGGCATTCCGGCCTACCCGGTCGGCGCGACGGCGGCGGCGATCGAGCTGCATCGCGAGTTTCTGCCGCCACCGGGTGCGCCGATGTGCGGCGTCGTGTCGCCGCTGCTGCTGGCGCTGAGCGCGGCGGTGGTTCGGCCGCGGCGGCGGCGCGCAAGTCGCAGTGCGGGCTGATTCGCGGCACACGGTCTGAAAGCCCGTGCCCCCCGGGCATCACACGGGCGGGACGGCCGGGCCACCCGGTGAATTCGCTTGTGCCCACCGTGACTTCGTCGACAAAGAGAATCTTTGCCGCTACCGGGGATGGGCGCGGCGGTGGTTCGGCCGCGGCGGCGGCGCGCGGCGCGGTGCAGGTTGATTTGTGCCACACGGGCTGAAAGCCCATGCCCCGCGGGCATCACACGGGCGAGACGCCCGTGCCACGCGAGCGGGGGCAAAGAGAATCTTTGCCGTACCAGAATCGCGTGTAGGTCGCCCGTGCCACGCGGTACGCTTGCCCGTGCCACGCGATTCACGCGCCCGTGCCGCCAAAGATCGTTCTCAAACGGCCGTCGGGCCGTGCTCGCCGGTGCGGATGCGGACGCAGTCGTCCAGCGGCAGGACGAAGATCTTGCCGTCGCCGACCGCGCCGGCGCCGCTGCGGGCGGCGTGGGCGATCGCGCCGATGGTGGGCTCGACGTAGCGGTCGTTGACGGCGATGGTGAGTTGCAGGCGGCCGACCATCTGCGGGCGGACCGGCTGACCGCGGACGTACTCGACCTCGCCGCGCAGCCGGCCGTGCCCCTCGACGGGCTGGACGGTGAGGCGGTAGTTGTCATCCTCGTCAAGCACGACCTGGAGCGCGGACTGGACGGCGTCGAGCCGTTCGGGACGGATGATGGCGATGATGAGCTTCATGCGATGACCCCGCGGGCGCGTCTCACGCCAGTTCCAGATGGTAGCCGCGTTCGCCGTGCAGGGCGGCGTCGAGTCCGTCGCGCTCGTGCGCCTCGCTGACGCGCAGGCCCAGGGTGGCGCGGACCAGCGCGGCGATGGCGACCGTTCCGGCGATCGCGAAGGCGATCGACACGCCGGTGCCGACGAGCTGCTTGACGAGCTGAGCGCCGCTGCCGCCGACCACTCCGACGACCGGGACCGAGCAGAACAGCCCGGTCGCCAGCGCGCCCCACACGCCCCCGACGCCGTGGACGCCGAAGGCGTCGAGCGAGTCGTCGTAGCCGAGGCGCGACTTGAGCTGCACCGCGCCATAGCAGAGCAGCGACGAGATGGCGCCGATCGGCAGCGCCCAGAGCGGCTGGACGTGGCCCGCGGCGGGGGTGATGGCGACCAGCCCGGCGACGATGCCGGAGGCCATGCCCAGGCTGGTGGCCTTGCGATGATGCCAGAACTCGATGGCGACCCAGACCAGCCCGGCGGCGGCGGCGGCGGTCTGCGTGGTGGTGAAGGCCAGCGCCGCGACGTGACCCGCGGCGGGGAACTCGGCGGCGACGGCGCTGCCGGCGTTGAACCCGAACCAGCCGAACCAGAGCAGCCCCGCGCCGGTCAGCGTGAGGACCAGGTTGTTGGGCAGAATCGCGCCGGTGGCCAGGTCGCGGCGGCGGCCGGTCATGAGCGTGAGCACCAGCGCCGAGATGCCGGCGGAGATGTGCACCACGGTGCCGCCGGCGAAGTCGAGCACGCCATATTTGAAGAGCCAGCCGCCCGGCGCCCAGACCCAGTGGGCCAGCGGATCGTAGACGAAGGTGGTCCAGAGCAGGATGAAGACGACGTAGCTGGAGAACTTCATCCGCTCGGCGACCGCGCCGCACAGCAGCGCGGGAGTGATGATCGCGAACTTGCCCTGGAACATGACGAAGGCGAACTCGGGCACGGCCTTGTCGGCGAAGTCGGCGGTGAACGACAGGCCGTGCAGCGCCAGCAGGCGCGTGTCCCAGCCGATCAGGCCGCGGACGCTGTCGCCGAACGCGAGTGCGTAGCCGACCAGGATCCACTGCACGCCGATGGCCGCCATGGCGACGTAGGACTGCATCATGGTGGCGAGGATGTTCTTGCGGCGGACCATGCCGCCGTAGAAGAGCGCCAGCCCGGGGACCATGAGCAGGACGAGCGCGGCGCTGGTGAGCATCCAGGCGGTGCTGCCGGAGTCGATGCGCGGCAGGGGCGGCGGCGCTGGGGCCGGATTCATGCGGGCAGGCTCCGGTGCGAGTAGGAGCGTCGCGCCGGCGCGACCGCATCGGCCGGGCCGCCGCGCTCCATGGAAGTCGTCGGAAATCCGGGCGATCGAGGTTGAACCGGATCGGCGGGCTACGGCTGCGCGGCGGGGTGGTCGCAGCACGCACGGCCGGTCGGCCAGGCGCGCCACACGGTGACGCCGCCCATCAGCACCACTACAACCGCGGCGGCCCGGATCGCGGCGCGGCGCGGCGCCAGGCCGATGAGGCGCGATCCGAGCCCGGCCAGCAGCATCGCGGGCAGGGTGCCGAGCCCGAAGGCGGCCATGATTAGTCCGCCGGCGAGCGGATCGGCGGCGGCGGCGGCCAGCGCCAGGAAGGAATAGACCAGTCCGCAGGGCAGGAAGCCGTTGGCCAGCCCGGCGGCGAAGTAGCCCCACACGCCGCGGGCGTCGAGGAAGTGGGCGAAAAGCGGCGCCAGCACGTCGCAGCCCAGCGCGGTGACGCGGTGCGGCAGCGGCAGCAGGCCCAGCGCGGCCAGCCCCAGGCCGATCATGAGCAGACCGGCCAGCAGTCCGAAGAGCTGGGCCGGGCCGAGACCCAGGAGCGTGAATTTCGGCAGCGTCGCGCCGGCCGCGCCGAGGGTCGCGCCGAGGAATACGTAGGTGAAGATTCGGCCGGCGTTGTAGATGAGCTGGCGGGCGAGCGCGGGGGCGAGTTCGCGGCGGGTCGCGCCGATGGTGGCGGCGAAACCGCCGCACATGCCGATGCAGTGGGCGCTGGCGAGGAATCCGCCCGAGAGGACCGCGACCAGTTTCATGGCCAGTGCGGGCATGGTCAGGCTCCGGTGTGGGCGGCCGCGGCCGGCGAAAAGTCGGCGCGCGAGGCCGTCGGCGCGGCGCCGGGTCGCGGCGGCGCGGATGGTGCGTCGGCCCGGTTGAGGCGGAGCGAGTTGCCGATCACCAGCAGACTGCTGGCGGCCATCGCGGCGGCGGCGAAGACGGGCGAGAGTCGACCCGTCAGCGCCAGGCCGACGCCGACCAGGTTGTAGGCGAAGGCCCAGAAGAGATTGACGCGGATGGCGCGGACCGTGCGGCGCGACAGATCGAGCAGCCAGGGGAGCGCTGCGAGGTCGTCGGCGAGCAGGCAGACATCGGCCGACTCGCGCGCCAGGTCGGCCCCGCAGCCGAGCGCCACGCCAACCGACGCGGCGGCCAGCGCGGCGGCGTCGTTCAGCCCGTCGCCGACCATTGCGACCGGCCCGCGCGCGGCGGCGAGCTCGCCGATGGCCGCGACCTTGTCGGCCGGTAGCAGCGCCGCGCGGACCGGGCAGTCGAGCGTCGCGGCCGAGCTGCGCGGCGGGCGGCGTGATCGCCGGTCAGCACAACCACCTCGCGCCCGGCGGAACGCAACGCGGCCAGCACCTCGCGCGGCGGGGCGCAGCGTTTCGGCCAATGCGAACAGCGCGACCGTGCGATCGGCGATCGCCAGGCCGACCAGCCGTGGCCGGCGGACTGTGCGCGGCCAGCAGCGCGGCGAGGTCCTCCGGCAGCGCAACGCCCGCGGCTCGTCAGCCACGCCGGGCTGCCGAAGCGGACGGGCTGCCCGGCCCAGTCGGCCTGCACGCCGCGTCCGGGCAGCGTCCGCGGGCGGCTCGATCGGCGCCGGCTCGACGCCGCGGGCGGCCAGCGCGTCGGCGATCGCGCCCGCCAGGACGTGGCGGCTGCCGGCGGCAGCCCAGCCGACGCAGCGCGTCGGCGGGGGCGTCGCGGGCGACGTGCAGCGCGGCGAGCCGCCGGCCGGCCGGTGGTGAGCGATGCCGGTCTTGTCGAAGCAGAGGGTGCGGACGCGGGCCAGGGTTTCGATCGCGGAGGCCGAGCGGAACAGCACGCCGCGCCGCGGCGTTGCCCAGCGCGACGCAGACGGCCATGGGAGTGGCGATGCCCAGCGCACAGGGCAGGCGATCAGCAGCAGCGCCCAGCCCGGCGAGGATGGCGTCGTCCCAGCCGCCGTGCCGCAGCAGCGCGGCCAGCACGGCCAGCAGCGCGGTGACCGGCACGAAGCCGCGCGCGACGCGTTCGGCGAGGCGCTCGTGGCGCGTGCGGCGGAGCCGGGCGTGCTCGACCAGCGCCACCATGCGGCCGAGCGTGCTGGAGCTGCCGACGGTGGTGGCGCGGAGCTCGAGCGCGCCGTCGATCGCCAACGTGCCGGCGCGGACGAGGTCGCCGGCGCGGCGGGCGCGCGGCAGGCTCTCGCCGGTGAGCAGTTGCTCGTCGATCTCGGCCTCGCCGGAGAGGACCACGCCGTCGGCAGCGATGCGGTCGCCGGCGGAGACAAGCAGCACATCGTCCGGGCAGATGTCGGCCGGCGCGACGCGCGCGACGACGCCGTTCCGGCGGATTTCGACGCGCTCGGGCAGCAGCGCCGCGAGCGAGCGGATGGCCTGCGTGGCGCGGAGCTTGCCGTTGGCCTCGAGCCAGCGGCCGAGCGTGAGAAAGACCAGGATGGCGCAGCCGGTTTCGTAGTAGGTTTCGCCGCGCCCGCGGAGGGTGCTGACGTAGGAGAACACAAACGCGCCGGCCACGCCGAGCACGACCAGCGCATCGGTCGATGCGACCCCGGCGCGGGCCTGCTCGATCGCCGAGCGGAGGATGGGCGGCGCCAGCAGCAGCGCGACCGGCGCGGCCAGCAGCAGGCAGACGTAGCGGATGACATCGGCCAGCGACAGGCCGACCGCCGAGCCGGCCGCCGCCGCGGCGCCGGCGCCGTGCAGCCGGTAGAGGTACATGCTGAGCATCATGACCGTCATGGTGCAGAAGATGGCGATGCCGAGCCGGGTGAGCATCCAGTTGACGGCGCCGGCGGCGCCGCGGGCGCGGGTGATGTCGGCCACCAGGCGGCAGCCGTAGCAGCAGTAGGCCGGCCCGGTGGTCGCGCTGCGGGCGGCGGGCACTGGCAGATGGCAGAAGTCACACAGCGGCGGCGCGGTGGTTGGTTCGGGCGGCACGCGTTGTCCCCTCGCAGACGGCGCGGCCGGCGGGCGGCGCGGCTAGAAGTAGGTCTTCGCCGACGGCAGGGCGTAGCGCAGCAGGTACCACACCAGGCCGATCCAGAAGCCGATCCAGATCGCCCGCACAAACCACGGAATGCGATGCGTGGTGTAGGTGTGATACTGGCCGTCGTCGCGGGCCGGCGTGTCGAGGTAGTCGTTCATCGGTTCACTCCCACGGTCGGCCTTCGGCGCGGTCGAGGTCGGCCTCGCGTTGCAGCATGTCGTGCTTGGGCTTCTCGATGTCGCGGAACATGCCGTTGAAGATCGCCCAGCCCAGCAGGCAGGCCATGCCGGCGGTGACGATCAGGTAGTTGGTCACCGGCACGATGGTGAAGCCGGCGACCTGGTCCTTGCGGACGGCCTGCACGAAGAGAATGAGCTTTTCGATGAAGCCGTACGACGCGGGCAGCAGGATCAGCACGGCGATCACGCCGACCACCACGCTCTTGAGCGACGCAGCACGGCGAACTGGCGTCATGGGGCGGCCTCCGGCTTCGCGTGGCGCGGCTCGGCGGCGGCCGACTGCATCGGCTTGGGCGCGGCGGGCAAGTCGGGCGGCCCCTCGTGCTGATAGTAGGGATACTCGCTACGCCAGCTTCCGAGCCACTGGACATAGGTGATGAGCGCCAGCCCCTTCTTGTTGGGATAGCCGTCGGCGTCGAAGAACCACGGATAGGTCGGCATGACCGAGCTGGGCACGACGCTGGTGGGCTGGTGGAAGTGGGCGACGTGCCAGTCGTTGGAACGGCGGCCGGCCTCGCGCGACAGGTCGGGTCCGACGCGGCGCGTGCCGAACAGCACCGGCCGCTGGAGAGTGTTCTGATACTCCATTGCGCCGGAGATGGGGCCCCAGCGCTGCTCTTCGCGGGCGACCGGGCGGATGAACTGCGAGTGGCAGTGCCAGCAGGCCTCGGCGACATAGACGTCGTGGCCGAGCTGGAGGGCCTCGGCAAACGACGCGGCGTTGGGCTGGCCGAAGTGGCGCTTGAAGGCGTCGGGATAGCGCTCGGCAAGGTCGACGAACTCGGGCACCAGGCCGTGCCGGGCGATGTCGGCGACCTTCTGCTCGGGCTCGCCGGAGTAGATGGCCCAGGGCACGGCCGCCATCGAGAGAAAGGCGATGGCGAAGAAGCCCAGCCCGGCGATCAGGAATATGCCGCCACGAGACTCGAACATGCCGTCACACTCACCGCGCCGCGGGCGCTAGGCGGTCGCCGCGGCCGCGGCCGGGCGTACCTTCCAGGTCATGTAGCAATTATAGAAGAACATGAACTGCCCGACGGCGATGGCGGTGCCGCTGATGGATCGCAGCAGCCAGTAGGGCACCGAGGCAACCAGGGACGCTTCCCAGGGCGCCAGGTCGCCCCAGAGCGTGCCCTGCACGACGCCGGCGACGAGCAGATCGAGGAACATCACGAAGGTGCCAATCGTGGTCAGCCAGTAGTGCCAGCTGTTGAGGCGGTTGCTGTACCACGCGGCCGCGCCGACCAGGCGCGGGAAGAGATAGACGCCCATGCCCAGCAGCCAGAAGGCGAAGACGCCGAGCATGACCAGGTGGGCATGGCCGACGACCCAGTCGGTGAAGTGGATGAGCTTCTGAAGGTGAGCGTCGTCTGGAACGAGCACTGCAGGCAGGTGATGAAGTAGTTGATCATGCCGGTGTAGAACCAGCGGATCGGCATGTTGGTTCGCAGCATGTCGCCGCGACCGGCGAGCGTGGCGAAGAAGTTGATGATGACCGTGGTGACGACCAGCTCGATGGCGATGGTGGTGATGACCGCGCCATATTGCAGGAACATGGGGATGGGGCTGTAAAGGAAGTGGTGGATGCCGGTGAGCGGGTAGAAGAAGGCCAGCCCCCAGAACCCGACCAGCGAGAGGCCGTGGCTCCACATCGGCTTGCGGAGGATGATGGGCACGAAGTAGTACATCAGCCCCCAGCCGAGCGGCGTGACGAACAGCCCGACCAGGTCGTGGATGAACAGCCCGCCGATCGCCCCGGCCGCCGCGCCGCCGACGAAGTACTGCGGCAGGAAGTTGCCCATGGCGTAGACGAGGAACGTCCAGACGAAGGCGGCGATGAAGTACCAGAGGGTGACGTACACCGGCCCGCCCGAGCGCAGGATGGGGGCGAGGAAGTTGATCGCCACCAGCAGCAGGCCGAGCTGCGCGACCGGGTCAACCCAGACCGGCGTCTCGCCCCACTCGAGCGCCTGCGCCTGCCCGGCCAGCAGGCCGACGGCCGTCGCGACGACGATCGCCTGCCAGGCCCAGAAGATGAACCAGGTGAGCGCCGGATGGGCGACCGGCCGGCCGGTGAGGCGCGGGATGGACCAGTGCACGCCGGACAGGAACATGTTCGCCAGGAAGCCGTAGGCGATGGCGTTGGTGTGGATCATCCGCCAGCGGCCGGGCGAGAAGAACTCGATTCCCGGGAACGGGTAGCGCTGCAGGAACTGAAGCGAGAAGAGCAGCCCGGCGAGGATCGAGATGGCCATGAAGACGAAGCCGGCGACCATGTGATAGAGCGTGGCCTTGCGGTCGACACAGTCGACGGCGGTCGCCAGGCTGGCGGGGTTGCGGATATCGGTGGCGGTGAGCGTCGTCATGGTGGGTCAGCCGTTGAGGCGCTACTCCTGAAATTGCTCGGCCGCGGGGCGCGTGGTGAGCGCGGCGCCGCTGTCGACCGGCTCGGCGGGCTCGGCCGGTTTGGGCGGCGCGCCGTGCAGGTAGATGGGCCGGGGGCGGACGCGAACGTCGAAGCGGCCGTCGGCGAGCAGGGCGGGGCGCTGCGCGATCAGGCTCTGCACGTAATACGCCATGGCCCAGAGGTCTTCCGACTTGGCGCCGGCGTCGACGATCGAGTCGACCCAGGTTGGCATGGCGGTGCTGGTGATGCCGGCGGCGATGCTGCGGTAGAGGTCTTCAACGCGCATGCCGGCGCGGACGAAGTCGCGGCGGAAGTCGGGCGGATAGACCAGGTCGCCGTCGTTGTTGGGCTTGCCTTCGGACTGTTCCAGGTGCGGGCGGAAGCCGGCGCGCGGCGGGCTGCCGAACTCGGCGATGTAGGTGTTGATCTGCGCCTCGGGCACGTAGGCCGGGTGGCACGACCAGCAGATCGCCAGCCCGTGATAGACGGCCTCGCCGCGGCGGATGGCGGAGCTCTTGTCGGCCAGTCGGCGGTACGGATCCTTGACCACCAGGACGGGCGCGGCCGGGTCCTGCTCCTTCCACCGGGGCGAGAGCGACTTGATGTAGGCGACCAGCGCGTCGATCGTGCGGTCGGGCAGCAGGGTGAACGGCGGCATGGCGCTGCCGCGCAGCCCGTTGCGGATGGTGCGCCGCAGGTCGTCGTCGGTGGGCAGCGACCCGGCGGGGGTGGAGCTGAACTTGAATTCGGCCGCGACGAAGTTGCGGGGCTTGGGGAAGAGGAACTTGGCGGCGTCGCCGTTGCCGTCGCCGGCCTGGCCGTGACAGCCGACGCAGTATTGGGTGTAGGTGATCCGCCCCTCGTCGACCAGCGACACGGAGATGTCTGGATCGTAGCCGGGGCGCGGATGGGGGCGCGACGTGTCGCGGTCGACGTCGGAGTCGCAGCCGGTCAGCGCGGCTGCGAGCAGGATGATGGCCAGCCACGGGCGACTCACGCGCGACTCCCGGCGCCGGTCGCCTGGTACGGAACGAAGTGGCCCCACTGATCGACAAACAGCAGCGTCCATCCGAAGACCAGGTGGGTGGCGATCGCGACATACACCGGCACCTGCTCGACAATCCAGTTTCCGCCGATGAGGCGCGGCTGAAGCCACGACAGCAGCCCGTAGAAATTGACGACCCACACGCCCAGGGCGAGCACGGTCGCGACGGCGAAGCGCACCAGGCCGGACGACTGGCCGAAGTAGCGGCTGAGGATGAGGTGAAACGGAATGCCGCCGAACATGCCGGTGACCAGGTAGAGGCAGCAGCCGGCGGCCAGCAGGAACCCGCCGTACTCGGTGGCGTGGAGGTGCAGCGCTTTTTCGCCGAGCGGAAACGTGAGATAGACGCGGATGAGTTCGAGCGGATGCTTGCCGACCAGGGCGGCGCCGATGACGTTGAAGGCCAGGCTGGTGACCGCCCCGAACAGCCCGAGCACCATGCCGGCCAACAGGTGATAGGTGGTGTAGTAGCCCTTGGGCGGCCACTCGGACGGCGCCGACTGCGTGGCGATCTGCTGCTCGAGCGCGGCGACGCGCGTTCGCAGGGCGGCCAGTTCGGCTTGCGGCGTCTCGGAGTTCACGGTTCGGCCCGGAACCGGCGGCGCAACCTCGTCCGCCGGGTCGGTCGCGATTATTGCAATCGTCATGCCGTACCTGTCAACACAAAACTGCCCGGTTTTGTGACGGCTTGCGGAGCGCTTTCGCGGCCGCGCTGGCGGGCGGCGTGCGAAATTCCACGCACCTGCGAGAAATTCCGCGCGACCTCCCGGTTGGGTCGGGTCCCGCAGAACGGTTACAATCGGGCCCGTTCGGCGCCTCCGGCCATTCGCGCCGCCGACGCCGACCCAACGGCGCGTCCTTTCTGAACCCAGCGCGCCAGCGAGCCGAACCGTGGCAAGATCGGGCGAGCCGGCCCAGATCATCCACCCGAGCGTCCCGCGCGCGGCCGCCGCGCCGCACGGACCGATTCCGCGCGCCGCTCGTCGCCCCGCCGCCCCGATGGCGGCTGCGCTGGGGGCGGCCTGCTTTTTCGTCTATGCCGCGGTGGGGACGCACGGCACGTTTCAGTTCGAGCAATCGACCTATCCGCACCCCGTCCTGACGGCGCATGCGGGGCTGTCGGGCCGGTTCCACGCCACCGCCGCCGAGCTCGAGCGGCGCTACATCGAGAACCGGCTGGCGCGGGTCGGGCGCATCCTGCCGGTCAACGCGACCGACGAAGCGGTCCGGGCCGCCTATCGCGACGCCAAGGCCGGCGACCTGCGGCGCCGCGGCCTGTCGGAGCCGCAGATCGACGCGCGGATCGCCCACTACGTCCGCGGGGCCTATCACGACTGGGTGCCGGTGAACGGCGGCTACGTCGCCTATTGGCCGCCGGTGCCGGCGTTGCTGATGGTGCCGCTGGTGCTGTGGCGCGGCAGCGGCGCGAGCGACATTCTGCTGGCGAACCTGGTCGGCGCGGCGACGGTGGCGGCGGTCTACCTCATGCTCCGCGCCCTGCGGCGCCACTGGCCGGACCTGGGCGAGCCGGCGACGATCGGACTGACGGTCCTCTACGGCCTGGGCACGGTGCATCTCTACCAGGCCTGCACCGGGCAGGTCTGGTTCCTGACGCAGTTGTGCGCCACCTTCTTCCTCGTGCTGGCGATTGTCGCGGCGCTGCGGATCGTGAACCATCCGGCCTGGGTGGTCGTGTCGGGCGTGGCGCTGGGGCTGGGCTTTCTGTCGCGCAACACGATCATCCTCGCGGCGCCGTTCTGCGCGTGGATGCTCTGGACCGGGCTGCGGGGCGCGCCGCGGCGCGGCCGGCGATTCGTGGGCTGGGGCGCGGCGCTGGGCGGCGTGCTGATGGTGGCGATCGGCGTTCAGCTCTGGCTGAACCAGGCGCGGTTCGGCGATTGGCGCGACTTCGGCCAGGGGCGGCTGGCCGACGCGGGCGGCAATCCGAAGTTCGCCGCCGACTTCAAGAAGTATGGCCGGTTCAGCTCGCACTACCTCCCGACGAATCTCTATTACTACTTTGCGAACTTCTCGCTGCGCTACGATCATCCGCACTATCCGGGCCAGGCGACGTTCGACCCGATGGGCAACAGCCTGTTCATGGTCTCGCCGGCGATGGTGTTTGCGCTGCTGGCGTGGCGGGCGCGGCGGCGCGATCTGCTGTGGGGGTCGCTAATTGGAATGGGCCCGGGCCTGGCAGCGCTGATGCTCTTTCACGGCACCGGCTGGTACCAGTTCGGCCATCGCTATCTGCTGGACGTGCTGCCGTTCATCCTGCTGCTGGCGGCGCTGGGCATGCGCGGGCGGCTGACGGCGATCGGCGCGCCGCTGATCGCGCTGTCGCTGGCGGTGAACGCGTGGGGCACCTATCACTTCTGCATCGAGCAGAGCTGAGCCGGTCAGCCGCGCGTCCGCCGCGCGCGGTCCATCTCGCGGCGGTCGTCCTTGGCGCGCAGGTCGGCGCGCTTGTCGCGATGGGTCTTGCCCTTGGCGAGCGCCAGCTCGACCTTGGCCCGGCCGTGGTCGTTGAAGTAGATCGAGAGCGGCACCAGGGTGAAGCCCTGCTCTTTGACCTTGCCGTACAGGCGGTGAATTTCGCGCCGGTGGAGCAGCAGTCGGCGGGCGCGTTTGGGGTCGTGGTTGAAGACGGTGGCGTGCGAATAGGGCTCGATCTGGCAGCCGACCAGCTCGGCCTGGTCGTCGCGGATGCGGGCGTAGGCCTCGGCGAGGGAGACCTGCCCGGCGCGCAAGCTCTTGACTTCGGTGCCTTTAAGCTCGATTCCGGCCTCGACGCGGTCGAACAGGTGATACTCAAACGCGGCCCGTTTGTTGACGATGCGCTGCGTGGAACCGCGGGCCTTGGACATATCGGGCCATGTTAGCGGCCGGGGTGGTGCCCGCAACCGCCGCGGATATCCGACAGTATAATCTGGAGGCAGGATGGACCGGTTTTCTGCCATGTCCGACGGTCGACTTGACGCCGCCGATGAGCGCCGGCTGATTCACCAGGCGCAGGGCGGTTGCCGGGTGAGTGCGCGCCGGCTGATCGATGCGCACCAGGATCGGCTGTCGGCCTTCGTGGCGCGGATGATCCGCGATCGCGACGACGTCGAGGAGATCTGCCAGGAGGCGTTTCTCAAGGCGTTCGCGGCGCTGGACAGCTTCGACGTGCAGTTCCGGTTCAGCACGTGGTTGTTCACGATCGCCTATCGCCTGTGCCTGAACACGATGCGCCGGCACCGCTCGACGGTGGTCGGGGCGGCCGACCTGTCGCAGTTCTCGACGCCGGACGACGGCGGCGCCGGCGACGCGGTGGCGAATTCCGACGCCGCGCGGCGGCTCAAGTCGTCGATCTGGGGCGCGGTGGACGAATTGCCGGCGGCGCAGCGCGCGACCGTGCTGCTGTTCTACCGGGAGCAGTTGAGTTGTCAGCAGATTGGCGAGATTCTGGAGATTCCGGCCGCGACGGTGAAGAGCCATCTGCACCGAGCCCGGGCCCGGCTGCGCGACGCGCTGGGCGGACAACTGGCGGCGGACTGGAGCGAGGTCCGCTTCGAAGCGGATGCGGGATGATCGGCCAGTCGGATGCGTCCGGGCGCCAGGCGCGCCACGGGCGAGCGAGGAGCGAGATCGTGCCTGTGACCTGCCGCAACGTGCAACACCTGTACGACGCCTATCTGGACGGCGAGCTGTCGGCGCCGCTGCTGGCCGAGGTCGAGGCACACCTGCTGCATTGCGGCGAGTGTCAGCGCCAGGTCGAGCTGGTGCGGGCCGCCGGCAGCGTGATGGCGACCGACGCGTCGCCGGTGCGGCTGTCCGATTCGTTTGCCGATCGCATCCTGGCCGAACTGCCGCTGTCGGCATCGCGCCCGGGGCTGACGCTGTCGTTTCTGACGCGGCGCCAGCGCCGCCGGCGGATGCTGGAGCGGTTTGCGGCCGGGTTCGTGCCGGCCGTGGCGGCGATGATCGCCTTCGTCGTGCTGATCTGGCCGGCCGAGCCGCGGGTTGTGCGGCGCGGCGCAGCCACGCGCGTGCTGGGCGAGACGGAGTCGGGCCCGGCCGAGGCCTTCGGCATGCGGTCGCTGGTCGACCCGACGCTGGCCGGCGTAGCGCAGACCGGGCGCGTGGCCGATCAGCTGCGCGGCTTTTATCGCATTGCGGCGGCCGGGCCGGTCGGACCGCCGGCGCCGGCGGTCGAGCAGTCACCGACGTCGGCCGCCTTCAGCCCGACGCTGATGACCGATCTGCTGCACCCCTTCCTGAACCTGACGCGTCCCGCGCCGGATGCGGCGGCGCCTGACGAGGTCGTGCGGTTCTGATCTTCGTGCCATCTGCGGTGCTTCCGATGCGGAGTACATCGCGCGGCAAGCGGCGTGCGCGCCCGGGGCGTGCCGCGGGCTGGCGCTTCGCGATTGCGCTGACGATCCTGTTCGGCCTTTCCGCGGCGCTGCCGGCGGTGGCCGCGCCGCCCGCCGACTGGGCCGCGCTGGCGCCGGCCGACGTCCGCCTGTACGTGGAATTCCGCGACCTGTCGGTGACGCGCCACCACCTGGCGCGGGTGGGCACGTGGGACACGATTCGCGCGCTGGGCGAGGCCGGCGGCACGTCGGCGGGCAGGCCGGCGGTCGACCGGGCCGAGCAGCTGCTGGGCATGTCGACCGAGCGCGCCATTCTGGAATTGCTCGGCGCGCGCACGGCGCTGTTCGCGATCGACCCGGCGCGCTGGGATCGCGGCGTGGTGCTGGCCGAGCTGGGGTCGCCGGAGCGTGTGGCGCCGCTGCTGCAGCGCTGGGCCGCGCGGCCGCTCGAGCCGCTCGGCGACGTGCAGCGCTATCGCATGAAGACCGGGCTGCTGGTGGCGGTGCGCGATCGGACGCTGCTGTTCGGCCCGGCGCAGGATGACGACGGGCTGTGGACGCGCGCCACGCTGCTGCTGGCGGGGCGCGGCGGGCCGACGCTGGCGCGGCAGCCGGCGTTTGCCCGGGCGCGTGAGACCCTGCCGGTCAACGGCGACGGGTTCGTGTTCATCGCCCGCGAAGAGGCGGGCCGCGGCTCGCTGCTGGCGAGCATCGACGTGGCGGCCGACGCGGTGGCGATCGACTTCCGCGCGACCGGCAACGTGCCGCACCGCTTCGGTCCGCCGACCACGCGCCCGGCCGGGGCGCTGGCGCCCGCCGATGCGATTGGCGTCTGGTGCGGCGCGCTGGACGTGGCCGGGTTTTTCGAGCTCGCCACGTCGCAGCCGAGCGATCCGTACTCGCTGACGGCGCGTCTGCGGGCGGCGATGTTCGAGCTGGCGGGCGTGGGGGCGTCGGCGCTGGGCGCGCTGGGGCCGTCGGCCGCGATCGTGCTCAGCGCCGTGGCCGACCCGGGCGGGCGCGGCTTCGACCTGCCGGCGGTGGCGCTGGTGCTGGAGACCAGCCGGCCGCTGCAGAGCGCCGTGGGCTTCGACGGACTGGTGATTCTGGTCAGCACGTTCATTCTCGAGCTGGCGCCCGGGTCGCGCGGCGCGGCGATGCCGCAGCTCGACGTGTCTCAGGAGGGCGACGTCGAGGTCCGCCGCGTGCCCATCGGGCAGTTGATGGCCAGCCGAACGCGGTGCCCGTACTTCGCCCAGGTCGAGCTGGTCTGGGCGGCGGTCGATCGCTGGCTGGTGGTGTCCACGTCGCGCCGGCAGTTCGACGAGATTCTGGCGACCCTGCGCGGCGCTCGGCCGGCGCTGCGCAACGACCGGGTCGTGGCGGCCACGCTGTCGGGCGCGGCCGGTCCGAACGACTGGGTGGTGCTGCGCGGCGCGGCGCTCTCGAACATGCTGCGGTCGTGGCTGAGCTTCCTCGAGCGCACCAATCCGCCGGCGCAGACTGCGGCATTCTGGACCGACTGGGCGAAACGGCGGATCGAGGAACAGCAGCGGCTGGGCGTCGGCGTGCGGCGCGTCGCGGGGAATGACGCCGCGGTCGAGGTGGTGGAGATTTCGCCCGACTCGCCGGCCGCCGGCCGGTTGCAGATCGGCGACCAGATCCTCGGCGTATCCGGCGCGCCGCTGTCGACGTCGCGCCCGGCGCAGGAGCTGGTGGAGCGGTTCCACGCCCGGACGTGGCAGGGGTCGCTGCCGCTATCCGTGCGGCGCGCGGGACAGCCGATGGAGGTCAGCATTCCGCTGATTGCGCCGACCGTCCGGGAATTGGAGTCGTTCAATCCGGCCGCCGCGGTGCGTTTGATCGCCGATCTGGCGGAACGGGTTGAGACGCTGACGGTGCAGGCCCGGCCGGGTGGCGGGGGCGATATTGAAGGCCGGGTCCTGGTCCGGTGGAGCCCGCCGCGGCGAACCGAAACGCGAAGTCGCTAACGCCCGATTTCGAGGGGTATAATGGGGGGGCACTCAGAGCCCCCTCGCTTGGCATCGGGAGTACGCGCATGAGACGGTCAAGGCTGCAATCGTTCCTGGGTGCATGCTCTAAGTCGTTGACGCTGCTGGCGCTGTTGCTGGTCATCGGCGGCTGCCTGGTTCAACCGCTCCCGGATGACATGGGCGGCGGCGGTGGAGGCGGCGGCGGGGGTGGCGGCGGCGGCGGGGGTGGTGGCGGCGGAGGCGGCGGCGGGGGCGGCGGCGGACCGATTCCGATGCCGACCGCGCGGTCGTTCACCTTCATCAACGGCTCGAGCAAGAACCTCAACCTCCAGGCGACCGATGGCGAGTCCGATCAGAGCGTGGTCGTGAACGCCGGCCAGACCACCCAGGTCACCAATGTCACGGACTGCGGCTGCTTCTCGATTGCGAACTTCTCGCCGCAGGGCGCCAGCGAGGTCGAGGGCTTCTCGATGCAGTTGTGCGCCGACGGCAGCGCCACGTTCAGCAACGCCTCGGGTCCGTTTCCGGGCGTGAGCTACACCCTCGCAGGCGGGTCGGCCGACGGCACGGTCACGTTCACGGTCCAGAACAACTCGTCGCACTCGCTGACGATCTTCCCGACCGTCAACGGTCACCCGCGGGCGTCGTTCGCGATGTCGCCGCAATCCAGCCAGCAGATCACCGTGGATCACTGCGAGCGGCTGCACGTGGTCGGGCGCAGCCTGACGAACGACTTCCCCGACGTGGCGTTCATCGAGGTGGCGGCGAGCGCGCCGGCTACGTACCTGTTCCGCGACAGCGGCACGCAGGTCGATGTGGTCAAGCAGTAGGGACGACGCGGCGCGAGCGCGCGGCGCGGCTCGACAACTTCAATCAACGAGCGGCGGTGCACCTGCGTGTGCCGCCGCTTTTTCACTTCAGTTGTCTCCACCGAACCGGTCGGTGCGTGCGCGGCCGCGCGGGAAGGGTTGATCTCCGGCCGTCGCGTCGTGCCAGCTAGATCAGCGGCCCGCCGATCATCTCCGCCGGCACCGGCTGGCGCAGCAGCTTGAGGATGGTCGGGGCGACGTCGTACAGGGTCGGCCCATCGACGCGCCCACGGGCCGGCAGCGACGGGTGCGCCAGGATGTACATGCCCTCCTGCGCGTGGTTGGCGTCGTCCGGGCCGGTGTCATTGTCGAAGGTGTAGATGCTCGGGTTTCCGACCGTGCCGACGCTGCGCCAGTGCAGGTCGCCGAAGATGGCGATCAGGTCCGGCGGCACACCTTCGACGCGGCGGTAGATCGCCTGCGGACGGTAGACGCGCGTGCCCATCGGCCGGCCGCGGTCGTCCGGCAGCGCTTCGAGCTTGCGGATCAGCTCGTCGCGGAGCGGCTCGTAATCGGCGGGCGCGACGACGCCGGCGGGTTCGCGGCCGCGGACGTTGATGAAACAGCGGCCGTAGTAGCCCCCTTCGCCCCACACGCGCGTGCGCGACCAGTCGACGGCGGCAAGGTTGAACTTGGACGGCCGGGTCGCCGGCTCCTTGAGCACGAGATAGCCTTCGCGGATCAGCCAGTCGTTGAAGCAGAGGCCGCCGTCCATGCGCTTGGCGCCGTGGTCCGAGACGACCAGCACGGCGGTGCGCTGCGGATCGAGCGTGGTCAGCAGCTCGCCGATGAGCTGGTCGAGGTGGACGTAGTATTTGCGGATGGCGTCGTTGAAGCGGCTGCCGGGCTGGTGGCGGTGGTGCTGCGGGTCGTGATACTGCCAGAAGCCGTGGTGAATGCGGTCGGTGCCCATCTCGACCATCCAGAGCAGGTCCCACGGCGTGGTGCGGGCGAGATGATCGACGACCTTGAAGCGCCGGTCGGTCATGGCGTAGATCTGGTCGAGCAGCGGCGCCTTGTCGTCGGTGCGGAAGCCTTTCACGTCGACAAGGTAGTCGCCCACCAGCGCGGCGATGGTCTGCTTCAGCTCGCGCGGCCAGGTGTAGTCGCTGGTCTTGGGGTCGGGCGTGAGGAAGCAGCCGACCATCGCGCCGCGGATGGGTTTGGTGATCGGAAAGGTGCCGGGCACGCCGACGACGATGCTGCCGCGGCCGGCGGCCGAGAGATGATCCCAGACGCGCGGCACGCGGACGTGGGTGGACAAGGCAATGTCGAGCCCGTCGTAGGACCAGTCCTTGCGGTTGCGGAAGCCGTAGATGCCGAGCTGGCCCGGGTCCTGGCTGGCGGCCATGCAGGACCAGGCGGGCACGGTGATGGGCGGCAGGCAGCTGGTGAGCTGGCCGAAGGTGCCGCTCTGGCAGAGGCGGCGGAGGTTGGGCATCTCGGCCAGCCACGGCCCGAAGACCAGTGACGGCTCGGCACAGTCCAGGCCGATGACGGCCACGCGATCGATAGCGCTCATGCAATTCCCTCGAAGAGCGGGTATTCTCGCCGCGCCGCGGCGCGGGGGCAATTCACTCCGCCGGGCGGCGTCCAACACCGAGATAGCCGCATGAATCCTGCTGGACCGGTCTCCGGCTTGTTCGAGCGCGACGCGCGCGGCGCAGGCGGCGCGCTGCGCTCCCAGGCCGCCAACTATGCCGCCAAACCCGTCGACCCGGTCGTGCCGCCGGAGGTGGTTCGCCGCTTCCGGCTGGCGGGGGGCGAGTTCGTTGAGGCGGACGTCGCGCCCGGGCGGCCGCCGCGGGTGACGCGCGTGGCGCGGATCTGCGGCCTGGCGGCCGAGGCGTACGCCGAGCGCGGCGACTTTGCCGAGCTGACGGTGGTCGATCCGCACGACACCATCCGCCTCGAGACGGCCGGCGGGCCGACCAGCATGCGCGTGGTCGACCTGCTGACGCCGGTGGGGCGCGGGCAGCGGGCGCTGATCGTGGCGCCGCCGCGCTCGGGCAAGACGATTCTCTTGCAGCAGATGGCCAAGGCGATCATCGCCAACCATCCCGACGTGCTGCTGATGATGCTGCTGGTCGACGAGCGCCCGGAAGAGGTGACCGAGATGCGCCGCGTCATCACGCCCGAGGGGTCGGGCTGGCACGCGGGCAAGCCCGAGGTGGTCTGGTCGAGCAACGACCGCGACGTCGCCAGCCACCTGCGGATCGCGCGGCTGATGATTGAGAAGGCGCGGCGGATGCTCGAGGCCGGGCGGCACGTGGTGATTCTGCTCGACTCGCTCACGCGCTTGTCGCGGGCGTTCAACTCGTCGATCGGCAGCAGCGGGCGGACGATGACCGGCGGGCTGGACATCAACGCGCTGACCGAGCCGAAGGCGATCTTCGGCGCGGCGCGGAACATCGAGGGGGGCGGCAGCCTGACGATCATCGCCAGCGTGCTGGTCGAGACCGGCAGCCGGATGGACGACTTCATCTTTCAGGAGTTCAAGGGCACCGGCAACATGGAGCTGGTGCTGTCGCGCGAGCTGGCGAACCTGCGGCTGTGGCCGGCCATCAACGTCACCGAGAGCGGCACGCGCAAGGAGGAGAAGCTGATTCCGCCGGCGTGGCTTCAGAAGAGCTACCGGCTGCGGCGGAAGCTGCTGGCCATGGCGCCGCAGGTGCAGATCGAGACGCTGGTGAAGGAGCTGGAGCGGTTCAAGAGCAACGCGGACGTGTTCGCGGCGATGGCGGAGTAGCCGCGGGCGGGGGCGGCGGCCGGGCCGGAACGGGAGGGCGCGCGATGAAATCGCACCGCGCCGAGCTGTGGTTCGAGACACGCACGCGCCGGGCGTTCCTCAACATCACGCCGCAGGTGCAGGCGGCGGTCGAGGCCAGCGGCGTCCGCGACGGACTGTGCCTCGTCAACGCCATGCACATCACCGCGAGCGTGTTCGTCAACGATGACGAATCGGGCCTGCACGGCGACTTCGACCGCTGGCTGGAGCGGCTGGCCCCGCACGCGCCGACCGATCAGTACCGCCACAACGACACCGGCGAGGACAACGCCGACGGCCACCTGAAGCGGACGATCATGGGGCGCGAGGTGGTGGTGGCGATCACCGACGGCCGGCTGGACTTCGGCCCGTGGGAGCAGATCTTCTACGGCGAGTTCGACGGCCAGCGTCGCAAGCGGGTGCTGGTGAAGATCGTCGGGGAGTAGGCGCGCCCGCGCGGCACTGCGTGGAGAATGGACCGTTGGGCAAATCTGTCACGAAAAACGAACCGCAATCGCCGCGAGCGTCGGCCGCGACGCGCTGCGGGCCGCGATTCGGCGCCCACATGTCCGTCGCCGGCGGGCTGCACAACGCCTTCGACATCGCCGCGGCGGCCGGCTGCGACTGCTTGCAGGTCTTCGTGAAGAACCAGCGCCAGTGGGCCGCCCGGCCGCTGCGCGACGAGGAGATCGCCGCCTGGCACGCGGCCCGGCAGCGCACCGCCATCGGCCCGGTGGTGGCCCACGCCAGCTATCTCATCAACCTCGCGTCGCCCGACGCGGCCGTGTGGCGGCGAAGCCTGGACGCCTACGTCGACGAGCTGCAGCGCTGCGAGCCGCTGGGCATCGTCGGCCTGGTGGTGCACCCGGGGGCGCACCTGGGCGCGGGGCCGGCGGCCGGCTGCGAGCGCGTCGCGACGGCGCTGCGCGAGATTCTCGACCGGCTCGGCGCAGCGCGCGTCCGCCCGCTGCTCGAGATCACGGCCGGGCAGGGCAGCTGCCTGGGGCATCGCTTCGAGGAGCTGCGCGACATGATCGCCGGCGCGAACGGCGACCAGCGGATCGGCGTCTGCTTCGACACCTGTCACGCGCTGGCGGCCGGCTATCGCTTCGACGACGACGCGAGCTACGCCGCGACGCTGGCCGAATTCGACCGCGTCATTGGCCTGGGGCGGCTGGCCTGCTTTCACCTGAACGACTCGGAGAAGCCGCTCGGCTCACGGGTCGACCGGCACGCGCGGATCGGCGGCGGGCACGTGGGGCGCGGCGCGTTCGAGCGGCTGGTGAACGACGCGCGGCTGGCGCACCTGCCGATGATCCTCGAGACGCCCAAGGGGACCGACGAGCGCGGCCGCGACCTGGATCGGCTGAACCTGGCGCTGCTGCGGAAGATGGTGCGCGGCGTGCCGGCGGCGGGCCGGTTGGCGACGGGCCGATCTGCGAAGGCAGGGTCGTCCGGCGCGCGGCCGAAGCGATCGGCAGACTTCGGCTTCCCGGCAACGCTCGCGGGAGAGAAGGGGAACGTGAACAATTCGAAGATCGAATCGCAGAAGCCTTCGTGAACGGCATACGCTAGGCCGCAGCATTTGGGCTGCGGGGTCCGTAGAATAGCCCAAACCAGCTTTCCGCTCTGTCGATGTCATCCATCGGCTTGAGCCCCTGGCCTCGAAAAGTATGATACTAACCACGGGGCAACGGCTTCGCGATCGTCCCGGAACGGAGCTTCTCATGCCCCTTCGCCCCTAGGAGCCGGCAATGTGCGCACGACAATTCGCCGCGGCAACGCTCATGCTGTCTTGCCTGCCAGCGATGAGCGCCATTGCCCAATGCGCCGGCTCGTGGGTACAGGGGCCGAATTCAACTGGGCCGACATCTCACACGACGATGGTGTATGACCCAGCTGGAGGCCGAATCCTCCGATACTCAGGTGCGTCATGTAACGACAAAAAGATGTATTCGTATGATGGATTATCATGGGGAGCAGTTGGAGCACCAGGCCCAAATGTCAACGTTTGTCCTCCCACCAATGCACCCTTGGCAGGTCTTCTATATTGCCAGAGCGCGTGGGATCGTGTGCGTAGTCGCTTTATCGTTCACGCCGGATTATCTAACAAGAATCCGGATTGTTTTCCCGACAGTTGTGAATCCAGCTCGACCTATGAATGGGATGGCAGCACATGGGCTTTCACTGCGACTGGCCCGCCTAGATTGAGAGCGGCAATGGTCTTTGACGAAGCCCGTGGCAATACCGTTATGTTCGGCGGTTTGATTTTTCCGTTTACCTATACCGACACTACATACACTTACGACGGGAGTTCATGGACCCAATTGGCAGTCTCGGGACCCGGTGCGCGATGGAACGCGGCCATCGCTTACGACAGCGCTCGCGAGCGGGTTGTTTTGTTTGGAGGAGTGACTTCGGGACCCATCTGTTATGGCGACACCTGGGAGTGGAATGGGAGTACCTGGGTCCAGGTCTCAACATCGGGTCCAAGTCCTCGGTATTCTCCTTGTATGGCCTACGATCGCGTACGTAGTGTCTGCGTCTTGTTTGGCGGAGCGACGTGTCAAAACGTGTATCTTAGCGATACGTGGGAGTGGAACGGTACCGCTTGGACATTGATATCGACCGGTTCCGCGCCACCATACGGCAGGTATGGTCACGCGATGGCCTATGATGAGGCTCGCCAACGCGTCGTGATGTATGGCGGACACACCGGCGTATCTATCGACACTTGGGAATACATGCCTCCATCGGGTAGCCTTACCGGCGATGTGAATCAAAGTGGCGCGACTAACGGCAACGATATCCAACCCTTTGTCAGTGCGGTCATGTCCGGTTCGACGAACCCAACCGTTCTCTGCTCAGCAGACTTCAGCGGGAACTCGGTCATGGACGCCACAGACGTCCCGGGCTTTGTTGCAACGCTCATCGGCCCTTGATTGCCACCGTGCTGCTGCACTGATCGATTCATGCAATCCCGTGCCGTCGTCGAAGATTCTCCGCGTCAAGTCCGACGATGCCCGACTCGTACGTAATTCGACCATCATCCCATCCGGCGCGGAACCAGGTTCTGTGGCGAAGTCGGCCAAGCCGTATCACTTCCCGCAACATGCTTGAAGAGCCGTCACGGCCTCCTGTCGGCGCGTGCCCGCGACCGGCGCGCGGCCGCGACTATTTCGAGGCGGCGGTGGGTTTGGGGGCCAGCTCTTCGCGGGTGTGCTTCAGCAGCTCCTTCACCTCGTTGGGCGCGTCGAGCTTCTGGGCCTCGTCGAGCAGCTTGTGGGCGCCAGGGGCGTCGTGGGCGGCGAAACGTGCCCGGGCGAGCGTTTCGAGCGCCATCGGCTCCTTCCGCGCAGAGAGCTTCACGGCCTTTTCGGCCATGGCCGTGGCGACCGCCACGTTGCGCTTGCCGTCGAACATCGGGCCGACCAGCACGTCGCGGGCGTAGGCGGTGAGCGTCTGCCAGTCGTCGAGCTGCGCGGCGAGGCGCGTGCCGGCGGCGGTCGCACCGGCCGGGTCGTTCTTGTAGATGGCGAGCAAGGCGAACTTCTGCATGGCGATGCGCGGGTTGCCGGCGTCGAGCGTCTCCAGGGCGTCGAGGGCGCGCAAGGCGTTGTCCCACTGCTGGGCCTGCATGGCGGCGTTGAACTCGGCATAGGCCTTCTGGCGGGCCGACACGCGTTTCCGCTCCTGCTGGATCTGCTGGCGCCACGCCACGTCGCCGGTGATCTGCGCGAGCGTCTCGTCGATCTCCATGGGGTGGCCGTTCCAGACGACCTTGCCGGACTTGACGATGAAGGCGTGGGGGATGCCGCGGATGCCGGCGGCGACCATGTAATCCCTGGATGCCCCGCCGCGCTCGACCGCGACGGCGTAGTCCATCTTCTTGTCCCAGCTCTTGAGGAAGTTGCGAACGGTCTCCTCGGATTCGGACGAGATGCCGATCACGAAGACCTTCTTTTTCGCGAAGTGCTGCTGAATCTCGGTCAGGTGCGGAATGGAGAGCTTGCACGGTCCGCACCAGGTTGCCCAGAACTCGACCACATAGACGGCGTCCTTGTCGGCGTGCACGTCGATGGGGCCGCCCTTGATCCACTGGGTGATGTGCAGCGGCGGGGCGGCGTCGCCGATCTTGAGGGTCGGGTCGGCGCTGGCGCTTGCGGCGGCCAGCGCCAGCGTCAGGCAGCACAATGCGAATCGGTTTGCGTTCATGGGGCCCTTCAGGCGCCGCGCGCCGGGCAGCAAAAGAAGCCCACCGCCGTCACGCGGTGGGCTTCCGGGGTTCTACACATTCGCCGCCCGACGGGCGGGGTTAGTCGTCATCATCATCGTCGTCGTCGTCCTTGTCGGCCGCGCCGCCCTTGGCCTTGGCGTTCTCGAATTTCTTCAGGCTCTTCTGGAGCTGCTTCTTCATGCCGGCGTTCTTGCAGAGCTTGACGGCCTTCTTTTCGGTCTCGATGGCCTGATCGACGTGCCCCTGCTTGTACTGTGACAGGGCCAGGGTATCGAGGATGGACGGATCGGCCGAGCCGGAGAGCTTGTCGGCCTTCTCGGCCGCGGCCGCGGCGACCTTCAGGTCGCGGTGCTTCTCGAAGCGATCGTCGGTCATGATGGTCCAGGCCAGGGCGTTGAGCATGCCGGCGTCATCGAGCGAGCCGATGAGCGCGTGACCGTATTCGGCGGTCGCGGCGGTGTCGCCTTTCAGCGTCGCCATCACCTGGTACTTCAGCATCCGCGCCTCGTTCTCCTGCGGATTGAGCTTCAGCAGGCTGTCGATGCTCGCCAGCGCGGCGTCGCCATCCTCGTCGCGCAGCGCCTGGCCGATCTTGCCGCGCAGTTCCATCTGCTTCTTGAGGCGCTCCTGCGCCGCCTCGGCCAGCTCGCCCCACTTCTTGTCGCCGGTCAGCTTGACGATCTGCTCGTCCATCTCCATCGGATGGCCGATCCAGAGCACCTTGCCGCCGCGCACCAGGAACGCGCAGGGGATGCCGTTCTGCCCGGCGGCCTTCATGTAGGCGTCGCTGGTCTTGTTGTCGTCGTCGACCGCGACGGTGTAGGTCATGCGGTCTTTCCAGGCCTGGAGGAACGGCTTGACGACGTCTGCCTCTTCGTTGCTGATGCCGACCACCGTCACCTTACCGGTCTCGCCGAAGTGGCGCTGCAGCTCGCTCAGGTGCGGAATGGTCATCTTGCAGGGGCCGCACCAGGTCGCCCAGAACTCCACCACGTACAACGTCTCCTTGCCGCGCTGCACGTCGACCGGGCTGCCCTGCATCCACTTGGCGATCTTCAGCGGCGGCGCCGCATCGCCGACTCCCAGCTTGTCGTCGGCCCACGCGCCCGTCGCCAGCGATGCCAGCAACGCGATCGATATTCCCATTCGCGACATGAGTGTGCTCCTGTGACGGCTCGGATCCAGATTCTGTTCGCCGCGCGATTCCACCGGCGCGGCCACGGCCCAAACGCCGGGCATTATACGTCCGAATTGCGGCCCGCGTCGCACAATTCCCGACCGCCGGGGTTTACATCATGTCCCGCGCTGCCGCTCCAGCCGCAGCCGCACCAGCCGATCGACCCCCAGCCGCCGCTCGGCGATCACCCGCATCGGCGGCAGGCGCGCCACGTCGGCCGGACCCACGCCCCCCAGCGCTCCCGGGGCGGTCCGTCCGCCGATCAGCCGCGGGGCGACAAAGACGACCGCCTCGTCGGCCAGCCCGGCGTCGAGAAACGACCCCAGCAGCCGACCGCCGCCTTCGACCAGCAGGTTGGTCATCTGTTTCTGACCCAGCAGGTCGAGCAAGGTTGGCAGGTGCACGCCGCCGGCCGGGCCGCGCGGCACGGCGAGGATCTCGCACCCCGCGGCCGCCAGCGCCGCCGCGCGCCGCGACCGCGGCGCCGCCGTGGCGATCAGCGTGGGAATGCGCCGCGCGGTCCGCACCAGCCGCGAACGCGGGGGCGTGCGGGCGTCGGCGTCCGCCACGATCCGCGCCGCGACGCGCTTCGGTCGCACGTGCCGGCAGGTCAGCTCCGGGTCGTCGGTCATCACCGTGTTCACGCCCACGAGCACGGCGTCGACCCGTCCGCGCAGGGCATGCGCGGCGCGGCGCGATGCGAGCGAACTGATCCAGCGCGAGTCGCCGCTGCGGGTCGCGATTTTTCCATCGAGGCTCTGGGCCCACTTGGCGATGACCCACGGCCTGCCGGTTTGGAGCCGCTTGAGGTAGGGGGCGTTCAGCTCGGCGGCCTCGGCGGCGCACGGCCCGACGGCGACGGCGATACCCGCGGCGCGCAGCCTGCGGAAGCCGCCGCCGGCGACGCGCGGGAACGGATCGCGCAGCGCCGCCACCATCCGCGCCACGCCGGCGCGGACCAGGGCGTCGGTGCAGGGCGGCGTCTTGCCGAAGTGACAGCAGGGCTCGAGCGTGACGTAGCAGGTGGCGCCGCGGGCGGCGCGACCGGCGTCGCGCAGCGCCGCGACCTCGGCATGCGGGCCGCCGAACCGGGCGTGGTAGCCTTCGCCGACGACCCGCCCGAAGCGCACCAGCACCGCGCCGACCATGGGGTTCGGCTCGACGCGGCCCGCGCCGCGCTGCGCCAGGCGCAGCGCCCGCAGCATCATCGCTCGATCGTCCGCCGCGCTTGTCATGGCGCCATTCTCGCGCCGCGCCGGCCCGAACGCGACGCCGCCGGCCGGAAAAAAGAAAGGGTCGACCCGGTCGGGTCGACCCTTCGTCGGCCTGCGAATTCTGTGACGTCGGCGGGCGGAGCTAGGCCGTGCGGCGGCGGCGGAAGAAGAGTCCGCCGAACGAGAGCAGCGCCAGCGTGGCGGGCTCGGGCACGGTGTAGTTGTAGGTGACCATCACCCGGGCGCCGGCGTTGGTGAGAAAGAGCGCCACCAGGTTGCCCGCGCCCGAGGCGGTCGACATCGCGGTCGCCTTGACCGGGAGCGTGATATTGCCCAGGCCGGTGAAGAGCGCCAGGTCGCTGGCGGGCGGCGGGCTGGTGAAGGTGTCGGTGTCCGAGCCGGACAGGCCCAGGAAGGTCGCGCCCGAGGTGCCGCCGAAATCGGTGACGCCGTCGTAGGCGCTGAGCGGCGCCATGACGCTGAAGGCGGGCGTGGTGACGACGATGTTCGACAGGTCGGGCCGCTGAAGCGTGATCGACGCGGCCAGCGACGCGCTGACCGTGGCGGGCGAGGCGTCGAGGCTTTCGAAGCGGATGGAGCCCTCGACGGCGCCTTCGATCTTGAAGTCGATCGAGTTGAGCGTGCCGAGCGCCGGGTTGAACTTGGAGACGGTGACCGACGACGTGAAGTCGGTCGGCTGGACCGGCACCGAGTCGTTGAACGAGATCGAGGCGGCGTTAGCCGCACTCGCGAAACCGAGCGCGCCGAGCGCGCAGACCCACAGCGTCCGATTGCGCATGTGATTCTCCCCCCAAGATTTCCTGCTGTTCACGATCCGACCGGACCGTGAACTCCCCCCTGATCCGTCCCCCGGATGAGGTGTGCTACAGGTTCGTACGACATGAAACGGGGCGGGGCAAGTGCGCCGCGCGGATTCGACTCGACCGAAAACGGCGCCGCGGCGCAGCGCAATGAAACGGCCGCCTTATGGGCGGCCGCGCGGAAATCTCTTCGAGTAGCGTGGGTCCGATCAGCGGCGGCGCCGCAGACCCAGCGCCCCGGCCGCCAGCAGGGCCAGGGTCGCCGGCTCGGGCACGGCCTTGTAGGTGTAGACGATTCGCACGTCGGCGCCCGCCATCGTGGTGAACTGGAGCAGCAGGTTTCCGGAGCCGCTGCCGTTCGAGGTGCCGACCGACATGACCGGGAGGCTGAGCGCGCCGCCGCCCGGGGCGGTAAACGCCGCCAGGTCGAGGGCTGAGAATGGCCCGGTCAGCGTGACGTGGTCCGAGTTGATCGCCGACAGGCCCAGGAAGGTGCGGCCCGACCCGCCGCCGAAATCGATCCCGCCGTCGAACGGGCTGACGGGTTCGATCTTGGTGAATACGGGGAAGGCGGTGGACAGCGTGCTGCTGTCGGGCTTCTTGAGGGTGACAGTGCTGGAGAGATTGACGGTGACGGTGGTGGGGCTGGGGTCGAGGCTCTCGAACCGGGTCGAGCCTTCGACCTTGCCGTCGAGGAAGACGTCGATCGACAGCAGCGTTCCGAGGTTGGTGTCGAACTTGCCGAGGTCGGCGAAGTCGTTCCAGCTCGTGGTTGCGACCGGAATCGCGTCAGAAAAGGCGATCGTGGTGATCTGGTTGGCCCAGGCGGGCGCCGCCGCCAGAACGATCGAGAGCGCCGCCATCCGAATAAAATTCCGCACCATGCCGCGCGACTCCTTCAGAAAGCTGCCGGTGTCCGACAGCGCGCGACCGGGCGCGGTGCGGACGCCAATGGTATGCCCGTCGCGACGTGGTTTTCCCGGTCGAGTGCGCGCGGGGCGTGGAAAATGAGCGCGCGCGCGCCGCCCGATAATGCGACGTCGCGCCGCGCGACCACTGCGCCGCGCCGGCGCAGAAAACAGACCGACCCGCCGAGGGTCGATCGGCGGGCCGGCCAAACGCACACTGCCTGTTCGGCGTGGAGGAGTTACGAGATTCGCAGGCCGCTGCGGGTGCGCCGGAAGAGCACCGGTCCGCCCAGCAGGATCAGCGCCAGCGTCGCCGGTTCCGGAATGGCCTTGTAGGTGTACTTGACCCGCACGTCGGCGCCGGCGAGCGTCGTGAACTGCACCAGCAGGTTGCCGGCGCCGCTGCCGTGCGAGGTCGCGATGGCCGATATCGGCAACGCGATGTTTCCGCCGCCCAGCGCCGAGAAGAGCGCCAGGTCGGCCGCCGAGACGGGCGGACCGAGCGTGACCGAATTGGTGTCGGTGTCCGAGAGGTTCGGATAGCTGCGTCCCGACGCGCCGCCGAAGTCGATCAGGCCGTCGAACGCCAGGACGTTATCGACCGTGCTGGCCGCCGGCAGCGAAACCACCAGGACCGACATGTCGGGCCGCGTGAGCGTGATCGTGGCGGACAGGTCGAGCGTCACCGTGGCCGGCGCGGCGTCGAGGCTTTCGAAGGCCGCCGAGCCCTGCACGGTGCCGCCGAGCAGGAACTCGATGGACTGCAGGGTGCCGAGCGCGGTGTCGAACTTCGGAATGTTGATGTTCTGGTTCCAGTTCGTCAGTTGAATCGGGACGCTGGCCCCGAAGGTCAGCGTCTGCGTCTGCGAGGCCTGCGCGGTTGAAGCCAGCGCCAGCCCGGCCCACAGGCCGAGAACGAGTGCGCGTCGAATTCCCATGATCTCCCCCCGAACCGATGGCGAGTCGCGGGACCCCCCAAGGCCCCTCTGCCCCCACCGCTCAAGCCTATTGCGAATGGCGGCGCAAAGTCAACCGTCTCGCCGCCATTGCGGGCGGCGCCGGTCGCGCCTACAACGCTCGCGGAGGTGGCGGATCGCATGAAGGCCGTTCGATTTCATCGCACCGGCGGGCCGGACGTGCTCACGGTCGAATCGGTTCCCGATCCGGTTCCCGGACCTGGCGAGGCCGTCGTCCGCGTCCGCGCCGCGGCGCTCAACCGGCTCGACAGCTTCCTGCGCAGCGGCGCCTCGACCATGCCCG
This sequence comes from Phycisphaerae bacterium, assembly GCA_046350375.1. Classification (GTDB taxonomy): domain Bacteria; phylum Planctomycetota; class Phycisphaerae; order UBA1845; family UTPLA1; genus JAXMAO01. The sequence goes on from JAXMAO010000004.1 coordinate 96,351, forward strand.
GCTTCTCGATGCCGCATACCGGCGGGTTCGACATCGCCGGCGACGTGCTGACGGTTGGCGCGGGTGGCGACCCGGCGATGGTCGGCCGGCCGGTGGTCATCAAGGCCCGCATCGCCGGGCCGCAGTCGCGCGGGCGGCTGGACATCATCGGCATTGCCCGGCCGGGCGGCTTCGCCGAGCAGGTGCTGGTGCCGCTCGAAGCGCTGGTGCCCAAGCCCGCCCCGCTCTCGTACGCTGAGGCGGCGGCCTATCCGTGCGTCTATCTCACGGCGTACTACGGGCTGGCGCTGGCGGCGGGTGTGCGGCCGGGCGAGACCGTGCTGGTGCACGCCGGCGGCAGCGGCGCCGGGGTCGCGGCGATCCAGATCGCCAAGCTGATGGGGGCGCAGGTGATTGCGACGGTCGGAAGCGCGGCCAAGGCGGAGAAGGCCCGCAGCCTGCTGGGCGTGGACCAGGTCGTCAATTATCGCACCGACGATCTGGCGGCGGCGATCAAGAGCTTCACGCACGGTCGCGGCGTGGACGTGGTTTTCGATCCGATCTGGGGCAACAGCGCCGCCAAGACGATCGACTGTTTCGCCTATCACGGGCGCTGGATCGTGCTGGGCATGGTCGGCGGACTGAACGCCGAGCTGAACGCCGCCAAGCTGATGTTCCGCGAGGTGACGCTGCGCGGCATCGTCGAGTTCTACTGCGCCGACGAGGTCTTTCATGCCGCGCTCAACCTGGCCCACCAGGGCAAGCTGCGGCCGCTGGTCGATCGCGTCTGGCCGCTCGAGCAGCTGGCCGACGCTTATCGGCAACTCGAGAGCGGCGAGTTCTTCGGGAAGATCGTGGTTCAGCCGTGATGGCCGCTGCGTAGATGCAATTCGTTCGCTCGTAACGAGTTAAGGGGCGACGCATCGCCTGACCGCGGCGCGGGCCCGAATCCTTTTGGAGACACGCGCGATCAACGATAAAATGGGATGGGTAGTGGAGTTCGCGCCGACACGCAGCTCACGAGTCTTTGCATGAAGATTTCAAAAAATGGGGCCGGGCGCCGGCCTTGCGCCGACGCACACCGGATGGGCACCATCGCACAGTGGTTGATCATCGTCGCCGCAATTCTCGGCGGCGTCGCGCGCGCCCCGGCGGCTGATCCGTCCGCTCCGGCGGTTGAATTCAACGGCCGGCTCTACGGCGTCAGCAAGTCGGTGGTGAACGGCGTCGAGCGCACGACCTACAACGACGGCACGCACGACTATTCGCCGGACGAGCTGCGGGTGCACCTGGCGAGCGAGTCGCCGCGCGTCCTTTCGGCGGCGGCCGAGCAGCGGGCCGCGACGCTTGGCGCGGGCGACCCGATCGACGTCATCCTGACGCTGCGCGAGCAGCCGGGCGCGCCGATCGCGCGGGCCGGCTGGTCGGCGGTCAGCGCCCAGTTGCACGACCTGACCGACCGGATGCAGGCCATCACCCGTCCCTACGTGATCGGCGGCGGCGGGCCGCAGTTCCATCAGCACCCCAGCGCGGCCGAGCAGGCGGCGCGGCGGGCGCTGGCCGAGCAGTTCGACGACCTGACTCGCGCCACGCGCCGCGCAATCTACGGACAGATGGCCGCCGCGGTCGGACCCTCGCAGGACGCGGTCGCCGGCGCGGTGACGCAGCTCGGCGGACAGGTGACCGGGCGGATCGTCTCGGGCAATCGGCTGTTCGTGCGTCTGCCGGCCGGTCAGCTCGCGGCGCTGGCGGCCGACGGGCGGATCGCGGCGATCGACTTCGACTCGCCGGTCGCGCCGGAGCTGGACCTGCAGCGCACCTCGCTGGGGGTCGACTCGACCTTCTGGGGCAACGGCATCGAAGGCGGCGTGAACGACATCGGGCTGCTCGACAGCGGCGCCGACCAGTCGCACCCGGCGCTCTCCAGCCACTCGTTCCTGAGCAACATGGGCACCGGCGACACGCTCGGGCACGGCACCAGCGTGTGCGGGATCATGGCGTCGACCGACACGACTTATCGCGGGCTGGCCTACGGGCTGGATCGCATCGTCGTGGCGCTGGCGAGCGGCACCATCAGCATCTCGATGACCGGCATGAACTACATCATCTCGACCGGCGAACCCGAGAACACGAACTACAGCTACGGCAACGGCACGGCCATCCTGAGCGACTATTCGCAGACCGATCAGTTCTTCGACGGCGTGATCGCCGACTACGGATTCATGGTCAGCAAGTCGGCCGGCAACGGCGGCTATCCGGCGGGCAATCCGCCGCCGCCGACAATCACCAACCCCGCGCCGGCCTACAACCTGATGGCGGTCGCCAACGTCATCGACCAGAACACCATCGACCGCAGCGACGACTGGATCGACACCTCGAGCAGCATCGGCCCGACGCTGGGCGGACGCAAGAAGCCCGACGTCTCGGCCCCCGGCACCAGCACCGCCACCACGCTGCTGGGCGGCGGGTTCGGAGACTTTGCCGGCACGTCGTCGGCCGCGCCGCACGTCGGCGCGGGGGTCATTCTGCTGTGGGACCTGGGCGTGACCAACGCCCTCGCGTGCAAGGCGGTCATCATCAACACGGCCGACGCCAAGAACCACAACGGCACGTCGCTGCCGCCGGACGACGTCTGGGTCGCCGGCTCGTTGTGGGATAAGCGCTACGGCTGGGGCTACATCAACCTCGGGCACGCGTACAACCACGCCTTCGATCACTTCATCGACAGTGTGCCGCCCGCGCCCGAAGACGCCGACTTCAAGCTCTACGCTGGCCCGGTCGCCCCCAACGCCAAGACGACGCTCGCCTGGCAGCGCCACGTGGCCTACAACGGCGCCACCTTCCCGACGCAGATCGAGTCGCTCAGCGACTTGGACCTGCGGGCCTTCCGCGAGTCGGACAACGCGCCGCTGGCGCAGTCCAGCTCCGCCATCGACAACGTCGAGCAGTTCTCGATCGCTTCGGCCGAGTCTTCGGTCGTCGTCAAGGTCGAGGCCTTCGCCGCGTTTGATCCGGATGTGCCGACCGAAACGTTTGCCCTGGCGACGCCAGCCGGCTTCACGGCGCGCAGCGGCCCGGCCTTCAGCACCGTGGCGCACGGGCCCAGCGGCGTCGCGCCCGGCACGCAGTTCACGCTGTCGGTCGACGTGCACAACATCGGCGACCTCGACGCGCACGGCGTGAGCGTCAACCTGTCGGGCGTGTCGATCGTCTCCGGTGACAATCCGCAGGCGCTGGGCAGCGTCGCCGACGGCGGCTATGCGACCGCCAGCTGGGTCGTGCAGGCCGACGGCACGGCCGGCACGTATCCGCTCTCGTTTGCGATCGCGAGCAACTCGTACGGCGAAGATTTTGCCGGCACGGGCGGCACGAGCTACGAGTCGGTCCTCTGCCTGCCAGGCGACGTGAACAACGACGGCTACATCAACGGCGACGACGTGCAGGGCTTCGTGCAGGCCTTCATCGCGCCCGAGTCGGCCACGCCGACAGCCTTCTGCGCCAGCGACATCGTGGTCACCGGCAGCCTGCTGGCCGACGACCTGGCGTCGTTCGTGACGCTGCTGCTCTACTAGGCCTTCCAGGGGACGACGATCGGCCGGCGCCAGTTCGCGTTGCGCGGCGTGCGCCAGGCGCGCCTCCGGGCCCGCCGTGGTGCACTCCCGACCCGTTCCATTCACTGACAATTCACAGCCTCTCTGGGCCGGCTAGGGTCTTTCCCGAATCGGGCTTGTTCGGGTAGGTCGGGCGACCGGGCGGCGGGCGTTTGCGGCCGTCGTCATCCGCTGGTGCGGAATCGTAATAGCCTGCCAATTAGTTAGTTACGAATGCAAGCCCGGGTCGGCTCGCGCGCGTGGGCCGGACCGCGCAATTCTCGACGCTCTCTGTCAACAACAGCAACATTTTTCCGGGAAACCCGCCGATAGCCGTGCATAGCATTGGCGTGCATCGGTCCAAGAACACGCCGCGGATGGGGAGTCGGCAACTCGAACTGAGTTGAACGCTGCCGGTGCGTAAGGGGCGCGCCGGGGTGCACGTTGCCGCCGCGGTCTTGAAGCAGGCAAAGGTGGGTAGAGATATGGGAAGGGCAGCCAAACTGAGTCTTTCGTTCTGCGCGTTGATGGCGTGCGCTGCGCCGGCCTTCGGTGCCGCGATCACGTTCTCGGGGTCGCAGGGCAGCCTGGCGGCGTCAGTGAAGTTCGAGACCTCGGGCTCGAACCTGATCGTCACGCTCACGAACACGTCGGCGAGCGACGTGCTGGTGCCGGCCGACGTGCTGACGGGCGTGTTCTGGGATGTCTCCGGTTCGCCGATCAGCCTGACGCGGACGAGCGCCGTGGTTCCGGGAACGTCGAGCGTGCTGTTCGGCGTGACGGATCCGGGCGGCGTGGTGGGCGGTGAGTGGGCCTATCGCGGCAACATCGCGGACAACCCGCCGGGCCACGCGTACGGCATCAGCTCGGCCGGCTTGGACATCTTCGGGCCCGGCGATCGCTTTCCCGGCAACGACCTCCAGGGCCCGCCGTCGGGCTCGCCGGATGGGTTGCAGTATGGCATTACGTCGGCTGGCGACAACCCGGCGACCGGCAACGGCGAGGTGACCGGCAGCGACGCGCTGATCAAGAACCAGGTGGTCTTCACCCTCGCGGGTCTGCCGTCGGGGTTTGACCCGATGGCGCGCATCGGTGGCATTCGATTCCAGTACGGGACGGGGTTGAACGAGCCGCACTTCCCCGAGCCGGCGACGCTCGGGCTGCTGGCGATCGGCCTCGTGCCGGCGCTGGCGCGGCGGATCCGCCGCTAACGAGTTTTGTATCGCGGTCGGCGAGGCCGGCCGCGTGTAGGGACCTGTAGTCACTGCCACGAGGCGGCTCGTCCATTCGGGCGGGCCGCACTCGTTTTTGCCTATTGGTCGGGCGCGACCCAGCTCGGGCCGCACTCGTTTTTACTTGTTGAGCGCGCGTCACAATCCGGGCCGCACTCGTTCTTACTTGTTGAGCGCGCGTCACAATCCGGGCCGCACTCGTTTTTGCTTGTTGAGCGCGCGTCACAATCCGAGCCGCACTCGTTCTTACTCGTTGCTCTGGCGCACCGCGGTCTGGGCCGCATTCGCCGGCTTCGTGCCGCGCTTTCGCGCGGCGCGGAGGCAGCTCAGGTCCGCTTGAACTGCCGGTCGAGGTCGCGCAGCGAGAGTTGCAACGTGGTCGGCCGGCCGTGCGGACAGTTGCTGCCGCGGTCGGTTTCGACGCGGGCCGCCATGAGCGCTTCGATCTCGTGCGGCGAGAGCGGGTCGCCGGCCTTCACGGCGGCCTTGCAGGCCATCATCGAGAGCAAAGCGTCGAGGAGTGTCTCGTCGCTCTCGGCGTGGTGCGGCTCGGCGATCCGGTCGAGCAGGTCGCGGAGGAACTCGACGGGAGAGACGCGCGACAGCAGCGTCGGGAAGGCGTGCACGGCGAGCGCGTGGGGGCCGATGGGCGCCAGTTCGATGCCCAGCCGGGCGAGCAGCTGGGCGTGAACTTCGGCGGCGGCCTGCTGGCGTCCGCCGGCGGCGACGGTCTCGGGGATCAGCAGGCGCTGCGATTCGAGCGGTCCGCGCAGGACGCGCTGGCGGAACTGCTCGTAGAGGACCCGTTCGTGCAGGGCGTGCTGGTCGACGATCATGAGTCCGTCGGCCGACTCGACCACCAGGTACATGTTGTGGATCTGCAGGGCGCGGGTTTGCGGCGGTGGTTGCAGGGCGGTGCGCGGCGCGGGCTCGGGCTCGGGCGGTGGGCCGGGTTCGCGGAGCGCGGCGCGGTCGGAGTCGAGCGGCGGCCGCGGCGCGAACGGTTGCGGCGCGCCGTGGCGCGGCGGGTCGACGAGCGGCGTTGCGGCCGGTGCGGGGGCGTGGCGGAAGTAGTCGGCGATGGCGGCCCGGACGGCGGCGGCGTGGGGCGCGTCGGCGTTCGTGGCGGCGTGCGACGATGCCACGCGGAGCGCGGGGGTCAGGTCGCGCGAGAGGAGCGTTTCGCGCAGCACGGCCAGCACCTGCGACTGGACCAGGCCGGCGTCGCGCCAGCGGACCTCGATCTTGGTGGGGTGGACGTTGACGTCGACGCTGGACGGAACGGTGGACAAGAAGAGGAATAGAACGGGGTAGCGGCCGGGTTCGACGAGGCCGCGGAAGGCCTCGCGGATGGCGAACTGGATGGAGCGGTCGGCGATGAATCGGCCGTTGAGGAAGACGTACTGCCACTTGGACGAGGCGCGGGCGCTGGCGGGCGGGGCGAAGAAGCCGTCAATGGCCAGGCCGCGTTCGTCGGCGTGGAGCGGGAAGAGCTGGGCGGCGAGGTCGGCGCCGTAGAAGTCGGCAATGCGTTCGCGGCGGTCGGAGGTGGCGGGCAGGACGCGGACGTCGCGGCCGGCGTGGGTCTGTCGGAAGGCGACGTGCGGATGGGCGAGCGCGACGCGGGCGATCTGCTCGGTGATGTGGGCGAGCTCGGTGGCGGGCTGGCGGAGGTAGCGACGCCGGGCCGGGATGTTGAAGAAGAGGTTGCGGACCTCGACGCGGGTGCCGACCGGCGCGGCGGCAGGTCGCGGCGCGGAGAGCGTGGCGCCGGCGGCGGAGATTTCGGCGGCGGCCAGTTGATCGGGCGGGCGCGAGACGAGGCGCAGCTCGGCGACGGCGGCCATGCTGGCGAGCGCTTCGCCGCGGAAGCCGAGCGTGGCGACGGAGAGCAGGTCGTCGACCGAGGCGAGCTTGCTGGTGGCGTGGGCGGTGATGGCGAGCGGGAGGTCATCGGGGTCGATGCCGCAGCCGTCGTCGGTGACGCGGATGAGCGCGGTGCCGCCGTCGAGGAGGTCGATGTCGATGCGGGTGGCGCCGGCGTCGATGGCGTTTTCGAGGAGTTCCTTGACGACGGAGGCGGGGCGTTCGATGACCTCGCCGGCGGCGATCTGGTTGGCGACGAGCGGGTCGAGGAGGCGGATGCGGGGCATGGGCGGGATTGTAGAGGGGTTGGCAAGGGGGTGGAGGGAGATTTGCGCGGGCCGGGGGAGCGTGGCGGGGGCGGATTCTCGGACCGCGCTTGCAATTTTTGCTGGAGAGATTACGATAGCTGGTCGAATCGAAATAAGGTGAGGGTCCGCGGCGCACGGCCGGAGGCCTTCGCGACACGATTCGATCAACGAACCATTCTTGTTTACGAGCGCCCGTTCAAACCCAACATGGTAGCGGGCCGGCGCGCGGATCGGGCCGAGGCGTGTGCCTCGCCGGCGCGGTCGGGGGCGCGGACCGAGGAATTGCATGTCCAGGGAATTGATGACGGAGACGAAGTCGCGGTACGAGATCATCGTACGGGCCAAGCTGAGCTGGGCGGAGGCCGGGGCGCGAACGTCGCAGCGGAACTGGGTCGATCGCGAGCTGACGGAGATCGGGTTGTCGCCCCTGTCGGACGACGAGATGAAGATGCACGGGATCAGCGCCTCTCCCCGCCTGCTGTAGGGGTTGTCCAGAAAAAGGGGGTTCCAGATAACGGCGGCCCGGTTTCGGCCGGGCGGTTGCGATGCGCGTGCGGTCGCACAGCGCCGTGGCGTGTCGGCTGGCGGGGGTGATTGTCGTCGACGGGGCGGCAGCCGATTTTTTTTCGGCCTGGAACTGGGTATCATAATTGGCTGCTCGGGGGAACGTGCGACACCGTCACCCGCGGCGAGAATCTGAAACTGGAGATGGGAGAACCGCGGGTCCGATGGGGCGCGCGACGGTCACAGGTCGGGCCGAAGACAGGCCGGATTCCGGCAGGAGCAAGACCATGCGAAAGCTGACAGGCGCGGTTGCGGCGTTGGGGCTGACGGTCTCGGCGGGCTGGGCGTTGGCGCAGACGCCGATCACGACGGCGCGGGTGATCGCCCCGTCGGCATCGACGCCGAATCGGCCGATTTTCGTGACGGCGCCGCCGGGCGTGACGGACCGCATCTGGGTGGTGGAGCAGCGGCAGGCCGCGCCGACGACGCAGGCGCGGATTCTGGTGTACCAGATCAACGGTTCGTCGCCGTACACGCTCTTGAGCACGTTTCTGACGATCACGGGCCTGTCGACGGGGAACGAGCAGGGGCTGCTGGGGCTGGCGTTTGACCCGGACTATCTGACGAACGGGCGGTTTTACCTGGACTACACCGATACGGCCGGGACGACCATCATCCAGCGGCGGATCGACAGCAACCCGCTGGACAACGTGCACACGGATGCGGCCGGCAGCCCGGAGAACATCCTGACGATCGCGCAGCCGTTCAGCAACCACAACGGCGGGTGGATCGCGTTCGATCCGACGAGCGTCAACAAGTACCTCTACATCGACATGGGCGATGGCGGGAGCGGGAACGACCCGAGCAACAACGCCCAGACGGGGAGCACGCTGCTGGGCAAGATGCTGCGGATCGACGTGACGAACGCGCCGGGGTACGGCATTCCGCCGACGAACCCGTTTCTGGCGGGGACAGGCGATCCGGGCGGGACGATTCGGGACGAGATCTGGCATTTCGGGATGCGCAATCCGTGGCGGAGCTCGTTCGATCGGCTGACGGGCGGGCTGTACATCGGCGACGTGGGTCAGAACGCGATCGAGGAGATTGACTACCAGGCGCCCAACGCCGGCGGGCAGAACTTTTTGTGGCGCTGCATGGAGGGGGCGAGCTGCACCGGGCTGGGCGGCTGCACGTGCATCACGTGCAACACGGTGGCGGGCTCGGCCTGGCTGACGCCGACCTGTCCGATCACGCAGTATTCGCACACGCTGGCGCGCTGCTCGATCACCGGCGGGTATGTCTATCGCGGGCCGAACATTCCCGATCTACAGGGCACCTATTTCTTCGCCGACTACTGCGGGAACCAGATTTACTCGCTGGTCTTCAACCCCGCGGGGGGCGTACTGCCGACGGTGACGGAGCGGACGGCGGCGATGGATCCGGACGGCGGCGGGGCGATCGGGATCGGCACGATCACGTCGTTCGGCGAGGACAACCAGGGGGAGATGTACATCGTCGATCAGGGGGGCGAGATCTTCAAGATCATCGTCGAGTGCGACGGCGGGGTGCCGTTCAACTTTTCGGGACAACCCAGCGCGCAGACGCTGTGCGTGGGCGGGACGATCAACCTGAGTGTGGGCATCGCCGGGGCGCGCGGGGCGGTCAGCTTCCAGTGGATGAAGGGCGGCGTGCCGATCGGCGGGGCGACGAATTCGAGCTACTCCATACCGAACGCGCAGGTGTCGGACACGGGGCTGTACAAGTGCCGCGTGACGGACCAGTGCAACCAGCAGGACAGCAACGAGGTGCAGGTGACCGTGACGCCGCTGCCGGCGGGCGACATCGACGGCGACTGCGATGTCGATGCGACGGACGTGACGCTGTTCGAGAACGTGCTGCTGGGACTGGACGGCGACGCGCAGCACACGGCACGGTCGGACCTGGACGGCTCTACCCAGGCGAACGGCGACGACATTGACGAGATGGTCAACATTCTCATCCCGTAGTTACGGGATTGGATGGGTCAATCGGGACGGGCGGTCCGCGCGGCGGGCCGCCCGTTTTTGTTTGGGGCGGTGCGAATCGGCGGCACGATGGGCGGCGGCGCTGTGCCGGGTGGGGCGGAATCGGTAGGATTCGGAGGCGCGTCGGGGCGGGTCGGGTGGCAGGAAAGGGATGCGAATGACTCGTGCGTGGCGGACAGTCTTCGGCGGGCGTATCGCGGTGGCGGCGGCGGAGCTTGCCTTCGCTGGGGCGGCGTGCGGCCAGGCGGTGGAGGCGGTGCCGGTCGAAGCGTCGGCGACGACGCAGCCCGTGACCGGATCGGGCGGCGCGCGGCCGGAGGCGGTGCGCGGCGGGTCGGAGGCGGGCGAACGGTCAACGGCGGGTGGCGCTGCCGCGGCGCAAGGCGGCGCGGCGCGGCCACTGCGGGCGGACGATTTCAAGGCGTTGTCGTGGCGGAGCATCGGGCCGGCGAACATGAGCGGCCGGGTGGCGGACGTGGCGTTTGCGCCGGGCAACGCGAAGGCGTTTTTCGTGGGCTTCGGGACGGGCGGGCTGTTCAAGACGACCAATGCGGGGACGAGCTTTGCGTCGCTGTTCGACAAGGAAGCGATGGCGTCGATCGGCGCGGTGGCGGTGGCGGACGCGCCGGAGAGCTGGCCGGGGTGGGCGGAGGAGGAGGCGAAGAGCGATTCGGCCGGCGCGGCGAAAAAGCCGCGGGCCGAGCGCGGGAAGGGGAAGATCGTGTGGGTGGGGACGGGCGAGGGGAACGGGCGGAACAGTTCGTCGTGGGGCGCCGGGGTGTACCGGTCGACCGATGGCGGGGCGACGTTCAAGTGCGTGGGGCTGAAGGACTCGCACGACATTCCGGTGCTGGCGGTCGATCCGCGCGATCCGGACCGGTGCTATGTCGCGGCGCTGGGCCACCTGTGGGGGCCGAACGCGGAGCGCGGGGTGTACAAGACGACCGACGGCGGCAAGACGTGGCGCGCGGTGCTGGCGGTCGACGAGAACACCGGCTGCTGCGACGTGCTGATCGATCCGTCGCAGCCGGAGACGGTGTATGCGGCGATGTACATGCGAAGGCGGACGGCGTGGAGCATGCGCAGCGGCGGGCCGCAGGGCGGGATCTATCGCTCGCGCGACGGCGGCCAGAACTGGGAGAAGCTGTCGGGCGGACTGCCGAGGCAGACGGGGCGGATCGGCCTGGACCTGTTTCGGAAGAACCCGAAGGTGCTGATGGCGATCGTCGAGTCGGACGAGGGCGGCTGGGGGGCGGACTTCTTCGACGATCGGCAGAAGGCCGGCGGGCTGTTTCGCAGCGACGACGGCGGCGACCACTGGACGCGGCTGAGCCCGCTGAATTTCCGGCCGTTCTATTTCTCGAAGGTGCGGATCGACCCGGCGGACGAGCAGCGCGTCTACCTGCTGGGCTGGACGCTGGCGATTTCTGATGACGGCGGGCGGAGGTTTCGCTCGAACCGGTCGGCGCTGCCGCACGGCGACATGCACGCGCTGCGGATCGATCCGGGCGACACGGATCATCTGCTGATGGGGACGGATGGCGGGGTGTATGCCTCGTACGACCGCGGCAAGACGTGGGACTATTTCAACCAGATTGCGGCGGGGGAGTTCTACAACATCGCGGTGGACCTGTCGGACCCGTATCGCGTGGCGGGCGGGCTGCAGGACAACGGCTGCTGGGTCGGACCGAGCGGGACGATTCTCGACAGCGGCGGCGAGGACGTGCTGGCGGCGGAAGGGGCCCTGCCGGTGGGCATCACCAATGCCGACTGGCAGTTCGTGAACGGCGGCGACGGCTATCACGTGGCGTTCGATCCGACCGACCGCAGCGTGGTGTATGCCGAATCGCAGGGGGGCGGGCTGGTGCGGGTGCACCTGGACAGCGGGGTGCGGAAGTTTCTGCGGCCGTCGCCGAAGGAAGGGCAGGCGCGGTATCGCTTCAACTGGAACAGCCCGTTTCTGATTTCGGCGCACGATCCGACGACGCTGTATTTCGGCGGGAACCACGTCTTCAAGCTGACGCAGCGCGGGGAGCGGTGGGAGCGGATCAGCGAAGACCTGTCGACGCGCGACGTGGAAAAGATTCAGACGGTGGGGTCGGAGGCCGAGACGCACGGCACGGTGGTGTCGCTGGCGGAGTCGCCGCTGGCGGCGGGGATGGTGTGGGCCGGGACGGACGACGGGCTGGTGCACGTGACACGCGACGACGGCAAGGGCTGGACGAGGGTGACGCCGCCGCAGGCGAACGGGCTGTACATTTCGCGGATTGAGGCCTCGTACCACGCGCGCGACACGGCCTACGTGGCGATCGACGGCCATCGCAGCAATCGTTTCGAGCCGATCCTGGTGATGACGAACGACGGCGGGCAGAGCTGGCGGTCGATTTCGGGCGACCTGCCGGGCGGCGACGTGGTGAAGGTGGTTCGCGAGGACCGGCGGAACGCGGACGTGCTGTATGCCGGGATGGAGCGCGGGCTGTTCGCGACGTTTGACCGCGGCGTGCACTGGCTGCGGCTGAATGGCGAATCGCTGCCGACGGTGGCGGTGGACGACCTGGTGCAGCATCCGCGCGAGATGGACCTGGTGGCCGGGACGCACGGGCGGTCGATCTGGATTCTCGACGACGCGTCGTTCCTGCACGAGCTGCGGCCGGAGGTGGTGGCGAAGGAGGTGCACCTGTTTGCGATCCGGCCGGCGCGGCCGCGCTATTACCTGCCGTACGGCGGGTTGTGGAGCGAGCGGATCTTCCGGGCGTCGAACCCGCCCAAGGGGGCGATCATCGATTATTGGCTGCGCGAGTGGGCGGGCGAAGAGGTGAAGCTGACGATTACGGATGCGGCCGATCGGCCGGTTCGCGAGCTGAGCGGGACGAATCGCGCCGGTGTGAATCGGGTGGTGTGGGACTTGCAGCGTGAGAAGGGGGACCGCTTTGAAAACGTGGACGCGACGCAGCTGGGGCAGACGGAGTTCGTGCCGGCGGGCGAGTACACGGTGACGCTGAGCGTGGGCGAGACGAAGGCCAGCGCGAAAGTGCAGGTGCTGGAAGCGCCGCGGGCGCGAGCGGCGGGCGGCTCGTAGTCGTCGGCGGGACGAGTGGGTCGGTGGCGGAGGCGCTGGAGCATGGCCGTGGACCTGCTGGCGGAGCTGAAGTGGCGCGGGCTGCTGTTTGCGGCGACCGAGGGGGCGGCGGAGCTGCTGTCGCGCAAATCGGTGACGGCGTACATCGGGTTCGATCCCACGGCGCCGAGCCTGCACGTGGGGTCGCTGCTGCAGATCGTGGCGCTGGCGCGGCTGCAACGGGCGGGTCATGCGCCGATCGCGCTGGCGGGCGGCGGGACGGGGATGATCGGCGACCCGAGCGGCAAGTCGGCCGAGCGGAAGTTGCTGACGCGCGACGCGCTGGAGGCGAACCTGCGCGGGATGCAGTCGCAGCTCGAGCGGTTTCTCGATTTCACGCCGGGACGGACGGCGGCGCGGCTGATGAACAACGCCGACTGGCTGTCGCCGCTGACGATGATGGACTTCCTGCGCGACGTGGGGAAGCACTTTTCGGTCAACTACATGGTGAGCAAGGAGTCGGTGCGGAGGCGGCTGGAGCAGGAAGAGGGGATCAGCTTCACCGAGTTCAGCTACATGCTGTTGCAGGCGTATGACTTCCTGGTGCTGAACGAGCGGTTCGGCTGCGAGCTACAGATGGGCGGATCGGACCAGTGGGGGAACATCACGGCGGGGACGGACCTGATCCGCAAGGTGACCGGACGCGCCGCGCACGGCGTGGTGCTGCCGCTGATTACGACGGCGTCGGGGGCGAAGTTCGGCAAGACCGAGGCCGGCACGGTGTGGCTGGACGCGAAACTGACTTCGCCGTACCGGTTCTACCAGTTCTGGCTGAACGCCGACGATCGCGACGTGATGAACCACGTGCGCTATTTCACCTGGATCACGCACGACGACGCGACCGACCTGGCGGCCGAGCAGGCGGCGGCGCCGGAGAAGCGCGCGGCGCAGCGGCTGCTGGCGCGCGAGATGACGGCGCTGGTGCACGGGGCCGGGGAGCTGGAGCGGGCCGAGCGGGCGGCGGCGCTGCTGTTCGGGGGCGACCTGGCGGGCGCGACGGCGTCGGAGCTGGAAGAGGTGTTCGGCGACGTGCCGTCGCACAGCGTGCCGCGGGCGGCGGCGATCGGGCTGGGCGTGGTGGAGCTGGCCGTGCAGGCCGGGCTGGCGAGCTCGAAGGGCGAGGCGCGGCGGCTGGTGCAGTCGGGCGGGCTGTACGTGAACCACCGGCGCGTGGTCGACGCGGCGGAGAAGATCGGCCCGGCCGAAGTGGTGGCGGGCGGGTTTGTCGTGCTGCGCAAGGGGGCGCGCGAGTATCGGCTGGTGCGGTTGATCGAGGCGTAGCGCGGACGGGCCGGGCGGGCGGGCGCGCGGCGCGATCAGCCGCGGCGCGGAACGCGGCGGCCGAGGGTCGGGGGCGCGCTTCGTCGGACCTACTTCTTTTTCTTCTTGTCCTTCGCGGGGGCGGGCTTGGCCGGCTTGGCGGCCTTGGACTTGGCCGGTCCGGCGGGCTTGCCTACCATCAGGCCGACGGCGAAGGAGACTCCGCCGAGGAGGACCAGGGCGGCTGCGAAGATCCAGAGATTCATGCCGGAGTCGATGAGGCGCATGAAGCCTGGCCAGACGCCCTGGATCTGGCTGGTGGCGGCGATGCCGACGAGGGTGAGGGACGCGAGCGCGATGACCGCCAGGCCGGTGAAGGCCGGGGCGAGCGGATCGAAGGCGTAGGATTCGTAGGCGGCGGCGCCGACGAGCGCGGGGGCGGCGCCGGCGGGGAGTTCGGCGACGGCGGCGGCCGAGTCGCTGCTGGCGGCCTCGGTCTCGCCGTAGGTGTCGCCGGCGGCGGTTTCGACGACCTCGGCCTCGATGGTGCCGGTGTCGCTGTCGACGGGTTCGGCGGCGGTCTCGGTGTCGGTGCCTTCGCTGGGGGAGATGACATCGAGCAGTTCGGCGCCAAGGCTGGTGTCGTCGCTTTCGCGGGTGAGGTCGAGCAGACCGGAGCCGGAGCCGACCTGGGCCATGGCGAGGTCTTCCTCCGGGCCGGTGGTGATGCGCGTCTTGCCGAGCGGATCGACATCGCGGGCGGCGTCGGCGTCGTCGAGGACGCTCATGCCCGGGGCGGTGATGCGCGTGGCGGCCTTGCTGTCGGCGGGCTTTTCGGCGGACTCGTCGAGGGCGATGACGTCGGAGGCGGACAGGCCGATGTCGCGGCTGAGCGAGAGGTCGCTGCTGTCGGAGAGGTTGATCGAGGAGCTGCTGCCGTCGGCGACGGGCAGGGCGCCGGAGCCGGGCTTGGCGGGCTTGCCCGCGGGCTTGGCGGGCGCGGCGGGCGGCTTGGGCGCGGCGGCGGGCGGTTTCGGCTCGATGGCGGGTGAGGGGCCGAGGTCGAGGTCGATGCTGGACTCGTCGAGGCCGAGCAGGTTGATGTCGCTGGTGGGCTCGGGGACGGAGAGGTCGGCGATCTCGCCGGGCCGGGGCTCGTTCTCGCTGATGGCAAGGTCGACAATCGAGCTGCCTTCGTTGGCGACGATGCGTTCGACGTCTTCGATCTTGTAGAGCACCTGGCCATCCTGCTCGTATTCCTGGAGCTTGCCGCTGGCGGCCATGGTCTGGACGTCCTTGGACTTGATGCCGAGGACGTCGGCGGCTTCGTCGAGGGTGTAGTATTCCTTAGCCATGGCGATTACTCCGCGGCCCGCGTGGTGCGGGCGGGCTGGCCGTGTGAGTGAGTCGAGCGAAACGTCTCAGCCACGTACATCCAATATCGTCCGACGCTAGGGGGCCTCGTCAATCACGCCCTCGGTGGCGTTTCCGGCGGGCTGGGCCCGGGCGGCCGGAGCGGGGGCGGGGCCTGCCGGCTTCTGCGCGGCCGGAGCGGCGGCGCGCGGCCGCGGCTTTTCGGCAGGCGGCTCGACGGCCGGTTCGGTCGCCTCGGGCGGCAGATTCGCGTCGGTCGGGCGATCGGCGCGGGCCAGGACGCGGCTCTTGCGTTCGCGCTCGACCAGCTTTTCGATCTGGGCGGGGCTGGTACCTTCGTCGTTGTTGTAGCTTTGCAGGTAGCGATCGTAAGTGAAGGCCCGCGCGGCGGCGAGCCGCAGCTTCTTCTTGAGCGGGTTGTACTCGTAGACCCAGATGGTGCCGACGTCGACGTCCATCATGAACAGGCCGAAGGTGTTCTTGTCGAGCTGGCCGGTGAAGGCGTGAATGCCATGCGAGCCGACGAGCGTGTTCTGCGCGAAGGCCGGGCCGAGCAGCGGTAGATCGGGCCGGAGCAGGAGCGTGGTGGCGATGACGGAGAGCGCGATCGCGATGATCCAGTTGGCGGTTTGGCGCGGTCGTGCGGCGACGGGCAGCGGGGCGACGTTGTGTGGTTCGGTTGGGTTCATGGGAGCTAGTCGGTCGGGCCCCCCGGCCCGGCTGTGAATTATAAGCGACTCGGCGCGTGAAACAAGGGGCCGCGGCCGTCCGCGGCCCATAATCCATGCTTCGGACGAACTGCGAAGGTGGCTGAAGGAGAGCGGGCGGAATCGGCCACCGCGGGGCGGGCGGGCGCGGGCGCGGGGGCCGAGCCGGTCGGCCTATACTGGCAGCCCGGATGGCCGGATCGCGGAACGAAGTCTGTGCGGGCGGCGGCGGCCGGGAGGTCGTCTGGCGGCGGGTTTCTGGGCCCGCAAGCATCGTCGGGCTGCGGCTGGCGGTGGCGCGGCGGCCGGGGGGCTTTGTGCTTGAGTCGGGGGGGCCGGACGGCGGGTACAGCTATTTCGGGTATGAGCCGCAGCGGGTGGTCGAGGTGCCGGCGGGCGTCGATCCGTGGCCGGTGCTGGGGGAACTGTGGGGGACGGGCGGCGGCGGGCCTGAGGCGGTCGCGGCGCGGCCGGCGCCGTTCGCGGGCGGATGGGTGGGGTTCATTGCGTACGAGTCGGGCGGGTTCGTGGAGCCGACGGCGGCGGCGGCGGACCGGTGGCTGACACCGGCGGCACGGTTCGGGTTGTACCCGGCGGTGATCGTGTTCGACCCGGCGGCGGGGGCGTGGTCTGTCGCGGGCAGCGCGGCGCGTGGCGAGCGGGCGGCGCTGGAGGCGCGGCTGGACGAGCTGGAGCGGACCCTGCGCGGGTGCGGCGCGGGCGAGGCGGCGCAAGCGGCGGTCGGGCCGGCGCCGCGCGTGACGTGTGATCTGCCGCGGGCGGCGTACATGGCGGGGGTGGAGCGGATTCTGGAGTACATCCGCGCGGGGGATGTGTACCAGGTGAACCTGGCGCGGCGTCTGGTGGCGCACGGGGCGTTCGACGCGCGGGCGCTTTTTCAGCGGCTGGCGGAAACGAACCCGGCGGCGTACTCGGCCTATCTATCGTGCGGGGCGGAACTGTCGGTGGTGTCGTCGTCGCCGGAGCTGTTTCTCGAGGTGTCGCGCGACGACGCGGGCTGGCGGTGTGAGTCGCGGCCGATCAAGGGAACTCGGCGGCGGAGCGGCGATGTGGCGGCGGACGGGCGGGCGGCGGCGGAGCTTGCGGCGAGCGAGAAGGATGACGCCGAGCTGGCGATGATCGTCGACCTGGTTCGGAACGACCTGGGGCGGGTGTGTGCGTATGGGTCGGTGCAGGTGGAGGACGCGGGGTCGATCGAGTGGCTGCCGACGGTGATACAGCGGGTGGCGACGGTGTCGGGGCGGCTGCGCGCGGGGGCGGGCGCGTGGGCGCTGCTGCGGGCGGCGTTTCCGGGCGGATCGGTGACGGGCGCGCCGAAGGTGCGGGCGATGCAGATCATCAACGAACTGGAACGATCGGCCCGCGGGGTTTACTGTGGGGCGGTCGGCTATGTGGCGCTGGATGGCCGGGCCTGTCTGAACCTGGCGATTCGCACGCTGATGGTGACGCCGCGGGCAGCGCTGGTGAGCGTGGGCGCGGGGATTGTGGCCGACTCGGACCCGGCGGCCGAGTATGACGAGACGCGGGCCAAGGCGGCGGCGCTGCTGCGGGCGCTGGGGGCGGACGAGCCGTAGCGCGGCGTCGCGCGGGACAAGTTGAACGGCGGGCATGAATGACGGGGCTGGTCTATCTGAACGGCGCGCTGGTGGAGGCCGAGCAGGCGCGGCTGAGCGCGTTTGACGCGGGGCTGACGCACGGCGCGGGGCTGTTCGAGACGGTGCGCTGTTACGCGGGGCGGGCGTTTCGGCTGGATCGACACCTGGCGCGGCTGCGGAACAGCGCGACGGTGCTGGGGGTGCCGCTGCCGTGGGACGACGGCGCGCTGGTTCGCGCGGTCGAGACGACGCTGGGAGCGAACGAGCTGCGCGACGCGCGGCTGCGGATCACGCTGACGCCGGGCCCGCCGACGGGCGAGGCCGCGGCGCCGACGCTGCTGGTGGCGGCGACGGCGCTGGAGCGCTATCCGGAGTCGCTGCGGCAGGAGGGCATGACGGCGTGCGTGTGCGATCACAAGATCAGCCCGAGCGATCCGCTGGCGGGGCACAAGACGGTCTCCTATTTTCCGCGGCTTCTGGGGCTGCGGGCGGCGCAGCGGAAGAAATGCGGCGAGGCGCTGTGGTTCACGACCGAGCACCTGCTGGCGGAGGGGTCGATCAGCAACGTGTTCCTGGTGCGCGACGAGCGGCTGGAGACGCCGGGGCTTGGAACGCCGGTGCTGCCTGGCGTGGCGCGGGGCGTGGTACTGGAGTGTGCCGCGGCGCTGGGAATCGAGGCGGCGGAGCGGCGGCTGACGATTGAGGATCTGCTGTCGGCCGACGAGGTGTTCCTGACGAACACGATCATGGAAGTGATGCCGGTCTGCCGGGTCGAGCGACACGCGGTCGGCGGCGAGCGGGTGGGCGAGGTGACGGGGCGGCTGGCGGCGGCGTATGCGGAGCGCGTGCGGGAAGAGTGTGCGGCGGAGGGATAGGCGGCGCGGGGGCGACGGGCGCGGCCGAGTGGCGGGCGCCAGGCGAGGCGGGTGATGGCACGGCGGGCGCGGGGACGGGCGACAGTGGATGTGGCGCGGCTGTGCGGCGCGCTGGGGCGGATTGCGCCGCTGCGTCTGGCGGCGGATTGGGACAACGTCGGGCTGCTGGTGGGCGATGGGGGCTGGCGGTGTGGACGGGCGCTGGTGACGGGCGACCTGACGCCGGCGGTGCTGGCCGAGGCGGTGAGCGCGCGGTGCGACGCGGTGGTGGCGTACCATCCGCCGATCTTCAAGGCGCAGAAGCGGATGGTGCCGGGGGACTGGAACGCGGAGGACGTGGCGGCCGAGGCGCTGTCGCGGCACATTGCGGTGTACGCGGTTCACACGGCGTGGGACGCGGCGGTAGGCGGCGCGAACGACGCGATTTGCGACCTGGTCGGCGTGCGCGAGCGGCGGCCGTTCAGCGCGGCCGGCGGCGCGAGCGGGCACAAGCTGGTGGTGTTCGTGCCGCAGGCGAACCTGGAGGCGGTCGCCGACGGGCTGTTTGCGGCTGGCGCGGGGTACATCGGCGATTACTCGCATTGCAGTTTCCGCATTCCGGGCCAGGGGACGTTCTGGGGCGGAGCGGGCAGTTCGCCGCGCATCGGCAAGCGCGGGCGGCTGGAGCGTGTCGCCGAGGTTCGGCTCGAGGTGGTCGTGCCGGCGGCGCGGCTGGCGGCGGTAGTGGCGGCGCTGCGGCGGGTCCATCCGTATGAGGAGCCGGCGTTCGATGTCTATCCGCGGGTGTCGCCGGGTGAGCCGGGCGCCGGGCCGGGGCGGATCGGGCGGCTGCTGCGCGACCTGTCGCTGCGCGGGCTGGCGGCGTCGCTGAAGCGTGCCACGCGGGCGGCGAACGTGGCGATCGTGGGCGACGCGGCACGGCGGATCGAGCGGGTGTTCGTCTGCGTCGGCTCGGCCGGGCTGCTGCCGTGGATGTGTGCGACGATCTGCCGGGCAGCGCGACGTGTATTGTCACCGGCGAGCTGCGTCATCACGACGCGCTGACGGTGGCGCGGCGCGGGGCGACGGCGGTGGTGCTGGGTCACTGGGCGAGCGAGCGGCCGGGCGTGAGCGCGCTGGCGCGGCGGCTGGCGCGCGAGCTGCCCGCGGTCGAGGTTCGGCGGAGCCGGGCGGACTGCGATCCGTTCGCGGCGGCGCGTTGAGCGCGGGCGTGCGCTGCGGGCGATGAAGGCGGCCGCGCCGCGGCGGCCGGGGCGGTTGCCGGCGAATCGAGCCAGGGGCGACGCCGTGCGACATGGACAGCGAGCGTGGGCGGCGGCGGTGGTGGCGGTCGCGGTCGGCTGTCGCGCGGGGCAGCCGGCGAGCGTGACCGTGCGCCAGGCGTGGGAGGCGGGCGGTCCGACGGCGACGACGCGCCCGATTCGGCCGGACGGAACGCGTGTCGACGGCGCGCCGGCCCCGTCGTTGAAGCCGCGCCCGCCGAGCGGCGGAGGCGCGGTTGCGGTCGTGAACGGCGAGGCGGTGCGGCTGGAGGCGGTGGTGGAGACGCTGCTCGAGGCGCACGGGCTGAACGTGTTACAGCAGCAGATCGCGCTGACGCTGGCTCGGCAGGCGGCCGAGGCGGCGCGGCTGGGCGTGAGCGCGACCGACGTGGAGCGCGAGTATGACCTGACGCTGGCGGCGGCGAATTCCGATTCCGACGGCGGCGTGGCGATCAGCGCCCGCAAGGCCGAGTTGATCGAGCTGTGGATGAAACGGACCGGCGTGTCGGCGACGGAGTTGCGGCTGGCGATGACGCGGCAGGCGTATCTGCGGAAGCTGGCCGAGCCGCGGGTGAAGATCGACGACGCGGCGCTGCAGGCCGAGTTCGAGCGCGTGCACGGCGAGAAGGTCGAGGCGCGGGTGATGGAGCTGGCGACGCTGCGCGACTGCGAGCGCGTGCTCGGCGAGCTGCGCGGCGGGGCCGACTTTGCGGCGCTGGCGGCGACCCGCAGTCTGAACGAACTGACGGCCCGCGACGGCGGGCTGCTGCCGCCGTTTTCGCGCGGCGACGAGCGGCTGCCCGAGGTGCTGCGGGCGGGGGCGTTTTCGCTGAAGCCCGGCGAGGTCAGCCGGCCGATCGCGCTGGAGGGGCACTACTACCTGATTCGCGTCGAGCGGCGGCTGCCGCGCGAGAATCGTTCGTGGGTGCTGCTGCGCGACGTGCTGGAGCGGCGGCTGCGGGCGCGGCGCGTGGCGGCCGAGATGGACAAGCTGGCGAGCGAGCTGCTGATGCGGGCGCGGGTGGAGATTCTCGATCCGGCGCTGAAGGCGCAGTATGAGCGCGAGCGGGCGGCCGGGCACATCGCCGGGCCGGGGCTGGCGTCGTGAGCCACGGGGCGCGGCGGCGTCGCGCGGCGCGGCCGCCGCTTGACATTGCACCGCCGCGGCCGGACGCTGATGCGATGAGCGGCATGACGTTTGCCCCTTCGGCGACGCGGGCGGCCGACCTGAACGCGGCGTGGACCTTCTGCCACGCAACGCTGCCGGAGGTCTCGCGCACCTTCGCCTTGAACATTCCGCTGCTCTCGCCGCGGCTGCGCGACGCGGTGTGCGTCGCCTACCTGCTGTGCCGCATCGCCGACACAATTGAAGACATCGAGTCGCTGGACGAGGCCACGCGCGGCCGGCTGTTCGACGCGCTGGCGGCGGCGGTCGGGCCGGACGAGGGGGTGGACGAGTCGATCCTCTTGCGCGACTGGGCCGGCGCGGCGGCCGATGGCTATCGTCGGCTGGCGGCCGGGTCGGGCGAGGTGCTGGCGGCCTATCGCTCGCTGCCGGACGCGCTGGGCGGGCCGATCGGCGAGTGTGTGCGCGAGATGGTCGCCGGCATGCGGCGGCTGACGCGGCGCGGCGGCGACGGGCCGGTGCGGTTCGTCAATGCAGATCGGGCGGCGCTGGACGACTATTGTCACTACGTGGCGGGCACAGTCGGGCAGATGCTGACGCGGCTGTTCGCGACGGAGGCGCCGGGCGCGGCGCTGCGCGAGGCCGGAAGCGTCGAGCTGGGGCGGCGGTTCGGCCTGGGGTTGCAGGCGGTCAACATCATCAAGGACTTCGACGACGACGCGGCACGCGGCGTCTGTTTCGTGCCGCGGGAGCTTGTCGAGTCGACCGAGTCGCGCTGGACGATTTGCGCCGCGGGTCGCGCGCGGCTGATTCGCCATGCGCTGGACCACCTGGACTGCGCGGCGCAGTACGTGGCGCTCATTCCCGCGGCGGCCGCGGGGGTGCGGCAGTTCTGCGTGCTGGCGCTGGTGCTGGCGCTGGGAACGCTGCGCGAGGCGGCCGGGGGCGCGGCGCGCTCGCCCAAGGTGTCGCGGGCCGAGGTGGCGACGGTGGTGCTGGAGTGTCCGCGGCGCGTGGCGGACGACGCGGCGCTGGCGGCGTGGCTGGCGGAGTATCGCGCGGCCGTCGTGGCGCGGCTGGACGAGTTTGAAGGGGGGCGGCGATGAAGGTGATCCTGGCCGAGCCGCGCGGCTTCTGTGCCGGCGTGGAGCGGGCGGTGAAGATCGTCGAGCTGGCGCTGGAGCTGTACGGTCCGCCGGTTTTCGTGCGGCGCGAGATCGTTCACAACAGCCACGTGGTGCGGCGGCTGCGCGAGCGCGGGGCGGTGTTCGTGGCGGAAGTGGCGGAGGTGCCGGACGGGGCGAACGTCATTTTCTCGGCGCACGGCGTGGCGCCGAGCGTGTTCGCGTCGGCGCGGCAGCGCGGGCTGCACGTCATCGACGCGACCTGTCCGCTGGTGGCCAAGGTGCACCTCGAGGTCGACCGGTTCGTGCGGCACGGCTATCACATCCTGCTGATCGGCCATGCCGGGCACGACGAGGTGGTGGGCACGCTCGGTCATGCGCCGGGGTCGATCACGCTGGTGTCGGACGTGGCGCAGGCGCGCGGCGCGGCGGTGCCGGCGCACGAGAAGTTGATCGTGCTGACGCAGACGACGTTGGGCATCGACGACACGGCGGAGATCATGGCGGCGCTGCGGGCGCGGTTTCCGCACCTAGAGCTGCCGCCGTCGGACGACATCTGCTACGCGACGCAGAACCGGCAGAACGCGGTCAAGGCGATGTCGGAGGGCGCGTGGAGGTGCTGCTGGTGGTCGGGTCGGACAACTCGTCGAACGCGCGGCGGCTGGTGGAAGTGGCGGCGTCGCGGTCGATCTGCGGCTATCTCATCGACAGCGCGGCGGACATTCGGCCCGAATGGCTGACCGGGGCGGGCACGGTCGGCGTGACGGCGGGGGCGTCGACGCCCGAGGACGTCGTGCAGGCGGTTCTGTCGCGGCTGTACGAGCTGGGCGGCGGGGCGGTCGAAGTGCTGACGACGGTGAAGGAAGAGACGGTCTTCTCGCTGCCGCCGGGGCTGCGGCATGTGCCGGTCGAGCTCACCGCGCGGATGCAGTCGATCGTGTCGGGGAAGCGCTGAGCCGCGGCGATGGCGTGGCGCCGCGCGTCGACCGACTGCGGCCAATGTATTGCCCGTTCAGCGGGTGGTGAGCGTGAGCGTGGCGTTGATGTTGCGCGTGCGCCCGAGTCGCAGCACGGTGACGGTGGCGCGCTGGCGCGACTGCACGTCTTCCAGCAGGGTGCCCACGTCGTCGAGCGACGTGGCCGGGTAGCCGAAGAGCTTCATGATGATATCCCCGGGCGCCAGCCCGGCGCGGCCGGCCTCGCTGTCGGGGTCGACGGCGGTGACGATGACGCCGATGGCGTCGTCGAGGGCGAGCTGTTTCAGTTCGCGGCGCGACATCTCGCGGACCTCGACGCCGAAGCGCTGTGCCATCAGCTTGGCGCCGTCGGGCTTGGGGCGCTGCTTGACGAGGACGTTTTTCTGAATCTGCCGGCCGGCGCGTTCGATGTTGAACGTGAGCGGCTGGCCGACCGGGGCCGACTTGAGCACCGAGAACAGGTCGAGGAATCGCGGCGTGGGTTTCCCGTCGGCGGAGCGCACCCGGTCGCCGGCGCGCAGGCCGGCGATTTCGGCGGGCGAGCCGGGCTCGACGCGGTCGATGCGAACGACGGGTTGAGCGTCGCCGGGCGTGGCAAACTCTTCCCGGAACTGGGCCCCGAGGCGAACGCGGCGCATCTGCTGGACGTCGAGATAGACCGGCAGCAGGGCGCGGAGCCGATCGACGGGAATCGCGAAGCCGATGTTCTGGGCGTCGCCGCGGATGGCGGAGTTGATGCCGATCAGGTCGCCGTTGAGGTTCAGCAGCGGGCCGCCCGAGTTGCCGTGGTTGATGCTGGTGTCGGTCTGAATGAGCCCGCTGTAGGTCATGCCGTTCTGAAAGGTGAGCTTGCGGTCGAGCGCCGAGACGATGCCGGCGGTGCAGGTGTGCTGCAGGCCGAGCGGGTTGCCGATGGCGACGACGGTCTCGCCGATCATGAGGTCGTCGGACCGGCCGAGGCGCAGAAACGGCAGCGTGTGGTCGGCCGCGACCTTGAGGATGGCGAGATCGTTTTCGGTGTCGACGGCGACGGCCTCGGCCTTGAGGGTGCGGCGGTCGGAGAAAATGATGGTCCGCTCGACGGTCTGCGCGACAACGTGGGCGTTGGTGACGATGTAGCCGTCGGGGTGAATGACGAAGCCGGAGCCGACCGACTGCTGTTCGGCGATTTCCCGCCGCGGCAGGTCGAAGATGTCGTCGAACATGCCGCCGAATCCGTGGCGGATCTCGACCAGCCGCTTGGACGAGATGTTCACCACTGCGTCGCGGCATTGCTCGACCACCTCGACCACCGGCGTGCGGCGGCGGTCGCGGGCCGGGTCGCCGGCGCGGGCCGGGTCTGCACTGACGATGACCAGCAGCGCGAGCATTGCCGCGCGGCCGAGCGGGGCATCAATCCACGTCGAGCGTTTCATAGGCTTTCTCAGTATAGGTTGAGCCGATGCAGGTGGCCGTCAGGTGGCCGCGGCGGACGCGCGCCGCGCGGTGGGCGTGGCCGCAATAGACCTGCCGAACCTGCGGATATTCCAGCAGCAGCTCGCCGAACAGCTCGCTGCCCAGGAACGCGCCGGCGAAGTTTAGCGTCGGGGCGATCGCCGGCGGCACCAGCCCGGCGAACGGCAGATGGTGAATTGCCGCAACGACGTGCCGCGCGGCCGAGCCGTTGCCGGCGGTGACGGCGTCGAGCTGGGCGCGGAGGCGCTCGAGCGTGAGGCGCGTGAAGTCGACGTCGCTCTGGCCGAGCCGGACGCGGACGCCGTCCATCCACAGGACGATCAGGTCGCGGGCCGCGGGGGCGAGGTCGTCGTAGCCGTGCACGAGGTGGTGATAGCGGTCGTCGGCGAGCGCGCGACCGGGGGCGACCTTGTGCTGATAGAATCGCAGCGGAATGCCGAGCGCGGCCGGGCGGAACGAGTAGTCGTACCAGCCGACCGAACCGACGATGGCCAGTTCGCCGGCGCGGTAGGGGGCGTCGTCGAGGTAGTGGACGCCGGTTTGGCGGCAGAGCTGTGCGAGCTCGGTGGTGTAGCGCTGCAGCGAGTCGCCGCCGGGGCGGACCCACAGCTCGTGGTTGCCGGGGGTGAACAGGCGCGGCCCGGGGAACGATTCGAAAAGGTTGAAGAGCCGCTCTAGAATGGCGAGGTCGGTGGCGGCCATGTCGCCGACGAGGACGAGCAGGTCGCCGCCGGCGCGGCACAGGTCGCGCGCCAGTTGCTCGGTGGGCGCTTGGCTCCGCGGAATGTCGTAGTGCAGATCGGACGTCAGCAGAATGCGCATACGAGCCGGTGTCGGCGGCGCGGCCGACCGACGGACAACATCCTAGCCGCCCGCGCGCCGCGGCTCAACGCTGGATAAATGAGCGCCATCGTCGCCGTGGAAAACGTGCACAAGCACTATCGCCTCGGGCGCGAGGACGTGCACGCGCTGCGCGGCGTGAGCCTGTCGGTGGCGCGGGCCGAGTTCGTTGCGGTGATGGGGGCCAGCGGCTCGGGCAAGTCAACGCTCATGCACCTGCTGGGCGGCCTGGACCTGCCCGACGCCGGGCGGATCGTGATCGCCGGCGCCCCGCTGAACGCCATGTCCGACCGGCAGCGGACGCTTTTTCGCCGGCGGCGGATGGGCATCGTGTTTCAAAGCTACAACCTGCTGCCGACGCTGACGGCGCTGGAAAACGTCATGCTGCCGCTGATGGTCGACGGCGAGCCGGCGCAGGCGGTGCGCGAGCGGGCCCGGGCGCTGCTGGCGCGGGTGCACCTCGATCATCGGCTGGAGCACCAGCCGGCGGCGCTGTCGGGCGGCGAGCAGCAGCGCGTCGCCATCGCGCGGGCGCTCTTGAACGAGCCGGACGTGCTGCTGGCCGATGAGCCGACCGGCAACCTCGACCCGACGGCGTCCGCCGACATCTGGCGGCTGCTGCGCGGCCTGGTGGACGAAACCGGGACCACGGTGGTGATGGTGACGCACGAACCGGCCGCGGCGGCGACGGCCGACCGCGTGTTCGTGTTGCGCGCCGGTGAGCTGGTGGGCGAGATCGCGACGGCGGGAGAGGCGGATGCGTCGCTGGTGGCAGGTCGGTACGCGGAACTGGCGCGCTAAGCCGGTGCGGACCGCGCTGGCGGTCTCGGCGATCGCGCTGGGGGTCATGCTGGTCACCTGGGTGACCTGCTGTTACGAGTCGGGCCGCGCCAGCCTGACCGAAATGGTGACCGACTGGATCGGGCGGGCGCAGGTCTCGGTCGAGAGCGTCGCGGGTCGCTGGCAGTTGTTCGAGGCGTCGGTGGCGGCCGGGCTGGAGCGCGTCCCCAACGTCAAGCGGCTGACGACGCGAACGATCGAGACGGTTGATGCGCACGCCGTGCCGCGGGCCGACGGCGAGTCCCATCGACCGGGCTCGCGCCTGGACCTGGTGGGGATCGACGCGGCCCACGAGCTGGAGTTCCGCCCCTATCCGATCACCGCCGGACGGATGCTGCGCCCCGACGACACCGACGGCGTTCTGCTGGAGGAGCTGTTGGCGCGCGAGTGGGAAGTCGGCGTCGGCGACGCGGTCGAGCTGCACCATCGCGCCACCTCGCAGCCGGCCCGCAGGTTCACGGTGATCGGGCTGGTCGACCGGCGGCGCGTCAGCAGTTACCAGCTGCCGATGGCCTGGGCGTCGCTGGCGACGGTGCAGGCGTTGTCGGAGTTTCCCGGCAAGATCAAGGCGATCGACCTCATTCTGGCGGACGACAGCGAGGCGGCCATCAGCCAGACGGCCGACGCGGTGCGGCAGATCGTCCGCGAGCGCGATCGCACGCTGAAGGTGAACACCACCGTGGCGCAGCTGCGGCAGTTGCGCGCGGCGCAGTCGCAGCTTCAGTTCGTGCTGATGCTGGTCTCGTGCGTGGCGCTGCTGACGGCGTTCTTCATCATCCTGTCGACGATGAGCATGGGGGTGAACGAGCGGGTGGCGCAGCTCGGCACGCTGCGCTGCCTGGGCGTGACGCGCGGACAGCTGCTCGCGATGGTGCTGTTCGAGTCGATGCCGATGGGCGTGCTCGGCGTGGCGCTGGGCGTGCCGATGGGCGTGGGCCTGCTGCACATCACGCTGCGACTGGTGCCCGAGTATGTCGGGCGGATCATCGTCAGTCCGGCCGGCATTGGCCTGGCGGTCGCCGGCGGACTGGTGACGCCGCTGCTGGGCGCGGCCGGGCCGGCCATCTGGGCGGCGCTGCTCTCGCCGATCGCCGCGACGCGCGTCGCCCCGACGCGCCACACCGCGCGGGTCGAGTTGATGGCGGCGGCCGCGGGCGCGGCGCTGCTGGTGCTGAACTGGCTGTTCATCGGCGCCATCGGGCCGGACACGCCGCACTTCGCCGCGCTGGCGGTGACCGGGCTGGTCTGCCTCTATGCCGGGTACACGCTGATCGCGCCGCTGGTGATCGTGCTGGTCGGCTCGCTGGGCGTGACGATCGCGGCGCGCGTCCTGTGCCTGCGGCGGCAGCTCGTGCATGACCAGATCGGGCGGCGCCCCTGGCGCAGCGGCGCGGTCTGCTGCGGAATCATGGTCGGCCTGTCGATGATCGTGGCCGTGCAGGTGCACAACGAGTCGACCAAGGCCGGCTGGCAGTTCCCGACCGAGTTCCCCGAGGCGATGGTCTATTCGTGGAGCGACGTGCCGCTCGAGCGCATGCGGGCCGCGGCACGGCTGCCGGGCGTGCGCGATGCCACGATCGCCGCGGACATCAGCTGCAAGCTGATCACCCGGCGGCGCGGGTTTCTCTCGGTGCTCGATCCGTTCTACCGGCTGATCGCCGGCGACCCGGACACGTTTCCGAAGCTCATCAAGCTGGTCTACCTTGAAGGAACCGAGGTCGACGCGCTGGCGCGGCTGCGACGCGGCGGGGCCGTCCTGGTGACGCGCGAGTTCAGCCAGGCCCGCAAGATTCACGTCAACGACCGCGTCACGCTCGAGATCGGCGACGTGCGACAGGAGTTCGACGTCGCGGGCGTGGTGGCCTCGCCGGCGCTCGACATCGCCGTGAGCTTCTTCGGCGCCGGCGGCGAGTTCCAGGTCTATGCCGTCGGCAGCTTCATCGGCACGCTGGCCGACGCCAAGCGGCTGTTCGGCAAGTCGTCGGCGCGGCTGCTGCTGTTCAATTTCGATCTGCCGGATGAGAAGGCGGCGCGGGCCGACCGCGCGTTCGGCGGACTGCATCGCCGCCCCGGGGCGACCGTCGCGCCGCGACCGGGCGACCCGGCGACGCAGCCGACCGGGCTGTCGGAAGCGGCGGTCGGCCAGCTCCGCGCGGCGGCCGAGGCGGCCGGCACGAGCATGGAACGGCAGGTCGCCAACCAGATCATCGATGCGCTGCGCTCGCCCGACTGCGCCTATGTCACGGCGCGGCAGCTCAAGCAGCAGATCGACGACAACATCGATGAGGCGACGCTGCTCATCTCGGCGATTCCGGCGGTCGGGCTGGTGGTGGCGGCGCTGGGGGTGGCGAACCTCATGATGGCCAACGTCGCCCATCGCATGCGGCAGATCGCCGTGCTGCGGGCCGTCGGGGCGACCAAGTTCCAGATCGCGCGGCTGGTGATCGCCGAGGCGCTGATCCTCGGGCTGATCGGCTGTGCCCTGGGGGTCATCATGGGCGTGCACCAGGGCGTCGGCAGCAATTACGTCACGCACGCGCTGTGCGGCTTCCAGCCGCAGCTCACGATTCCCTGGCCGATGGTCGCGACCGGCGCCGGGCTGGCGCTGGGGCTCTGCCTGCTGGCGGGCGTCGGGCCGGCGCGGGTGGCGAGCCGCGACAACATCGTCGCGGTCCTGCAATCGGCGTAGGCGGGGCGCAGTCAGAGCGCGGCGGCCGGGGTATCCCTTTGTCCGAAAATGTTGCGCAACGCCGCGTCGGCGGGCGACCGGGTGGCGCAGGCCGCGCCGCGCGGCTCGGCGCTGGAGCGGCCCCGGGCCCGCGGCCGATATCAAATCGACGCGCGGTCCGCGCGTCGGTCTCGCCGCCCCTGGGAAGCGCGATGCAAAACGGCGTCGGCACGTTTCTGGACAACCTGGCGAAGGTCGTCGGCCTGCTGCAAAGCGTGCTGGGCCTGGCGGGGAACCTGTTCTCGCTGGTGATGGACCTGCTCGCGCCGCTGCTGAGCCTGATTCAGCTTCCAGGCGGCACATCGTGAGCGGGGCTCGCGCTCGCGCCGCCTAGAGCGTTTTTCACGCGACCGTCGCGAAACGTCACCGTGGGGTGGCAAGGGCTTTCAGCCCGTGTCCCGGTTTCACTGCGTGACCAGCCGGCGACCGCCGTGAGCGAATGAAAAACGCTCTAGCCGTCGCGCCGCGCCCAGACGTATGGAATGTCGTTGGCGTGCGGATCGGCCCGGAACTCGTCGGGCTGGGCGTGGTTGTAGCACTCGCTCGTCACGTTGATCACGCAGCACTCGCAATCGGACACGCACATCCATCCGTGATAGACGCCGGGCGGAATTCGCACCAGCGCCGGCCGATGCTCGCTCAGAAACACCTCGTTCACCTCGCCGCGCGTGGGGGAATTCTCGCGCGCGTCGTACATCGCCAGCTTCACGCAGCCGCGCACGACGAAGAAGTGGTCGGTCTGCAGCCGATGGAAGTGCCACGCCTTCACGACGCCGGGATAGGTGGTCGTGAAATAGACCTGGCCGAACTTCTCGAACCACGGGTCGTCGGCGCGGAAGATCTCGCCCAGCCGGCCGCGCTCGTCGGGCAAAACGCGCGCCAGCCGGGCGCGGACCCCGTCGATGATGCCGTTGCGGCCGCGCAGCAGCAGGGAATCGTCCGACCAGACGACGCGCAGCGGCGGCAGTGCAGACTTGTCCATGCGCTGGAACCTGGCCCGGAAGCGGCGCGTGAACGGGTCCGGCCGCGATCCGGGCGCGACGCGGGCGATTGTCCGCCGTCGCGCGCGGCTGTCAAGCCGACTTGACCGCCCGCCGCGGGCGGTTCGATACTGGCGCCGCCGCCGGCGCGCCGCGGTTGCCAGTGCGCCCCGCGCGGCAGGCGGGAGGATGCTTGTTCGACGAACCGCCGAGCCCGTCGCAAACCGGCGCGGGCTCGTTGCGCGTGCTGTACGTCACCGATCGGTTCGACGCGCCTTATCTGTACCGCTGCGACCACGCCGTCCGGCAGTTGCGGGCCGACGGCGCCGGCTGCGACGTGGCGTCGCTCGCCGACTCGACGCGGATCGACCTGGCTCCATACTCCGTCGTCGTCCTGTTTCGACTGCCCTGGTCGCCGCGCGTCGCCGCGCTGATCGACCGCGCCCGGGCCGGCGGGGCGGCGATCGTGTTCGACATCGACGACCTGGTTTTCGACCCGGCCCGCGTCGACGCGCTGCCGTTCCTGCGCGGCGCGCCCGCCTGGCTGGCGGCCCGCTACCGGCTGCTCGCCGAGCGCTTGCAGCGCACCTTCCTGGCGGCCGACCTGTTCGTCGGCGCCACCCCGGCGCTGGCCGATGCGGCCCGCGCGCTGGGCAAGCCCGCGGTCGTGCATCCAAACCTGCTGCACCCGGCGACGCTGGCCGTGGCCGATCAGGTGGCGCGCTGGCGGCGGTCGCGGGAACTGCCGCCCGTCATCAGCTTTCTGAGCGGCTCACTCACGCACAACGCCGACTTCGCCGCCATCGGCGCGCCGCTGCGGCGCGTGCTCGACGAGCGGCCGGACGTGCGCCTGCTCGTGGTGGGCTTTGTCGAGCTGGACGACGAGCTCGCGCGGTTCGGCGACCGCGTAGTGCGCGTGCCATTCTGCGACTGGCGCGTGCAGCCGTGGCTCGCGGGGCTGGCAACCGTCAACCTCGCGCCGCTGGCCGAGCTGGACGCATTCAGCCATTCCAAGAGCGCGCTGAAGTTCTTCGAGTCGGCGGCGGTCGGAGTGCCGACCATTGCGTCGCCCACGGCGCCGATGCTGGCGGCGTTTGAGCCGGGGCGCGAGGGGTTCATTGCCCGATCGGCCGACGAGTGGCTGGCGGCGCTGCGCGCGGCGCTCGCGCCGGAAACGGCCGCGCGCGTCGGCGCGGCGGCCCGCGCGGCTGCGCTGGCGCGGCACGCGCATGCCGGTCATCGCGGCCGGCTGCGCGACCTGCTGGCCGCCGTGCAAGGTCGGGCGGCGCGGAGCGATGCGCCGCCGCGGCCGCTGCCCGAGTTCGACGCGCAGGGCCGCGCCCTGTCGCGCTGGCAGCGGCTCTCGGCCGCGCTGAGCCGCGCCGCGACGGTGCGGCGGATCGGGCGCTTCGCTCTCAGTCCCGCCCGGCTGAGCGATCCGCTGCGCTGCCGCGCCGCGATCCCCGCGTACGCCGCAGTGCAGATCCATCCGGGCGGCGCGGCGTCGGCCAACTCGTCCATCGAGCCGGCTGATAGCCCGCCGGCCGAGGAACAGCTTTTCGTCGCTGGACCCGCCGAACTGGTGACGACCTGGCAACCCGGCCCGGGCGTCCAGGCCGCGAACGTCGGCGTTGGCGACGGCTGGATGCGGTCCGACCACGACGACCCCGTGCTGCTCGGCCCACCGCTCGCGCCGCCGCTCGTTCGGCCGAGCGTGCTGCGCGTGCGGATGTCGGCCGAGAGCGAGTTCATCGACATCTTCGCTCAGCTCTTCTGGAGCGACGGGCCCGCACCGGCGTTTTGCGAGTCTGCGTCGGCCCGGTTTCCGGTTCTCGCCGACGGCCAGCCGCATGAATACGTCGTGTCGCTGCCAGTCGCGCCCGGATCGATCGGCCGGCTGCGCTTCGACCCGCTCAACGCGCCGGGTCGCTTTCGAATCGAGCGCATCGAGCTGCGCGGGCCGGCGGCCGGCACTGTGTGCGAAGCGACCGCCGCGCCCGGTTCGGCCGGCGGAGGTCGCGCGGTCGACATCGTCGTGCCGATCTACAACGCCGCTGCCGACGTGCGGCGCTGCATCGAGTCGGTTCTGCGGCACGCCGCCGGCGCCGACTGGCGACTGGTGCTGATCGACGATTGCAGCACCGATCGCGAACTGGCGGCGGAGCTGGACCGCGTCGCGGCCGACCATCCGCGCGTCGTGCTGCTACGAAACGAGCGCAACGCCGGCTTCGTCGTGTCGGCCAATCGCGGCATGGCACACGCGGCCGGGCGCGACGTGTTGCTGCTCAACAGCGACACGATCGTCACGGCGGGCTTTCTGGACCGGCTGGCCGACGCAGCCAGTGGCGACGCCGGCATCGCCTGCCCGTTCACGAACAACGGCACCATATGCAGCATTCCGGAGTGGCTGCGCGACAACCCGCTGCCGCCCGGGCTGTCGATCGACGACTATGGCGAGCTGGTGCGGCGCGTCAGCCTGCGGCGCCGACCGGAGCTGGTCACCGCGGTCGGATTTTGCATGTACATCCGCGCCGACGTGCTGGCGCGCGTCGGGAGGTTCGACGAGGCTCACTTCGGCCGCGGCTTTGGCGAGGAGAACGACTTCTGCGAGCGCGCCAAGCGGGCCGGATATCGCGTTCGCCTGGCCGACGACCTGTTCGTCGCCCACGTCGGCAAGGCGTCGTTCGCCGATGAGGGGCGGGCGCTCGAACAGAAGAATTCGGTCGTCATGCGTCGGCTGCACCCGCGCTACTTCGACGACGTGGCCGAGTTCTGCGCGCGGCAGCCGCTGGCCGAGGAGATCGCCAACGTGCGCTATCACCTGGCGCGGCGCGCGGCGCGGCGCTGCCCTGCGATGCTCTTCGTGCTGCACGCCGACCCGTTCGCCGCGCAGCGCGGCGGCACGGAGCATCACGTGTGCGACCTGGTGCGCGAGCTGGCGCTGCCGCGCGCCGTGCTGCTCTATCCCGATTTCGATTCGCTGGTTGCGGCCGAGGTGCTGGACGGCCGACTTTCCGACGCCACGTCGCACCGCTTTCCCGTGCCGCACATGCTGCCGCGCTTCTCGCTGCGCGACGCGCCCGTCGAGGCCGCGCTCGGCCGCGTACTCGACCTGTTCGAGGTCGGCGTCGCGCACCTGCATCACCTGCTGAACCTGCCGGTGGGTGCGTGGCGCGAACTGGAGCGCCGCCGCATCGACTACGCCTATTCGATTCACGACTACTACTGCGTCTGCCCGTGTCTGAACCTCACCAATGTGCAGACCGGCCGACTGTGCGAGGGTGCACCCACCTCCGGCCCGGCGTGCGGCGCCTGCCTGGCGGCACAGTTTGGCTCGCTCGGGCTGCCGCCGCCGCCCGACGTGGCCGCGCTGCTCGCCGCGCACCGCGAAGAATTCGCCGCGCTGCTCGATGGCGCCTGCGCGCTGATCGCGCCTTCGCAGGCCGCGATCGACCTCGTGCGGCGACACTTTCCCGACCGCGCGTGGCCGGTGCAGGTCATCGAGCACGGGCACGACGTGCCGCCCGCCGAGTCGCCCGGCACGCGCCCGGACGAGCCGCTGCGCGTCGCGCTGATCGGCCAGAATGCCTATCCGGCCAAGGGCGCGGCCAGTTACCTTGAGCTGGCGACGGCGACGCGACATCTGCCGATCGAGTGGCATCTGTTCGGCGCCACGCAGGTCTTCAAGTTCGACGACCGATTCAGCCGCGCCGCCGGCAGTCGACGCGTCCGCCTGCACGGGGCCTATCGCCGCGCCGACATCTGCACGTTGCTGGCCGAACAGCGGATCGACCTGGCGGCGATTCTTTCGGTCGCCCCCGAGACGCATTGCTTCGCGCTGAGCGAGGGGTGGCGCGCCGGCGTGCCGGCGCTGGTGACGCCGGTCGGCGCGCTGCCCGAGCGCGTGGCACGAACCGGCGCGGGTCGAGTGGTTGGGACCGTCGCCGCCGCCGCCGCGCAGCTCGAGCGCTGGTGCGCCGCGCGCGACGAGCTGGTCGAGCTGCGCCGCTGCGCGCAGGCCGCGCCGCGCCGCACACTGGCGGAAGACGCCGCCGACCATCGCCGCCTCTTCGGCGACCGGCTGACTCGGCTGGCGCAGCCGCAGGCCGATCGGCCGATCGACGCCGCCGACCGCACCCTGTTCGCGGCCTGCTGGCTTGCGCAGCGCCACGAAGCCCCGCGCGACGGAATTGTGCCCGTGCTGCCCTACCAGCGGGCGCGGTGGTACCGCTACTATCGGCGGGTCCGCGGGCTGGTTCCGCCCTTCGCACGGTCCGCGGCGCGGCGCGTGGCGCTGCGGCTGATTGCGGCCGCCGACCGAGCGCGCCACTCGGGTTGACGCGCGCATGTCCACGCCCGCCCGCACGGCCGATCTTCCGCCCGACGTGGTGGTTCTTGCCCCGGTCGAGCCGCCGCGCCGCAGCCTCGCGCCGCTCGTCTGCGTGCTGATCTCGATCTGCCTGCACGCCGCGTTCACATGGCATGAACTGGCCCATCGCGCTGGCGGCGCCATCCGCTTCGACGACGAGCGCAATTACTACCTGTTCTGCGCCGACGGCTTCGCCCGCGACGGCTGGCGGTTTCTGGCGAGCGAGGCGTCGCTGCGTGCGCCGCCGCTGGCGTGGCTGGTGCCCTATCTCGCGGGTCGCAGCGTCGCGGCAACCCGCATTGTCAACATCGCGATCTGTCTGGCCGCCGCCGGGCTGACCGCGCGGGTCGCGAATCGGCACTTCGGCCCGCGCGTGGCGTGCGCCACATATCTCGTCGCCGCGTGTCACTTTCCGGTGGTCGAGTTCGCCGGAACGGTGCTGTCCGAGCCGCCGGCTTATTTCGGCCTGTCGCTTTCCATCTGGGCGATTGACCGCGCCGCGCGGTGCGAGCGCGGACGGACGGCACTGCTGGCGGGCGCTGCGCTGGGGTTGACCGCGCTGGCGCGGGCGTCATTCACGCTGCTGGCGCCGGCCGCTGCGCTGGCGCTGTTGTGGACGGGGCGGCGCGCGGCACGCCACCGTACGAACTGGTCCGCCCGGCGCTGCACGGTTCTGCTGGCGGGCTGGGCGATCGTCGTCGCGCCGTGGATCGCCAAGAACTGGATCGCGCTCGGCGCGCCGCGCGTCGCCAGCGGCCTCGGGGCCGTTCTGTTCCTGGGCAGCGACCTGCGGACCCACGGCGACGAGCCGCCGTTCCATGCCATGGCGTGGCAGACCGGCCCGGTCACCGCGCCCGACGATCACATGCAGATCGCCGGCGAGCAGCGGCTGGTCCGGCGCCGCGCTGGCCAATATCGCCGCCCATCCGGCGCGCTGGCTGCTGCCGCGCCGCGCAAGGCCTGGCGACTGCTGATCGGCGGGCCCAAGTGGCACTTCTTCCCGGCCGACTCGCTCTCACATGCGCTGCTGCGGCGCGGCCGCGCCCAGACGGTGGTGCGCTTCGCCTGGTGGACGCTGGGCGGCACGGCCGTCACGCTCATCGGCCTCGCTGGACTGGTGCTGTGGCGCCGCGCCGCGGTGGAAAGCCTGGCCGGCGCGCCGGCGGCCGCGGCGCTCGGCGCCGCCGCGCGCACGACGGTTGTTTATCTGCTGCTGCTGCACACCGCGACCTACGCCATTCCGCGGTTTTCCATGCCGCTGGCCGGGCTGCTGGCGCTCGGCTGCGGTGCGCTTCTCGCGCGGCGGGCGGCAGTGCTGACGCTCGCGCTGCTGGCGGCGTCGCTGCTGCTGGCGATCGGCACGGCCCGCTGGCACGACTGGTACCCGGCCCACGTCGTGCCAGCCGACGAATCCATGGCGTTCACTCTCGACCGCCGCGCTGCATTCGAGGCCGCGCGCGACTGCGCGGTCGCGAGGTTCGAACCGCTCGCGCCGGCGTTCAACACCTGCATCTTCATCGGGGCCGCGCCGCACGACGGCGACCGCGAAAGCCATGATCTTGAGATCGAGCCAGGGTACGGCACACCGCCGCAGTTCGACGCCGCTGCGGCGATTCGCTTCGCCTCCGGTCCGCGCGGTGCGGCGTCCGGCGGGTATCGGCTGTGCATCGAGCAGCTCGTTCCGTGGAAGCGCCCGGGTCTGACGGCCATCCGATTCCGCGGCGCCCCGCCGAGGCCGCAGACGGTGGTGATTGCTCACTGACCCGCTTCGCCCGCTACATGGCGGCCTCGACGATCGGCGCGGGCCGGGCCGATTCGGCCGGCAGCGCGTTGGCGCGGTAGCGCTCGACCACCTCGGCCGGCGCGCCGTCGGCGATCAGCTTTCCGCCGCGCAGCCAGATCGCCCGGGTGCAATACTGCTGAATCTGCTCCATCTGGTGCGAGACCAGCACGAGGATTCGCGCGCGGTCGATCAGCGCCTGCATGCGGCGGCGCGCCTTCTCGACCCAGTGAATGTCGCCGACGCTGAAGACTTCGTCCAAGAGCAGAATCTCCGGATCGACCTCGGTCGCCACCGAAAAGGCCAGCCGCTGCGTCATGCCGGTGCTGTAGTACTTCACCGGCGTGTCGGCGAATTCGCGCAGCTCGGCGAAATCGAGCACCGGGTCGATCCGCCGCTGCATCTGGCGGCGCGAGAAGCCCATGATCGCGCCGGTCAGGTAGATGTTCTCCAGCCCGCTCAGCTCGGCGTTGAACCACACGCCGATCTCGAGCAGCGGCACGAGAAAGCCGCGCCGCAGCACCCGCCCGGCGGTGGGCGGATAGATGCCGGCGATCACCTTCAGCATGGACGATTTGCCCGCGCCGTTGTCGCCCACCACGCCGATCCGTTCGCTGTCGCGGATGTTCAGCGACACCCGATCGAGCGCGACGATCTCGTCCACCGGCCCGCCATACCGCCGCCGCAGCACGGTGTTGACGAAGCTCTCCTTCAGGCTGTGCGTCCGCGCGGTGAAGCGGCGGAACCGCAGCGAGGTCTCCTCGAGCGCAATGAAGTTGTCACTCATGAAGCCGCCCCGCGCTACAGAATGAAGATCAGCCCGTCCTCGTGCCGCCAGAAAACCAGCAGTCCCACGGACAGCGCCGCCCCGCTCGACGCCAGCGCCGCCGCCAGCTCCGATGCGGTGGGCAGCGTCTCGTAGTAGATCGGCCGCTGGAACATCGCCATGATCGAATAGAGCGGATTGAGCTTGAAGTACTTGCGGTATTCGTGCGGAATCGGGCTGGCAGTCCGCGGCGCGGCGGGGGCGTCGGCCGCGGCGGTCGCGCGCGCCGGGCTGTCGTGCGGCGCCGCCCGCGTCTCGAGCGGATAGATGATCGGCGTCAGATAGAACAGCACGCCGAGGAAGACGGAGATAAGGTGCTGAATGTCGCGATAGTGCACCGTCACCACCGCCGCGATCGCCCCCAGCCCCAGCGCCACCGACGCCAGGCAGAGCACCGAGAGCGGCAGAATCGCCATTGCCGCGGTCGGCCGGAAATCGATGAACCACCCCAACAGCGCCAGTAGCACCGCCAGCGACAGCGCGAACGTGATCAGGTTCTGCACGACCAGGCTCAGCGGAAAGACCAGCTTGGGGAAATACTGCCGCCGCAGCATCGACTCGGCGTTGATGATGCTGGTGCTGCAGCCGTCGATCGACGCGGCCAGGCAGGTCCACGGAATCAGCCCGCTGAGGATGTAGAGCGACAGGTTGCGGATGCCGAACAGCAGCGAGAAGACCACGCTCAGCACGAGCAGTTGCAGCAGCGGATTGAGCAGCGACCAGCAGAACCCCAGCGCGCTGCGCCGATAGCGCACCTTCAGGTCGCGCGCCACGAAGTTCTTCACCACTTCGCGGAACTGCCACAGCGCGAGCAATCGGGTGCGGATCGGCATCGACGGGCCACTCTTCGCGGGCGACGGGCCTGCCGGTCGCGCTCCGCCCCGCCGATCGCGGCGCCGCCCCACACCGCGCCGCAGTATCCGCCTGTCGCGCGACGCTGTCAACCGATCGCCGTCGTTGCGGCCCGCGCCGCGCGCAACGCTTACTACCGGCCGCGCCGACTCGTCGCGCGCGCCGCCGGCCGCGCTCGAGACAGCCGCTACGGCGCCGCCTCCGCCTCAGCCGGGCCGGCGACGATGACGAATACGTCACGCAACTGGTCCGGCTGAACGATCGACTGCACCTCGACGCTCGCCACCAGCCGGCGCCGCGGATCGATCACCACCGCGCTCACCGTTCCGATCGCCAGCGGCGCCTCCAGCCCCTGCTCGCCCGGGGCGCTGGTCACCACGTCGCCGGCGCGAATCCGCAGCTCCGGCCCGGCCGGCGACGCCGCACCGCCCGGCTCCTCGACCCACGACAGCGGCACGTCGCGAATCAGCATCCGCCCGCCACCGCCGCCTTGCAGCGTCAGCGGGTGATCGATCATCTTTAGCGTGCCGTTCTCGATTCGTCCCACGCGGGCCGCTGTCCGGCTGCCGGCGTCCGACAGCAGCCGCACCCGCGCTACGTAGGGTTGCACCAGCTCCACTCGTCCGACCAGGCTCTCGCGCGACAGAACGGTGTACCCCTCGGCCAGCCCCTCGTCGGCGCCGCGATCGACGAACACCCGCGACGCGATCCAGTCCGCCCAGCGCACGCCGCGCGCCGACCCCTGCCCCAGCACCACCGTGTCGCGCGCCGCGACGATGTCTCTCGCCACCACCCGCGCCGGCACCAGCCGCACGCTCCGCCGCACCCAGTTCGCCCGCAGGTCGCGCAGCTGGGCATTCTGGGCCTCCAGTTGCGCCGTCAGCCCTGCCTGAAACACAAGCTGGTCGCGCAGTGCCTGCTCCTCGGCCGACACCGCCGGCTTCGACGCCGCCGTCTCTAGCGACAGCCCGGCCGCGCGGGCCAACCGCGCCCCGATCGCCTGCACCAGCGCCTGGGCCGGCGCCTCGAGCTGCGTCACTCCCTTGGTCCAGTTCGTCCAGCGCGCCGGCGCCCAGGCCGCCACCGCCGACGCCGCCATCAGCCCGGCAAACATCAGCCGCTTGCCCTGTCCGTCGCGTTCGCCCGCCATCTGGCCGCCTCGCCGCGCTGCGCGCCTGCACGTCGTCGCCCGCCGCCGCGCCCCGCGCGGTTTCTTCCGACCGGCCGACGGACTATCCTACCGCCTCATGCCCGACCTGGTGGTCTTCGAAGATGCGGCCTGGTCACAGTTCCTCCCGCTTGCCTACTGGCGCGCCCTCTTCGACCTGCGCTGCGGCCTCGACACGCTGCTTGACAAGATCGAGTCGGCCTGCGCCGCCACCGCCGCGCTCGCCGTCCGCGCGCCGCTGGCCGAGGTCGTCTCCGCCCGGCGCCAGCGTCCGCTCGTTTCCGCCGACGCCCAGCGCCCGCGACTCTACGTCAACGGCCGCGCGCTGGTGCGACAGCCGATCGACCTGCCGCTCGGTTCGGCCACGTGGTCCGGCGACGCCCTGGTGGCCGCCCACGTGCAGGCCGCCGTCGCCAATCGGCTGACCCCCGCCGCGCTGCTCGACCCGGCGGCGACCCGCGCCGCGCTGGCCGGCGCCCGCGACGAGCCGCTGCCCGCCGAGGCGATCCAGCTCATCGACTACCCGTGGCAGCTCTATCATGCCAACGCGGCGGAAATCTGCCGCCAGGCGGCCCGGCTGCGGCCCGGCGTATCGACCGCCGTCGTCTATCCCGGCGCTCACCTGGTCGGCGGCCAGATTCACCTCGCGCCCGGCGTCCGCGTCCTGCCCGGCGCGGTGCTCGACGCCGAACCCGGGCCGATCGTCGTCGCCCCCACCGCCGGCATCTCCGCCAACGCCAGCGTGCAGGGGCCGTGCTTCATCGGCGAGAACGGCCTGGTCCAGCCGACCACCATCCTCCGCGGCGGGGTCACGCTCGGCCCGAGCTGCAAGGTCGGCGGAGAGCTCGAAGGCGTCATCTTCCAGGGTTTTTCCAACAA
This sequence comes from Phycisphaerae bacterium, assembly GCA_046350375.1. Lineage (GTDB taxonomy): Bacteria > Planctomycetota > Phycisphaerae > UBA1845 > UTPLA1 > JAXMAO01. The sequence goes on from JAXMAO010000004.1 coordinate 136,010, forward strand.
ACAGCACCACGGCTTCCTCGGCCACAGCTACGTCGGCGAGTGGGTCAATCTCGGCGCGGGCACCGTCAACAGCGACCTCAAGAACACCTACGGCCGCGTGCAGGTGCCGGTCAACGGCCGCCTCGTTGACACCGGCCAGACATTCATCGGCGCGCTGATCGGCGACCACGCCAAGACCGGCATTAACACGGTGCTGCCCACGGGCTGCGTGGTGGGCTTTGCGGCGAATGTCTTCTGCAGCCGCCACGCCCCGCGCTTCGTGCCGAGCTTTGCCTGGCTGACGGATGAAGGCTTGTCGCGCAACGACCCCGCGAAGGCGCTGGCCGTCGCCCGCACGATGGCCGCACGGCGAAAGATATCGCTCTCGACGGCGGAGGAGCGGTTGTTTACTGTGGTCGCAGAGCTGGCCGGGTCGGTCGAATTGGGTGACTGATAAACGACCCGCGCGCTTACTCGCCGTGCGGCCGTTCCGTCGGCGCGGTCGGCGCCTCGCCATGCGGCGCGGGGATCGCCGTTCCAGCCGGCCCACCCGTCCCCGGCGGCGCCGTGCTCGCGGCCGGCGGCGGCTCGTTCGCACCGGGCGCTCCGCCGTGGGTCGCCACGTCCGGCCCGCCAGGCCCGCGCGGCCCGCCGCCTTCCTTCAGAAACAGGTAATAGAGCTTGCCCTCGTTGTAGGTGAAGCCCGCCCGCCGGCCCGCCGCGTCGCCGACGCCCATGAACACGTCGCACCGGCCGGCCGCTCGAATCGCCGCCCCGCGATCCTGGTCGCACGCGAAGCCCTTGTACGTCTCGCTCGTGCCGCCCGACTGCGGCGGCAGCGCCGTATCCAGAAACGCCAGGCACGCCCGCGGGAAAATCTCCTTGTCGGTCGCAATGCTGCACAGCGTCGCCACCTTCTCATTCAGACAGCCATACGGCCCGCCCGGCGCCGGCTGAAAGAACACGTAGCGCGGATTGCGCCAGCAATAGGTGTCGATCTCGTCCGGGTGGGCCTTGAAATAGTCGAGCATCGCCTGCAGCGACATCTTCGACTTCTCGATCTTCCCGTCCGCCACCAGCTCGCGGGCCACCGACTTGTACTCGTGCCCGTTGTTGCCCGCATAGCCGATCTCGAAGATGCGCCCGTCCGGCATGCGAATCTGCCCCGAGCCCTGCACCGTCACCACGTAGGTCTGGAACCGATCGGCCAGCCACACCAGCTCCTGCCCGGCCAGCGCATTGCCCGACTCGATCTCCTGCCGCGACTTCCACGGCCCGCCCGTCGGGTTGCCCTCGACGTCCTTCTGAAAGCCGCGCGGCAGCTTGTAGATCGGATACTCGAACCCAGCCGTGCGCGTCATCCGCCCGTCGAAAATCGGCGTGTAGTAGCCGGTGTAGAGCACCGTTCCCTTGTTGTCGCAGCCGACCGAGATGTAGACGTCGAACCGCTCGCGGATGATCTGATTGAATTCCTGCGGGCTGCGGGCCTGCGACAGCACGTCGAGAAACGCCCGCAGGCTCGCCACCGCCCGGTCGTGCGACACGTCGCCATACGGGAAGTACCGCTGCGTCGATTTCTTCGACAGGTAGTGCAGGCTGCGCTCGATCGCCGCGCGCAGGTCCGGGTTCTGGGCGTTCTGATACGCCTCGGTGAAGTCCGGGATCATCGCCGGATCGGTGATCTTCCGCAGCGCCAGCTGCCCCGGCGGCAGCGGGCGATCGTAGTCCTTCTCCTCGCTCGGCGCGGCAATCGGGATCGGCTCGGCCGGCGGACAGCCGGTCGCGGACAGCAGGCTCAGGCAGAGTGCAGCAAGCGAGATTCGCCGGGACATGCATCCGACTCCTTTCGGACCGCGCCGCGCGTCGCGAGTCCCCAGTTGCCCGCCCGCGCCGGTCAGCGCCCGCCGCGGACTCTACCCGCCATTCACGCCGCCCGGCAACCGCAATCCGTCCGTCGGCGCGCAAAAAAAGCCCCGCCAGTCGCCCGGCGGGGCACAGGTGCACTGTTAATGGCATCGGCCCGGCCGCCTACGGCGACGGCTGGAACACGTGGTCCATGACGTAGTCCGCCACCCGGTTGCCCTGGGCGATTCCCTCGGACTTGTCGAACGTCCAGTGGATCCCGAGGTAGATGCGGCTCTGGCCGTTCTCCTCTTCGGCCTGCGACAGCGAGGTGTAGGACCGCGTAACCATGGGCCGAACAACGCCGTTGTTGTCCTTGGTCACGCCGTTGAACTCATCCGACGTGAACGAGAACGAAATGTTGTCGGTCCCGTAGTACGACCGCAGCACGCCGAACAAGGCCCCGCCAAAACCGGCATGGCCCGACGGATAGGCCGGGAACGGCGGCGTGAAATTCGGCGCGGTCAGGTTGCTCGCCGGGGCGCACAGTGGGACATAGGTCGGATCGCCAGTTGTGTCCGGGTTGCCGTCGCCCAGTCCGCTCGGTCCGGTGCCCACGTCCGACTCGCGAATGCCGGTCACCGGTCGCCAGAAGTTGTAGTAATACTTCGATTCCCAGACGGAGATGCCCGTATCGGCCATCGCAACGTTCACCAACGCGAGCATCCGCGCCATCTGCGTGCCGTTCAGTCCGCGCTCAGTGCCGATTTTCGAGGCGATCTGGTTGTACAGTCGCGGCGGCGCGCACAGGCTCGGCGTGCCGTCGTATGCCCAGAACAGCCCGATCTGCGTCTGCTCGGCGGTCCGCGAGGTCGGCGTGGTCACGCCATCGCCGCCGATTCCCTTCACCTCGTTGTACGCCGCGGTGTATTCGTCGCTGTCCATCTCCGGCGGCGGCGGCGTGCGGAACTGGTTCGACCGCGTCAGCACAAAGGGCGTCACGTGCGACCACTGCGACCCGAGTGTGCCCTGGCCCGGATTGAGCGGATCCACCCGCCAGTAACCCGGCTGATCGCTGAACGTGTACGACTCGGCCATCGTCGATCCATCGCCGGTTCGCAGCGCCAGTATCGCCGCGGCCACCTGCTGGCCCAGCAGAATTCCATCCGACTTCTCGCCGCTGTCGGGAATGTCGTTCAGGTCCTCCGCCAGCAGGTCGTCCAGCCGCGGCGCGTGCGACGGGTAGAGACCGACCAGCGTGTCGTGCACGGCCTGCGCAATCGCGGCCCGCTCCGACGTCAGCGGCCCGACCGGCGCGGTGCCCAGGTAGCTCTGGAAGCCGCCCTCGATCGCGTTGACCGCTTCGAACAGCGCGATGTGCGCCATCGCCATCGCCCGGCTCGAGCGCGTTGGCCCAAGCTGGTGACCGAAGGTCCGTGTCGTGTAGACGCTGTCCAGGGCGTTGGCGCCGAACGCCGTGTGATCCAGTCCGCTGGTGTCGATCGCGATCTGGTTCCAGCGCAGCACCCAGGCGCGCGATTCGGTTCCACCCAGGAGTGACAGCAGCGACGTTAGGTCGCCGCAGCCGACCATCAGCATCGCGCCGCCAATCAGAATGAAGCTCTTGCGGATTCTCATCGAAGTTTCCTCGCCGCGGGCACAAATGCTCCAAGGCGCGGTTGCGGCAATTCGCGCCGAGCGTGTCGACATGACTCTCGCGAGGGCTGGTGCAGCAGATCGTCTGCCGGCCCGTACGACTCTGCTCTCATCGGCGGCGCGCACGAGCGGCAGTGATTATCCGTTCCACCCCACGCCAAAGTCAAGTTATCGGAAACTTATGGGCCTCGTCGGGGCGGGGGGGGCCTCTTTTCGCATCTCTTTTCCGGACACTATACTGCGGCCCGACGACTGCCTTTGTTGTGGGGTGCCCCCTTGGCCACGCTGGGTGTTAATATTGACCACGTCGCGACCGTCCGTCAGGCCCGGCGAACCGACGAGCCCGACCCGGTCTGGGCCGCCGTCGAGGCACAGCTCGGCGGCGCAACCTGCATCACCTTTCACCTCCGCGAAGACCGCCGCCACGTCACCGACCGCGACCTCCCCCCGCTGCGGGCCGCCGTGAGCGTCAAGCTCAACATGGAAATGTCCATCGCCCCGGAAATCGTCGCCATCGCCGCCCGCCTCAAGCCCACCCAGTGCACCCTTGTCCCCGAACACCGCGCCGAACTCACCACCGAGGGCGGCCTCGACTGCGTCCGCCACGCCGCCCGCGTCCGCTCCGCCGTCCGCAGGCTCCGCGCCGCCGGCATCCGCGTCTCGGCCTTCATCGAGCCCATCCCCGCCCAGATCACCGCCGCCGCCCGGCTCGGCTGCGACGCCGTCGAGCTCTGGACCGGCGCCTACGCCCATGCCCGCGACCCCGCCGCCACCCAGGCCGCGCTCGACGACCTGGCGCAGTCCATCGCCATCGGCCACGCCGCCGGGCTCGAGGTCCACGGCGGTCACGGCCTGACCTACCGCAACATCGCCCCGATCGCCGCGCTGCCGGGCTTTTGCGAATTCAACATCGGCCATAGCATCGTCAGCCGAGCCGTATTCGTCGGCATGCGGGCCGCAGTGCGCGAGATGGTCGAGCTGCTCCGCCTGCACGCCCCGTTCGCCGACCGCCCGGAGTCGCCGCGTGTTTGAAGGCTGCCTGGTCGCGCTGGTCACACCGTTTCGCTCCGGTGCGCTCGATCTGCCCGCGCTCGATCGCCTCTGTCGTACGCTCATCGACGCCGGCGTCTCCGGCCTGGTCCCCTGCGGCACCACCGGCGAGTCGCCCACGCTCAGCGACGACGAGCAGTCCGCCGTCATCGCCGCTACGGTTCGCGCCGCCGCCGGGCGCGTCCCGGTCATTGCCGGCGCCGGCACCAACTCGACCGACCACACCCTTCACCGCGCCCACGCCGCGCTGGCCGCCGGCGCCAACGCCGTCATGCTCGTCAACCCCTACTACAGCCGCCCAACCCAGTCCGGCCTGTTTCAGCACTTCTCCCGCTGTGCCCGCGACATCGCCTGTCCGATCCTGCTTTACAACATCCCCGGCCGCACCGCGGTCGAACTCGCCGTCGACACCATCGCCCGGCTCCGCGCCGAACATGCCAACATCGCCGCCGTCAAGCACGCCACCGGCTCGCTCGACTCGGCCAGCGAACTCTCACTCGCCAGCGACATCGTCATCCTCTCCGGCGACGACTCGCTCACCCTGCCGCTCATGAGCATCGGCGCCCGCGGCGTGGTCAGCGTGGTCGCCAACCTGCTGCCGGCCGAAACCGTGGCGCTGGTCGCCGCCGCGCTGGCCGGCCGCTGGGCCGACGCCCGCGCCGCCCATCGCCGCCTCTTTCCGATCGTCCGCGCGCTGTTCGTCGAGACCAACCCCATCCCGATCAAGACCGCCCTGGCGCTGCGCGGCCAGGTCGCCGAGGAGTTCCGCCTGCCGATGTGCCCGATCTCGCCCGCCAACCGCCGCACGCTCGAAGCCGCTTTGCAGCCCTTCTTCGCCGGAGCCGCCCGATGAGCGCCGTGCCGCCCGCCGATCTCGTCGCATTGCCCGAAACGCATTCCTTGCTCGCGCGGCGCATCCGCACCGCCGCGGCGCTCGCCGTGCCCGCGCTCATCTTCTGGCACGTCGGCTTCTGGGCCGCCGAGCCGGCCGACCCCTTCGGGCCCATCAGCCTGCTGCTGGTGCCCAACCGCTTCCTCACCATGGTCGAGATGTTCGCCCTGGCGCTGGTCGCCGCGGCGCTGGCCGTCGCCATCAACGGCCCGCGCTCCGCCCACTACGGCCCGCTCGGCGTCGCCGTCGGGCTGGCCGCCCTCGCCTGGCGCACCGGCTCGATGGACCTGCTTCCGCTCGCGCTGGCCCCCGGCGCAGACGCCTGGCCCGCGAAGTCGCTCGTGTTTGAACTCTGGCTCTGGCTCGGCCTGATCGCCTTCGGCGCCGTCCCCGGCCGCTGGGTCGAATCGTGGCACGGCTACGGCCCCGCCGCCCCGTCCGCCGACTGGCGCCGTGTCGACACCGACGGCCTGGTCGACAGCGCGTCAGAGCTGGCCCGCGCCGGTGTGGCGATCGCCGTCGTTGCGGTCGTCGCCTACCTGCTGCTGTCGGTCTTCGCCGGCACCGATCGCGAAACCGTGCTGAAAGGACAGGTCTTCTTCGCCTGCGGCGCGTCGTTCTACGTCGCCACCGTGGTCGGCCTCTCGATGGTCCGCCTCCGCGCCAGCCTGTGGCTCTACGTCTCCGTCGCCATCGTCGGCGCGCTGATCTACATCCTCGCCGCCCCCCACGCACAGCGGCTCGGCGCACACCTCGTCATCCCCGGCCCGGCCCGCGCCCTGCCGATCGAGTTCGCCGCGCTGTCCGCCGTCGGCATCACCCTGGGCGCCGGCACGGCCGCCAATCTCCGCGCCGCCGAGAAGTCCGCACCGCGCGCCCGCTGACCGCGCGGCGGGTGTGCCGAGCGCGCCGCGCGCCTATTTCGGCGCAACCTGCGAGCCCTTCACCAGGTATTCCTCCAGGAACATCGCCTGGAGCACCTGCGACAGGTCCGAGTTCGTCCGCTTGCGGAAGCCGTGCCCCTCGCCCTTGGCCATCATGAACCACACCGGCCGCTTCTGCGCCTGCTGCCGCCGCACGATCTGCTGCGCCTCGTAGAGCGGTACGCGCGGATCGTTCTCGCCATGCAGCACGAACAGCGCCGAGCGGATCTTCTCGGCGTTGTTGAGCGGCGAAATGCGCACCAGCACTTCGCGCATCTTCGGGTCCTGCTCGTCGCCATACTCGCGCCGCCGCAGGTCGCGCCGATAGTCGCGCGTCCGCTCGAGGAACGAGACGAAGTTCGCAATGCCCACCACGTCGATCCCCGCGCGCAGGAACTGCGAATAGTGCGTCAAGCACGCCAGCACCATGTAGCCGCCGTACGAGCCGCCATACACCGCGATCCGCTCCGGGTCGAGTTCCTTCTGCAGCTTGATCCACACGATCAACTGGCCGATGTCCTTCACCGCGTCCTCGCGCTTCTCGGCGTCGTCAAGCTGGTGATAGCTCCGCCCGTAGCCGGTCGAGCCGCGCACGTTCGGCGCAATCACCGCCACCTGCATCTCGCTCGCCAGGTATTGCAGAAACCCGCTGAACCCCGGGCGATACTGCGCCTCCGGCCCGCCGTGAATCATGATCACCGCCGGAAACGGCCCCGCGCCCGCCGGGCGGAAGTAATACGCCGGAATCATCCGCGGCGAACCGTCGACCGTGTCAAACGTCGCAAAGCTGATCCGCGTCGGCGTCACCAGTTTCGACTCGTCCAGCCCGCCCAGCTCGCTGGAGGTCCAGCGCGTCGCCGGGCCGCCGCCCAGTTCCGCCACCGGCTGCGTGAACACGTCGCCCGGCATCGTCGCCGTGCCGAACGAATAGCACAGATGCGTCCCCGCCCGGTTGAACCCCAGGCCCGACACCTGTCCCGTGCCCGGCAGCGGAACCGGCGAGTAGCCCACGCCGTCCACCGCGTCCAGACGGTACAGCCGCGCGGCGCCATCCTCGTTCGTCACGAACACCACCGCGCTGCCGCTCGGCGAGACCGCCACCCCTTCCACGTCCCACGGCAGCGCCGCGGTGATGACCTCTTCCTTCCGCGTCGCCACCTCGTGCCGCACCAGCCGCCGGAACTCGCCGCCGCGATCGCTCGTGTAAAACACGAACCGCCCGTCGGCCGAGTAGGTCGCGTCGCCGTTGGCGGCCTTCTCATCCGGCGGCGTCAGCGGCGTCGCCTGCCCGCTGGCCACGTCCAGCACCAGCACCGCCGACTGGCTCGCCGACTTGAACTCGCCGAGCAGCAACTTGCCTCCGTCCGGGCTGAATCCGAGCGGCGAAACAGCCCCCTTGCCGCTGTAGACCATCTTCGGCGTCATCTCGCCCGACAGCTCGACGACGTACGTGTCATAGTCGCGCCCGTTGCGCCCGGTGCCATAGAACGCCGCCTTGGTCCCGTCGTGCGTCAGCACCAGCGCGCCGTGCTGACCCTTGCCCGACGTCAACATTCGCGTCCGCCCCGACGACAGGTCCAGCAGGTACACCTGGTAATCTTCCGACCCGCCCGCGTCGCGCAGCAGGATGATCTGCCGCCCGCCGCTGCCCGGCACAAACGCCGCCGCGCCCACCGGCTCGTCATAGAACGTCACCTGCGTCCGGGCGCCGCCCGGCGTCGTCACGCGGTGCAACTGGGCCGCGTTTCCGAACCGCGTGCGGATCAGCACGCTCGCCATCGGCTGGGCGCCGTCCTCCGCGTCCACGAACGCCGCCGACCGCGCGTTCAGAAATTGCAGCATCCGCTCGCGCACCGCCGGCCGCACCTCGGGCACGCCCGCCATCACCGCCTCGCCGCGATCGACCGCCCCCGCGATATGCACCGCCCCCGCGCCGCCGCACCCGGCCGCCGACAGACCCGTTGCCAGGCCGGCCGCGCACAGCGCCGCCAGCGCCGTGCGCCGCGCCGCTGCCGAAGCGAATCCCGTTGATCGAAAGTCTGTCGCACGCACGCTGCATCCCGCCGCCCGACTGTTCGTTCGCCGCATCATGATCGCTCCTGTGGTTGGCTCTCGCGTAATTGGCCCGCGCCTCGCGCCGCCCGGCTCGGCAACGCGGGCCGCGATTATAGAGCCACCCGCACATGCCGCTACATCCGCCCGGCCGGTCTGCCGCGCCGCCGGCCGCCCCGGTCGCTCCGCGACAAGAAAAACGGCCGGCGCATCGCCGCGCCGGTCGCTGGTCGCATCTTCTATCGTCCGTACTGCCCGCGGTTGGTGCCGTCAAAACCGGCCCGACCGCATGCAGCACTTCTTGAAACCGCTTGTTCGATCCGCACGGGCACAGGTCGTTGCGACCGAACTTCTCGATCAGCTCCTTGTCGCCGTGAACGACCCGCTCGCCGCGCTTCACCCGCGTCTCCGACGGATACCCGCGGCGGCGCTTGCTCGTTCGCTCAAAACCCCGGCCCGTCTGCGAAGTGGTCGAATCGTTCGTCGTGCATGGGACACCTCCGGTCCAAACGCGCGTGCCCGCCTCGGCTCACGCGACAAACCGCGAAGAGTATCACCGAATCGCCCGCGCCGACAGGCTTCTCTGACCGCGCGACGCCGATCCCACGCCACGTCGCACCGGCGCGTCGGCGACCCGCGACCCCGCGCCGCCCGTTGCCGGTGAATCAGCCCGGACACCAGATCCGCCGCGCAACCACCGTCTCGATTCCGTGCGGCAGCGTCAGCGGCTCGCGCGACAGCGTGTGAAACGCCAGCCCCTTGTAGCTCGTCAGGTAGCAGAATTTCGTGCGAAATAACCCGCCCGGCGCGGTCACCACCACGCCGTCGCGGCAGCGCTCCAGCACTCGACCGAATTCCTGCGGCTCGAGCCGCACCACCACGCCGCTCGCGCCAATCGCACGCGCAATCGCCGCCGCGGCGGCCGCACCGTTGACCATGTCGCAGACTCCCTGACCTTCCGATGTGCCGGGGCGGCGTCGAATCGCGCTAGAACGGCGCCTCCGCATCCACCCCGCCCGCGTCCGCCGGACCAAACGTCGCCAGCGGCGCCGCCGCCGGCATGTAGCCGCCGCCCGCCCCCATCGGCCCGTGATGCAGGTTCGCAAACCGCGTCAGCTTGCGATCGAAGAACACCTCCACCACGTCGGTCGGCCCGTTCCGCTGCTTCGCGATGATCAGCTCCGCCTTGCCGCGAATCTCCGGATCGATCGCCTCGTCCGCCCGCTCGGCCTCGCCGTCGCCGCCCGCACGCCGCCCGCGATGCGTCTGGTAGTACTCCTCGCGATGCAGCAGGATGATCACGTCGGCGTCCTGCTCGATCGCCCCGCTCTCGCGCAGATCGCTCATCCGCGGCCGGTTGTCGTTTCGCTTCTCCGGGTCGCGGTTCAGCTGCGCCAGCGCCACCACCGGAATGTTCAGCTCGCGCGCCAGCGCCTTCAGCCCGCGGCTGATCGCCGAAATCTCCTGCTGCCGGCTCTCGCGCGCATACCGCGGATCGGCCATCAGCTGCATGTAGTCCACGAAGATGATCTTCACCCCGTGCATCATCCACAGCCGCCGCGCCTTGGCCCGCAGCTCCATCACCGTCATGTTGGTCGAGTCGTCCACGTACAGCGGCCGCTCGCACAGCTCGCCGCAGATCACCGCCAGCTGCGCCTGCTCCTCGGCCGAAATCATCCCGCGCCGGATCTTGTGCCCCTCGACCCGGCCGCGCGCGCTCAGCAGCCGCAGCGCCACCTGCTGCTTGCTCATTTCCATCGAGAAGAACACCGTCGCCAGCCCCTCGTCGGCCGCGCAGTGCTCCGCCATCGACAGCGCCAGCGCCGTCTTGCCCATGCTCGGCCGCGCCGCCACCACCACCATGTCGCCGTTCTGCAGGCCGCCCGTCAGGTCGTCCAGCTCGGTGAAGCCGGTCGGCACCCCGGTGATCCGCCGCCCCTCGCGCGCCTCGATCTGCCGGAACGTCTCCTCCAGCACCTCGCGCACGTGCAGCGCCTTGCCGCGAACCCGCTGCTCGGTCACCGCGAACAGCCGCCGCTCCGCGTCGTCGAGCACCTCCGCCGCCGGCTGCCGCGCGCCGTAGGCGCTCTCCAGGATGTTCCCCGTGCAGCGGATCAGGTCGCGCAGCAGCCCCTTGTCGCGCACGATCCGCGCATAATGCTCGGCGCTCGCCGCCGACGGCACCGATTCCGACAGCTCGATCAGGTATTCCACCCCGCCCACGTCGGCCAGCTTCGCCCGCAGGTTCAGCTCGTCGCGCAGCGTCACGATGTCGATCGCCTTGTTCTGGTCATACAGATCGACCAGCGTCAGGTAAATCTCGCGGTGGTCCGGCCGATAGAACCGCTCCACCTCTTCCCGCGGGATGATCTGCATCACCTGCCCGATCGCCTGCGCGTCCAGCAGCATCGACCCCAGCAGGCTCATCTCGGCCTCCAGGTCGCATGGCGGCTGCCGTCCGATTTCGTTCGCGCTCATTGCGTCGCCACCCCGATCCGTCGCCGCGCCCGCCGCGAGCCTCAGGCCCGCGCACCGGCCAACGCGATATCTAACCGCCCCGCGCGCCGCCCGACAATCGCAAAATCAGCCCACGTGCCATGCACACAATCTCGCCTGCGCAGCAACAAGCCCCCGCCGGCCGAAACCGACGGGGGCTCGCAAATGCAATCGTTCCTCGCGCACGCCCGCGGGGCATGCCGGGCGCCGCCGGTCCGCTACCCGGCCGCGTTCGCGCCGGCCGTCGCCTCGCCGTCTCCGCCCGCCGGCGGGCTCGCCGCCGCAGCCGCCGCCTCAGCCGCCAGGTCTTCGGCCGTCTTCTCGCGGACGACCCACACCTTCACCTCGCACGACAGACCGTCCGCCAGCGTCACGGTCACCATCTTCGTGTCGAGCTGCTTGATCGGCTCGTCCATGCGAATCTGGTCCGGCTGCACGGCGTGACCGTCGGCCATCAGCGCCTTGGCGATGTCGCGCGGGCCCACCGAGCCATACAGGTGCCCCTCGGGGTTGGCCGCCGCCGAGATCGTCACCTCCTTGCCCTCCAGCCGCGCCAGCTCGCGCTTCAAGTGCTCGTGCCGCCGCGCCCGCTCCTCGGCCGCGACGCGCTTGTCGCTCTCGATCTGCGACAGGTTCCGCTTGGTCGGCTCCAGCGCCAAATGGTGCGGCAGCAGGTAGTTCCGCGCATACCCCAGCGACACTTCCACCAGGTCGCCCGCCAGGCCCAGCTTGGGAATGTCCTTCCGCAACAACAGCTTCACGCTCATCGTCCACGTTTCCTTTCTGCCGGTCGTTCGACTCTCACGCCGCCTACTGCGCCACGAACGGCAGCAGCCCGATGAATCGCGCCCGCTTGATCGACTCGCGCGCCAGCCGCTGATGCAGCGCGCAGTTTCCCGTCCGCTTCCGCGTCAGCATCTTGCCCTGCGACGACAGCATCCGCTGCAATCCCGCCACGTCCTTGTAATCGATCTCGTCCAGCTTCTCGCGGCAGAAGCGGCACTTGCTCGGCTCGCGCGCCTGCATCTTGCGCTTCGCGCCCGCTCCGCCGCCCGGCCCCTGTCTGTCCTTGTTGAATGCCATGGCTCTCCTCGCCGCCCGCGACTGCGGGCCGGTTCATGTCCCAACTCGTCAAAATGGAATGTCGTCTCCGCTCGGCTCGTCCATCGCCGGCGGGCTTTCCTCGTCCACCGGCGCCGCGCTCGGACGCGATCCGCCGCCCGCCGCCCGGCCCCGGCCGCCGCCGCCACCGGCGTTTCCGCCCGCGCCGCGCGACCAGCCGCCGCCCCCCTCCGGCCCGCCTTCGCGCCGCGGACCGCCCAGAAACTGGAAATTGTCCACCACCACCGACAGCCGGCTGCGCTTCTGCCCTTCCTTCGACTCCCACTGCTCAAACCGCAGGTGACCATCCACCAGGATCGGCTGCCCCTTGGTCATGTACTGGTTGATCGTCTCGCCGCCGCGACCGAACGCCCGGCAATCGACAAAGCAGGTCTCCTCCTTCAACTGGCCGTCCTGCCCCTTCCACTTGCGGTTCATCGCCAGCCCGAACTCGCACACCGCCGTGCCGCTCGGCAGATACGACAACTGCGGATCGCGCGTCAGGTTGCCCGCCAGGATCACCTTGTTGTAGCTCGCCATCCGGCCCCTCCTTCACCTGCCCGCGGCCTGTCGCCCGTCCGCTACGCGCCCACTGGCTCGCCCGGCTCCATCGCCGGCGCCGGCTCGCGCGGTGCACCCTCGCGCGGGGCGCCGTCGCGCGGCGGACCGCCGCGCCGGTCGCCGTCGCCGAAGTCGCGCGGACCATGATCGCCACGCCCCTCGTACGGCCGCGACGCCGCCGCGGTCATCATCTTCTCGATCTTCTCCGGCGTCGGGCAGTCCATCCGCAGCACCAGCAGCCGCAGCACCGCCTCCGACAGCACCGCGTCGCGCTCGATGCCCAACACCTTCGCGCCGTCGGCCTCGAAGAACACCAGCCCGTACGTGCCGCGCTTGTGCCCGCCGATCTCGTAGGCCAGCTTCCGCTCATCCCAGCGCTTCAGCCCCAGCACCTTCGCCTCGGCCCGCTCGAGAATGCGGCGGATCTCCGCCTCGCCCGCCGTCCACTCCGGCGCCACCGCCGGATTCATCAGGAACATCGCCTCGTAGGTCTTCGTCATCGTTCACCTTCTTGTTCGCCGCGATCGGTTCAGCCCGACCGCTGTTCACATGTCAGTCTCGTCGTTCCCGCGCGCCGCGCCCGTTCACTCCGGCTCCGCCGACGAATCGCGCGCCGCGTTGTACCGGTTCATCGCCGCCGTCACGCCCTCGGCCAGCCAGCACGCCACCGCGTCGCCGGCCCGCGGAATCGCCGCCTCCACCTCCGCCTGCTCCGACGCCGCAAACCGGCCCAGCACATAGCTTGCCGCATCGCCGCGCGCCGGCCGACCGATTCCGAACCGCACCCGGGCCACCTCCTGCGACCCCAGCGCCGCCAGGATGTCGCCCAGCCCTTTCTGGCCGCCCGCCGAGCCGCGCTCGCGAATCCGCAGCCGGCCCAGTGGCAGGTCCAGGTCGTCGCCGATCACCAGCAGCTCGCCCAGCTCGCACCGGTAGAACTGCCACGCCTCCAGCACCGATCGGCCCGACAGGTTCATGTACGTCTGCGGGCACAGCAGCGTCACCTTCTGCCCGCTCACCTCCCCGTCGCTCACCAGTCCCGAAAACTTCCGGCGCCAGCCCGACAGGGCCCACCGGCCCGACAAGTGCTCGGCAATGCGAAAGCCGATGTTGTGCCGCGTCTCCGCGTACTCGCGCCCGGGGTTGCCCAGCCCGACGATCAGCTTCATGCCCATTCACGCCGCAACGCGCGACGCCCTTACTTCTTGGGCTTCTCCTCCGTGGCGCCCGCCTCGCCTTCCTCCGGCAGCTTGCCCTTGGCAATCACTTCCGGCTCGGTCGCCGTCACGCCTTCCGCCGCGGCCACCGGCGTCTCCGCCACGGCCAGCGGCTCGCGGCACATCGCGACGATCACCTCGGCGTCGGCCAGCGCCCGCACGCCCGACGGCAGCGGCAGCTCCCGCACGTGCAGCATCTGGTTCAGTCCCAGCTCGGTGATCGACACCCGGATTGAACCCGGAATCGACGACACCAGGCATTCCACTTCCAGGTCCATCATCATCTGCGACACCACGCCGCCCTCGGCCTGTCCCTTCGCCGGACCGCGCAGCTCCAGCGGCACCTTCACCTTCACCTTTTCGTTCAGGTCCACGCGCACGAAATCGACATGCACCGGGTGCAGCCCCAGCGCGTCATACTGAACGTCCTTCAGCAGGCAGGTCTCGCGCTTGCCCGACAGGTCCAGCGTGAACAGGTGGCCGCCCGCGGCGATCTGCCGCTCAAGCTGCTTCGGGTCCACCGCGATCGCCGCCGGCGTCTGCTTGTGACCATAGACGATTCCCGGAACCTGGCCCGCCTTGCGCAGTCGCGCCGCCTCGCGCGACCCGGCCGTCTTCCGCGCTTCCGCCTTCAGCATCTGGTTTTCCATGCATCACCTCATGCCTTCAGAAACAGGCTGCTTACCGACTGGTTCATGTGTATCCGCAGGATCGCATCCCCCAGCAGCGTCGCGCAGCTCAGCACCCGTAAATTGGGCAGCCGCCGCGTCGCCTCGGGCTCGATGCGAAACGAATCCGTCACCACGATCTCGTCCAGCGGCGCCTTCGACAGCCGCTCGTACGCCGGACCGCACAGCACCGCGTGCGTCGCCGCCGCCCGCACCAGCCGCGCGCCGCGCTCCTTGCACAGTCGCGCCGCCTCGCACACCGTCCCGCCCGTCGCGATCATGTCATCCACCATGATCACGTTTCGCCCTTCCACCTCGCCGATGATGTTCTCCACCACCGCCTTGCTGCCGTCGACCCGCCGCTTGTCGATGATCGCCAGGTCGCACCCCATCCGCTGGGCGTAGAACCGCACCCGCTTCACGTTCCCCACGTCCGGGCTGACAAACACCATGTCCCCCGCCGATTTCCCCCCGTTTCGAAAGTGCGGCGCGAAGATCGGTTCGGCCGTCAGGTGGTCCACCGGAATGTCGAAAAAACCCTGAATCTGCGCCGCGTGCAGGTCCAGCGCCAGCACCCGGTCGGCCCCGGCCGTCGTAATCAGGTTGCTCATCAGCTTCGCGCTGATCGGCGTCCGCCCCTCGTCCTTGCGATCCTGCCGCGCATAGCCGAAATAGGGCAGCACCGCCGTGATCCGCCGCGCCGACGCCCGCCGCAGACAGTCGATGAACACCAGCAGCTCGACCAGGTTGTCGTTCACCGGCCGGCAGGTCGGCTGAACCACGAAGCAGTCCCGCCCGCGAACGTCCTCGTTCAGCCGCACGAACGTCTCCCCGTCGGGAAACGTCTCGACCTCCACCTGTCCGTGCGGAATCGCCAGCCGCTCGCAGATCTTCGCCGCCAGCTCCGGGTTGCCACGCCCGCTGAACACCCGCAAGTCGCGTGATTCGTTGGCCATGGTTCGCTCCTTCACGCCGGTCCGCCGCCGTGCGAAACCATCGCCGTCCATGGCTCGATCATCTGCCGCGCCGCCGTC
This sequence comes from Phycisphaerae bacterium, assembly GCA_046350375.1. Taxonomy (GTDB): domain Bacteria; phylum Planctomycetota; class Phycisphaerae; order UBA1845; family UTPLA1; genus JAXMAO01. The sequence continues at coordinate 151,481 of JAXMAO010000004.1, forward strand.
GCCAGCGCCGCGTCGCCGCCGCTCACCGTCGCGCCATCGGGCACCACCGCGCCGCGCATCACCACGGCCCCCGGACCGAGCGTGCAGCCGGCGCCCACCCGCGCCCCGCGACCGACAAACGTCAGCGGCTGAATGACCGTCTCAGCCCCGAATTCTGCCCCGCTCTCGATCCACGTCAATCCCGGCGAAACGATCGTCACGCCCGCGTCCATCACGGCCCGCTGAATCCGCGCCTGCATCAGCCGCGCGATCTCCGCCAGCTCGGCCCGCGAATTCACCCCCGTCGCGTCCTCGGCCGCCACCGACGTCTTCGCGATCACCCGCCGCCCGCGCTGCCGCAGAATTGTCAGCACGTCGGTGATGTAATACTCGCTCTTGGCATTGTTCGGCCGCACCTCGTTCAGCGCGTCGAACAGCTCGCCCGCGGCGAAGCAGTAATAGCTCGGGTTCACCTCGCGAATCGCCCGCTGCCCCGCGTCGCAGTCGCGATCCTCCACGATTCCGCAGAACTCGCCCGCGTCATCGCGAACGATCCGCCCATACCCGGCCGGATCGGCCAGCACCGTCGTCGCGATCGCCGCCGACGCCTGCTCGCGCGCGTGCGTCGCCAGCAGCTCCGCCAGCGTCTCGCCGCGAACCAGCGGCATGTCGCCCGCGATCACCACCACCGCGCCACCATTCCCGCGCAGCGCCGGCTCGGCCATCTGCACCGCGTGACCGGTTCCCTTCTGCTCGCGCTGCTCGACGAACGTCACGTCGCGCGCCCCGCGAAACGCCTCGATCACCGACTCCTTGCCATATCCCACCACCACCACGATCCGCCCCAGCCCGGCCGCCCGACACGCATCCAGCACATACGCCAGCATCGCCCGGCCGCACACCTCGTGCATCACCTTCGGCAGCGCAGACTTCATCCGCGTCGACCGGCCGGCCGCCAGGACCACCGCTGCTGGACTGCCTGTGCTCACGCGCTGCTCCGCGCCTCTGGCCCCCGGCCCAGGGGGCGAACTACCCGGCCTGGATTCGAACCAGGACAAGCAGAACCAAAATCTGCTGTGCTACCATTACACTACCGGGTAGAAAGGCCGCGGCATTCTAGCCGCTGCCCCTCGCTGGCTCGACCCGGCCGCCGGGCGCATCCGCGCCCGCGCAACTTGTTCGGCGACCCGGCGCACGCACGCACTCCGCCAGTCGGCACGCCGTGCCGCACACCCGGCCAACCGCAATCTCGGTCGCAGCAGCCCCGGACGCGATCGCGCCCGAGCGTCCATCGAAATGGTCGCGGCTGCGGCGCCTTCCCGAGGCCAAAGCTCCCGGCCGCGTGGGGGGAGCCCTTGTGACCGCCGAATCCGGCTTTCGCCCGGCCGACAGCCCGCCCCAAGGGGAAAGGCCCGTCCGGCGGCCGCCCATGCGACCTCCGAACGCCGCGCCCTCTAGAGCCGCTCTGCCCTGCTGTCAACCGCCATTTCACAGCGGCCGATCGCGGGTCGCATCGCCAGCGCCCCCCGACTCGCCCGCCTCGAAATCGAACCGCAACTGCCGCCCCGCGACCCGGCCCGGCGTCCGCGCCACGGCCGGCTGCGGCGGTCGCCACGGACCCCGACCGCGCTTGTCGCAGCGCTGCGGCGCCTCCAGCCCCAGCCGCGAGCGCCACACCCGGAACAGCTCCTCGATGCTCCCCCAATACTCCCCGCTCCCCTCCATCCGCCCCCCGAACCGCGGATCGTTCAACTCCCCGCCATGAATCTCCCGAATCCGCGCCTCGATCCGCTCCGCCCGGTCCGGCGCCGCCTCCCGGATTCTCTGTAGAAACACTGGTCCGACGTTCCGCGGCAGCCGGATCGGCATGAACCCCGCCCAGCGCGCCCCGCACTCGGCCGCCTTCTGCAGCACCGCCGGAATCTCCCGGTCGTTCAACCCCGGAATGATCGGCGCCAGCATCACGCCCACCCGCAGCCCGGCCTCGGTCAGCCGCCGCATCGCCTCGAATCGCTTTGTCGGCGGCGGCGCCTGCGGCTCGACCAGCCGCGCCACCTTGTCGTCGGCGAACGGAATGCTCTGAAACACCGCCGCCTCGGCCAGCGCGTCCAGCTTCGCCAGCAGCGCCGCGTCGCGCATCACCAGGTAGCTCTTCGTGATGATCGCCACCGGGTTGGCGAACTCGACGCACACCTCCAGGCAGCCGCGCGTCAGCCCATAGACCGCCTCCAGCGGCTGGTAGCAGTCGGTCACGCCCGAAAAGTTCACCCGCTCGCCTTGCCAGCCGCGCCGCGAGAAGGCCTCGCGCAGCAGCTCCGGCGCGTTCACCTTCGCCACCAGCTTCGAGTCGAAGTCCGTCCCCGCGCCCCAGCCGAGATACTCGTGATACGGCCGCGCGTAGCAGTACGCGCACGCGTGCTGGCAGCCGCGATACGGATTCACCGACCAGCGGAACGGCAGGTCCGGACTGTCGTTCTCCGAGAGAATCGACCGCGCCCGCTCCTCGTACACCTCGACCGACACCGGCGGCGGCGGCTCCAGCCACTCGTGGTGGGCCGACTCGTACGGATTCGGCGGATTGCTGACCCGCTTCACGCCCATGGTTCCAGTATATACGGTTTTTGTTAGGAAGAGGGCCGAAATCCGCCCCCGCCGTCCGGCCGCCGAAACGTACCGCCGCGGGGCCGAATCTGCCGAATCGACCCGCCGATCGGACCGATAGCGCGAACGGGCCGCGCCGCCTGCGCCCGACCGGAGGCTTCGCATGTCGAACAGCTTGCAGGATCAACTCACTTTGTCCGCCGAAGGTCTGCACGCCGCCGGACAGGCCGCGCTGCGGGCGCGCTCCGCCGAGGCCTTCGGCGCGCTCGAGCAGGCCGCCGGGCGATTCGACGGCGCCGTCCGCGAGGCCCACCAGGCCGCCACCCGCAACGCCGTGCAGGGCGCCATGCGCGCCCTCTCGGCCGGCGCGCCGCTCTCCGACGCCGATCGCAACGCGGTCCGCGACGTGATCGTCGGCGACGCCGCCGCCTACCTGCAGCACCAGGACCACGTCAACGAGTGGCTCGCCGAGCTCACCCGCCTGCTGGACGAAATCCTCGAGCGCTGCGGATCATCCGACGCCGCCACCGACCGCGCCCTGCGCGGCGCAACCCGCGAATCCGTCCGGCTGATCGCCCAGCTCCGCGCCTACTTCGACGACCAGCATCGCCTCGAACAGTTCGACCAGGCCACCGCGCGGCTCGACGCCCCCAACCGCGAGCTGCTCCTCTCCGTGCTCCGCGAGAAACTCAGCTCGCCCAGTCGCTGACCGCGGCCGCGCCGGCCACGGCTCCATCCCGCCGAACCACGCCGTCGGCTATCCTGCCGGCGTGCAGGCCTGCTCTTGATGCGCACGACTTCCTGGCCGCTCGTCCGCGGACTGGGTCGCCTCACCCCGCGCGCCTGGTCCGCGCCGCTCGGCGGCCTGGGCAGTGCCTCGCCGACATCGACCCGCCGCCGCTGCCGGCCTCACTGGTCCGCGTCCGCACCCGCCTCGGCGGCATCTGCGGCAGGACCTGGCCCTCATCACGCTCCGCAATCACCCGGCCACCTTCAGCGGTTCGTCTCGTTCCCGGCCGTGCTCGGTCACGAGAACGTCGGCACGATCGCCGAACTCGGCTCGGCCGTCCGCGACTGGACCGTCGGCCGGCGCGTCTGCGTCGATCCGGCCCTGGGCTGCGCCGCGCGGGCCATCGCGCCGCCGTGCTCGCCGTGCGTCGAAGGTCGCCCCAGTGCCTGCGAGAACATCGACCGCGGCGCCCTGCCCGCGGGCATGATCACCGGGCTGAATTCCGCCACCGGCGGCAGCTGGAGCGCCGGCTTCGTCGCGCACGCGTCGCAGCTGGTGGCCGTGCCCGACGACGCTCCGCACGAGTCGGCCGTGCTGGTTGATCCGATCGCCTGCGCCGCCCACGCCGTGCTGCGGCGCCGCCCGCACGCCGCCGAGCGCGTGCTGGTGGTCGGCAGCGGCGTGGTCGCCGCCGGCGTGGTGGCGTCGTTGAAGGCGCTCGGCGACGCCGCCGACGGACGGCGATCGTCCGCCATCCGTTCCAGGCCGAGCCGATGCCGCGCATGGGGCTGCTCGACGCCCGCGTGCATCCGCGGCTGGTCGGCGGGCGTGCGCCGCTACGACGACGTGGCGAACGCCTGCAACGGCCGGCGCGTCGCCGGGCGATTCGGCAACCAGGCGCTCGTCGGCGGGTTCGATGTCGTCTACGAGTGTGCCGGCGGCGGCGCCAGCCTCCGATGGCCCGCGGACCCGCAGCCGCGGCACGGTCGTCGTCGTCGGCACCACGCAGATCGCCCTGGTCGACGCCACCGCGCTCTGGCTCAAGGAGCAGCAGGTGGTCGGCTGCAACGGTCGGCAGATCGAGCAGCTCGGCGACCGCCGACTGCACACCTACCACGAGCTGGTCTTCGAATGGCTGCGCTTGCCGGCTGCGCGTCGACGGCCTGCTGACGCACCGCTTCGCGCTGCGCGATTATCGGCAGGCGCTGGCGATGCTCTGCGGCCGCGGCCGGGCACGCGTCATCAAGGCGGCCTTCGTCCCAGAATGAGCGCGGCATCGCGCGAACGTCCGGCTTGGACCTTGAGCCACTCCCGCCGATAGCCGACGAGCAGGCGTCGGACCTGCGTTTCGCGGTCCGGCGGCCGGGCACGTCCGCCCGCGAAAGCCCCTGCGAGGCCGGATTCATGTCGCGTCGCGTCGTCCGCTGTGCCTGTCTCTGGCCGCCCTGGGCGTGGCCGTCGGTTGCAACCCGATCGGCACCCTCTACGGCAGCACCAACTACACCATCAACCTGCCGCTCGGACTGAGCGGCGGCGCCGGCCTGCTGAACCCGCTGCAGCTCATCACGCTGCTGTTCGCCAACATCACCAGTTTCCTCGGGCTGGGCTACGGCGGCAGCGGCATCATTACCCTGCCCGGCGGCGGCGGCAGCTGATGGTCCCCATTTTCGGCGCGCCGCTGTGGGCCCCGCCGGCCCGAGCGAGATCCACGCCATGCGACGCGCGAATCGACGGCTGCTGACCGCGACCCTGGTGACGATGCTGGCGCTCGCGCCCACCGCCGGGTGCAACCCCGTCAGCGCCCTGTTCAACAGCGTCAACTACACGTTCATCATCCCGCTCGGCCTGAACGGTGGCGCCGGCCTGCTCAACCCTTTGCAGTTCATCTCGCTCATCTTCGCCAACATCACCAACGCGCTCGGGCTTGGCTTCATCAGCCCCAACAGCCTCAGCGTCGGTGGCTCCGGCTCGGGCGGCGGCGGAACTCCGCCACCCATCTTCGGCACCTGACGCGGCGCCTGCCGCGCGCGTCACGCTTCAACAGTCCAGGTCAACGCGCGCGCCGCGCTCGGCTACGCCCCGCGCGACCGGCGACGTATCATGCCCGCCGTGAGCCCCGCGCCCGGCGAGACGCGCTTCAGCTTTCTCTGTCGCCGCTGCGGCACCACGCTCGAAGGCCGGACCGAGCAGGTCGGTCGCTCCGGTCGCTGTCCCACCTGCGGCGCCACGTTCACCGTGCCCCCGCGCGACACCCGCACCGGCCAGGGCTCGCCCGCCGCGGCCCGGCGCGACGAAGCGCCCGTCCCGATGCATGCGTACGCGGCCGCCGGCGAAAACGCCCCGCAGATCGTTCGCCGGCCCGACGGCTCGCAGGCGATCCAGTGCGTCCGCTGCCGAGCCCAGTCGCCGATCGACGCCGAAGTCTGCACCCGCTGCGGCACCCCCTTCACGCTCGAAGGGGCCGAGCGCGTCGCCGAGGAAATCGGCGGAATAGACCCCAGTTCGTCCGCGGCGCTGGTGTGGGGAATCCTGGCAGTGCCGTGCCTCGGTTTGACCGGCCCGCTCGCGATCTGGTTTGGATTCAAGGCGCTGCGCCGCCCGGCGCTGGCCTACGAGCCGCGCGGACCGCGCACCCGTGCAATCATCGGGCTGCTACTCGGCGTATTGGGGCTGATCGAGGCCGCCTACGTGCTGACGCACTGAAGCGCCGCTAGCGCCCGGCCAGCGTCGGCGACTCCCAGCGCGCGTTCTGCCGCAGCGATGCCACGATCTCCTCCGCCAGGCGCACGGCCCGCGCGCCGTCCTCGCCGGTCACCGGCGGCGGCGTGCCGGTGCGCACCGCCTCGACAAAGGCCGACAGCTCGGTCTGCAGCGGGTCGGCGTCCGAGACCGCCAGCGGCTCGACCTTGACCAGCTTGCCGAAGTCGGTGGCCTGCATCTGCGACAGGTTTTCGAACTTGCCGGCCCGCGCCATCTCGACCAGGTCGAGGTTGGCGTCCTTGGTGATCGCGATGCCGCTCTTGCGCTGGTAGTCGAGCGAGAGGTAGGCCGTTTCGGAGAAAATGCGGATCTTGCGCTCGGTCTTCAGCGCCAGGCGCGAGGCGGTCAGGTTCGCCACGGCGCCGTTCTCGAAGGTGACGCGGGCGTTGGCGACGTCCTCGTGGCGGACCAGCACGTTCACGCCCACCGCGTCGACCCGCGTCCAGGCCGAGCGCACCAGGTGCAGCACCACGTCGATGTCGTGGATCATCATGTCGGCCACGACGCCGATGTCGGCCGAGCGGAACGCGAACGGGCTGATGCGGCTGGTCTCGATGAAGCGCGGCACGATCGCCAGGCGCTCCAGCGCCCGGACGACGGGGTTGAACCGCTCGGTGTGGCCGACCGCCAGGACGCGCCCGGCCCGCCGCGCGGCGCTCACCAGCCGCTCGGCGTCGGCCGCGGTCGGCGCCAGCGGCTTTTCGACCAGGACGTGCATGCCGCGCGCCAGCAATGCCTCGGCGACCCGAACATGGGCCAGGGTTGGCACGGCCACCGAAGCGGCGTCGAGCCCGTCGGGCAGCTCGTCCAGCGCAGTCAGCGGCGCGGCGCCGCACGATGCGGCGACTTCGGTGGCCCGGGCGCGATCGGAATCGACCACCGCGGCCACCTGCACGTCCGGCAGGTCGCGGTAGATGCGCGCGTGAAAGGTGCCCATCCGCCCCGCGCCGATGACCGCCACCCGCAGCGGGCGCGTCATGCCGCCGACTCCGCCGACTGGTAGAACTGCGGCGGGGGCATGCCGGTGTCCTGCCGCGCCGATTCGAGGTAGCGCCCGAAGACCCCGTTGTTGAGCGAGCGCTTGAGGAATTCGAGCAGGTACTTGCAGTTGTCGTCGAGCTGGCCGGTGGCCTCGGCGTCGGCGATGCGGCGCGAGAGGCTGAGCACGCTGCGCCGGGCGCGGCGCGAGAAGAGCATCTCGAACCAGGTCTTGGCGTTGGTCTCGGTCTCGCGGCCGCGGCGCGGGAAGAGCTGGCGATAGAGCCGCTTGAGGGCGTTGCACTGCTCCTCGGTGAAGCCCCAGCGGATCAGCCCCTTGACGTTGACGTTGGGAATGGTGCCGTCGTAGCCGAAGATCATGAACGGCGGCACGTCGGTGGTGACGCGCGCCATGCCCGAGATGAACGCGTTCCGCCCGACCGTGACGAACTGGTGAATGCCGACGATGCCGCTGATGATCACGCAGTTTTCGATGTGCACGTGGCCGGCGACCTGCACGTTGTTCGACAACACGCAGTGATCGCCGACGATGCAGTCGTGGGCGATGTGCGAGCCGACCTGGAACTGGTTGTGGTCGCCGATGCGTGTCAGCGCGCCGCCCACCTCGGTGCCGCTGTGGACCGTGACGCACTCGCGAAAGACGTTGCCCGAGCCGATCACCAGCCGCGTGTCGCCTCCCTGGTATTTCAGGTCCTGCGGCGCCGCGCCGATGACCGCATTCGGATAGAGGATGTTGTCGGCGCCCAGCGTCGTGCGGCCCAGCAGCACCACGTTGGGCAGCAGCCGGCAGCCCGGACCGACCTCGACGTCCGGCCCGATGTAACAGCCGGCGCCGATGTGCAGATCGTCGGCCAGCCGGGCGCTCGGCTCGATGGTCGCGCTGGGGTGGATCTGTCGCATGGTCGTCGGTTCCTCCGCAAGCTAGAGCGGGTCGGCATCCACCATCATGAACTTGATCTCGGCCTGGGCGGCGACCTCGTCACCCACGCGGGCGATCGCCTGCACGTGCCCGATGCGCGACTTGACGCGCAGGGTCCGCACCTCGAGCAGCAACTGGTCGCCGGGCACCACCGGGCGACGGAACTTCACCCCGTCCATCGACAGCAGCATGGCTACCTTGCCGGTGTGCTCGAGCTTGCGCGACAGCAGAATGCCGGCGAGCTGGGCCATGGCCTCGAGAATGAGCACGCCCGGCATGATCGGCTGGGCCGGGAAGTGGCCCTGGAAATAGTCCTCGTTGATCGAGACGTTCTTGATGCCCACGGCGCGGCGATCGCCGTCGATCTCGACCACCCGGTCGATCATCAGGAACGGAAAGCGGTGCGGCAGGATGCGCTGCAGCTTGCGCACGTCCATGCACGGATCGCCCCGCAGCGCCGTCGCCAGCTGGCGCGCTTCGATCTCGGCGATCAGCCGGCGCACCAGCTCGTGGTTCAAGGCGTGGCCGCTCTTGTGGGCGTAGATCCGCCCGCACAGCGGCCGGCCCGCCAAGAGCAGGTCGCCGATCAGGTCGAGCACCTTGTGCCGCGCCGGCTCGTCCGGAAAGCGGAATTCGTTTTCGATCACGCCGTTGCGGCCGATGACCACCACGTCGCGATACGACAGGTGCTTGCCGAGCCCCTGCTCGCGCAGCAGCTCGGCCTCGAACTCGAAGACGAAGGTCCGCGCCGTGCAGATTTCGTGGCGAAAGGTGTCCGGGCCGAGGCGCACGGCGTAGATCTGCCGCGGCAGGAGTCCGTGGTCGCCGTAATCCAGGTCGTAGATGATGTTCAGCGATTCGGAATCGCCCGGGGCGGCGATCAGCTCGGCGTCGCCTTCGGCGACGTGCACCGTGTCGCGAATGACCAGCGGCTCGAGCGGCGCGTCCTGCGGGACGATGCCGACGCTCGTCAGCGCATCGACGAACGCCACGCTGCTGCCGTCGCAACCGGGCAGCTCGCCGCCTTCCAGCTCGATCTCGACGTTGTCGATCCCCAGGCCGTGCAGCGCCGCCATGCAGTGCTCGATCGTCTCGACCGAGGCGCTGCCGTTCTGCAAACTGGTCCGCCGGGCCCGCTTGGCGACGTTCTGAACCAGGGCCGGAATGCGGACTGGCTTGGGCCGATCGACGCGGACAAACTGCACCCCGCTGCCGGGGGCGGCGGGCTTGAATCGAACGGTGACCGGCTCGCCGGTGAACAGACCATACCCGGACAACTCAGCCGGTGCGGCGATCGTCTGCTGCGGCCTCAAGCTCTCGGACCCGTTCTGCGAGATGGTCGAATTCCTTCAAGAGTGCCGGCAGGCGCTGCAAGGCGGCCTGCTCGCGAAGCACCTGCATGCGGTCGCGCGCGTACGGCCCGGCGGCCACGAACTTCGGCGGCAGCGAGTGGGTCACGCCGGTCTGCGCGGAGACGCGCACGCCGTCGCCCACGCTGAGGTTGTCGGCGACACCCGCCTGTCCGCCGAGTACCACCCCCGTGCCCAGACGCACGCTGCCGGACAGGCCGACCTGCGCCACCAGGATGCAACCCGGTCCGGCGCTGGAATTATGGGCGAATTGCACCAGATTATCAATCTTGGTGCCCCGTCCGACGCGCGTCGCGCCCACCTTCGCGCGGTCCACGCACGACCCGGCGCCCACTTCCACATCGTCTTCCAGAATCACACCGCCGATCTGCGGCACGCGCTGATGCACGCCCGACCGAAAGATGAACCCGAACCCGTCGCGACCGATGACCGCGTTCGGCCAAAGCCGCACCCGGTTGCCGATCTGGCAGCCGTCGCCCACGAAGACATTCGGCCAGAATTCACAGTCCGTCCCAACCGTGGTCCGCGCGCCGACATAGACCCCGGCATACAGCCGGACGCGCTCACCGATCCGCGAGTGCGGACCGACGACCACGTGCGGACCGACCGCAACCCCCGCCTCCAGCACGGCGCTCGGGTCGATCTGCGCGGTCGGGTGCACGCCCGGCGCCGGCCCCCAGTGCGGCGTCGCAAACCGGGCGAGAATCGTGGCGATCGCCGCCTCGACATCGGCCACCAGCAGCGCCGGAATGCGCGTCGTGCCGAGGCCGGTCGGGCCCAGCACCGCGCCGGCCCGCGACGCGGCGATCCGCGGCGCCATCTCGGACCGCACCGCCCAGGTGATGTCGCCGGCGCCGGCTTCTTCGAGCGTCGCCACGCCAGAAATCGTGACGGCGCCGTCGCCGCGGACCGTTCCGCCGACCAGGCGCGCCAGCTCGCTCAGCGGCAAGGAGGGGGTCGAAATCGGCGGGCCGGGCGTCATGGTTCGGCTTCCTGCGCGGCGCGGGCGCGGCGATGGGCTACGATCCGGAGGCCGGCGCGAGCTTGTTCCGGCCGCCGCGCTCCTTGTATTTCTGGTTCATCCGCTTGATGACGGTATCGGTCACGTCGAGTCCGGCGTCGGACCAGACCACCCCGCGCCCGTGGATCATCTGCTGGAGCTTGTCGACGTCCAGGTCGGTGATCACCTCGGGGCGGAACTCGCGCTTCTGGAGGATGACCGACAGGCCGCGCTCGGCGGCGATCTCGCCCACGGCGCGGTTGGCCTCGTCGTAAACGACGCGCGTCCAGTTGAAGTGGTCGCGCTTCATGTCTTCGCGCGTCGCCTGGGTCCAGACGTTGTACTCGATCGACATGCGGACGAACTCGCGCCGCCGGGCGGCGTAGTCGGCGCTGGTCGGGTCGAAGGCGGCCAGTTCGGCCTCCTTGTCGGCCAGCGCCTTCTGGCGGGCCTCGGCCTCCTTGGCCAGCGTCGCGCGGGTGTCCTTGATGAGCTGGTTCAGGTCCTTGATCTGGTCACATTCATCGAAGACGCGGACGACGTCGACCACGCCGACCGGCCCGGCGACCGGCGCCTTGCCGGGCTGGGCCGACAGGCGCGATCCGCCCCAGGCGGCCACGGCGACGGCCGCGATCACGGTGATTATCCAGCGCGAGGCAGACATACCAACCTCCGATCGAGTGGGGTGTCCAGACAGTAGATCGGGCGGCATTGTCGGGCCGCGCGGGCAAAACTCAAGCCGCGCCCGCCTGTCGGCGCACCGCGCCGGCGGCTAGATTTCCCCGCGGCGGCGCTCGCGGGCGCCAGGCCTGACCCCCGTGTCACCCAGGAGACCTGAGCAATGAAACGCGTCTGTCTGATTGCAATCTTCGGCGGAACTCTGCTGGTCGCGGCCGCGCGCCGCGCGGGCGCCGATCCGCCGGCCGGGATGTTTCAGCCTCCGCCGCCGGGTGGCGCGCCGGGCTTTTCCGCGGACACCCTCTACGACGTGGGCTATTTCTACGACCCGCTGGCGCGCTACGGCGAATGGATCGAGCATCCGCGCTTCGGCTGGGTCTGGTCGCCGTGGGGCATTCCGCCGGACTGGCGACCCTATCAGTACGGCCGCTGGGTCTGGACCGAGTATGGCTGGACCTGGGTCTCGTCCGAGCCGTTCGGCTGGGCCTGCTATCACTACGGCCGCTGGTCCTACGACTGGCGCCTCGGATGGGTCTGGGTGCCCGACACGGTCTGGGGCCCGGCTTGGGTGGCGTGGCGCGGCGGCGGTGGCTGGATCGGCTGGGCGCCTCTGCCGCCCGATGCCCAGTGGGGCGGGGGCGGATTCGTGAACGACGGATTCCTCTCGTCGCGCGCCATTCGCCGCTTTTCGTGGAGCTTCGTCGAGGATCGCCGCTTCACCGAGGTCAACGTCGGCGGCTACGTCGTGCAGTCGTCGCGCAACATGTATTTGTTTGACGACACGCGCGACTGGACGCGCTACGCCGTCCGCGACGGCCGGATCATGAATCGCGGCGCCGACCTTGCAATGCTTGAGCATCGGCTCGGTCACCCGGTGGAGCGCTGGTCGATTCGCGATGAGACCCGCTGGGACCGCGCCGGCGTGGTTGAAGGCAACCGCCAGTTGCGGATGTTCCGGCCGAGGTTCGAGGCGAAGCCCGGCAAGCCGGTCGCGCCGAAGCTCGCGCCGATTGTCGCGCCGCGGGTGTCGGCCGAGACCGAGGCGATGCGCGCCCGGCAGTTGGCCGAATTGCAGACGTTCGACCGGCGGATGGCGGCCGAGCGCGCCGAGATGGCCGCGCGTCAGCAGCGCGAGGTCGAACGCTGGGTACGGCGCGGGCTGCGCCGCGACGAGGTCGAGCGCAAGCACAAGCTCGAGATCGGCGCGTTCGAGGAGCGGATCGTTGGCGAGCGCAAGCTGATCGAGCGCAACCACGAGCGCGAGCTCAGGGGCGAGTTCGGGCTCGGGCAGCCCGGCGACCGCAAGTTCCGCGTCGAGCCGGGGCCGCTGTACGGCGGGCCGAAGGGCGGCAAGTAGCCGCGGCGCGGCGATCGCGCAACTCGTTGCACGCAGAGCGGCCCGCGGGCGTCCCGGCGGGCCGCCTGCATGTCCGCACAGCCCGTCGGCGCGACTCACTCGAAGTAACGCTGCAGTGCCGCGCCGACCCGTGCCGGCTGCGGACCGCGCGGTGCGGCCGGCGGACCGTGATAGGTGTGCCAGAACAGGTGCACCGCCCGGCCGGCGTCGCGGCGGCGGATGAACGCCAGCGCGCCGGCCAGCGCCTTGGCGGAATAAGTCGGGTCGAGCGCGATTCCTTCGTCGGCGGCAAAGGCCTGCGCCGTCGCCTGCGACTCGGGCGTCGGGCAGGCGTAGCCGTTGCCGATCGCGTCCGCGACCACGTCGAGGTCGGTCGCGGCGATGGGCAGGTCGGGCACCGCGGGCGCCAGCGCCCGCAGTCGCCGCAGGCAGCGCCGCGCGATCCGCGCACACCGCCCCGCGGTGCAATACCAGCGATACGAAACGACGAGGCCGACCACGCGCGTCCGCAGCCCGGCCAGCCGGCAGCCCAGCAGCAGCCCGGCCGCCGTGCCGAGGCTGCCGAGCGGCACGTGCAGGTAGTCCGGCTCGGGCAGTTCGCCCGCGGCGATCTGCTGCTGCAGCTCGAACGCGGCGTTGACGTGGCCGATGCAGGCGAGCGGCGTGGTGCCGCCGGGCGCGATGACGCGCGGCGGCCGGCCGTGGCGCCAGTGGCGCGGATTCAGCCACGCCAGCGCCGCGCGCGGCAGCAGCGTGAGCGGGTGGGCGACCACCACGCGTGCCTCGGCCCCCAGCGCGGCGGCCAGGTTGTGCGCGACGTAGTCGTGGGCCGGCTGATGCAGCAGCAGCGCCACCAGCGACAGCCCCAGCGGCCGGGCGTGAATCGCCGTGCGGGCGACGTGGTGGCTGCCGGCCGCGCCGAAGGTCAGCAGTGTGCGCTGCCCGCGGCGCAGCGAGTCGCCCAGCAGCAGCTCCAGCCCGCGAACCTTGTTGCCGCCCGCCAGCGGGTGAGACAGGTCTTCGCGCTTCAGCCACAGCTCGGCCAGTCCGGTCCGCGGCGCGAATGTCCGCGCTCGTTGCACCGGCGTGGGCCAGTGGCCGATCGCGCTGCGCGGCAGCCGCGCCGCCAGCGCCGGATAGGCGCGGCACAGCGGCAGCTCCGCGGTTGCCGGCGACGGCGCGGTGTCAGGCGCGGGCCCGCTCAAGCAGATGCTCCATCACGCGCTCGGCCAGCGCGGCGATCGTCACCGACGGCGGCCGGCCGATCGGCGCCGGCAGCAGGCTGCCGTCGGCGACATACAGCCCCGGACAGCCGAACAGCTCGCCGGTCGCGTCGGTCGCGCCGCCGTCGGGTGTGTCGGCCAGCGCCGCGCCGCCCAGCGGGTGAACCGTGACCGGCCAGCGCTCGGCCAGCAGCGGCGGCGGCGCCAGCAGTCGCGCCGACAGCGCCGCGGCCAGCTCGCGCAGCCGCGCGTGGCGGGCGCGGGCGAACTGCTGCCCGGCGGCGGACGGCGCGGCGTCGTAGCGCAGCCCGCCGCGCCGCGAGAGGCGCAGCGTGCCGGGCGTCGGGTCCTGCCCCATCACGGCGAAGCTCCACAGCCGGTGGCGCGCCGGGCGCTGCCCGCGCGCGAAGCCGGAAAGCCGCCCCAGCCCCGGCAGCGGCAGCGGGCCGGTCTCCATCAGGTACAGCCGTTCCTGCCGCCAGAGGTCGATCCAGCCGCTCACCGGCGGGCCGTCGTCGGACTCGATCAGCGGCCGGCGCGAGACCAGCAGCGCTCCGTAGTCGCCGTTGGTGAAGAAGCGCTCGCCGAGGCGCGGACTGAGGCGCGGCAGCGTTCGCGCCCGGTCGCGGCAGTGCAGCAGCAGTTGGACCGTGCCGAGCGTGCCGGCCGCCAGCACCACACGCCGCGCGACGAACTCGACCGTCTCGCCGCGGTCGGTGCGAACGGCCCGCACGCGATAGCCCCGGGCGTCCGGCGCGATCAGCTCGACCGCGTGACGCGGACAGACGACCGCCCCGTCGCGCTCCGCCGGGCGCAGATCGCGCTCGTCGCAGGTTCGCTTCGCCTGCCGAAGACCGCCGCGGAGCCACTGCACCAGCGACGCGCGGACGCCGGTCGCGGGCGGTTCGGCCGAGCCGCGCCACGTCATCGCCAGCGGCAGGCGCGTCGCGACGCCACCCAGGTCGCGCGCAGCGAGCGCCAGCCGGGCGAAGCGCGGCAGCTCGCGCGGACACGCGGACGGGTCGATGCGGTCGAGCACGCGCCGCACGAACGGTGCCAGCGATGCGGCGCTCCAGCCGCTCGGCCAGCCGCCGGCAAACAGCTCGTCGGGCGGCGGCACGCTGACGGCGGTGTAGAGGTGCGACGTGCCACCCACGGCCGAGCCGGACAGCGCCAGCAGGCGTCGCGCGACGGTGGCGTGCACGAGGCCGCCGTTGCCGCGCCGCTCGACCAGCGGCCCGCGACCGTCGGCCAGCGCGGCGAAGGCGTGCCCGTCGAGGCGCGGCCCGCGTTCGAGCACGACCGTCCGCAGCCCGGCGGCCGCGCCGCGCCGCGCCGCGATGCAGCCGCCGAAGCCGCTCCCGATCACCAGCAGGTCCCACGCCTCGGTCGTCATGCCGGCATGTTATAGTCCGACTTGGCACAGGCGCGGGCGCCATGGTGATTGACGTTCATTGTCACGCGGGGCTCTCGGCGCGGCGGGCCGACCGGCTCGCCGCCCGCTACTCGTTCGAACCGGCCGGCGCAACCGGCACGCCTGGCTACGACAGCTACCTTTCGCCGCGGCTCTCGGCCCGGCTGGCGTGGCGCGTCATTCGCCGCTGGCTCCGCGTCGGCGGACTTCCACCCGGCGACGCCCTCGACGCCCGGCTCGAAGCGCTGCACGCCCATCATTGGCAGCACGCGACCGGCGTCGACCGGCTAGTGCTGCTGGCGTTCGACGAATATCACGACGACGCCGGCACGCCGATCGGCATGGCGCCGCGCGGCGCCGCGCGCGGCAGCGACCTGTACGTCTCGAACAGCTGCGTGGCCGATCTCTGCCGGTGCGAGCCGGGCCGATTCCTGTTCGGCGCGTCGCTGCATCCTTATCGGCGCGATGCGATCGCCGCGCTGGAGGAACTGGCCGCTCGGTCGCGACGCGCTCAGCGCTGGTGGCTGCCGATCCACCAGAACATCGCCGCCGACGACGCGCACCGTGGCGTGCGCGGCGGCCCGGCTGGGCGCGCCGCTGCTGATTCATTACGGCGGCGAGATGTCGCTCGCGCGGCAGCACCTGGAGTTCGAGCGGCCCGAGCCGATGCTGACGGTGCTGTCGCGGCTGCGCGTGCCGCGGGCGAGCTGCCGACCGTCATCGTCGCGCACGCGGCCACGCCGTCGTTCGCGTGGCAGTCGCGCCGCGGCCACGCCGCGCTCGTGGCGGCGTTGCAGGGCGAGTTCGCGACCGCCGCTCTACGCCGACATCTCGGCCTCTCGGCCCTGGGCCGGACACGCTGGCTGACGCGCCTCGCCGCCCGGCCCGAACTGCACGCCAAGCTGCTGTGGGGGCAGCGACTATCCGATCTCGTCATGACCGCCGGGTCTACGGCGTGCCACCAGGCCCGAGCGCGCCGCGTGCGCCACCTCGTGGGTCGAACGCAGCCTGCGGATGGGCGCGGCTGGCAGGTTCTCCGAGCGGGTCTTCACCCAGGCGGCCGAGTGCGCGCAAGGCGCAGCCGTGAGCGAACGCGCCGCGACAAACCGGCGACCGCGCGGCTGTCGCGCCCGAGGCCGATTGTCAACCCGCGCGCCGCCGGTAGGCTCTCGCGCGCTCAAACGGTGTGAAGCCAGCGAACTGCTCCGCCGGGCGCTGGGCGTCGCGGGCGCTGCGGATCGCCGTGCGGCGCCGCGGCGGCGGCCTATCTCTATCAGAAGGTCTCGTGACCACGCCGCGCTTCCAGGCGAACCGGGGCGCGAGCTATCGCGCTCGGTCGTAGCGCCGGCGACGACCCGCTGCGGCTCGCCGGGCCCGGGGTGTGGGCGCGCCGTCGCCAACGGCCCGACCGCCGCCGATCGCCCCCGGATCGAGCTCGGTCTGCGGTCGCTCGTCCGCCATCTGCGGCGCGACTTTGCCGGCTGGGCCGCTGGAAGCGCTGCTGCCGACCACGTTCCTGCTCGCGTGGCGGCTCCGGCGACCTGCTCGACATGCAGGGCCTCCCCGCTCTCGTCTGGGTGGACGCCACGCTGCTCACCTTCGCCGGGAACTCTTCAACTTCGCCCTGCCTGGCACTACCGGGGGCGACCTCTTCAAGGCCTACCACATCGCCCGCATCGGCCACAAGCGCACCGAGGGCGTCACCATCGTCTTCCTCGACCGCGTCATCGGGCTGGTCAGCTTCGTGCTGCTCGCCGGCGCGGCCATCGCGCTGTCGGTGGTCACCGGCGGCGTGGTGATCGGGCGGTTCGGCCGACTGGTCGGGCTGATGCTCGCCGCGCTGGTCGTCGCGGCAATGATCTTCTTCTCGCGCCGCTTCCGCCGCTGGATCGGCTACGAGGCGCTGCTGCAACGGCTGCCGTTCGCCGACAAGCTGCGCCGCGTCGATCAGACCGCGTTCTCGTTTCGCTATCACCCCGGGCGCACGGCGGCGGCGCTCGTCGTAACGGCGATCAATCACGCCTTCATGGCGCTGGGCGTGCTCTACTTGGCGCGGGCACTGGGCATGCCGACCGACGGGCGCGCGTTGACCGCGCGCACCTACCTCTCGTTCTACCTGGCGAGCCTGCTGTCGGTCACGGTCGGCTATCTGCTGGCGGCCGTGCCGGTCAGCTTTCAGGGGTTCGGACTGCTGGAGGCCGTGTTTCTGCGCGTGCTGGCGCGCGGCGGCTGGGGAACGCAGAGCCAGGTGGTCGCGCTGTGCCTGGGAACGCGCGTCATGCAGCTGCTCTGGGCATTGCCGGGCATGATCGTCCCCTGGCTGGGGCTGCGCCGACCCGGCGCGGCGTATGAGACCGACGTCGCCGCCGCCGAGCCGGCAACGTCGCCCGAAGCGCGCCGCGCCGATTCGGTCTGAGCTACGGTTCGACCGTTTGCAGCAGGTCGGGCGCGTACTCCTGCACCCACGGCAGGTACTGGTCGAAATTGCGCGGCCGCCGCGCCGGCTCGACGTGCACGAAGTCGCGATACAGCTTGTGCGCCAGCGCGCCATAGGCCCGCCGCGCGTGGGCCGAGTCACGCTGACCGGCCGGCAGCGACATCATGATTCGCTGCGGCACGTAACGCGGGCGATCCATCGCCAGGTGCAGCATGGCCGAAAGCAGCCAGGTGGCGCGGAGGTTTTCCGGAAACTCGCTCGGCATCATCTCGCCGCCCAGCTGCTCGCCATACACCGGCACGCGACGAATGACCGCGACGTTCACCTGCAGGGCGCGCTGCTCGGCGAGGTCGATCGCCACAAACGCCTTGGCGAAGTCGGTCGGGTCGTTCGCGTAGATCAGCCGGGCCCGCAGCGCCCAGGCCTCCATGTGCGCCAGGTGGGCGCGGTCGTCGGGCTGGCCGACGAGCTGGTAGTAGGCGTTGGTGGCGTCGATGGCCGTGCGGCTCGCGGCCGCCAGGTCGCCGCCCACAGAGAGGCGCCACGCCTCGATCCGCAGCACCTCGCCCGCCAGCGGGTCGTGCCATTCGGCCCGCGGCACCGTCGAATCGTGTCGCGCCAGCGCCACGCGCTCGGCCCACGCCACGTCGATGTTCAGCGCCGGCAGAATCGACGACAGGTATTCGGCGACTGCGCCTTCGATCTGTCCGTTGCGAATGGCGCGGCAGCAGTGGTCGAAGCGCCCGGGGAGGTAGTAAGCCGACCGCGCCAGTTGCAGGTTGGCCGCGGTTGAATAGGGGGCGGTCGTCCGGACGACGTGCCGCGCGAGCTGCGTCGCCTCGCGCACGGCGCCGCTGTGGAACAGGGCGTCGGTCAGCCCCTCGATCGCGCCGGGCAGCCCCGGGCAGCGCTCGTAGAGGCTTTTCCAGGCCGTGACGGCCCGCCGCCCGGCCGCGTTCTCGGCGTCCAGGTCGGACCTCGACGGCGCGGTCGCCGGGTGCGCGGCGATCAGTTGCAGCCAGGCGTTGGTCGCCGCCACCGCCGCGTCGCGCCGCGTCCGCAGGTCGTCCACCGCGTCGAAGCGCGGCCAGGCGCCCGAAAGCTCGGCGAACGCCTCGAGCGGCTCCAGGTCGATCTTCGTCCGGCCGTCGGCGTGCGCGCGGGCGGTGCGCAGGTCGAAGAACGCCCCGGCGAGCAGGCCGACGCCGAGCAGCGCGTGTGCCACCCGCGCCGCCGGGATGGCCCGCGGCCGGAACGCCCGCGACGCGGCCGGTTCGGCGGGCGAATGTGCGGCCCGCGTCAGCGCGGCGAGCAGGCCGAGCAGCGTCCAGTACCAGACCGGCCCGGTCGGCGTGCGGAGCGTGATGCTGCTCAGGTCGGTCGCGCACAGCGCCGCCAGCGCGGCCGAGAAGATCGCGACCGACGTCAGCAGGTGCGCATCCCTGCGGGCCGCGGCGCCGCGCCACGCCCGCGCAATGACCGCCAGCGGCAGCAGCGCGTAGAGCAGACCGCCCGGCAGGCCCAGTTCCATCAGCGCCTGGAGCCACTCGTTGTGCGCGGCGTTGGCGATGTCGGCGATGACGGTCTGCGGCGATTCGCCGCGGGCGCGGGCCAGGCGCGTCGTGGCGTCGGCGGCGAAGCCGTCCGGCCCCCAGCCCAGCACCGGCCGCTCGCGAAACGCATCGAGCGCGGCGTGATAAAGCACGAAGCGCGAGCCGATCGAGACCCGCTTGACCAATACGTTGGAGCGATAGAGATAGGCGACATATCCCGCGCCGCCCAGCGCCACCGCCGTCACCAGCGCCCCGCCCAGCAGCCGGGCGCCGCGCCATCGGACGACCCAGATCAGCGCCGCCACGCCCGCGCCGGCGATGCCGGCGAGCGCGCCGAGGATTGCCCCCTGGCGCGCGGCGATCAGCAGCAGCGCCGCACACAACGCCGCCGCGGCGACCCGCAGGGTCGGCCCGACCAGCTCCGGCGGGCGGCGCGCCGCGCGCAGCGCCGCCAGGTCGCGAACGACCGCGACCGTCAGCCCGGCGGTGAAGACCGCCGCCAGTGTGCCGGTGGTGGTCACGGTGCCGATCGGCCAGGTGACATCGCGGATGTTGGTGGCCCGCTGGTGCCAGATCGCGAGCGTCGCGGTGACGAACGCCAGCAGCGTCAGCCCCCAGCCGATCAGCCGTGCCTCGGCGACCCCCACCATCCGGCGCACGACCGCCATCCAGGTCGCGCCGGCCAGCAGCGTCAGGAGCCATCCGAGCGAGACTGCCGCCGAGTTGTTCCACAGCGTCGAGGCTGACGCGACCAGCAGCACGCCCGCCAGCAGCGCGTCGTGGGCGCCGCCGATCAGCACCGCGTCAGGCCGCGCGCGAATCGCCAGCCACAGGCAGGCGGCGCCGGCCGCGATGAACAGCGCCGCGCGACGCACTTCGACGCTCGGCTCGAGCGGCGTTGAGAGAGTCAGCAGCGAGTGGGCCGCCCGCAGACCGGTGGGCCAGTTCGCAGTGTCGGTGATCGGCCAGGTCCGCGACGCGACGGTCGTGCCGACGGCGAGCAGCAGGAGAACGGCCACCACAGGCCCGAGCGCCGCGCGGCCGGCACGCGCATCGTCGGGCGGCCGCATGTGTCAGTTGACTCGCACGCCGGTGCGTCCCTGCCCGGAGAGGATGCCGTTGGTGGCGGTGCAGCCGAGGGTGTAGTCGGCCGGCGTGGGCGACATGAAGGTGGGGTCGGTCGAGTTCGGATGCATGAGCGTGGCGCCGGTGGCGCCGATGTCGAGCAGGGTCTGCGTGGCGCGGTCGCGCGCCGAGACGATCTCCCAGGTGAAGGTGAGGTTGGCGTCGGTGGCCGAGAGAAACGCGCCGTTGCCGAAGCTCACGCCGCTCTGCGAGGCGTCCAGGCCGATCATCTGCCCGGCGTCGACCACGCGGTTGGGCCCGGTCACGACGAAGACCTGCGGCGCCACGGCCACCAGCAGGAAGGTGTCGGTGAACGGGCGGACGTTACAGCCGGCGCCCGCCAGGGCGATCAGCGCGGTCGTTCCGAAGAAAAAGGGGCGTCGTCGCATGAGGTCACCTGCACGGGAACAGTTTAGAGGATGAACCGGCTCAAGTCCTCGTCCTTCACAATATCGGCCAAGCGCTGGCGGACGTACGCGGCATCGATCAGAAGTTCGCTGCCGGCCCGCTCCGGCGCGTCGAAACTGAGCTCTTCCAGCACGCGCTCGCTGATGGTGTGCAATCGCCGCGCTCCGATATTCTGCGTCGAGCGGTTGACCGTCCAGGCCAGTTCCGCCATCGCCGCCACCGCGTCCGGCGAAAATCGCACGCTCACCCCCTCGGTCGCCAGCATGGCCGTGTGCTGCTTCAGCAGGGCGCTGTCCGGCTCGGTCAGAATCCGCACGAAGTCGGCCTGCGACAGATCCGACAGCTCGACCCGGATCGGCAGGCGCCCCTGGAGCTCGGGCATCAGGTCCGACGGCTTGGTGACGTGAAACGCCCCGGCGGCGATGAACAGCACGTGCTGCGTCCGCACCGGGCCGTGCCGCGTGTTGATGGTCGAGCCTTCAATCAGCGGCAGCAGGTCGCGCTGCACCCCCTGGCGGCTGACGTCCGGCCCGTGCTGCGACGGCGGCCCGGCCACCTTGTCGATCTCGTCCAGGAACACGATGCCGCTGCTCTCGGTCCGCTGGATGGCCATCTCGATCGACTTCTCGCGATCGATCAGCTTGTCGCACTGCTGCTGAAACAGCACCTGCCGCGCCTCGCGCACGCTGACGCGCCGATCCTTCTGCTGCGTCGGCATCAGCCGCTCGACGAAGTTCTGAATCTCCGGGTCGAGCGACTCGGCCCCGACCGTGGTGGCGAACAGGCCGACCGGCATCGCCTTCTGCTCGACGCGCAGCTCCACCAGCCGCTCTTCGAGCTGCTTCTCGCGCAGCTGCGTCCGCAGGCGCTCGCGCGTCCGGGCGCGGCGGGCCTCGTCGTCCTCGCCCGACGGCGGCGTCTCGGGCAAGAGCGCGTCGAGCAGCGCCTCTTCGGCCAGTTCGTCGGCCCGCTGCCGCACGACCTCGGTCTGCTCCGAGCGGACCATGCCGATCGCCAGCTCCAGCAGGTCGCGGATGATGGTGTCGACGTCGCGCCCGTGATAGCCCACCTCGGTGAACTTGGTCGCCTCGACCTTCAGAAACGGCGCATTGACCAGCTTCGCCAGCCGCCGCGCGATCTCGGTCTTGCCGACCCCGGTCGGGCCGATCATGAGGATGTTCTTCGGGCCGACGTCGCCGCGCAGCGGCTCGGGAAGCTGCATCCGCCGCCAGCGATTGCGAACGGCGATCGCGACGGCGCGCTTCGCGCCCTGCTGACCGACGATGTAGCGGTCGAGCTCGGCGACGATCTGGCGCGGCGTGAGGGTGTTCATGGCGCACCGCCCGCGCGCGGCTCGCAGGGCGCGGCGGATGAATCGGCTGCGGCGCGGCGCGGGCGAGCCGTCATGGCGCCAGCGCCCCGGAAAAATCCCAGTCGCCCATCGCCGCCAGCCGCGCGTCGTCGGTCAGGTCGACTCGCAGCGGCACCACGCTGATGTAGCCTTCGCGCTGCGCATGCAGGTCGGTGCCGGCGTCGGCCTTCCAGTCGTCGAAGTCCCCGTGAAGCCAGTAGTAGTCGCGCCCGGCCGGGTCGCGCCGGCTCTCGAAGCGGTCCTGAAACGGCACGATCGACTGCCGGCAGACCCGCACGCCGCGCGGCCAGCCCGGCCGCAGCGCCGGCACGTTCACGTTCACGAGCTGCCGCGGCGAAAGGCCGTGCTCGAGCAGCCGCCGGATGATCCGCCCGGCCAGCTCGGCGGCGCGGTGAAAGTCCATTTCGCTGCTGCGTTCGAGCGAGACCGCCACGGCCGGACAACCGAGCAGCGCCGCCTCGGCCGCCGCGGCGACCGTGCCCGAATACAGCGTGTGCATGCCGACGTTCTCGCCGTGGTTGATGCCCGAGACGACCAGGTCCGGCCTTCGCGGCAGGATCTGCCGGATCGCGAGCTTGACCGAGTCGGCCGGCGAGCCCTGCACGGCGTGGCCGAAGAACGCTCCGCCGACGTGGACGCGCTCGCAGATCAGCGGCAGGTCGATGGTGATCGAGTGGGCCGCGGCCGACTGCTGCGTGGCCGGGGCGACCACGTGAACCTCGCCCATCTGGCTCAGGACGCGATGCAGCGCCGCCAGGCCCGGAGCGAAGATGCCGTCGTCGTTGGCGAGCAGGATGAGCACGCGGCGGATTGTAGGTCCCGCACCAGCGGCTTACAATTTCACGTCGCCGGGCCGCGGCCTGGCGTGCCAGCCATGACGCCCATCCCCCGCTACGTTTCGCGCGAGGCGGTCCGCGAGATCGATCGCCGCGCCATCGAAGAGTATGGCATCCCTGGCATCGTGCTGATGGAGAACGCCGGGCGCGGCGCGGCCGAGTTCATCTGGCAGCTCGTCGCCGAGAGCGATGACGACATCGCCGCGATGGAGCCGCGCGCCCCGCAGCGCCGCGCGGCGATCCTGTGCGGCGGCGGCAACAACGGCGGCGACGGGCTCGTGGTCGCGCGGCACCTGTCGAACTTCGGGTGGCGCTGCGAGCTCTACTTCGCCGTCGATCCCGGCGCGCTGGTTGGCGACGCCGCGACCAACTGGCAGATCGTGCAGCGGATGAAGCTGCCGGTCCGCACGCTGCTGACGCCGGCCGAACGGGCGGAACACCTGCCCACCTTGGTCGGGGCGACGGTGATCGTCGACGCCCTGCTGGGCACCGGGGCGCGCGGCGATCCGCGCCCGCCGATGAACGAGATCATTCGCCACGTCAACGGCCTGGGCCACCCGCGCGTGGTGGCGCTCGACCTGCCCTCCGGGCTGGACTGCGACCGCGGCACGCCCGGCGTGCCCACGATCCGCGCGACGCACACGGTGACCTTCGTGGAGCAGAAGATCGGCTTCCGCGCGGCCACGGCGCAGGCGTATCTCGGCCGCGTGCAGGTGGTGGACATCGGCGCGCCGGCGCGAATGCTGCCGAGGGGATGAGGCGCTCGCACCGCTGGCGCGAGACGCCGACGGGCCGGCGGGCTCGCCGACGGCTGGAGGTCGATCCATCGACGACTGGGGCGAGCGCCGGGAGATGGTCATGGACTGCCGCGAGTCATTGAAAGCAGCGAGTCCCTTCGGACGTCCCCGGGTCCGGGCGCGGGCCGCGTGGACGCTGGCGTCGATGCTGCTGGGCGCCGCGGTCGTCGCGTTGGCGGAGCAGCCCGTCCAGCCGGCGCAGGACGAATCCGTCAAGTTCGTGTTCGAGGTCCGGCCGGAAGTGGTGCGCGGCGTCGCCCACCAATTTCGAGAGAGAATCGCGCAGCGATACGAGCTGTCGCCCGAGCAGGCGGAGCGCGTCGAGGCGGCCCTGACGCGGGGCCTGATCGAGGCGGCCAAGTCCAACCGGGCGCTGACCCAGGCGCTGTTCGAGGCCAGCGCGACGGCCACGCTGACCAGCGCCGGGTTTTGGACGTCGGACATCAAGACCCGGTTCGGCCGGCAGGCGAAGCCGCACTTGCCGGCGTTCAAAACGGCCATCGGGCGGCTCGCCGCGAGCGTTCGCCAGGAGCTGTCGACCACACAGCAACTGCGGTTTGCCGCGGACTACGCGGCCTTCTCGGTAGCCTACACGGCGTTCGAGGGCCGCGTCAGCCGCTGGGCAGACGGTCGGCCCGGCGAGTACGACAGCCTGCATTGGGAGGACAAGGACGACACCGGGCCGACAACGCGGCCGGATGGCACGATGGAGTCGCGGACGGGCTATCGGGCGCGCAACCAAGCGGCCTACCTGGTCCGATGGAACCTGGTCGAGGCGGATCACGACTGGGACGACTACCTCGAGAATACTTCCCGGCTCTACGAGTTCACGCCGGAACAGCGCCAGGCCGCCGACGCCATCGTGAAGGACTGCCGTCGGCGGCTCGACGCCTTGCGGACGCCGGAGCGCGCCCGCGAGCTACGGGCCGCGGCCGACCGGGCCCAGTTCATTGCGTCGTTGGCCCACCCGACGCTCAACAGCGGCCCGCTGCAACGCCAGGCGTGGGGCGACGTGGACCGGCTCCGTCGGCCCGCAGTTCAACTGAGCGACGAGTTCCGAAACCGGATCGACGAGCTGGCCGATTCGCGCCAGCGCGCCCGCGCGGTGCAGCGGCTTGAAGAGACGATGCAGCGCGAGGGCTACGCGCCGCCGAAGTGAGGTCGGGCCGGAACGCGGCGTCGCAACCGAGCGAGCGGCGCCGCGGCTCAGGCGCCCCTGATCAGCCTGCCAAACCGCTCGGTCCAGGCCGATGAAAGCAGCGTCGGCAGCTCGGCAAGCGGCTCGAAGACCTCCAGCAGGAAGACGCCGGAGTAGCAGACCTCGTGCAGGGCGCGGGCGGTGGCGTCCCAGTCGATCGAGCCGCGCCCGGGCAGCAGGTGCAGGTCGTTCACGCCGTCGTTGTCGTGGACGTGGGTGTAGCGCAGCTGTCCGCCGGCGGCGCGGATGGCGTCGGGCACGGTGCCGGTGATGTGGGCGTGGCCGGTGTCGAGCAGGAAGACGATGTGCGGGCTGGCGGCGGCGGTCACCTCGCGCACCAGCCGGGCGACGTCGGCCCCGACCGCGTAGGGCGTCGGCAAGTTCTCAAACGCGAAGCGGACCTGCGTCGATTCGCCGATCCGCGCCAGGTCGGCGAAACTCCGCCGCAGCGCCGCGAAGCAGGCCTCGCGCTGCGGCCCTTCGACCGACTTGATCGGGCACGGGTGAACCACGACCAGCTCGCCGCCCAGCTGCCGGCAGTAGTCGGCCTCGCGCCGATAGACCTCGACGGTGGCCGCGCGGACGGATTCGTCGGTGCTGGACGGGTCGAGGTCGTCGCCGAAGTGGCCGTGCATGGAATCGACCCGCAGCGGCAGGTCGCGAACGGTGCGGAGGATTTCAGTGGCGGCGATCTCGTGCACGCGGTTGCGATAGACCTGGAGCACGCGGCAGCCGGCGCGGACATACTCGGCGAGCACCCGGGGCTGGGGAAAGTCGGCGAACCCGAACGCGCCGGTGACACCGAGAGTCATCATGCCTACGACTCCGCCGCCGGGGCGGGAATGCGAGTCAGTTGTTGCTCAGCCGCTTGCGGATGAACTCGGCCCGCGCCACGCTGCGCTCTTCGCCCGAAAGCTTCGCGCCCAGGAGCTTCTGCAAGTGGGCCGGCTGGGTCATGAGAAACAGTTCGTTCAGCTTGTGCAGATCGAGCCCGTTGAACCGCCCGAGGTGAATGCCCATGCGCAGGTGCGACAGGTGGGCGAGGGTTTCCTCGCTGCCGATCGAGCGGGCGTTCTGCAGCGTGCCGAAGGAGCGCCAGATCTTGTCGTCGAGCGCCAGGCTGCGGTCGCGCACCAGGGCGCGGCGGGCCGCCAGTTCATACTCGATCACGCGCGGAATGATCTGCGTCTTGAACTCGCTGATGATTTCATCCTCGCTGCGGCCGAGGGTGCACTGGTTGGAAATCTGGAAGAAGTCGCCGGTCGCCTCGGTGCCCTCGCCGAACAGGCCGCGCACCGCCAGCCGCAGGTCGCGCGCGGCGCGCAGCACGCGCTCCATCTCGTTGGTGAGCTTCAGCCCCGGCAGGTGCACCATGACGGAGACGCGCAGCCCGGTGCCGACGTTGGTCGGACAGGCGGTGAGATAGCCGTAGCGCGCGTGATAAGCGAACTCGAATCGCTCTTCGAGCAGATCGTCGATGCGGTTGATCTCGGCCCACACGTCGTCAAGCCGGAAGCCCGAGCGGATCGACTGCATCCGCAGGTGATCCTCCTCGTTGACCATCAGCGAGACCGTCTCGTGGTTCGACAGCGCCACGCCGCGGCTGCCGTCGGCCTCGGCGTGCTGACGGCTGATCAGGTGCCGCTCGACGAGCAGCTGCCGGTCGAGCTCGCCGGTGTGCGACATGTCGATGTAGGTCCAGGCCGATTCGCGCATCGCGGCCTCGATGCCATGATGCAGCAGGTCGGCCAGCTCGGCGCGGGCCTGGGGCGTGGCGCGGCTGAGGAACGGATAGCCCGACAGGTTGCGCGCCAGCCGGACGCGCGAGCTGATGACCACCTCGCCCATCGGCCCGTCGCTGCGGAGCCACTCGCCCAGGCTGTTGAGCAGTTCTTCGATCTTCATTGCGTTTCAAGGGCGCTGATCTTGTCGCGGATGCGCGCAGCGCCCTCATAATCCTCGCGCTCCACGGCCTCGGTCAGGTCGCGCCGCAGGCGCACCAGTTCGTTCTGAAAGTTGCGCGGGGCCCCGAGCCGCCGCGGAGACTTCCCGACGTGTCGACTGTTACCCTCCTGCGCGCGTTCGAGCAGCGGCAGCAGCGCCTTCTCGAACACGTCATAGTCGCGGGCGCACCCCAGCAGCCCGGCGTTGCGGAACTCGACGAACGTCGTCTGGCAGTGGGGACACTTGAGCTGCGTCAGCTCCTGCACCGACGCATGCTGCATCACGAAGTTCGCCAGCATCTCGTTGATCGGCACCGGCGGCGACTTCACCGCGATGCCCTCTTCGGCCGCGCAGCGCTCGCACAAGTGCCGCTCGCGGCTCTCGTGGTTCTCGATCTCCGTGAGGTGGATCGTCGCGGGCTGCTTCTTGCACCGTTGACACGCCAGCGACATGAACAGCCGACTCCTACCCCGGATTTGGCCGGTAAATCATAGAACTTCCGATATTTATCGTCAAGCGACCGACCCGACATGAGCTTCGATTTGGGCGTCTGATCAACGCCGCGGCGCCGGCTCGTCGGGCGATTCGCAGTACGCCGCGGCACAGTCCGACGTCTCCCAGACCTGCACGCGCGCCACGCGCACCGCCGGCGGGGCCGCCTGCGCCAGCCGCTCGAACAAGTGCCGGGCGACATGCTCGGTCGACGGGTTGCGGTCGAAACGGCGGCAATTCGTTCAGGCAGCGGTCGTGCGGCGATCGTGTCGCGGAGCTGCTTGAGCTGAGCAGAAATCGGCTCCGACCCCGATGGCGTCGAGCAGCGGCGACGCCTGGGTCGCCTCGACGCGCCCAGTTGTGGCGCCGTGCAGCGGCTCGAGCCGGCCGTCGTAGAGGCGCGCTGGTGTGCGGCGGAGAACTCGGCGGTCAGCGTCAGTTCGAAGATCGCGCTACGGCAGGAACAGGGCGCTTGGCCCGCTCGCGGGCACGCGCGGGTGTTGTCGAAAGCTACATCCGCTTGGCGGCTGGTGATGATGACCGGCTCGATGGGCACGTCGCTTGGCAGCGGCGGCTTGGGGCCGGTCTTGACGGCCTTGATCTTGTCGACCACGTCCATGCCTTCGACGACCTTGCCGAAGACGGCGTAGCCGGCGTTGCCGGAGATCGGCTCGCTCAGCCGCGGGTTGTCGACCACGTTGATGAAAAACTGGGCCGTGGCCGAATTCGGATCGGTGGTGCGCGCCATGGCGATGGTGCCGCGGGCGTTCTTCAGGCCGTTCTTCCACTCGTTCGTGATCGGGCTGCGGGTGGATTTCTCCTTGAGGTCGACAGTGTAGCCGCCGCCCTGGATCATGAAGTTTCCGATGACGCGGTGGAAGATCGTGCCGTCGTAGTGCTTGTCGTCGACATACTTGAGGAAGTTCTCGACCGTGACCGGCGCCTTCTCGGCGTCCAGCTCCAGGGTGATCTTGCCCGCGCTCGTGTCCAGCATGACCCGCGGATGCTTGAGGTCGATCTTGGCGGACGGCACGGGCTGCGTCCGGGCGGGCTCATCGGCCACGGCGCAGCGCGACGCGCCGATCAACAGTCCGGCGGAAACCAGCAACGCGAAACCAACCGACGATGAATGCATGACCCAATCTCCCAGGCGTCACGAACCGATCCGCACGACCCGACTCAGGTCGCCGATGAAGTCGCGGCACGCGTGCGCGACGCACTGTTTCCAGTCGGAAGCATACCGCTCCCGGTAGCTCGGAACATCAAACGCATAAATCACGCTGCGCCCCGCGGCCACGATGGCCCCGGAGCCGTCCGATCGAAAGTACGGGGCGCACTGCTCGGCCGTCATCCCCTGGGCGCCATAGCCGGGCACCAGGAAGAGCGACTGCGGCATCAGCTCGCGCAGGCGCCGCGCCGCGGCCGCGTCGCGCGACGCCACCACGGCCCCGATCGCCGAGTAGCCGCGCTGACCGACCAGGTCCGGCTCGCACGCCCATTCCGCGACCCGCTGCGCAACCGCCTCGTGCACCGCCCGACCGTCGGCCAGCGGCAGGTCCTGGATCTCGCGGCTCGACTCGTTCGAGGTCCGCACCAGGACAAACAGCCCGCGGCCGGTGTCGCGGGCCGCGCCGACAAACGGCCGCACGCCGTCGCCGCCGAAGTAGCCGTTGATCGTAATGGCGTCCGGCGCGATCAGGTCGGGCCGATTCACGAACGGTGAATCGAGCAAATGGGCGGCCGCGTAGCAGTCGGACGAATGGCCCACGTCGCCGCGCTTGACGTCGCCGATCACGATCAGACCGCGGTCGGCGGCCTCCTGCACCAGGTCGTAGTAGCCTTCGATGCCCTCGCCGTAGTAGCGCTCGAAGTAGGCCGAGTTGATCTTGATCGCCGGCACCAGCGGCGCAACGATCTGGATGACGTTGCGGCAGAATTCGAGCACTGCGTCCAGAGCGGCCTCGGCATCCTCGGCGTCGTTCAGGTCGCGATGGGCGGTGATTTCGGCCGGCAGGCGCTCGTAAACCGGGTCGAGGGCGACCACGGCCGGCGTCCGCCGCTCGGCGATGGTCTGCAGCAGGCGGTCGGCAAAGTTCTCGGGCACCGCGCGACCCTCCCAGCCCCGGCGACGATGCGCCGTCCCGTCAGGCCGATCATGATAGTCGGCTCGCGCCGCGCCCACAATTCACGCCGGCCGCGCGTGATCGCTCAGTGTGCGGCCGAAGCGCCCATCGATTCGCGGATTTCGCGCCGGTTGACGCGGAACTCGAACGTGTGCTCGGCGAACAGCCGACGCCCGCTCGGGCCCAGGTAGCTGGCGGTGAGGACGTACTTCTGGTCGGTCTTCGGGAACTGGCCGCCTTCCCACGTCAGCTGGAAGACGTAGGTCGACGTGACGCGATCCCAGAAGCGATGCTGGTCGTCCGAGGTGAGAATCGACTGCGACCACGACTCGAGCCGCTGCCCGGCCCGCTGCGCCGACGCCTCGCGATAGGTGAACAACTCGAACAGGAACTCGCCGTAGGCCTTGGTCGGATCGCCCATCTCGTCGAGCGGGCGCAGCGCCACCGCCACGCCGTCCGGAATCGCGTCGTCGTCAAAACTTGAGAACTTCGTGAACGGCAGGATTTCGAGCTTGGTCGGGCCGTAGAGCCGGGCAACGTCGACGTCGGTCAGGTGTTCGACCGACGCCGCCGGCCGTCCCGCGCAGGCGCCGCACAGCAGCAGCAGGCCCAGGCCGCATCGTAGGGTTTGTATCAGTTTCGAGCGCACGCGATTCTCCCGGGGCGTCCGCGGGAGATCATGCGAAACGCCACGGCGGCTGTCAATCGTCGGCGTCGGCGGCAAGCGACGCGCCGGTCCGCCGATGCGGCCGACTCCGGCACGGGTACACTGGGCGGTCCAGACGCCGCGGCCGGCCGCGCGCGGGGGCTACCATGGTCGCTGCCGCCCCGGGACGTCGCCCGCATATCCGCTTCATCAATCCCAACGCGTCGCTGACGACCATCCTGCATGCCGAACCTGGTCGGCGGATGACCTTCTCGCGCAAGGCGATCTTCGCCCCCACCGGGCTGATGATTTGTGCTGCGGTCGTGCAGATCATTGGGACGTCGAGATTGTCGATGAATCGACCTGGCCGCGCGCACGCTGACCGCCGACGTCGACGTCGTCGGCATCACCGCCATGACCACCCAGGCCAACCGCGCCTATGCGCTGGCCGACCAGTATCGCCGGCTGGGGGTTACCGTCGTCCTGGGCGGCATACACCCCAGCGCCCTGCCGGCCGACGCGCTGCAGCACGCCGACGCGGTCTGCATCGGCGACGGCGAGACCACCCTCCCGCGGATGCTGGCCGACTGGGAGCACGATCGCGCCGCGGCGGCCGCCGGGAATGGCGTGCCGCGCCGCCTGCAGCAGAAGTATGACTGGACGCAGTTTGACACGGCGCCCATTGCGACGCCGCGGAAAGACCTGCTCAGCCCGGCCGATTACCTCATCTATAACTCGATTCAGACCACGCGCGGCTGCCCGCACAGTTGCAACTTCTGCACCACGCCGGGCGTGTTCGGCCGGAAGTTCCGGCTGCGGACTGTTTCTGACATTGTTGACGAAATAAAGGAAGCGAAGGAACGGTTCGGAAGCTGGTGCTTCATCTTCGCCGACGATGACTTTGCCGGGAACCATAAGTGGGCGATGGAGCTGTGTGCGGCGCTCGAGCCGCTGAAGATCAGCTGGGCGAGTCAGTGCGACATTCTTATTTCGCGCAACGATGCCCTGCTGGCGGCCATGCGGCGGTCGGGCTGTGTCGGACTCATTCTGGGTCTGGAGTCACGCAAACAGGATACGCTTTCAGAGGCCGGCAAGCGCTTCGTCAAGGCCGATTCCTACGAGTGGCGAATCCGCAAGATTCAGTCCTACGGCATCACGCTGTGGGGCGCGTTCATCTTCGGCTTCGACCACGACCGCTGGCAGGACCTGATGTTCACCTGCCGCTGGGCCCAGCGCATGCGACTGGGCATGAGTTGCTATCCGATCCTCACGCCCTACCCCGGCACCGGCGTCTGGAGCGAGTATCAGC
This sequence comes from Phycisphaerae bacterium, assembly GCA_046350375.1. GTDB lineage: Bacteria > Planctomycetota > Phycisphaerae > UBA1845 > UTPLA1 > JAXMAO01. The sequence goes on from JAXMAO010000004.1 coordinate 182,751, forward strand.
GCCAGGGCCGGCTGACCGACCTGAACTGGGATCGCTACAACGGCGCCAGCGTCGTCTATGAGCCGCGGCAGATGTCGGTGCGGCAGCTCCGCCACGCGCAGATGGCCGCCTTTGCCGAATTCTACTCGCCGCGCAGCGCATTGCGCCGGCTGGGGCTCTATCCGCCGCGAACGCGCGCCTGGCTGGCAAACCTCGGCATCTGGCGCGGCATTCGCTGGTATTACTCCCATCGCGGGCGCGACGTGCCGCGCTTCAGTGACTTTCTCCATCCCGATCGCCATGCCTGGGACCATCACGAGACCTACGCCGGCGAAGAGACCGCATGCTGCCCGACCACGCCCAACCTGGCGCAGCTGGCCGTCAGTCACTCCGAGCCATTCCGCCAGGCGGCCTGGCGTGTCGCGCGACAGGCGCGATCAGCGGCCAATTCTACTCGCGCGGCGGCGCTCTCGCGGGCCTGACCGTTCGCCTTCGCACAGTCCGCCGTCTGCCGATCGATCTTAGAATGTGGCTTGGATTTTCAGAAAGTCACTTGACGCATGTAGGGCTACACCGTAATACACGCCCATCGTAGTTTTCGTTTCAGTGATGTTTCACGTCCACGACACACTAGAGGAGCAAACATTACATGGCCAAACGCAAGATGAGTCCCGAAGCCCGCAAGCGCATCTCAGAAGCCGTGAAGAACCGCTGGGCTAAGTACCGCTCCGGCGTCGGTCCGCGCATGGGTCGCAAGAAGGGCAAGCCGGCTGGCAAGGCGGCCCCCAAGGCCGGCAAGGCCACGGGGCGGCGCGGCCGCAAGCCGGGCAAGGGTCGCGCGGCGATGGGCTCCGCGTCAAACCTCGCCGGCGTCGCGACGGCGCAACTGCTCAGCATGCGCCGGCAGATCGACCTCGAGCTGGCCGACCGCTACGTTCGCGAGCAGGCCTAGTTCGACCTATCGCACACACGGGAATCGGCCGATCCGGTGCGCAGCAGTGCGCCGGCTCGGCCGATTCCGCTTCCGGCGCCGCGCCGCACGCGTCTCAGGCCGACTGCTTGCGAATGGTGATGTCGAAGTTGCGCACCAGGTCGCGGTGGACCCACAGGCTGATCAGCAGATAGACGCCCACCGAGACGGCGCTGGCGGCCGCCGCGGTCACGCGGAAGGTGGTCAGATCGGCGGACGTCGGGACGCTGCCGGTGGCGCGCAGCAGCCCGTCCGGGTCCAAAGCGATCATCACCGTCGCCAGCGGGCTGAAGGGGGCCAGCGCCGCCGAAATGCTGTTGAAGCTTGAGCCGGTGAACTGGTTGGCGCACAGCCCCATCACACCGAAGACCGCCATCACAATCGACACGCTCACCAGCACCGCGGCCACGGTCCGCCGCTGCTTGACCGACGCCCACAGCCCGATGCTGCACGCCAGCAGCGTGAACCCGGCCGACACCAGCGGCACGCTCAGCACCACCTCGGGCGGAACCGTCCACGGCCTCCGGCGGATCAGGTCGGCCAGCACAAACATGCCGAGCGTGACGGCTGGCAAGACCAGCATCGGAATCGCAAAGCTGAACAGCCCGCGAATCTTCCCGCTGATGATCTGCCCGCTCTGCAACGGCGTGGTCAGCAGCAGGTCAAGCGTGTTGCCCTCTTTCTCGCGCGTCATCGAGGCGGCGGCCGTTGCCGTCGCGACGAACAGCCCCAGGCCGATCTCGATGCCCACCAGCGCCTTGAGCCACAGCCGCGCTTCGGTCACCGTCAGGCCGCGCTGCGTGGCGATCAGCAGAATCACGCCCGCCAGCAGCCCGGCAATCATCAGCACGATGCGCATCTGCCCGCCGGAACCGGCGGCGGCCTTGGTCTCGGCCTCGCGCCACGCCACCGGGTTCTGCCAGACGTGCCGCAGGCGCCGCGTCGTCTCGCCGCCGCTGCTGCTGACGCGCGGACCGAGGAGCCGTCCGAGCCAGGTCGGTTCGCCGACCTTGGCGCCGCGCCGCGTGAACGAGACGCTGGCGGCAATCAGCACGACCGACGCCAGCACCGCCATGAGCACGAAGCTGTACTCGGGATAGGCCAGCCACCAGGCGCGCGGGAAGCCATAGTGCGCGACGGCGGCGAAGTCCGGCGCCGGCGTTTTGTTCAGGACGACCCACAGCGCCAGGAACGGATGAAAGGCCGACAGCCAGCTCATGCGCTCGCCGCCACCGGGCCCGGGCCGTGCCTCGGGCGGAATAAAGGCCGGCAGCGTCGACGCAAACCAGAGCGCCAGCAGGTAGAAGAAGATCGCCAGGTAGAACGAGAAGATCGTCCGCCCGGTGCCGACCTTGATGACGCTGATGGCGATGGCGCAGGTGGCCGTGATCAGCGCGGTCGCGCCGGCCAGCGCGATCGACAAGGCGATCTCGGCGCTGGTGACGCCGCCATAGACCATCGTAATGCAGTAGAGCGGCACGCTGGCCAGCAGCAGCACGATGACGAAGTAGAGCCGGCTCAGCAGCGAGCCGAGCACGATCTGGCTGTTGGTCAGCGGCGTGGAAAGCAGGATGCTGAAGGTCTGCGAGTCCTTCTCCTGGGTGATGGCGGCGGCGGCGAAGATCGGCGCGATGATGCAGACAAAGAACAGTTGCAGCGTGCTGGCGTAATAGAACGTCTGCGTCGCGTTCTTGGCCAGCTCGGCCAGCGACCCGCCCGACGACGTTCCGCCGAACAGAATGAAAAAGAAGATCGCGATCGCCATCACGGTCAGGTAGCCCGCGCGAATCATCAGGTGCGCGCGGCGCTTGCCGCCGGACTGCACGACGCGCACCAGGATCGGGTTCGCCGGCACCAGCCGCCAGACCCATTGTCCCAGGTCGCGTGCGAGGGTATTCATCGGGCGCGGCTCCCACTCGATCGGCGGGCGGACCTACATCGGCGGCAGTTCAAGGCCGCTCTTGCCGAGCTGACTGCGGGCCTTGTCGGCCGCCTTGGCGCGCTGGGTGGAATCGGCCAGGTCGTCGACGCGGGCGCGCAGGTCGCGGCCGAGGTCCTGGAGGGGGCGGAGCAGGTCTTCATACTCGTGGTCGAGCCGCCACATCCAAGGGCCGTTGCGGAACGAGTCGGGCAGCTCGAACGAGAGGTTGGCCGCGGTGCGATTCTGCCGGATGCGCTCCTTCCATTCGTCGTTCTTCAACTGGCGGGCGCGCTCCAGGAAATCTCTCAGCACGGCCCGCGCGCCGGTGGCCTGGGCCTCGTTGAACTCGTAGTAGGTGATCGCCGATTCGACGTAGTTCTTCCAGCGCTCCTCGACGTTTGTTTCGAAGTCCAGCCGGCGCTCGGCGCGGCGCCGCGCCCGGCCGACCTCGCTGTTGTCTTCGGCCCGCGCGGGGCCATTGCCTTGTGGCCCGCCGCGGGCGGGCTTGTTGTCGCGCGAGTCAGGCTCGAAGAACGGGTTGGCCATGTCGGGCAGGTCGCCCTTCTCCCAGCTCTTGAGGCGCGATTCGAAGAGACTCAGCCCGGCCGAAAACGCCGCCACGTCACGCGTCAGCCGCAGCCGCTGCGAGAGCGTCATCATCTGCCCGACCTGCGACGCGGTCGTGCCGGCGAACTTGCGGAAGTCCTCCATGAACGGGCGCATCAGCTTCGCCCAGCGCTGCCCGTCGGCCTTGGTGAACGCCCCGTCGTTCTCGATCATGTTGGCCATGAACAGCTCCATGGCCTCGCGCCCGGAGTCCTGATGCTCCTGCGCCATCTTCATCAAGTTGCGGCTGATGATCTGCCGCGCCTTGTCCACCTGCTCGTCCGAAAGCTCATACTGCCGGCCCATCTGCCGCGCCATCTGCTTGCCGAGCGCCTCGGCCAGCCGCGGCGTGAAGCGCACCCCCAGCTCGGTCGACTTCATCTCGACGTGCGTCTCGGCCGGGGCGTCGAAGTTCAGCGGCATGCCCGGCTCGGCCGGCTTGTTGTCGGGCGTTGCGGGCGCCGGGCCCGCCGGCGCGGCCGGCTTGCTGTTCGGGTCCGGCGGGGCCGATTCGGCGGCCGGCGGCTGCTGGGCCCGCGCGATCGACAGCCCGGCCCACAGCACTGCCATCACGGCGAGCGCGGCCAGCGCGGCCAGCGCGGCCGCGCCGCCCATGAATCGGCCGCGCGTCGGCGGGCGATTCATCGATCGAGGTTGAACGAACATGCGATCGGCTCCCGGCGCGCGTTGCGCCCCCGCACTTGTCAACGCATCGGCGCGCCTCACTGCACGGCCCCCTTGGTCAGCCGCATGAAGGCCGTCTCCAGGTCCACCTTTTCCTCGCGAATCTCGCGGATCGGCAGCCCGGCGTCGAGCAGCGCCTTCGCGATGAACGACACGTCCGGCGTTTCCTGGTCCAGCTCGATCATCAGCCGGCCGTTGTCGGCGGCCACGCCCCGCACCGTCGGCAGCTGCCGCAGCACCTCGGCGGCGCGCTCCTGGCCGGTCGCGACCTGCACCTCGACCCGCGAGCCGAGCTTCGCCCGGCGGATGATCTCGCCGATCGGGCCGTGAAACAGCAGCTCGCCGCGCTCCAGCACGCCCACGGTGGTGCACAGGTCGGCCAGCTCGGGCAGGATGTGCGAGCTGATGAGAATGGTCTTGCCGAGGCGCCGCAGCTCCTTCAGCAGCTCGCGCATCTCGATCCGGGCGCGCGGGTCCAGCCCGCTGGCCGGCTCGTCCATCAGCAGCACCTTCGGATCGTGCAGCAGCACGCGCGCCACCGACAGCCGCTGCTGCATGCCGCGCGAGAGCGAGTTCACCAGCGCGTCGCGCTTGTAGGCCAGGTCGGTCAGCTCCAGCACGTCGCCCACGACCCGGGCCCGCTGCTTGCCGAGAATGTGGTAGGCGGCGGCGAAGAACTCGAGATACTCCTGCACCGCCATGTCTTCGTAGGCGCCGAAGTAGTCCGGCACGTAGCCGATCAGCGGGCGGATCTTCCGCGACTCGTACCCCACCGTGAAGCCGCACACCTTGGCCTCCCCCCAGGTGGGCTGAAGCAGCGTCGCGAGAATGCGAATCGTCGTGGTCTTCCCGGCGCCGTTCGGGCCGATGTAGCCGAAACACTCGCCTTCCTGGATCTCCAGTTGCAGGTTCGACAGCGCCACCGTCTTGCCGTAGCGCTTGGTCAGGTTGACGGTCTGGATGATGGCGGTCACGCGCGGCTACCCCGGTCCGTCGACGCGCTCGACGGGAATGATGAAACGATACAGCGTCGTGCACTGCCGCGGCCGCAGGCGACGCCCCGACACTTCCAGTGTCGCGGCCGGAGGCTGATCCGAAAAGCCCAGCAGCACGGCCCGGTCGCGCCCGACCTGGTGCAGGCAGTCCAGCCGCCGCCCCGGGCCGCGCAAGAACGCCCCCTGGAATCCGCCCCCGTGGATCGCCGCCGGGTCATAGGCGCTCATCACCGACAGCAGCAGCAGCGCCGTCCGGCCGGTGCTGGCGCGCTGATCGACCGCCGCCCGCCCGCTGGAATTGCCGTCGGCGCTGTAGAACGGCAGCAGCGCGTTGCACCAGAAGCGCATGGCGCTGGTCAGCCCCGGGGCGCTGGCGAGCTCGAGTTCGCGCGAGGCGTCCTTCGGATCGCGATCGAAGAAGAACCGCCGCAGGTTGGCCTCGGTCAGGTCGGCGCCCGAGCCGGTCGCCGGAATCGACCCCAGGTCAAAGACGCGCACGCTGCCGGGCGCGGCCCGGAATTCGTCCGACGCATCGAGCAGGAAACAGTTCGTCAGGTCGACCCCGAGCCGGTTGCGGATGAAGCTGCCCTCGATGAAGCGATCGACCGAGCCGCCCTGCTTCAGTCGGAAACGCCGGACGCGCAGCTGCGCCTCCAGCCGCCCGTCGAGCAGCCCTTCCCACTGCCCGTCCAGCTCCTTCAGCGTCGCGCGGATCGGCAGGTGATCGAGCTCTTCGCCGCCGGCGCTGCACTCGTACGCCTCGGGCGCCACGAACGTCTCGGCCGCAAGGTTGGAGCGCTCGTCCAGCGGCAGGACGCGCAGCGTGCCGCCGAAGCTGTCGGACGGTTCGCCCGCGGCCTGTCCGTTCGGCAGGCGCAGGCTGAGCCGCACGTGGCTCGGCGTCTTCACGCCCATCAGCACGGCGGCGACCGCCTGGGACTGGTTGGCGGCCGCATCGACCACCGTGGTCTGTTCGAGCTGCGTCCGCCAGCCGCGCAGCACGCCGACCGTCGCCCCGCCCACCAGGCAGCCGGCCAGCGCGACGAGCGCGAAGCCGCTCCAGTTGTGCTGCGGCTGTCCGCGCCGCCGCAGGTAGGACTGCACGCCGACGGTCGAGCAGAGCACGTAGGCCACCGCGAAGAGCACCGCCGCCAGGAGGTAGATGGCCCCGACCGCCTGGAAGCCGATCGTCGCCCGCACGATGTCGAACAGCGAGATGTCGCGGAACGTGTTGCCCGGCAGCTCCTCGTCCGATTCGATGCCGATCACCCGCTCCAGAAAGGCCCGCCGCACCTGCCGCGCCCGATCCGCGATCGCCGCGGCGGCGGCGGCCTTCTCAGCCGACTCGGCGTTCTGCGGCTCTTCCGTCGCCGACGGCGTCTCGCGCGGCAGCTTCACCGGCGCCAAGAGCTCGCGCAGCGCCGCGCCGACGAAGGTCACCGTGCCGCGCCCGGCATTCCGCCGCAGGATGATCGGCTCGAGCCCGGCCAGGGTTCGCGGATTGCCCGGCACCGGCGCGGCCCCGGGCAGCGCCTTCATCTGGCAGCGCGTCAGCGGGTTGAGCGCGAAGTAGGAATCCAGCTCGTGCAGCGGGTCCGAAAGCACCTTCTCGGTGAACTCCTGCACCTCGTTCACCTGCGACACCCCGGTCACGCTGGCGGGCAGCAGGTCGGCCAGCGCCGAACCGTTGATCGCCTGCCAGTTCCGCGCCGCCGACAACAGCAGCCGGCCACCCTGCCGCACCCATTCGACCAGGGCATCCACCTGCGCCGGCTGGAGGATCGCCGGGTCCGGGTCGTCCCAGACGATGACGTCGGCGCACTCCAGCCCGATCCAGCGCGTCGGCAGGCTGCGCGGATCGAGCGATCGCACCTGCCAGCGCGGCAGACCCTGCGCACCCGGGTTGGCGGCGCTGGCGCGCCGCGGCGGCTCGTAACCCAGCAAGGCGATCCGCGGCTCGGACAGATCGAGAATCAGCCCCGCCTCGGGGTCGATGGTCTGGACCGGATCGCTGGTCAGCTCGCTCACCTCGACCCCGCGCTCGTTGAACACCGGGGTCAGCTGGCCGCGCTCGTCGAGCAGCCGAACCGAGATCGTCCCGCCGCCGATCCGCAGGTTGGGCACGAAATAGACCTGGAAGGGGCGCTCGGTCGACTCCGGCGCCAGCGCGACGGTGGTCCGGTAGCGGGCCACGTCGCCGTCGCGATCGGGCTGCGAAACCTCGAGCACGCCGGCGAACGGCGTGCTGCCGGAGTAGCCCAGCCGGACCTCGACCACGGTCCAGGCGCCGCCGCGAACGAGCTGCGCGCCGCCGCCGGAGAGCCCGACGCGCGCGATCCGCCCCGAGACCTGGGCGGCGGCCGGAACCACCAGCCCCGCGACGATCAGCCAGGAGATTCGGAGGGTCGTGCGTGCCATCTGCGGCTCGGGGATGTTTCGGATTATTTTACCCGCCGGCGGTCGCGGCGTCGCGGGACCCGGCTCGGACTCGCCAGGCGGCCGGGGCGGCCGCCCGGTCAGGCCTTCTCGGTGCAGGTGCAGACGAACTTCCCGCAGCCCGGGCAGCTGTCGCTGTACTTTCGGAAGGCCTGCTCCACGTCGACGCCCTCGATGTTCGCCAGCGTCAGCAGCCAGGCGAAGACGTCGGCAAACTCGCCCGCCCGCTCCTGCGGCGTGCCCTTGGCGAGCGCCTCGGCCAGCTCGCCGACTTCCTCCATGAACCAGAGAAACGTCGCCGGCGTGCCGCGCACACGGTCCTTGTGCGAATACATCTTCTCGATCAGCGCCTGCGCCTCTTGTATGTGCATACGAATTCAGCCCGGAAATGTTCCCAGTCCGTTCGCCGGAATCGTCACTGCTCGCGCGCCGCCGCGGCGTGCTTCTCGGCGTCCGCGCTGCGACCCATCTTCCGATAGACCGCCGCCAGCCGCTCGTGTCCCTCGCGCCGCGTCGCCGGCAGCTCGACCAGGGTTTTGAAGTGCACCTCGGCCTGCGTCAAGTCCCCGGCCTTGAGCGCCAGCTCGCCCAACTCGCGGTGCGTGTCGGCGTCGTACGGATCGACATCCAGCGCGTGGTTGAACCACTCGGCTGCCCGGACGCTGTCGCCGCGCTTCTGATACAGACGCGCCAGCTCGCGCCGCACCTCGGCGTCGTCCTCGGCCAGCCTGCACAGCGTCTCCAGCGGCGCCAGCGCGTCGTCGAACCGTTCGGTGACCAGGTAGATGCCCGACAGCCGGCGGAACGCATCCGGATCGTCCGGGCGGATCTTCAGGTACGCCTGCCACCCGGCGATCGCCTCGTCCCAGTGCTTCTGCGATTGGTCCAGTATTGCCGCGCAGCGAAGCGCGTCCGCGTCGGTCGGCGCCAGCTTCGCCAGCCGGCGTATGGCCGACTCGGCCTCCTCCAGCTTGCGGACGCGGGCCGCGTCCTCCGCCTCGTGTTCCGCCTGCTCGACCGCCAGCAGGCACCACAGCCGCAGCGCCGGCACGTGGTCCGGCTGGCTTTCCAGCGCCCGGTCCAGCTTCGCACGACACTGCTGCACCTCGCCGTCGAACAGCGCCAATAGCGCCAGCTTTGCCAGCAGGTCGGCGTCGTCCGGCCGCAGCAGAGCCTGGGCCGTCGCCACGCGGCGGTCCGGCAGCGGATCGAGCGGCAGCCCCCAGCCGGCCGCTTGCTGCCGGGCCCAGGAGGCGAACTGCTCGTCGAACTCGGCCGGCGACAGCCCGACCACGGCGCGAATCGCCTGCGCCTGCGTCTGCCGCTCGCGAAACGCCTTAAGAAGCGCCCAGCACCGCCGCGCGCCCTTCCGCTCGACGATGGTCGATCCGCCTGCTCGGCCTGCGCCAGGCCGGGTTGCACGATCGGTCGGCCGGCAGGGCCGCATGAACCCCAGTCGATCGTCTTGAGCGTGAACGCGCTCGCCGCGGCATCGACTGCGAGAGCAGCAGCTTCCAGCTCCACGGGCGCGGATTCTGCTCGGCCCAGACGGCCATCCCTTCGGTCATCCAGTGCGGAATGCGGTTCCCGGTCCGCGCCCCAGCGTTCACCGTGTAGGAGAATTCGTGCCGCAGCGTGCTGGCCCAGTTGTACAGGGCGATCGACGCTCCCTCGCCTGGCCGTCGATGGCGATGATCGGCCCGGTGCAGGCGCCGACCGTGTGAATCCACGGCCGCCCGGTGATGCGAACGCTGAAGCGCGAGAATGCTGCCGGAAGATCTCGATCGCCTGGTCTTCTGCGTCAGCTCGGCCGAACAGCTTCGTCACGTCCGAGTAGATGCCCTTCAGCCGCCGCGCATGAACGGCAGCAGCAGCTTGTCCTCGGCCGGGTCATGGCGGCGTGAACGGCCCGGCGTCGTAGGTGGCGAACTTCTCGAGCTCGTCCAGCAGGCCGAGCACGTTGAACGTCTGGTGGTTGAACGAGTCGAGCTGCCAGGCGGCCTCCAGCTCGCGCTTGCTTCGCGGCGCCGTCCTTGACTGCATCAGCAACAGCCCAGCTCAGGTCCGCGGCTCGGGCCAGGTGGGGTCCGCCGCAATCGCCGCGCAGCTCGCGGCCGGAATCGGCATACTGCCGGCCGGCCGAGAGCCAGTAGCCCAGCTCGAAGTGCAGCGCCGCGCTGTGCGGCGCGAACGCCTCCAGCCGCTTCGCGGTCGCGGCCGCCGCCTCGGGCTGGTCGCTGCGCAGCTGGGCCGCCGCCAGCAGCGCCAGCCTCGATGTCCATGCCCAGGGCCGGTGGCGAGCATCTGCCGCATACCTTTCGGCCTGCTCGCCAGCGGCGCTCGAGCATCCGCGTCCGCCCCAGCGCCAAAAGCGCCGCCGCGCAGCGCGGATTCACCTCCAGCGCTTGTTGGCCTGCTTCTCCGCTTCGTCGAAGTTCCAGTTCTCCAGCGCCGCCGCCGCCAGCCCGACGTATGCCCCGGTCGCCTTGCCGTTCGCCTGCAACACGCGCCGCAGATCCGACGTCGCCTCGTTGAGGTTGTGCTTCTCGAGCATCAGCTCGGCGGCCGCCAGCCGCGCCGGCCAATGGCGGCTGTCCAGGCGAACTCGTAGGCCTCCTGGTAGACCTCCTGCAACACATAGCGGCAGCGGTCCTTCAGGTTCTCGTGACGTCAGCACCGAGTAGCGATAGAAGCCGCGCTGGCGTCGGTCAGCTCGTCGGCCCGCTCGGGCAGGTGGTCGCGTGCAGCAGCTTGTCGAACCACTCGTACAGCACCGCCTCGTCGCCCGCCCGAGCCGCTCCAGCGGCCGCGCTGACGATAGCGCGCATGCGCATTGATGTCGGCCGCCAGCGCCCGGCGCCGCCGACCGTGGGCGAGCGCGTCGTCATATTCGCCGACCTCGGCCAGCGCGTCCGCCAGCGCGTGCCAGTCTGTTCGACTCGCCCTCCGTGGACACCGGCGGCCGCTCGATCGCCTCGCGGTAGCGCCCGGTCGCCAGGTCGACGATTGCGTCCAGCCGACGTGGGCGGCTTGCGATCCGCGTCTGGCTGTCGGCGGCGCGGGAGCTGGTGCACGGCCACGGCGCGCTCGTAGAGCCGGTAGAAAGTGAACTCGGCGTCGGCCAGCGTTTCGGCGGTGGGCGGTCCGCCGCAGGTCAGCGCGTGATGCAGCAGAGCACGACGCCGGCGAACAGGGCGTCATCGTCGGCATTATAGATGGGATTCGCCCCGCGGCGCGCTCAGGCCGCCTCGAGCCGCTCCATCTCGCGCTGGTGCGGTCGATCAGCCGCCACTCGCCGGCGAACGCCGCCAGGTTCACCAATCGGCATCGCCAGCCCCAGCGGCAGGTGGAAGCTCGGCGAGACACCTGACCGCCGCCAGACCCGGCTCGGTCACCAGCGCTCCCCCAGCGTCGCGTTCACCAGCGTCAGCCCGATGACGCTGCCGACGTGCCAGGGCCGCGTCTTCCCGCGCGCTGCGCTGCGGGCCAGCGGCGGGTGCCCGTCCCCTGTTCGAGGCGCTGCTGCGCCACCCCGCAGCGCGCGAACAGCGGAAGTGCACGTATAGACCACCGCGTGCACCAGCGTGAAGATCGTTGCCAGCAGCCCCAGCAGGAGTGTTTCAGGAAATCGTCCGGCCCGCGAACCCGCAGCCGACCGCCGCCGTCGATTCCCAGCAGCAGCAGGTCGGTCGCGGCCAGGATGAGAAAAGACTTCTTCATCGTAGCAGCGTGTCGGCGGCGCGCCTGGCGCCGGCGGCCGCAGTGCATCGGCCCGATCGGCTACGGCTTGGGCGAGCCGGCCGACGAGGGCATGTTCGTCGTCGGTGGGTCGATCGGCCGCCCGGGCCGGTTCGCGATCGGCCGTTGAATGGTGCCATCCTTCGGCGTGGCGCGCGCGGCTCGGTGGCGGCGACACCCGGCGCTTCGGCTCGCTGCACGGCGCCCCCGGCAGGCTCGCGCTCTTCGCGCGGGCGCAGGTGGCTGCCTTCCTCGTCGGTCAACTGCTCGATGCGACTGGCGGCGAATCGCAGGTTGGACGCGTTGTGCGTCTCGTTGTTCAGCACGTCGCGGTACAACTCGATCGCCTGCTTGCGGTTGTGGCGGCGGAAGTCCTCCACCACGGCCCACTGGAACCGCGCCGCGTGCGGCGTCTTCGGGTCCAGCTCGACCGCCCAGCGGTAGTACTTGATCGACAGCTCGTCGTCCGGGTCATCCTTGCGGAGATATTCCTTGTAGATCTCGGCGACGTAGAACGCCGCGTCGTCCACCTTGTCGCTCTTCGGATATTTGCGGATCAGCTCCTTGAAGAGCTCCATCGCGTCGCGGGCCTTCTTGCGGTTGCCTTCCAGAAAGCCGGCCAGCGGAACGCCGCGAACCTGGTTCAGCAGCCCCTTGGCCTGGTCGAACAGCGCGTCGGCCTGCGCGATCCGCTCGCTCGGCGCGACCCGCGGCCCGGCCTCGGGTGCTTCCTCGCCCAGGAACGGATAGACCTCGACGCTCTCGGTCCGCTCGCGCTGCCGCCGCGCCCAGTTCGCGCGGTTCACGTCGCCCATTTCAAGATACAGCTTCTCCAGCCGCGTGAGCTGCTCCAGATACGCCTTCCGCGCCCGGTGCATGTCTTCCACCAGCCCGGGCAGATCGGTGTTCTCACTCCGCAGCCGCGCCTGCACCTTCTCGGGCGGCGCCGACAGGTCGGTCGGCGGCGTCGACTTGCGGTCCCAGTCCTGACACCCGGCCGCCAGCAGCGCCAGCAGCGCGCCCATCCATGCCTTCGATCGCGTCTTCATGGTGTCTGCCCCGATTGCCGCGCCGCGCGGCGCTCTGCCCCGCACGCACGCTGCTCGGCCGGATTGCACCCGCGCGCCGCTCGCCGGTCAAGGGCGGCCCGGACCGCCGCGCACGCCGCGCCGGCTGACGAAACCGCAGGGTCGAAGTAGAGTGCCGGCCCATGTCGGCCCCCGACTCCACCGCGGTCCGCCCGGCGCGCCTCGATCGACGTTACTGGATGTGCAACGTCGTCGAGATGTGGGAGCGACTCGCCTACTACTCCGCCCGGCCGATCGCCGGCGTCTACATCATGCAGGCCGACGACCCCGGCGGGTTGCACCTCACCGCCGCCCATCGCGGCGTCATCTTCGCCTGGTGGTCGTTCGTGCAGTCGCTCCTGCCGACCGTCACCGGCGGCCTCGCCGACCGCTACGGCTACCGCCGCACGCTCGTCTTCGCGCTCTCCGTCAACGCGCTCGGCTATGCCCTCATGGCGGCCTTCCACTCCTACGCCGGGTTCTTCTCCGGCTGCCTCGTGCTTGCCTTCGGCACCGCCTTCTTCAAGCCCGCGGTGCACGGCACCATCGCCCACTGCCTGACGCGCGAGACCTCGTCGCTCGGCTGGGGCATCTTCTACATGGTGGTCAACGTCGGCTCGCAGATCGGCCACCTCGTGACCCCCTTCATCCTCGGCGACGCCAGCCGCCGCACCGCCGCCTACTGGAGCTACGTCTTCCTCGCCTGCGCCGGCGTGTCGGTCATCAATCTGCTCACGCTGGCGTGGTATCCGAAGATCGCCAGCGGTTCGACTCGTCGCGAATCGCCGCTCGAGGTGCTCCGCCGCACCCTGCGCGATGCGCTCGAGCCGCGTCTCTTTTCCTGGCTGCTCATCATGAGCGGCTTCTGGATGATGATGTACCAGCTCTGGGACATGCACCCCAACTTCATTCAGGACTGGATCGACAGCACCGCCATCGCCGCCCGCCTGCCCGTCCGCGCCTGGACCGAAATCGGCCCGGATGGCCTGCGCCGCGTTCAGCAGCAGGTGCTGCTCTCCATCGACTCCACCCTCATCATCCTGCTCGTCGGCGTCATGTCGCTGCTCGTCCGCCGCATGCGCACCCTCTCGGCGATGGTCATCGGCATGGCCGGCGTCACCGCCGGAATCCTCGTCTCCGGCCTGTCGCGCAGCGGCTGGAACCTGCTGGGCGGCATTGCGCTCTTCTCGCTCGGCGAGATGATCGTCGGCCCCAAGACCAGCGAGTACCTCGCCCTCATCGCCCCCGCCGACAAGAAGGGGCGCTACCTCGGCTACGCCAACATCCCCACCGGCATCGGCCAGGGACTGGGCGGCTTTCTCGCCGGAGTCATCTACGGCGACTACGGCGAAAAAGCCACGCTGGCATTGCGCTACATCGTCGATTACAAGCTCGTGCCGCTCAATACCGCGTCGATGCCCGGACCGTCCGACTGGTCGACCCTCACCGGCATCCCGCGGACCGAGGCCTTCGCCAGGCTCCAGGCGCTGCTCGGCCAGTCCGGGTCGCAGGTGACGCAGCTCCTCTGGGACACCTACTCGCCGCACACGCACGTCTGGCTGCCGTTCGCCGCAGTCGGCGTCGCCGCCGGCATCGCTCTGACCATTTACGGACGCCTCGCGCGGCGCTGGTCCGACCTGAACGCCTGATCCGCCGCCGATCGCCGCCTGGGGCCCGCGGTACTATCGGGCCGTTTTGCGACCCCCCGATCCACTTTGTATAGTGAGAGGTTCGGCCGACCAGGGCGCCGCGGCCGAGCGGGAGTGACTCGGATGTCGATTGCCGATCGGGTGCGGCGGGTTCGGGACGCCATGCGTTCCGCGGGGCTGGATGCGCTGCTCGTCTCGAATCCGCTCAACGTCAATTACCTGTCCGGCTATCGCTGCCGCAGCTGGTCGCTCTGCCAGCCGTTCGACGACGTCGAGGCCTTGCTGCTCCTTCAGCCCGAACGGCTCGCCATCCTGGTCGACGATCGCCACAATCCGGCCGCCGCAGTGGCGAACGGCTATTCCCACGGCCGAATCGCCTCGCCAGGCGGCGTCGGCGCGATCGCCCGCGAGATCGAGGCCCAGCTCGCCGCGCCCACCGTCGTGGTCGGCTTCGAGTCGGACGCCATTCTGCACACCGACGCGACCGGCCTCATGCAGGCCTTGTCGCGCGTCGCATGGCGCGCCGCCGAGTCGGCCTTTGGCGCCCTGCGAATCGTGAAGGACGCGGCCGAGCAGGACGCGCTCCGCCAGGCGGCCCGCATCACCGATGCCGCCTTCACCCACGTGCTGGGCCAGCTCGAGCTCGGCATGAGCGAGGCCGAGGTCGGCGGCGAGATCGACGCCTACCTGCGCAACCACAGCGAAGGGCTGGCCTTCGACACCATCGTCGCCTTCGGGGCCAACGCCGCCTCGCCCCACTATCACCCCAGCACCACCCGCAAGCTGGCCCGCGGCGACCTGGTCCTGATGGACTTCGGCGCCGTCTGCGACGGCTACCACGGCGACATGACGCGCACCGTCTTCATGGGCGCCGCCGACGCCCGCCAGCGCGAGGTCTATCACTGGGTGCTCGAGGCGCAGCAGGCCTGCCTGGCCGGCATCCGCGCCGGCATGACCGAGGCCCAGGCCGACGCCCTGTGCCGCGAAAGGCTGGCCGGGCACGGCGTCGCCGACCACTTCACCCACGGCACCGGCCACGGCGTCGGGCTCGCGATTCACGAGCCGCCGCGACTGAAGAAGCCGTTCGACCGCCGGCTCGAAGCCGGCACCGTGGTCACCGTCGAGCCGGGTCTCTACTTCGAAGGCTGGGGCGGCATCCGGATCGAAGACGTGGTCATCCTCGGTCCGAATGGCAGCACGAATATCACTCACTCGCCCAAGCAGCTCATGGAGATTCCATGCTAGTCCGGTCGCGCTGCCGCGCTGAAGTCGCGCTGGTCATCGCGCTGCTAAGCGCGCTCGTCGCAGCAGGCTGCCGCCGCGATGCCGCGCCGTCCGACGCCGCCGCGCCCGCGGTCAGCGCCGCGCTCAGCGAGGGGGCGACCGCCCCGACCACGCGCGAGGTGCGGCGCGTGCCCATGTCGCCCGATTCGGGCGAAGCCATGCGCTCCGACCTTCAGCCCGCGGAATCGTTCAGCGACACGCCCGAAGGGGCCGCGCGGCGCTTCATGTTCGCCTGGATCGCGACCAACGAAGCGCTGATGCACGACGCGATCGTTCCGAACGAGCGCTGGCGCGAGCTGCTCATGGTCCAGTGGGCCGACTCGCACGCTCGCATTTCGCAGCTCGAACAGGTCATGCACGCGCCGGTCGTCGAATTCCGCCCCGGCGACGATTTCCCGGTCGGTCCGCCCGGCGGCCCGAAGCAGTTGCAGCGCGTCCCGCCCGACGGGCTGGACGCCGACCACCGGCTCATGATGCTGATCGAGCGCGGCCTGATGGTCGTGCGCACCCGCGACGGCTGGCGAGTCGACGCCGAGCCGATCATCCGCTCCCTGGCCCAGCAGCGCGCCGTGGCCGAAACGCAGCCGGCCCGGGCCGGGGCGACGACGCGCTCGGTGCTGGTGCCGGTGCCGGGGCAGCGCGTCATCCTGGAAGTGGTTCCGCACAAGCAGAATTGACCGTACCGCGGGGCAGGCCGAGAATTGATGGGCGCGATCCGCACCCGTTCGGAACGCGCCTGGGAGGTGGAACAATGCGCTACGACACCATCATCGCCAACGGAACGCTCGTGCATGCCGACGGCACCGAGAAGGCCGACGTCGCCGTGTCCGGCGAGCAGATCGCCGCGGTCGGCAAGAAGCTCGCGCGCAAGGCCGACGCCCAGACGCGCATCATCGACGCCGACGGCTGCTACGTTCTGCCCGGCGCGCTCGATGTGCACGTCCACCTCGAGCTGCCCTTCTGCGGCACCGTCTCGTCCGACGACTATGACAGCGGAACCCGCGCCGCGGCCTGCGGCGGCGTCACCACCGTCATCGACTTCGCCATTCCCTACGGCAACGACTCGCTCGCCGACGCCTTGGCCAACTGGAAGAAAAAGGCCGAGCACAAGGCCTGCGTCGACTACACCTTCCACATCGCCGTCACCAAGTGGGACCGCCACCGCCACGAAATGAAAGAGATGGTCTCCGCCGGCTTTCCCACCTTCAAACAATTCATGATCTACGCCCGCGAAGGCTGGCAGGCCGACGACGCCGCCATGTACGGCGCCCTCGAACAGTGCCGCGAGCTGGGCGGCATGCTGCTCGTCCACGCCGAGAGCAGCCGCGTGCTCGACGAGCTCATCGAGCGCCACCACAACGACGCCGAAATGCGCGAATACGGCGCCCGGCTGCACGCCCTCACCCGGCCCAACTTTATCGAGGCTGAAGCCATTCAGCGCGCCGTCACCTGGGCCGAGGCGACCGGCGGCCCGCTCTACATCGTCCACATGTCCACGGCCGAGGGCACCGACATCATCCGCCGCGCCCACAAGCGCGGCCTCGACCACGTCTTCGCCGAAACCTGTGCGCAATACCTCGTGCTGGACGACTCGCTCTTCGCCGGCCCGGACGGCCACCTCTTCGCCTGCTGCCCGCAGATCAAGAAAAAGCCCGACCAGAAACGCCTCTGGCAGGGGCTGGCCGACGGCGATGTCTGCGCCATCTCCACCGACACCTGCACCTTCACCCGCGAGCAGAAGGCCACCTGGAACGGCGACTGGACCAAGATTCCCATGGGCCTGCCCGGCGTCGAAACACTCATGCCGATCGTCTATACCCACGGCGTGCTCAAGGACCGCCTCCGGCTGACCGAGATGGTCAACCTGCTCTCCACCCGCCCGGCGAAGGTCATGGGGCTCTATCCGCGCAAGGGCGCCCTCCGCAAGGGCAGCGACGCCGACCTGTCCATCATTCACCCCAAGCGCAAGATCAAGGTCGATCCGGCCAAGATGCAGACCCGCTGCGACTGGAGCCCCTACGACGGCTGGAGCCTGGCCGGCTTCGCGCGAACCACGCTGTGTCGCGGCATGGTGGTCGTCGATGACTACCGCTTCGTCGGCCAGAACGGCTGGGGCAAGCTGCTGACGCGCGGGCCGCTCAACCACGCGAACGGCCGCAAGTAGCCCGGGCGCCGCCGTCAGCGGTGGCCGGCGGGCGCTCCGCCGGTCGCGGCGGGCCGGGCGCGGCGGCAATCCAGGTACAGCAGCAGCGTGAGGAACGCCGTCGCCGCCAGCCCGAGCCAGTTCGCCATTCGCGCCTGGTCGACCGGCGACATGCCGCGGCGGATCAGATACTGCCCGACGTTCAGCGACTTCGCGATGGTGCCGTGGAAGCGCTGGTCGTCGAGGATGGTCGTGAAGTTCCACAGCACGTCGAGGATCGACGCTCCGGCGATCAGCCCCGAGGCGATCAGCACGCCGCGATCGTTGCGCGCCTTGCCCAGCGCCGGGTCGGCCGTCGGCTTCGACGCCCACCAGGCCACCAGCGCGCCGAGCAGCAGCGGCGTGTTGACCGACATCGGCAGGTACATCCCAAACCCGAACGCCAGCGGCGAGATGCCCAGGAACGTCAGGATGACCGCCATCACCGCCCCGGTGGCGTACAGCGTCCACGGAATCTGCGCGTTCTCGCCCAGGAACGTCTCCAGGGCGCTCTTCATCATCGCCGCCTGCGGCGCCTGCAGCGGCTGCGGCGTCTGCTCCGAGGGCAGGTAGCCCGGCTTGTAGGCCAGCAGCATGATGACGATGGTCACCAGCACCGAGCCGAGCAGCGCCGAGGCGATCGCCGAGTATTGAATGCGGCGCGGCGTTGCCCCGAGCCAGTAACCGATCTTGAACTCGGTCACCAGCGTGCCCGCCATCGACAGCGCCGTGCAGACCACGCCCCCGACCAGCAGCACCGCCAGCATGCTCTTGTCGCCGCGCGGCAGGCCGAACGCCAGCAGCGTGAACGCCGTGATGATGATGGTGGTCACGGTCATGCCCGAGAGCGGCGTGGTCGAGATCATCGCGATCGCCCAGGCCGACACGGTCGTGAACAGGAACGACAGCAGCAGCGCCAGCGCCAGGGCCACCATCGTCAGCAGCGTGGCATTCGGCATGCCGTTCAGCACGGCGAAGCGGAAATAGAAGAACAGCGAGATTGTCGCCAGAGCGCCGATGCCGAGCAGTTCGGGGTAGCTGGCGTCGCGGTCGGTGCGCTCCACCGCGGAATGATGCTCCGACCCCTTGAACAGCGCCCCCAGCGCCTCGCGCAGCGCCGTGGCGATGACCGGGCTCATCTTGAGGATCGACAGGATGCCGGCCGTGAAGATCGTGCCGATGCCGATGATCTTGGGGATGTGCTTGAAGATCGCGTCCGGGCTGGTGCTGGTGAACGTGCTCGCCGTGTTCAGTTGCCGCAGCAGCGGCAGGTCGAACCCGGCCACCAGCGGCACGAACACGAAGCACGACAGAAACGACCCGCACGCAATGATCGTCGCGTAGCGCAGTCCGATGATGTACCCGAGGCCGACGTAGTACGCCCCGGTGCCCATGTTGAGCACGGCCTTGGCGCCCTGCGTCACCTTGGCCAGCGCCGGAACCGCCAGCACGTCGAGCGTCTTGTCGGCCACCTTCACCGCCAGGCTGCCGGTCGTGAAGACGTCGTTGAACAGCTGGAGCGCCACGCTGAGGAAGTTGTACGCCGCGGCAATCAGGAACGAATAGACCAGCACCCACGCCTGCCCGCCCTGGTCCGACGCGCCGGTCGCGAGGATTTCGTTGGTCGCCGTCCCTTCCGGAAACGGCAGCTTGCCGTGCATGTCGCGCACGAAGTAGCGCCGGAACGGCACTAGGAAAACGACTCCCAGCACCGCTCCCAGGAACGGCACCAGGAAAATCTGCAGGAACAGCGCCACGTTGCCCATGTGCAGCGACTGGTCCAGCTTCAGCATGTAGATCGCCGGCATGGTGAAGCACGTGCCGCCCGCCACAATGCCCGACGTCGTCCCGATCGCCAGCACGTTGACGTTCTCGAGCAGGCTGCTGCGCTGCGCCCCCAGCTTCGCCAGGAAACCCGACAAGCCCACCGCGAGGATCGAGATCGGGATCGCGGTCTCGATGCCCTGCCCCGCCTTGAGCGCCAGGTAGGTCGCCGCCATCGCGAACAGCGCGTTCATGATCACGCCGAAGATGAGCGATCGCGCCGTGATCTCCGGCACGCTCAGCGCCGCCGGTACCATGGGCGAGTAGCTCTCGCCCGGCTTCAGTTCACGATAGGCATTGTCAGGCAGACGCGTGGCGATGGTCTGTTTGTCCATGGGGGCCTCGACGGGACGCGGGCGCGCGGCGCCCGGTCGGTGATGCTCGGTCGTCGGCGCAACCGCGCCGCCGCCCGCAGCCGGATCGTTACCGTTCCTTCCCCCACAGCTTCGCCAGCTCGATCAGCCCGGCCACCGCCGTCTCCATCTGTTCGAGACAGGCAAACTCGAGCGGCGAGTGAAAGTTGTGCATGCCCACCGACAGGTTCGGCGTCGGCAGTCCCTTCTCGCTCAGCTTCGAGCCGTCGGTGCCGCCGCGAATCGACTGATACTTCGGCGTCACCCCGATGTTCTTGAAGGCCTGCTCGGCCAGCTTGCTGGCCCGCGGCTCCTTCGAAAGATACTCCAGCATGTTGCGATACTGCTCGCTCACCTCGATCCGCACCTGCGCCGCCGGGTGCTCGGTCATGATGGTCTCGCCGATCCGCCGCAGCACGCTGGCCTGCTCGTCCAGCTCGGCCGTCTTGAAGCTCCGCAGCAGCACCTTCAGCCGCACCTCGGGCACGCCGCCGTCAATCACATACGGGTGCAGGAAGCCGTCGCGCTTCTCGGTCGTCTCGGGCGACAGCCGGTGCCACGGAATCCGCTCGACAAACTGCGCCGCCAGCCGGATCGCGTTCACCATCCGCCCCTTCGCGAACCCGGGGTGAATGTTCTTGCCGGTGATCGTCACCACCGCCAGGTTGGCCGACCAGGTCTCGTTCTCGATGTTGCCCTCGTCTTCGCCATCCAGCGTGTAGGCCGCCACCGCCCCGATCCGCTTCAGGTCCAGGTGATCGGTCCCGTGGCCCACCTCTTCGTCGCAGGTGTAGAGCACCCGGATCGGCCCGTGCGGAATCGACCGGTCCGCCATCAGCTTCGCCGCCGCCGTCATGATGACCGCCACGCCCGCCTTGTCGTCGGCCCCCAGCAGCGTCGTGCCGTCGGTGGTGATAAGCGTCTTGCCTTTCAGCGCGGTCAGCGCCGGCGTCTCGACCACGCGGATCACCTTCGTCTTGTCGCCCGGCAGCGTGATGTCGTTGCCGTCGTAATTGCGGATGACCTGCGGCTTGACGTTCTTCGCGGTGTACTCCGGCGAGGTATCGACGTGCGAGCACCACGCGATCGTCGGCGCGCCCGGCGCCGTAGCCGGAATCGTGCCCATGACGATGCCGTGCTCGTCCTGCGACACCTCGGCCAGCCCGTGCGACTTCAGCTCGCCCGCCAGCAGCTTGCCCATCTCCAGCTGGCCCGGCGAACTCGGGTAGGTCTTCGCGTCCTCAACCGCGGTCGATTCGACCTGGACGTAGCGGATGAATCGATCGAGCAGTGTGTCCACAACAACCCTCCGTCCGCCGGCCCGCGCCGCGCGCCCTATCTTGCCCGCGCGGTCGCGCCGTGGCAATCGCGCCGCCCGGGCGCCGCCCGCCGGTCGCAAACACGCCCGGCCTGGCCCGATAACGACCCGTCGCCGCGCCACGCTCAACTCGCACGCCGGTTCCGCCGTTAACATCTCAAATGACACCCGCGTCGAGCCGCTCGACCGGCGAGGAGCCATCATGAAGCATCTCAAGCGCATCCTGACCGTCGCCGGACTGGTCGTGCTCGGCGTCACCCCCTGGGCCTCGGCGCAGCTCCCCCAGCCGTCGCTCCCGGCCGCCTGCTACCCGCTGACCGCCTTCGCCCGGCCGACGCTCTTCAACGTCTTCTGGGGTCTGCCGGTCTTTCGCTTCCCATACCAATGAGCGCCGGCCGATCGGCCTGATGCGCGCCGTCTTGAATCGTCCGCGCGCGCTGCCGCCACGCACGGACACACCGCGCGCAGGCGGACCGCTCGCGGTCTGGCCACCGCGCCAAGCGCCGCACCACGTCTCAACGGGCTGTCGGTCGGGCTGATTTGCCGCGCGGCTTGCTCTTAGGCGTCGCGCGCGGCCGGCGGCCCTTCGCAGCGGCGCCGCGGGCGGGCTTGGCCGCCGCCGGCTTCGCGCCGCGCGGCGTCGAGCCGGCCGTGCGATTGTCGAGGGCCGTCATGTAGGTCTCGACATACTTCTTCACCGGCGCGCGGCGGATGGCCTCGCCGATCACCTCCAGCGCCAGGTCGTCCAGCCTTCTGAATCGCACACACGACTTGCCCATGTCGAGCTTCTTGCCCGCCTTGGCCCACGCCGTGCGAAACCACGATTCCTGCTCCGACGAGCCGTACAGGCACATCAGGTAGATCGCCATGTGGTTTTTCTGCGACGCCAGCGCCGCGAACGGCAGCGGCTGCCGCGGATCGCAGTGATAGCCCGTGGGAAAGACGCGGTGCGGCACGTAGTAGCCGATCATGCCGTACTGCATCCCCTCTTCGTAGTCGCGGTCGAGATTCTTCAAGATGACCTTGCGGACCGCCTCGATCGCCGCGCGCCGCTCGGCCGGCAGCTCGGCGAGGTAGCCCTTGACGCTGGTGGCCTTGCTTTGCATGGCGTGCGGCTCCCGTCGCGCGGCCTGACCCCATCGGGTGGCGCGAGCCCTCGGTCCATTTCGCATTTGACTCGATCGAGATTCTATCCGCCGACCGAACTCACCCGCACCCGCATCCGCTGCCGCAGCCGCCGCGCGAGCCGATCTTGCTCTGACCGGCTGCCCCGCCGGCCACCGGCAGCGACAGCAGCGTCGCCAGCTGGCTCCCGTCGCGCTCCAGCGTCCGCCAGCTCTCGTCCTCGTCCGGCTCGGCGCCGAACTTGCCCGCCCACGGCATGACCGAGTTCGGGCTCGACGGCGGCACGATCCGCTGGCCCGGGTGCGCGGCGATCCAGTCCTCGTTGGGCGTCGACCACATCGCCTCGATGAACGGCCGATAGGTCGGGCCGGAGTTGTAGGTGCAGAACGGGTAGATGCCGTCCGGCGTGCTGTAGTGAATCACGCAGCGCTTCACACGCTCGACGTCGTAGTTGTAGCGATCCATGAAGTGCATGCCGGCGCACATGAGCGTGCGGTAGTTGTCTTTCTCGGCCCGCGCGCTGCGCCCGTCCTGCTTGCTGACGCAGCCCTGAATCGCCTTGATGAAGCGCATCACCGTCAGCCCGGGCGGCGCCGCCTTGCGGTCGAAGTTGCGGATGAACATCCACAGCACGCGCAGCAAATCGAGCCGGCCGAAGCGGTCCTTCTTCTCCATCCGCTTCGCCAGCGCGTTGATCTGCGTGAACAGCCGCGGAATGTCGAACACCTTGGGAATCGGCACCACCCGCTCGCGCGTCGGCTGCCCGGCGTAACTCTGGGGCGCGATCAGGAAGTAGGTGCCGAAGGCACAGTCGCTGTGACAGCTCGAGGCGATCTTCGGCTTGCGCTCCAGCACGCTCAGCAGCCGCGACAGCGGCGTCACGAACGACAGCGGGAAAAAGTCGCGCTCCAGCGCCGCGCCGGTGTGGTCGTGAATCGCGTGCGCCAGGTCGCCCAGCGTGTAGCGCTTCCGCTCCAGCTCGCGCCGGTTGATCCGCCCCGTGAACACCACCGGCTGGTAGCTGATGGCCGAAATCACGTCGGCGTTGGCCGCGGCAAAGTCGAAGATCTTCGACACCTGGTCGTCGTTCTCGCCCTTGATGAGCGTCGGCACCAGGCACACCTTCAGCCCGACCCGCCGGGCGTTCTCGATCGCCTGGAGCTTCTTCTCGAGCATCTGCTCGCCGCGCACCACCTTGTAGATGCGGTCGTCCAGCCCGTCGAACTGGAGATAGAGCGTGTGCAGCCCGGCCTCCTTGCTGCGCTGGGCAAACTCGAGATTCGCGTGGGTGATGCCGTTGGTCGCCACCTGGATGTTGGTGATGCCCAGCTCTTTCGCTCGCCGCACGATGTCGTGAAAGCGCGTGTGTATCGTCGGCTCGCCGCCCGAGAACTGCACGCTCGTGCACGGCGTCGGCCGGCAGTCGAGCAATTGCATGATCTCGCGCTCCACCTGCTCGAAGCTCGGCTCGTGCACGTACCCCGCGTCGTTCGCGTTCGCGAAGCAAACCGGGCAGGTCAGGTTGCAGCGGTTGGTCAGGTCGATGTTCGCCAGCACGGCGGTCGACTGGTGCTGGTTGCACAGCCCGCAGTCGCTCGGGCACGAGCAGGCATTCTCGACCTTGGGGTTGGTCAGCCCGGGCAGCTCCTCGAACGTCCAGTAGTTCGCCCGCAGATAGACCCGCACGTCGCTGTTGATGCAGTCGCGGAAGTAGCCGTGCTGCGGACAGGTCTTCTCCGCCATCACCCGCCCGTTCTTAACGTAGTAGCGCCCCAGGATGTTGCACGAGCATTCCGGGCACAGCGTCTCGAGGCTGCGCGGCAGGCCGCGGACCACCGGGTTGATCTTCGTGCCGCCATACGTGTGCGTCGGCGAATCGGGATGATCGCTCCGCCGCTCGGGGCTGAAAATCACGTCTTCGTGCACTTCATCGACCGGGCCGCACTTCGGGCAGCGAATGGTGAGCACCAGCTCATCGCCGGCTCGGCGGAACGTGCTGGGCACCGTGGCGTCGCAGGTGGGGCACTCCGACAGCATCTCCCACGGCAGCTTGGCATGCTTCGGGTCGTAGCGCCGCAGCGACAGCTTGTATTCGTCCAGCTTGCTCTTGGCGTTGCCCTTCGTCACGGCCGGCCGCGGCGCGTGCGGCTGAAAGGTCGGGTGCTTTTCGCCCCAGCGCTTCAGGTGGGCCGGCACGATGGGCAGTTGCTTGGTCGCCACGAATTCCTCTCTTCCCGTTGGCCCGCCGAGACCGACCTCCGCGGGCGCCCTAATCCACCATCAGGTTCAGTTCGCGCAGGGTCCGTTGCACTTCATCGGCCGAGACATGCTCTCCGCCGTTCAGTCGGCGCAGAAACCCGGCGATCGCCGCCTTGGCCTCGACCGACCGCGCCGCCGGCACGAAGCCGTCCAGGAAGTGGTCACCCGCCATCGCGCGGTTGATCTCCGATTCCTTGTTGTGCTCGTCGAGCTCGGTGAAAAAGACGACGCGAAACTGCCGGCCATACCCGGCCTCGCGGTAGACCTCGAACATGAGCTTGTCGGACGCGCTCGCCATCTCGACCCCGGCCCGGTGAAGCGGCATCGTTACGATGGAACTTCCTGCCGTCAACTGCGCACCTCGGCTCGACATCGCGTCTGAGGAATCTGGCTCGCAGCGCAACTCTGAATCGCCACGCCACATTCCGGGCATCGACCGCTCCGCACGCCGGTCAGATCGTAACCACACTCGGCGCACCAGCCGCCGCGCTCGCCGGCAATCAGCCGCGCCAGGTCGCCGAAGGACTGAACGCTTCCGGGCAGCGCTGGCGCCCGGCTGACAAGGCGCGTCAGAAGCAGCAGGACGAGGCCGATCGGGCCGACGGTGACCACGAAAAACAGCATCCCGAAAATCGCGAAGTGGAACACGTCGGCCGATCCCCTGGGCGCCAGCGCGACAAACGCCGCGCTGTACACAACGAGAAACGCCGCCAGCAGTGTCCGCGCGCCCTGCCGGTTTTCAATCCGGTCGGCCAGCTTCGCCGCCGGTGTAGCGTCGAGCGCTTGCACCCGGCCGCCCGACGCCAGGCCCGCCAGCCCCCACAGCCGCTTCAGCCGGCGGTTTCGGAACCTATCGCGGATGGGCGTGCTCGGGGCGAACGGCTCGCAGCGCGGGCTGATCTGCCGGGCCGCCTCTTCCAGCCAGCGAAACGCACCGGCCGCATGGCTCCTCGCTCCCAGAATCGTCAGCGGCCGCAGCTCTTGCAGCCGGGCCTGCTGAACGATCCGCTCGGCCAGCCGCCCGAATGTGAACTGCTCGCCGTGCAGCCGCTCCCTCGCCCCGGCCGACATTCGGCCATCTCCGCCGGTCAACCAGCTCCAGTCGGCAGCGCTCAGCCGCACGCCGAATCGGTCTTCGATCTGCTGCGCGAGGTCGAGGTACCCCAGCGCGTCGACGTCGCTCAACAACCCGATGAAACGATCGATTCGCGTCGTCGCCGTGATCGGCACCTGCCGGCCGAACATGCTGCTGACGATTTCCTGCAATCCCGCCACGACGGCGGCGATCGGCTCGGCGTTCGCCGGAAAGTCGTCTCTCGGCTCAATCACCGTGCACATCCTTCAGCGAGATCCGATCGAACCTGCCCGACATGATCGGCGGGCTCCGATTCCTACACCGCCACCGCCTCGCGGCACAGCGCCACACCCTGCGCCGCCGGAAGCGAGCCGGCCCGGGCGCGCTCCACCAGCCCTGCCTCGAAGGCCGCCAGCTTCGCCTCCACCTCGGCCAGCTTCGCCCGCCGCGCCACCAGCTTCTCGCGGTGCCGCCGCAGGAAATAGGCGATCGTCTCGATGCGAATCTTGATCGACCCGGTCGGCTTGTTCTCGTCGATGTCCTTGAAGCAGAAGTACGGCGTCTCCGACGTCTCGATGATCTCCTCGATGATGCTGTAGATCGGCGCGTCGTGGCCGCACTTGAAGCTCGACAGTTCCAGCGCCACCAGGTTCGCATGCCGCGCCGCATACTTCGCCGCCCACACCTTGCGGTTGGTGTTCTCGCTGTAGGCGTTCTTCCAGGCGTCCTCGATCGACAGCGCGTGGGCGAACTCGCCGCGCCGCACCTCGTCGCCGAACAGCCGCTCGAGCAGCTCCGCATCGCGCGGCAGCGTGTCCATCGTGAAGACCGGGAAACCGAGCTTCTGCAGCTCGTCCGGAATCTCGTGACACACCCCCGGATCGTGGTGATACGGCCGCGTCAGCAGCACCACGCCGATGCCGTCCTCGCGCTCCAGTTTGTCGAGCACCTCGCGCGCGTCGCGCTGCAGGCCGGCCCAGAACTGCTCGTCATGCGCCCAGGCCGCCCGGCAGGCGCGGGCGTTTTCCTCCGCCGTCAGCCCCAGCCGCTCGCCCCACTCGCCGAACATCTGCCGTTCCAGCAGCGCCGGCTCGTCGAAGTTCAGAAACGTGTCGAGATAGACCACGCCCTTCTCGGCGAACAGGTCGCTCTCCTTGGTGAAGGCCGCCTTGACCGCCTCGGGCGTCGCCGCCACGGTCGGACAGGCCCGGCTCGCCAGCACGCCGTGCATGAAGGTCGGCAGCGCGTCGATCATCGGGAAGAAGATGCAGTCCAGCGGCTTCTCGGCGTGCTTGTGATAGAGCAGGTTGTGCACGTGCGGAATGCCGACCTTGCTCGGGAAGCAGGGGTCGATCGCGCCGCGCTTGGCGCCTTCCTTGTACAGCTCCTCGCTGGTGTAGTCGCTCCAGACCAGGTTGCGGTGCGGAATGCCCAGCGACTGGAAATATGCCGTGAACCACGGCGCCATCGAATACATGTTCAGTACGCGCGGCAGGCCGATCCGCAGCGTCTCGCGCGCCTGCATCCGCGCGATCCGCGCTTCGATCTGTTTGCGCTTCAGCACGTTCCCGAGCGTGACGCGCGGCAGCGGGTCGGCCACCACCGCCACGCCGGTCGGGCCGAACGCCTCGCGCGCCGCGATCTCGGCGAAGTTCGGGTTGGCCTTCTTGACCGCGTCGAGACCCTTCTTGATCTCGCGCATGTCGTTCACGTCCTCGACCGTCCCCTTCTCGCAGGTCGCGATGATCAGCCGCTGCTCGTCCGTCGCCAGCGGCACCTTGCTCTTCGACTTCGTCGGCGACGGGGGCGCGCCCGCGCCGTTCGCATCGCCCGGCGGATCGGCCGCCGCGCCCGCCGGCTCCAACACCTCTCCGCCGTGCTTGATTCGCGTCGGGTGGCCGGCCTCCGGGCCGGTCTTCACGATGTGCGACGACAGGTCGACCCGCACGCCGCCCGCCGCGGCCGGCTGCTCGGCCCCGGTTTTCACGTCGATGAAGGTTCGCAGGCACTTGTTCTTGCAGAAATAGCAGCGCGTGTTCTCGTTGCGCGTCGTGCGAAACTCGATCTGCCGCACCCGCTCGAACCCGATGAATACCGTCTCCAGCGACTGCTCGGTGTACAGCCGGTGGGCCTCGACCGCGCAGCCGATCGCCCCCGCCTCGCCGCAGAACTTGTGCACGATCACCCGCGGCTCGACGCCCGTGCCGCGGAACCGCGAGGTGATGAAATCGACCTGCGACTTGACCGCCGCCAGGTTGTTCTGCGTGCCGCCCTGCAACACAAAGGTCCGCCCCAGCTTGGCCAGGTTCGGAATCTGCGACACGTACAGCCAGATGTTCTTGGGCAGAACGTCGCACAGCCCCGCCATGATCTCTTCCGGCGACCAGCCCTGCCGCTGGAAGTCGACAATGTCCGACTGCATGAACACCGCGCAGCCATAGCCGAACTGCGGCATCGCCTGCGCCGAAAAGGCGATGTCGGCGAATTCCTCGACCTTGAAGCCGAAGCCCTGCGCCGTGCTCTGCAGGAAATAGCCGTTGCCGGCCGAACACTGCGTGTTCAGCTTGAAGTCCTTCACCTGCCCGTTCTTCAGAATGATGAGCTTGATGTCCTGCCCGCCCACGTCGCAGATGACGTCGGTGTCCGGGTAATAGTGCAGCCCGGCCTGCGTGTGCGCGACCGTCTCGACCAGCGCCACGTCGGCCCCGATCACGTCCCTGAGAATGTCCTTCGCATAGCCGGTCGTGCCGACCCCCAGCACCTCCAGCGTGCAGCCCTGGTCGAGAATCTGCCGCTCGACCTGGGTGCAGATCTCGATCGTGTCCTCGATCGGGTTGCCCTTCGACAACTGGTAAGCCCGCGCAATCACTTTTTTGTCGAGGTCCATCAGCACCGCCTTGGTGCTGGTGCTCCCGCCGTCAATCCCCAGGAACGCCCGCACGTGCGTGCCCGGTGCATACTTGGCCGGGTCCCACGGCTCCTTGCGATAGCGATCCGCGAACGCCGCCCGCTCATCCGCGTTCTTCACCAGCCCCGAGCTGCCCTTGGCCTTCTTCTCTTCGACGCGCCCGAAGTTGACGTACCACGCCAGCTCGTCCACCCCGCGATAGACGCCGAAGTCCGGATGGTCCTGCACCTCGATCTTCGCGAATTCCACCGCCCCGATCGCCGCGAAGTACTGCGCGTTCTCAGGCACCACGATCAGCTCTTCGATCGGCCGATCCGGCACCGTCACGTTCCGCTCCTGCCAGATGATCGGAATGTTGTGCCGCCAGCACTCGACCATTCCTTTGATGTAGGTGTTCGGCCCGCCCAAGAGCAGCACCACCGGGCGCAGCGTGTGCCCGCGCGTCAGCACGGCCAGGTTTTGCTGAATGATGCTCTCGAACAGAGACGCCATCAGCTCGTCGGCCGGCACGCCCTGCTTCTGCAAACCGTTGATGTCCGTCTCGGCGAACACGCCGCACTTGCCCGCGACCGGATGAAGCTTGAGATTCCGGTAGCCCATCTGGCAGAGCTGCTCGGCCGGAATCCGCAGCTTGGCGTTGATCTTGTCGATCACCGCGCCCGTCCCGCCGGCGCACTTGTCGTTCATGCTGGGAATCTTCTTCTTCTTGCCGGTCTCTTCGTCGGGCTTGAAGATGATGATCTTGGCGTCCTGTCCGCCCAGCTCCACCACGCTCTGCACCTGCGGATAGAGCTTCTCGACCGCCAGGCTGACCGCGTTCACCTCCTGCACGAACTTGGCGCCGATCCGCTTGCCAATGCTCGAGCCGCCCGAGCCGGTCATGAAGACCCGAAAGGCGTTGTTCGGAACGTCGGCGAACTTCTGCTCGATCACCCGCAGCATCTCGATGCACTTCTCGGGCTGCTTGGTGTCGTGCCGCTGATAGTCCTTGTGCAGAATCTCGTCGGTCAGCGGGTTCACCACGACGAACTTCACCGTCGTGCTGCCCACGTCCAGGCCGATCAGCAGCCCCTGCGGATACTTCTCGGTGCCGGCAAACGGGCGCTCGGCGATTGTCGGCCGGCCCGACTCGGCCTTGGCCAGCCCGACGTTGAGCTGCACGAGCGGCTTGACCGCGTCCTTCGGCTCGCCCTTGCTGGTGCCGCAGCCGCCGCTCGAACAGCCGCCGGAAGAACATCCGCCGCCCGTGCCGGCCTGATCGGACTTGAGAAACGTGTTGCTCATGGGCCACTCTGCCTCAATCTGTTTTCAAGAGAATCGGAGCGCGGATCGACCCGCGGAGGGTCGCCGCGCCCCGGAAAGCCGAACCGAAAGCGATAGGCCGACGTCACCGGGTTCGCCCGTGTAGTCGCGCTGCGTGAGTGGCTCTCCACCCACCGCCTTCGCGTCTCGGTCTCGCTGATTCGAGTACGACGCACTGTGCGAACTCTCCCAGGGTCGGCTCGGCGGGCCGCGCCGCCGGCCTCAAGGCCCGAAGATCGTCGGAAGCGTGATCAGCGTCGGAATGCCCGGCGGAATGATCGCGTCATCCCGCATCGCAAACGCGGAAACCTCGATCGTTTCGGCCTGCACCCGCTGCGCGGGCGGCAGCAATCCGACGATGAACGACGGCTCGATCACCACGCGCAACGTGCCATCGATGCGATCAAACAGCATGTTGAACGTTCCCTCGAACTCGATCCGGATGTTCACCAGGGTCAGCGGCCCGATGAACAGGTCGAGGCACTTGACCAGCGAGACGCTGCTCCCGGACTCGGTGCCGTAGCTCTCCGCCACATACATCACCAGCGGCTGCGGAATGGACCGGCCCTGGTTGTCGAGCACGATCTGCTCGCCGATCATCTCCGGCGCAAACAGCTCGTTGTCGAAAATCTGCGTCACTTCGCCCGACGCGCCCAGCTGGATCCGATAGATGAACCCCGGCGCATGACTGACCACCGGGCCGAGCAGGCTCAGCGGGGCGACCGGCGAATTCGCGAACACGGACCACACCGAGCTCGGCCGCGAGGCGATGCCGGTGTTGGCGTCGGCCGTCACGCTGCCGTCGCCGAGTGGCACGCTCATGGTTGAGGGACATACGACTCCGCAGCCGATCAGAAACGGCCCCGCCGCCGCGACGATCGCGAACGCGCTGCCCCGGCGCACACTCCGTTGTCGGGCCATGAGGACTCCATTCCACCAGCAGGGCGACGAAGCCATGCAGGCCGGGTGCTCGTCACCCGCCGCTGGGTGGCACGGGCTTTCAGCCCGTGTGGCCAGGCCATATCGCGTGCGTGGTCCTTCACCCACCGTCGTTCGGCGCTCGATTTTGGCGCGTCCAGTACGACTCATCCCAAAAACCTACAATGCGTGAATGAGCGAATAAGTCTTTCCGACGAGGCCAGAGTCATAGACTTCGTAGCCAGCATCGAGCACCCACGCACAGAAGCAAACCGCTCGCGACGTGCCCGGAAGGGCCCCGATTTCGACAAGCTCGTGATGTGTCCACTTTAGCGCCGTCAAGAAAAGAGGTACGCTAGTTCCAATGGACATGCACACGGAACCCAGCAACAGAAGACTCGCAGGATTGATCCACCGATACGAAAAGTCAGTGAAAAACGCAATGCCAGCACCGACCCACAACAATAGCCCCAAGTAAGCGAGCCGTCCCAATTCACCTAAGACTAACGGCTGCCATAACCACTTTCGCGCTCCCAGCCACAGATTCCCCGGAGAAACATTTGATTCACTGGGCGCGAGCTTCGTGAATCTCTCCAATAGCAGACAGGTTGCCGAGCACTGAAAAAGCAACGTCGGCATCCTTTGTGAAAACGGGAGGACAATCCGAAACAACTCTTGCGCGATTGTCATGACAATGGCAACGGTCCCGGATGCAATACTTGCCACATCGGCGACGGTGTTCAGAGTCGCGATCTTCATGTGAGCAGCCTCTCATAGCCTTGCAAAAGATGTGCGGGATTTCCCATGCACAAGCGACTCACTCTGCGATCCCGTAGGGTGGGCCGTCCTCCGCGCACCAGTAATTGCGCTTCGATCTCGGTCGGTCGAGTACCATCCACCCTGTACTTTACACATCGACGAGTGCCGTGCACCGGTGACTAGACGGCCGCCAGCGCCGGCTCGCTCGAACGCGCCACCGGCAGTTCGCCCGCCTCCCGCATCTTCTCGGCCACGTCCATCACAAAATTCGCCGCCCGGCCCACCACGCCCTTGCGGTGCCCGACGTGCTGCATCGGCCGCCGCAGCTCGCGATGCTCAGGCCGATTCACATACTCCCGAATCTGCTCGATCGTGTAGCCCGTCTGCTCCACGCACCGGCGGAACTCCTCCTTGCACTTGTTCTTCGCCTCGCCCAGCGCCATCTGCACCCGGCTGTAGGCGTTGATGTCTCCCTCGCCGCTCGTCTCGATCGGAATGTAGATCATCTCCTTGAAGTGACTCGTCACCGCCGCCTGCGCGCCGTCGCTCTGCGTGCTCGGCATACAGCCGAACGGCTTGAGGGAGAGCACCATGTGGGCCAGCTCTTTGTTGCTGTAGTAGATGTTCTTGGCGACCTCGAGGTGCCCTTCGCCGCCGCCCGAGCGGGCGTTGTAATAGGGGTGGCCCAGCCGCGTCAGCTCGAGCTGGCAGGCCAGTTCGTGGGCCGTGTCGCCCAGCGCCGCCCGCAGCCGGTCGTATTCCCGCTTGATGATCTTCCCCGCCAGCGCGAACTTGAACATCTTCTGCCGGAACGCCATCGCATCGCGGAACTTCTGCCGCAGGTTCCAGCCGGCCGCAGACCCGTCCGCGCCATCCTCCTTCGCGAGTCCGCGCCGATCGGTCGCCGCCATCCGCGCCTGGTTCAGCATGTAGGCGATCCACGTCGCCACCGGCTCGACCAGCACCTCGGCCCCTTCGCCTTCCAGGAACGGGAACATGCGGAAGTTCCCGTCGCCCTCGGTCGTCTGTGCCCAGAACTCGCCCGTGATCTTCACGATCGGCTTCGGCCGCGTGTAGTCGACCTCCACCTCGTCCTCGATCAGCCGCCGGCAGCAATCGAACACGTCGGCGTAATAGGTGCCGCGCAGCTGGTCGAGGAACTTCTCGGTCTCGTCGGCGTCCTTCAGCGGCAGGAACTTCGTCAGCAGCCGCGCCAGGTTGCCGCCCTGAATCTCGTCGTAGTTCTTGTCGCGCAGCGCTTCCTGGCAGATCTCCATGCACCTGGCGAAGACCTCGTTCGTCTTGCCCGGCACCACCTCGTACGGCCGGATGTGATACGCCACCTCGTTCAGCAGGTCGCCCATGAACATCGCGTTCACCAGCGACAGGAAGAAATTCAGGTTGAACTCGATCCCCGCCTCGGCCGCCGACTGGTCCAGCCCGCCGCCCTGCTGGAACAGCAGCACCCGGAAGCCGTCGAACCCGCTGTTGCGCAGCGCCAGCCGATACTCCGCCTCGTACATGCCGAACCGGCACGGCCCGCATGCCCCGGCCGTGATGAAGACGTGCTCTTCGAGAATCCGCTCCAGGTCGATCCCCTGCTCGTCGCGCAGCTTCCGCAGGTGGTTCACCAGCGCGCCGACCGTGAAGTAGGTCGGGTTGCACTGCCCGTTGTTGCCGAACTCCTTGCCCGCCTGGAAGTCGGCCTTCACCGGCGTCGGCACGATGCCCACCTTGTAGCCCAGCCCTTCCAGGCCGGCCTTGATCAGCTCCTCGTGACGCATCGTCAGCCCGCCGAACCAGATCGTCGTGTGGCCGCGCTGCTGCTTGTTGAAGCGCCGCTCCACCGGCCGCTTGAAATGCCGTGCCTGCTTCGCCAGGCCATACTCGTTCAGCAGCCGCTGGCGCTCGGCGGCCACCGCGGCGCTGACGTCGGCCGCCGGCACGACCGGCAGCGAGATGGCGTTCTGCGGCGATGATTCCGGGCGCGTCGTCGGGGCACAGGCCATGAGGGTGCTCTCCTTGGAACTAGCGGTCACTAACTTCTCGACCGCGAAGCGGCCGACCGCGACATTGTGATCGGCGCGCCGCCGCGCCGCATCTCTTTTCCCACGCGGGCTGCGATATCGCGCGCTCGCCTGCGATGCGCCGCCGCGCTCTCGGCCGCGGCGTGGTTAGTGTACACTAACTTTCAACGCAAGCCAGCAATTTCCGGTTCGCGCGGCGCCGCACCGCCGCCACGCCGCACACGCATCGAACACCCGCCCGGCCCCCGCACAGCCGCCCCGCCAGCGGCCGCCGCGCCGCGCGGCAATGTGTGCGCAATTTCATATAGCAAAATAGATTGCGTGCAGACCAGGCCCGGCCCGCGAGCGCCACCCGCAGATTCCGCCAACCGCCCGCATTCTGATCTGTCTAAGCTAGATGGGAAGGATTCGCCGAAACGCTTGGCCGACCCGCGGCCGGTCGCGCCGCTCGAAAGGAGCCCAGCCATGTCGATCGCTTACCGCCCGTTCCGATCCGCGCGGCTGCTGAATGCGCTCGCGGTCGCGGCGCTCGCGGCGCCCGGCGGCGCGGCGGTCGCGCAAGTTCGGCCGGACCGGGTCGAGTATGTGACGCCGACTGATGTGACCGGGCCGCCGCCCCTGCCAGGCGCGCTGCCGCCCGGGCTGTACCGTGCCGGGGCGATTCCGGCCCCGCCGCCGGCGTTCTACGACCCGACGCTCTACTACCTCAGTCCGGCGACCGCCTACCCCGGCAGCGGGTACGGTCGCTTCGGCTACGGCGGCTACGTCTCGCCGCGCCACCTCGAGCGCCGCGCGCGGCTGCCCTACGACACCGCGCTGCACGACGCCCAGTCGTATCACTACCTGAACCAGATCATCCGGCGCGACGAGTCGCTTCAGGCGCGCGGCGTGACGCTCACGCAGCAGGGCACGGCCCTGTTCCGCGCCGGCGACTATCAGCGCGCCGCGATGGTGCTGCTCGACGCGACGCAGGCCAACCACGGCGATGCGCTGGCGCGCGTGCGGGCCGGCCACGCCTTCTTCGCGCTGGCGCAGTACCGCCCGGCGGTCGAGCAGATCCGCCGCGCGTTCGAGCTTCAGCCGCCGCTGGCGAACCTGCCGTACGACCTGCGCGACGAGTACGGCCGGGCGGGCGATTTCGAGCAGCACGCGGCGGCGCTGCGGCAGGCGGCGGCGCGGCGGCCGGACGACGCCAGCACGGTCACGATGCTGGGCTACGTTCAGTACTACACGGCCGGGCCGGGGGCGGCGCTGGAGACGCTGCGCCGGGCGAAGCGGCTCGACCCGGGCAACGAGCTGATTGACAAGCTGCTGGCGGTCGCCGAGCAGATCGGGCGGCAGCCGGACCGCGCGCCGGAGGCGGAGTGGAGCCGGCCGGACGAGAACGCGGCGCAGCCGGTCGAGGCCGAGCCGGTGGTGCGTCCGCGCGGCGCGCGGACGAAGGCATAGTCGCGGCGGGGGGCTGCAATTCGCGTCGGGGGGCCGGTGCGCGAGGCGCGGCGCGGCGGTTGCCGCGAGCGGGGCCGGTTCCTATTATCGTTCCATGTCCACCGACCAAACGCTCGACATTCTCTTCGCCGCGCCGCATCCGGACGACCTCGAGATCGGCTGCGGCGGCTGGATCGCCAAGCTGGTGTCGCAGGGCTACCGCGTCGGCATGGTGCACCTGACGAACGGCGAGCCGACGCCGCTGGGCACGCCCGAGACGCGCGCGAAGGAGGCCCGCGCGGCGGCCGAGATTCTGGGCGTGGCGCACATGGAGATGCTGCCGCTGACGAATCGGGAGCTGATGGACGGGCCGGCGGCGCGCTATGCGCTGGCGACGGTGGTGCGGCGGTTCCGGGCGCGGGTGCTGGTGAGCTTTGCCGGTAAGACGGTGGCGGCGTCGCCGGACCACTTGCAGGGGCAGCTGATCGCCGAGGCGGCGCGGTTCTATTCGCAGCTGACCAAGTGGGACGAGCGGTTCGACCACACGGCGCCGCACCGGGTCGATCACCTGGTGCTGCGGCCGGTGGCGCGGACGCCGGAGAACATGCTGTGGCCGGCGACGTTTGTGGTGGATATTACAGATACGATTGACAAGAAACTCGCGGCGATCGCGTGCTACCGGTCGCAGTTTCCGGCGGCGCGGTTCAAGGGGCTGGAGCATTTCGTCCGCTCGACGGCGGGTTACGAGGGCGGGCAGGCGGGGTTCGACTCGGGCGAGCTGTATGCGCTGCCGCGGCCGATCGGCGTGGCGGATGCGATGCCGCTGTTCGGCAGCTGGCCGCGGATTGATCCGACGCGGATGAAGGGGGATTGAAAGCGCATTTTCCTGTTCGGGGTGGGCAGTGCGGGCAAGAGGGCCACAGATGCCGCGATGAGACGGGCTGGAAAGCCCGTGCCCCCCAGAGAGAGCCTGTGCTATCCAGAGAGAGCTTGTGCCGGGCAAGGACGACAAGGCGCTGCCGTGTCGCTGGCGTGGGCAAAGCTAGAGCTTTGCCCTACCGGTCTAGAGGCCGACGGCTAAATGCGCGTCGACTGTCGGCGGGCTAGATGCGGCTGTCGATGTTGACGCGGCGACCGCGGCGGCGTTTTCGGGAGATGAGAGCGCGGCCGCCGTGGCGGCGCATGCGGGCGCGGAAACCCTGTTTTCGCTTGCGCTTGCGGTGACTGATGCGGTGTGGATAGTGCATGCCGGGCTCTCTTTCGGTCGCTTGTTGGCCGAGCAGGATAGCCGATCGGGCGGGTTCGGGCAAGCCCGGCCGGGCGGCCGGCGGGCGATTGACAACCGCACTTGGCTGGATAGACTCTGCCGCAACGCCCGATATATTCTTGCGCCGCGAGGGCAAAAACGCGCGCCGCGAGGCCCCAAAGCGCGGGAGAGCTGAAGATGGTCGAGTACGACAATCTACGCAAACTGGTTGAGTCGGTCGGCGAGGACCTGGCGAAGGCCGAAGGCGGCAACAAGGCCGCCGGCACGCGGGTTCGCAAGAGCATGCAGGACATCAAGAACCTGGCGCAGGAGGTTCGCAAGAAGATCCTGGAGGTGCGCTCGGCCGACGACAGCACCCCGCCCAAGGCTCCGGGCAAGCAAGCGCCGGCGATGTAGGCGGGCGCGACTGCGGCGCGTGGGCCGCGGCGATCGATCCACCCTCTGATGCCGCCCGATCCGATTCTGGATATTTCGACCCTGGACCTGCAGCGCGTGGTGACGACGCGCGCGGAGATTTACTCCGTCCTGCCGCAGCGGTACGAATTCGAGACGATCGACGGCGTGCTCTATCTCGACGAGGCGCGGGCGATCCTGGTCGCGTATCGCGACATTCGTGCGGACGAGTGGTGGTGTCGCGGCCACCTGCCGGGCCGGCCGATTTTTCCGGGCATCCTGATGGTGGAGACGGCGGCGCAGATGGCGGCCTATTTCGCCAGCGCAATCCGGCAGGACCGGCGGTTCATGGCGTTTGGCGGGATGGACGACGTGAAGTTCCGCGGGGCGGTGACGCCGCCGTGCCGGCTGATTCTGGTGGGCCGGGAGCTGGAGTTTCGTCCGCGGCGGACGGTGGTCGAGGTGCAGGGATACGTGGACGGGCGGATGGTGTTCGAGGGGAAGATCACCGGCATGCCGATTGATTGAGAGAGTCGGGGCGGCGCGCGGGGGCGCGATCAACCTTCGTCAAAGAGCGTTTCGCGCGAGACCTCGTCGATCGAGGTGATGCCGTCGAAGATGGCGAGCAGGCCGGCTTCGCGCAGGGTGCGCATGCCGCGTTTGCGGGCGTGGGCGCGGAGGACGTTGGTGCTGGCGCGCTGCATGATCATGTCGCGCATGGGGTCGTCGAGGGTCATGACTTCGTAAAGGGCGGTGCGGCCCTTGTAGCCGGTGTTGTTGCAGTAGTCGCAGCCTTTGCCGACGTAGAACTTTCGGCCGGCGGCGTCTTCGGGGCGCAGCTCGAGTTCGAAGAGGGCCTGCTCGGTGGGGGTGTACTCGGTGCGGCAGTGTTTGCAGATGCGGCGGACGAGCCGCTGGGCGACGATGCCTTCGAGGGTGGCGGTGACCAGGAAGGGCTCGAGGCCGAGGTCGACCAGACGGGCGATGGTGGAGGGTGCATCGTTGGTGTGGACGGTGGTGAGAACGAGGTGGCCGGTGAGCGAGGCCTGAACGGAGATCTGCGCGGTTTCGAGGTCGCGAACCTCGCCGACAAGGATGATGTCCGGGTCCTGTCGCAGGAAGCTGCGCAGGGCGCGGGCGAAGGTCATGCCGGCCTCGGCGTTGACCTGGCACTGGATGAGCCCGTCGATTTCATATTCGACCGGGTCTTCGGCGGTGAGGATCTTGGTGTCGATGGTGTTGAGACGGTTGAGGCCGGCGTAGAGCGTGGTGGTTTTGCCGGAGCCGGTGGGGCCGGTGACGATGACGACGCCGTGGGGTTTCTCGATCATCTGGACGTACTTGGCGAGGTCGTCCTCGCGGAAGCCGAGCTTTTCGAGCTCGAGGCTGACGGCCGAGCGATCGAGAATGCGCATGACGATGCTCTCGCCGAACATGGTGGGCAGGACGGCGACGCGGAGGTCGATCTTGCTGCCGGTCAATTCGAGGCGGATGCGGCCGTCCTGAGGGAGGCGGCGCTCGGCGATGTCGAGGTTGGCCATGACCTTGATGCGGCTGGCGAGGGCCATGGCCATCCACTTGGGCGGGGGAATCATGTCGTAGAGGACGCCGTCGATGCGGTAGCGGATTTTGTAGTCGCCTTCGAAGGGTTCGAAGTGGACGTCGGCGGCCTTTTCGCGGATGGCCTTGAGGAGGATGAGGTTGAGCAGTTTCTTGACGGGGGCGGAATCGGCGGCCTGGGCGAGGACTTCGAGGTCGAGCGATTCGCCGCGGCCTTCCATGGCGGAGAGGTCGTCGTCGCCTTTGGCCTCGTCGATAAGGTCCTGGATGCTTTCGGCGCCGCCTTCGGGGTAATAGCGGTTGAGCGACTGGGTGACCTGGTCATCGGTGGCGATGAGCGGGCGGACGTTGAAGTGCATCAGCAGCTTGATGTCGTCGAGGGCCTTGAAATTGTCGGGGGAGCCGATGGCGACCGAGAGGGTGTGAGAGGCCTCGTCGTAGTCGACCGGGATGACGCGGTAGGACTGGGCCATCTGGGCGGGGAGCAGCTTGATGACCTCGGGGCGGATGTCGATGCGGTCGAGGTTGACGGGCTCCATGCCCATCTGGGCGGCGAGCGCCAGCTGGAGGTCGGCCTCGTGGATGTAGCCGAGGTCGATGAGGATCTGCCCGACCGGGCCGCGCTTGGCCTTCTGGACGGCGAGGGCTTCGTGGACCTGCTCGGCGGAGAGCTTGCCCATCTTGCGGAGGATTCGGCCGATGGCGCGGCCCTTGTATTGCGCGACGGAGGAGTGTGATCCGGGCGGTACGTCGGCCATGTCGTGGGCTTCCCCAAGCGTTGGTCGGGTTACTTGTCTTCCTTGCGTTCGTCGCCGTCGGGAGCGGCGGCGGCCATGCCGCCGAGCATGCCGACCTCGCCGGCCTCGTGGAGCTTGCCGGCCTTTTCGAGTTTCTCCTGGAGGTCGGCGGGGAAGCGGCTGCGTTCGAGCATGTCGGCGGCGCTGATGAGGCCGCGTTCGTAGAGGCTCCAGAGGTGTTCGTCGAGGAGCTGCATGCCGAACTTCTTGCCGGTCTGGATGGCGGAGTCGATGCGGAAGGTTTTGTTTTCGCGGATGAGGTTGGCGATGGCCGGGGTGACGACGAGGAACTCGTAGGCGGCGACCATGCCCGACGGTTGGCGCGGCAGCAAGGCCTGGCTGAGGACGGCGATGAGCGAGGTGGAGAGCTGGACGCGGATCTGTTCCTGCTGCTCGTGGGGGAAGGCGTCGATGACGCGGTTGATGGTGCCCATGGCGCTGTTGGTGTGCAGGGTGCCGAAGACGAGGTGGCCGGTTTCGGCGGCGCGAATGGCGGCCTCGATGGTTTCCAGGTCGCGCATTTCGCCGACGAGGATGACGTCGGGGTCCTGTCGCAGGGCGCGGCGCAGGGCCTCGGCGAAGCTGGGCACGTCGTTGCCGACCTCGCGCTGGTTGACGACGGACTTCTTATGCTGGTGGTAATACTCGATCGGGTCTTCGACGGTGATGATGTGCTTGTCCATCTCGCCGTTGATGTGGTTGAGCATGGTGGCGAGCGAGGTGGTCTTGCCGGAGCCGGTGGGTCCGGTGATGAGGAACAGGCCGCGCGGGCGGTTGCAGAGGGCGCGGACCATGGTGGGCAGGCCGATTTCGTCGAACGAGAGGAATTTCGACGGGATGAGCCGCAGGACGATGGAGACGTTGGCCTTCTGCTTGAAGATGGAGACGCGGAAGCGGGCGGCGTCGCCGAAGGCGAAACCGAAGTCGCTGCCGCCTTCTTCCTGGAGCTCCTGCTGGTTGCGCTCGGGGGTGATGGCCTTCATGAGGGCGACGGTGTCTTCGGGTTCGAGCACCTTGGTTTCGAGGGAGCGCAGGTGGCCGTGCAGGCGGAGCACGGGGGGCCGGCCGACGGAGAGGTGAATGTCGGACGCGCCGCGCTTGACGCAGGTTTCCAGAATACGATCGATGTGCAGGGTCGCCATGTTGCTCGTCCGTCTCTGCACGGCGCCGTTGGGGCGCCGCGTTCCACTCGCGTTGGGCCGCCCGCGGCCGCGTCGGCGGCCGAGCGACGGGCGTGTCCGCCGGCGACTATGCCGCGGCGCCGCTCTTACCGGACTCCTCGTCGGATTCGACCAGACCTTCGACCTGGGTTGTGCGCATGATTTCGTCGGCGGTGGTCATGCCTGTAAGCACCTTGCGCTGCCCGTCTTCGAGGAGGGTGCGCATGCCGGAGGCCAGCGCCGCCTTCTTGAGCTGGTTGGTGGGGGCGCGTTTGAACGCGAGCTCGCGCAGCTCGGAGTTCATGCCGAGGATTTCGAAGATGCCCTTTCGGCCGCGGTAACCGGTGTTGTTGCAGCGGGTGCAGCCGCGCCCCTTGTAGAGCGGCTTGTCGCCGATTTTTTCCGGCGTCAGGCCGATGAGCCGGAGCGTGTAGGGATCGGGCGTGGGGTCGACCATCTTGCACTCTTCGCAGATGACGCGGACGAGGCGCTGGGCCATGATGGCCTGGACGGCGCTGGCGACCAGGAAGGGCTTGATGCCCAGGTCGATGAGTCGCGTGATGGCCGAGGGGGCGTCGTTGGTGTGCAGCGTGGAGAAGACCAGGTGGCCGGTGAGGGCGGCCTGGATGGCGATTTCGCCGACGGCGACGTCGCGAATTTCGCCGACCAGGATGATGTTGGGGGCCTGGCGGAGCATGGATCGCAGGATTTTGTCGAAGGTGAGGCCGATGTCGTCCTTGACCTGGCACTGGTTGATGCCGGCGAAGTTGTATTCGACGGGGTCTTCGGCGGTGATGATCTTGCGATCGGGGCGGTTGAGTTCCTGCAGCGCGGCGTAGAGCGTGGTGGTCTTGCCGGAGCCGGTCGGCCCGGTGACGAGGAAGATGCCGTTGGGGCGGCGGATGATGCGCTGAAAAGTTTCGTAATCGTCCTGGGCGAAGCCGAGCTTGCCGAGGCCGATCTTGACGTTGTCGGGGCGGAGAATACGCAGGACGATCGATTCGCCGTGGACGCCGGGGCAGCTGGCGACGCGGAAGTCGATGTCGCTGCCGGCGACGTTGAGCTTGATGCGGCCGTCGAGGGGGACGCGTTTTTCGGCGATGTCCATGCCGGACATGATTTTGAGGCGCGTGGTGACGGCGCCCTGCATGCGCTTGGGGATGTTCTCGCGCTCGACGCAGACACCGTCGATGCGGTAACGGACGCGGACGCGGTCGTTCATGGGCTCGACGTGAATATCGCTGGCGCGGCCGCGGACGGCCTCGGAGATGACCATGTTGATGAGCTTGATGATGGGGGCGTCCGGGTCTTCGGCGGTTTTCTTTTTTCCGCCGGCGGCGTCGCGGTCGAGGGAGTGATCGACCGAGGCGTCGAGGGAGCGCGAGAGCTCGTCGAGCGAAGCGTCGGCCGAGTTGAACTTGGCGTCGATCAGAATGCGGATGCGCGAGCGCGGCGAGAGGACGGGCTGGATGTTGGCCAGGCCGCACTGGAAGTGAAGGGTGTCGATGGCGTCGAGGTTGGTCGGATCCCAGATGGCAACCTTGAGCTTGCCGTTGTCGTTGCTGACGGGCAGCACCTCGAAGCGCTTGATGATCTTCTCGGGCACCATGGCGATGGCGGTGCCGGAGATGACGCTCTTGGTGAGCTCGACATATTCCATGCCGAACTGGGCCGCCAGCGCGCGGTAGACGACTTCCTCGGCGCACATTTCGAGTTCGACGAGGGCCTCGCCGAGGCGCTTGCCGGCCTTCTTGGCGTGGACGAGGGCCTGCTCGATCTGCTCGGCGGAGACGGCCCGCTGCTCGACCAGGATTTCGCCGATCTTCTTTCGGAGTCGCGCCATGGTTCGTTCTCGGCCGGTCGCGGTTCGGTCGGGCGATGGCTGCGGCCCGGCGCCCGAACATCATCGTTCGGGGCGGATGAAACGCCAGCCCCGGTGGCAAAGCTTATCAAATCTCGGCGCCGGTGCGGCGCGCCCCTGCCTGTGCGCGACGCCCCTGCCGCGGCCGGTGGGATGCCGTATTCTAAGGCGCCTGGGCCGCGATCGCAAGTGTTTCGGCCCGTGACACTTGCAACGCGGCGGAAGGGACCGAGAATCGGGCCGGGTTGTCGAGCGACGGGGTCTTGAAGGAGCGAGCATGCCTCTGACACGACAGCATCACCCGCCGGCGGGCCGCGTGCGGCTGGCGGGCGGATTGCGCGCCGCGCTGGCGGACGGGTATGACGCGCGGTCGCTGCGGCGCGACGTGCTGTCGGGGCTGGTGGTGGGGCTGGTGGCGCTGCCGCTGTCGATGGCGCTGGCGATCGCGAGCGGCGTGCCGCCGCAGCACGGGCTGTACACGGCGGTGATCGCGGGGCTGGTGATTGCGCCGCTGGGCGGGTCGCGGGTGCAGGTGTCGGGGCCGACGGCGGCGTTCGTGGTGCTGTTGGCGCCGATCTCGGCGCGGTTCGGGCTGGGCGGGCTGGCGCTGGCGTCGCTGATGGCGGGCGCGCTGCTGGTAACATTCGGCGTGGCGCGGTTCGGGCGGTTCATCGAGCTGATTCCCTACCCGGTGGTGATGGCTCCACGGCCGGAATCGCGGTGGTGATCGGCACGCTGCAGGCGAAGGACTTCCCGGGGCTGACGATCGCAGATGCCCGAGCACCATGTCGGCAAGGTGCGGGCGCTGCGCGTACATGCCGAGGCCCCGGCGGCCGGACGTGGCGGTCGGGCGTTGACGCTGGCGGCGCTGCTGCTGGTGCCGCGGATCACGCGGCGGATTCCGTCGCCGCTGCGCGCTGATGGTGGCGGGGGTGGCGGCGTGGCTGGTGGAGCGCCGCTGGCCGCAGTGGCATCGGCGATGATCGCGGATCGCCGGTACATGGTGATGGGGTGCGCGCGGGGATTCCGCTGCCGCCGCCGGTGCTGCCGTGGAACCTGGCGGGTCCGGAGGGCGGACCGCTGGTGGTGACGTGGGAGCTGTTCCGGACGTTGTCGGGATCGGCGTTCGCGGTGTCGCTGCTGGGGGCGATCGAGTCGCTGCTGTCGGCGGTGGTGGCGGACGGGATGACGGGCTACAAGCACGATCCGGACGCAGAGCTGATGGCGCAGGGGGTGGGGAACCTGGTGGCGCCGTTTTTCGGCGGATTCGCCGCGACGGGGGCGATCGCGCGGACGGCGACCAACATTCGCGCGGGCGGTCGCAGCCCGGTGGCGGCGGTGGTGCACGCGCTGTTCGTGCTGGGGGCGATGGTGTCGCTGGCGCCGCTGCTGGGGCATCTGCCGATGGCGGCGCTGGCGGCGCTGCTGCTGGTGGTGGCGTGGAACATGGGCGAGTTCAAGCATGTGTATCGCATGGCGAGGATCGCGCCGGGCAGCGACGTGGCGGTGCTGCTGACCTGCTTTCTGCTGACGGTGCTGTTTGACATGGTGGTGTCGGTGTCGGTGGGGTTCGTGCTGGCGGCGGTGCTGTTCATGCGGCG
The DNA here is from genome assembly GCA_046350375.1 of Phycisphaerae bacterium. Classification (GTDB taxonomy): domain Bacteria; phylum Planctomycetota; class Phycisphaerae; order UBA1845; family UTPLA1; genus JAXMAO01. Next base: position 226,197 of record JAXMAO010000004.1, read on the forward strand.
GATGGTGGAGGTGGCCGAGCTGAGGCTGATTCGGGAGGATCATCCGGCGGTGCAGTTGCCGCTGCCGGCGGGGGTGATGCTGTACGAGATTGCGGGGCCGCTGTTTTTCGGCGCGGCGCAGAAGGCGATGAGCTCGCTGCGGACGGTTCGGCCTGGGGTGCGGTGCGTGGTGCTGAACCTGTCGGACGTGCCGGTGATCGACGCGACCGGGCTGGTGAACCTGGAATCGACGGTGGAGCGGCTGAACCATGCGGGGGTGTATGTGATTCTGGCAGGGGTTCAGTCGGCGCCGGCGGAGGCGCTGCGGCGGGCGAAGATTCTGGAGTCGCCGGGTCGGTTGACGATTCGCGGGTCGTTCGAGGAGGCGGTGGCGGCGGCGCGGGCGTGGGCGGTGGTGAGTGGGTAGCGCGCGTCAGTCGTCAAACGCGAGGCGCTTGCGGAAGGACTTGGCGAACAGGCCGTGCAGGCGGCCGAGCAGGTAGATTCCGTAGAAGCCGAAGCCGGTGACGAGCCCCCAGCAGAGCAGACCGCCGGCGACTTCGACCAGGTCGCCGGTGGCGGCGGCCTGGCTGAGGCGCGCGAGCACGCCGACGAACCAGTGGAGCACGGCCCAGAAGGCCATGGCGAAGAGCGTGCCATACACGGCGACGAGCATGAGCAGGAAGAGGTAGTGCACGTGGGTGGAGGCGAGGGATCGGCCGACGCGGGCGGGGTCGAGCCCGCGGATCGGGTTGGTGATGCCGATGCCGATCAGGTGCATGGGGACGAAGAAGGTGAAGAAGGCGAGCATGCCGAGCACGGCGGGGGTGAGTCGCGCGCGGAAGTCGGTCAGCGAGGTGGGGAGCGAGAAGCCTTCCTTGCTTGAGAGCCAGAGCGCCAGCGCGGTGAAGAGGGCGTAGTAGGCGACCAGCGCGAGGTAGGCGAGGAAGCTGGAGCCCCACTGCGACGGCACCCAGACGAGCCCGGGCGGGCGCTCGGCGCCGACCGAGGTGCTGCGGATGACATCGAGAAAGGCGTGCACGGCGACGGTGGCGAAGACCAGGGTTTCGAGCAGGATGAAGACGTAGAGGCCTTTTTGAAGGCCGCCGAGGTAGGGGGCCTTCTGGGTGGCGAGGCCGGCCTGTCCCTGCTCGACGGCGAAGGCGACGGCGACGTAGAGCATGACGGGGATGAGCGTGGCGCCGATGGCGGCGGTCATGCCGGCGATGAGCGAGCCCCAGGCGCCGAGCGGCCAGACGAAGGCCGACGCCAGCCCGTCGTAGAAGCCGCCGGAGCGCTGCTGCCGCGTCATACGCACGGCCGGCTCGGCGCCGGGTCGGGGCAGGGCGGGGAGCGGCTCGAAGCAGGCCGGGCAGAGGACGTCGACGTAGGGGTTCTTCACGCGGACGGGCTTGCGACAGCTTGGGCAGATGCGCTCGGTGGGTCCGCCGGTCGGGGCGGCGGGTTCGGCGGCGGGCGGGGCGTCGGCCTGCTGTTCGGCCTCGGCTTCGGCGCGTTCGCGGCCGTCGAGGGTGAGGGCGGAGCGTTCGAGGTCGGCGAGGTTGTCAAGATCGAGCCCGGCGTCGGTGGAGGTGGGGGCGATGGTGGCGTTGGGGCGCGGGATGCGGAAGGCCTTGTTGCAGCCGCGGCAGCGGATGAGGCGGCCGGCCCAGTCATCGGGGACGGTGATACGCGAGTCGCAACGGGGGCAGCGCAGTTTCAATCGGCCGGGCCTCGGGTTGGGGTGGCGTCTGGAGACATGCTAGCGGCGAAGGCGCGGTCGATCCATCGGCGTGCGGCGGCGGATCGGGCAGGCGGGCGAATGCGCGACGACATGGGCGGTCAGGAGGCCTGACCCGGGGTGGTGACGGCGCGGCGGAGTTCGTCGAGGAGCTGATCGACCTTGAAGGGCTTGAAGAGCACGCCGGCGAGGCCTTCGCGGCGGGCGCGGACGATGGAGTGATTGGGGTCGTATCCGAAGCCGGTCATGAGGAGGACGGGGGTGTCGGGGTTGCGGGCCTTGACGGCGGCGAAGATTTCGTAGCCGTTCTTGTGGGGCATCTTGATGTCGGCGAGGACGGCGTCGTAGGGGCGGGATTCGATGAGATTGATGGCGGCGACGCCGTCGCAGGCGGTATCGACCTGGCAGCCCTTGCGGGTGAGGACGCCGCCGATGGTCTCGCGGATGATTTCCTCGTCATCGGCGACGAGGATGCGTTTCCCGGCCAGATCGGGGTCGGTGGTGGGGGTGTCGTCGCGGAGGCCGCGGATGCCGCCGCGGGGCTGGGTGACCTCGCGGATGCCCTTCTTGATGGTGGAGACGTGGTCGCAGATGGCGGCGAGGCGGGCGCGGAGGTCTTCGTTGGAGATGTACTGCTCCATGATGGCGGCGACGTCAGTGAGGATGTCGTTGAGCGGGCCGGCGATTTCGGTGGAGACGTCGTCGCCGAGGCGTCCGGCGGCGTCGAAGCGTTCGGAGACGAGCAGTTCGAGGGTGTGGATGGCGACGGCGACGTAGCGGGCGAACATCTCGACGAACTGGCGGTCTTCGTCGTTGAAGGCGTTGGGGGTGGCGGACTCGATGTTGAAGACGCCGATGACGCGGTCCTGGATCTTGAGGGGGACGGTGAGGGAGGACTTGGCGATGTCGAGCCCGGGGAGGTAGAGCGGGTCGTTCAGCACGTCGCCGCAGACGTAGCTTTTGCCGGTGGCGGCGACGTAGCCGCTGATGCCGTTGCCGCTGGGCGAGACGTGGATGTCGAGGGTCTGGCTGCGCTCGGACATGCCCTGCTGGAAGACAAATTCGAGCTTGTTGGTCTTGCTTTCGATGAGCAGCACGACGTAGTTGTCGAAGTGCAGGACGTCGTGGAGGTACTGGCGGATCTTCTCCTCGAGGAGGCGGGTCCGCTCCTCGATGGTGAGGTGGGCGGTCTCCTGCGCGCCGAGCTGCACCAGGTCGCGTCCGGCGCCGTCGATGGCGTCGATGCGCCGACCGAGCTGCTGGGTGCGGGTCACGTCCCAGACGACGGCGACGATCTGCGAAGCCGAGCCGTCGGCCGGGGTGAGCGTGGTCGCGGTCACCTCGAAGAAGCGGTCGTCGGGGGCCGAGAGCGGGAAGCGGTGGATTGTGCGGGCGGCGGCGTCGGGCGCGGGCGCGGCTGCGGGCCGGGCGTGGGTGAGTGCGCCGCGGCAGCCGTGGCTGACCTGGGCCAGGACCTCGGGCGGATAGGCGCGCATGACTGCGTTCGCGTAGAGGACTTCGCCGTGCTCGTTGACGACGCAGACGCCGGCGCCGAGTGCATCGAGGGCGGCGCCCGGGGCGATGTGGGACGGGATTCGCTCTTGCGGCGTGGCGACGGTCATGATCCTCTAATCGTAGCGCCGGAGTGCGATCCGGCGTGGCCCGCGCCCGATGCGGTCGCCGTCGGTTTCCCGTGTATCTATCGGGTGATCGCGGCGCGGCGGCGCAACGTCTCTGAGTCTAGCCAAATCCGGTCCGGCAAACCAAGCCGACCGGGGTGACAATGGCGGTCGGGGGCAGTCGCTAATCCACTTCACGCCAAGGACTTGCCTGTTGCTCGGCGATGAGCGGGGCGAGGTATTTCCTGACCCAGGGGCGGCTGGCCCAGCCGATGTGACCGCCGTCGTGCCCGTAGGCGGCCATGCGGTGGGAGTATTTGATCTGGTGCAGTTTGCGATAATCGCCGGAGGCGCCGGGGGGCGGGTCGAAGCCGACGGCGCCGGCGGCGGGGCCGTAGCCGCGATCGATGTTGCCGAAGAGGGAGGTGCCGATGGTGAGGAAGCTGACGTCGGCGGGGGACCAGTAGTTGAAGATGCCGTACTCGGTGCGCGAGAGGGCCTTGCGGAGATCGTGCCTGGGGCTGACGGCGGCGGCGAGCAGGACGGCGGAGGTGATGCGGCGGCTGCGGGGGAGCTTTTCGAGCGTGAGGACGGTCATTCCCGCGCCGCCGGAATGGCCGATGAGGTGGACCGGCCGGCCGGGATAGGCGTCCTGGTAGTTCATGATTTTCTTGGCGAGGCGGACGGCCTGGTCGACGTTGCGGTCGTAGTCGACGACGTTAAGGATGGCGCCGCCGGGGATGGGGACGTTCCAGTCGAAGATTTCGATGCCGGCGGAGACACCGCCTTCGTCGAGGCCGCGGGCGATGTCATAGTTGAGGACGCTGCGGCCTTCGATGCCGGGCAGGACGATGGCGAGGCCGCGCGACATGCGGTCGGTGGTGCCGAGGTCGCGCACGGCGCAGCCGGTGAGCGGGAGCAGGACGAGAAGCATGATGGGGAAGAGACGCGAGCCGGCAGTCGAGCGCCAATCGTTGCACATCGAACGACCTCGGAACTCCATTGGACACGCCGACGAATGAAACGTTGGCGGACGTCAGGCCGGCGCCTCGAGCGGGTGGCGCGAGCGATCCTGCAGGAGGATGACCAGCGGCAGCCCGAGGAGGGCCTGGGCGGCGGTGGCGGCGCCATAGACCCAGCCGGGCAGCGGCGGAAAGTGGGCGTAGTTTTCGAGGACCATGATGCCGACCAGGGTGGCGGCGGTGCCGACGGCGACGAGCACGGCGGCGGCGTTCATCCAGCGGCGCGGATGGGCGGCGGGCCGGAGCGAGAAGAGGGCGGCGACGGTGGCGACGGCGAGGCCGATGGTGAGCAGGCCGGCCCAGGCGTAGGCGGTCTGGCTGATGTTGACGATCCAGTCGAGCCAGCGCTCGCCGGTGGGCACGACGCGGGTGAACCGGGCGACGGCCAGTCCGCCGGCGCCGGTGCCGAGCGCACCGGCCAGCAGGCCAAACCAGACGAGCCGGGCGGCCATGGTGCGGGTGATGGCGTTGAGGGCGGCGGCGGTGATCAGCCCGGCGAGGAGGCAGGTGAGCAGGGCCCAGGCGAGGCGGGTTCCTTCGGCGATGGAGAATTCGCGGAGCAGGCGCTCGGATTCGGCGCGAAGGGCGTCCGGGCTGTCGACCGGGGTGGAACGCGCGGCGCCGGTGGCAGAGGAGAAGTCGCGCAGCGCGGTGCTGCTGCGGGCGGACGGAGTGGCGCCGCGGGCCGCAGTGCGCGGCGCGGGCAGGAACGAGAGCGGCTTACCGCGCGGCTGAACGCGTTCGTCGGGCGGGGCCGGGTCGGCGGCCGGCTCGGCGTCGGGCACGGCGCTGGCGGCGGGCGGGGGCGAGGCCTTGGGTTGCAGTCGGAACTGGCGGCTCATGAGCCGCATGACGGCCTGGGTGCCGATGTGATCGTAGAGGCGCGTCGCGCCGTAGAACCAGCTTGCGGCGATGAGCAGGCAGATGAACCCCTCGACGCGATAGTTGGCGCGCGGCCGGGCGGAGACTCGCGCGACGGCGGCGGCGCGGCCTTGCGGCGAGACGATGCGCGGACCAGCCTGCAGCACCGGGGCCATGCGGCGGGCCGGTGCGGGCGGCGGGGCGAGGCCGTAGGTGGGCGGATCGGCGGCGACCAGGTCGCGTGCCGGGGGCGTGGAGCCGGGCGGCTGGGGCACCGGATCGCCAAGAAACTGGGGCCCGGGTTGATCTACACCTTCGGCCATTCGCGGGGTCCTACGCTGACGAGATAGTGCCCATCGGTCATCGGATAACGCTCGAGATATTCACCGATTCGGGCGGGGGTGACGGCGTCGACGGCGGCGAGGCGCTCGTCGACCGAGCGCGGGCGGCCGAACATGTCGACGTCGTGGGCGAGCTGCATGAGGCGGTGGTAGGGGGCCTCGGCCTCGGTCGCCAGGCCGGTGCGGCGGCGGTTCTTGACGCGCGCCAGTTCCACGTCGGTGACGCCGCCGGACTGGATGGTGCGCAGTTGTTCGAGGAAGGCATCGCGGAGCTGCTCGCAGTGGGGCGGCTCGCAGCAGCCGTAGAGAAGCATGAGGCCGTTGTCGCAGTAGTCGACGCGCAGGGCGGCGGCGACCGGCGCCACGCCGGCCTGGACGATCTTCCAGAAAAAACGGGAGTTCTGTCCGCCAAGGACGGCGGCGAGCGACTCGGCGGTTTCGTCCATCGGGTCGACGGCCGAGGCGGCCGGGAAGATGAGGGCCAGGGCCTGCTGCTTGAAGCGCTCGAGCCTGGCGACGGCGACGCCGGTGGGCAGCGGGCGGGGCGGCTGGCGCGCGGCGCGCGGCGGACCGGCGGGCCAGTCGCCGCAGAGGCGCTCGGCGATGGCGAAGGCGTCGTCGGCGCGGATGGAGCCGCAGACCAGCAGCGCCATGTTGGCCGGGTTGTAGCGGCTGGCGAAGTAGGCGTGCATCTGGTCGCGCTGGAGGCGGGCGACGGTGTCGTTGGTGCCCAGGACCGGCCAGGCGAGCGGATGGCCGGCGAAGATTTTCTCGTGGACCAGGTCGTAGAGGTGGCGATCGATCTGGTCGCCGGACATGGCGATTTCTTCGAGGATGACCTTTTTTTCGGTGTCGAATTCTGCGGGCGGGAGGATGGAGCGCATCATGTCGGCGAGCAGCTCGGTCTGCGGCTCGGCGTCGCGATCGCGGACCCAGCCGAAGTAGAAGGTTTTCTCCTTGGAGGTGAAGGCATTGTAGACGCTGCCGAGGGCGTCGAAGTCGACGGTGATCTGCTGCCAGCCGCGCTTGGCGGTGCCCTTGAAGCACATGTGTTCGAGGAAGTGCGACACGCCGGCGAGGTCGGCGGTTTCGTCGCGTGCGCCGGTGCGGACGAGGAACCCGGCGGCGACGGAGCTGACGCCGTCCATCGATTCGACCATGACGGTCAGTCCGTTGCGGAGGCGGCGCTCGGCGAAGGTGGACATGGTCAGCTGGCCTCCGGCGCGGGCTCGGCGGGGCCGAGCGTGACGACGCAGCGCCGGTCGCGCGGATGAGCGGCGAGATAGGCGCGGATGTCGTCAATGGTGACGCGGTTGATGGCGGCGTTTTTCTCTTCGATGGGCATCGGGCAGCCGTGGAAGAAGAGGTCGGCCGAGAGCTCGGAGGTGCGCGCGCGCGTGAGGTCGCCGTGGGTCTGGCTGCGGGCGGTGAGCAGGGTCTTGGCGCGCTCGAGCTCGTCGGGGGTGATGTCCTCGGCGAGGCGCTCGACCTCGCGCAGCAGGGTGCGGCAGGTCTGCGCGCAGCGGGCTGGGGTGGACGACGCACCGAGGTGAATCATGCCGGCGGCGCGCGGGTGTTCGTGCCAGGCGCCGACCCAGTAGACCAGCCCCTGCTTTTCGCGCACCTCGGTGAAGAGGCGCGAGCTCATGCCTTCGCCGAGGATCGCCAGCATGACGCGTTCGACCGGGTGGGCGTCGCTGCGGACCGGCACGCCGGGCCAGCAGATGCCGACGTGCTGCTGCTCCAGCTCCTTGTGATAGTGCCAGGCGCCGGCCGAGAAGGCGACGGCGGGGGTGACATATTCGCTGCCGCGCGGGCTCATGTCGCCGAACAGTTTCTCGAGCCGGTCGGCGGCGCGCGCCGGGTCGACCGCGCCGCCGAGCACGACCTGCATTCGGGCGGGGTGAAAGTTGGCGCGCCAGTAGTTCGCGATCTGCGGACGGCTGAGCCGCGCGAGCGTGGCGCGGTCGCCGTAGGCGTGGCGGCCGAGGATGGGCCCGTAGGCGTGCGGCATGAGCAGCTTGCGCGAGAGCTCGCCGGGGTCGTCTTCGAGCAGTGTGAGTTCCTGCGTCGCCAGCTCGACGGCGACGCGGCAGGAGTCGTCGGGAAACGTGGGGGTGCGGATCAGCTCGGCGTGCAGGTCGAGCATGGCGTCGAGGTGTTCGGGCAGGCAGGTGCCGCGGAAGCCGATCGACTCGCGCGAGACCCACGAGCCGTGCAGCGCGCCCAGGGCGTCGAAGGCGTCGGAGAGTTCCGGGCCGGTGCGCCGCGCGGTGCCCTTCGAGAGGGTCTGCTCGGTGAGAAAGGCGACGCCCAGCTCGTCGGCCGGCTCGGTCACCATGCCGCCCAGGACGCGCAGCTCGAGCGCGACGATCTTGCGGCCGGGGATCGGCGCGGCGGCGAACTCGATGCCGCAGTCGAGGCGGCGGTGGACGAAACGCGACGGCTGCATTCCGCAGTTTATAGCGGCAACGGGCAGGCCGGGCCAGATTGCGGCGGGGTGAGTCAGGCGTCGGCGGTATCGGCGGACTGGCTGAGGGTGACGACGAAGCCCAGCCGGCCGATCCAGTCGCAGGGGACGCGTCGCGCCAGCTCGCGTCCGAGGGCATCGACGGCGTCGCGGTCGGCGGCGTGGATGCGGACCTTCAGCAGCGGGGCCTTGGCAAGCGCCTGGCGGACCTGGGCGACCAGCGCGTCGCTCAGGCCGTCCTTGCCGATGGTAATGCGCGCCTTGAGCGAATGGGCGGCCCGCAGCAGTTCACGGCGGCGCTGGGGGTCGAGGCTCACGGTGCGGCCCCCAGCAGGTCGGTGGATGAGGTCACGCGAAAGGTCCGCGCGCCGAGGCGCTCGTCGAAGGTGACCTCGTCGAACTCGACGGACACGACCGGGCGTTCGACCAATGCGGCGTGGCTGGAGACCGACCAGCGGCGCAGCGCGTAGTCGTCCTGGTCGATCCAGAGGCGCAGCTCGCCTTCGCGGGCGGCCGATTCGCGCGCGAGGACGAAGCACGGCCGGCGCCCGGCGTAGTCGTGTCCCTCGAGCCGCCACGACCAGCGTCCGCCGCGCTGCAGGTCGAGGGCGGTCGCGCCGCGCTCGAACAGGTCGATCGGCAGGCAGCGGACGCCGCCGGTGGTCATTTCGGCGGCGGTCTGGAGCGGGTGTTCGTCGAAGGCGCGGTAGCGGCCGACGCGCCCGTCGCGGGCCAGGCGGTGCCAGACTTCGCGGCCCAGGACGACGGTGACGTCGTCGCCGAACTCGATGCGGCAGGAAGCGGGTCGCTGGATGTAGATGGCGAGGGGTCGGCCGATTCGCGTGGCGGTGTTGGGTTTCGCCAGCTCTCCGCGGCAGACGAGCGTGCGGGCGGCGGCATAGCGCCCGGCGCAGCGCTCGAGCACGTCGCGCGGCACGACGGTGGGCGGACGGTCGGCACCGCGCGAACGCAGGCCGCAGCCGGCCAGGGCGAGCGCCGCGAGGGCGGCGATGGTGCCGCGATCGGCCGGGTCACGGCTCGACCGCCTGCGGTTCGGCCGCCGAAGGCCTGCAATTCCAGCCGCCGCGGTTTCGCGACCGTCGCAAGCGCAGCCCATTCGCAGCAGGCCGCGGCCCGGGGCGTCGGCGGACATGAGGGTGTGGCGCTGAAGGCGTGGCCGTCGCGGCTCCAGCGGGCGACGGTGTGGCGGCCGGACCAGTCGCGCCCGGCGATTTTCTGCGTGGCCGGCGACGATTCGATGGTGGCGCCGTCGCGCTCGGCCTGGTCGAGGGCCCAGTCTTCGGACTGGCGGAGCGATTCGACAAGGGGCAGGCCGACGAAGCGGCCGTTGACGGCGACGCGCAGCTCGACTTCGACGAGCAGGCGGGTCTCGTTGAGCACGCGGAGATGCAGCGCGCCGTCGCGGGTGCGATAGCGGGCCCAGTCGCCGGCGCGGGCACGGCCGAGCGGCGAGAGGCGATCGGGCGCGGCGGATTGCGTGGCGGGAGCGTCGGCGCGGGCCGGCGAAAGCGGCGCGGCGGTGCTGGCCATCAGGAGCGCGGAGAGCGCGGCCAGCGCGGTGAGCGCGACGGTGGACGGCCGTGGCCGGGCCGCCTGCGCGCGCCGATCGAGGCCGCGCCGGGAGGTCGTCAAGGCTTGTACTCGCAGAGGTAGAGCGGATTGCCGTCGGGGTCGCCGAAGAAGGCGAGCCGCACGGGCGGGTCGGCGACGACCGGACCCTGGAAGCGGACACCGCGCTGCGTGAGCGTGGCGACGACCTGGTCGATGGGCTGCTGGCACATGATTCCGACTTGAATCGAGCCGGGCACGCCGGGCCTGGGAGACTTCGGCCCGGCCGGGTGGAGGCCGATCTGCATGCCGCCGGGGGCTTCGAGCTGGGCGAACTTGGGTCCGGCCTGGAACATGAGCTTCATGTCGAGCGTTTGGGTGTAGAACTTCACGGCGCGATCGAGATCGCCGACGTAGATGGTGGCCTGGGAACCCGCAAACATCGTGCACGCTCCTTGGCTGGCTCGCCGGCGGCGATTGTATCGCGCTGCGACGCCGGAGATAGTGCCGGTGGTGGGGCGGCGATAGACTGGCCGCATGACGGAAGCAGCGAGCGCGTGGTATCGCGACGGACTGCGGTTTGAGTGCACGCAGTGCGGCAACTGCTGCACGGGTCCGCCGGGGTATGTCTTTCTGACGTTGGCCGAAATCAAGCGGATCGCGGAGTTCCTGGGTCGCACCGATGGCACGCTGGCGGCCGGGGACCTGCGGCGCGTCGGGGGGCGCTACTCGCTGACCGAGCGGAAGAACGGCGACTGCACGTTTCTGCGGGCCGAGAACGGGCGGCGGATGTGCGGCATCTACCCGGTGCGGCCGCTGCAGTGCCGATCGTGGCCATTCTGGACCAGTAACGTCGAATCTCCGGCAACCTGGGCCGAGGCGTCGCGGACCTGTCCGGGGATCGATCATGGGCCGCGCTTCACGCAGGTGCGGATCGACCGGCGGCGGCTGGCGCGGAGCTGGGACGAGGCGGAGGGCTGAGGCGTGGGGCTGACCGAGCCGCTGCCGATTCTGGCGATTCATCAGGCTGCGCCGATCGCGGCGCCGGCTGGCGGCGTGCCGTCTGCTGACGGATTGCAGAGCGCGGACGGCCTGATGGCGCGGATGGAGCAGTTCTACGCCGCGGTCGACGCCGAGGTGGCCGGGCATCGGCCGGTGTGCGTGAACCGCGGGGCGTGCTGCCGGTTCGACGAATATGGTCATCGGCTCTACGTGACGGCGGTGGAGCTGGCGTATTTCGTGGCGCGGCAGTCGGTGCACGGCCTGCGCGCGGTGGCGGCGGACGACGGCTGCCCGTACCAGCAGGCGGGGGCGTGCACGGCGCGGGATCATCGGCCACTGGGGTGCCGGGTGTTTTTCTGCGATCCGGCGACGCGCGACTGGCAGGGGCCGCTGTATGAGCGCCAACTGGCGGCGCTGCGGCAAATTGGCGATGAATACGACATGCCATATCGCTATGTCGAGTGGCGCGCGGCGCTGCGGTCGGCCATGCCCGGCGACCCTTGACAGGCACGGCCGGGCGGCGTTAGCGTACCGGTGGTTTGGCCGAAACTGGGGACCAACGGGGCGGCCGGCCGATATACCTCACGACCCTCCAAGTTGCGGGAGCTAGCCATGAAGGCCTGTCTGCGCGTGGGAGTGCTGGTGCTGGTTGCGGTGGCGGCGCTCGGCTCGGGCGGCTGCGGCGTGGGCACGACGGCCAACGAGAACTGGCGGACGTTTCAGCGCGTCTCCGACTACGACGCGCGGATGCTGGGCGACGACGTCCGCCTGCTGACCGAGACGCAGCGCCCGTGGCGCGGCAGCCGCTACGCCTTGCCCTGAGTCAGCCCGTCGCGGGCTTCAATTCGTCTGACTTCTTGACGCGAACGAAGCTGGCCAGCGGCGCTGCGCTGCCGCGGCTCGGTTCGCGCCGTACACTTACGACATGTCTGAATGGCGACCGATCGCGCGGCTGGAAGATTTGCCGATCGACCGCGGGCGGCTGGTGGAGCTGGCCGGGCACGAGCTGGCGGTGTTCCGGCTGTCGGCGTCGCCGGGGCTGATCGTGGTGGGCAACAGCTGCCCGCATGCGGGGGGCAACCTGGCGGCCGGCGCGGTGGCCGACGGGTGCGTCACGTGTCCGTGGCACCACTGGGTGTTCGATCTGCGCGACGGGCGTTGCCCGCTGTCGGAGGCGGTGCGGCTGCGGGGGTATGAGTCGCGGGTGGTGGACGGCGTGGTGGAGGTACGGGTGTGAGGCGGGGCGGTGTGCCGCGCCGGTGCGGCGGCTGCCCTGGGGCGCTGTTCCTTGATCCGCGACGGCGGAAACCGTCTAATGTAATTCCGGGAACCGCGGGACAGCCCTGGGGTTTCGGAAGGAAATCGCCGCGACGGTGCGAAGGTCGCTCTTGTCCGCGGAGCGATTTTTCTTGAGGGGTTCCAAGCGCCATCGGGCGGCGCAATCACATACGGGAAGGAAGCTGCATGCCGTCGCACGCTTGTCGTCTGCGCGCGCAGATTGTGTTGGCCGTGGTCGTGTTTGCCGCGCCCCGCGCGCTGCACGCGGCGAGCCTGGTCTGGAACAACCCCGCGGGCGGGTCGGCCGCCGCAGCCGGCAACTGGACCCCGAACCAGGTGCCGATGGGCGCCGACGACCTGACGATGAGCCTAAACGCGACGTACACGGTGACGTACAACGCGAGCGTCACGAGTTCCAAGTCGCACAAGTACCGCGCCGGGACGGTGACGCTCAACATGAGCTCGGCGCACACCACCTCCGGGAATCTCACCGTCGCCGACGCCGCGACCGACGTCGCGACGCTCACGCTGACGACCGGGACGTTCAACGTCTCGGGCTTCGGAGTGATCGGCAACACCGCCGGCTCCGACGGCACGCTGAACGTCAACGATTCCGACGCCGATCTGATCATCACCGGCGGCATGACGCTGGGACAGAACGGCGCCGCCTCGCTGTCGATTAGCGGTGTCGGTCACGTCGAGGTCGGCGGGAACCTGATTGTCGGCTCGAACTCTACGTCGATCTGCGACGTCAGCGTTTCGGGTTTCTCGGTCGCACCTTTGGGGGCGTCACTGCTCGACGTGCTCGGCGTCGGCGAGTCGCGGATCGGGCAGGGCGGCGACGCGACGATGTCGGTTTCCAACGGCGCGGTCGCGCGCTTTGCCGGCGATCTGGTCATCGCCAACGGGGCGGCCTCGGTCAGCAGCGTCACGGTTCAGACCGCCGGCCTGCTTGCCGCGCGGCTTCTGGTGGGCGATGACCTGCTGGTGGGCAGCAACAGCTCCGGCACGGCGGCCGGCACCGGAACGCTCAACATCAACACCGGCGGGCTGGTCGACGCCACCGGCGACACGTTTCTCGGCGACGCCAACGGCGGCACCGGCGACATGGTCCTGGCAGGCGGAACGTTTCACGGTGCGCTGCCCGTCAACCTGCTCACGGCGGCGTCGGGAATCTCGGGCACGGGAACGGTCAATGCCGATGTCAACGTCGGCACCGGGAGCATCAGCCCGTCCGGCGCCTCGGGCCTCACCTTTGGCGGGACGATCTTCAATACCGCCAACAACATTTCCGGCACGACCATTCACTTCGCGTCCACCGGCGGCTACTCCGGTTCTGGAAGCTGCGCGGTCGATGTCACCGGCGACCCCACGGCGCTCATCACCGCGACCGGAACGCTCGCTCTCGGCAGGGCCACGGCCGCGGGCGTCAGCTACGACGGCCAACTGGCCGTCGGATCGCAGGCCGTGACGCTCGTGGATTCGAACGGCGGCGTTCTCGCGGGGCTGGTCACGATCGGCTCGGGCGGCAATCTCAGCTGCTCGAATGGCATCGGACTTTCTCTCGGCGGTCGGATCCAGGGCGACGGCGGCACGATCACCGGCAACCTGACCTGCGCCGGCGCGCTCGACCCACAGCGATCGCCGACGCCCGGGGGCATTCTGACCCTGACCGGTGACCTCCTCATGAATTCCTCGGGCAGCTATGAAATGGAGATTGGCGGGCCGCCGGCTTCCGCGATGCACGACCGGGCCAACGTCTCCGGGACGGCGACGTTCGATGGCACGCTGAAGCTCTCGATTCCGAACGGATACCTGCCCAAGGTGGGAGAACAGTTCGTCGCCATCAATGCCGCCGGCGGCCGCAGCGGCACCTTTGCCACGATCGTGCCGCCCAGCCCGGCGCCGTGTAGCGGCGTCACGTTTGTGGCGGTCTATTCGAGCACGGCGGCCATCGTCCTGGTGCGCCCGCCGCTGGGTTGCACCGCGCTGGGCGATCTGAACTCGAACGGGAACTGCGAGGGGCGCGACATTCAGATCTTCGTCAATGCGCTCATCACCGGCTCGTACAACAGCTGCGCCGACATGAACGGCGACTGCGCCAACACTGCCGCCGACATCCCGGTTTTCATTGCCTGTCTGCTGTAGCGCGACCTGGGCTGGCGAGGCCGGCCGAAGAACCGTAAACGCCGTGCCGCGCAAACAGGCAACGGCACCGCGTTTCTAGAGCTGCGCCCGCACGTCGAGCTGGTGGGCCTTGCGCCCGCCGCGCTGCGGCTTGTCGGTGGTGGCCGTGCCGGCGAGCAGCACCTTGGCCATCTCGACTGATCGGCCGACCAGCTCGCGGGCGCCGTCGTGCAGCTCCTTGGAGTGCTGCACGTAGGCGACGTTGTGCTCCATGTCCTCGGCGCTCCAGCCGCGCGAGTGGGCGATGTAGGGGAACTGCGGCACGACGCAGCCCAGCTCGGTGAAGAAGCCGAGCATCTGCCCGGCGACGGCCTGCACGTTGTCCTGTCCGCCCGTGATGATGAAGGCGGCCACCTTGTTCCGCAGCAGCACCTTCTCGGCGATGGTGATCTGGTTCTGGATGCAGTTCATCCGCTCGACCATCTTGTAATACAGGCTGCTGGCCGAACCCCAGCGGATGGGCGTGGAGACGAGGATGACGTCGGCCCAGTGGACGATCGCCTCATACACGCGGTCGAGCTGGTCGGCGGGGTCCATCTGGGTAATGCTGCATGGCCAGGTGCAGGCGTGGGCGCTCTTGCTGTAATAGCCTTCGCAGGCGCGGAAGGCGAGGTCGTTGAGGGCGATGCGCTGGGTGTGGCAGCCGAGGGCGTCGGCGGCGTGGGCCAGCGCGGTGTCGAGCAATGCGTCGGAGGTGCTGTAGCGCGGAAAGGCGCGGTCCATGGCGGTGGTGCTGATGCCGACGGCGCGGATCGGCCCGTCGGCGCGGGCGATCTTGCGGGCCAGCGGATGGGGCGCGTGGGGGTGGCGCGTCCGTCGGCTCTGCGGGTCGAGGCAGACGAACAGGTGGCCGGCCTCTTCCTTCACGGCGTAGGTGGGCACGGCGTCGTCCTCGAAGCCGGGCTCGCCTTGGCCGGTGCGGCAGTGGAACTTCCAGTGATGCCACGGGCAGACGACGTAGTCGCCGTCGAGTTCGCCGTCGCCGAGCGGCCCGGCGACGTGGTTGCAGACGCCGGAGATGGCGGAGAAGTGGCCGTCCTTGAAGACGAGCGCGATCTTGGTTTTTCCGAGCGTGAGCTGGCGGAGCGGGCGATCGCGGAGGGCGTCGAGCGGACCGAGGTCGTGCCAGGGGGCGTCGGGCATGGGGGCGGTCTCCGGGGCCAGGCGGGGGATTCTAACCGGCCGCCGACCGGTTTCTTGGATACGTGAACAAGAACTTTGCCCGCCGTTGGCCTGAGTGTCCGCGACGGAGGCCTTCCCATGACGAGGCGAGGCAACGATTACCTGGGCGTTTGTGGCTTTCTGATCGCGGCCGCGGTCGTCGGACTGGGCCCGCTGTCAATGCACCGGGCGGAGCGCGACGGCTGGCGGCTGCGATGGTACTGTCCGTTCTTTGCGTGCGCGGTGTGCGTGGGCCAGATCAACGAGCTCACCTGCAAAGGCGTGCCGCTGAAGCCGCCGGCGTGGAGCTGGAAGTCAGTCGACTCACAGTCGGCGGTCATGTACCTGGTGACGCCGGTGGGAGCGTTTCGGGCGCTCGGCGTGGGAGAGCCCTGGCGGCTCTCGCCGAACATTGTCCAATGGAACGAGAGAACTCAGCGAATCACCCCGGACGAACTGGCCCAGGGCTGGTGCAGCGCGCTGCCTTCCGATCGGACTAACTTCATAGATGGATGCGGGCCGTATGTCCGCCCCGCGGGTGTGCCGGCCGACTGGTGCCTGATTGTGAACACGGGCGGCGCGGGGCGCTGGGTGCGGGCTGACAAGGCCGGCGGCCTGGCGTGGTGAGCGAGATCGCGGACGCGAGTCTGCCCGCGCGGGGCGGGGCGGGCCTGTTCGAACGCCAAGCCGCGCCGCGCGCGGCGCCGGGTTGACTCGGCCGTCAATTTCGGATATTTTCACTTCCTACCACTCAATAGTTCAACGGCTGGGCGCGGCCCGGCGGGCGGCCGGCCGATGCCCTGGAGGTGCCGCATGTCTTGTTTCCGACAGATTGGCGTGGCTTCATCGATGATCTGGCTGGGGCTGGCGGCGACCGCGGCCCGGGCCGGCGGGCCTTTTCCTCCCGAGGTGGACGGCGCGCGCGACGGGACGCTGACCGACGCCTTTCTGGTCGCGGTTCAGAATGGGCAGACCAGCTTCGGCGACAACATGGTGTTGGCCCCCGACGTGGCGAACGGCTCGGAACTCGATCTGCTGGTCGGCGACATCATCGGCGACACGCTGCACCTGTTCATCGGCGGCAACCTGGAGCTGAACTTCAACGACGTGGAGCTGTTCCTCGACACGCGGCCGGGCGGCCAGAACCGGCTGGTCGGCAACAACCCGGACGTCGATTTCGACGGGCTGAACCGCATGGGCGACGACGGCTCGGGCAACGGTCTCACGTTCGACGCCGGCTTCGAGGCGGATTTCTGGCTGCACGCCACCGCGGAAGGCGGCTTTCTGAATCGGCTCTATGCCAACTATGCCGAGCTTGAGCCTGGCGGGACGAACGGAGCCTTTCTGGGCTGGCGCGGCGTCGGCACCTTCGGCGGCGATGGCCAGCTCATGGGCGGCACGAACCCGTTCGACATCCGCGTCGCGCTGAATAACTTCAACGTCGTCGGCGTGACGGCCGGCACGGGCTGGGCGAACGGCTTCGGCGCCGAATACGGCCTCGAGTGGCGCATTCCCCTGGCGGCGATCGGGAACCCGACCGGGCCGATCAAGGTCTGCGTCATCCTCAACGGCGGGGCTCACGATTTCATGTCGAACCAGGTGCTTCCGCCGGTGAACGCGCGGGACAGCCTGGGCGATCCGCGGTCGGTCAATTTCGCATCCATACCGGGTCTGCAATATGCCTATGTGCGCCACTGCGGCGCCCTGCCGGGCGACACGAATCTCGACGGGTTGATCAACGGCGACGACGTGCCGGGCTTCGTCGAATCGTTCATCAACCACCCAGACGCGGCGACGCTGTGCGCCTCGGACCTGAACCTGAGCGGCCTGCACGACCCGGACGCGGACATGTCCCTGTTTCTGTCGGTGCTTCTCAACCCGCCGGTCCAGGTCGCCTTTCCGCGCGACCAGTTGCAGGCGCTCTCGAACGGCGTCACGCAGTTGCTGCCGGAATTCACGGGGCAGCTCGACGCGCCGCACTTCGTGCTGTTTGAGTCGCTGGACCCGCGTCTTTCGGCGCGGCCGGTGTCGGCGGCGATTCCCTGCGGCGCCACGCCGGTGGCGCAGCCGATTGCCGTCGAGGCGAACGTGCCCGGGACGAGCCCGGTGGTCATTCCGCTGCTGGTGCACATCTTCGGGCCGTTCTTCAACGGGGTTCTGGTGGTTCAGTTGCAGATCAACCCGGCCGCACCGGCGCCGCCCAACACGACCTGCGCCGTCGGATATACGCGCGTGTGCGATTATTCCAACCTCGTGGCCGCCGAGTCCCAGTGCGCCCTGGCGGGCGGCACGTGGAACGCCGCCACCAGCGAGTGCACCGTCATCGGCAAGTGGGTCAGCGTGTCGAAGTTCTGCAAGACGGCGCCGCCGGCCGACGCCGTGGTGCCGGTCGGCAGCGATGCCTATCGCGTCGACGAGAGCGGCTTTGTGCCGACGATGACGACGTTCAAGTGCGCCTCGCTCTGCGAAGATGAATCGACGCTTTGCCACGGCGTCCGCACCGCCACCGCCGGCGGACTGTGCATCGACTGCCTGTGCAACTAGAAACGCCAGGCCCGACTGCGGCCGCGTGTGCGGTGGAGCGGGGCGATCTGAGTCGGCTCAGCCGTCAGTGCTTTGCGTAATAGAACCGCTCGTTGACGACCTTGCCGTTGCGCCAGCGACGCGCGACGGCCTGGTCGAAGGCCGCCCGCTGGCCAGATTTGAACGTGATGTCGAAGTGCCACTCGGAGTAGGAGCAGTCGGCCCCGACCGCGCCGCCGAGAACCTGCAGTGCGTGCACCTGGCCGACGCTGGCGACGAACTGCTTTTCGCGCTCGCGGTTGGCCGCCTTGCCGACGCAGGGCGGGTCGCTGTTCTCCTGCATGCTGACCTGCTCGTCGTAGAACTTCTCAAACGCGCCCAAAATGTCGCCCGCGACCACCTGTGCGTTCAGCTCGCTTTCAAGAAGCGCGATGTCTGGCATGGCTCTCTCCGGCCGGTGTCGATCGGCAGCGGCGCCGCGCGGCCCACGCGTGTGGCGCTCCGATGTCGGCGCTGCAGATTTCCGGTTTGCAGTATAGCCCGAGGCGCAGTCGGCGGCGCTCGCGTCAGACCTGTTCGTATGCGACGCTGCGCCGCACGCGGCGGCCAACCTCGCCGGCGTAGCGCCGGCCGAGCGCGTCGCGGTGGGCGTTCGCCCAGTCGGTGAGCCGCGTCGTTCCGAGCGACGGCTGGTCGGAGGCGAGCAGGCCGCGCATCAGCCCGTCGATCTCCTCGCGGGTGATGACCACGTCTTTCAGCAGCGGATTCAGCAGCCGGCCGACGATGTGACCCAGCCACGGCGGGACGCGGACGATCGGCCGGCGGACGCCGATGATCGCGGCGATCTGTCGCACGAGATCGCGGTAGGGGAACGACTCCGGGCCGTGGCAGTCGATGACGCGCGGCAGGCCTGGCTGGGCGTCGATGGCCCGCAGCGCGATGGCGGCGAAGTCGTCGACGTGCAGTGGCGCGAGCGCGTAGCGGCCGTCGCCGAACAGGCCGAACAGCGGCAGGTGTCGCAGCAGCCAGGCGATGTTGTTGACCAGGATGTCGCCGCGGCCGAAGAGCACGCCGGGCCGCAGGATGGCGTGGGGCAGGCCGGTGGATTCGAGGTCGCGCTCGAGGCGGAGCTTGCCGTCGTAGTAGGCCAGGCCGCGGCCCTGCTCGGGCTTGAGGATGCTGGTGTGGACGATGCGGCGGACGCCGGCGGCCTTCGCGGCGGCGAAGAGCGTCCGCGTGTTGGCCACGGCCTGGTCGAAGGTGAAAAGGCGGTGGTTGAACCGGACCCAGTAGGTGTTGACCAGGACGTCGGAGCCGGCGAGCGACCGGGCGAGGCGCGGCGGGTCGTCGAACGCGAGCGGGCAGACGTCGATGCGGTCGCCGAAGTCGTGCGGGCGCTGCGGAGAGTTGGTGAGCGTGCGGACCCGTTCGCCGCGGGCGAGCAGTCGCTCGGCGATGGCCCTGCCGGAATAGCCGAAGGCGCCGGTGACGGCGACGAGCATGGGAGTCCAGCCGTGCGGTTTCTGCCGGCGGCGACCGTTGCGGCGCCCGGCCCGGCGGTCGTTGGGCGGAGTATAATCCGGCGTGGTTCACATCTCTGGAGGCTGAGCCATGAAGAGCATTGCGGTGTGCCTGTCGGGCTGCGGATTTCTGGACGGGGCGGAGATTCACGAGGCGGTGCTGACGCTGCTGGCGATCGACCATCTCGGCGCCAAGGCGGTGTGCTGCGCCCCGGACATTCTGCAGAGCGAGGTGATCGACCACGCGCGGCACAAGCCGGCGGCCGACGGCGGGCGGCGCAGCGTGCTGGTCGAGTCGGCCCGCATTGCGCGCGGCGAGATTCGCGACGTGGCCGCGGTGAAGGTCGACGAGATCGACGCGTTGGTCTTTCCGGGCGGCTTCGGGGCCGCGAAGAACCTGTGCAACTTCGCCACCAACGGCGCGGCCTGCACGGTCAACGCCGATGTCGAGCGGCTGGCGGTGGGAATGCTGCGGGCGAAGAAGCCGATCGGCGCGATCTGCATCGCGCCGGCGCTCCTGGCGCGGATCTGCGGGAAGATCGAGCTGCACCCGCGGCTGACGATCGGGAACGATCGGGCGACGGCGGGCGCGATCGAGACGATGGGCGGGCAGCATTGCGACTGCGCGGTCACCGAGATGGTGATCGACGAGGCGCACAAGATCGTGACGACGCCGGCGTACATGCTGGGTCGCGGCCCGGCCGAGGTGTACGCGGGGATTCGCAAGTGCGTCGAGGCGGTGGTGCGGTTGGCGTAGGGCGCTGGGCTGGCGGCGCTGCCGACAAGGGGCGTCGCGGCCGCGGGAGACGTGTCATGCGCGCCATGGCGCTTGGATTCATGGTTCTCGGCATTGTCCCAGCCGTCGAGGCCCAGCTTCTGGTCAATCATCCGCCGCAAACGCCGATTCCGACCGGTGGGGGAGGCGCTGACTCCGAGTACTTGTTCAACGGCCATCCATTCTCAACTTTCTCTGCCGACGACTTTCAAGTTGGCGCTCCAACCGCCGTCGGCAAGGTCGTCTGGTGGGGCTGCTACGACGGCGACAATCCGCCCACGCCCGAGTCGATGCGGATCCGCGTGTACAGCGACCTGGCCGGGCTGCCCGGCGCGCCGAGTGGCGACGTGACCTTGCTGAACCCGACGCGGCAGTGGACCGGGCGGATCGTGTCGTTCGGCGTCGGACCGCGCGAGTATCGCTTCGAGGCGACGCTCGACGCGCCGATCTCGCTACCCGCCGCCGGACGCTACTGGCTTGAAGTCTCGCAGGTGGGCTCACTCGAATCGACGTTCATTTGGCAATATTCTCTAACCGACTTCACCAGTTTTGCCTTCATGACTCCAGGCAGTGCCGTCTGGCGTTTGTCGGTCGCAGCGGTCGACCTGGCCTTCCAGCTCTACGTTCCCGAGCCGGGCAGCGCCGCGCTTGTCTTGCTGGCGCTCGGCGCCATGCGCCGGCGGACAACCCAAGCCGCCCCCTGACGCCGCCGGGCTTGCCGCGCCGGCCGCGCGGTCGCATGATGGCCCCCGGTCGAGGGGCGAATCGACCGTGGGAGGGCCGGCGTGCAGAGTCTCACGAAGCAGATTGATCGAGTTGTGCCCGACATCACCGCGCTGCGCCACGAGCTGCACGCGCACCCGGAGCTTTCGTACCAGGAGGTCGAGACCAGTCGCCGCGTGCACGAGCGCTTGCGGGCGATTGCGGGCCTGCACATTCGGGCGAACCTGGCGGGGGGAACGGGCATCGTCGCCACGCTGAACGCCGGCAAGGCCGGGCCGTGCGTGGCGCTGCGGGCCGACATGGACGCGCTGCCCATTCAGGAGGAGACCGGCCGGCCGTATGCGTCGCAGTCGCCGGGCAAGATGCACGCCTGCGGGCACGACGGTCACACGGCCTGCCTGGTGGGGGCGGCGGGGGTGCTGTCGACGATCGCCGAGTCGCTGCCGGGGCCGGTGAAGTTCATCTTTCAGCCGGCCGAGGAAGGCGGCGCGGGCGGCGAGCGGATGTGCCGCGAGGGGGCGCTGGACGATCCGAAGGTGGGGGCGATCTTCGCGCTGCACGGCTGGCCGAGCCTGCCGCTGGGGCGGATCGGCATTCGCAGCGGGGCGGTGCTGGCGTCGACCAATCCGTGGTCGCTGACGGTGCACGGATCGGGCGCGCACGCGGCCTATCCGCACAAGGGGATCGACCCGATCGTGGTGGCGTGCCAGATCGTGCTGGGCTGGCAGACGGTGGTGTCGCGCTTCACCGCGCCGGTCGATGCGTGCGTGGTGACGGTGGGCAAGTTTCACGCCGGCACCGCCGAGAACATCATTCCGCCGGTCGCCGAGCTGGGCGGCACGATTCGCACGCTCAACCCGGAGACGCGCGAGCGGGCGGTTCGCCTGGTGCGGCAGATCGCCGAGCAGACGGCGGCCGCGTTTGGCGCGCGGGCCGAGCTGGAGATTCGCGACGGCTACCCGGTGCTGATGAACGACGCGTCGGCGGCGGCGCTGGTCGAGCAGACCGGCCGGGCGCTGCTGGGCGAAGCGGCCGTGGAGACGGGCGAACCGCCGAGCCTGGGCGGCGAGGACTTCGCCTATTACGCGCAGCGCGTGCCGGCGGCCTTCTGGCGGCTGGGCGTGCGCGACCCGGCAGTTGCGGAGATGCCGGGGCTGCATCATCCGCGGTACGACTTCAACGACGCGGCGCTGCCGATCGGCATCGCGATGCACTGCGCCGTAGTGCAGGAGTTCTTCGCGCGCGGCGGACGGCTGCCGGCCGGGCCGGCTGCGGCGCGCGGCTGAGCGCCGATCGCAGTCGGGCCAGGAGCATCGTTGCCCTGCCGGGACAGGCGCCAACGCGGCGCTTCGCGGCGCGGGCGGCGGTGTTCTACAATCGGGCCGCACAGAACGCACAGGAGTCAGACGCATGCCGGTTCGCAACGCCGAGTGGGAAGTGTCGGTCGCCGAGGTGAAGCGGGCGCTCGAGTCTGGCGCGCCGCTGCTGCTGATCGACGTGCGCGAGCCGGACGAGCATCGCACCTGCCGCATCGACGGCGCGCTGCTCGTGCCGCTGGGCGAGCTGGCGAACCGCATGGCCGAGCTGAAGCGTCTGGCGGCGGGAAAGACGGTGGTGGCCCACTGCCATCATGGCGGGCGAAGCCTGTCGGCCGCCGCGACGCTGCGCGAGGCGGGGCTGGCGGGCGTGAAGAGCATGGCGGGGGGGATCGACGAGTGGTCAATGCTGATCGACGCGAGCGTGCCGCGGTATTAGGGCGTTTTTCACGCGCTCATCGCGTTCGCCGGCTGGTCGTGCGGTGAAACGCGGACATACGCTGAAAGCCGGTGCCACCCAGGGAGGGACGTCGGGACGCTCGCGCAGGCGACGCTTCAGGCATCGCGCCGTGGGTCAACCGTGCCCGGCGCCGTTCAGCTCCACGGTTTCGCCGCGCTGCGGCATGCGGACGTCGCGGTGACCGGCGGCCAGCATTCCCTTTCGCAGCGCGGTCATCGACTCGGGCTCGCCGTGCACGAGGAAGGTCGTGCGGCTGCGGCCCGCGAGCGGAGTGGTCATTCGCAGCAGCTCATCGCGGTCGGCGTGGCCTGAGAAGCCGTGCAACTGCGTGACGCGTGCCCGCACGGGGTAGTCCTGCTGGAAGATGCGGACCTTGCGCTCGCCGTCGGCGATCCGCCGGCCGAGGGTGTGCGCGGCCTGGTAGCCGACGAACAGCAGGGTGTTCTTCGGGTCGTGCACGTTGTTCTTGAGGTGATGCAGGATGCGCCCGGTTTCGCACATTCCGCTGGCCGAGATGATGACGCACGGCGCGTGGCGGCCGTGCAGCGCCTTGCTTTCGTCGACGCTGCGGACGTAGTGGCAGCAGGCCGATCCGAGGAAGTCGCCGGCCTCGCGGGCAAACTCGCGGGCGTCGCGGTCGTAGCACTCAGGATGCAGCCGGAAGACCTCGGTGGCGTCGACCGCCAGCGGACTGTCGACATAGACCGGCAGCTGCGGAATCGTCCCGGTGTGCATCAGCCGCGCCAGCACATAGACGACCGCCTGGGTGCGCCCGACCGAGAAGGCCGGCACGATCACCTTTCCGCCGCGGCCGATGGCGTCGCGCATGACGTCGGCGAGCTGTTCGTCGAGGTCGGTCACGGGCGGGTTCTGCCGCGCACCGTAGGTGGATTCGCAGATGAGATAGTCGGCGGGCGGCAGCGGCGCCGGGTCGCGCAGGATGGGCGAGTTGAATCGCCCCATGTCGCCGGAGAAGACGATCGTGGTCGGCGGGCGGCCTTCTTCGCGGATGACCAGCTCGATGCCGGCCGAGCCGAGCATGTGTCCGGCCTCGAAGAAGCGCGCCTGCACACCGCGCCCGGCGGCAAACGGGCGGTCGAGCGGCATGGTCTGAAACAGCCGCAAGACCGTCTCGGCGTCGTGCAGGGTGTAGAGCGGCTCGACCGGCGGCTCGCCGTGGCGCTGCCGCTTGCGGTTGAGGTATTCGGCGTCTTCCTGCTGAATGTGGGCCGAGTCGGCCAGCATGATATCGCACAGGTCGCGCGTCGCGGGCGTGGCGAAGATCGGACCGCGGAAGCCGCTGCGCGCCAGCAGCGGCAGTCGCCCGGTGTGATCGGTGTGGGCGTGCGAGACGACGACGGCCGAGAGCGCGTCGGGCGCGATCGCGAACTCCTGGTTCTTGCGGTCGGCGTCGGCGCGGTGGCCCTGAAACAGGCCGCAGTCGAGCGCGATCCACTGCCCGGCCGCGTGGACCAGGTGCATCGACCCCGTCACTTCCTGCGCCGCGCCGTGGAACATCAGTCGTGCCATGTCATCTCCCTATCGCGCTGTGCCGGACTGGGCCAACTCGACGATGC
This sequence comes from Phycisphaerae bacterium, assembly GCA_046350375.1. GTDB lineage: Bacteria > Planctomycetota > Phycisphaerae > UBA1845 > UTPLA1 > JAXMAO01. Next base: position 250,321 of record JAXMAO010000004.1, read on the forward strand.
GATCGTAATGGCTCGGACGCCGCTCGGCCGGCAGCGGCCCGAACAGCACCACCAGCTCACGCGCGAGCGCGACGGCCAGCGCCTGCATGCCCGCGGGCGTGCGGGCGTCCGGCGGCAGGGCCGAGTAGGCCCGCAGCTCGAGCCCGCGCTCGCGACCGACCGCCATCCGCAGCAGGCACGAGACGCGCCACATCCGCCGCAGCGCGTCGGGCAGCTCGGTCGGAACGACCTGTCCGCCGACGTATTCGCCCGCCGGGTCCGGCCGGCGGAGTTCCTCGAACTCGATGCCCATGACGGCGAAACGCTCGGCGACGAGGATGGCGTCGAGGGCGGCGGCGTAGTCACCGGGATCAGCCCGGAAGCGCAGCTCGGCGGCGGTGGTCCAGGCCTCGGCCTCGGCTTCGCTGCGGCGGCGGTGCGGATTGGCCTGGTCGAAGAGGCGGCGATAGGCCTCGGCGGCCAGCATCTGCGCCGCGCTGGCGCCGCGCAGGTCGCCGGCGCGGACGCGGCGCACGGCCTCGACGCGCAGCACCTCGGGCGCGAGCGGGTCGCGCCAGGCCGGCTCGCTGCCGCGCGCCAGGTCCACTTGCGCGGCGGCGACCCGCGCCGCCCAGGCGGCGGCGGTCGGGGCGTCGGCCAGCGCGGCCGCGCTCACGCGGGCCGACTCGGACGAGAAGGCGGCGTCGCGCAGCGCGCGGCAGACGTGCTCGAGCCGCTGGCCGGGCGGCTCGTCGTCGTACATCGCCACCAGCAGGTTGGCGCCGGCGTCGTAGGGATTCAGCGTGGCCAGGTGGTGGGAGAGGATGCGCCGCGCGTCGTCGCGGCGACCGGTGCGGTAGAGCAGGTCGCCGTAGCGCCCGGCGACTTCCGGGTAGGCGGGGCAGAGCGAGTAGACATCATCCCAGGCCGCGCTCGCGGCGGCCACGTCGTCGTCGGCGGGCTGGCTGGCGGCGCCGGGCGGGCGCGATCGAACGATGCCGGCGCAGGCGGTCGCCAGGTCGACGCGCGCGGCGAGCGACTCGGTGGCTCCGAGGCGCGTGACGGCGATGCGTAGCGCGGCGGCGGCGGCGCGGTCGTCGCGCCCCAGCGCGGCGCGGCCGCGGGCATGGAAGAGCGTCGCGAAGAGGTCGTTGGCCAGCAGCAGCGCCAGGCCAAGGGCCAGTCCGCCGGCAGCCAGTTGCAGCACGCCGGTCCGCCGCGGCACGCGCCAGCCGCCCGCGCCGCGCGCCACGCCGCCCAGCGACAGCCCGGCGCCGACCAGCACCCAGTACCAGACCGGCAGGTTGGCGTAGCGCAGGTTGACGCTGGCCGCCTCGGAGATCAGCAGCGCCGCCAATGCAGCGGCCACCAGCGCCGCGAGGCCGCGCGGCGCGGGCGCCGCTCTGCGGGCCAGCGCGACGAGCGTGGCGATCAGTGCCGCGACCGGCAGCGCCGCGTAGGCCGCGCCGCCGGGCAGACCGAGCTCGTACGCGGCTTGCAGCCACTCGTTGTGGGCCGATGGCTCGAGCGTGCCGTGCAGCGGGTGGGGCATTTCGGCGCGGGCCCGCGACAGGCCGGTGGTGGCGCGGCAGACGAAGGCATCCGGCCCGACGCCGAGCAGCCAGTGACCGGGCAGCTCTGAGGCGATGAACCGCCAGTAGGCGTAGCGGACCGACAGCGAGCCGCTGCGCGGACCGCGCGTGGTGCTCCAGCCGACGAAGGCAACGCCGGCCAGCAGTGCGGCCGCGGCTGCACCGACGGCGATCCAGCGCGCCCGGCCGCTGCGCCCGATCCGTCGCCACGTCAGCGGCGCCACGCCGGCGATCAGTCCGCCCGCCAGCGCCAGCCACGCGCCGCGGCGTTCGCAGATGAGCACCGAGCCTGTCGCCGCGGCGACCAGGGCGATTGCCACGAGCAGGCGGCCCCACGGCCGGCGCGCCGGTTGCCCGGCCGGCGACGGCGCCGTCAGCGTGGCGATGAGCCAGGCCGCGCCCGCGGCCGACCAGATCGCCCCGAACGCGGCGGTCGGTGCGATCGGGCCGATCGGCCAGCGGAAGTAGCGAATGCCGAGCGCGGCACGATGGGCGTAGGCGGCCGCCAGAGCGGCAGCGGCGACTCCGGCCGCGGCGCCCGCCAGCCGCGCGAGCGTGCGCGGGTCGATCCGCGCGATCAAAATTGCCAGCAGCGCGCCGCCGGCAACGTTGACGAGCCAGCCGCGCGAGAGGGTCCACGTGCCGTTCCATGCGGCCGACGCGATGGCCGCGACCACGATCGCCAGCGCCAGCGCATCGCAGCGATGCAGTTGCAGCGGCGCGGCGGATCGGCGGGCGGCGCGGCCGGCCAGCAGCCCGGCGCATGCCAGCAGGATCGCATAGGCGCGGAGGTCGGTCGGCGCGACCGTCGCCAGCGGCAGGGTGAGCAGGTGATCGACGGTGCCCAGCGTCGGGCCCATCAGTTGCCGGGCGGCGCCGCTGTTGGGCCCCTGAGAGAAGAACAGCACTCCCAGCGCCAGCGTCATCGCGAGCCACAGCGGCGCGAACCAGCCGGCGGAGCGGGGCGCGGCGGCGTCGGCGGGCAGCGGGGGCGTGGCGGACGTCATGGCGCGAGCCTACAGAGAAAAGCGCCGCGGCTCCAATCCGCGCGGCGCGTGCAAAGGCGAAACGGTCCTGCGGCGCTCAGCGCGGCGGCTGCGGCGCCGTTGCGGCCAGCCGCTCGAGCTCGGCGAATCTCGCGGGCCTTTGTTCGCGCGGCAGCGGACGAAAGGCGTCGATCAGCTCGCGTGCCAGCACGCGCGGAGCGCCGCGCGCTGTTCGGCGTCGCGGGCGTCGCCCGGCAGCGCCGCGGCCAGGCGCCATTCCATGCCGCGGCTCGCCCGGCCGCCAGCCGCAGCCTGGCCGAGAGTCGCCACACGGGGCGCAGTTCGTCGGGCAGCTCGGTCGGCACGACCGCGCCCAAGCACGAACTCGCTGTCGGCCGACGGGTGTGAGAGCTCGTCGAACTCGATCCCGAGCACGGCGAAGCGCTCGGCGTCGATCGCGCGGTCGAGCGCGGCCGGCCAGAAAGCCGGGCTGGCGCGGAACTGGTAATCGGCGGCGCGGAAGAGCGTGTCGCACTCGGCGGCGTGCGCGCGGCGGACCGGGGCGTGATCGGCGAAGAGTTGCACGATCGCGTCGGCCGCCAGCGACTGGGTTCGCGCGGCGGCCGCCCAGTCGCCGCGGGCCGCGGCGCAGGCGGCGTCGAGCCGCAGCACCTCGGGCGAGAGCGGATCGGCCCATTCGCGGCGCGGTGTGGTGGCCAGGTCGGCGGCGGCCTGCCGAACGCGGGCCTGCCAGGCCGCGCGGGCGGGCGCGTCGGCCAGCGCGGCGGACGCGATGCGGACGGCGGCGTCGGTGGTCGCGGCGGCACGCAGCGCGCGGACGCAGGCGTCGAGCCGCGCGGTCGGCGCGGGCGCGAACTCTCCGGCCCACAGCTCGTTGGTCGGCCCGTCGTACGGGTCGATCGACTCAATCGTTTCGCGGGCGATCTGTCGCGCGGCGTCGCGGTGGCCGGCGGCGAACTCGACCGCGGCCCACTGTCCGCCGAGGCCGGGGTATCCGCGGCAGCGCTCGGCGACGGATCGCCACGCCGCGACGGCGCGCGGCCAATTTGCAGCGAACGATGTCGAGTCGCCCGCCGCAGCGCCGCCGGATTCGCCGTACAGCGCGGCGATCGTCTCGGCCTGCGCCAGGTGGACGTGCGCGGTCAGCCAGTCGGCCGCGCCGCTGCGCGATGCAGCCGCGCGCAGCACGGCGGCGCTGCGCCCGTCGCCGCGCGCCAGCAGCACCCGGCCGCGGGCGTGGGCGCCGAGTGCCGCGGCGTCGCGCCACATCCACGCGCCCAAGGCCAGCGCCAGCGCGGCCGCCGCGGCGCGACGCAGCCGCAGTCCGCGCGGGGTCGATCCGGCCGGCGACGCCGTCGCATCGGCGCGCAGCATCGCCAGACCCAGGCCGAGCCAGGTCCAGTACCACACCGGCAGCACCGCGCCGCGCAGGTTCACGCTGCTGGCCTCGTTCACGACGATCGCCAGCAGCGCGCCGGCCAGCGTCAGGCGCGGACCGCCTGTTCGTCGCCGCAGCAGTCCGACGACGACGCCCGCCGGCAGCAGAAGGTAGATGGCCCCCGCCGGCAGACCGAGCTCGTAGGCCGCCTGAAGCCATTCACAGTGGGCCGCCGGCTCGAGCGCGCCGTGCAGTTCGTGCGGACGCTCGGCGCGCTGCCGCGCCAGGCCAGTGGTGACGTCGCAGACGAACTGGTCCGGGCCGATGCCGACCAGCCAGGCGCGACCGGCGTGCTGCGCGACGAAGCGCCAGTAGGCGAGCCGCAGCGCCAGCGAGCCGTCGGCGGCTGGCGCGGCAGAGCGGACTCGATGCGCGGCCCAGCCGCCGCCGCACGTGATTGCCAGCAGCGCCAGCGCGACGGCCGCGCGACGGCGCCACTCGGCGCGGACGCGCTCGACCCCCCACGCGCCGGCCGCGCCGCCGGCGCCGGCCGCCAGGCCGAGCAGGGCGCCCCGCCGACCGGCGACCAGCGTCAGCGTCAGCGCGGCCGCGCCGCACAGCGCGACGAGCAGCGCGCGGCGCGTGGCGCGGGCCGTCCGTGGAACGCCGCCGTCCAGAAGCGCGCCGATCGCCGAAGCCGACCAGGCCGAGCCCAGTCCGGCGCAGAGCGTGACCGGACCGATCGGCCAGCGGACGAACCGCAGATCGAGCGCGGCGCGGTGCCAGAGCGCCAGCGCGACGGCGAGCAGCGCGACGACCCGCGCCAGCGCGAGGGTGCGCTCGACCGCCGCGATCGACAGTCGCCTTCCGAGCAGCGCCGCCCAACCGACGCCCAGCGCCAGGCGGACGATCCAGCCGAGCGAGAGCGGCAGCGTGCCGCGCACGGCCGCGACCGCCAGCGACGCGGCGACCAGGGCCGCGCCGAGTGTTTCAAACCAATTGCGGGAAGGCGCGGCGGCCGGGCGGCGCCCGGTCAGCGCGGTCCACACGAGCAGGGCCGCGAGGCCGGCCGGCAGCACGAACGCGCGGACATCGGCCGGACTGATCCAGGCGGCTGGGATCGTCAGCAGCCGTGCCACGGTGCTCAGCGGCGCGGGCATGGGCGGGCCGGGGTCGCCGGCCAGGGCGTTCAGCGACAGCAGCGACGCGGCCAGCACCAGGGCGATCGCGACCGGGCCGAGCCCCGGGTGGAGCGACGACGCAGACGGGAGCGTGGTGTCGGGCGATTCTCCGCGCGGCGAACCGCGGCGCCGGTCGGGCTGGCTGGGCTGGCGGTCGCGCGGCACGCGCGCAGCATACCCCGGCGGCGGGGCGTGCCAAGCGTGTCGCGGCCGGTCAGCGCTCGATGACCCAGCCCTGCTCGGTCAGGGGCAGGTTATCGATGCGCCAGCCGGCGCCGCGGATCATGACGCTGCGGACATCGGCCAGGCCGGGCGGAAAGGCGAGCACGGCGTCGAGCGCGTCGTTGGCGTGTCGCAGGGTGACGGTGCGGACGTTGCCGTCGCACAGCAGCAGGTTGAACTGGCTGCCGGGGCCGTGCCAGCCGGGCACGTCGAGCGGCGTGGGCGCGAGCGCGCCGCCGGAGGCGTCCTGGGCCTCGCGCGTCGAGAGATAGGCCTGCGCGAAGCGCGTCTCGTAGAAGAGGGTCAGTTCCGACGCCGCGAGCATGGTGCTGGCGGGGCGCATGAACGATCCGAAGCGCCGCGCGACCAGCGCGTCGCCGGATCGATCGGCGAACCACAGAAAGTCGCCCTGGTAGCTGGTGCCCTTGGCGTCGGTCATCGATCGGCCGATCACCTCGGCGGCGGCGTCGGCATCGCACGGGGCGGGGTCGACGTAGCTCGGGGTGTAGTTGGGGTTGGGCTGTGCGCCGGTATCGGCCGGGCAGCGATACTCGGCGAAGCGAGCGGCGTCGCTCATCGCCGGGCCGCTCTGGGCCAGGTTGAACGGCCGGCGCGCCGCGCCCAGGTGCATTGGAATGGGGGAGCGCGACGAGTTTTCGCCGCAGGCGCCATCGGCGCCGCCGTAGTCCCACGCGCCCAGGCCGAGCCAGGCCAGTTCGCCCGACGGCGACTGTGGATGGAGGATGCCGCGCGGATCGGTGGCGGCATAGCCGGCGGCGTGCTGGCCGAGGACTTTTAGCTGGCTGATGCACTTGAGTCGCAGTCCGCCGCGCCGGCCGGCCGAGAGGGTGGGGATGAGGATGCCGAGCAGGAGCCCGATGACGGCGGCCGCGACCAGCACCTCGACGAGCGAGGCCGCTGCGCGGAGTTGTGCTCGCCGGCTGGTCACCGCCGTGCTCCGCAGGGAGGGTGTGAGGACTGCGCGGCCGGAAGTCGCATTCGGGCCGACGCAGGATCCTATGCGTGGCCGCCCGCGCGCCGGCCGGTCGGTGCACGAAAAAGAAACGACCCGCCGCGGGGCGGGTCGAGTCAGGTCGATTGAGGACCGAACCGGCGCGATCCGCTAGGACGGCTTCTCAAAGGCGGCGGTGCGTTTCGGCTTGCGCTTGGCGACCGGCACCTCTTCCTCGGGCTGGGCGGCGGGCGCGGGTTCGACGGCGCCTTCCGCCGATTTCGCTTCGCTGTCACCCTTGGGCGCGTTCTCGAGGCCGCCGCCCTCGTCCGACTCAACCGGCTTGGGCTTCTCAGCCACGCCTGCTTTGCGGAGTTGTTCGGTGTACTGCTGCTCGGGCGTGCCGCTGCGGGTGTAGAAGAAGATGCCGCCCGCGACCAGCAAGATGCCGCCGGCGATGATCAGTTTCATCATTCCACCGCCGCCAGAATCGCCACCGCCGCTCTTTGCCATGATGACCCAGCCTTTCTGTGGGTGCGAAGGTTAGACGCGGGATCGCGGCCGGTCAACGTGCCCCGGCGTGGCCCGCGTGAACCGGGATTGAGGCTACTCTGCGCCGCGCAGTTCGACGGGCGTGGCGGAATATTCGTACACCCACTTGTTGGCGCCCATGCGGAAGTTGTCGATCCGCCAGCCGTTGCCGCGGGCCATGACGTTGCGGATGTACTGGGGCGGATCCTCGTTGGCCGGCTCGGGCGGGAAGAGGGTCAGCACGTCGTAGGCATCGCCCTTCTTGCGGAGCTGGACCTTGCGGACCGTGCCGTCGCAGAAGCCGACGTTGAACTCGGCCAGCTTGCCGTGCCAGCCGGGGATGTCGAGCGGAACGTCGGTCCCGCCGCCGCCGCCGGACGAGGCGCCGGCGTCGATCCACTCCTGCGTGGAGAGGAAGGCCTGGGCGAAGCGGTGCTCGTAGAACAGCGTCAGCTCGGACGAGTTGTTGATCGTGCTGCTCGGCCGCATGAACGAGCCGAACCGCAGGCCGGTCGGCTGACCTTGCAGGGTCGGCCCGCCGAACCAGACGAAATCGCCTTGATAGCTGTTACCGAAGCCTTCGTACATCGAGCGGCGGATGACGTCCTCGACCGTGCCGAGCGAACAGGGGTTCGGGTTGTAGAATTGCGGCTCGTAGTTGGGGTTTTCAACCGCGCCCTGGTCGGACGGGCAGGCATATTCCTTGAAGACCTGGCCGGGCCCGAGCTGCAGGCCGGACTGCTGAATGTTGTAGGCGCGATTGACGACGCCGAGGTTCGTCCCGGCGGGTGCCTGGCCGGGGCTGACGGGCCAGTCGCTGCGCTGCTCGCCGCAGATGCCTTCGCTCCCGCCGTAGTCCCAGGCGCCGAGGCCGCGCCAGTTGTAGTCGCCGGAGAGGGCCTGCTGATGCAGGATGCCGGTGCGCGTCGAGACCTGGTTGGTGGCGGCGGCCTGGCTGATGGACTTGATGTTGGCCGCGCACTTCAGACGAATGCCCTCCTGCCGCGCGGCGGTGAGCGACGGCAGCAGGATGGAGATGAGCAGGGCGATGATCGAGATGACGACCAGAAGCTCGATCAGCGTGAACGCCTGCGCGTTCGTCCGTTGTGCACGATGCATGACTCGCTCCTTCTTGACCCGGTAACCGGTTTGTTCGTTACTGCACTGGTTCGGGCGTGTCCGAATTCGCTTCCGGTGGGGTCGCGGTATCCGACCGCGCCCCGCGCTCTCTGAGCTGCGCGTGCCCCCCACAGTCCAGGAATCCTAACCCGATTCTAATGCAATCGGGACAGGACGACTATGGGTTTCTGGCCGTTTTTGTTGCCGGGCCTGCATCCTGTTTGACGCGTGGCGACCCGCGCGGTTCCAGTGCGACGCCCCATTATTCGCTGCCGACCGCACGGCGCGGGGCCACATCAGCGCTGTCGCGCGTCTAACTTGTGCGATTGTCTGGAGATACGGCGACCCGCCGGGCAATTGCGGTTAGTCCGCGCCGCGCTGGTCGACGGGCGTGATGCCGTATTCATAGACCCACTTGTTGCGGGCCATGCGGAAGTTGTCGATCCGCCAGCCGTTGCCGCGCGCCATCACCGAGCGGATGAGCTGGGGCGGGTTTTCGCCGGCCGGGGACGGCGGGAAGAGCGTGAGGGAGTCGAGCGCGAAGCCTTTGCGCAGCAGCTTGATCTTGCGGACGGTGCCGTCGCAGAAGCCGACGTTGAACTCGCCGAGCTGGCCGTGCCAGCCGGGGACGTCGAGCGCGGCCGACCCGCCGCCGCCGGCGTCGATCCATTCCTGGGTCGAGAGGAAGGCCTGCGCGAAGCGGTGTTCGTAGAAGAGGGTCAGCTCGGCAGAGTTGTTGATCGAGCTGGTGGGGCGCATGAACGAACCGAATCGCAGCGCCGTGCTGGAGCCCTGAATGGTCGGCCCGCCGAACCAGATGAAGTCGCCTTGGTAGCTGTTGCCGAAGCCTTCGTACATCGAGCGCGTGGTGATGTCTTCGATCTGTCCGAGGCTGCACGGCTGGGCGGTGTCGTCGCCGAATTCGGCCTCGTAGTTCGGATTTCTCAGCGTGCCCTGGTCGGCGGGGCAGGAGTATTCCTTGAAGACGGCGCCCAGACCGAGCTGCGCGCCCGACTGGGCGACGTTGTACGCGCGATTGATCAGGCCGAAGTTCTGTCCGCCGGGCGCCGGACCGGGCGAGAGCGGCCAGTCCGACCGGAACGCGCCGCACAGCCCGTCGTTGCCGCCGAAATCCCACGCCCCCAGGCCGCGCCAGTTGTAGTCGCCGGAGACGGCCTGCTGATGCAGGATGCCCTTGCGCGTGGCGACCTGGTTGGCGGCGGCGGCCTGTCCGATGGTGCGGATGTTGGCGGCGCACTTGATGCGAATGCCTTCCTGGCGCGCGGCGGCCAGCGACGGCAGGAGAATCGACACCAGCAGCGCGATGACGGAGATGACGACCAGCAGCTCGATGAGCGTGAAGGCGCGCCGACGAGGTTTGCAGCGAGACATGCGCGAATTCCTGCCGCGGATTCGAGCGGGGCCGCGGCGCCCGTTTCGGCCAGCGTGTCGGCGAATCGGCATGATACCGCGCGGCGCGGCGCGGCGTGAAACAACGAGGCCCGCCGACGCACGTCGACGGGCCTCGCGGAACTGGTTGCAGGGATTCGATTCGGCCCAGGCGGCCGAACCCAGGCGCGGGGAGCGCCGCTATTTGTGCTTGCCGTTGGGCACGGTTCCGAAGCCGATGCCGAAGGAGCCGTCGGGGCTGCCGATGGTTCCTGGCTGTCGGTTGCCGAAAAGGGCCCGGGTCTGCAAGGCCTGGAACAGCCGCAGCTGGCCGGTCTGGCCGCCACTGCTGTCGCCGAGAAGCCGGGCGAGGCCGTTCTTGGGGTTACCGGGGCCGACGATGCCGCCGTTGCCGAACAGGGCGACCTGGTTGCCGCCGCCGCGGAGCAGAATGCCCAGACCGTCGCTGTTCTCGTAGAAGAACTGCTGGTCCTTGCCCATCAGGCCGTACGGGATGAGTTGCACCTGGCGGTTGAACTGGGCCGACTGCACCCAGCGGGCCATGAGCTGATTGACGGCCTGGCCAGGCAGGATGAGCTGGCGCTGACCGCTGAGGCGATTGATGGCCTCGACCAGGCCGCGGTCGGCCAGGGTCATGCTCCAGCGGCCGGTGCCGCGTTCGTATTCAAAGCGGAAGTCCCAGGTGCCGCGCTTGGAAAGCGTGGCGACGGGAGATTCGATCTGCATGTCGCTGCGCAGGCCGCCCTCGGCGACGCCGGCGCGGATGGCGCCGTAGGCCAGCCCGAGGCGCGTCTTGGCGGATTCGCTCGACAGTGCCAGTTCGTCGATCGAGGCGAAGGTCATGCTCTCGACCATGATGACGGAGGGAGGCGTGGCGGGTTCGAGCACCAACAGCAGCGCGCTGCGAACGGGCACGTCGAGCTGCACGCCGCCGGCGAGCGCGTCGCCGACCTTGATGGCGGTCCAGCCCTGGGAACTCTTCTGGTCGGTGCCGATCTTGGCCCTGCCGCGGTCCGCTGGCCGGACCGGTGCGCATTTCAATCACGCGGTAGCGGGCCGGCGCGTTAGCCGGCGGCTTCCGCGGCCAGCAGATGCGCCGTGGGCCAGCAGGGCGACCCCCGCGACAGTGTTGAGCGTCTTCATCCAAGCGAGCCGATTCATGTGTGAGCCCCTCGTGCTCCGCGTCTGACCGCGCGGGAGCGCGGCAGACGTTGTCCGGAGGCGGCTACAGTTTCCGTGCCACTGCGTGCGAGCGATGGCCCGCACGATTATATCGGCGTCTGGGCATGTTGGCTGCCCGGTGGGCGAAAGTTGTCTGGGCAGTTCTACCCACCGCATGCGGCGGGTTGCCCAGCGGGCGGAGCGGATCGGCATTGTCCCGCAGGGCGATCTGCGCGGCGTCGGGCGGCGTACCCCGTGGAACGGAGGCGGGCCGGTGAGACGGATCTTGTCGCGCACGCGTGATCGTTCCCCCGCGGGCAACTGCCTGGCGGCGTGCGCGCGCGCTGCTGCTGCTGGCGGCCTGCCGGTCCGAGCCGCCGCGCGACTGCGCCCCGCGCCGCCTACCAGCATGCCGGCTCCTGCGGGCGGCAGCCGGAACTCAACGGCGCGGCGCTGGATTCGCTGAGCGAGCGCAGATCGAGGCTGCTCGCGGAACTGCGCCCGCGCGAGCCCGACGTGCGGCGGCGAGTGGTGACGCCAGCGCGGCGGCAGATCGGGCAGCGCTACCAGCTCGGTGTGCTGGGGGAAGGCGGGCGCGAGCCGTACGACCGCGATCCGCTCTATTGCCTGTCGGCGAGCGACTGCGTGACCTTTGTCGAACAGAGCTGGGCGCGGCGCTGTCGGCGGGCTGGGACGAGTTCATGTCAAACCTGATCCGCATTCGCTACCGCGACGGGCAGGTCGGCATGCTGACGCGGAATCACTTCACCGAGGCCGACTGGAACGTGAACAACCGCTGGCTGTTTCGCGACCTGACGCGGTCGCTGGCGGGAGGGCGGCCGTTCGAGTTTCGCGTGCGGATCGACCGGGCGGCGTTCTTCCGGCGACAGGGGATCGATCGGCCGATGGCGGTGCAGGTGTGGCCGGAGGTGGCGATTCCGCGGGCGACGGTGGCGGCGGCGGAGTCGCGGCTGGCGGGCGGGGACGTGATCGAGTTTGTCGGCGGAACGGCGGCCGCGCCCTACGTGGGGCACATGGGTCTGCTGGAGCGTGACGGGCAGGGGAGGGTGTGGCTGATTCACTCGGGGTCGCCGCGGGTGGCGCGGTTGCGCCTGGGCGAGTACCTGGCGGCGCATCCCAAGTGGCTGGCGGTGAAGGTGCTGCGCGTGCCGGGCGGCGGCGGCGGTTGAACCGGGGCGCGGCAAGGCCGGGGCTGGGCGCGGGGGCGGGGCGAATCGGTTACAATTCCGCCTTCTGCACCGCGTCTGGACGGCCTCTTTCGGGGCCGCGATCGGTGGCGAATTTCGGGGTTTCAGGAGCGCAATCATGCGTCGGTGGGCTGGAGTGTGTGCGATTGCGGCGATCGGGCTGGTGACAGGCGTGACGGCGCTGCGTGCGGCCGAGGGCGGCAAGTCGGCCGAGCCGCAGAAGGTCACCTCGGTCGAGGGGATCACCGAGTATCGACTGGCGAACGGGCTGCGGGTGCTGCTGTTTCCCGACCAGTCGAAGCCGACGGTAACGGTGAACGCGACCTACTTCGTCGGCTCGCGGCACGAGGGCTACGGCGAGACCGGCATGGCCCACCTGCTGGAGCACATGGTGTTCAAGGGGACGCCGAAGCATCCGCAGATCTGGAAGTCGCTGCAGGACCACGGCGCGAACTTCAACGGCTCGACCAACTTCGATCGCACCAACTATTTCGAGACGCTGGCGGCGAATGACGAGAACCTGGAGTTCGCGCTGGCGATGGAAGCCGACCGCATGGTCAACAGCAACATCGCCCGTAAGGACCTGGACTCGGAGTTCTCGGTGGTGCGGAACGAGTTTGAGATGGGCGAGAACAGCCCGGTCAACGTGCTGTCGGAGCGGATGTACTCGTCGGCCTACCTGTGGCACAACTACGGCAAGAGCACGATCGGCTCGCGCGAGGACATTGAGCGCGTGCCGATCGACCGGCTGAAGGCGTTCTACACCAAGTTCTACCAGCCGGACAACGCGATGCTGGTGGTGGCGGGCAAATTCGACCCGGTCAAGACGCTGGCGCGGGTGAACGAGCTGTTCGGGTCGATTCCGAAGCCGGCGCGGGTGCTGGAGCCGACTTACACGGTCGAGCCGCCGCAGGACGGCGAGCGCGAGGTGGTGCTGCGGCGCGTGGGCGACGTGCAGGCGGTGGGCTGCCTGTATCACATCTGCGCGGGCACGCACACCGACATGCCGGCGCTGGACATGCTGGCGGACATTCTGACGGCCGACCAGACCGGGCGGCTGTACAAGGCGCTGGTCGAGTCGCAGCTGGCGACGAGCGTGCGCGGCAGCGCCGATGCGCTGGCCGAGCCGGGCGTGCTGGAGGTGCTGGCCGAGGTGCGGCTGGACAAGTCGCTGGACGACGCGCGGAAGGCGCTGCTGTCGACGCTGGACGGGCTGGCGGCGGCGGAGTTCACGGCCGAGGAGCTCGACCGGGCGAAGAACGCGTTTGCCAAGCAGTTCGAGCTGATGATGGGCGACCCGGGTCGCGTGGGCATCCGGCTGTCGGAGTTTGGCGCGCAGGGCGACTGGCGACTGATGTTCCTCTATCGCGACCGCGTGGCGGGCGTGACGGTGGCGGACCTGAAGCGCGTCGCGATGGCCTATCTGAAGCCGGCCAACCGGACGGTGGGCATGTTCATGCCGACCAAGTCTCCGGAGCGGACGCGCGTCCCGGCGACGCCGGACCTGGCGTCGGTACTGAAGGAGTACAAGGGTCACGAGGCGGTGGCGGAAGGCGAGGCGTTCGACTCGACGCCGATGACGATCGAGTCGCGGACGACGCGCACCCAGACGCCGTATGGCATGAAGCTGGCGATGCTGCCGAAGAAGACGCGCGGCAAGAAGGTGAACGCTACGCTGACGCTGCGCTACGGCAACCTGAAGGAGCTGACCGGCAAGGCCCAGGCGACGGCGCTGCTGGGCCCGATGCTGATGGCGGGTACGCCGAAGCACACCAAGCGGCAGATTCAGGACGAGTTCGACCGGCTGAAGGCGCAGGTGTCGATTGGCGGCGGCGGGGGCCGGCGGATGGCCGGGATGATGTCGGCCGCGATGGGCGGCACGCCGGGCGTGCTGACGGTCAACATCGAGACGGTGCGGGCGAACCTGCCGGCCGTGCTCGAGCTGGTGGCCGAGTGCCTTAAGGAGTCGAACTTCCCCGAGCAGGAGTTCGAGAAGATGCGGAAGCAGTCGCTGGCGGCGGTCGAGCAGATGATGTCCGAGCCGATGACGCTGGCGATGGTCGAGTTCCGGCGGCGGACGATGCCGATGCAGCCGGACGATCCGCGCTACGTGACGACGTTTGCCGAGCGGGCCGAGCGGCTGAAGGCCGTGAAGCTCGACGACGTGAAGAAGGTTTACACGGAGATGGTGGGCGCCGGGGCGGCCGAGTTGGCGATGGTCGGCGACTTCGACGCGTCGGAAGTGCGGACGATTGTCGACCACCTGTTCGGGAACTGGAAGTCGGCAGTCGCGTTCGCGCGGATCGAGACGCCGTATATCGAAGCCAGGCCGGACCTGGCGGTCATCAACACGCCCGACAAGGCCAACGCGCTGATCGTGCTGGGGACGAACCTGCAGATTCGCGATGACGACCCCGACTATCCGGCGCTGCTGATGGCCAACTACATCCTGGGCGGGAACGCCAACTCGCGGCTCATCAACCGGCTGCGGCAGAAGGAAGGCTTCTCGTACAGCGTCAGCTCGTCGCTGGGCGCCAGCGCCAAGGACCGGGTGGCGATGTTCAGCGCGTTTGCGATCTGCAACCCGAACAACGCCGAGAAGGCGATTGCCGCGGCGCGCGAGGAGATGACTCGGCTGGTGAAGGACGGCGTCACGCAGCAGGAGCTGGACGATGCCCGCAAGGGTTACTTCGAGGACTTCAAGGTCGGGCTGTCGAACGACGGGATGGTGTCGATGACGCTGGCCCGCCAGTCGTTTGAAGGCCGGACGATGAAGTTCACCGACGCACAGCTGACCGCGATTCGCGAGCTGACGCCGGCGGCCGTGACGGCGGCGGCCGCGAAGTACCTGGTGCCCGAGCGGCTGATTGTGATCCGGGCGGGCGACTTCCAGAAAGGCGGCGGCGAGGCCGGCGGTCGTTAGCGCGGTCGCGCGACGGGCTGTCGCGCGGAATGAAGTGCACGTTCATCGCGGGGCTGGTTGGCGCAGGTCGACCGGCCCCTTTTTTTTTTCGGGCGCGCGGCGGTGCTGAAAAACGAATTGCGGAGTGGCTCGCGCGGCTGGTCGCCGGCCTACATCGACGGGGTCTGAAGCAGGCTGGTGATGAACTGGGTGATCAGCCGGACGCCGACCGGAAGCAGCTGTCCGAGGAGCTGGATTCCGAACTGCATGGCGGTGAAGCCGGCGTTGATGAACAGGACCATGAAGTCCTGGATGGTCGGGTTGCCCTGGGTGGTGCCCATCGCTCGCCTCCGTGACGCTCCGCGGGGAGCCCGGCCGCGGGCCGCCCGGTAATCTTCTACTCGGTCAGGCCGGGGTGGTTTCAATACATTTGAATCGGGCCTGCGCGACGGCCGGGCGACCGGCACGCGGCACGGCCGGGGAAGTTTGCAGCGCCGTCCGTATAATCCCGCCTCATGACGGATGTTGCGGTCCAAGCCGGAGCCGGTTCGGGCGGCGTGTGGCGGCTGGGCGCGGTGGCGTATCTGAACGCGCGGCCGCTGACGGCGGGGCTGGCGGCCGAGCCGGGGGTGCAGGTGCGGTACGCGGTTCCGGCGGCGCTGGGCGGGCTGCTGGAGTCCGGCGCGGTCGACGCGGCGCAGGTGCCGGTGGTCGATCTGTGGCGGGCTTCGGGGCGGTGGGAGATCGTGTCGGACGGGTGCATCGCGTCGCAGGCCGAGACGCTGACGGTGCGGGTGTTCTCGCGGGTATCGCCGGACCGGCTGACGCGGCTGCACGGCGACCCGGAGTCGCACACGTCGGTGGCGCTGGCGCGGGTGTTGTGGCAGGAGCTGTACGGCACGCGGCTGGAGATTGTCACCGACGCCGGGCCGGGCGAGTGCGAGGCGGAGCTGCGGATCGGGGACAAGGTGGTGGCCGCGGCGCCGCGCGGATTCGGGTTCGAGGTGGACCTGGGCGGGGCGTGGCGGCACCTGACGGGGCTGCCGTTCGTGTTCGCGGTGTGGGCGGCGCGGGCGGGGCGCGACTGGTCGGCGCTGGCGGCGCTGCTGGAGCGGGCGCGCGACGCGGGGGTGTCGCAGGCGGCGGCGCTGGCCGAGCGGCACGCGCGCGAGCACGGCTGGCCGGTGGAGCTGGCGCGGCGCTACCTGTGCGAGACGCTGTGCTACCAGCTGACGCCGGCGATGCGCGACGGGCTGGCGCGGTTTTTCGAGCTCGGCCAGCGGCACGGGGTGTTGGGGCGTGACGCGGCGGATGCGGAGAGCGGGCATGCCGGCGGACGATCTCGACTCGATCGGGCCAGACACTGACATATACTGTCTGGAATGCGGATATAACCTGCGCGGGCTGACGGGCGAACCGCGCCGCTGTCCGGAGTGCGGCCATCTGAACCCGCTGGGCGAGGCGATTCTCCCGGCGGCGCTGATCCGCGCGCAGCTCGACGCGCTGGAATCGGCCCCCGCCGCGGCCGTGGCGGTGACGCTGCTGGCGCTGGTGGTCCTGATGCTGACCGCGAAGCTGATGGCCAACGGCATCGGCGATGGCCTGCTGGCTCTCTTTTCGCTCGCAGTCGTGGCGTTTTCGCTGGCGGTGTCGTGCTGGGCCTGGAAGACGTTTCGCACGTCGTGCGGCGGCGATCCGCGGGCGGCGCGGCTGTTCGCGCGGTTTCAGGCGGTCGGCGTGGTGATGTGCGTGGCGACCTTTCTGCCGCTGCTGGGGCTGCTTGACTTTGCCAATAAAGGGGCCGCTGCGTCGAACTGGGTCGTCCAGCGAGGCGCCGTAGTTGCGGGCCTGGTTGGGGCCGGCGGCGCGTGGGTGCTGGGCTACCTGGAGTACCAGCGCGTGCGGCGGGAGATGCGGGCATTGCAGCGCGACGTGGCCGTGCGGACGGCGCGGCACGTGCTGCGCCAGCGACTCGGGAAGCAGCGCTAGCCGGGCGGCGCGGCCGGAGTGGCGCGACCGCGGGCGTGCGCGGCCCGGGCGCTACGACGGGCTGCCGGCGGCCGGCGCGTCGGGCTTTTCCGCGCCGGCTTCGAGCGTGACGGCGACCGACAGTCGCATGACCGTGGCGACCTTCTTGCCGATGGCCCCGTCTTCGATGCCGAAGTCGGCCAGCTTGATGTTGAAGCTGGTGCGAATGGCGAGCCGGTCGTGCTCGGCGTCAGACTTGGCGCGCTGGTAGACCAGGGTGACCGGGAGGTCGGCGGGCTTCTCCTGGCCGTGGATCTGCCACTTGCCTTTGAGCGTGGCCTTGGCGGTCGACTTGGTGATCTTCACCTTGTCGATTCCCTCGACCACGAAGACCGCGTCGGGGTTCTTCTCGGCGTCGATCCAGCGCGGCGAGAGCATGTGCTGGTTGCGCATGGCGTTGCCGGTGTCGAGGCTCTTGAAGGGGACGCTGATCTGGCCGATGGCCGAGTCGAGCACGGCCGGATCGAGCGTGAGCGATCCGTGCAGCTCACGGCTGGTGCCCTTGAAGGTTTCGCCGGGCGCCTTGGAGACGAGGTTGACGGAGTTCTTCACCTTGGGGGCGACCTTGAACGCGGCGCGGCCGGCCCGGGCATCGGCAAAGCCGGCAGCGCGGGCGTGAGTCGGCCAGGCGATCAGCGAGACGAGCAGGACGGCTGCGAACGGCGAACGCGCGCGCATCGGAAATCCTCTCCATGTGGGGTGCGGTGTCGGCCTGCGAACGGGGTCATCGTATCGCGCGCTGCCGACCGCGACCAGCCCGGCGGCGCCAGGCGACGAGGGCGGCGAGCAGTCCGCTGCCGGCGATCAGCGGCAGGGCGGCGTCGAGCAGTCCGAGGACGAACATGGGGCGCGAGACGAACTCGACGCGCGGTTCGCCGGCGTCGGCGAAGGCGCGTTCGAGCTCGGCGTCGCGGGCGTCGGCCGGCTGGTAGGGCTCGTTCACCAGGACATGCGTCTTGGTGAACAGGTATTGCGGCGCGCCGGCGGCGCGGCTGGCGCGGTGGCCGGAGATCAGCGAGATCGCCAGCACGAGCGCGGCGAAGGCGAGCCAGAGATATGGCGAGCGCACTGGCAGGCTCGGGCGGCGCATGGCGGGTCCTTCGCAACGAACTGTTCCCACGGGAACTGGATCAGAGCCGGGACTACCCGAGAGTGCGTCACAAACGATCGGGCATCGTGATATGATAATGCTGTCGGGACGGTGAATCGATCGAGGCTGCACATGACGCTACCGCGGGACGAGCATCGCAATCTTCTATTGGGACTTGTCGACCGATATTCGCCGATAGACGACCGCGACGCCGAGAACAAGCAGTTGGCGAAGAGGTTCATCCGTGGCCACGTGCGGTGCTTCGATCCGCAATATGAACCTGGTCACCTGACCGGCTCAGCGTGGCTGATCGATACCACGGGTACACGCGTGCTGCTGACGTTACATCGCAAACTCGGGCGCTGGATTCAACTTGGTGGGCATGCTGATGGCGAGTTGGACCTCCTCGTGGTCGCAACGCGAGAAGCACGAGAGGAATCCGGTATTCTGCTAATCGAGGCGGTCTCATCAGAGATATTCGACGTTGGCGTGCATGCGTTCGCGGGAGACGAGAGCGCGCCCGGCCACGTGCACTACGATGTGCGGTTTCTGTTGCGGGTGATCGGTGATGACACATTTACGCCCAGCGACGAGTCCATAGACTTGCGCTGGTTTACAGCAGAAGAATTGCATGCGCTTGACGTGGACGAATCCGTAGCACGAATGTGCGTCAAGTGGCGCCGCTGGAATTCCGCAACGTCACAATTCTCTGGATGATGGGCGTGGCGCGGGAGTCGAACAATCAGTTCGGCAAGGTGTGCTCGGAGGATGATTGCACTACTTCGTGTCGCGTCATCGCGTCTACATAGAATCGCGACCAACTCTCCAGTTCATCCCGGATGCACCACAACTCCGGTAGCGTGAGCCATTGGAGCTCTGCGATTGGTCTCTCCTTCTTCTCCACCGTTCCGGGGTCGCACAGCTTCCAGCGGTGAATAATCCCGATATGAACACGACCAACTTCGGTCGAGTCGTCATTCACCAAGGCAATAGCGTCATTCGAGTGATCGCAGTTGATTCGGACTTCCTCGTGAACCTCTCGCCGAACCGCCGTCAGGTACCCAGCGCGAGACATCACCGCGTAATCCCTATTGAACAACGGATCATCGTCGGTGGGGTTGATGTGGCCGCCGATGCCAATCGATCGGCGACCGACGAGACGCTGCTCACCCACCCGCTTCCCGCGAAGGTAGCAGAGATAGCGATCTCCGTAGGTCAGCACGACATACGGAATGATCTGTTTGAATGTGGCATCGCCCTCCATCGGATCGCGTGGCCTGAACTCCACTTTCTTGCAATCGAAGAACTCACGAAGATACGGCTCGATCTTATGAGATAAACCTTGAAAGACTCCGACTTGTTCAAATACGCTGCGGCTGACTACTAACACCTGTTCCATGGTTAATTGCATCCAATCCGTCGTTGTTGCTGGGCTGGCGCTACGGCGACGCGTGCAGCAGGGCATTCCGCATTGCCATGTCGCTATCCACCCCCAACTGGTTCGCTAGCGCCATCGCAGCGATCAACAGTGTGCCAACGATTGCTTCCGATTGGTCCGCTTTGTAGCCGAGGCGGTCCCACTCTCCCGACGACCGTTGCGAAAGCGGGTGCAGAGCACGCGCTGCATTGAGAATTGCCGCTTGCTCCGGGTCACGTAGCTGGCCGCGATTTCGCTGTGCGGCAAACGCGACTCGAGCTTGGTCTTGGGCGTCCCGTAGTAGCATGGAAAACTCCGACGATCCTGGCTCTCCACAGTAATCGGGCTAATCTCACGCGAACGCCGCATCCTTCCCGGCGTTCTCCTTCTTCAGAAAATCGTTCAGCGGGGCGTAGAACTCCATCATCGCCCGGGCCGAGAGGTCTTCGCCGGTGAAGTCGCGCAGCACGCTGCGCCAGTCGCGCGAGGCGCCCAGCGAGAGCAGCGCGTAGAGATACTCGCCTACTTTCTTGTTGCCGTAGTAGTTGCAGTCGTGCGGGTCGGCCTTGAGGATCTTGCGGCTGATGTAGTCGTGCAGTTGATAGACGATCAGCGAGCACATGCCGTACTTGTAGTAGCCGCCGGGGTCGTCGTTGATGTGCGTCTTGCTGGCCGCGTCGCAGAATTCCTCGCCGCGCGGCGCGGGCGGGTCGATGCCCTGGCACTCGGCCACCAGCTCCCACCAGCGGGAGTTGTAGCGATCGGGCGGTAGGTCGGACTCGTACAGGTCGTGCTCGAAGCCGCCCATGGTGCCCCACGAGAAGGGCTGGAAGACGATGTTGCTGCCATCCAGCGCCTGGGCCAGCAGCCAGCGCGTCGAATCGCTGGGTTTCGACTTGAGCAGGCCGATCTCGGCGAGATAGGCCGGCTGACGGCTGGCGAGCGAAATCAGCTCGCCGATGGCCTCGTGGAAGGCCGGGTTGGCCCCGTCGCGGAAGAGCAGCGGCACGCTCGGCCGGCTGTAGCTGAGGAAGTAGTAGATGTGCCCGAGCTCGTGGTGGGCGGTGAAGAACCACTGGGCGTTGGGCTTGACGCTCATGAGCGAGCGGACGTCGTGGTCGAGGTCGATGTGCCAGGCCGAGGCGTGGCTGTTCTTCAGTCGCTTGCCGCCCGGCGGCACTTCGTACAGATCGCTGCGCGGCCAGAACGAGACGGGCAGCTTCGGGAAACCCATCGAGACGTAGAACTGCTCGGCCTGCGTCACGATCCACTCGCGGGTCTTGCCGGCAAAGAGCGGATCGAGGTCGACCGCCTCTTCGATGCCGGGCCATTCCTGACCCCAGCGGTTGGGCAGCCAGTGGGCCGGGATGCGGCGCGGCGCGGGCTGGCCGTAGCGCTGGGCGAGCTTGTGCTTGGTGTAGCAGTGCAGCTGCTCGTAGAGCGGGCGCGTCTGGTCGAGCACGGTGCGGCGCAGGCTCATCAGCTCGGTGGCGCTCATGCCATAGTCGGCCGCGCCCAGGCCGAAAAAGCCGCTGAACTTCTGATCGCGGGCGACGGCGTTGCGGAGGCGCTGGAGCCGCGTCAGCCCGGCCCGCAGCGGCTGGCCGATGAGCTTGGAGGTGTTCCAGGCCGCCAGCCGCTTGTCGAGGTTCTTGGACTTCTCGAGGATTTCGTCGAGGTCGTTGGCCTTAACGACCCGCTCGGCGGCGCCTGGCTGTTGCATGTGATAGACGAATCCGTTCATGGTGGCGGCCTGCTGGGCCTCGGCGTCGGCCCGCTCCTGGACCAGTTGCGGAACGGTGCCGGGCGCCTGGGCCGCCATGAGGCGGGCGCGTTCGAGCTGCCGCGCGACGGCCGGTTCGAGCTGCCAGCGGGCGGCGCGGAGCCGTTCGATTTCGTTCATGCGGGCCGGGTCGCCGACGAAGCGGTACATCTCCAGGTGGGCCTCGGCGGCCGTCTTGGTGTGCGCGTCCGAGACGTCGGTCGACGAGATCCAGTCGGCGGCGCTGGCGCGGGTGTAGATCGGCTGATAGCCGCGCTCGTAGCGGCGCAGGAAGTCGGCCGCCTGGTCGCGCGTGGTGCTGGTCTCGGCGACCGGACCGACGGCGTCGCTGCAGCCGGTAAGCTGCGGCAGCGCGGCGGCGGCGGTGGCCGCGGCGGCGGACTTGATGAGCGTGCGTCGGGAAAGGCCGGTGGGTTGCGAATCGGACATGGGAATCCTCGACAGTGTCGGCTGGTCGCCCGGCGCGGGAGGGTGCAGCCGCCCCGCGCCGGCGGGATTTGTACCGCGACCGGCGCGGCGGCTCAATGCGCGGGGTCGCCGGTGCGTGGGGGCCGCCGACCGGAGTATGATGGGCCGGTTTGCTGACCTTCTCGTTGCAATCCGGGTCGAACGGCAACGCCATCTACGTCGAGGCGGGCGGCGTCCGGCTGCTGTTTGACTGCGGCATCTCGGCCAAGCTGGCGGCCGAGCGGATGGCCGCCCGCGGGCGCGACCTGCGCGACCTGGACGCGCTCGTCGTCTCGCACGAGCACATCGACCACGTGCTGGGCGCGGGGGTGGTCCATCGGCGCTACGGGACGCCGGTGTTCATGAGCTACGGCACGCAGCGCGGGGCGCGCGAGTCGCTGGGCGAGCTGCGCCGCGCGACCCTGTTCGGCGCGGGCGAGCGGATCGAATTCGGCCCGGTGCGGGTGCAGACGTTTCGCACGCCGCACGACGCGCTGGAGCCGGTCTGCTTCGTGGTCGAGTTCGAGGGACGGCGCTTGGGCATTCTGACCGACCTGGGGACGCCGACGCGCCGGCTGGCGGAGCTGGTCGAGACGCTCGATGCGGCCTATCTCGAGAGCAACTACGACGCCGAGATGCTGGCGGGCGGGCCGTACACACCCGACCTGAAGCGGCGGATTCGCGGCGGCCGCGGGCACCTGTCGAACGGCGAGTCGGCGGTTCTGGCGGCGCGGGGCGCGGCGCGGCGGCTGCGGTGGGTGGCGGCGGCGCACCTGAGCGCGGTGAACAACACGAGCGAGCTGGCGCTGGCGGCCCATCGGGCGGGCGTGGGGTCGAGCTTTCCGGTGGTCGTGGCAAGCCGCGACGCGGTCGGCGAGGTGCTGGAGCTGTAGGCGCGGCGGGCGGAAGCGTCCCCGGCTGGGCTCGAACCAGCAACCTTCGGCTTCGGAGGCCGACACTCTGTCCAATTGAGCTACGGGGACGTCGGGCCGTTTCCTGGCCGGGCGGCATGGTATCGGCGGGCCATGACGGGGACAAGTGGGCTGCGGCCCGTGCGCGCAGCGGCCGGAGGAGCATGGCGCGCGCGTGGCGGCCGGAGCTGGGTCCGGCCTTGTGGGCGCGACGCAGGCCCGCCGAGAGGCGACGGCGGGCGCGGCGATCGTCCGCGTGCGACCGAGGCGCGACGGAGGGCGCGGCGGGGCGGCCGGCGCGGGCCGCTAATGCTCTATTGCGTACCTGCAAGTAAACATTGGCGCGAGTCCGCAGGGGAGCGGCGGCGCACGACCCGGAAAAGTACGCCGCCGTAAATCAGGAGTTCGTCACAGGCGCCGCCTGTCCGGTAACGCTCGGCGCGGCGAGACGTTGCGACCGAGGTCTGAAAACGGGTCGCAAACGGGTCGGAACCCTCGATTTGCGACGGGTTTTCCGCTATTCTGTGGGGTGGAGGTGGCGCAGGTCAGCCAGGCCGCGGGTCCGCGGTCCGGGGGCGTTGGGTCTCGGATGGGTGGTCGCGACACAATTCGCGCTGCATTCACGAGATGCTCGCCGGGTCTGCGCGCCGCGGGTCAAGAATTCGAGCCAGGTGGCGCGGTGCGCTGCCGGGCATGTTAAGGCGTCATTAAGAAACCGGATTCGGAACGGACTTGAAGGTGAAGGAGACTGGGATGTTTCGGAATCGTGGATGGACAACCCGGGTAATGCTGACGTGCGTGGCTGCGGTGGGGCTGCTTTCGGGCAGCGCGGCACAGGCGGTGCAAGTGAAGCGGATCAACGTGGGCGGGTTCGGCGGGTTTGCCGGGACGATCACGCTGACGTTTGAGACCTGCTCCGATCCGCTGCGCGACTGCGCGGCGACCGGCGCCTGCGGCACGCCGCTGTGCCAGGTGAACGTGAACTGCAACCAGGTCGACACCGACGCGATGGCAAACGCCTTCGTGTCGGCGATCAACGCGGCCGCTTGCCCCGGCTATTCGGCGGTCGCGGTCGGGAACGGCTTCTCGTTCGACGTGACGATGCCCAACGGCGTCTGCATGTGCATGTCGGACACGCCGGGCGTGGGCGGCACGCTGCGGAATGATTGCGGGCCGGTGTTCATGTGCGGCGCGACGTGGAACTTTTCGGTTGACTTCAACGATCCGCCGGCACCGCCGTGCGTGGATGTGTCGTTCTGCACGATCAACGGCGCAGAGTGCGCGGCGCTGGGCAGCGGCGTGAACTACCAGTTCACGCTGAGCAACTGCGGCGGTTCGCCGCTGACGACGGTCTACATGTCGCTCGAGGCGGGCGACGGCGGGCCCTTCACGCCCAATCCGAACGGCGCGAACGACATCAGCCTGTCGGGCTGGACCCCGTCGCTGTGCTTCGGCTGGAACGAGACGGCGACGCGGGCGCGGGCGATCGTGCAGCTCACGAAGAACGCCGGCTCGCTGCTGCCGGGGCAGTCGGTGTCGGGGACGATCAAGCTGATTCCGTCCACCGCGCTGCAGGCGATTCCGGGCTCGGCCGACACGGTCCCGGCGAGCGGCTTCCTGGCGCACGTGACGCACCACACCCCGGCCGAGCTGGGCGTGTCGTGTCCGGGCGGAACGTTTGGGCCGTACGTGGCGGGGCAGGCGGCCTCGTGGAGCACGAAGAAGTCGGTGGTGTGCGGCGCAACGCTGTGCGGCGCGCTGCCCGGCGATGTGATCATCACCGAGATCATGTACAACCCGAACTCGCCGGAGGCGCCCGGCGGCACCTTCCCGGCGCTGACCGAGTGGGTTGAAATCTACAACCGCACCAACCACCCGATCGACATCAGCGGCTGGTACCTCGCGGACGAGGACGGGCGCTGCGGCGACTTCCCGCCGGGCACGACGATTCCGCCGGCCGGCATCCGCGTCGTCATTCCGACCGGCAGCGTGCTGTCGGGTCCGCTGACGAAGACGACGTTCGCCTCTGCGTGGAACGTCGCGGAGGCGTCGCTGATTCAGCCCAGCGCAACCAACGACCTGAGCGGCGCGCGGCCGGCGAACGGGGCCGAGGGCGGCATCGTGGGCAGCGGGCTGTCGAACAGTCCGACCAACGACGGCAACGACGCGAACGACCTGGTGAACACGCCGTTCGACCCGACGACCCCGTGCCCGTGGGGGCAGGCCTTCTGCGTGCTCGTGGGCGCGAACCCGCCGGACAACGAGGTGCTGCTGCTGGTGGCGCCGGCCGGCGCGGCGGGTTTCAACGACGATCTGATCATTGACAAGGTGAATTTCGCCGACAGCAGCCCGTGGCCGAGCGACAGTCCGGACGGGCCGTCGATCGAACTGAAGCCGGACAAGCTGACGGCGACCGACAACGACCTCGGGGCGAACTGGCAGCGGTCGGCGCTGGGCGTCAACCGGGCCCACTCGAACAACAACACCGTGACGCCGTTCACCGGCAACGACATCGGCTCGCCAGGCGAGATCCAGGGCGTGACCGTGGGCAACCAGGCGCCGTCGGCCGTGGGGCAGACGGTGTTCACCAGCAAGAACGCCTCGATCGACATCACGCTTTCGGGCTTCGACGACGGTCTGCCGTCGGCGACGCTGAACTACATTGTCGACACGCTGCCGGCCAACGGGCAGCTGCGCGACGTGAACAACGGCAACGTGCAGATCACGACCGTGCCGTACACCATTCCGGGTCAGCAGAACCTGGTGCGCTATATCAACAACGGCACCTGCGGCAACGACTCGTTCAACTTCCACGTGAACGACACGGCGCTGGCGTCGGCGACCGCGACCAACGTCCTGAAGGTCCAATGCGGCGACGTGGTCATCACCGAGATCATGTACAACCCGCAGTCGGCCCCCGATCCGGCCGGCAGCGAGCGCCGCGTCGAGTGGCTCGAAGTCTACAACACCACCGCCTCGGCCATCGACGCCAGCGGCTGGCGGATGGCCGACCGCTCGGGTCAGACCGGCGTCTTCCCGACGCCGACCAACATCCCGGCCCACGGCCTCGCGGTGGTCATCCCCGGCGGACAACTCACCGGCTGCACGGTCTGCACGACCACTCAGCCCGGCGACTGCACCGAGACGAATCGCGACCTGCTGCCGGCGGACTTCACCGCGGCGTGGGGCACGATCCCGCAGATCATCCAGCCGCGCGTCAACGGCACCTTCAGCGGGAGCTGCTACGTCGATCCGGCCGACAACTCGGGCGGAACCCTGGGCAGCGGCCTGGCGAACCAGCCGCCGGCGGTTGGCGAGCAGGTGCAGATCATCGACGGCAGCGGCAAGGTGCAGGACGTGGCCAACTACACCAACGCCACGCCGTGGCCGGTCAGTGCGTCGTCGGATCGGTGGAGCATCTACCTGCTGCCGCCCGCGACGAACTACACCGCCGCCGCCAATGACGACGGGACGAAGTGGAAGGACTCGAACCCGGCCGACGGGAACGGGGCCTATGGCAACACCGTGACGGCGATCTTCAACGGCAACGACATCGGCTCGCCGGGCTTCCTGGCGGGCGTGTCCGGCGGGCAGACTCGGCCAACGCCCAAGGCCGAACTGCTGTCGATGGTCAAGGACACGGCGCTGACGATCACGCTGAATGCGGACGACGACGGCCTGCCGGCCGGCATCATCCGGTTCAAGATCACGCAGTTGCCGGTGCGCGATTTCTCGCCGTTTGCCGCGGCCGGAACGCTGACCGACCCGAACGGCGGCGGGCCGGGCGTGCCGACCGTGATTGCCGCGGTGCCCTACACGCTGGCGAACACCGGCGGCGGGCAGCCGGGCAACCAGGTGATTTACACGCCGACCGCCGGCCTGACCGGCGCGATGGCGTTCGAGTTCGTGGCGAACGACACCGCACTGGATGGTGGTCCGGCCCGCGATCGCATCGCGGTGCAGGATACGTCGGTGATCATCACCGAGATCATGTTCAACCCGAGCAACCAGCCGGACACCGACTGGGAGTGGGTCGAGCTGACGAACACCAGCGGCGCGGCTGTCGCCATTGACTCCATTCGTGCGGGCCGCACGACCACCATCGCCGCGGTGGGCACCGGCAACGCGTCGGTGCTGCTGGCGGCGGGCGAACGCTGGATCCTGGCGAACCAGAACGTCAGCGCCCTGTTCGCCAACGAGTGGGGGCTCTCGCCGGCCCAGCAGGCGCGGGTCTTCTTCGTGCAGCCGGCTTTGTGGAACGGCCTGGTCCAGCCGGACGGCGGCCCGTCGCCGACGATCCGCATCTTCGATGCGACCAACGGGCTGTTCGACCAGGTGAGTTATGACGACAACGTCAACGGCTGGCCGAATTCGCCCTCGGCGGGCGGGCCCAGCGTGTTCCTGCGCGAAGCGGTGCGGCCGCCGGCCACGCCGTGGGCGGTGTTCAACGACAGCGGCATCAACTGGGCCGTGTCGGACGCCGGGTGCGACGGCGCCATCGCCACGCCGGATGCCGACGAGTCGCCGAATCCGCCGGTGGACGACAGCGACACCGGTTCGCCGTTCGTGGCCAGCACCAACACCTACACGGCTGGCGACTGCAACCACAACGGCATCCTGGACAACTGCGACATTCTGGCCGGGCGGCTGACCGACAACTCACCGGCCAATGGCGTGCCGGATGAGTGCGAGCTGACCTGCTCGACCTGTCGCGGCGACATGAACGGCGACGGGAAGTACAACGGCGCGGACATCAACATGTTCGTGAAGGCGTATGTGCAGGGCACGACGGCGCCGTTCATCTACAGCCCGTGTGCCGACATCAACGGCAACCTCGACATCGCCAACGACGACCTGCTGAGCTTCCTCGACCTGCTGTTGCACACCGACCTGGCGTGCAACGTGACGACCATTACGATCGCCAAGGCAGGCACGACCATCGGCGGGACGCTCAACCTGTCGTTCTTCGAGGCGGCCGATCCGACGGCCATGCCGCCGGAGACGCCCGAGGCGTGCGGCGTGCAGCTCGACTGCCCGCCGGGCATCTTCGGAATCGACGTCTGCTCGGTCAGCGTCTCGGTGGTGGTCGGCGACACGGCGGCCACGCTGGCGGGCAAGATCGTGACCGCGGTGAACGCGCCGGCCGGCACCTGCTTCGGCAAGATCACGGCCGTGCAGGTTGGCAACCAGGTGAAGCTGGCCCACGAGAATCCGCGCGAGCGGCTGGCCGGCTGCCTGTCGATCACCGGGGCCGCAACCAACGACACCAACCCCACCAAGGGTTACACGGTTGGTGGCGCCAATGGCTGCGGCGTGAACAACGTCCTGGACGGCGTGGCCGGCAACGAGGCGGCCGTGCAGGGTGCGAACGGCTTCTCGTTCGCCGGGCTGACGCAGTAGCGTCTCCGGCGGGCAGGCCGCTCGTCTGAGTGCATGCAACGCACGCCTCCCGACCGCCCGCACAGGGGGTCGGGGGGCGTGCTTGTTTTCAGGCGGTTCGCCGGGGCGTGTGGATGCGGTGGAAGTCGTTTCAGCGTGGCGGCTGGCGGCCGGCGGCGAGCGCGGCATCGAGCGCCGCCCGCAGCTCGGCCACCTCGGCCCGCAGGGCGCGGAGCTCGGCGCGCATCTCGGGCAGGCGGTGGGTGGCGGCGAAGACGCGCCGCGCGTCCTTGATCGGCAGGCCGGGCGAACCGAGGATTTCGACGCCGGGCTCGACGTCGCGCATCACGCCGGCCATGGCGCCGATGCGGACGTTGTCGCCGATCGTGAGATGGCCGGCGACGCCCACTTTGCCGGCCATGGTGACGTGGCTGCCGACGGTGACGGAGCCCGCCAGGCCGACCTGCGCGACCAGCAGGCAGTCGGTTCCGACGCGGGTGCCGTGGCCGATGGCAATGAGGTTTGAGAGCTTGGTACCGCCGCCGATGACGGTGCGGCCGAGCGTGGCGCGGTCGATGGTGCAGCAGGCGCCGATTTCGACGTCGCTGCCGATCTCGACCGTGCCGACCTGCGGAATCTTGAGCCACTTCTTGCCGAGCGGGGCGTAGCCGAGGCCGTCCTCGCCGATGACGCTGCCGGCGTGAATGGTCACGCGGTCGCGAAGCACGCAGCCGTCATAGACGACGACGTTTGGGAACAGGACGCAGTCGTCGCCCAGTCGGCAGCCTTCGCCCAGGTGGACGCCGGGATAGAGCACGACGTTGCGGCCGATCGTCACCCCGGCGCGAATGGTGACGCCGGCGTGGACGTTGGCGCCCGGGCCGAGTGTGGCCGAGGGGTCGATCTGGGCGGCGGGGTGAACGCCCTGTCCGGGGTGCTTGCGGTGGCCATGGATGCGGATGATGCAGGCGGTGATGGCGGCGTAGGGGTCGGCGGCGCGGAGGGCGTCGCGTCCGGGCGGCAGCGGCTGAGACTGGCTGACGACCACGGCGCCGGCCGCAGTGGTGGCCAGCAGGCGCTCGTAGCGCGGCTTGGCGAGGAAGCTGAGATCGGCCGGGCCGGCGTCTTCCAGCGTGGCGACGGCGCTGACGGCGCGCTGCGGGTCGCCGTCGACGGTGACCGGCAGTCGGTTGTCGGCCAGAAAGCGGGCCAGCTCGGCAAGCGTGACTTGCATGGGCGGCGGCAAACCCCTTCCAGAATGGGGCGAATGTAAGCGGTTCGGCCGGCGGCGACAAGCGCCGCGGGACCGGCCGCGGGCGGCATTATCCGACGCCGAAGTCGGAGCTGTGCCGCAGCAGGTCGACGCGCGGATGATCGCGGAGCCACGCGAATTCCTCGCAGAACCACTGCCGGATCTCGTCGTCCATGAGCTGCGCCGAGCGCGAGTTGCTGGTGAACAGGTTGACGATTCCGAAGTGGAACTTTTCGAGCAGCAGGTCGATGTCGCGGCGGACCGAGTCGCGCGTCTGCCCGCGGAAGCCGACCAGCAGGTTGATGGAATCGGTGGCGGCGGCGACCTCGTCGACCGAATCCCAGCGCATGGCCTTGTTGAGCACGCCGTTGCGGAGCCGGTCGTCGAAGGTCTCGACGCCCAGGAACAGGTGGACGCGCGTGGGCGGTCCGTCGGCGTGTTCGACGGCGAAATAGCGGCGCATGGCGTCGAAGTCGCGGCGATAGGCCCAGTAGCTCTCGGTGTAGAATTCGCGAATGGCGCGCTTTGCAATGAGGCGGCGGATGTCGGCCCGGACGTCGGCGGGCAGCTCCTGAATGCTGCCGGAGTTGATGACCTGCAACCGGCCGAATTCGCCGGTGACGCGGGCCAGCTCGGCGTCGGCGACGCGGCGGATCTCGCCGGTGTCGGCGGTGTTGTCGGCGATGTAGTCGCAGAAGGTGCAGCGCGACCAGACGCAGGGCAGGCCGCGGAGCAGAACGACCTCGCGCGGGCGCGGCGCGACGGTGTAGCGCGCGTAGCGCCGCAGACTGGCCGCGACCGGCAGCGGGCTGGACATGGGACAATTGTAACCGCGCCGCCCGGCCCGCGGCTCGACCGGACGGACGCCGGCAACTACCCTCTGGTCATGGGCGAATCGACGGGCGGCATCGCGCTGACCGAGTTCATCGAACTGGCGACGCTGCACGAGTTGCAGAAGACGTTTGCCGGGCTGACGGGCGTGGCGATCTCGATTCGCGACGCCGCGGGGGCGGCGCTCACGCCGCCGGCCGGCGAAAGCGAATTCTGCCAGCGGATGCTGGCGGGGGGCAGCTCGGCCGAGGCCTGCCGCTGCAGCCACGCGCAGGCGGTGTCGGCGGCGCTGGCGGCCGGCGCGCCGTGCCGGGTGGAGTGTCACGCGCACCTGACGCAGTATGCCGCGCCGCTGACGGTCAACGGGCAGCAGCTCGGCGCGCTGGTGGTGGGGGACCGGCCGCGGCGACCGCTGACTGACGACCAGCTGCGCGAGCTGTCGCGGCTGCACGGGCTGGAGTTCGAGCCGCTGCGGCGGGCGGCCTGGGGGTTGCAGCGCTGGAGCGATCGCGAGTCGAACGCGGCGGTGCGGTTTTCGCAACTGCTGGCGAACGCGCTGGCGCGACTCTGCTGGCAGGAGTTTGAGCTGCGGCGGCGGGTGGAGGAACTGAGCACCGTCTACGGCGTGTCGACACTGCTGGCGGGCGAGCGCGAGCTGAAGGAGGTGCTCAACGTCGCGGCCCAGCTTGTGGCCGACGTGCTGAAGGTGCGGGCGCTGTCGATCCGCCTGCTCGACGAGGAGACCGGCGAGCTGAAGATCGCCGCGGTGCACAACCTGTCGGACGAGTATCTGAACAAGGGGCCGCTGCACGCGTCGGACAGCCCGATCGACCAGGAGGCGCTGCAAGGCCGGCTGGTCTATCTGGCCGACATGCCGAGCGATCCGCGGACGATCTACAAGGACGAGGCGCGGCGCGAGGGAATCGCGTCGGCGCTGGTCGCGGCGCTGTCCTATCGCGGCAAGCACATCGGCGTAATGCGAATCTACAGCGGCGAGCAGCGGCAGTTCTCGCCGCTCGAGGCGGCGCTGCTGCGGGCGGTGGCCGGGCAGGTGGCGGCGGCGATCATTCACGCGCGGATGCGCCGCGCGGCGCGCGAGGCCGAGGCGCTCGAGCGCCAGGTGAAGCTGGCAGGCGAGGTGCAGCGGCGGATGATCCCGGCGGACGTGCCGCGGATGGCACGGCTGGAGATCGGCTGCGTCTATGAGCCCAGCGCCGAGCTGGGGGGCGACTTCTACGACTTCATCGAGTTCACGGGCGGCCACCTGGGCGTGGCGATCGCCGACGTGGTGGGCAAGGGGGTGCCGGCCAGCCTGATGATGGCGTCGGTGCGGGCGGCGCTGCGGGCGCACGCCCGCTCGATTCACGACATCGACGACATCATGGTCGAGACGAACCGCCAGTTGTGCCGCGACCGGCAGATGAACGCGTTCGTGACGGCGTTCTACGGCGTGCTCGACACCGCGGGCATGCGGTTCACCTACTGCAACGCCGGGCACGAGCCGGTGCGGCTGCTGCGGGCGGGCGAGATCGCGCTGCTCGACGCGGGCGGGCTGGCGCTGGGGATCGACGCGGACGAGCACTACGAGCGCGGCGTGCAGGAACTGCGGCCGGGCGACGTGCTGACCTTCGTCACCGACGGCGTGATCGAGGCGCTGGACTATGAGGGGCAGCAGTTCGGCCGCGGGCGGCTGCACGATTCGATTCGCGCGCACGCCGGGCTGGCCGCGCCGCACCTGGCGCAGCAGATTTTGTGGGACGTGCGGCGCTTCGCCGGACTGGCGGCGCAGTCGGACGACCTGACGGTGGTGGTGGTTCGGGTGGGCTGAGCGGCGAGGCGGTCAGACGCGCTTGACGATCACGCCGGTGAGGTCGTCCTTCTGGGGCGTGCCGGCAGCGAACCGTTCCAGGTCGTCGCGGATCTGCTGGAGGATCTCGGCGGCCGGGCGGCTGCGGTGGGTGCGGACCAGTTCGGCGACGCGCGCCGAGCCGAACTGCTCGTTGGCGGCGTTGGTCCACTCGAAGAAGCCGTCGGTGAAGAGCAGGAACATGTCGCCGGGCTCGAACTGGAGCTCGGAGACGTCGTCGAAGGTGACGATCGGCAGGATGCCCAGCGGCACGGTGTTGGCGGGCTGCTCGACGACGTCGCCGGTGGCGGCGCGGAAGATGAGCATCGGGCCGTGCCCGGCCGAGCAATAGACCATGCGGCGCTGCGCCGGGTCGAGCACGGCCAGGACGGCGGTGACGAAGCGGTTGTCGGGCAGGTCGTTGCAGAGCAGGGCGTTGATGAGTCCGAGGGTGCGCGGCAGATCGCTGGTGAGCGAGACGGCGGCGCGCAGCAGGGCGCGCCACTCGGAGACGACCAGCGCCGGGCCGATGCCGTGGCCGGTGGCGTCGGCGATGGAGATGACGAGCCGGTCGCTGTCGGGCGGGGTGAACAGGTCGTAATTGTCGCCGCCGGTTTCGTCGGCGGGCTGAAAAAGGCCGGCGATTTCAAAACCCGGCACGCTGGGCATGTCGCGCGGGATGAGGGCCTGCTGGATGGAGCGGGCGATTTCGAGATTCTGCACGAGGCGCTGCTTTTCGGCGAACTGCTCCATGAGGAGCTGCCGCTGCACGGCGACTCCGGCCTGGGCGCCGAAGGTGTGGACGAGCTGCTCGTCCCACGCGTCAAAGGCGCCGCCGCGCTTGTTGAGCACCTGAAGCACGCCGATGAACGAGTTGTCGTAGCCGACCAGCGGAAAGGCGAGGATGTTGCGGGTGCGGAAGCCGGTGCGCCGGTCGACCTCGGGGTTGAAGCGGGCGTCGGCGTAGGCGTCGGCGACATTGATGACCGCGCCGGTGCGGACGACCTCGCCGGCGATGCCGCGCGACGCGGGCAGGCGGAGCTGCTCGACGCCGGTGGCGACGCGGCTGACGAGCTGGTCGGCGGCGCGGTCGAACAGGAAGACGGTGGCGCGTTCGCAGTCGAGCACGCGCAGCGCCGCCCGCTCGATGTCTTCGAGCAGCGGCTGGAGCTCGGTGGTGGCGCCCAGTCGGCGCGAGACCTCGAGCACGGCCAGCAGGTCGGCGATGCGGTCGTCGGCCGAATGGGCGCTGCGCTGCGCGGCGGCGACCTGGGGATCGTTCATGCTGCACCTGCGACCAGGCCAGGTCGTGCCGGCCTGTCAGACCGCGCCGACCGTCACGAACAAGGGAACCAGCACGCCGAACTTGCGCTGGCTGATGGTTCGAAACCCGGCCTCGCGGAAGTACTGCCGCATGACCGAGGCGGGGGCGTGATAGACGCGACCCTCGGCGCGGGTCACGAACACGTCGAACGCAATCCAGCCGATCAGGTTGTCCCGGAAGCCGTCTATGATCATCAGCCGCCCGCCGGGCCGCAAGACGCGGTGGAACTCGCGCACGACGGCGGCCTGGTGGGGGTAGTGGTGGAACGAGTTGCTGCAGGTCAGCAGATCGAAGCTGTGGTCGGTAAAGGGCAGGTGCTCGGCGTCGCCGTGAATGAACGGCAGCGGCTGGCCTTCGCCGCGGCGGGTCTTCTCGGCGGCATGGCGGCACATGGTGTGGGAGTAGTCGAGCCCGACGACGCGCCGCGCGGGCAGCGCCGCGTTGGCGAGCATGCCGCACCAGGTGCCGGTGCCGCAGCCGACGTCGAGGGCGTCGAAGGGCGCGGGGTCTGCGAGGCGCCAGCGGACGACCTCGGTGAGAAACGCCCGATAAGAGGGCTGGAAGACGACGCGCTGCAGGATGGAGCGATCGTAGCTGGGGGCCCAGCGTTCGAACTGGTGCCTTGCGGCCTCCTTGGTGGCGTGTCGGGTGTGGTGCATGCGCTCACGCGTCTGGACGCTGGACCTCGGCACTGTAGCAGGCGCGGGCCGCGCGGGACAGCACGGCGCACGGGCGGTTCAAGTTCCCCCGCGCGGCGGACCGATGATCTATCGCCAGCACGCCGCGCGTCGCTGGCGGATCTCGCCGAGCGCCGTCAGCGGAACCAACCATGTCGAAGCGCGAACTGATCGACCGCATCCGTCGCCTCAACACGACCGCCCGCGAGGAATTCCTGGCTGGCTTCAGCGAGAACGAGCTGAATGACTACCTGCGCCAGCTCGAGGGGCTCGGCTCGCGCGTCCGGTTCAGCCGGGCGCGTAAAGGCCGCGCCGGCCTGGGCTGATTCGATTCCTCCGCCCGTTCTAACGCGCCTGCCCGCGCGTCGCCGCCGCCGCCCGCTGCATTGCCTGGGCGCGCGGATGGCCGGCAAATCGGCTCACCAGCATTGAATAGATCTCGCTCTCGGCGGCCTTGTTGCCCTCGAGCCGGAAGGTCTGCGCCTTTCCGGACCAGGCCGAGAGCTGCTCGATCGACCCGGGCGCGGCGCTGGCCGCGGCCTGGTCGAACTGCTGCCGCGCCGCCGCATAGTCGTACAGCTCGTCGGTCGCGACATGGCCGGCCAACATCGCGCCCATCCAGCGACGCTGGGCGCTGGCGGAGCTGTCGGCGGAAGCGTCGGTCAGCGCGGTCAGCGCGGCCTTGAGCTTCTCGGGCGGCGGCGCCAGCTCGGCCTGAACCGCCTCGGCGAAGAGGCTCGCGCCGCGGCCCAGGGCGGAGTTGTCGGCCACCAGCCCGTCGAGCGACTGGGCGATCGTGCCGGCGCTGCGCCACTCGTCGACATCTTGATAGATGAGGTACTGCTGGTTGTCGGCGCCGCCGGTGCCGATCGGCTCGTAGAGCGCCGTCAGCAGTCGGACGGCGGCCTTGGGCGGCAGGTGGTCGAGGCGGACGGCCGACGACGTGGCGGTCGGCCGCGCGACGGCGGCGCCGCTCAGCAGATAAACCTGGTAGAATTCGTCGTTTCCGCGCGGGGCGGGCGGGGCCGGCGGCGGGATGCTGGGCGGAGCGACGGGGCGCGGGCTGGCGGAAGTCTCCGCGGGACGACGGGCAATCGGCGCCGGGGCGGGGGCGCGCTGCGGCTCGCGAGCGGGCGGAGTCGGCGCGCGGCTGACCGAGAGCGATTCCTCGACCGGCGTGACGCTCTCGGAGTTGCCGGCGGGCGCCGGGCGCGGCGCGGGAGCCGAACGAACCGGCGCGGGCGCGGGCCGCGGCGCGGCGGCCTGGCGCGTGTCGGGCGGCGGCGGTTGGCTCGGCGGCGACTGTTGTGCCATCTGCGACGACTGCTGCGGCGGGCGGCTGCCGGTCGGGTGGACCTGCCGGGTCGGCTTTTTCCACCAGCGCGACTCGGATTCCCAATCGACCTGGTTGCAGGCGGCCAGCAGCCCGGGCAGCGTGACGAGCAGGGCGGCGGCGAGCGATCGGCGGCGCAGTACGGATGGGGCCACGGGACTAACTTCCTTTCATATCGGGGGCTACCAGTTGACCGGCGGCACGGGCGGGCTGTCAAGGCGAGATCACCGTGCGAGCCGTTGGGCCGGCCGGTTGTGCCGGTTGTAGCGATTCTGACGCTCTCCAGAATTTCGGTTCGGGGCTATTACGGGGCGTAAAGATAGGCTGAATTCTCAGAGATCTGCCTCGCATTGTGAAAAAGCGGTGGGTAGCATTAGGCAGGTTGGGGAAAGCAGCGGTCCGACTTCCCATCCGGGGCGCGTTCTGAAGCGCCCACGATCCTGCCTGTCCCCGACCGGAGAAAGTTGCCGTCTCGATCGTGTCAATGCGGTCGTCGGCAGCGGAGGCGGGAATGAGCACCGCAGCGCGTCGCAAGGGCTTCGATCGGGTTCTGCTCGATCTGAACACGCAGTGCGACTACCTGCTGCCTTCGGGCGCAGCGCCGGTCGTCAACCGAGCAGGACTGATTTCCAACATTCGCAAGCTGTTCGAGTGGGCACGTTCGTGCGGGGTCCCCGTGATCTCCAGCCTGAACGCGCACCGCCCCGATGAGCCGGTGAACGGCATGCCGCGGCATTGCGTTGATCGCACGCCCGGCCAGAAGAAGCTGCCGTTCACGCTGCTCCCGCGGCGCATCCTGCTCGATGGCGACAACACACTTGACCTGCCGCACGACCTGCTGGGTCGCTATCGGCAGGTCGTCTTCGCGAAGCGCTCGCGCGACCTCTTGTCGAATCCAAAGGCCGACCGGCTGCTGACCGAGATGCCCGAGTCGCACGTGATCATCTTCGGCGTGCTGACCGAGTATTGCGTCAAGGCGACGGTTCTGGGGCTGCTGACGCGCCGCCGGAACGTGGTGGTCGTCTCCGATGCGTGCGGTCACTGGAACGCGCCCGAGGCCGAGCTGGCGATGCGCCAGATGGACGCCAAGGGGGCCTTCCTGATTCCGACCGACCAGATTCTGCAGAACGCGCCGCTGCCGGTGCGGCTCTTCCCGGTCGCCCCGGAAGAGGGGCGGACCAACGGCGAACATGCCGCCAACGAGCCGGCGGGCGACAATGGCGTTCCCGTGGGCTCGCGGATGTCCGGCAGCGGATCCTTGCGGCTGGCGGCGGCGCGGCGGCGTGCAGCCTCGCCGGCGCGGGGACCGGTCGGCCGACCCTTGCCTTAGCCTGCTGATGGCCTACCATGTCGCGGAGCGTCGGCCGGTGTGCGCCGGCGGGCGAAACCTCGGACCGCGCAATGGCGAAGAAACTCCCCAAGCAACTGGCAATTCTCGATGAAGACCTGTGCACCGGCTGCGACGCCTGCGTGACGGTCTGCCCGGTCGACTGCATCGACAAGGTCTACGATCCGCATCATCCCGGCTATGCGATGGGGGTGTGCACGATCGACCTGAAGCGCTGCATCGGGTGCAAGCTGTGCGCGCAGGTCTGCCCGTGGGACGTGATCACCATGGTGCCCAGCGAGGAAGTGCTGGCGACCGGCCGGGCGGATGCGATGCTGGCGTAGGGCGTGATCGCGCTACGTCCGGCAGCCGCGACTCCCAATCGTCACGCCTTTCTACCCTAGCCGTTCCGTGGGGGGCTCTTGGCAGCGGTCCGCCTGAAACTGCTCAATCACGGCGCAGAGCCTTCGAAAAGACCTCGAGTTTGTCCGCAATCGCGGAACGTCGATGAGTCGGGTCAACCGGGCTTGGTCGGCAGTTTCCCTGTATTTGCCGTAGAGTCGCTTGATGCGCCCCTTGAGGTCTCCGCATTTGTCCGGGTTGTTGAGGTCAAAGGCCGGGACGCCGCCGACGATCCACGCTTCGAATTCCCGAACTGGCAGCACAACCCGATTCAGTTGGCAGGATTCAAGCGACAACATGCGTGCTTCGAGTGCCGGCCCAAGCGTCGCGGCACAGTCCTCGTCCGCGTCGATCACGAGAAGGATCATGCCGTGGGGCCTGAGGTTGGTGGCGGCGATGGCAATCGCACGTTGCAGCGTGCTCGAGTCCGCTAGATTCGCGAGGCGGCTTCTCGGAAAGCGAATCGCATTGGCCACCCGTAGCGATGGCACGATTTTCCGCAGGAGTGCCGGTACGGCGTCCACATCTCCGTGCCCTTCGACAATGGGCGCGATGTCATTCACGGTGGTCCTTCCCAGAGCGTTCCCGTGGCTTCGGCCTGACGCTTGAGGTCATCCGGATCGGGCTCCAGTTGATCGAGCCGCAACAACTCTCCCGCCGTGGAAAGGTGCTTTTGGAGCAGCTCGACCTTCCTCTCACTGAGCCGCCCGACGACAGTTCGGCCGTTGTCGAGCAGAACCGGCCGGATCATCTCGGGGGCAATGTCTGAGTGGTCGAGCAGGTCAGGGCTGTGGCACGTGATGAGAAGTTGAGTCTCCTCCGCGCCTTCGAGCAGCCCGTCCATCAGGGCGGCAGTCGCGGCCGGGTGAAGAGCTGTCTCGGGTTCTTCGATACCGACGAGGGCGGTCCCGGTACCGTTCGAGGCCTGTGACGAGATCAGAGAGATCAGAAGTCCCAATGCGCGAATCGTTCCATCAGAGAGCGCGATCGCATCGAACAAGGCATTCCGGTCGCCCGTAGGAACTTCGTAGACTTGTGCCACTTCTATGGTTTCAAGCGCACCGGCCTGTTTGTGCGAAACTCGTGATATTGGAACGCCCATTGCTTTCAAGAACTCTGTGACGCGCGCTAGTCGGTTCGGCGACGCCGATTCCAATCGTTTCACAACGCTCGCGATGTTTCGACCATCATTGGCGAGCAAGTCGCCAGGCGCGGGGCGCTGAGGGTATTTCATATTCTCGGGGTTCAGATTGTGAAATGCCATGTGGGTGAGGCCGTCGTACACTGGGCGAAATTCCGCGAGACCTGACGCCGCAACGAGGAGCAAGCGGTCATTAACGGTCGCGGGCTTTTCGGATTTTGGGGACCATTTGATAATCTGTCCCTCCTTGGTCTCGAACTCATGCACCAGTGACCCAGCCGGGTTCCAGATGCGACAGGCTTCACGACTGACCGAAAATGCGCCGCCGGCCGCGGCGGCGATTCGGAAGCCGTAATCTCCCGTGCGCCCATCCGGCAGCGTCATTGCCACCCCAATGCCGGGATTGGTGGGTCGGCCGCCCAACGACTTTCGCCGGACCTGGTTGATTCCACCGCGGTCACGAATGGCGTATTCGAGCGTCGCGCGCAGCGCGTCGGTGATGAATCTGAGCGAATCGACCAGATTGCTTTTCCCGACGCCGTTTCGGCCGACGAGAATGGTCACGGGCGCCAGGTCGATCTCGCAGCGCTCGATGCTCTTGAATTGCCCCAATGAAAGCCTCGTGATGAAGTGGCGGGGCATCGTCAAGTCCGTTGGGTCGCGACCAGGCGAACTGTCCGCACGGGCGGCGGATCAGTCCATCGCGATCATATCCTAGTGGGCCTCGATTGCACACGGGTTTGGGAGCTGCCGTTCACGCTCATTGCAAGGAGCCATGCAGACTCGGCCGTCACAGAAAATCCACCATCACCCGGTTCGCCAGCAACTGCCCGCGCGAAGTAAGGCGGACGCCGGCGGCGTCGACCTCGAGCAGCCCGGCGGCGCGGTGCGTGGCGATCGCATCGGCGAAGCGTTCCTCGGGGTCCTGCCCGCAGCGCGCCCGGAACCCGGCCCGGTCGATGCCGCAGGTCATTCGCAGCATCTGCACGGCCGTCTCGCCGGCCCGCGCCCGCGGCGCGAGCGATTCGCGCTCGATGACCAGCGCCTCGCCGTCCGGTGGATTCGCCGTCCACGCGGCGATGTAGGTGCGGACGTCCGGCCGGTTCTTGGTGCGGACGCCGGCAAGATAGCTGACGGCCGACGGACCAACGCCGAGGTACTCGTCGTTGTTCCAGTAGATGAGATTGTGGCGGCACTCGCGCCCGGGCCGGGCGTAGTTGCTGATTTCGTATTGCTGATAGCCGGCAGCGGTGAGCGTCTCGCGGGTGGCGAGGAACATGTCGGCCTCGAGTTCCTCGTCGATGGGCGCCACGGCGCCGAGGCGGCGCTGGCGCGTGAGCGCGGTGCCCTCTTCGTACATCAGGCCATAGCAGGCGAGGTGATCGGGCTGAAGCTCAACGGCGCGGGCGAGCGTGCGCAGCCAGCGCTCGAGGGTCTGGCCGGGCACGCCGAAGATGAGATCGAGGCTGACGTTGTCGAACCCGGCGCGGCGCGCGAGCGCGACCGCCTCGGCGATGTGGCGCGGGTCGTGCAGCCGTTCGAGGACGCGCAGGTCGTTCTCGTCGAACGACTGGGCGCCGAACGAAACGCGGTTGACGCCGGCGTCGCGGAGCAGGTCGAGCTTGAGCTCGTCGGCGCTGGAGGGGTTGGCCTCGCAGGTGAATTCGAGCGCGGCGCGGTCGGCCGGATCGATCCGCGCGAAGAGCGCCCGCAGCAGGGTTTGCAGCGGCTCGGCCGGCAGCACGGTGGGCGTGCCGCCGCCGACGAAGAGCGTCTGCACGGGGCGGCGCGGGTTGCGGAGTTCGAGCTCGGCGAGCAGCGCGCGAACGAGGTCCGGTATTCGTTCGGGCTGGGTCGGCAGCGAGTAAAAGTCGCAGTAGCCGCACTTGGTGGTGCAGAATGGCAGGTGAACATACCAGCCCACGGGCGCGGCAGGCGGAGGCAGTACGGCGGCAGGCATGCGGTGGATTCTATCGGCCGTACGTGACCGGCCGCGGCGGGCCGGGGGAATTTCCTTGAACCGTGGCGCACCGGTAGATACGCTCTAGATGCAGTCTCTGGCTCGCGATCGAACCCGATCCGTTTGGGGGGCCGGGGAGCGACGCTGCACCCACGCGAGGGCGCATCGGGGATGAAAACGGCGCTGGTGCTGGTTCGGCCGGATGGCGTTCAGCGCGAGTTCTCGCTTGCGCCGGGCGTGACCATTATCGGCCGTGCCGAGCAGTGCACCCTGCGCGTGCCGCTGATGGAAATCTCGCGCAAGCACTGCGAGCTGAACTCGGTGAACGGCAGCGTGAAAATCCGCGACCTTGGAAGCAGCAACGGCACCTTCGTCAACGGGAAGCGCGTGCTGGAGGCGCGGCTGTCGCCGGGCGATCGGCTGCGGGTGGGCGCGGTGACGTTCGTCGTGCGAATCGATGGCGAGCCGCGCGACGTTCTGACCGCGCCGCAGAAGCCCGAAGCGCCCGCAACGGCGCCGAGCGCGCCGCCGGCACCCGCCCCGGTCAAGGCGCCGCCAGCGCCCGCCGCCGCGTCCGCCCCGGCTTCAGACATGGAGCTGGAGATGTCGCCCGACCTGGACGAGCTGTCGCCGATGCTCGACGAGCTGTCGCCGGCGGTTCAGCAGGCCTCAGGCGACGCCGAAGCGCTGGGCGAAGGCGACCTGGAAGTGCTCGACAGCGCCCAGTCCGACAGTTTCTCGGCCTACCTCGAAGAGCTGAACGAGGGCGACGGCGACGACGGCGCGAAAAAGAAGTAGCGCGATACGGCCGCAGCCGCGGCTCGCCTCACTCAAGCTCAATACCTAATCGCGTTCTTCGTCGTGCGCGGCACGCTGCAGACGGTCGCGAATCGCCCACCACGCGTCGCCGGTCGGCGGAGATTCGACCAGCACGACGTCGACGCCGGCCGCGTCGAGCCGATGGAGCGTGTCGTAGAGCAGACGGGCGTATTCGGCCGGCTCGCGCGGCATCGCCTCGATGATCAGCCCCGGCGACGGCGACAGGTCGCGCGGGGTGATGACGAGCACGCCGACGCGATTTCCGGCGGCGAGTGCGGCGGCCGCGCGGCGCTCCAAATCGCGGTCGCAGCAATAGAGCGCGGCCCGCGGGGCGTAATGACGGTCGAGCATGCCGGGCGCAGGCAGGCCGGCGGAAGCGTCGCCGAAGGGTGCGCCGGCAATCGGCTGATCGACGAGCGGGCCGGCCAGGGCGGCAATGTCTGACGGAGGAATCGGCCCGGGCCGCAGGATCTGCGGCGGCGAGTGCGACAGATCGACGACGGTGGACTCGATCCCGGCGCGGGTCGGTCCGCCGTCGAGGATCAGCGCGACGCGCCCGGCGAGCGCCGCCCGCACGTGCTCGGCGCGCGTGGGCGAGAGCCGGCCCGAGGGATTCGCGCTGGGCGCGGCAATCGGGCAGTTGGCCGCGCGGAGCAGCGCCAGCGCGATGTTGCTCGCGGGCACGCGCAGCGCGACGGTACCGCGGCCGGCGGTGACGATGTCGGGCACGACGGAGCGCTTGGGCAGCACGAGCGTGAGCGGTCCGGGCCAGAATCGCTCGGCCAGCCGGGCGGCAGCAGGGGGCCAGGCGCGCACGAGCGACCGCGCGCCGGCGGCGTCGGCGACATGGACGATGAGCGGATTCTTCGCCGGGCGGCCCTTGGCGGCGAAGATCGAGGCGACCGCGCGGGCGTCGAGCGCGTTGGCGCCCAGGCCGTAGACCGTTTCCGTGGGAAAGGCGACCAGTTGCCCGGCGCGGATCAGTTCAGCGGCGCGGCGGATGGTGGCGTCGTCGGGCTGGGCAGGATCGACCGCGATGACGTGCGACACGATGAGTTCCAGGCCGGCGTTGCGGCAGAAGCTACTATATCCTCCCCGAGCGCCCGGCGCGGCCGCCGGGCGGGCGACAGCATGCAAGACCGACAGGCGACAGGCAGGCGGTGGCACCTCTGGACGCGGCGCGCCGCGATCGGGACGCTCGTGGGCGTGGCGGCGTCGCCGTGGCTGGCGCGGCTGGCGGACGTTCCCATCTCGCGGCCGATCGGCTTTCGACTGGTGATGCTCTTCCTGCTGGCGGCGACGGCGCTGTGGTGGAGCGTCGCGGAAGGCTGGCTGTCGGGGCGCGGCGCAGGCGCGGCGTCGCGGCGGTGGAGCACGGCGTGGCGCACGGCGCTCGCCGGCTGGGCGCTGCTGATGGCTGCGCCGGCGGCGGTGATGCTGGTCAGCGGGCGCGGCATGGCGTTCGTTCGCGTGCCGATGCCGCTGGCGAGCGTCTTCCAGTTCTGGCACATGCTGGTGGCGCTGGTCGCGGCGGCGGGGGTCGTGGTGGCGCTGCTGGTTGCGGCCGCGCGGCGGGTGCGAAGGCTCGCGCGCACTTCTCGCCGGCCGGTCGAACCCGACCGCGTCGACGCGCTGACGCGCCGGGCCTGGCTGCGCGGCGCGGTGATACACGCGCCGATTGCGATCGTCACGGCCGGCTCGATGGTGGCCGACCGCAATGCCGGCCGCTTCATCGTGCGACAGTTCGAGTTGCCGGCGCCGTGGCTGCCCGATCGGCTGCGCGGACTTTCGATCACGCACATCAGCGATCTGCACGTGGGGCGGCTCTATCGGCCGCAGTTCCTGCCGCGGCTGGTGGACGAGGCGAACCGCCTGGCGGGGGACATCGTGGTGGTCACCGGCGACGTGATCGACTTCTCGAACGACATGCTGCCGCCGTCGATCGCCGCGCTGCGCCAGCTCGAGTCGCGGCACGGGCGGTTCCTGTGCGTCGGCAATCACGACCTGATGGACAACGGCGCAGTCTACGTTCAGGCCATTCGCACCGCGGGGCTGGACCTGCTGGTCAACGAGGCGCGGCGGGTCGAAATCGGCGGCGAGCGCGTGACGATCGCCGGGGTCGATTGGCTGCGGCGCTCGGCCGGGCCGGCGGAGCAAGCCGCCTATGCGGCCGCCGCGCGGGCGGCGCTGGCCGGGCACGACGAGCGTCGCGACGGCCCGTCGATCGTTCTGGCGCATCACCCGCACGCCTTCGACGCGCTCGAGCAGGCCGGCGCCCGGCTGGTGCTGTCGGGTCATACGCACGGGGGGCAGTTGATGGCGGGCGCTCCGCCGGCCGACGGCTGGGCGACATCGGCGAGCGATCGCGGGGTGGGGCAGCTCCTGTTTCGCTATCTGCGCGGCTTCTACCGGCGCGGCGCGGCGACGCTGTTCGTGAACTCGGGCGTCGGCAACTGGTTCCCGCTGCGGGTCAACGCGCCGGCCGAGATCGTGCGGCTGCGGCTGGTGTAGCCATTCGGGCGGCCGCTCTCAGGGCTGGCAGGCCGGGTCGGGGCGCAATTGCTGCGCGATCGGCGTCGCCAGTGCTGCTGCTGCGGTTCAAATGCCGATGCGATAGCAGTGCTGGGAGGCGGTTTGACAGTCGCGCGCTGTTTCCTACAATCCGCCCGCTTATGTCCGGGGGGCGGATGACAGGCGCACCGGCCAGACCGACGCAACGCCCGCAGACGAGCCAACAGGGACGCCGTACCTTGCGCCGCGAAACACGCCATAACATTTTGTTGCCACTTGTCTTAGTGGTGATTCTCGGGGCGGGTTGCGACGGGCCGCACGCCTACGTCAATGAGATTCGCCCGCCGATGGTCCAGCCGATCGAACGCACCGGCCCAACCACCAGCGCGCCGGCGCTGATGTCGCTGGATAATTCGAGCCAGCGGATCGCGGGGGCCCAGGCGACCACGCAGCCGTCAATCGACGAGATCATCCTGCTCGAGATTCCCGATCCGTCGGCGGCCGAGCAGGTGTACCGGAAGCGAATCGAAATGGGGCGCGGGCGGTTCAGCGATTCGCTGATCCGCGAGGCCGAGGCGGTCTATTTCGGCACCCGCGGCGGCGAGCTCGGCGACGAGCGCGGGGCGCTGTCGTACATGCGCGAGATCGAGCGGCCGAAGAAGGTGCGGCTGAGCCTGTGGGAGGCGATCCGCCGCGCGACGGCCAACAACTATTCGGTACACGCCGAGAGCTATGGTCCGGCGATCAGCACGGCCCAGGTGGTGCAGGCCGAGGCGGCGTTCGACGCGGCGTTCTTCACCAACCTGAACGGCACGGTCCAGGATCGGCCGACGCCCAGCCCGCTGGTGTTCGGGCGGACGAACGCGACCGTGTGGCAAACGGGCGTGCGGAAGCTGCTGGCGACCGGCGCGACGGCGACGCTGAGTTTTGAGCTCGATCGCAGCTATCAGAAGCTGTCGGCCCAGGCGCGGTCGTCGGCGATCAACCCGGCGTACAACGAGATCTTCACGGCCGAGCTGCGGCAGCCGTTCCTGCGAAACTTCGGGATCGACTTCACGCGCGCCAACATCAACATTCGCAAGAACGAGCGGCGGATCGCGGTCGAGCGGTTCCGCCGGACGCTGATGGACCGGCTGAACGAGACCGAGCGGGCCTACTGGACGCTGGCGTTTGCGCGGCGCAACGTGGTGATTACCGCGGAGCTGCTGTCGCAGGCCGAACGGACGCTGTCGCAGGTGATTGCGCGCATCGACTACGACGCGTACCAGACGCTGCGGGCCAACAGCGAGGCGGCGGTCGAAGCGCGGCGGGCCGAGTACATCCAGGTGAAGAACGCGGTGCTGGATGCCGAAGACGCGCTCTTGAACCTGCTGAACGATGCGGAGCTGCCGCTGCGGGCCGACGTGGAGTTGATTCCCACCGACGTGCCGACCGCGGTGCCGATCGTGCGCGACCGCTATCACGAAATCGAAACGGCGGTGTTTCAGCGGCCGGAAATCAAGGAAGCGCAGTACTCGATCGAGCTGGCCCGGCTGCAACTGGGCGTTGCGAAAA
Organism: Phycisphaerae bacterium; assembly: GCA_046350375.1. Lineage (GTDB taxonomy): Bacteria > Planctomycetota > Phycisphaerae > UBA1845 > UTPLA1 > JAXMAO01. Next base: position 294,995 of record JAXMAO010000004.1, read on the forward strand.
ACCAGGCTTTGCCGCAGCTCGACGGCATCTTCCGCATTACCGCCAACGGGCTGGGTCGCAACGGCGACAAGGCGTTCGACCAGGTCGCCGGGTGGGACTATGCCGATGGGTTCGTGGGGCTCGAGTTCCTCTGGAACTTCGCCGAGCGCGCCGAGCGGGCGGGCATTCGGGCGGCGAAGATGGCGGAGTCGCAGTCGGTCTATGTGCTGAAGCAGACGATCGAGGCGGTCATCACCGACTGTCGCACGCAGTTGCGGGCGCTGAACACCAGCTATGAGTCGGTGCTGCCGAACGCGGCCGCGGTGGAATCGTCGCGCGAGAATCTGCGCTCCATCCAGGAGCGCGAAGAGCGTAAGAGCCCGGAGCAGCTCAATACCGTCTTGCAGGCCCAGGTTCAGCTTGCGGGCAACCGGCGCAACCTGCTGCAGGCGCTGACGCAGTACAACCAGGCCATTTCGGCGGTCGAGCGCGCCAAGGGCACACTGCTCGACTACAACAACATCACGGTCGGCGAGCTGCCGGAAGCGCCCGAGTAGCGCGCAGTTCGGCCCGGCTCGCACGCCGCTTGCGCCGCACGGATGGACCTGCCGGCCGCGAGCGGTTTGTAACCCTCCACCCGAACAACGATTGCATGCCAACCCGGCGACCGGTTTGACGGTCGCTCTGCACGGCGTCTATCCTGCGAATTGCGGAGGAGCGGCGCGGGATGGATCGACTGCGCGTGGTCATTCTGGGTTTGGGCGACGCCGGGCGCCGCTGGCTGGCGGCGGTCCGCGCCCATTCGGCCTATGAACTGGTCGCGGTGGCCGATCAGAGCCTCGACGTCGCGCAGCCGGTGGCCGAGGCGTGCGGCGTGCCGGCGTATGACGACTATCGCCAGATGCTGGTCGAGCAGTCGCCGGGCGCGGCGGTGATGGCGGTGCCGCCGTTCGTGGCGGAGCAGTACCTGCCGATCGCGGTGGACGCGGGGGTGGCGGTGCTGAAGGAGACGCCGCTGGCGCGCAGCTTCGAAGACGCGGTGCGGGTGCTCGGCTGTTTCTACGATGCCCAGGTTCCGCTGGTGGTGGCGGCGCGCTGGCGGTTCGACGCACCGCTGCTGGACGCGCTGACGGGGCTGCGCGACCTGCCGTCGGTGGTGCACGCGTCGGCGTTCCGGCAGCTGCAGCGCCGGCTCGACTGGCGCGGCGACCTGCGGCGGGCTGGCGGCGGCGCCCTGCTGGACGTGGGCTACGAGTGCGTCGACCTGGTCGTGCAGACGCTCGGCCTGCCGGGCGATGTCGCGGCGCACCTGGCGCGGGCCTCGGGCGAGCTGGGCCCGGCCGACACGGAGCAGATCGCGTCGCTGTTCATGCGGTTTGACAGCGGCGCGTCGGCGGCGATCGCGGCGGGCTGGTCGACGCTGGGGGCCGAGCAGCGGCTGCGCCTCTGCGCGCCGCAGCGCGAGGTGGAGCTGGCCGAGCGGACGCTGTCGGTTCGGCAGCGCGACGGCGACGCGCTGGTCGTGCGGCGTGCCGACGAGCCGGGCATGCTGGCGACGGTGCTCGAATCGTTCGCGGCGACGGTGCGCGAGAAGCCGGCGGTTTACGCGGGGCGGGCGGCCGACCAGCTCGCGACGCTGGCGGTGCTCGACGCGGCCTACCTGTCGCACCGGACGCGGATGGCGGAGTCGCCGATCCGGGCCTATGAGCTGGCCGGGTTGCCGCTGCCGCGGGCGCTGCCCGGGGCAGACCTGGCGGCTCTATAATCTGCGGCGGCTCGAGGGAGCGTGGATGTTGCACGGCGTACGCGACGAAGGGGCGCCCGAGCTTGGCTGGGCCGATGGGGCCCGGCTGGCGGAGAGCTGCCCGCTGGTGGCGAGCTCGGCGGATCGGCGGCGGACGACGATCGAGGTCCGCGGCGAGCGGATTGGCGCGGGCGGGCTGACGCTGATCGGCGGGCCGTGTGCGGTCGAGTCGCGCGAGCAGATGGTGCGCGTGGCGGAGCTGCTCGAAGGGCTGGGGGTGCGGTATGTGCGCGGCGGGGCCTTCAAGCCGCGAACCTCGCCTTACTCGTTCCAGGGGCTGCGCGACGAGGGTCTGCGCCTGCTCGAGGAGGTGCGGCGCGAGTTCGACCTGCGGATCGTGACCGAGGTGCTCGACGCGGCGACGCTGCCGGCGGTGGCCGAAGTGGCCGACGTGCTGCAGATCGGCAGCCGCAACATGCACAACACGGCGCTGCTGGACGCGGTCGGGCGGCTGGGTCAGCCGGTGCTGCTGAAGCGCGGCTACAGCGCGACGCTGATGGAGTGGTTCTCGGCGGCCGAGTATGTGCTGGCGCGGGGCAACGGGCAGGTGATTCTGTGCGAGCGCGGCATTCGCACGTTCGAGACGCTGACGCGCAACACGTTCGACGTGTCGGCAATTCCGCTGGCGCGGCGCCTGACGCATCTGCCGGTGGTGGCCGATCCATCGCACGGCGTGGGGCTGGCGTGGGCGGTGCCGGCGGTGGCGCGGGCGGCGGTGGCGGCCGGGGCGGACGGGGTGATGATCGAGGTCCATCCGAACCCGGACGAGGCGCTCTCGGACGGGTCTCAGGCGCTGACGTTCGAGACGTTTGCCGAACTGGCGCCCGAGCTGACGACGCTGGCGGGCGTGCGCGGAGTGGGGCGATCGCGAACGTGACGGTTGGAATTCTCTCTGACAGCCACGGCGACGCGGCGACGACGGGCCGGGCCGTCGCGCTGCTGGAAGCGCGCGGCGCGACGGCGCTGTTTCACTGCGGGGACGTCTGCGCGCTGACGGTGCTCGACGAGCTGGTCGGCCGGCCGGCGTGGTTCGTATGGGGCAACTGCGATCAGCCGACGGCCGAAACGCGGCGCTACGTCGAGCGCGTCGGGCTGACGTGGCCGCAGTCGCCGGTGCGGGTGACGCTGGCGGGCCGGTCGATCGCGCTGCTGCACGGTCACGAGCCGGAGTTCGACGCGGTGGTGTCGGGCGGTGAGTGCGACTATGTGTTCTGCGGTCACACGCACGTGCGGGCCGACGTGCGCGTCGGGCGGACGCGGGTGGTCAATCCCGGGGCGCTGCACCGGGCGCGCAAGAAGAGCGTGGCGCTGCTCGACCTGTCGCGCGATGCACTCGAGTTCCTGAATCTGTCGGGCGAGCGGCTGTCATGAGCGCGGCGTCGCGGCACGGACTGTCGCTGGTCGACGAGCGGCGCGGTTTCCATTCCGGCCTGGCGCTGTTCAACGCGGGGGAGTTCTTCGAGGCGCACGACGCGTGGGAGGAGATCTGGAGCCAGGTGCAGGATCGGCGGCGCGAGCGGTTCTACCGCGGGCTGATTCGCGCGGCGGTGACGCTGGAGCTGCTGCGGCGCGGGCGGGCGGTCGGCGTGCGGCAGGTGTTCGTGTCGTGCCTCGAGGAGTGGGAAGGTCTGCCGGACGGCTTCATGGGGCTGGATCGGCCGGCGTTTGTCGCGCGGCTGAGACATGCGATCGAGCCGGCGATTACGGACCTGGAGACGCGCCACGTGCAGATCGACCCGGGACGGCTGTTTGCGATTGAGCTGCTGTACGACCCGTTCGAATCGCCCCGAAACGGCGAAGGGACGGCTGGCGCTTCCGGCTGACGTGGAGTCGAATGAAGCCGGGCGCAGGTTGTCGAAGTGCGTGTTGGACGGCGAGGCGGCCGGCGCGAGCTTCGGCATCTGTGGCCATGTTGCAGGGAAATGGGCGAGGCTGCGGAGTCATGCTGCTCTGGGTGGGTACAATCAGATGACGACCTGCTGACTGCTGGCGGAGCCTGCATGAACGCGCGCATGTCAGTCGTGCTATTCATCGCTGTTCCGTTGACCTCGTGCGGGGCGCCCGCACGGACGCACGAAAGCCCGCGCCCGGCAACGGCCGGTGAACTCTGCGACGCACTGAAGTCTCACCTTCGGTCTGCGAAAGCGGGGATCATTCGTGGCGACTTGGTAGTTCCGTCGCGGTCGGAAATCTGCGGCGACTCAGAGCTCCGGCGGGGGTTGCGGGATGATGCTCCGCCAGAGTTCAGGCTCTATTTCGCAAACGGGGCGCGGTTCGTGGGTTTCATTCGCTTGCAGGTCATCGATGGCAAGTTAGTTAATGTGACTTTTCAAGAAGGCAGTTTCGAGGTGCGGACGGGGCGGGAGTGCCACATCGAGCGCCTGGAATGATGTGGCAAGTCGGCGCGGTACCATCTCGGCGCGAATCGCTGCGGGGCGGCTGATGTTCTACGAACGACTATCTCGGTACCAGCTCCTGATCTGGTTCAGTGCCATCCTGGCGACTGGGTGCCGCACACCAGATCGGGATGGTGAGGTCATCGGGATAACTCGTGTCAGCTCGTTCAACCGCAGTATGATGCCCGTCTTGACCCATTGGTTCGGCACAGATGAACCCTGTGTGTCATATGAGGCAGCGCCGATTTTCAAGTTGGCCATACTGGAGCCGGAACTCGCTGGCGGCAGCTGGACCGCCGTATTCGAGGCCCTCTTTCCAGAATTGTTTCATGGTGAATAGAGGCGAGGCTTCCGGAGCATGAAGGACATACACATGTCGGACCATGCTCGGCAGCGTATTGGTGCGCACCGGGGCGCCAGGCGGTTCTTGTTGCTCTCGCCAGCGGTAACGATGTGGTTAGTCTCCCTCCTGGCCGAGGCGAGTTGCAGATCGATCGATTTTGTTGAGTTCAATGGGCGCGATGCGACTGTCATAGCCTTGGCCGTTATCGTCATGCTTTACGCACCCATCCAGATCATCCTCACTTTGATATTTCGCAGGCAACGATTGGTCTTGTTGATTGGGTGGATCTTGCTCCTGTTATGGGTTTTGGTTTACTGGGTGCCGTTCGTCTATGCGACGAGGATGCTGATTGACGAATTCTGGGCCTTGCTGGCTAGGTCATGATCGCTGTCGAACCTAGGTTTGCCTTGTTGGTAGACGGTTCCTATGCGTTGAAACCTGAAGTGAAATCATCGCGGCGAAATTCCGCGGAGGCGAACACAGGCCCGCACTCGGCCGGATGTGGTGGCGGGGCGAGCCAGTAAGTCCAAGACACGGACGGCCAGTTGCCGCGCGACGACGTGATCGCGCCGGGCGGCGGGAGTGAGTCGAGCTTCGCGCCGACGAGTGAGTCGGGCGGATCGACGAGTCAGTCGGCCGCGCCCGCGAGTCGGGCTATTGGATCAACAAACCCCTCTCGTCGCCGGCGGCGACGAAGTTGGCCGACCCGCGGCCGTCGTGTGTCGGTCTGTCGATCAGTGGCGCTTGGCGCCGATGAACTGTTCCTCCTCGGTCGAGCCGGACAAAGCCGACGTCTCCATGTTGCCGTGCAGGATGATCTGGGCCACTTCGTCGAAGTAAGCGGTTCCGACAAACTTCTGGTGCGCGGTGGCGCTGTAGCCGGCGCGCTCGAGGTCGAACTCGCGGGCCTGAAGCCGCGTGTAGGCGGTCATGCCTTCGCTGACGTATCCGCGGGCGAGCTCGAACATCGAGAGGTTGAGGGCGTGGAAGCCGGCCAGCGTGATGAACTGGAACTTGTAGCCCATCGCGCCGAGCTCGCGCTGGAAGCGGGCGATGGTGGCGTCGTCGAGATACTTCTTCCAGTTGAAGCTGGGCGAGCAGTTGTAGGCCAGCAGCTTGTGGGGGAATTCCGTCAGGACGGCCTCGGCGAAGCGGCGGGCCTCGTCGAGGTCGGGGTGGGCGGTCTCGCACCAGACAAGGTCGGCGTAGGGGGCGAATGCGATGCCGCGGGCGATGGCGGCGTCGAGTCCGCCGCGGAAACGGAAAAAGCCTTCGACGGTGCGCTCGCCGGTGAGGAAGGGCTCGTCGCGGTCGTCGATGTCGCTGGTGAGCAGGTAGGCGCCGTTGGCGTCGGTGCGGGCGACGATGAGCGTGGGGACGCCCATGACGTCGGCAGAGAGCCGCGCGGCGATGAGCTTCTCGATCGCGTGGCCGGCGTGGACGAGCACCTTGCCTCCCATGTGGCCGCACTTCTTGGCCGAGCTGAGCTGGTCTTCAAAGTGAACGGCGGCGGCGCCGGCCTCGATGAACTCGCGCATCAGCTCGAAGGCGTTGAGGTTTCCGCCGAAACCGGCCTCGGCGTCGGCGACGATCGGGGCATACCAGTAGGTGCCGTTGCTCTTGCCGGCGCAGTGCTCGACCTGGTCAGCGCGCATGAAGGCGTTGTTGATGCGGCGACACAGCGCCGGGGCGCTGTTGGAGGGATAGAGGCTCATGTCGGGGTAGGTGTGGGCCGCGAGGTTGTTGTCGCCGGCGACCTGCCAGCCGGAGAGATAGATGGCCTTGAGCCCGGCCTGAACCATCTGCACGGCCTGGTTGCCGGTGAGCGCGCCCAATGCGGGCACGAAGGGCTCGGCGTGCAGCAATCGCCAGAGCCGTTCGGCGCCCATTCGCGCCAGGGTGTGTTCAACGGTGACGCTGCCGCGGAGTTTCACGACGTCGGCGGCGGTGTAGGGTCTTGCGATGCCGGCCCAGCGCGGGTCGGCGGCCCAGCCTCTTTCGAGCTTGGCGATTTCGGTCGCTGTATCGTGATACATCGCGAATCCTCCCGGGCCCGGCCGTGCGCCGCGCCGACTAGTCCAGATACTCGTACGCCGGCAAAGTCAGAAACTCGACCAGCTCGTCGGCGGTCGAGATCGAATCGAACAGTTTTCGCGCCAGCGGAAACTTCCCGGAGGCGAATGCGGCCGGGCCGACCAGCGCGTGAAGTCGCTCCAATTCCTGCGCCATGCAGTCGCGGAACAGCTCGACGGTGACTTTCCGGCCGTCGTCGAGCCGGCCGGCGGCGTGGTGAATCCACTGCCAGAGCTGGGTGCGCGAGATTTCCGCCGTGGCGGCGTCTTCCATGAGGTTGTAGAGCGGAACGCAGCCGTTGCCGCGCAGCCAGGCTTCGAGATAAGCGGTGCCGACGTTGATGTTGGTCCGCAGACCGGCCTCGGTCATCGTGCCGCGCGGCACTTCGAGCAACTCGCGGGCCGAGACGCGCGGGTCGGGGTTGGCGCGGCCGAGCTGGTTCGCGCCGGGCATGTGGGTGTCGAAGACGCCGCGCGCGACCGGCACCAGGCCGGGATGGGCGACCCAGGTGCCGTCGTGGCCGTCGCCGACCTCGCGCTCCTTGTCGGCGCGGACCTTGGCGAGCGCGGCCTCGTTGGCGGCGGGGTCGTCCTTGATGGGAATCTGGGCCGCCATGCCGCCCATGGCGTGCACGCCGCGCTTGTGGCAGCAGTGAATGACGTAGCGGCAATAGGCGCGCATGAACGGGGCCGTCATGGTGACCTGGGCGCGGTCGGGCATGACGAAGTCGGGGCGCCGCTTGAACTTCTTGATGAAGCTGAACATGTAATCCCACCGGCCGCAGTTCAGCCCGGCCGAGTGGTCGCGCAGCTCGTGCAGGATTTCGTCGGCCTCGAACACGGCCAGGATGGTTTCGATGAGCACCGTGGCCTTGATGGTGCGGCGCGGCAGGCCTAGGGCGTCCTGTGCGAGGCAGAAGACGTCGTTCCACAGGCGCGCCTCGCGGTGGCTCTCGAGCTTGGGCAGGTAGAAGTAGGGCCCGGTCCCGCGTTCGAGCAGGGCGCGGGCGTTGTGGAAGAAGTAGAGGCCGAAGTCGAAGAGCGAGCCGGCCATCGGCTGGCCGTCGACGCGGACGTGGCGCTCCGGCAGGTGCCATCCGCGCGGGCGAACGAAGAGCACGGCCGGGCGGTCGATCAGGCGGTAGGGCCGGCCGTCGGGCGAGGTGAAGGAAATGGTACGGCGGATGGCGTCGCGCAGGTTGATCTGGCCTTCGATGAGGTTGGTCCAGGTGGGGCTGTTGGCGTCTTCGAAGTCGGCCATGAAGACGCGGGCACCGCTGTTGAGCGCGTTGATGACCATTTTGCGGTCGGTGGGCCCGGTAATTTCGACGCGGCGGTCGAGCAGGTCGTTCGGCAGCGGGGCCACAGTCCAGACCGACTCGCGGACGAAGCGCGTGTCGGGCAGAAAGTCGGGCAGGCGGCCGGCGTCGATGTCGGCCTGGCGGGCGACGCGGGCGTGCAGCAGGTCGTTGCGGCGCGGGCCGAATTCGCGCTGCAGCCTTGCGACGAAGGCCAGCGCCTCGGGGGTGAGGATTTCGTCGAAAGGCGCAGAGCGCGGCCCGGTAATCTCGACGCCGTGCGGCGTGAGCGAGGTGGTCATACGTCCTCCCCCGTTGCAGCACGGGATTGGCGCTATTGCACCAACGCCCGGCCTGCCGCGACCGGTAACCGGCGATAGGCCTCGTGCCTGCCGGCGGTTCCGGACCGCGCAACTGCCCTCAGTCGGATTGTGCGTCCGCAGCAGCCAGTTGCGAAATTGATAATGTCAATATAGAGTATTGATGGGCGCTATGAAGGAGCCGGGCCATGCCGCCGCGCGTCACCGCACCGCACTACAAGCACAACCGGTTGCAGCAGCTGCGCGGCTTCTGCCAGGCGGCCCAGACCGGCTCGATCAGCCGCGCCGCCGAGCGGCTCGATCTCTCGCAGCCCAGCGTGTCGCTGCAGATTCAGGCGCTGGAGCGCGAGTTCGGCGTGGCGCTGTTCGAGCGGCGCGGGCCGCGCATCCGCCTGACCGAGCACGGGAAGCTGCTCTACGAGCTGTCGCTGCACATGGTCGAGGACATCGACGGGCTGCGCGAGACCTTTGCCGCGCGGCGCGGCGTGCTGGCGCCGGGTCGACTGGACATCGCCGCGGGCGAGTCGACGATTCTCTACATCCTGCCGCGCTTCGTGCGCCGGTTCGCCGACAAGTACCCGCAGATCGAGCTGTCGCTGGTCAACGTGACCGGGCACGACGGCCTGGCGCTGCTGCGAAAAGGCGAAGTGGACCTGGCCTGCGGCTCGATGATCGACACGCCGCGCGACGTGGTCTATCGGCCGCTGTTCGCGTTTCAGCCGACGCTGGTCGTGCCGCCCGGTCACGGGCTGGCGCGGCGCGGGCGGGTCACGCTCGAACAGATCGCGTCGCATCCGTTCATCCTGCCGCCGCGGCACCTGACGACCTGGAGCATCGTGACGATGGCGTTCGAGCAGCGCGGCCTGAAGCTGAACGTGCGGCTGCAGGCCGGCGGATGGGAAGTGATCAAGAAATATGTCGAGCTGGGGCTGGGCGTTTCGATCGTGACGAACATCTGCCTGACGCCGCGCGACCGGCTGGTCCGCGTGCCGGTGGATGACTATTTCGCGCCGCGCACCTACGGCGTGGTGCTGCGGCGGAACGGCCAGCCGTCGCCGCAGGCGGAGCGATTCCTGGAGATGATCGATCCGGATTACCGCGCCGGTCGCGCCCCAACGATCCGCGCGCTGCGGCCGACCCGCGGCGGGTAGCGGGCGCGGCCGTGTGCGACGCGGCCAGCGCCGCCGGTGCGGGACGCGCCCGCGGAACAAGAACAGCCCGACCGCCTGACGCTCCCGTTCCGCACGACCAGACGGTATACTGATCCCTGCATCGCCGACACCCATCGCGAGGGCTGGCCCCATGTCTCTAACCTGCGCGAGGCCCCGGCACCCACTGAATACGCTGCGACCGCTGCACCCATCGCACCCGCTGCACCCGCTGCTCACCGCCACGGCCCTGCTCACCCTGTTCGCGTCGCCAATCCTCATCCGCGCCGCCGGACCGGCCGATTTCCGCGGCATCGGCGCCCTGCCCGGCTCTCGCAACGGCAGCATTGCATATGCAATTTCCGACGACGGCAGCGCCGTCACCGGCATCTCCGACCAGTCCGACCTCGGCGGCCCCTCCACTGTCGCGTTCCTCTGGCAGGCCGACACGATGATCTCGCTCGGCGATCTGCCGGGTGGCTCCACCGTCAGCGAGGCCGGCGGCGTCTCGGCGAATGGCTCCGCCGCCGCGGGAATGAGCGCCTCGTCCAACGGAACCGAGGCCTTTCGCTGGGAGGCCGGCGTGATGGTCGGCCTCGGCGACGTTCCCGGCGGCGACGTTTACAGCCACGCCTTCCGAATCTCCGGCGACGGCACAACCGTCGTGGGCCTCAGCCGCTCGGCCAACGGCGACGCCGCGTTCCGCTGGCAGGCCGGCGCCATGCGAAACCTCGCTGACGATTTTCCGGGTGGACTGGCCGCGGGTTGGGCCACCGACGCCTCCTTCGACGGCAGCGTCGTCGTCGGCTACCTCGCGACCACGTCGGGTCCGCCGCGGCCGATGCGCTGGGAGAACAACGTCGCCACGCTCATCGACATCGCGCCCGCCGACGTGTGGGGGCAGGCCACCGCCGTCTCGCCCGATGGGCAGAGCATCGCCGGCACGATCACTCACCAGCTCAGCCCGCTGGTCCGCGAGGCCTTTTTCTGGCGCGACGGAACGCTGACGCTGCTCGGCGACTTGCCCGGCGGCGCGACCCGCAGCTCCGCCGCCGATGTGTCCGGCGACGGCTCCATCGTCGTCGGAACCGGCCGAACGAGCTTGGGCGACGAGGCCTTCATCTGGACCGCGGCCCGCGGCCTGCGCCGCGTGCGCGATCTGCTCGAGCAGGACTACGGCCTGAACCTCGCCGGGTGGCAGTTGACCGCCGCCAACGGCATCTCTGCCGACGGCCTGACGATCGCCGGGTCCGGTGTCAATCCGCTCGGCCAGCCAGAGGCCTGGCTGGCGCACATCGGCTGCGCGCTGGCCGGCGACATGAACAACGACGCCCGTTGCGACGGCGGCGACGTCGAAGGGTTCGTTCGATGCCTCACCACGGGGCTGGGCTGCGGCTGCGGCGACTTTGACGCCGATCAGACGGTTGGTCCCGCCGACGTCGCCCCGTTCGTCGACCGCCTGCTCGGCCGCGCCTGACAAGTCGCGCCTGACAGGCCGCGCCGGCCCAACGCTCAACCGCACGGCGCGGCTCGAAGCCGGCCGGACGATTCAGAACAGGTCGGTGGGGTCGGTGACGGTCGTCAGCGTGTGCCCAACTGCCCCGGCTTGCGCCGACTGCGGATTGCCGGTCGTTCCGACGGCGCCGCCGGTTCCGCCGAAACCGCCGCTGCCACCCCCGCCGCCGCCGCCGCAGTGCCGAGCGGCGTTCACGCTCCCCGCGCCGCCCGACGTGCCCGCAGCGCCGCCCGAAGCGTCGCGCGTTCCGGCCGTGACCATCGGGGCGAGCAGGTGGTTGATTCCACCGGCGCCGCCGCCGCCCGCGGCTTCCTGACTGTCACTGGGTCCGCCCGCTCCGCCGATGGCCGAGATGGTGCCTTGGTTGTCCACCTTCGTTTGCGAAGCGAGCACGACCACGCCGCCGCCGCCACCGCCACCCCCGGCGATGCTGGGCTGTCCATCGGCGTTGATGGATCCGCCGGCACTGATCGTGATGGCTCCGCGCGCGAGAATCACCAGCGTACCGCCTCCGTTACCCCCAGTACCGGCAAGCGTGCCAGCTCCGCCTCCGCCGCCGACAATGCCCGGCATGAGCAGATTCCGGGCCGTTGCCGATGACAAGCCGGTGCCGGGTTGTCCGCCGGACAGCGAGTCCCCGGTCGCCCCGAGCGCCCCCGTGCCCGCCTGGCTCCCGGAGAATGATGCCGAGGGCGCACCGAACGTCGCCGGCGACGTCCCGCTGACGAACCAGCCCGTCCCTCCGCTGAAATCGTGCACGCCGACCCTCAACTCGCCGGCGATCGTGCATTCGCCGCGGCAGCGAATCACCGTGCCGGGCGGCACGTGCAACGTCGACCCGGCCAGAATCGTCAGATTATTGACCTGTAAGTTTCCGTCCGCGGCCGCGCTGGTGAACAGGTCCAGACTCTGCCCCGCGCCGACGGCCACGTCGCCGGCAGAGCCGTCGCCATACAGGCTCCGTTGCGCGTCGCCGCCCTGGAACGGAAAGAACGTTCCGCACCCGGTCAGCGCGCCGGCCAACCCCGTCAACAGACCCACAACCAATGCCCCCGGCTTTCGCGCGCCCATGCCAACCTCCAACTCGTCTTGACCCGCGAGGCGGTCTTCTGCCGGACGCCATCCGCGGCGTCGGCCCGGCCGCGCTCGAAAAAACTCGTACGGGGTCTTGTGCCCCCAACACGGATTATTCTAACCGCGACCCGGCCGGGTCGCGCAAGCGCCCCGGGGTCAAGTGGATCCCCGCATCACGCGGCGACCGGCCCGGCCGAACGCCATCGTGCGGTGCGTTCCCGGGTCCGTTCGCCGAAGCCCATTCGCGCCAGCCGGAGTTCTCTTCGCGTCCATCCGCCGCGTTGGGTAGAATCCGCTCGCGTGAACCCACCCACGATTCGCTTCTCGGCGATCTTGCATTCGCCCCGCGCGCCGGCCGACGCCGCGGGCAAGAGTGGCGCTTCGCGAACCCGGTCCGCCGTCGCGAAGGATCGATCGACTCCGCCCGCCCTACGCACCGCCGCGCACGCCGGCCGCGGCAGCACGGCTCGATCGCGCTCCAATTCGGCGACGTGGTCCTTTCTGAAGCTGCCAGGCGAAGCCAGCGCCAGGCTCCCCTCGCGCGGCCAAACGACCGTCGCCGGCACGTTCAACGGCCGGCCGTTTCAGGCCACGCTTCAGCCCGACGGCCACGGCGGCCACTGGCTGAAGGTCGACCGCGCCCTGCGCGAATCGGCCGGCGCCAGCCCCGGCGATGTCGTCGCACTCGAAATCGCCCCGGTCGTCGAAGAGCCGGAACCGAAACTGCCGGCCGACTTCCGCAAGGCGCTCGCGGCCGCCGAGGCGAAGGTCCGCGCGGCCTGGGCGGACATCACCCCCGCGGCGCGACGCGACTTTGTCTTCTGGATCACCTCGCCCAAGCGCCCGGAGACGCGCGTGAAGCGCATCGCCACCGCGTGCGACATGCTCGCCAAGGGCAAGCGCCGCCCCTGCTGCTTCGACCGCTCGGGGATGTACGCCAAGAGCCTGAGCTGCCCGGAGGCGGAGGCCGACGACGCCTAGAGTGGCTGGGGCGCCGTCGGTGCGACCTATCGGTTCCGAGAATGAACGCGCCGTTCCCGCCGCCGGCCCAGCCGGTCAATACCCTCGCCTCCGCGAATCCGTGCCGATATAATAGACATCGTGATCTTGACGTGAACACATTCCCGTTCCGCGCAGACATTTCCCGGCCCGCAGGAGGCCCGCCTTGACGCCGCACGCCAGCCGCCGCACCGCCGAGCCCCGCGCCGCGCTCGACTCCGCCGCCCCGGGCGCGGCCGACGCGCCCGCGTCGCCTCCCGCGATGCCCGGCCTCGACCCGCCCGGTGCTCGGCCGCGCAGCTACAGCCGCTGGCGCGCCGCCACGCTGGCCGGCGTCTACGTTCTGATGGCCGCCCACATCGTCCACTGGAAGCTCGCCGGACGAACGCTCGCGCCGCTCGAACTCAACGAGGTGATGTACACCCTCGAGCTCGGCATTGTGACCGCCGGCTTCCTCTTCATGGCGCTGGCGATGCTCGCCACGCTCGTCTTCGGACGCTTCTTCTGCTCCTGGGGTTGCCACATCCTCGCGCTCGAAGACCTCTCGGCCTGGGTCCTGCGCCGCCTGCGGATTCGTCCCAAGCCGGTTCGATCGCGCGTCCTGAAACGGGTCCCCCCGATCGCGCTGTTCTACATGTTCGTCTGGCCGCAGATCGCGCGCCTGCTCGACGGCCGTGCCGCGCCCGTGCTTCACCTGCGTACCGACGCTCAGGGCTGGGCCTCGTTCCTGACGAGTAACTTCTGGCGCAACCTCCCCAGCCCGGCCGTCACCGCCGTCACCTTCTTCATCTGCGGCTTCGCAATCGTCTACCTGCTGGGCGCGCGGGCCTTCTGCACCTACGGCTGCCCCTACGGCGCCGCGTTCGCCTTGGCCGACCGCATCGCCCCCGGCCGCATCATCGCCCGCGGCGACTGCGCGCAATGCGGCGCCTGCACCGCTGCATGCCAGTCGCACATCCGGGTCCACAAGGAACTGGAAGCCTTCGGCCGTGTCGTCAGTCCGTCGTGCATGAAAGACCTCGACTGCGTCGCGGCCTGTCCGAACGGCGCCGTCGGGTTCGGGTTCGCCCGCCCGGCCATCTTCGAGTGGCGTCGCCGCGGCGCGGTCAAGCCGATCCCGTTCGATTTCTCGCCAAGCGAGGACGTGCTCATGGGCGGCGTGTTCCTCGCCGCGCTCTTCATCTTCCGCGGGCTGTACGACGCCGTGCCGTTCCTGATGACGCTCGCGATCGGCGCCGCGCTCGCCTATGCCGCCGTGCTCAGCCTGCGGCTGAACACCCGGCCGAGCGTGCAGTTCCACCACTGGCAGCTGAAACGCGCCGGCCGGCTGACCCGCGCGGGGCGCGCGTTCGCCGGCCTGTCGGTGCTGATGGCGCTCTTCGTCGGCCACAGCGCGATCATTCGCTACCACGAGGCGGCGGCCGGTCGCGCCCTGCGGCGCGTCGCGGGCCAGGTGGCCGCGCCCGACGCCGACGTCGCCGCCGCGCTCGGCCATGTCGAATTCTGTCAGCGCTGGGGGCTGCTCCATCCAGCCCACTGGATCGCGGACTCGGCGTTCCTCCATCAGCGCTGCGGCGAAAGCCTCGCCTCGCGCGGCCTGCCCATGGCGGCCGCTGCGGCGTTTCAGCGCGCCGCGGCCTTGCAGTCGGACTTGTGCGAGCGCGGCCGCCTGCGGGCCGAGGCCGGTAGCTTGCTGCTGGACGCCGGCGACCTCGATCGCGCGCTCTCGGTTCTGCGGACCGCGGCCGCGGAAGCGCCGCAATCGGCGCACGTCCAGTACAACCTGGCCGTCGCCTGGTCGGCCGCCGGTCACGACGAGCAGGCCCTTTCGGCGTACGAGCGCACGCTGGCGCTCGACCCGGCCGACGCCGAGGCCCACAACAACCTTGGTTTCCTGCTCGCGCGCCGCGGACAGTTGGACGCCGCCGCCGCCCACCTGGTGCGCGCCATCGACCTCAAGACCGATTACGCCGACCCCTACTTCAACCTGGCCCGCGTTCGCGCCGCCCAAGGCGACCCGATCGAGTCCACACGCCTGTTCGCGGCCGCGGCCCATCGCGACCCGAAGTACCGCGGCCTGTCGGCCCGCGTTCCGCCCCTCGCGCCGGCGGCAGCGCCCCCGAGATAATCAGCAGACCGGCCGCGAATGGACCGCCAGCTTCCGCGCTGGCCAAGAATTGCCCGTCGATCCGGTGAATGCGAGAAACGCGGCGCATGCCACGCGCGCCACCGTTCTCTCGCACACTCCGCCGCCGGGTTCCCCGTCAACACAGCCTCCCCGCCCCGGCCCGTCGCTACTTCAGCCGCACCAGCTTTCCTTTTCGCTTCACGATGTTCTTGTAGTCCCACTGGATCGCGACCGCCTTCGACAGCCAGCGCTTCAGGTCCTTCGCCGAGATCTCATCCGCCGACTCGTACCGCGCCTCGGCCGCCTTGAAGCTGCCCTCGGGCGACAGCCCCGGCTCGTCGAACGACTGCCCGCTCCAGAACAACAGCCGCACGCAGTCCTTCAGTTTGTCGTAGCCGACGATCGGGTTGCCGTCGATGAACCACACCGGGTGCCGGTGCCAGACCTTGCTCTCGGCCTTCTTCAGTTGCCGGTCGATCACCGCCGCCAGCGCGTCGCAGATGCGCCGGTCGCCGGCCGACAGGGCCGCGTGATACGCCTCGATCTCCTTCGGAATCGCCATGCCCGTCCATCCCTTCCGCGGCTTCGCGTCGCCGCGCATCCTGCCGGTCGCAGCCCGGGCGCCCGGTCGTCCCGCAGCCCTATCCGCGCCGCACCGGCAACTGCACCCGCAGCTCAAAGTGCTCCACGCCGTGCGCGAACGGCCGGCCGATCCACGCCTCGAAACACGGCTGATCGTCCGGCACATATCCGCTCCGCGGCAGCCACGTGCCATACAGCCACTGCAGCGCCCGCAGCTCCAGCGCGATCGGCCCGCGCACCTCCACCTCGGCCACCACCATCGCCGGAAAGCGATATCGCCCGACCGCGCCGCGTGCCGAAAAACCCTCGGCCGTCACCGCCACGTGATATCGACACTGTTCCAGCGGCACGATCTCCGGATTTTCCCACTGATAGCCCAGCCACTGTCCCGACGCCAGCCCGCGCCGCTCGGCCCACGCCACCAGATGCGCCGCCGCCCGCGTCACCGCGTCGCTCTGATACGGGTCGTGCACGCGCACGTACGCCACCGTCCGCGCCGGCAGCTCGCGAATCCGCGCCCGGAAGCCGTCGGCGCCGTCGCCAGCCGGCAGCCCGGCCAGGTGCATCCGCGCCGCCGCCTCGTCCAGCGACGCCCGCAGCCGCGACCGGTTCGCGTCGCGCCACCGGCCCACGTCGAATCGGCTCGGCGACAGGCCATACCGCTGCCGGAAGCAGCGCGAAAAATCGGACGACGACGAGAAGCCGCACGCCAGGCCAATCTGCGTCAGCGACCGCCGCGGTGGCAGCGCCATCATCGTCAGCGCTCGCTCCAGCCGCAGCCGCTTCACGAATTCGGCCACCGTCTCACCCACCAGCGCCTGAAACACGCGATGAAAGTGAAACGCCGACAGGTCGGCCGCCCGCGCCACGGCCACCAGGCGCAGCGGCTCTGCCAGGTGCCCGACGATGTGATCGATCGCCAGGTTCACCCGCTCGACATACCGCCGCCGGGACGCCAGGCGCGTATTCGTCGCGTTTCGCAAGATTTGGTAAGACCTCCGTCCGGCCGGCTCGTACTATACGTCCAGCTGCCCGGCGTCGCCCGGGCCGGACTCGTCGTCACAGGAGAAGGCATGACTCGCCTGGTCGTTTCGATGCTGATCGGATTCCTCGGCGCCTCGGCGTGGATGCAGGGGGCCAAGTCGGGCCGCCAATCGGCCACCGGAGATGTACCCATGCGGCTCGGCAATTTCTCGGTCAGTCTCACCGTCAAGGACATTGCGGCGTCGCGCGCGTTCTACGAAAAACTCGGCTTCAAGGTCATCGCCGGACATCCGCCGCGCTACCTCATCCTTCAGAACGAAAGCAGCACCCTCGGCCTCTTCCAGGGCATGTTCGACAAGAACGTCCTCACCTACAACCCCGGCTGGGATCGCAACTGCAAGACGCTGGCGGACTTCGACGACGTCCGCGATCTGCAGCGCATCCTCCTCAGCCGCGGCCTGACGCTCACCACCAAGGCCGATGACGCCTCCACCGGCCCGGCCAGCTTCACCCTGTCCGACCCCGACGGCAACCAGATTCTCGTCGACCAGCACGTCCCGCGCCCGCAGAAGTAGTCCGCGGCGCCGTACGAGAACTCGATGCCCGCAGAGTTGCCAGCCATCCTGCGTTGGACCGTCCCCGGCCGAGCGCTCGTCTTCACGCTCGCCGCCGGATCCATCGCCTGCCTGCTGGGCGAGATGTACGGCCTGTGCGACATGCGGCGGCTCTTTTTCTTCATGCTTCTCCCGGCGACCGGCCTGCTCTACGGCATCGCGCTGCTCGACCGCGGCCGCGGCGACGGCCGCCTCTGGCGCGGCGTCGCGATCGGCACGCTCGCCGGACTCGCCGGCGCGGTCGCCTACGATCTCTTCCGCCTGCCGTTTGTCTTTTCCGACGCCTGGGGATTGCGCGGCTGGGGGATTCATCAGATGCCGCTCTTCAAGGTGTTCCCGCGCTTCGGCGCGCTGATCCTCGGGCAGCCGATCGAGCAGGGCGTGTCTCCAGGCCGGCCGGGCAGCGCCTGGGGGGCCGGCTTCTCGCTCGCCGCGCAACTGCTCGGCTGGCTCTATCACTTCTCCAACGGCGCCACCTTCGGCGTGATGTTCGCAGCGCTCCGCGCCGGCTCGACCGAGCCCGCCGCGCCGCCGCAGAAGCGCGGCGCCACCCTCGCCTGGGCCGTTCTCATGGCGGTCGCGATTGAACTCTGCCTGCTGGCGTCGCCCTACGCGCAGTACTTCAGCATTCCGCAGACAACTCGCTTTGTCGTCGTGACGCTTCTGGCGCACCTGGTCTTCGGACTGGCCTTGGGAGGCTGGTATGCGACTCATGTCCGCCGCTGGCCGCTGAGAATTGCCACCGCCCGGCCGGCCGCCTCCTGATGGGGCTGCTCGAGCACGGCACGGCCGACCGTCTTGCTCGACCCGGGCGGGCCCGGCTGCGGCGCGCCTGAAACCGCGTGCCGGCCCATCTCGACTGGCCGGCTACGCGATCGCACCAGATGCGTGGGACTGTGCCAAAAAAAGAAGCGTCCCGCGGCACGTGTCGCACTGCGGGACGCCGGGACGCCGATTCAATTGTCTGCCCGCTGGAGGCTCGCGTGCAGGCGCGCGCGCCCGATCGGACAGTCAGCGGCGCCTACGATCGCCGGCCGCGCCGCAACAGCGGCAGCCCCAGCGCCAGCAATGCAACGGTCGCCGGCTCCGGAACGCCGCGGAGCAGGAACAGGTAGTCGCGAATTTGGTCGCCGTTGGGCTGATCGACCGCCGGCTCCAGCCAGCCCGCCGCGCCCAGGTAGTCCCACTGCGGACCGGCAAACGCCGGGTCGGTCAGCCGCTCGCGATACTGGATGTGGAACGTGTCGGCCACCGGCGCGCCGTCGCCGCCGGGGCGCTCGTCGAGCAGCGTCGGGCCGTCATAGATCGCCGCGCCCACGAACGCCGGCGTCAACGCCAGGTCGTGCAGTGCAAAGGTGATCATGCCGCCGCCCAGCCCGGCCGCGAACAGGTCCGAAAGCATGTTGAAGTAGGGCACCGGCGATCCGCCGCCGAACGTGCCGGTGCGGCCGATCAGCCGGAAGGTCGCATCCATGTTCCAGCGCTGGTCGAGCGGATCGATGCCCGAGCCGGCCGCATAGCCGACCGAAACGCCGTCGCTGCTCTGAAGGTGCGCCACGGTGCCGTGCAGCCGGGCGTAGATGGTGCTCTGGTCCGGCGGTGCGTCCGGCGTGAAGAAGTCCATCGTCACGTTCTCAAACGAGAAGGTGTGCACGACGTAGTTGTTATCGAGCCGCAGGCCGTAGTCGCGGCTGTCGAACTGCAGCAGGTCCGAGCTCTGATCGCCATTGGGGTGATCGATCGCCTGCACGCTGTACAGCAGCGACGCCTGGGCCTGCGCGGCCAGAGCGAACGCAATCCCCAACCCCAAACCGAGCGCGCGGAATCTCCGCATGACTCTTCTCCCTCTGAACAACCTTCCGGTCATCCGATGTTCGTTGGCTGCGGCCCACGCCGAGCCGCAGTCTTCACCGTGCCCTGTCGCTCTGCCGGCCGAAACATGCGCCGGCGCCTGCGAGGGACGCGGCCTTCGGACGAAGGGACAAGATGTGTTTGCCCAGTCCGCGAATCCGCCGTCATCCGACTATTCCCCCGAAAAACGCGAAGTCAAATTCGGGTCGACAATTCGGCGACCGCTCGCAGGTTGGATCGGCTGTCGGCCGGCTTCACTGAAGTTGTCGCGCGGCCGGGCGCCGATTTCAGCCCCGCGCGCACGCTTCATTTCGGACGTGGCATGGCAAATAAGAAAGCCCCGCGACGCATCACGCCGCGGGGCTTCTTGAGGTCTCACGCGTCCGCTGGCCGCTGGTTGCGCGGCCCGCGGTCGTGGCTCGGACGTGTGCGGCTACTTCCGCCGCCGGCCCGGCCACAGAATCGGCAGACCCATCGCCAGCAGGCCCAGCGTGGCCGGCTCGGGGACGCCACCGAGGTAGAACAGGTAATCGCGCGTCTTGGTGCCGTTCGGCTGATCCTGGGCCGGCTCGAGCCAGCCCGCCGCGGCAATCACGTTCCACTGCGAGCCGCTGAACGCCGGATCGGTCAGCCGGTCGCGGTACGAGAGGATGAACGCATCGGCGCTCGGGCTGGCATCGCTGCCCGGCCGCTCGTCAAAGACCGTCGGGCCGCCGTAGATCTTCGTGCCGCCGAAATTCGGCGTCAGCGTCAGGTCATGCAGCGCGAAGCGAATCGAGCTGCTGCTGATGCCGGCATTCTTGAGATCCAGCAGCATGTTCGGATAGGGAACCGACGCGCCGCCGCCGAACGTGCCCGTGCGGCTGATGACGCGGAAGGTGGCCTCGAGGTTCCAGCGCTGATCGAGCGCGTCCAGGCCCGAGCTGCCCGAGTAGCCCAGGATGACGCCGTTGCTGCTCTGCAGGTGGGCGATCGTGCCGTGCAGCCGCGCATAAACCGTGCCCTGATTGGGCGCGGCGTCCGGCGTGAAGAAATCCATCTTTACATCGACGAACGCGAATGTCTGAGTACTGCCGTCATCGAGCCGCAGACCGTAGTCGCGACTGTCGACCGCGAGCGGGTTGGCGCTGACTTCACCATTCGGATGGCTGAAGGCCGGAACGCTGTAGAGCAGGCCGGCCTGCGCCTGGGCCGCCATGCCGACAACGATCGAAAGTCCCAGACCGAGCGCGCGGAATCTCCGCATGATTCTCCTCCGTGGGAAAACCGTTCCCGAACACCCAAGACCGCTGGACCACCGGACACACGGACCGGTGGGTGCACCGCCTCCGATCGCACGAGCGATCGGTTTCCCCCCACACGACGGTGCTACAGACGAGGAAGTCTTCGCTCAGGGCAGGATGTGTCTGCCGAGCCCGCTTCCCTCACGCCAGCCAACTATTCAATTCGCGAGCAGTGAAGTCAACTTTTTGCGGGAAAATCTTCGGATAAAGCGTAATCAGAATTGCCGTGAGAAGTTGCGCGCAAACCCCCGAATATCAGCCGCCTACAACGCCCGAAAAATCCGCGTCCGCACGCCGTCGCTGCTCACCACCGCCCGCGCCGTCGCGCCGCATCTCGGACACCGCGCCACGTATTCCCGAGTCTCCGGCCGCCGATAGACTCGGACGTAACATCCGCAGCACGCGAAGTGTACGCCGATCCACGGACGCCGCCGTGCCGCCGCCACCGCCTCGGTCGATGCCCCGTCATTATCCGGCCGATCGGGTTCCACGCTTCACATATCGGCCAGTCGGCCCGCGCCCGTTGCCACTCTCTGCCGCGGATTCGCGCCCTACGGCGCCGGCCAGCGCCCTGCCGCCAGCCCCAGGCGAACCGCCCGCGGCTCTGGCGTCAGCACCACCACGCGCGCCTCGCGCAGATAACGCCGCGCCACCTGCCGCACGTCGCCCGGACGCACCGCGCGCACCGCCGCCAGGTATCGCTCCAGCCCCCGCGCGCCGCCGCCCACGAGCTGCTCGTGCACCGCGCGCTGCAGCCGGTCTGACAGCGTCTGGTTGCGCTCCAGCTCGGCCATCTCGATCATCGCCTGGGCCCGCGCCAGCTCCGACCCGCCGCACTCCTGCCGGCCGACCCGCTCCAGCTCACGCGCCATCACGCGATAGACCCGGTCAACGTTCGCCGGCTCGCAGCCGGCCAGGAAGCCGAGATAGCCCGGCTGCACGCCGCCCGTCAGCAGGCCGGCCACTTCGTACACCAGGCCGGCGCTCTCTCCGCGCAGCGCATGAAACAGCCGCCCCGACGCCAGCGCGCTGCCCGTCAGAACCGTCTTCAGGCACGCCAGCGCCGCCGCGTCCGCATGCATCCACGGCACGGCCGGCACGCCGACGAACAGCCCCGCCACGGCCCGCGCGTCGCCCGCGGCGCGCACGTACAGCCGCGGCCCGCGCTCGCGCGGCGCGGCCTGAGTCGGCGCCGGCGCCGCGCGCTGCGCCAGGCGCAGCCGGCCGAAGCTCCCCGTCACCAGCCGCGCCAGTGCGTCGGCGTCGAAATCGCCCGCCACGCCCACCACCGCCCCGCGCGCCAGCACCGTCGCCTTGTGCCAGCGATGCAGCGCCGCCGAATCGACCGCCCGCACTGTCCGCGCCTGTCCCAGCACCAGCCGGCTCGCCGGCAGGTTCGGTTGCACGCACCGCTCGGCAAGCGCCAGCAGCTCGTCCTGCCACGAATCCGACAGCCGCGCCAGGTCTTCCAGCGCAATCCGCCGCACGCCCAGCACGTCCTCCCGGCGAAACCGCGGCCAGCCCATCACCTCCGCCAGCAGCCGCGCCACCCCCGGCGCGTCGCCGCGCCGCATCACCGCCGACAGCGCCAGCGATTCGCGCGTCGCCCAGGTCGCCGCAAAGGCGCCCCGCGCGTCGAGGTAGCGCGTCAGCTCCACCCCGCGCCGCGACACCGCCCCGCGCATCAGCGCCAGCGCCATCACCTGCGTCACGCCGTGCAGCGACGCCGGCTCCAGCATCACCCCGGCCGGCGCCTCGTAGTGCAGCACGGCCATCGGCTCGTCTGCCGCCGGCAGCGCTATCACTGTCAGCCCGTTGGCACATCGCGACACGCGCGACGCCCGCGCCCGCGCTGCCGCGGCCGCCGCCGCCACTGCACGCGGCTTCTCGGCCGGCCGCAGCTCCACCGCCACTCCCGCGTCCGTCCCCAGGTAGCGCCGCGCCGCCGCCGCGACCCGCGCCGGCGTCATCGCGCGAATCGCCCGCAGATAGCGCTCGCCTTCCAGCGCGTCGCCGGTCTGCAGGAAACTCTCGGCCAGCTCGGTCGCCCAGCCGTCCGCCGTCTGCCGCTCCAGCAGCGCCGCCGACTCCATCCGCCGGCACGACGCCCGCAGCTCGCCGCCCGTCGGCCCGCGGGTGGCAAGCGTCCGCAATGTCGCGCGGATCGCCGGCTCGACCGCCACCAGCTCGCGCTCGTTCGCCCGGGCCCGGACCTCGAACACTCCGCGGCAGCCCGCCGCCGCGTCGTGCGTCGCCGCCACGTCATACGCCAGTTCGTCGTCCCAGATCAGCCGCCGCCGCAGCCGCCCGGCCTCGCTGCCCGACAGCACGTCCGCCAGCACGTCCAGCGCCGCCGCGTCCGCGTGCGTCGCCACCACCGTCTGCCACGCCAGCGCCAGCACCGCCCCCGACCGTGCCCGGCGGATCACCACGCGCCGCGCCGGCCCGCCACCACCGTCATCCGCGGGCGGCGCCGCCGCCGTCGCCCGGCGCCGAAACTCCACGAACTGCTCGGCCACCAGCGCCACGGCCGCCGGCGGCTCGATCGCGCCCACCACCGCGATCACCGACTCGT
Source organism: Phycisphaerae bacterium (assembly GCA_046350375.1). Classification (GTDB taxonomy): domain Bacteria; phylum Planctomycetota; class Phycisphaerae; order UBA1845; family UTPLA1; genus JAXMAO01. The sequence goes on from JAXMAO010000004.1 coordinate 317,961, forward strand.
CCGGCACGTAGCGCTGCTCGAAATATCCGCGCACCGCCGCCAGCGACAGCCCGCGCAGCGCGTCCGCATGGCCGATCGTCGACGCCCGCAGCGGATGGGAAGGAAACAGCGACCCGTAGATCGCCTCCTCCAGCAGCACCCCGTCCTCGTGATGGTCCCGCTCGCGCTCGCGTTCGATCACCGCGATCTCGCGCCGCAGCAGCGCCGCCGACAGCACCGGCCGGATCAGCCAGTCCGCCAGCTGCGCCACGGCCGCCGGCGCGTTTCCCGCCGCCGCGGTGATGTGATAGCAGGTGTGATCCACCCCGGTGTAGGCGTTGTTCAGTCCGCCCATCGCGTCGGCCGCGTCGGCGCAGGCCCGCTCGCTGCGCCGCGGAGAGCGCCCGCCGGCGATCAGGTGTTCCAGCAGGTGCGAAACCCCCGACCCCAGCAGCGCCCCTTCAAACAGCACGCCGCAGCGCACATATGCCCGCGCCGCCACCACCGGCGACGCGTCGTGCCGCGCCGCGATCACCGTCAGCCCGTTCTCCAGCGTGCAGACCCGCAGCCCCGGCCGGTCAACCAATCGACAGCGCTCCGCCAGGCGCGGTCGCTCGGCCGATCGCTTGAGATTCGAAGGGGTTCGTCTCGCTCGGCGGTTCATTGGGCCTCGCGGCATCGCGGGCCCGTCACGCCGGGCGCGCGGCCGCCGGACGCGGCTGCGACAGCAGTTGCTGCACCCGCGACACCAGCTCGGCGCGGTTGACCGGCTTGCTCAGAAATTCGTCCGCGCCCACCTCGCGCCCGCGCTGCACGTCGGCAAACTCGTTCAACGCCGTCACCATGATCACCGGAATGTGTGCCGTCGCCGGATCGCTCTTCAGCACCGTGCACACCTCGAAGCCGCTCATCCGCGGCATCATGATGTCCAGCAGCATCAGGTCCGGCCGGGCCCGCCGCGCGATCTCCAGCGCCTCGTGCCCCCCCGTGGCCCGCAGCGTCTGCAACCCCGGCACGTCCTCCAGGTATGCCTCGAGCAGCTCGAGATTCTGAAGGTTGTCGTCGACGATCAGCACTTGCCGCCGCTCGCTCGCCGAATTGCCTGGGTTCACGATCTGCTCCCGCATGCGCCCGCCTCGCGGGCTTCGGACAGGATTATACGTCGCGCCGCCGCGCCTCACACTCTCCGCCGCGATGCCTCGAGCGCCAGCCACGCCGCGCCGATCAGCCCCGCGTCGTTCCCCAGCGTCGCCAGAACGATCTCCGGCCGATCGCCGATGTCCGGCCACATCATCCGCGAAAAATGTTTGCGCACGCGCTCGACCAGGTCGACCCCCGCGCCCGACATTCCGCCCGCGAGAATGATCCGCTCGAGATTCAGCGCGTGTTGCAGGTTCACGCATGCCAGCGCCAGGAACCGGCAGGTCTGGTCCCACACCTTCCGCGCCAGCGCGTCGCCGGCCAGCGCATGTTCGTGCACGTCGCGGCTCGTCAGCTCGCCGCGCTGCTCCAGCACCGCGCTCAACGCCGACTCCTCGCCGCCCGCCAGCCGCTCCATCGCCCGCAGCCCGGTGTTCCGCGCCGACGCATACGCCTCCAGGCAGCCGCGCTGCCCGCAGCGACACGGCCGACCATCGAGCTCCACGATCGTGTGCCCCAGCTCGCCGGCGTTCTCAAACCGCCCGCGCCACAGCCGCCCGTCGAGAATGATCGCGCCGCCGATCCCCGTGCCGAGCGTCAGCATCGCCAGGTCGCGCGATCCGCGACCCGCGCCCACCCACAGCTCGCCCAGCGCCGCGCCGTGCGCGTCGTTTTCCAGCACCGTCGGCAGCCCGGTCGCCCGCGCCACCGGCTCGACCACCTGCACCTCGTCCCACCCCGGCAGGTTCGGCGGACTGACCACCACTCCCTGCGCCGCGCGAATCGACCCCGGCATTCCCAGCCCCACGCCGACCGCCGCCGACCCCTGCTGATTCGCCACCGCCGCCAGCTCGCGCGCCACTCCGGCGATCCGTTCCAGCACCGCCGCCGGCCCGGTGTCCGCCTGCGTCGCCACCACGCGCCGCTCGACCAGCGTGCCGTCGCCGCGCACCAGACCGGCCTTGATGTCGGTCCCGCCGACGTCGATCCCCACCGCCAGGAACGTTCCGCTCGCCGCCATGGCCGCGATCTTCGACCGCTGGCTCGCAAGCGTCAATCGATCGGCAGCCCGAAGAAGCGAATCGTGTTGGCGCGCGCCTCGGCGACGAATTGCTCGTAGGCGACGCCGCGCACCTCCGCCAGCCGCCGCGCCGTGTGGGCGACCGTCGCCGGCTCGTTCGGCTTTCGGTTGCGGACCGGCTCGGGCGACAGGTACGGCGAGTCGGTCTCCACCATCAGCCGGTCGCCAGGCAGGTCGCGCGCCACCGTCCGCAGCGACTCGGCGTTCCTGAACGTCACCACGCCGGTCAGCGAAATCCAGTAGCCCGCGTCCAGAATCTCTCGCGCCTCGGCCGCCGTCCCCGAGAAACAGTGAAACACCACCCGGCCCACGCCCCCGAAGTTCCGCAGCACCGCCATCACGTCTCCGTGCGCCTCGCGGCAGTGAATGATCACCGGCTTGCCGCACTGCGCCGCCAGCTCGAGCTGCCCCTCGAACGCCGTCCGCTGCGCGTCGCGCGGCGCAAAGTCGTAGTGATAATCCAGTCTGGTCTCGCCGATCGCCACCACCCGCGCCGCGCCGGCCGCGCGCCGCAGCGCCTCGACCCAGCCGGGCGCTGCCTTGCCCGCCTCGTGCGGATGGATGCCCGCCGTCGCGAACAGCTGCGGATGCTGCGTCGCCAGCGCCAGCGCCGCCCCCGCGTCGGACACACTGGTGCCCACCGAGATCGCGTGCGACACGCCCGCCGCCGCCATGTTCGCCAGCACGGACTCCGTCTGTCCGGCCAGCGGGTCATACGTCAGGTGGCAGTGTGAATCGATGAGCATGGGATGGATGCGCGTGATCGGTCGCCGCGTTGCGGTCGCTGAATCGCCGGACGGCGTCGCGCCCGCATCGCTACCGCGGCACGAACGCCTCGCGAATGTGCCGCACCTGCGCCTTACCGCGCGACGGCATCACCACCGACACCGCGTCCATGCGATAGGCCCGCTGCGGTTCGCCGTGACGCGCCAGCCACGCCCGCGCCACCTGCGCCAGCTTGGCCTGCTTGGTCGTGCCGATGTTCACCTCGGGGTCGGCGGCGGAATCCGTCCGGCGGGTCTTGACCTCGACAAAAACGATGGTGCCGTGGTCGTCGCAGATGAGGTCGATCTCGCCGGCCGGGCAGCGGAAGTTACGCTCGATCAGCCGCAGGCCGGCCCGGCAGGAATCGCCGCGCCGCGCGCTCGCCCGCATCGCCCAGGATTCGCGTCAGGCCGAACACGCGTCCGCGCCGCGGCGCCGGCGGGGGCGCCGTCCCAGGAAAAGATCACGCCGGTCAGACCGCCCCGGCCATCGCCGGCTTGCGACCCTTCTCGGCTGACTTGCCTTCGGCCGACTTCTCGTCGCCGGAGGTCTCGCGCCGCTCGCTCAGGCGGCTGGCTTTGCCGAGCCGGTCGCGCAGGAAGTAGAGCTTCGCGCGGCGCACCTTGCCGTGCCGCATCACCTCGACGCTCGCGACCTTCGGCGAGTGCAGCGGAAAGGTCCGCTCCACCCCTTCGTTGTTCACGATCCGCCGCACCGTGAACATGGCGCTGCTGCCGCCGCCGCGCTGCGCCGTCACCACGCCGATGTACGGCTGCACGCGCTCCTTGCCGCCTTCGACAATCCGCACGCCGACGTTCACCGTGTCGCCGATCGCGAAGCTCGGCGGGGTTCCCTTCAGATGGGCCGCCTCGACGGCCTGGATCAGTCTGTTTCGCATGGCACTCGCTCCAACGATCGTCTCAATCGCAGGCTAGTCCGCCTGGCGACGCATGTCCGGCCGGCGCTCCTGCGTGATGCGCTCGGCCGCCGCCTTGCGCCACTCGGCGATGGCGGCATGATTTCCTTCCACCAGCACGTCCGGCACCCGCAGCCCGCGATATTCGCGCGGACGCGTATAGTGCGGATATTCCAGCAGGTCGGCCGTGAACGACTCGTCTGCCGCGCCGTCCGGGTGACCGACCACGCCCGGCAGCAGCCGCGCCACCGCGTCCACCACCACCATCGCCGCCGCTTCGCCGCCCGACAGCACGTAGTCGCCGATCGACAGCTCGCGCGGCCGCAGCAGCTCGCACACCCGCTCGTCCACGCCCTCGTAGTGCCCGGCAATCAGCAGCAGCCGTTCCAGCCGCGACAGTTCCGCCGCGCACGCCTGCGAAAATCGCTCGCCGCGCGGCGACAGCAGCACCCGCTGCGCCGGCCGCGCGTCCATCCGTTCCACCGCCTCCACCGCGTCCACCAGCGGCTGGCACATCAGCACCATGCCGGGCCCGCCGCCAAACGGCCGATCATCCACCTTGCGGTGCACGTCGGTCGTGTAGTCGCGGATGTTGTGGCAGACGATCTCGATTCGTCCGGCCGACTGCGCCCGCCCGAGAATGCTGGCGGCGAAGAACGGCTCGCACGCCGGCGGGAACAGTGTCAGCACATCGATGCGCATCGTCGCGACCCGCCGGCTCCCGCCGCCGCGCCGAGACGGCGCCGCCTACGACTTTGCCGTCACCGCAATCCCGGCAGATTTCAGCAGCTTCGCCACCGTCGGACTGGCCTGCGCGCCCATCTTCAACCAGTGCTCGATGCGCTCCTTGTTCAGCTTCAACGCCTGGTTCTGGTCCCGCGCGATCGGATCGTAAAACCCCAGCTCCTCCAGCGACCGCCCATCGCGCCGCGTGCGACCGTCGATCGCGTGCAGCCGGAAGAATGCCCGGTGGCTCCGCCCCAACCGCTTCATCCGAATCTTCACCATGTGCCGTTTCCCTTGCTCGTTCCGCGCCGATTGCCAGCCTGTGCAACGTCTTGCGGCGCAACGGGCTATTCTATCGGCTGCCCGCCGCACGGCAATAGCCCCGCCCAACGCCCCGCGACCGACCCCTCCGCACCGCCACGTCTGATAACCCGCCCGCCCGCGCCACCCGCGCCCGCCCACTGCAACCGCGTGCCAACCGCATCAATCAGCCTTAACATCGCGCCCAGAGGGGTCGATGGTCCAGCTTCACGAACACGCCGTCCCGCTCGATGAACTGATCGCCGTCGCCGCCGGTCGCCGCCCGGCCGACCTCGTCCTCCGCGGCGGCCAGGTCGTCAACGTCTTCTCCGGCGAAATTCTGCCCGCCGACGTGGCGATCGTCGGCGATCGCATCGCCGGCGTCGGCGACTACCGCGGACGCGAATCGGTCGACGTCGCCGGACAGTTCGTCTGCCCCGGCTTCATCGACGCCCACGTCCACATCGAGTCGTCGCTGCTCTCGGTCCCGCAGTTCGCCCGCGTCGTCTCGGCCCGCGGCACCACCGCCGTCGTCGCCGACCCGCACGAGTTCGCCAACGTCATGGGCATTGAAGGCGTCCGCTACGTCCTGCGCACCGCCAAGTATGCCCCCATCGACGTGCACGTCATGCTCAGCTCCTGCGTGCCGGCGTCGCCGCTCGAGTCGGCCGGCGCAGAACTTTCCGCCGTCGACCTGCTGCCGCTGCTCTCCGACCCGTGGGTCCGCGGGCTCGCCGAAATGATGAACTACCCCGGCGTCCTCGCCGGCGACGAGGCCGTGCTCGAAAAAATCCGCATCGTCGGCGACGGCGTCATCGACGGTCACGCGCCCGGCCTGCGCGGTGCGGCCCTCGTCGGCTACGCCGCCGCCGGCATCGCCAGCGACCACGAATGCACCACGGCCGACGAGGCCCGCGAGAAGCTCCGCCTCGGCCTGCACATCATGGTCCGCGAAGGCTCGCAGACGCGCAATCTCGCGGCGTTGCTGCCGCTCATCACCCCGGCGACCGCCGACCGCGTCATGTTCTGCACCGACGACAAAAACGTCGAAGAGCTGCTCGCCGAGGGGCAGATCGATTTCATGATCCGCAAGGCCATTGCCGGCGGCGTCGATCCGGCGCTGGCCGTCCGCATCGCCACCCTCAACCCGGCCCGCTACTTCCGCCTCGGCCGCACCGGCGCCGTCGCCCCCGGCTACCGCGCCGACCTCGCCGTCGTCCGCGACTGGCGCTCGGTGCAGGTCACGCGCACCTATCGCGGCGGCGCGCTGACCGCCGAAAACGGCGTCTGCGTTCACGCCCCGCCCGCGGCCCTGCCGCCGGTCGTCCTGCGCAGCTCGGTCAACGTGCAGTGGCTGACGCCCGAGAGCTTTGTCATTCCCGCGCCGCCGGCCGCGGCGCCGCGCGTCCATGTCATCTGCGCCTTCGACAACCGCATCGACACCGAACGCTGCGTCGAGCCGGCCCCGCTGCACAGCGGCCAGATCGTCGCCGACCCCGGCCGCGACCTCTGCAAGCTCGCCGTCATCGAGCGCCACCGCGCCAGCGGCGAGATCGGCCTGGCGCTCGCCCGCGGCTTCGGCCTGCGCCGCGGGGCGCTCGCGTCCACCGTCGCCCACGACGCCCACAACCTCATCGCCGTCGGCGTCAGCGATGCCGACCTGCTCGCCGCCGCGGTCCACCTCGTCAAGACGCGCGGCGGCCTGTGCGTCGTCGCCGACGGACAGGTGCTCGCCGATCTGCCGCTGCCGGTTGCCGGCCTGGTCAGCGAAGCGCCGCCGGCCGAGGTCGCGACCGCGCACCGCGGCGTGCTGGCCGCCGCCCGCGCGCTGGGCTGCACGCTCCAGCAGCCGTTCATGGCGCTCTCATTCCTCAGCCTGTCGGTGATCGGAAAACTGAAACTGACCAACCAGGGCCTGATCGACGTCGAGCGGTTTGTCCGCATCCCGCTGGTCGCCGAGTAGCCCGCGCCACGGCCCGACCTGGGCGCGCGTGCCGATCGTCGCGCAACGCAATGCAGTTTGCCTCGAAGCTGGAAGGAGGGCGCCATTTTGCGCCGCGCGAATCAGGCGGCCGGCGCGCTCACGCGCTGGCAGTCGCGGGCGCCGCCGCCGGTTTCGGCGCGGTCGCGGCGGGCGCCGGCGTCGCGGCCGGTGCAGGCGCCGCAGTGGGTGCGGGCGCCGCGGCCGGGGCACCCGCCGGTCGTGCCACGCCCATCTTGGTCATGGTCTGGTTGATCTTCTCGGAAAGCGTCTCGGTCGTGAACGGCTTGACGACGTAGTTGTTCACCCCGGCCTTCACCGCCTCAACCACGCGGCTCTTCTCGGCTTCCGTCGTGCACATGATGATCGGCAGCCGCGCATCGGTCTCGCGCACCTTGCGCACCAGCGTGATGCCGTCCATGTTCGGCATGTTCCAGTCGACCAGCATCAGGTCCGGCCGCGACTCGGCGATCTTCGCCAGCGCTTCGATGCCGTCGGCCGCCTCGGTGACGTCCGCGTGCCCGAGCTGCTTCAGCACGTTCTTCTGAATGTTGCGGATGGTCCGCGAATCATCGACCAGCAGAATTCTCATCGTCGGTCCTCGCGCTGCCGGGTCCGGCTTGGGTGCGTCCGCCGACGCCGATTTCAGAGTCGGCCGGCGCACACCCGACGCGCTATCGGGCAGCCGCCCGCGCCGCATCAGTAATTTCACCCCCGCCGCGGCGCGCCCCGATCTGGCGCTTTTCTGTCCAGTCCGGGTCTTCCCCGGTCGATAGCGTGCGGGACCTGATGCCCGGCTGCGCGCGCGGCCAGGCCACCGACCCTGTCCGAGTCACATCCCATGGACGTCAGATACATCAACCCGTTCGTGATGGCCATCCGAAACGTCTTCTCGACCATGCTCAAGGTCGAGGTCGCGGTCGATAAACCTCGCGTGAAGAAGGACGAGGCGCCGTACTCGGACGTGTCCGCGATCATCGGCTACTCCGGCGACGCCGCCGGCACCGTCATCCTCAGTTTCGATCGCACCGTGGCCGAAAAGCTCGCGTCCACCTTCGTTGGCCAGCCCGTGCAGATCGACCAGGTCGACTGCGCCGACGCCCTGGGCGAGCTGGCCAACATGGTCGCCGGAAACGCCAAGAGCCTGTTCGACGGACTCGACGTCAAGATCTCGCTGCCCAGCGTCATCGTCGGGCAAGGTCATCACGTCTCGCAGTCGAATCTCACCCCCACGCTCATCATCCCCTGCAGTTGCTCAATGGGGACGTTCTTCGTCGAAATTGGCATGAAGGTCTCGAAGGCGCTGGCGGGCGCCCCCGCGCCGGCCGCCGCCGCCCAGCGCTAGACCAGCCCGCCTCCAACCCCCATCGGGCCTGCACCGGGCCCGCATCCGGCCCGGCCCGAACGCGCCTCAGGCATCACACCCGTTTCTCGCCGCTCCGCAGCCGCACGCAGCCCCGGTCACAATTCATAACGCACTATAATACAACATCTTATGGCGATATTGTGAATCGCCTCGCCGCCCGCCACGCCGCAATTCCTTCGTCCGAAAAGCTCCCCGCTTCCGATAAGACTGTGTCTGTCCGGCACGCCGGGTTTGCACCCGCCGCGCCGGGCAGTTTTCGCGCCGCTGCCACTCTGGGGCGCAAGGAGGCGTGCCATGAACGAACAACTGCCGCGCGGCAGCGGAAGCCCGTCATCGATCCGGCCGCGAGCCGCCAGCGCCGACGTCGCCGACACGCCGGTGGGGGAATATCTCTTCGATCAACTGACCGACAACGGCGGCCGGCGGGGCCGGGCGATGCGCACCGAGCCGGTGGCGCTGACGCTCGTCCGGGCCGACGACGACGAACCCGCCGAGCCGGTCGATGCGCCGAGCTCGGGCGCGATCCGCCTGGCCGACGACGCCGCGGTGGCGGAGCAATCCGGCACGGCGGTTCGCGACGAGTCGGCCGAGGCGATCGCCGAGTCGGTGTTGCTGGAGACGGACGACGATCCGTCGGCGCCGATTGCGCTGCCGAGCCGCGCAGACGCGACCGCGTCCGCCGCGCCGTCCACGCCGCTGCGATCGCTGGTCGAGCTGCCACCGCTGGCGCGGCCGTCACGTTTCCTGGCGCCCGACGACCCGGTGCCGAGCGAGATCGAACCGCAGCGCGAGCCGGCGAGTGCGCCCGCGGCGCTGAGCGCGTCGGCCTCGGCGACTGAATCACCTCCGCCGTCGCGCCCGATGGTCACCGTTCGCGCGACGATCGAATCGACGGCGACGACCGAGCGACGACCTGCCGCGCCGGCGACGATGAGCGGCGCCGAGATCGCGGCGCGGGTGCTGGATGCGGCGCGGTCGGGCGCGACGCCCATCAGCGAGCCGCCGGCCGCGCAGCCGAGCGCCGCCGAGACGGTCGCCGCGCCGTGTGAGACGTCGCCGCCGGCCCGCATCGGGCGCGGATCGCTGACGGCGCAGCGCGTGAGCTGGAAGCCGGGCGACCCGTTCGGCGCGACCGCGCCGCGGGCGCGGTTCCGCTGGGACCTGATGCTGTCGACCGCGTGCGGCACGGCCGCGTGCGGACTGGTGGGCATCTGGCTGCTGCGGACGCTGCTGTCGTAGCGAACGATTCCCGGCGGGAAAGGGCGCAGCGATTCAAGTCTATCTCGACGATCAGCCGCTGGAGTGCGCCGCGCTGGATGCGCAGGCGACGGTGGGGCAGATCGCGGCCCACATTCGCGACCAGGTCCGCGCCCGCGGGCGGATGGTGATGACCATTCGCGTCAACGGGCGCGAGCTGACGGCCGACGAGATCGAGCCGATGCTGGCGGCGCCGGCGGCCGACTTTGCCCGGATCGATTTTGTGACGACCGAGCCGCACGACATGGTGCTGGAGATATTGCGGCAGGCACGCGGCGCGCTGGCGGAGTCGGACGACGTGCGCCGGCGGGTGGCCGACCAGATCGCCGCGGGGCGCGTGGCGGAGGCGATGCGCGAGCTGGGGGACTGCCTGGCGGTGTGGGGGACGACGCACGAGGCGGTCACCAAGTCGGCCGAGCTGTTGCAGATCGAACTGAACAGCATGCAGGTCGACGGGCGCAGCGCGATGGAGCGGATGGGGCGGGTGGCGGACCAGCTGCGCGGCCTGCGCGACGCGCTGTCGGCCGGCGACCTGGTGCTGACGACGGACATCCTGCGCTACGACATGGCCGAGACGCTGGCGGAGTGGGAGCGCGTGCTGGCGGGGCTGGCGGGGCACGTGGTGGTGCGGGCGCCGGTGGGCGTGTAGCGCGACCGTAACGGGGTTGTCACATCCAGACCATCGCCGGTGAGAAGACACGGGCTGAAAGCCCGTGCCACCCAGGAAATGGCCCGTGGCAGCGGATCAATCGCGCGTTGCCGGCCAAGCGTCGCCCAGCCCGGCCGGCGGGGCGTTACAGATTATCTGCGAGAAAGCCGAGCAGCTCGCCGCGGTAGAGCTGCGCGAACGGGCTGTACCAGATGGCCGCGCCGAAGTGCTCCATGCCGGGGATTTCGCACAACTGGTGAGCCTGGCCGGCGGAGTCGAGCGCCGCGTCCAGCCGGTGCGCCTGGTCGATCGGCACCAGTGCATCGAGCGTTCCGTGAATGGTGAGGACGGCCGGTCCGTCGGCGCGGACGTAGTGCACCGGGCTGGCCTGTTCGCGCAGGCTGCCGGCGTCGGCGAGCGGCACGCCCAGAAAGGCCTCGACGGTGGAGATCTGCCACGGCAGGGCGGACGACTCGTCGATGGTGAAGTCGGTCGGCCCGGCGATGTTGACGATGGCGCGGACGCCGGGGGCCGGGCCTGCGGGCAGTGCGGGGTCGAAGACACTCACGTCGCTCGCCAGGCCGGCCAATAACGTGAGCGTCGAGCCGGCCGAAACCCCGAGCAGGCCGATGCTGTGGTCGTCGATGCCGTAGTCGGCGGCGTGGGCGCGGAGGAAGGTGAGCGCCTCGAGCAGGTCTGCGACCGGGTGCGGGAAGGTTCCGCCGGCATCGACCAGGCGATAGCGAATGGCGGCGGCGACGAAGCCGTTGGCGGCCAGGTCGAAGGCGAACTCGGCGACGTCGGCGGGCGAGCCGCTGTCCCACGAGCCGCCGTGGACGACGATCACCAGCGGCCGGGCGGTGGCGGCGGCGAGCGGGCGGTAGAGATCGAGGTCGAGCGAGCCGGTGTCGCGCTGGGCGTAGACGATTCCGCTGGTGATGCCGACCGAGGCGCCGGCGTTGACGATGGCCGCGCCGGCCAGCCGCAGGGGGAGCAGGTCGTCGGCGGAGCGGCAGCCGAGCAGTGCGGCGGCCAGCAGGGGGGCGGCGAGCAGCGGGGCGAGAGCGGCGCGGCGGATGAGCGCGGGGGTCATGGGGTCCTCATGGCCGTCCATTGTAAGGCCTGATGGGGCGAGCTGTTAGCGGGCGGCGGTTGACAACACTCCTGCGAGAGTGTATTAGACTCTGATAAGAGTGTACCCCCAAGGAGCCGTTCCATGCCCAGGCCGCGTCCGAAGCGATCCGCCGCGCCGGTCACGCTCAAGATTCCGCGTGAGCTGTTTGACACGCTGACCCGGCTGATTGCCGGCACCGGCTTTCGCAGCGTGACCGAGTTTGCCATCTACGTGCTGCGCGACCTTGCCGCCGGCGGCAAGCTCGACTCGCCGGACCACGGGCTGACCGATCGCGAGGTCGAGCTGGTTCGAAAGCGCCTGGCGGCGCTGGGCTACATCGACTGAGGAGCGTTCACATGCCGGCACTTCTGGAGAGTTCAGCGCGCCCGGTTGAGTCTTGCGCACCCCGTCTGTCAAACCGCGGGTCGCGGCTCGATCGCCTGCTGGCGGCGCTCGATCAATTTGCGGATCCGATTCCGCTCGCGGCGCTGAAGCGGCTGCTGGCGGCACATCCGGTGCGCGTCGCGGACCTGGCGCGGTACGTTCGATTCGGCGCCCCGACCTACCGACGCAACCTGGTTCGCCGCGGCCCGGGGTATGAGGCGCTGGTGCTCTGCTGGCGCAGCGGACAGCGGAGTCCGATTCACGATCATCGCGGATCGGCCTGTGCGCTGCGCGTCGTGGCGGGCGTGGCCACCGAGACACTCTTCGCTCGCAGCGCGGCGGGGCTGGTCTATCCGCTCAGCACCGCGCGGCTGGCGGCGGGGCGGGTGCGCGGTTCGTACGACCATGACATGCACCAGCTGGGCAATCTCGAGCGGCCGGGGCGCGCGCTGGTGACGCTGCACGTCTATTCGCCGCCGCTGGCGGGAATGCGCACGCATGTCCTGGGCGATTGCGTGCGCGGCGAGTATCGCGACGTGGTCGAGGCGGTCGCGGCCGGGCCGCCGGCGCCGCCGCGGCGGACGGCGCGGCAGGCGCACCGGGTCGCCGCCGTTCGCGCCCGCGCGGCATGCCGAGTCACCATCGCAACCGCGCAGGCGCCGCCGTCAGTGGGTCGCGCCCGACCGCGATCGGGTGACAGACTGGCTGCAGCGCGTCGGCGGCCAGCAGGGCCGACACCGTGACCGCGGTCGACGTGGCGATCGTCGGCGGTGGGGCGTCCGGGGTGATTCTGGCCGCGCACCTGCTGCGCGGCTGCGACCTGGCCGCGGCGCGGCTGGCGCTGATCGACGACAGCGGTCGCTTCGGCCGCGGCGTCGCCTATGGCACCGACTGTCCGCATCACCTGCTGAACGTGCCGGCCGGCCGGATGAGCGCGTGGCCGGACGATCCGCTGCATTTTCTCCGCTGGGCGCAGCAGCGCGACGCGTCAGTCGGCCCGCACGATTTTCTGCCGCGGCCGCTGTATGGCGCGTATCTCCAGGCGCTGCTCGCCGATGCATCGCGCGGCGACGGACGGCTGCGACTGGTGGTCGATCGCGCGGTCGGGCTGCGGCCGGGCGACGGCGGCGGCGTCGAGCTGTGGCTGGCGAGCGGCGAGCGGCTGGCGTCGCGGCGGGTGGTGCTGGCGCTGGGGAACGCGGCGCCGGGCGCGGGCGTGCTGCCCGATGCGCGATTCGCCGAATCGCGGCGCTACGTGTCGAGCGCCTGGTCGGCGGCGGCGCTGGCCGATCTGCGCGGCGACGAGTCGATGCTGCTGCTGGGCAGCGGGCTGACGGCGGTGGACGTGGTCGCGGAGCTGGCGGCGCGGCGGCATGCGGGAACGGTGCACGCGGTGTCGCGGCACGGGCTGCTGCCGGCGGCGCACGGAGACGGGCCGATCGAGCCGGCGGCGGCGGTGGTGGGCGCGGGCAGGGGGGTGGGCGAGGCGTTGCGGGCGCTGCGGGTGGCGGCGCGGGCGGCGATGGCCCGCGGCGAAGAGTGGCGCGGCGTCTTCGACGGCGTACGTCCGGTGACGCAGGCGGTGTGGCGAGCGTGGTCGGCCGATTCGCGGCGGCAGTTTCTTCGGCACGCGCGGGCATTCTGGGATGTGCACCGTCACCGCGTGGCGCCGCGGGTGGCGGGCCTTCTTGAGGAGTGGCTGTCGGCCGGCCGGCTGGTGGTGCACGCGGGTCGGCTGCGGGCGGTGGTCGAAGCGGGCGCGGGGGCGGAGGCGACGGTCGTGCCGCGTGGCGGGGGGGCGGAGCGCGTGCTGCGGGTGGAACGGGTGATCAACTGCACCGGTCCGGCGACGGATGTGGCCCGCAGCGCGGATCCGCTGGTTCGAAGCCTGGTGGCCGGCGGACTGATGGTGGCGGACGGGCTGGGGCTGGGGCCGAGCGTGGATGTGAACGGGGCGTTGATCGGGCGCGGCGGCGCGGCGTCGGCGGAGATTTTCGCGATCGGGCCGCTGTGCCGGGCCGAGGCGTGGGAGTGCACCGCGGTGCCGGACATTCGGGTGGCGGCGGCGGAGCTGGCGGAGCGGCTGGCGGCGAAATCACGGACCGTCGGCGCTTGAGCGGGCAGAATCAGCGGTTCGCGGGGCCTACAACTGTCTGTGTCAGGCGAAGATCGGCGCAAATGCTCGCCGTGGGACGACGCGGGCCTATCGGCGCGGCGCGCGGCGGGTCTATGGAGAAAGAGGCACACCTCGCCTTGCTCGCAAGGAGAAGAAACGATGTTTCGGTTCCTGTCGCCGCGGATGCTGCTGGCAGCGGGCCTGCTGGCGTGCGGCCTGCTCTCGACCGGCTGCCATCATGGTCATCATCGCTGCCGCGAGTCGCGCGTGTTCGGGCGCGTGGCGCGTGCATCATGTGCTGCATGGTCACGGCCGGCATCACTGACCGGCCCGGTTTCATCACGCTGTCCCAATCCATCGACTGAATGCGCCCACGGCGCGGTCCGAGATTCGCGGCCCGCGCGGCGGCGCTGCGCGCGAAACAATCGGCGGTGCGAATAGGGGGCGCAGGCGCCTGACTAACCATCGGCACGGGCGCGGGTCCAGGAGAATGAGAGGCACACCGATCGCCTTTCGCGTACACAGGAGTGTGCAATGTCTTTTGTCCGATTCTCACGCGGCTCGCTGTTGACGGCGGTGGCCGCCGGCGCGCTGGCGCTCACGACGGGATGCCATCATCGCCACGGGTATGTGAGCGAGACCTACGTTTCCGCCGGTCCGGACTATGTCGAGCCGCCGCCGGTGTATGCGGCCCCGCCGCCGCCGCCGCCGCCGGCGTACTACGTGGCGCCGCCGCGGCCGGTGCCGATCTTCCGGCCGGCCCCATGCCCGCCGCCGCGGCCGTACTTCTACGGCTACCGGCACGAGCGGTATCGCCGGCATCACCATCATCACGACGACGACTAGACGTCTGTCGCAGTTGAAACTTCGGGTTGTACGGGCATCTTGCCCGTTCAGGACGGGCGGGACGCCCGTGCCACCCAACCCGAAGACTCAAGCGAGACCAACAACCAGTGGTTCGTCGCATTTGACTCTTCGGGTCCGGGCAGGACCCGGCGCTGCTGTGTCGCCGCCGCAGGGCAAAGCTGGAGCTTTGCCGTACCGGGAAGAAGGAGCTTTGCCCTAACCAAGAAAACGAATCGGACGCGACGCCGGTCGTGCTGCGAAGTGGCAAAGCTGGAGCTTTGCCGTACCGGGAAGAAGGAGCTTTGCCGTACCGGGAAGAAGGAGCTTTGCCGTACCGGGAAGAAGGAGCTTTGCCGTACGCGAGAATACGGAACGGCGCTGACTTCGGTCGGCGCCGTTTTTCATTTGTTCGCGCGCGGCGGCGACGGGCGTGGCGGGCTCGTAAACCCGGTGTGATTGCCCGGCCCGCGGTGGGGGGCTAGACTTCCGGCCTGGATTCGAGGCCGGACGTGCATTCAGCGACAGAATCACCCACCAGTTCGACCCCGCCGGCGCGGCGCGCCTGGGCGGTTGCGGCCACGCTGGCGGTGGGGGCGCTGGTGATTGCGCCCTCGGTCGCGACGGTCCGGGCGGCCGCGCCACGATTGCACGCCGCGCAATTCTCAACCGGCGGATCGGCGCGGGTCGTGAGCGTCCTGGCCGTTCTGGCCGGGGCGACGCTGGCGGTGCGGGCGCTGCTGCGACTGCGCCAGTCGGGGTTGCAGCCGAGCCTGGTGGCGTCGTCGACGCCGATGCGGCGCCGGCCGCACGCGCCGGTCACGCGCCGCGCGCTGCTGATCTCCAGCCGCCGCGGCGGACGCTGCGGTCCGTAGCTTCCTGCCTGCAATCCTCCCCGCTGTCTGCTGCGCGTTGGCGAACCTGTCGCTGCACTCTATTTGAGATTCGATCATGAACCCATTGCTGTGGATCGGCTGGTTGTTTCGCAAGGTCTTCGGCTCGCGGAACGACCGCATCATCAAGCGTTTTTCGCAACAGGCCGAGGTGGTGCGCGGCTTCGAGCCGCAGGTTCGCGCGGCGTACGACGCGCAGTTTGCCGAGCGGTCGGCGGCCGTGCCGGCGGAGCTGCCGCCCGAGGAGCGGGCCGCGCGGCTGCAGGCGATCCGCGTGGAGCTGAGCGACGACCTGCGTCAGCGGATGGAGCCGCTGCGGGAGCGGCTGCGGCGGGGCGAGCCGATCGAGGCGGTGGTGCCCGAGGCATTTGCGCTGATCCGCGAGGCTTCGCGGCGGGCGCGCGACCACCGGCACTTCGACTGCCAGGTGGTGGGCGGGCAGGTGCTGTACGAGGGCAAGGTGGCCGAGATGCGCACGGGCGAAGGCAAGACGATCGTCTGCTACCTGCCGACGTTCATGAAGGCGCTGCAGGGCAAGAAGGTGCACGTGGTGACGGTGAACGACTACCTGGTGCAGCGCGACGCGAACTTCGCGAAGCCGATCTTCGGGCTGCTGGGGCTGAGCGTGGGGTACATCCAGTCGCAGGTGGACCCGGGCGGGCACCAGGGCATTCGGCGCGAGGCGTACGCCTGCGACGTGACCTACGGCACGAACAACGAATTCGGCTTCGACTATCTGCGCGACAACATGAAGGTGCAGCTGGAGGACCAGGTGCAGGGGCGGCTGGACTTCGCCATCA
This sequence comes from Phycisphaerae bacterium, assembly GCA_046350375.1. Lineage (GTDB taxonomy): Bacteria > Planctomycetota > Phycisphaerae > UBA1845 > UTPLA1 > JAXMAO01. Next base: position 334,271 of record JAXMAO010000004.1, read on the forward strand.
TCGACGAGGTGGACAGCATTCTGATCGACGAGGCGCGGACGCCGCTGATCATCTCCGGCCCGGCCGAAGACGACGTGAACCGCTACAAGATCGCCGACCAGGTGGCGCGGGTAGTCATCGCCCGGCAGACCTCGGCCAACAACGACACGGCGGGGCGGATTCGCGAGTGGGGCGACGCGATCCCGCGCGACCGGCTGGACAACCCCAAGTTCGAGTCGGCGCTGAAGAAGTTCAAGGCCGACCCGCTGTGGCTGACCGAGGACGAGGGCGAGGCGCTGTCGCACACGATGTATTTCGTCGCGGCGCGCGAGCGGCACAGCGCGCACCTGACGCACGACGGCATCGGCGTGGCGCAGGAGCAGCTCGGCGTCGGCAGCCTCTACCAGGGGAGCAACATGGAATGGCCGCACCTGATCGAGAACTCGGTGCGGGCGCACGTGGTGTATGACCGGGACGTGGACTACGTCGTGAAGGACGGCGAGGTGATCATCGTCGACGAGTTCACGGGCCGGCTGATGCACGGGCGGCAGTGGTCGGACGGGCTGCACCAGGCGGTCGAGGCGAAGGAGTCGGTGCGCATCAAGGAAGAGACGCAGACGCTGGCGACGATCACGCTGCAGAACTTCTTCAAGCTCTACGAGCGGATCGCGGGCATGACCGGCACGGCGATGACCGAGTCGGACGAGTTCATGAAGATCTACAAGCTCGAGGTGGTGTCGGTGCCGACCAACCGCGCCGTGAACCGGCGCGACCACAACGACCGCATCTACAAGACGGTCGAGAGCAAGTACGACGCGATCGTCGAGGAGATTCATGACGTGCACAGTCGCGGCCGGCCGCGCGATCCGTTCCTGCTCGAATCGGCGCTGCGCGAGCTGCGCCCGATCGCGCAGCGCGGCGGCGGGAGCGCCGCGGCGGCGATTGACGCGGCGCTGGCCCGCGCCCCGCAGATGGACAAGGCGTCGCGGCCGGAGCTGGAAGAGATCGCGGACGCGATGGCGGCCGCCTATGACGCGGCCGTGGGCGACATCGGCGTGGGTCGGCCGATCCTGGTGGGCACGATCAGCGTCGAGAACTCGGAGAAGGTCGCCAACCAGTTGCAGCGCAAGTATGGCATCGCGCACGAGGTGCTGAACGCCAAGCAGCACGCCCGCGAGGCGGAGATCGTCGCCAAGGCGGGCCACACGCACGAGCCGGCCCGCGGCAAGGAGAAGCGCCTGCTCGGGAACGTGACGATCGCGACGAACATGGCCGGTCGCGGGACGGACATCAAGCTGACCCCGGGCGTGGTCTATCCGAAGTGCATCGGCGACCTCGGTCCGCCGGGCGGCGACGCGAGCGGGCGGTTCCGCTGGAACGAGCCGGGGGTGATCGGCACGAAGTGCTGCATCCACTGTCCGGACTACGACGCGCGGACGGGCTGTGCCCACTGCTGGAAGCCGAAGCTGGACGCGCGGTTTCCCGAGTTCGGCCGGAAGGTGTGCCCGATCAACGTGCCGTGCGGGCTGCACATTGTGGGCACCGAGCGGCACGAATCGCGCCGCATCGACAACCAGCTTCGCGGGCGGTCGGGGCGGCAAGGCGACCCGGGCAGCAGCCGGTTCTTCCTGTCGATGCAGGACGACCTGCTGAAGCTGTTCATGGGCGACTGGATGCTGAAGATGCTGGAGAAGCTGGGCTTCGACGAGGGGATGGCGATCGAGGCGCGGAGCATCAACAAGGGGATCGAGCGGGCCCAGAAGAAGGTGGAAGAGCGGAACTTCTCGACGCGCAAGCACCTGCTGGAATACGACGAGGTGATGGACCACCAGCGCCAGGTGTTCTACAGCCAGCGGCAGTCGATTCTCGAGTCGACGCGGCCGGGCCGGTCGGAGGCTTTGATCGACCTGATCTGGAAGATGATCGACCAGGCGATCGAGGTGGCGCGGGCGCGGTTTCTGGCGGCGGACTACCCGGCGCAGTGCATGGCGGACTGGGTGCGCAGCAAGCTGGAGTGCACGATCGACGCGAAGCGGCTGGCGGGCCGGCCGGTGTCGGAGCTGGAGGGGGAGATCCGGCAGGCGGCGCTGGACGAGGCGCGGCAGAACGTGTCGATCGCGATCGCCGAGCACATGGACGTCGACACGCCGCCGGCCGAGTGGGACGTGCGCGGGCTGACGCGCTGGGCCGAGACGCGCTTCGCGGGACAGCTTCCGTCGCAGAACCAGCTGCGCAAGATGCAGCCGGGGGAGGTCGAGGCGCTGCTGATCGAGGCGGCCGAGGCGCGGAGCGGGCAGATCGACCTGTCGCCGCTGGAGCGGTTTGCGGGCGAGGCGTTCGGACGGCAGTCGTTCGTGGACTGGGCGCGGCAGAAGTTCGGGCTGGAGCTCGACGCGGCCACGGTCGGCTCGGGCAGCGACGCCGAGCTGGTGCAGCGGGTGCGCGACACGATCCGGGCCGAGTATCAGCGGCGCGAGGTGAGCTACCCGGTGGAATGGGCGATTCAGCGGACGCTGCTGGCGCAGACCGGCGACAGCGCCTATGCGGCCGACGCGCTGGCGAAGTGGGTGAATTTCAAGTTCAACGTCGGCTGGACGGTGGACCAGGTTCGCAATCGGACGGTGCAGGAGATCGCCGACGCGCTGATGCAGCTCAACCGGGACTACCTGACGAACGGCAAGCTGGAGGCGGAGATCGACCGGGCGCTGGCGTCGGGCGGGGACGTGCGCGGCTGGGCCGAGCAGCGGCTGGGGCCGTGTTTCAGCGAGGCACTCTTTCCGGATGGCGCGCCGCAGCGCGAGGCGCTCTTGAAGAGTGCCCGGGCGCTGATGCGCTACGAGCTGACGATGCTCGAGCGCTACGTGCTGTTGCAGATTTATGACCAGGCGTGGAAGGACCACATGCACGCGATGGACCTCTTGAAGGAGGCCATCGGGCTGCGCGGCTTCGCCGAGCAGGACCCCAAGATCGCCTACAAGCGCGAGGGGTTCAAGATGTTCCAGGAGATGATGGAGAACATCCAGGACCGGGTGACGAGCATTGTCTTCAAGGTGCGGCTGTATGACGACGTGCAGGCGCGCAGCGCGTACAACATTCGCGCGGCGCAGCACGCCGAGAGCACCAACATGGGCTTTGCCGGCCAGGCGGACGCCGACCGGGCGGCGGCGATGCAGGCGCAGGGGAGCGAAGTGAAGAAGGTGGAGACGATTCGGCGCGAGGAGCCGCGCGTCGGGCGGAATGACCCGTGCCCGTGCGGGAGCGGGAAGAAGTACAAGAATTGTCACGGGAAGAGCTGACCGCGCGTCGGTGCCGGCGCGGGGGCGCCCGGCCGGCGAGGCGGCGCGCGGCGAGACGGGCCGGCTGCGGCGCGGGGGCGCGTTTCACTCGTCCGTCGCGTTAACCGGTAGTGGCCCTGGCTTCACGGGCTGAAAGCCCGTGCCCCCCAACAGCTGTGCAAGCCAACGGTCGCGCGTCACGCTTGACTGCTCGGGTCGGGGTACAAGAAGGCGCTGTCGTGGCGCTGCCGCAGGGCAAAGCTGGAGCTTTGCCGTACCCGAAGAAGCTGGAGCTTTGCCCGACCCGAAAAAACGAGACGGACGCGACTCTAGCGCCGGCGGTGGCGCCACTTCAGGCCGGCGATGCCCGCCAGGGTGACCAGCCCGGCGCCGCCGAAGCCGATGCCGCACAAGGCCGCCCGCAGGATGTTGAGCAGCAGCGCCCGCTGATATTCCGGATCGGAGATCTGCCCCACGCCGGGGAAGGGGTTGGGAGCGGGCTGGACCGGCGTGCAGGCATCGCCGAGCCCGTCGCCGTTGGCGTCGGCCTGGTCGGGGTTGGCGACGTGCGGGCAGTTGTCGACCAGGTCGCGCAGGCCGTCGGCGTCGGAATCGGCCAGGTCATTCTGCCCGGGCGCGGCGTCGTAGCAGTCGGGCACGGTGTCGCCGTCGGAGTCGGTGTCGGGCACGCCGCAGCCGCAGACGCCGGGGGTGCGCTTGGCCGGGTCATTCGGACAGAGATCGATGGTGTAGCAGTCTGGGACGCCGTCGTGATTGGCGTCGGCGTCGGAGACGCCGCAGCCACAGGCGCCGGGGTTGGTCTTGGCTGGGTCATTCGGGCAGAGGTCGATGGCGAAGCAGTCGGGGACGCCATCGCCATTGGCGTCGGTGTCGGGCACGCCGCAGCCGCAGGCGCCGGGCGATGACTTGGCCGGGTCGCTCGGGCAACCATCGCGACAGTCGGGCAGCCCGTCGGAGTCGGAATCGACATCGGAGACGCCGCAGCCGCAGACGCCGGGGTTGGTCTTGGCGGGGTCGTCGGGGCAGAGATCGATGGCGAAGCAGTCGGGCACGCCGTCGCCGTTGCCGTCGGTGTCGGGCACGCCGCAGCCGCAGGCGCCCGGGTGCTGCTTGGCGGGGTCGTCGGGGCAGAGGTCGGGCGGGCATTCCTGGTGGTCGTGGAACGGATCGCCGTAGCCGTCGCCATCGGTGTCGAAGCAGAGGTCGCATTCGTCGCCGACGCCGTCCGAGTCGCCGTCGATCTGCTCGGGGTTGAAGATGTCCGGGCAGTTGTCGCAGACGTCGCCGCGCTTGTCGTTGTCGTAATCGGACTGGTCGGAGTTGGCGTCGGCCGGGCAGTTGTCGCAGACATCGCCGATGCCATCGCTGTCGGCGTCGGCCTGGTCGTAGTTCGAGGCGAGCGGGCAGTTGTCGAGCGCGTCGACCATCTTGTCATAGTCGGTGTCGTCGCAGGCGTCGCCGGCGGGCGAGCCATAGCGGTCTGCCTGGTCGGGGTTGTAGGTGAGCGGGCAGTTGTCGTCGGCGTCGACGACGCCGTCGTCGTCAGTGTCGTCGCAGGCGTCGCCGGCGGGCGATCCGTAGTGGTTTGCCTGGTCGGGGTTGTAGGTGTCGGGGCAGTTGTCGCAGGCATCGCCGAACTTGTCCCAGTCAAAGTCGGCCTGGTCGGAGTTGGCGTCGAAGGGGCAGTTGTCGCAGACATCGCCGACGCCGTCAGAGTCGACGTCGCCGCCGTCGGGGTCGAAGTCGTTCGGGCAACTGTCGCAGGCGTCGCCGCGCTTGTCGCCGTCGGAATCGAGCTGGTCGGAGTTGGCGTCTACCGGGCAGTTGTCGCAGAGATCGCCGACGCCGTCGGAATCGGCGTCGCGCTGATCGGAATTGGCGTCGGCCGGGCAGTTGTCGGCACAGTCGGAGACGCCGTCGCCGTCGGAGTCGATGGGGAAGTGATAGCAGTGGCCGTCGCAGACATCGCGCGTGCAGGGGTCGCCGTCGTCACAGTTCTCGTCGGAGGTGCAGCAGTTCTCGAGCGGGATGTGGATGCAGCTTCCGAGGCCGGCGGCGTCGATCGGGAAATCGCAGATGTCGACGGTGCACGGGTTGCCGTCGTCGCATTGGCCGTCGCTGGAGCAGCTGCCGGGTGGGGCGCCGAGATTTCCGATGATGACCTGGGGAGAGACGTAGCCGCCGGTTTCGGCGTTGGGGATGCAGACCTCATTGGCCAAGACGCTGAGCGGGAAGAGATTGCCGCCAAAGGTGGTGCCGACGGGCGTGGTGATGCTGAGCAGGCCGTCGTTGACGCCTGGGAAGGCGAGCGCGCCCTGCGGCGTGAGCGTGAGCCACTGGGCGTCGCACTCGGGATAGACCATCATCGAGCCGGGCAGGACGTCGAGCAGCCAGTACCAGCCGCACTCGGCGCCGCCGTGGTCGTTGGCGAACAGGCCGCCGCCGCCCTGGAGGAAGTAGCCGATGGACGCGGAGTATTCCGACATGGCGCAGGCGTCGTAGTCGGTCAGGCCGCCGTCGATGGTGCGGCTGTCGGACGGGACGTAGATGAGCGCGGTGTCCTCGATCGAGGGGTAGCCGTAGTCCATGAGGAAGTCGGCGACGTCGCCGGGCTCGACGATCATGGGCTGGATGCCGTACAGCGAAAGGGCGGAGCCGCTGTAGGCCGAATAGAAGGCTTCCGCCGCGCGGCTCTCGGGCTCGCAGCCGAGACAGACGATGGTGTCTCCGTCATTGACGATCCGGGGGGCCATCTGGGTGAAGGCCTGCTGGATGAGGTACCAGCCGGCCTGGTTTTCCTTGGAGGAGACGTAGCCGCGGAGGTCGGGGCTGGTGCCGACGAGGGCGACCGGGCCGCGGATGTCGTAGCCGATCTGGGTCGAGGCGACCTGGGCCGGAGGAGGCTGGTCGGCCTGGCTGGGGAGGCGTTGCGGATCGGCACCGCCTCCGGCCGCCACCAGGATCATGCCGCAGATACCGAGCACGAAGAAGACGTATTTCGCCCGCACCATGATGACTCCCACCGCCCTGGGGAGGGCTTTGCAAGACCGTGAGCCCGGGGGTCCGCGAGGTATCGATTATACCCGGGTCGCGCCGGCTTGAAAAATCGCCCGGCCGGAGGGCAGTGACGCGCGCTCCGGCCGGGCCAACATCCGACAGATCGAGACCGCGCCCGCTACCGGCTGCGCCGGCGGCGGCGTCGGCCGCTCCAGACGCGAATCAGCAGCAGCGGCAGCAGGGTTCCGAGCAGCGGGACCATGAAGCCCACGCCGCAGATCGGCGCCGGGTAGAACGGAATGATCGGCCAGAAGGGCCGCAGTCCGTTGCTGGGCACGGGTTGCGGCGCCGGGATGTCATCGTCGAAACAATCCGGCAGGCCGTTCGAGTTGGTGTCGGCACTGAGACGCCGCAACCGCACACGCCGGGCTGGGTCTTGTTCGGATCGTTCGGAGCGAGGTCGATCGAGAAACATCAAGCACGCCGTCGCCGCTGGCGTCGGCGTCGGGACGCCGCGCCGCAGCGCCCGGCTGGGTCTTGTTCGATCGTTCGACACAGATCGATCGAGAAGCAGTTCGGCACGCCGTCGCTGTTGGCGTCGGTGTCGGCCACGCCGCAGCCGGTGCAGCCGGGTTGGGTCTTGTTCGGATCGTTCGGACAGGCGTCGATGGTTAGCAGTCGGCACGCCGTCCTCGTTTTCGTCGACGTCCGGCACACCGCAGCCGCAGACGCCGGGCTGGGTCTTGAGTTCGTCGTTCGGACAGAGGTCGATGGCGTGCAGAAGTCGGGCACGCCGTCGCTGTTGGGCGTTTCCACGTCGGACTGCCGCGCACCCGCCAGCGCCCGGCTCGGCCTTGGGATCGGATCATCCGACAGAGATCGATCGCGAGGCAGTCGGGCACGCCGTCGCCGTTGGTGTCGAGGTCGGCCTGGCCGCAGCCGCAATCGCCCGGAGCGATCTTGGCGGGGTCTTCCGGACAGGCGTCGCACCCGTCGGGCGTGCCGTCGGAGTCGGAGTCGATGGTGCAGCCGTCCGGGTCGGTGTGACCCGCGGCACAGGCCGGCGTGCCTTCGCAGGCGTCGCAGCCGTCGACCACGCCGTCGGAGTCGGAGTCGATGGAGCAGCCGGTCATGTCGACATGATTGCGGCTGCACTCGGGGGTGTCGGGGCAGGCGTCGTGACAGTTTTCGACGCCGTCGTGGTCGTCGTCGCCGATGCCGAGCTGCTCGCAGGAGCAGCCCTTGGCGATGATTTCCGCCCCCTCGGGCGTTTCGGGGCAGAGGTCCTCGCAGTCGATGACGCCGTCGTGGTCGTTGTCCGGCGCCGCATCGAGCGCCGGGTCGCCATCGACGAAGCCCTGGAGGTCGACGGAGTCGCCGAAGTAGTTGTTTTCGGCGTTGATGGTGTGGTCCTCGTCGGCGGTGGAGCCGATGTCGAGCTCGAACGCGCCGGACAGGTCGTTGTAGTTGGCGATGACGGACGCCTGGTCGCCGATCTCGGCGTTGATGTCAATGCCATCGTAGACGCCGGTGACGCAGTTGGCGTGAATGTCGATCATGCAGGCGCCGGCGATCAGGCTGTTGATATAGACGCCGGCCTCACCACTCGAACCCGCGATGTGGTTGTTGCTGATGGTGATGCGGCTGCCGAACAGTTCATCACCCAGGCTGATGCCGTCGCCCTCGAACCCGTCGAGGAAGTTGCCGTCGAACTGGATCGTCGCACCGGCACTGCACGATCCACTGAACTGGATCGGGACGCCGAACGCGGTGATGTGATTCCGGCTGACCAGCGCTCCGGAGCCGTCCCTGAGGGTGGTGCTGAAGCGCACGCCGTAGGAGAAGGCCTGGATCACGTTGCCCGCGACCACCCCTGCGCAGTGATTGCTGAGATTGTCGCTGAAGAGCACGCCGCTGTCGGCGCCCTCGATGTCGGCGAAGATGTGGTTGGAATCGAGGATGGCGGCGCAGCCGCCGTCCATGTAGCCGAATTCCAGGCCGGTATCGCGCACGGCATTGAAGGTGTTGCGCACGAAGTGGGCGGTCGAGCCGTACTGCGAGGAGGAGATATAGACGCCGTTGGTGGCGCCATTGACGGTGTTGTCAGCCATGTTGACCTGGCAGCCGCCTTCGAGACCGTAGACAGAGAGCCCTCTGGGCGAGCTCTTGGAGGGGGGTATGCAGGTGATCTGGTTGCCGACGATTTCCGCCTGGCAGCCTTCCAGGATGCCGTCGTCGAATTCGACGCCGGCGTAGACGTTGGTCATGACGTTGCCGCAGATGGAGACGTGACAGCCGCCTTCGAGTGTGTTGCTCCAATAGACGCCGTCGCCGTAGCCGTCGGACGTGATGTCGATGGTGTTGTTGCAGATAGTGAA
>JAXMAO010000005.1:0-284709 GCA_046350375.1 Phycisphaerae bacterium
CCGCCAGCGCGGCGGCGTCGGGCGCGAACGACCAGAGCTGCACCGGCCGATCGGGCAGGCCTCGCAGAACGCGGCGCACCTGCCGGACGACCAGCGCGCGGTTGATGGCGGCAGCGGCGGCGCTGCCGGGCAGCGGCAGCACCAGCGGCGTGACGACGGTGATGTGCGGCACGACCTGCTGCGGGCGACGGGCCGCGCCGGCCAGCTTGCGGGCGATGGTGCGCAGGTCGGCGGCGGAGGCGCGCGGCCGGCGCGAGGCGTGGTAGTTGACCCACACAATTTCGTTGTCGTGCTGCGACAGGACGCGCATGACGTGGTGCTTGCTGGTGGGGTCATAGTCCCACGCGCTGGCGAGGCAGATGATCGTCCGGCCGGTGATCATGGGCGGCCTCGCGACTTGTTTACGTGTCGCCGGCGGGCGCATTCCCACGCGGCCAGGGTCTGCGCGGCGACTTGCTGCCACGAGCGCTGGGCACCGGACCGGGCGATGCGCGGGCGGTCCCAGCGCGTCGCCAGCGCCTGGCAGACGCCGTCGGCAAGCGCGGCGGGGTCGTCCGGCCGAACCAGCCGGCCCGCGGCCGGGTCGAGCAGAATCTCGGCGTTTCCGCCGACGTCGCTGGCGACAGCCGGACAGCCCGCAGCCTGCGCCTCGAGCAGCGCGTTGCAGCAGCCTTCCGAGCGCGACGGCAGCACGAACAGGTCGGCGGCGTTTAGCGCGACGTTGACGAGCAGCGGCGCCAGCGCCCCGGCGAGCTGAATCGCGTTGCGCAGGCCGTGTGCGGCGATCTGTCGCCGCAGGCGGCGCTCGAAGGCCGGTTCGCCGGCCGATCCGCCGACCAGCGCCAGGCGCACGTCGCCGGCTTCGCGGCGGATGGCGGGCAGGGCGTCGATCAGCAGGTCCCAGCCCTTGAGCGCCTGCAGGTGTCCGACGGCGACCAGCCACGTGGCGGCGGGCGACCAGCCGAGCTGCCGGCGGGCGGCGTCGCGCGGCAGCGGGTGGAACTGCGCCGGGTCGACGCCGTTGGGGATGATGTCGATTTCGAGGTCGCGCCGCGCGATTTGGCGCGCGAGCCGCGCCAGCGCGACCGAGACGGCGATCAGGCCGTCGGCGTCGCGGAGCATGTCGGCGAGCGGCCGGCGGCGGAGCGCGTGTCGCGCGGCGCTGACCAGCTTTCCGCGCAGGGTGACGACGACGGGCAGATCGAGTTGCCGTGCTGCGCGCCAGGCGCCGACGCCGTCGGGCCATTCGAAATGGGCGTCGACCAGATCGAGGGGCGTTTCGCTCTGCAGATCGCGCAGGGCGCGGCGTGCGGCCCGGGCGAACCAGGCGGCGTCGGCAGACTTGGCGAGGCGCGGCAGGTAGAACATCGGCACGTCGCGCGGCGGGCGCAGCGCGGCGGCGCTGGCGGGCACGGCGCCTTCCGGTCGCGCGACAGCGATACCACGCGCGCGGCGCGGCCGCAGCAGCGGGAACCACGGGCGCGGGCAGAGGACGTGCAGGTCGGCGTACGGCGAGATCGCCGCCAGTCGGCGCTGCACGAACAGGCCGCGGGTCGGATGGTCGGCGTCGGGGTAGCAGAGCGTCAGACAGGCGACGCGCGGCGGCGGCGCGGGCGGCGGCGGAGCGGCCGGGCGCGGCAACGGGGTGGCGTCGAGCAGCGCGGGCATTGATACAACTATCGACCGGGTTTGGGGATGCGCTTCAGCCCGGGGCGCGAATCGACAAGTGAGCGCGAATCGGCGAAAATGCGTGGCTCGGCACTTTCGGGCGAGGCGCATGCGACACGAAGAACTGAACGCGTTGGCGAAGAGCAACCGGTGGAGCGAACTCGAGGCGGCCTGGCTGGCCGCGGTCGAAGACCGCGACGGCGATCGCTTCTCCGACGACTTCCTGCTGCCGATCGAAACGACGGTCAAGGCCGGCAAGACCGACCTGGCCGAGACGCTCGGCTGGGCGTGGCTCGACAGCGTCAAGGCGCGGCACAGCGCGACCGAGGCGCTGCACCTGGCGCGGCAACTGCTGCTGCGGCTGCCGAGCGGCGAGCAGTTGCGCAACGAGGTGCTGTCGCTCTATCGCCAGACGCACGCCGGCGTGGCGGACCTGGAGCTGTGGATCGAGCGGTCGGGGCTGACGGCGGGCAAGTCGGTCAAGCGGGCGCTGCGCTTTCTCGACGTGGGAACGCAGCTTCAGCCCGGCCGGCTGCTGTTGCACCGCACCGAGGATGACGAGGCCGGCGAGTTGCTGTCGGGCAGCCTGACGGCGGACGAGTTCGAGGTGCGCACGGCGCGGCGCAAGCAGGTGCTGACGGCCGAGCAGTTGATCGATACGTACAATCCGTGCGCCGAGAACGACTTCCGGGCGCTGTCGATTCTCTATCCGCAGCGGCTGGCGGACCTGGCGCAGAACGACATCGCGGCGCTGCTGATCGGCGTGGCGCGGGCCAAGGGGGGCAAGGTCGATCGCGACGAGCTGAAATACATGCTCTGTCCGCGGCACGTGCCCGGCGATCAGTGGAGCAACTGGTGGACGCGGGCGCGCGAGTCGATCAAGAAGTCGCGCCACCTGCGGATCGAAGGCCGCTCGCCGATGATGATCATCCACGAGCCGGCCGGGCAGACGCTGGAGCAGGAGACCTGGACGACCTTCGAGCGGGCCGAGACGCCGCGGGCGTGGCTGGAGGTGATCGAGGCCTATCTGCGCGAAAACAAGTCGCAGCGGCGGACGCGCGACGAGGCGTTTCTCGAGCGCGTGCAGAAGGCGCTGGTGACGCGGGCGCAGAAGTTCGCCAAGCACGAGCCGGAGCAGGCGTTCGCGACGGCGCTGGTCATCGAGCGGCTGGCGGACGAGGGGCTGCCGCCACACCCCGAGGCGCACGGGCTTTCGGTGAAGATGCTGCAAACCGTCGGCCGGCCGGCGATGCTGGTGCTGGCGCTGCCGGACGCGGCGTTGTGGTCGTTGGCCTTGCCGGAGGTGAAGGAGGCGCTGCCGCAGCGTTGGCCGGAGGTGTTTGCCGAGCTGATGCGTTCGGCGCCGGTCGCGCAGCTCGACACGCTGGCGGCGGACGTGGAGCAGGCCGGGCGCGGCGAATTGATTCCGTCGCTGGTCGAGCGGGCGCTGGCCGAGCCGTTCGCGCACGTGGACCTGGTGATGTGGGTCTGGAAGGGGCCGGCGATTCGGACCGCGCTGCCGGTGCCGCCGCGGACCGAGCTGCTGTCGCGGATTCTGACGCTGGTGGGCCCGGCGCGCGAGGCGGGCAACAAGGTGGCCAAGGGGGCCGACACGAACACGCTGCGGGCGAAGGTTCGCACGGGGCTGTCGGCGCGGGACTACGCCGGGCTGCGCGAGGTGCTCAAGACGGTCGACGTGGCGCTGGCGACGGCGATCCGTCGGCAGGTGGACCGGGCCGAGGGGCTGGGGCCGGTGGTGCAGGACGAGATGATGACGGTCCTGCGCGAGCACTTCCCGGAGCTGTGGGTCAAGGCGAAGGTTCTGCCGTGGGACGAGGCCAACGTGCTGTACGTGACGCGCGAGGGGCTGCGGGTGCGCGAAGGCGAGCTGAACGAGCTGGTGAACGTGAAGATGGTCGAAAACGCGCGGGCGATCGGCGCGGCGGCCGAGCTGGGCGACCTGTCGGAGAACTCGGAATACAAGTTCGCGCTCGAGGAGCGCGACCTCCTGCGGGCGCGCGTGGCGCAGATTCAGCGCGAGCTGGCGATGGCGCGCGTGCTCGAAGTGGAAGATCTGCCGGACGATCACGTCTCGATCGGCCATCGCGTGCACCTCAAGAGCGGCAACGGCGGCGCGGACATGACGATGACGATTCTGGGCCCGTGGGAGTCGGACCTGGCGCGGCAGATTTACGCCTACCAGACGCCGCTGGCGCGGCGCGTGCTGGGGCGCAAGGTGGGCGACGAGGTGACGATTTCGATCGACGGGCAGGAACGGACGTATCGCGTGGGGGCGATTGAGCCGGCGATCGCGGGCGTGTCATTCCGGGCCTAGGCGCCGCGCGGCGGCAGCAGGGGCGGAGTTCTCATCATCATCTTCGCGGCGTCGATCTGTGCGCCACGCGGCCGATTACGTCGCGTGCGGGGCGCGCACCACGTCGCAGCTCGCAATCGCGCTGCGGCAGGCCGCGAAGGCCCGCTCGATCGACTCGATGCCCGCGGGGATCCGGTCGGCATGGTCGTGTGCCGCGGCGCGCTGCACGCTGGCGGCGGCGGCGCGCAGCGGGTAGGCGCAGGCCGCCGTGGCCACCTCGGCGACGTCGCGCGCCAGCAGCGCGACCTGGGGCAGGTCGTTGGTGGCAATGCTGACCTGCAGCGCAACCAGCGCCTGTCCGACGCGCTGTTCGAGCATGTCCAGCAGCTTTTGCATGACGCGCAACTGGCTCTGGCAGGCATGGTTCAGGGCGTCGAAGTCGATCGCGGGTCGTTCGGCTGACCTGGCGCCGGTATCAGCCGGGGGAAGCCGGGAGGCCGGGCCTGCTGTCGGCTGGCTGGATTGCGTCGTCACTACGCCGGTGCGGCCCGCCTGGGCCGGTTGATCGGCGGCATTATCGGGTATTCGCGGCTTCCGCGGCTCGCCAATCATGGGGTTTTCCTGTAGGCAGTATAGCGTTTTTCCTGCCTCTTCTAAATCGGTACGGCAGGGGCTGGAGATTGAGCGAACTGCCTTCCGGAATCGCGGAATTCATGAAGTTTCGGACGACGCGCCGGGATTCACGGCCCGCCGGGATGCAAAGGCGTCTGGCCGGCGAGCCGAAGAGCTACGGATAGGACCGCGCCGCCTCAGGGGCGCACGGCGGGCTGTCTGGAACCGGGAAGGGCGCGAGATCCATGGCCGCAAATTCGGTTCAACTCGATACGCAAAAGCTGGATGAGCTGCTGGCGTCGCTTGATCGCGAGGGGGTCAGTTTCAGCGGGCGCGGGGCCGGGGAGGAATTCTTCCCGTACCGCCAGGCGGGCCTGTCGGTCCGTCTGATTTCGTCCGGCTCGCCGAACTTTCGCGTGCCAACGCGGCAGATCAGCGCCCAGCACCTGGTGTTCCTGCACGCCTCGTTCATTCACGAGCGGACGCGCTGCGTGGTCGAGCTCATCACGACGCACAACATGTGGCAGGCGGCCGAGGGAACGATCGTCACCTGCCGGCACATCTCCGGCCGCGTGCATGAGGCGGTGGTGCGGTTCGCGCGCGAAATCAACGTGTCGAAGTTCGTGCGGCACGCGGTGCGGCGATCGGTGCTGGTGGTCGACGACGAACCGACCTGCGCGCGGCTGTTGGCGCACTACCTGAAGGAAATGAAGACCAACGCCCAGATCGAGACCAGCGGGCGCGCGGGCGTCGATGCGGCGCTGCGCGGCGGCTTCGACCTGGTGCTGATGGACGTCGACATGCCGGAGATGGACGGCCTGGCGGCGGTCAAGGAACTCCGCGAGCACGGCTACGAAAAGCGCATCGTGGCGGTCACCGGCATGACGGGCGACGGCGACCGCGAGCGCTGCCTCCAGGCCGGGTTTGACGATTACATCTCCAAGCCGATCACGCGCGAGCAGCTCTCGACGACGATTGACTGCCTGGAGGAGGAGCCGCTCTTCTCGAGCCTGGCCGGCCAGAGCGACCTCGACCCGCTGATCAACTCGTTCGTGGAAAGCCTGAAGCCGCGCGGCGACCACCTGCGAACCGCGCTGGGGGCGAAGGACGCCAAGACGGTGACGCGCATCGCCCGCTCGCTGAAAGGCGAGGCGGCGTCGTACGGCTTCCAGCCGCTGACCGACGCGGCGGTCGAGCTCGAGAAGGCCGACCAGCCGGGCTACGCGTGGGACCTGGTGCTCCGCGACGCGCGCAAGGTGCTGAAGCTCGCCAGCCTGGTTCAGCCGACCGAGACCCACCGCAGCGACGCGCCGGCCGACGGCGCCGCTGCCGACAGCGCGGCGGCCGCCGGGGCATAGCGCGTCCGCTTCCTGCACCGTCCTTCGAGCGGATGATTCACGAGACTCGGCGCGGCCGGCGCCGGTGATGGCGTCGCGGCCCACGCGTGCGCGCCGCGCCCAACGCTCGCACCGGAAAATGGATGGCCGCGCGGGCCGCATGGCCGACCGGGCGGCGGGCGACTACGATTCGCTACGGAAGAAGGATGGGCACGGCGCGGCGCGCGGGAGCGTGCCGGCGGCGGCCCGGGCAGGTGATCACGATGATGTTTTTCGATCCCACCTATTTCGTCATTGTCGGCCCGGCGATCCTGCTGGCGCTGTGGGCGCAGTTTCGCGTGCGATCGGCCTTTTCGGCGGCGGCCGAGATCGGCAACCGCCGGCAGCTGTCCGGGGCGCAGGCGGCGCGGGCGATTCTCGACGCGAACGGGCTGTCGCACGTGGAGGTCGAGCCGTCGCAGGGCGGCTCACTGTCAGATCACTACGATCCGCGCAGCGAAGTCGTGCGGCTGAGCCCGGAGGTGTTTGAAGGCCGGTCGCTGGCGGCGGTCGGCATTGCCGCGCACGAGTGCGGCCACGCCATTCAGAAGCAGCAGCGCTACGCGGCGCTGGCGATGCGCAACGGGTTGGTGCCGCTGGCGGCCACCGGGGGCAAACTCTCGGGGCTGCTCATCATGCTCGGGTTCGTGCTGATGTACGCGGCCCGGCCGCTGGGCATGATCGCGCTGGTCGCCGGGCTGGGGCTGTTTGCGGTGATCGTGGTGTTCCAGCTTGTGAATCTGCCGGTCGAGTTCGACGCCAGCCGCCGCGCGCGGGTGGTGCTGGCCGAAGGCGGGATCGTCTCGGCCGAGGAAATGGAGCCGGTCAGCCGGGTGTTGAACGCGGCGGCGCTGACCTACGTCGCGGCGACGGTGACGGCAATTCTGCAGTTGATCTACTTCCTCTATCGGGCGGGGCTGCTGGGGAATCGGCGGAACTAGCCAATCTGCACTCACGGATGTTCGGGCCGCGCCAGCTCGTCGAGCAGCGGGCCGAGCCGTTCCGCGAGCACGCGCTTGCAGACGGCGTGGCCGCGCGGCGTGAGGTGGCGGTCGCGGGCGTAGTACAGGTCGAGGCGTCCGTCGGCGATGAGCGCGTCGAGCATGGGGACAAACTCGATCGATTCGGCGCGGCAGAACTCGGCCAGGCGTTTTTCGATGTGGGCGTAGTCGAACCGCGCGTCGTCGAGCTGCTGGTGCGCGAAGACCTGGATGAGCGACGGATAGGCGACGATCGCCAGGCGTCCGCCGTTGGCGCGGACTTCGGCGGCCAGCGCCGCGAGCAGGCGGAAGGTCTCGTCCCACATCTGCGGCACCGGCGGCGGCTCGTCGCGGAGGAACCGCACCAGGTCGCTTTCGGGCCGCGCCCCGGCGCCCAGCATGAACCGGGTGAGCGCCGGGCTGGAGCGGATGCGGAAGCGGGCCCAGTCGAGCGTGGCGGGGCGCCACCAGGCGCGCGACACCGACCACGGCTTGGCGGGCGGCGTGCCCGTGGCAATGCTGGCGATCGTGCCGGCGGTGACGATGTCATCGCCGCAAAAGAAGCCGACGATGACGAGCTGCGGCCGAGCAGCGCGGGCATAGGCGGCGTAGGCGAAGAAGTAGTCGCGCGGTCCCCAGCCGGGCTCGGCGACGACGGAGAGTCCGGCGTCGGCCGCGGGGTGGGCGCGGGCATAGTCGCTGACGAAGCCGACGACGCACTGGTCTTCAAAATTCGGCAGTCCCCAGCCGAAGGTGAATGAATCGCCGATCGAGACGACGCGCAGGCGGCGGGTGGCGAGCTGTGCCAGGTCGGGCCCGCGGAAGCCGTCGCCGTTGACGTCGACGTCCATGTCGTGAATTTCGGGGAAGGGAATGTGCACCCGTTGGCCGGGCTTGAAGCGGAAGGCGAACGGCCACGGCTCGGGCTGATAGTGGCGCGGGTCGATGCGGAAGACCGGCTGCGTCCAGAAGATTCGGAAGTACAGCTCGAGCAGCACGAGGCAGCCCATCAGCGACAGGCCGATGGCCGCCAGCTTGAACCGCAGTGACGGGCGGCGGCGCGGCGCGGCGGGGCGGGCCGGCGCGGCGCTCATCGATACACGCGGCGGACGATGACACCCGGGAAGTAGAACTCGAGAATCTGCCGATAGGTGGCCCCCATGCGGGCGCGGTGGTCGGCGCCATACTGGCACAGCCCGACGCCGTGGCCGAACCCGCGACCGTCGGCGAATCGCACCGACTTGCCGGAATCGACGAGCCTGAATCGGGTGCTCTTGAGCACGTGGCCGCCCATCGAAAGGCGGAAATCTTCGCCGACCAGCGTGGTTGCGGCGCCGCCGGAGCCGGTGACGCGGATGCGGGTGGCGCGCCCGTCCGGGCCGGTCTGGTCGACGGCGACGGCGGTGATCTGGCCGAGCGACGCGAGGCGCGGGTAGCGCGCCACGAGCCGCTTGGTGATCTCGATTTTGGAGAGCGTGACCGGTCCCCAGGCGAAGGCGGGCGCGGCGGAGCAGTCGTTGCAGCGGACGCCGCCGGCGAGCGTGGGGACGAACGGGTCGCCGGGGCGGAATTCGCGCACCGACTGGGTCATGCCGCCGCAGCAGGATGAGTAATAGGTGCTGAAGATTTTTCGCGCCCGTCGTCGACGACCAGCAGGCTCGCCCGAGGTTTCGCGCACCGCCTCGACGGCGCGGCGGTCTTCCCCGGCGACGCCGACGTACATCTGACTGCGTTCGTCGGAGAGCACGTCGTAGTCGTGGTCGACTGGCGCGGTGAGCTTCTCGTAGAGGACGTAGGTCCGCGCGGCGACGGCCAGGGCGCGCTGGGCCTGGGGGTCGAAGCCGCGCGGCAGCTCGCCGCGCAGCACGCCGCAGAGATAGCTCTCGACGTCGACGAGATTGGTGACCGTCAGGCCGGAGTCGGCCCGGCGAATGCGCAGCCGGCCGCGGTAGGTGCGATCGTTGACGACCAGCGCGGCGTCGCCGTCGGGTTCGACCAGCAGGTCGTCGGTGTTGCAGGACGCAGCGCCCAGGAGAATGGCGCCGCTGCCGGCGGCGGGGGCGACAGTGACGCGCGGCAGCGGCTGGCCGGCGCGGGTGAGTTCGCGTCCGCCGCGGCCGTCGCGCAGGCGATAGGCGCAGAGAATCTGCAGGTCGAAGCGCGGTTCGGGGCGCAGCCCCAGGAGGCGGACGCGGATGGTGCGGTCGACGACGGGCGGGGTGGAGCCGGTCGGGCCAGCCGGTCGCGGAGCGAACCAGGGGCGGTGGTCGTGCCCGGCGAGGCAGCCGAGGAAGGCGAGCGAAAGGCAGGAAAGTCCGAGGACGAGGTAGACGCGAAGGCGCGTGGCGCGCGACAGCCGCCAGTGTCGCAGGAAGCGACTCGCGGATCGCCGGCGACGCTGGGTCATGGTCGGCGGGCTCCGAGGGCCGGCAGGCCGGGCCGGGCGATTACTCGCCGGGCTTGCGCAGTCGCAGGCCCATTTCGCCGAGGCGGCGCTTGATCTCGTTGAGCGAGGTCTGCCCGAAGTTCCGCGTCGAGAGCAGTTCCTGCTCGGTGCGCATGCAGAGCTCGCCGATGCTGGCGATGTTCAGCCGCTGGAGACACTTTCGCGAGCGGACCGAAAGCTCGAGCTCGGCGACCGGCCGGGCGAGCGCCTCGGGGTTGGCGCCGGCGACGGCGGGATGGCTGGCATCGGGGCGCGGGCGCGTGCCCAGTTCGTCGGCGAACTGGCCGAGGCGCAGCCCCTTCTGGGCCAGCATGGCCTTGATTTCGTTGAGCGAGGTTTCGCCGAAATTCTTGTAGGAAAGCAGCTCGGCCTCGGAGATGCGCAGCAGGTCGCCGAGGGTCCGCAGGTTCATCTTCTTGAGGCAGTTGCGGGCGCGGACCGAAAGCTCGAATTCGGTGATCGGAATGTCGAGGATGGCGTTGCGGCGCTCGGCCTCGCGCTCCTGGTCCTCGTCGATGACCATGTGCTCGCTGGCCTCGACGTCCTTCAGGAACATCAGGGCGCGGGCGTGGTTCGGCTCGACCGCCAGGACGCGCTGCAGACAGTCGGACGCGGCGTCGTACTCGCCGGCGTCTTCGTGCAGGACGGCCAGGTTCATCAGCGCGTTGACGCGCACAATGGGCAACTGGGCGCATTGTTCGTAGAGATCGACGGCGCGCTCGTCGTCGCCATGCAGGTCGCAGTGAAAGGCGAGCCGGAAGACGTGGCGCCCGTCGTCGGCGGCCAGCTCGACCGCCTTCTCGAAGGCGGTCCGCGCCGCGTCGGTCTTGCCGGTGTAGTCAAGCAGCCGGCCGTGGGCGCTGTGCCACAGGGCGTTGCTCGCGCCGGCCGAGGCGTGGCGCTTGAGCAGGTCGGCGGCGGCGTCGACCTCGCCGTTCAGAATGCGCGACTCGGCCAGCTCGCAGGCGCATTCCAGCGCATCGCCGCCGTGGCCGGCGGACTGTTCAAAGGCGGCGCACGAGTCGGCAAAGCGACCCAGCTCGCGCAGGGCGCGGCCGATCGCCAGGTCGCGCAGGGCGCCGGGCTTGGCCTTGGCCAGGTGGTCGGCGGCCTCGCGATGGTGCCCGAGGAGCAGGTGGCAGAGCCCGAGCTTCAGGGCGAGGTCTTTGGGGTCGCCGGCGCCGGAGGTTTCGAGCTGGCGCGTTAGACTTTTGAAATTCTCGACCGAGTCGGCGGTGGCGAAGGCGGCGCGTTGCAGAGAATGCAGCGTGGCGCGGTCCCAGGAAGTTTGCTGGAAGAGAGCGTTGACATCGATATTGGCAGACATGGAGATCACGGAGCCTCCAACCCCGCCGGAATCGGGGCGAGCATGAGTGTGCAGGTCACGCAGGCGCGGACGGAACGCAGATTGCACATAAAGTCCCGTTGGTAGCGCGCAGCGGCGAATCGAGGATTGTAAGAAGGGGCCAGCAATCTTCAAGCCGCGCGGCGTTCGCGGCCAGATTAGGCGTATCTATTTGTAACAACACAGGTTACGGGCAATGAAAATGCGCGGCGCTGCGCGCGGCGCGTCTCTTGACAGTCGGCGGCCGTTGCCTTGTGCTATTTGTTCGTGGTACCCAGGGCTGAACCGCCGACCTTCCATCGGAGCATCCCGTTCGTGTCTCGGCCGTCTGGCCGACGGAATCCCGCGTGAAGCCGCGCCGGTGCGCCCGCATGAGAGGTCGCCCATGAATTTCGAGGACAAGACTCTGGTATGCGTCGAATGTCAGGCGGAGTTTGTTCACTCCGCCGACGAACAGCAGCGCTGGTCTGAGCGCGGCTACACGCAGGAGCCCAAGCGCTGCGCGGCCTGCCGGGCCAAGCGGCGAGCGTCCGGCGGGGGCGGGAGCGGTGGCGGAGGCGGCGGCGGCGGCGGCGGCGGATTTCGCGGCGGATCGGGTGGCGGCGGGCGCGACCGCGGCGGGCCCGGCGGCGGCGGGCCGAAGCAGTTCCATCCGGCCACCTGCGCGGCCTGCGGCAAGCAGACCACCGTGCCGTTCAAGCCGACCGAGGGACGCCCGGTCTATTGCCGCGATTGTTTTCAATCGAACCGCCGCGGCTAGTCCGCGCGGCGATTTCGACAAACTGTGAAAGTCATCGCACCCCCGCCGCCCAGGCGGGGGTTTTTTCATAGAATAGCAGAGACGACCGGGCTGGTCGGGCACCCTGCGAGGCGCGCATGGAGTCGGTGCGAACGCTGCTGGACCGTCTGATCCATCTGGATCGGCGTCTGTTCGCGGCGCTGCTGGAACTGGCGTTGATCGCGTTCGTGGTGCACGCGGTGATGCGCTTTCTGCGCGGCACGCGCGGCGAGCGCCTCTTTCGCGGCGTGGCGGTGATTCTGCTGGCGGCGACGCTGGTGGTGAACACCGTGGCCGACAAGCTCGAGCTCGAGCGGATCAAGGTGCTCTATCCGCCGTTCCTGGTGGGCATGCTGCTGGTGGCGCTGGTGGCGTTTCAGCCCGAGCTGCGGCGGGCGCTGATTCGGCTGGGGGCGACGCGCTGGTTCGGGAACCTGGCCGGCGACCTGGAGCGGACAATCGACGCGGTGGCCGAGTCGATCGAGTATCTGGCGCGGAACAAGATCGGCGCGCTGGTGGCGTTCGAGCGCTCGACGCAGCTGGGGGCGATGATCGAATCGGGCACGCGGATGGACTCGGAGCTGTCGGCGCCGCTCTTGAACACCATTTTCTGGCCCGGCTCGGCGCTGCACGACATGGGGGTGGTCATTTCGGGCGGGCGCATCACGGCGGCCGGGGTGCAGTTTCCGCTGACCGAGACCGAGGGGCTCGACCAGTCGTTCGGCAGCCGGCACCGCGCGGCGCTGGGGCTGGCCGAGGAGACCGACGCCGTGCTGGTGGTGGTGAGCGAAGAGACCGGGATCGTCACGGTGTTTGAAGGCGGGCAGATGCGGCGGCGGCTGTCGACCGACGAGCTGCGCGAGGTTCTGCGCGAGCTGCTTGGCGATTCGGCGGCCCATCTGCGCGGCAGCTCGCCGGTGGTGAGCGGCGCGCCGCCGCGTCCGCGAGCAGGTGTAAGGCATGTGGGAGCGCGTCCGCGAGGTCGGCACGGTCATCGTGATCACCTGGCTGATCTGGTGGTCGGCCGACCGGCGCGTCACCGACCGGGCCGAGTTTCCGCTGCGGATCGCCGTGCGCTCGGCGCGACCGGGCGTGCAGGCGACGGTCGAGTCGCCGCGGCCGGCCGAGGTGCGCGTCACGGTCGAGGGCACGCGCGGCCGGCTGGAGGCGTTTCGCGCGCTGCTGCAGCGCAACCGCGACCTGCAACTGGAGCACGTCGTGGCGGCCGACGAGTCGTCGCCGGGCACGCGGACGCTCTCGGCGGCCGTGGTGCTGGGGCAGACGGCGATTATTCACGACGCCGGGGTGACGATTGTCGATGTCCGCCCGGCGGAAATCTCGGTCGTCTTCGAGCGGCTGGTGGACGTGAGCGTGCGGATCGAGCCGAGCTTCGGCACGGTGGGGGTGGAGAACGTGGTCTGCCAGCCGGCGACGGTCGAGGTGCGGCGCCTGCCCGAGCGCGTGGCGCACGAGCGGCTGGCCGATGGCGTGCTGCGACCGTGGGCCGAGCAGGCGCTCAAGCAGTGGCTGGCCTCCAATCCGGACCGGGCGAGCTTCTCGATTGACCTGGCGCTGTCGATACCCGACGCGCCGCAGAGCGCCGAGTTTTCGCCGTCGAGCACGGTGCGCGTCGCGGGGCGGTTCGTGAACCTGTTTACGACCGCCAAGAAGGGGCCGGTGCAGATCGTGTTCGCGATTCCGCCCGAGCTCGAGCGGCAGTACCTGGTGCGCCCGGCCGAGGGGTCGAATTTCCGGCCGGACGTCGAGGTGCGCGGGCCGACGGCGGCGGTCGAGCAGTTGACGCCGCAGCAGGTGCTGGTGTTTGTCGACGTGCTGACGAGCGACGCCGCGGGGACGGTGCGGACGATCCGGCGGATGCCGCGGGCGGTGCTGCCACCGGGGCTGGAGCTGGCGCGCGAGATGCAGGAGGTCGCGTTCGAGCTGGTGGAGCACGGGTCGAACGGCGGGCCGGACGGGGACGGCGCGCCGTAGCGGATCGAGCGGGTCAGCGCGTGCGGCGGAGTCGGCGCCGCGTGAGCAGGACCACCGTGAGCTGCACGGCCGCGGCCGAGAGGAACACGGCGCGATAGGCGGTCAGTGGCCCGGCCGAGCTTTCGAGCATGTGAACGATCGCCCCGCCGAGCAGCGGTCCGAGGACGAATCCGGCCGAGCCGGCGGCATTGAAGCCCGAGAAGGCGGCGCCGCGCAGGTCGTACGGCGCCAGGTCGGCGCAGAGCGACAGGGTGGGGGCGAACATGAGCGCCGCGAACAGGCCCGACGCGAGCATGAGCGGCGCGAGCAGCGGCGCGGGGGCGAATCCGTAGAGCGCGAAGACAAGCGCGAAGGCCGTGCTGCCGAACGTCAGCGGCGCGGCCGGTCCGACGCGGTCGATCAGCCGGCCGGCCGGGTAGATGAGCAGGGCGAACGGCACGAGGAAGAGCGCCAGCAGCCGGCTGCGGATTTCGGGCGAGAGGTGATGCACGCTCGCCAGGAAGAGCACGAAGCTGCTGATGGTGACGCCGACGCAGAGCCGCTCGGCGAAGGTGTAGGCGTAGGGGACGGCGATCGTCGAGCGCGCGCGCAGCAGCGCCAGGGCGTCGCGCAGGCGCGGGCGGTCGGTGTGGCGCGGGGCGTTTGCGACGAAGAGCACGACGTAGAGAATCGCGATCAGCGCGCCGGCCGCGGCCACTTCGAAGGTGGCGCCGGGGAAGAGCCGCCAGGCGATTCCGCCGAGGCGCGTACCGAGCGCCGTGCCGAACATCATGAACGCGCCGACGATGCCCATGAATCGGCCGCGCTGGCCGGGCGGAGCGTGGTCGGCGGCGGCCGACATCAGCCCGCAGATTGCCAGCATGTGGGCCGCGCCTTCGAACAGGCGCAGCGTCAGCAGGCCTGCGAGCGAGGGGGCGACGCCCATGGCGGCGAGCAGCGCGGCGTCGAGCGCCAGTCCGGCGAGAATGGCGCGGCGGCGCGTGGTGCGATCGGTGATGGCGGCGATTAGCGGCGTGGCGAGGATCGCCCCGAGCAGGTTGATGGCGCAGAAGAGGTGAGTCCAGATCGACTGCGCCGCGAAGCGATCGGCGACCAGTTCCTTGATCGACGGGACGATGAGCGTGACCGGCACCATGGTCAGGAGCATGGCGCCGCCGATCCGCAGCGCGGCGCCGCGCGCGGACGGCGCGGGCGCGACGGCGACAACCCGGCCGGGGGCGGGGCGGTAGTCGAACACGGTCGCGGCGGTCAGCGGTTCGATGCCAGATGCGCGGCGCGGCAAGCCGGGCGTGTCATGGCCGGGTGTGTCGTGGCCCGGCGTTCGCGTGGAGGTTGAAGTCTCGGGCATTGGGGGCAGTCGCCTTTCAGTCGGCCGGATCCCGGCGGATCGGAGTGCGGCCGATCGCTGTTAGTTTCGGACCAATCGGGGGGAATCTCCAGCCGCATCGGGGGGAGTTTGGGTGTCGCCGGGAGCCGCGTGGGCGATCGTCGGTCGTGGCTGATTCTCGGGCGTTTGGCGGCAGAGGCGGCGGGTCTCTGGGCGGCGGTCGCGTGCAGTCGGCGGAAAATCTGATTCGCATCGGCTGCTTTCCGTCGAGTCGGGCGCGGAGGGTGCGGCCTGGCAGCGAGGGCTGGCAAGCATGGAATGACGGGGAATCCCCATTCCCAAAGTGAATCGTGCTCCGCACCGCGCCGATATCGCACGGACTGTCGAGTCGGGCCGGCGCACACGTGCGCGGACGGAACCCGACTCGGCGGCATGGGTGGGCCGAGGCGCCGGACGAAGGCGCCGGGCAGCCGGGAGAGACCGACATGGCAGCGACGCTTGAGACGGCAAGACCCGCGGCTGGGGGCAAGCACGCGGGGGTCGGAGTGAACGTCAGCCAGATCGTGAGCTTCAAGCTGGCGGAGGAGGAGTATGGCCTGGACATCATGAAGGTCCAGGAAATCATCCTGATCGGCCAGATCACGCAGATGCCGCAGGCGCCGGAGTTCGTCCGGGGGCTGATCAATCTGCGCGGTCACGTCATTCCGATCATCGACCTGCGGAAGCGCTTCGGGCTGCCGGAGGTCGAGAAGGCCGAGAGCCAGCGGATCATCGTGGTGAACGTCGGCCGGCGGACGATCGGCATCGTCGTGGACGAGGTGGACCAGGTGCTGCGGGTGAAGGCGGAGGACATCGAGCCGCCGCCGACGAGCATCAAGGGGATCGACCACGACTTCATCTGCGGGCTGGTGAAGCGCGACACGAAGCTGGTGATTCTGCTGGACGTGGAGCGGCTGCTGACCGAGCAGGAGCGCGAGGCGCTCAACGCGCCGGCGAGCGCGTAACGAAACATCGTGGCGCGGAAGCGCCTGAGATCGGAATATTCGAATTCACGTGAATCGAAAGTCACACAACACGGAGAGAGCCATGGGCACGGTGGACACGAAGGCGAATGCGGGCGCGGGGCTGGTGGGTGCGTTCGACGTGCTGAAGAGCGCGTTGGACAACATGGGCACGAACGTTTTCATGGCCGATGCGGACCGCAAGTTGGTCTACATCAACAGAAAGGCGCGCGACACGCTGCGCAGCGTCGCCGCCGACGTACGGAAGGCGTTCAACGTCGATGTCGACAAGATGGATGGGCTGTCCATTCACAGTTTCCATCGGGATCCGGCGCGGATCGAGGCGCTGCTGTCGGATGCGCGCAGTTTTCCGCGCAAGGCCGAACTGGCCTTTGGCGACGTCGTCCTGGAAACGCACATCAACGTCGTGACCGACGAGTCCGGGAAGGTCGTGGGCCACATCGCGAACTGGGAGGAAGTCTCTCAGCGGAAGCGCGCCGACGAGCGGAACACGGCCAACCAGGCCGTTTTCAACGCCATTGACCGCGTGATGGCGGTCATCGAGTTCAAGCTCGACGGGACGGTCCAGAACGCCAACGAAAACTTCTGCAACGCGCTGGGCTACCGGCTGGAGGAGATCAAGGGGCAGCACCACCGCATGTTCTGCGACGGGTCGTTCGCCGGCAGCCCCGAGTATCGCGAGTTCTGGGCGCGGCTCAATCGCGGCGAGTATGTCGCGGGCGAGTTCAAGCGCCTCGGCAAGGGGGGCAAGGAGATCTGGATCCAGGCCTCGTACAACCCCATCCTGGATGCCAACGGCAAGCCGATCAAGGTCATCAAGTATGCCACCGACGTGACCGACCAGAAGCTTCAGGCCGCCGACGCCGCCGGTCAGTTGGCCGCCGTCAGCAAGGCCATGGCGGTCATCGAGTTCAAGCTCGACGGAACGGTCCAGAACGCCAACGACAACTTCTGCAACACGCTGGGCTATCGCCTTGACGAGATCAAGGGGCAGCACCACCGCATGTTCTGCGAGGGGTCGTACGCCAGCAGTCCCGACTACCGCGAATTCTGGGCCAAGCTCAATCGCGGCGAGTATGTCGCGGGCGAGTTCAAGCGCCTCGGCAAGGGGGGCAAGGAGATCTGGATCCAGGCCTCGTACAACCCCATCCTGGACCTCAACGGCAAGCCCTACAAGGTCGTCAAGTATGCGACCAACATCACCGAGCAGAAGCTCCTGCAGCGCCAGCAGGAGATGGCGCTGCACGACGTGTCCGAACTGATCAAGGACACCAACGCCGGGCGGCTCAGCTCTCGTTGCGACGCCGCGAAGTTCACCGGCGGCACGCGCGAGCTGATCGAGGGCATCAACAACATGCTGGATGCCATCCTGGCCCCGGTCAACGAGGCCGGAGCGGTGCTGGAGAAGATGGCGGAATGCGACTTCACCGGCAGCGTCCACGGCAACTACCAGGGCGACCACGCCCGGATCAAGAACAGCATCAACGCCGTGACGGCTTCGCTGCGCGACGTGATCACGCAGATCGTCGATGCGGCCAACCAGTTTGCCGAAGGGGCGCGCGTGGTGTCGGAAGGCTCGACCAGCCTGTCGGACGGCGCGCAGTCGCAGTCGGCCAACGTCGAGGAGATGTCGGCCAGCATCCAGAGCCTGAACAAGATGATCGGCGGCGTGGCGGACAACGCCAAGAGCGCCAACTCGGTGGCGCGTGAGACGAGCACGCGGGCCGAGGAGGGCGGTCAG
This sequence comes from Phycisphaerae bacterium, assembly GCA_046350375.1. Classification (GTDB taxonomy): domain Bacteria; phylum Planctomycetota; class Phycisphaerae; order UBA1845; family UTPLA1; genus JAXMAO01. The sequence continues at coordinate 17,602 of JAXMAO010000005.1, forward strand.
GCCGTTCAGAAGAACGTCGAGGCGATGAAGCTGATCGACAAGTCGAGCGAGCAGATCGGGGAGATCATCGGCGTGATCAGCGAGATCGCCGCGCAGACCAACCTGCTGGCGTTGAACGCGGCGATCGAGGCCGCCCGCGCCGGCGAGCACGGGCTGGGCTTCGCGGTGGTCGCCGACGAGGTGCGGAAGCTGGCGGAGCGCAGCAGCCAGGCGGCCAAGGAGATCACGCAGCTCATCAAGGAATCGACGCAGCGCGTGAAGGAAGGCGCGGCGCTCTCGGAGCAGACCGGCCAGGCGCTGAAGAAGATCGTCGAAGGGGTGGCCCAGACGGCGGCCAGCATCGGGCAGATTGCCGACGCGACCGGCGAGCAGGCCACGACGGCCGAGGAAGTCAGCAAGGCCGTGCAGAACATCGCCGCGATCACCGAGAACAACGCCTCGGCGGCCGAGGAGATGTCGGGTTCGAGCGAGGAGCTGGCCGGTCAGGCCCAGCAGCTGCGCGAGCTGGTGGCGCGGTTCAACATCGGCGCCGGCAGCGACAGCGGCAAGTCGGCGGGCGGCGCCAAGCCGGGCACGGTGCGCCCGTCGGTGCCCAAGTCGGCGTCACCGGCCAAGCCGGCGGCGCCGCGCAAGCCGGCAATGCAGCAGGCGTAGCGGAGGTCGGCGGAGTCGATGAACGGATTCGCCCGCGACCGGTGTGCGGATGCACCGGTCGCGGCGCTCGAAACGGGATGGAGCCATGGCCGAAACCGAACTGCTGCAACTGACGCCGGCCGAGTTCGAGCGGATCAGCCGGTTCGTCTATCAGCGCACCGGCATCTCGCTCGGCGAAGAGAAGGTGTCGATGCTGTCGAACCGCCTGCGGCGCCGGCTGCGGGCACTGAAGCTCGGCACGTTCGAGGAATATTACCAGCTGCTGATGAGCGGCGACGAAGAGGAGATGAGCCATTTCCTCTCGGCCGTGACGACGAACGAGACCTATTTCTTCCGCAATGACAAGCTGTGGGAGTATGTGGGGGAACAGCTGATCCCCGCGCTGGTCGAGGAGAAGCGCGGCTCGGAGCCGTCGCTGCGCTTCTGGTCGGCGGCCAGCAGCACCGGCGCCGAGGCCTACACCCTGGCGATCGTGCTGCGCGAGACGCTCGGCGCGGTCGGCGGGCGGAATGCGCGGATCGTCGCCAGCGACATCAGCGAGAAGGTGCTGTCGGTGGCCCGCGCGGGGCGCTACGACGCGTACGCCGTCAGCCGGCTGAGCCCGGAGCGCTGCAAGAGCTACTTCCGGCACGACGCCGCGAACGACACGTACGAGCTGAAGCCGGACGTGCGGTCGATGGTGACCTTCGAGTTTCACAACCTGCGGGACGCCTATCGCGGGGCGCCCTTTGACGTGGTCTTCCTGCGCAACGTGATGATGTATTTCGACCTGCCGATGAAGCGCCTCGTGCTGAAGAACGTCACGGCGGCGCTGCGGCCGGGCGGATACCTGATCATCGGCGACGTCGATCCGCTGCGCGACGGCAGCGGGCTGCGGGACGACTGCGACCTGGAATACGTGCGCCCGTCGGTGCATCGCAAGCCGCGCGACAAGTAGCGCGCCGCGTGGACAAAGGACGCCCAGCGTGGAATCGACGATTGAAATCACGCCCGAGCTGATGTCGGGATTTCTCGACGAGGCCGCCGAGCACCTGGCGGCGCTCAACAACCATCTCATGCACTTCGAGAAGCTGGCCGAGGCCGGGCCGCTCTCGTTCGAAATTCCCGAGAACCAGCAGCTCATGACGGTGCTGTTCCGGGCGGCCCACAGCCTCAAGGGGCTGTCGGGAACGTTCGGCTTCGGCGAGATCAACCGCCTCACGCACCGCATGGAAACGCTGTTCGACGAGGCGCGCCTCTGCCGGCGAAACCTCGACGCGCCCACGCTGAGCTGCCTGCTCAAGGGCGTCGCCGTGCTCGAAGGGCTGGTGGCCCAGCTTCAGAATTCCGACGCGCCGGCGCCCGACACGGCCGGCGTGATGGCCGAGCTCGAGCAGCTGCTTTCGGGAGGCGGCGCATCCGCCGCACCGGCGCCGGCTGCGGCGACCGAGCCCGCGGCCGAAGCGCCCGCGGCAGCCATCGACGAAGTGGCGGCCGTTGACATCGCACCGACCGACTCCGGCGCAGCCGATCTCGAGCCAGCCGACGCGGCCGTTCCGGCTTCCGCGTCGGCCGGCATTCCCGAGTCGATCCTGGCCGACCCGGAGCTCCGCAAGGTCTTCATCGAGTCGACTGAGGAAGCGGTGTCGGAACTGAACCAGCACCTGCTGGCGCTCGAAGGACAGGCCAGCGACGAGCTGCTGAAGAACGCCTTTCGCGTGGCGCACAACCTGAAGGGGGCGTGCGGCGCGGCCGGCCTGACCGACACGATGCACCTGACGCACGGCATGGAGAGCGTCCTGGCGCAGCTGCGCACCGGGCAACTGGCGATCAGCGAACAGATCATGACCGCGCTGCTGACGGTGGCCGACCGCGTCAGCGAGGTCATCGGGCAGGTGAAGGCCGATCGCTACGTCGCCTGGGACGACGCGCGAATCGACGCCGTATTCACGCCGATTCTCTCGGGTCGCAGCGCGGCGGAATCGCCGGCGCCGGCGGCCGAGGCAGCGGCCGCGCCCGCGCCGATCGGCGAGACTGCCGGCGTCGTGGATGCGGTCGCGGCGGAGGCGGAACCGGCCGTTCCGGCCACGCCCGCGGCGGCGCCGAGCGCAGCCCCGCCCAACCCGCCGGCCGAGCTGCTGGCGTCGGTGGGCGCGGCGATGCAGATCGCGGTGACCTTCCGTCCGGACGATCCGGAGCGTGAGCTTCAGGCCTACCTCGTGCTGAACAAGATTCGCGCGCTGGGCGACGTGCGCTGGATGTCGCCGGACCTCGATTCGGCCAGCCTGGGTGACGCGAGTTGCTGTGCGTTTCTCGTCTCGACCAGCGACCCCAGCGACAGCGCCGCGCAGGAGTGGGCGCGGATGCTGGGCGCATTCGCGGTGCAGCAGGTGACGGTGATCGGCGTGCCCGGCAGCGCTTCGACCGTCAGCGCCGCGCCAGTTCCCGCGCCGAGCGCGGCGCCGGCTCCGAGCGCGGCGTCGAGCCCGGCCGCGCCCGCGGCGGCGCCGACGTCAGCCGGTCCGCGACCGGCAGCGCCGGCCAAGCCGGTGCGAGCGGGCGAGGACGCGCCGCGACCGGTGGCCGCAGCCCAGGCGGGCGCGGCGACGATTCGGGTCGACGTCGAGCGGCTGGACCAGCTCATGAACCTGGGGGGAGAGCTGGTGATCAACCGCGCCCGGTTCGCGCAGACGGCGCGCGATTTCAAGGGGGTCTTCGAGGGCAAGGACTTCGGCTACGTCGCCGACGACGTGCGCGCCCAGCTCGCGGCGGCGGTCGAGGAGGCGGCGGCGCTGGCGGCAGACCATCCTGAATTGGCCGGGCTGGCGGGGCGGCTGTCGAGCGCGGCGCTGTCGTTCGAAGGGGTGCACCAGCTGGCGCGGCGCGTGCGCGACGCGCGGCCGACGATGCACGGTTTCGAGGAGGCCGTCAACACGCTGGAGCGCATCAGCGAGAACCTTCAGAAGCGCATCATGGAGACGCGCATGGTGCCGGTCGGGCCGCTGTTCCAGCGGTTCCAGCGGCTGGCGCGCGACCTGTCGAAGGACCTCGACAAGAAGATCCAGCTGGTGATGAGCGGCGAGCAGACCGAGCTTGACAAGAAAATGATCGACGAGCTGGCCGACCCGCTGACGCACATGATCCGCAACTCGGCTGACCACGGCATCGAGCCGCCCGCCGAGCGCGAGCGCGCCGGCAAGCCGACGGCGGCGACCATCACGCTGTCGGCCTATCACCAGGGCAACAGCATCTGCATCGAGGTGCGCGACGACGGGCGGGGCATCAACCTGGCGCGGGTGCGCGAGAAGCTGATCGAGCGGCAGATCGTCAGTGCCACCCAGGTCGAGCAGATGTCGGAGAAGGAGCTGGTGGGCTACATCTTCCACCCCGGCTTCTCGACGGCGCAGGTGGTGTCGGACCTGTCGGGCCGCGGCATGGGGATGGACATCGTCAAGACCAAGATCGCCAACCTGAACGGCACGGTCGAAGTCGACACGCGCCCGGGCGAAGGCACCACGTTTGTCATCAAGTTGCCGCTGACGCTGGCGATCATCAACGCCATCCAGACGCGCATCGGCGGAGAGATCTACGCGATTCCGCTCGAATCGGTGGCCGAGATCGTCACGCTGCGCCGCGCCAGCATCCGCTCGATCCAGGGGCAGCAGGTGGCGCGCGTCCGCGACTCGGTGATCCCGGTCTTCCTGCTGGAAGAGCTGGTCGAGGTCCGGCACGACGGGCTGCGGACCACGAACCGCGCCGGCGACGATCTGACCATTGTCATTCTCACGCTGCGCGGCGCGCGGATTGGCCTGCTGGTCGATCAGCTTGTCGGGCAGGAGGACATCGTCATCAAGTCGCTGGCCGAGAACTATCGCAACGTGCGCGGCTTCTCGGGCGCGACCATCATGGGCGACGGGCGCGTCTCCCTCATTCTCGACGTGGCGCACCTGCTGGAGGAGAGCAACGGCGCGGCCTCGGCGTAGGCGCGCGGCGCCGGCGATTCGTTCGCCGGCCGGGAGTGGTTCATGCACAAGTACGTCATCAATCCGCCGAAGCAGGTGCTGCTCGATCGCGTGGCGATCCGCGCGGCCGAGCAGGCATCGGCGGCACTGTCGAAGTGGTTCGGGCGCGACGTGCGGATTCACACGGATGGATTCGCGACCGCGCCGCTGTCGGCGGCGTCGACCATGATCGGCGGGGGCGACACCGTGGTCGTGGCGGTGCATACGGGGATTGACGGCGCGCTGGCCGGCCACGTGCTGCTGGCGTTTCCGGAGGAGACCGCCGCGCGGCTGGTGAACGTGCTGGTCGGCGAGGGCGCGGCCGAAGCGGGGCGGTTCGACGAGATGGCCCAGTCGGCGATGTGCGAGACCGGGAACCTGGTGTCGAGCGCGTTCGTGAACGGGCTGGCGACCTCGCTGAACGTGCGGGCGGTGCCGACGCCGCCGACGTTCAATTACGACCTGGGCGCCGCGCTGATCGAGCCGCTGGTGGCCGACCAGGTGGAATGCTGCGCGGAGATTCTGTATGTCGCGGCGACGTTCGAGATTTCGGGCGATCAGCTCGACTGGTGGTTGTACGTGATTCCGTCGCCCGAATGCATGCAGGTCATGGCGGCGCTGTTGCACCAGTAGCGTGCGGCGCCGGCCAAGGGGCAGGTATGTCAACCGTGACAAGCAGTACACCGCGGGTCGCGCCATCGACGCTGGCGTCGAGCCGGCTGATCGGCATCGGCGCGCTGGACGTGGTCCAGTCGCCGGCGATGTTGCGCTCGGTGCTTGGTTCGTGCGTCGGCGTGGCGATCTTCGATCCGACCGCGCAGATCGCCGGGCTGTCGCACTCGATTCTGCCGACCGGCGACGAGGTGGGCGCCGAGCCCGCCAAGTTCGCCGACCAGGCGGTCGACAACCTGCTGGCGCGGATGCTGGCGGCGGGTGCGAAGAAGTCGCGCCTGGTCGCGAAGCTGTTGGGTTGTGCGACGATGTTCGGCAAGCAGGATTCCGCGTCGCTCGGCGACCGGAACGCCGAGGCGGCGCGGGCGCGGTTGTCGCGGCACGGGGTGCCGATCATTGCCGAGTCGCTGGGCGGCACGAAGGGGCGCAAGGTGCTGGTGGATGCGGCCGCGGCGACGGTGCACGTCGAGATCATCGGCGAGTCGGCGACGGTGATCTAGCGGGACCGGCGAGCAGTGAGCGTTTGCGGTCGGAGCCGCGGACGCCGGGAGCAATAGGGCGATGTCAGCTCGAATACTCGTGGTCGATGATGCCCAGTTCATGCGGCACCTGCTGAAGCGCTGCCTGATCGCGGCGGGCTTCGAAGTCGTCGGCGAGGCGTCGAACGGCGCCGAGGCGGTGGCGCGCTACGGCGAGTGCAGGCCGGACGTGGTAACGCTCGACATGGTCATGCCCGAGGTGGGCGGGCTGGAGGCGATTCGCCGGCTGCGGGCGCTCGATCCGCGGGCCCGGATCATCGTGGTGTCGGCGGTCGATCAGCGCGACAACCTGCTGGAAGCCGTGCGGCTCGGCGCCGTGGACTACATCGTCAAGCCGTTCGACGCCGAGCGCGTGTCGTCGGCCATCAGCCGCGCGATGAGCACCGGGCGACCGGTGGCGGCCGCGCCGGCGAATTGACCGCAGAGGCTTTTCCACCGGGAAGGACTGTATGAGCACGTCGGGGTCGCAGATTCGGGTGTTGGTCGTCGATGACTCGGCGCTGATGCGCTCGATGATCAAGCAGATGCTCGCCAGCGATCCGGGCGTGACGGTGATCGACTCGGCCGGCAGCGGCCAAGTGGCGCTGCAGAAGATTCGCGAACAGCGTCCCGATGTCGTCACGCTCGATTTTGAGATGCCCGGCATGAGCGGGCTGGAGCTGCTGCAGCGCATCATGGCCGAGTGCCCGGTGCCGGCGGTCATGCTCTCGGCCCATACCACCAGCGGCGCTCGCCAGACGCTCGATGCCCTCGAGGCCGGCGCGGTGGACTACGTCGCCAAGCCGTCCGGCGAGCGCGGCGGCCGGTTGCCCGAAGTCGCCGAGATCCTGCTGCAGAAGATTCACGCCGCGGCCTCGGCCAACCTGGTCCGCGTGCGGCAGATGTCGCAGCCGCAGGCGTCTCCGCCGAGCCGGCCGGTGCGACCGAGCGTTCCGGCGACCGCCTGTCCGACGGGCAATCCGGCGACGGTGATCGCGATCGGAATCTCGTGCGGCGGACCGCAGACGCTGGTGCAGGTCTTTCCGAGTATTCCGGCCGACTGCCCGCCGATCGTGCTGACGCAGCACATGCCGCCGGGCTTCACCCACAGCTTCGCCGAGCGGCTGGACCGCATGTCGGCGATCGAGGTGAAAGAGGCGGCCGAGAACGACGCCGTCGTGCCGGGGCGGGCGCTGATCGCGCCCGGCGACGCGCACCTGACGGTGGTCGGCCGGCCGGGGCAGCTGCGCGTACGGCTCGACCGGCGCGGGCCGGTGTGCGGGCACATGCCGTCGGCCGACGTGATGTTCCGCTCGGTGGTCGAGGCGTGCGGCGGCGCCGCCGTGGGCGTGCTGATGACCGGCATGGGCAACGACGGGGCCGAGGCGCTGGGGCTGATCCGCGCGGCCGGCGGTCATACGCTGGCGCAGGACCAGGACACGTGCATCGTCTTCGGCATGCCCAAGGTCGCCATCGAGCTGGGGAACGCCGAGGAAGTGCTGCCGCTCGACCAGATCGTGCCCGGCATGCTCGCGGCGGCGGCGGCGACACCCGCCGGCTCGGTCTAGGCGATCGTCTGCCGCGGCGGTTGATCGGCGTCGTGTCTCAATTCCATCCCACAATCAACACATTGCTTTCGGACCGGCTCGCAACACGTTGCGGCGCTGGTGCCGCGCGGCCGCGGCCCCCGGCTGCCGCGGGCCGCGGATGATATGATCGGCGTCGGCTGACGCGGCGGGCAAGCGCGCCGCGCGCCAACGGAGCGGCGCCGTGGCGTTTCGATTCATCCTCGGCCGAGCCGGAACCGGCAAGACCCATCACTGCCTGGGGCAGCTGCGCGCCGCGCTGGGGCGGGACGCCGTGAGCGGGCCGGCGCAGGTGCTGCTGGTGCCCGAGCAGGCGGCGCTGCAGATGGAGCGCGGCCTGCTGGCGGACGGCCGGCTGGCCGGGCTGAGTCGCGGCTGCGTGCTGAGTTTTCGCCGGCTGGCCCATCGCGTGCTGACCGAGGCGCCCGGTCCGCTGCCGACGCCGTTGACGGTCAACGGGCGGCGGATGCTGCTGCGGAGCATTCTGGCGCGGCGGCGCGGCGAGCTGCGCGAATTCTCGGCGGTGGCGGCGCAGGGCGTGGTGCGCGAGTTCGACGCCGCCGTGGCGGAGCTGGTCGAGCAGGCCGCCGCGCCCGCGGCACTGTGGTCGGCGGTGCGCCAGGCGGAAGAGGCCGCGGATCCGTCGGCGGCGACTGCACGACGTGACGCTGGTCTTCGAGGCCTATCGCCGCGCTTGGCCGAGGGCGCGTCGACCCCGGCGACGTGCTGGCGGCTAGCGGCCGACCGGCTCGGCGAAGCGGCATGGCTGCGTGGCGCGGCGGTCTGGGTGGACGGGTTCGCCGGCTTCACCGAGCAGCAGCTCGGCCTGCTGGCGCGAGCTGGCGGCGACGGCGGCGACGATGGACATCTCGCTGCTGGTAGATCCGGCCCGCTCGGCGGCGCGCGCGACGACGTTCCGCCCGACGAGCTGTCGATCTTCGCGCGGACCGAGCGCAGCGGGCTGGCGGTGCGGGCGGCGCTGGTCGGCGCGGGTGTGGCCGAGCATCCGCCGCTGCTGCTGCACGAGCCGCCGCGGCGCTTCGCCTCGGCCGAGCTGCGCCAGCTCGAGCAGCGGCTGTTTGCAACGTCGCCGGGTCCGTCGGGGGAGCTGACGCGCGGCGGCGCGACCGTGCGGATCGTCGCGGCGCCGACGGCCCGCGACGAGGTGGCGGCGGTGCTGCGCGAACTGCTGCGGCTGGCGCGGCGCCCGGAATCTCCGCTGCGCTTCTCCGAGATGGCGATCATCGTCCGCGACCTCGAGCCGTATCACGACGTGATTTCGGCCGCGTTGCGCGAGCACGGCGTGCCCTACTTCATCGATCGCCGCCGGCCGACCAGCCATCACGCCGTGATCGAGCTGGTTCGCGCCGCGCTGCGGATGCGGTGCGATCCGCCGGCGGCCGGTCGATTCGTCCCCGCGCTGGTGAAGACCGGGCTGCTGCCGCTGGAGGGCGCGGCGGCCGACCTGCTCGACAACTACCTGCGCTCGTATGGTCTGGCCGACTTCACCGACTGGCGGCGCGAATGGAACTATCCGGCCTATGGGCCGATCGACGACGACCGCACTGCGCCGGCCGGCGCGGTGGCAGCGCTGCAGGTCGTCAACGCGACACGGCGCCGGCTGCACGGCTGGCTGCACGAATGGGTGATCGCGGCGCACGGCACGGCCGGGCCGACCTGCGGCGAACACGTGACCGCGCTGGCGGCGCTGCTGCGGCGGCTGGAGACGTCGCAGCGGCTGGCGGCGTGGGCCGACGCCGCGTCGAGCCGCGGCGACCTCGACGAAGCGCAGGAGCACGAGCAGGTGTGGGCCGACCTGGTGCGGCTGCTGGACGAGCTGCACGCCGCGCTGGCTGACGAGCCGATGACGGCAATCGAATTCGCCGAGGTGGTCGAGGCCGGCCTGGGCGACTTCACGCTCGGGCTGGTGCCGGCCACGCTGAATCAACTGCTGGTCAGCTCGATCGAGCGGAGCCGCCATCCGCCGCTGCGGGCCGCCTTCCTGCTGGGCTTTTCGGACGGGCTCTTTCCGCTGCGGCACGCCGAGGAGGCGCTGCTCGGCGACGCGGAGCGGGCGCGGCTGGAGTCGGCGGGGCTGACGCTCGGGCCGTCGCGGCGGACGCGGCAGCTGGATGAGCGGCTGCTGGCGTACGTGGCCATGACGCGGGCGAGCGAGCAGTTGTGGATCAGCTATCCGCAGTCGGACGACGCGGGTCGACCGCGGGCGCCTTCGCCATACCTGGCGCACGTGTCGGCCGCGCTGCGCGGCCTGCCGGTTGACGCGTCGCCGTCGCCGGGCGGGCCGCTCGACGCGGTCCAGACGCCGGCGCAGCTTGCGGCCGCGCTGGCGCCGCGCTTGCGGCAGTGGTGCGAGGGGTCGCTGTCGGGCGCAGACGCTGACGCGTGGCTGGCGGCTTACGAGCGGGCGCGCGGCGACGCGCGGACGCGCCCGGCGCTGGCGCGGGCGGTGCGCGGGCTGCTCCCGGCGCGGCAGCCGGCGCTGTCGCGCGGCGTGGTGAAAGCGCTGCGCGGTGCGGAGCTCGACGCCAGCATCTCGCGGCTGGAGCGGTTTGCCGCCTGCCCGTATCAGCATTTCGCGCTGCACGACCTGCGGCTGTCGGCGCCTCCGGCGGCGAGCGTGGCGCCGCGCCGCATCGGGTCGATGTATCACCGCATGCTGGAGCAGTTCGTCGCCGGACTGATTGCGCGCAACCAGTCGCTGACGGCGCTGTCGGAGGGGCAGGTCGTCGCCGAGCTGAGCGGCATCGCGCAGCAGGCGGTCGCATGGGTGGCGCAGTCGCAGCCGCTGTCGGCGGGCGAGGAGCGGCAGCTTCTGCGGCGCTCGACCGGCGACCTGGCCGTGGCGCTGCACGCGCAGCGCAGCCTGGCCGAGGTGCTCGCGCCGCGCGCGGCCGAGCTGGCATTCGGCGCGAGCGACGGTGCGGGGCTGCCGGCGATCGCGGTTCGAACGCCCGGCGGCCGGACGCTGCGGCTGCACGGCCGGCTGGATCGGGTCGACCTGACGCTGTCTGGCGAAGCGAAGCCTCTGGGCGTGGTGTTCGACTACAAGCGGGCCGAGCAGCGCGGGCTGCGGCTCGACGCGGTCTTTCACGGGCTGGCGCTGCAACTGGCGGGCTACCTGGTCGTGCTGAGCGAGGCGCGGCGGACCGGCCACTGGGAAGTCAACCCCGCGGGGGCGTTCTACCTTCCGCTGGCGGCCGACTTCCTCCGCGTGACGCACCCGGCCGAGCGCGAAAACGATCCGGCGTGGGAGGAATTCAAGCCGCGCGGGCTGGTCGAGTTCGACGCGCTGCTGCGGCTGGACCCTGGGCCGGCCACGACGGGCTGGGGCCGGCGGTTTGCGTATTTTCGCAGCGCGGATCACACGCTGGGTCACGAGGAGCGGGGCGATGCGGCGAGTCGCGAAGACTTTCGGGCGCTGCTGGCCCACGTTCGCGCGCGAATGGGGGAACTGGCCGATCGCTTGATGGACGGCTGCATCGATGTATCGCCGGCGCGGATCGGCGCGGGCGCGCTGCCCTGCGAACGGTGCGAGTTTCGCGACGTCTGCCGGTTCGAGCCCGAGAGCGGTTTCGCGCGGACGCTGCCGCGGCTTTCGCGGCGCGATGTCTTCGTACGCGTGCGCGACGCGTCTCCGCCGGAAGGTACGCCATGAACTGGACGCCCGAACAGCGAACGGCGATCGAGACGATCGACCGCGGTGTGTTGGTCTCGGCGGGCGCCGGCAGCGGCAAGACCGGCGTGCTGGCGGAGCGCTGCGTGCACCTGGTCTGCGACGCGCAGCCGCGCAGCTCGATCGATCGCCTGCTGGTGGTGACCTTCACCGACGCGGCGGCGGCCGAGATGCGCAGCCGGATCGGCGCGGCGCTGAACGATCGCCTGCGCGCGGGCGGCCCGGGCGCGGCGCGGCGCCTCTCGGAGCAACTGGCGCTGCTCGACGCGGCGCCGATCTCGACCATCCACGCCTTCTGCCGGCGCGTGCTGGCGCGGTTTTTCGCGCCGGTCGGGCTGGACCCGGGCTTTCGCGTGCTCGACGGTCACGAGGCGCGGCTGCTTCGCGCGGCGGCGCTGGATGATCTGCTTGCCACGCTGCATCGCGGCGACGGGCCGCTGGCGGATGGTTACGACGCGCTGGTCGATGCCTTCGGCCGGCCGCGCGACCCGGACGGCCCGCTGTGTGAACGGGTCGACGCGCTGGATCGGTTTCTCGAGTCGGTGGTCGATCGCGACGACTGGCTCGAGGCGCAGCTGGCGCGCTATGCGGCGGTCGATCCGGCCAGGCTGTCGCCGTTCTGGCACGCGGAGCGCCGGGCGCTGCTGACGGAGCGGTTGGCGCTGATCGCGAGCGACTGTCGCGGCGAGCTGGCGCGGCTGGCGCGCGGCGACGTGCTGCTGCGCGACGAGTTTGCGCGACGCATCGAGACGATCGCCGCAGCGCTCGAACCCCTGGTGGACGCGTGTCATCGGGCCGGCAGTGCGGCGGAGCTGGACGCCGTCTGCGAGCGGATTGCCGCGACCGAGATGGAGCATGCGCCCCGTCGGCCGCGCGAGCTGCGCGGAGCCGCGGACGAGCCGGCGCGGCTGTTCGAGGCGGCGCAGGATCGCTATCGCGCACTGGGCAAGGCCTTGGCAGCGCTGCGGAAGACCGACGCGCGCTTCACCGACGCCGACTGGGCCGAGGGGCTGGCGCGGGTTGCGCCGCACGTCCGCACGCTGGTCGGGCTGGTGCGCGCCTTCCGGTCTCGCTACGACGAGGCGAAGCGCGCCGCGGTCGCGTGCGACTTCGCCGACCTCGAGCGACTCACGCTGCGGCTGTTGAGCGACGAGCGCGGCCAGGCGTCGCCCGTCGCGACCTGGCTGGCCGAGCGGTTCGACCACGTGCTGGTCGACGAATACCAGGACGTCAACCCGGTGCAGGATGCGATCCTGCGGCGAATCGGCCGATCGGACGACGCGCGGCGCGCCAATAACCTGTTCGTCGTCGGCGACGTGAAGCAGTCGATCTATCGCTTCCGGCTGGCCGAGGCGGGGCTGTTCGTGCAGGCGGCCGAGCGGGCCCGCGCGCCGGCGTCGGCCGGTCGCGAGCAGTTCGTGGCGCTGAATCGCAACTTCCGGTCGCACCCGGGCATCCTCTCGTTTGTGAACGCCCTGTTCGAGCGACTGATGTCGCCGGAGCTGGGCGGCGTGGCGTATGACGACGCGGCGGCGCTGCGCCCGCCCGACGGCGCTGCGGCCGACGTGCCCGGCGCGCCGCGCGTCGAGCTGCACCTGCTGGCGCCGCTGGCGGGGCAGGTCGCATCCGCGCCCGATGACGACACCGCGGATGACGCAGCCGCGGCCGACGACCTTGGCGGCGATTCGTGGGAGCGCGTCGAGCGCGAGGCGTTCGCGATTGCGGAGCGCATTCTGGCGCTGCGCGCGGCCGACCCGGGCGCGCGCTTTGGTGACATCGCCGTGCTGATGCGCTCGCCGCGCCACGCCGCGCCGCGCCTCGTGCGCGTGCTGGAGCGGCGCGGCATTCCGGTGCAGGCCGAGCTGGCGAGCGGCTTTTTCGCGGCGCGCGAGGTGCGCGACGTGCTGACCGTGCTGCGGCTGATCGACAATCCACGACAGGATGTGCCGCTGGCGGCCTATCTGCGCTCGCCGCTGGCGCCGCGGCCGCTGGACGACAGCGCCCTGGCGCGCATCCGCCTGGCGGGCGAGCCCGGGGCGCCGTTTCACGAGGCGGCGATCGACGCCGCGCGGCGCGGTCCGCGCGCGGCGCTGCGTTCCGTCGTGTTCGCCGCGCTGGCGGCGCTGGAGCGCTGGCGCGAGCTGGCGCGGCGGCGGCCGCTGACGGAGCTGCTCGACGCGCTGCTCGACGAAACCGGCTACGCGGGCTACGTCGCGGCGCTGTCCGACGCCGCGGCGCGGGCCGCCAACCTGGCCGCGCTGCGCGAGGTGGTGGCGCGGTTCGCCACGTTCCGGCGTCAGGGCGTGGGGCGCTTTCTTGAATTCATGGGTCGGCTGGCGGACGCGGCCGAAGACCTCGGTGCGGCGGCGGCCGTGGCGGCGGGCGATGACCGCGTCCGCGTCATGTCGATCCACTCGGCCAAGGGGCTGGAATTTCCAGTCGTCTTCGTGGCCGAGCTCGGCAAGGAATTCAACCTGCGCGACCAGTCGGCGCCGTTCCTGTTCGAGCGCTCCGCCGGCCTGGGGCTGCGAGCGGCCGACGCCCGGCGGCGGATCACCTATCCCACCCTGGCGCACCGCCGCGCCTCGGAGATGATCCGCCGTCAGGCGCTGGCTGAAGAGCAGCGCGTGCTCTATGTCGCGCTGACGCGCGCGAAAGAGCGGCTGATCCTGGTCGGCACGGCGCCGCGCGCCGTCGTCGCGGAATGTGAGGAGCCTGACGACGCCGGCATCACCGGGCTCGAGGCCGAGCCCGGGCCGCTTCCGCTCGCCACGCGCCTGAAGGCGCGGAGCTTTCTCGACTGGCTGCTGGCGGCGCGGCGATCGTTCACGGGCGATCAGCGCGCCCTTCTGTCGATTGAACGCTACTCGGCCGACGAAATCAGTTCCTGGCGGCTGGCCCCGCGCCATGATGCCGGGGTCACGGAGCGGCTGACGCGGCTGGCGCGGCTCGGCGCGGCGCCTTCCCCGCCGGCCGGCGGGGTAGAGACGGCCGGGCTCGACGCGCTGCTGGCGCGGCTGGCCTGGGAAGACCCGCGCCGTCCGCTGTCGCGGCTGCCCGCGGTGGTCGCGGCCAGTGCGCTGAAGCGCCGCTTCGATGCCCTGCGCGACCCGGACGATCCGCCCGCGCCGCTCGACCGGCCGACCTTCGCGCCGCGCTGGGCGGCGCCGCTGGCCGACTCCGTCGCGCGGCCTGCCGACGACGCGCTGGCGCGCGGCACGGCGACTCACCGCGTCCTGCAGTGCGTCGAGCTGGCGCGCGACTGCGATTTGGCCGATCTGCGGCAGCAGCTCGCCGCGCTGGTCGCCGCCGGACGGATCGACCGGCCGGACGCCGAGCGGGTCGACCTCGACGCGCTGGCGTGGTTTTTCGGCGAGCCGCTCGGGGCGCGGCTGCGGCGCGCGGGCGACACCGCGCGGCGCGAGGCGGCGTTCGTGAATGCTGTTTCGCCGGCGGAGTTCGGCGGCGCGGCGGTGGCGTGCGAACCGGCCGATCGCGTGCTGGTTCGCGGAATCGTCGACTGCTTCTTTGAAGAGGCCGGCGGGCTGGTGCTGCTCGACTACAAAACCGACCCGCTGTCGCCCGGCGAGGTGGCGGCGCGGGCCGAGCACTACCGCCCGCAGTTGGCCGCCTACGCCCGCGCGGTGGCCGACATCTGGCGCCAGCCGGTTCGCGAGCGCTGGCTCGTGTTTCTAGCTCCGCGGCAGATCGTCGCGGTCTGAGGCTTCGGCCGAGAGCGGCAGGCGGATCTCCACCTGCGTGCCGGCGCCGACCTTTGAATTGACCTCGATCGTCCCGCCCATGCGCTCGACCAGGCCGTGCACGGCGGCCAGCCCCAGTCCGACGTGGTCGGCCGATCCGCCCGACAGTCGCCCCTTGGTGGTGAAGAACGGCTGAAACACCTGCCGCAGCACCTCGGGCGGCATGCCCGGCCCGGTGTCTTCGATGCGGATGACGGCCTGCGAGCCTTCGGCGCGCAGCACGACGCGCAGCTGTCCGCCTGCGCTCATGGCGTCCAGGGCGTTCTGCGAAAGCGCGTCGAGCACCGGCAGCACGCGGTGCGATTCGAATTTCACCTGCGGAACGGGCGCCAGCTCGGACACGAGCGTCACGCCGCGGCGCTCGGCCGGGTCGCGCAGCCGCTCGACGAAGCCGCGCACTGCGTCGCCCAGGTCGACCGCCGAACCGACGGCGTTCTCGCTGCGGCCGAAGGCGAGCAGCTGGCTGGTGATGCGGGCGGCGCGGCCGATGGATTCGTCCACCTTTTCGAGCGTCTTGCGGATGAGGCGCGGGTTGTCGCTGGCGAGCGCGGCGCCGGTGCTGGCGAGGATGCCGCCGAGGATGTTGTTGAAGTGGTGCGCCACGGCGTTGGCCATGCGACCCATGCCGGCGAGCAGATCGGCGCGGGCGACCTGCTCGGTGAGGCGCTTGCGCTCGGTCATGTCGCGGACAATGGCGGTGAAGATGCGCCGCTCGCCGAGCGGCACCTCGCTGATGGTCAGCTCGAGCGGAAACGGATCGCCGCTCTTGCGGATGCCGGGCAGCTCCTGCGCGCGGCCGACGAGGTTGCGCTCGCCGGTGCGGACATAGCGTTCGACCAGCGACTCGGTCTCCGAGCGGTAGGGCTCGCCGAGCAGCATGCGCAGGTGCCGGCCGATGACCTCGGCGTCGCGCCAGCCGAAGATGCGCTCGGCGGCCGGGTTGAACGTTTCGATCGTGCCGCGCTCGTCGAGCGTGAAGATGCCCTCGACGGCGTTGTCGAGAATGGCGCGGATGCGGGCGGTGCTTTCGCGCAGGGCGCGGACGGCGTGGCGGCGGACGGTGATGTCGCGCGTCGCGGTCGAGACGCCCAGCACGCTGCCGTCGTCGGCGAGAATCGGCGAGATGATCGCCACCAGCACGCGCGGATTTCCGTCGCGATCGACGTACTCATACTCCACGTCGTTGGCGCGTCCGCCCGCGAGGATGCGCCGTGCCTCGCCTTCCACCTGCGCCCGCACCGCCTCGGGAAACGCCTCCAGCAGCGGCGAACCGATCGCCTCGGACGGCGTGCGACCCAGCAGCCGCTCGGCCTGCTCGTTCCAGCTTCGGACGACCAGGGCGCGGTCGGCCGAGATCAGCGCGAAGCCGACCGTCCGACACAGCGCTTCGAAGAATCGCTCGTTTGCGATCATGCCGCCACGCATACGCCGGGCCTATTTCACGGACCGCTCGTGCCCGGCAGCGGGCGCGGCGGACTCGGCAGCCGCGCCCAGCGCAACACCGGGCTGACGACGAGCAGGTTTTCCCGGCTCTGCCCGTCGAGCGGCTCGACGACGAACGGACAGGCCAGCAGCGACTGCCCGTCCAGGTCGCGCGTCGGCCCCAGCATCAGGAACCCGCCGCGCGGAATCAAGGCCTCGATCGCCAGCTCGCGGAAGATCCGGCCGCGATACTCCGGGCGCCAGTCCCACACGCCGGCCAGACGCTGGATCCGCTGCGGGCCGGGCGGCTGGCGCAGCTCCGGCTCCAGCCGCACGCGGACCGTGTCGAAATCGCCCGGCGGGAGGGTGAAACTCAGCCGCACCACCGGCTGGGCCGCCTCGAACGTCTGCCCGGCCCAGTGACCGGCCGGGTCGCAGAAGAAGACGTCCACGTCGCGGGCGGCGTCGGTGAGGACGATGTCCATCGGCTGATCGCCGAGGGGCGCGCCGCGCTGCACCTTGGTCCGCGCGCCGGCCTGGCGGTTGAGGATGGCGAGGATCGGCGCTCGGGCCGCGTCGCCGCCGACGCCGACGCGAAAGCCATTGGCCCGCAGCGCCCCGCGCAGGGGCTCGGCGACGGCCGCTTCGTCGACCGACCGCCAGATTTCGTCGGCGCGGGCCAGCGCGCCGATCGGCAGATCGATCCGCATGACGCTGAATTCGACCATGCGCTGGCGCGGCGTGCCGTCGCCGGGCTCGTCGTCGGCGCGCGTCGTGGCGGACGTGGGAACCGCCGGAGCCGGCGCGCGGCGCCACGGGGTCCAGTTCCACCGGCCGCAGGCGCCGCCGGACAGGACCAGCGCGATCGCGATCAGCGCGGCATGCGGGCCGGGCCGTTGAATCATGGGGGGCCGCTGCGCGCCAGCTCGCACAATCGGCGGCAGCCTTCCTGGAGCATCGGGTTACTGGTGGCGAAGCTGATGCGGAAGTGGGTGTCCTGCTCCGAGAACACGCCGCCGGGGATGATGACGACGCCGCGCTCGGCGGCCGCAGAAACAAACGCGCCGGCGGTGCCGAACCGCGCCGGGGCGCGCGGGAAGACGTAGAAGCCGCCGCCCGGCCTCGTCAGCTCGAACGCGCCGCCCAGCGCTTCGCAGACCAGGTCGCGCTTGCGGGCATAGTCGCGGCCATGCTGCGACACGTCGGTGCGCAGCGCCGTCAGCATGGCGTGCTGCGCCATGCTCGGCGCGCAGACAAAGGTGTACTGCTGCAGGCGGATCAGCTCGTCGGCCAGGCTGCCGGCCGCCGCGAGGTAGCCCAGTCGCCAGCCGGTCACGCCGTAGGTCTTGCCGAAACCGCGTAGCACGACGGTGTGATCGGGCGCGAACAGCGCCGGCGAGAGGCTCGGGCCGTCAAAGCTCAGGTCAGAATAGATTTCGTCCGAGATCAGCGCCAGGTCGTGCCGGCGACAGAGGTCGGCGGCGACGCGCACCTCGGCCTCGCTCAGGACGCGCCCGGTGGGGTTGCCGGGCGAGTTGACCAGCAGGGCGCGGGTTCGCGACGTGATGGCGGCCTCGACCGCGGCCGCGGGAAAGGCGAAGTTGGGATAGGACGAGACCGGCACCGGCACGCCGCCGAACATCCGCACCAGCTGCTTGTACGAGACGAAATAGGGATCGATCAGGATCACTTCGTCGCCGGGGTCGATCAGCGCGAGCAGCGCCAGCGTCAGGCCGCCCGAGACGCCCGCGGTGACCAGGACACCGGGCTCCCAGCCCCATTCGGCCCGCAGCTTGTCGCGCAGCGCGGCGCGCAGCGCCGGCAGCCCGGCCGAGAGCGTGTAGCGATTGTCGCCGCGCTGGATGGCGTCGCAGGCGGCGCGCTTGACGGCGTCCGGGGCGTCGTAGTCGGGCTGGCCGATCGAGAGATCGATCGGGTCCTTCATCTTTCCGGCCTGCTCGAAGGCGCGGCGGATGCCGGAGAATTCGATGGCCCGCGCCCGTTGCGATAAGCGGTCGGCGAGATTCATGGAGTGCCTCGCGAGCGACCCCAGGGGGACGCCGCGCCGCGCGCTTCGTCCGCCTCGGCCCCCGGAGGATTCGGCGGCGCGCTACTTCTTCTTGTCGGCGCCCTTGGCGGCCTTGGCATCGGCGGCGGGCTTGGCGCCCTTGGCGTCGGCGGCCGGAGCGGCGGCCTTGGCATCGGCGGCGCCCGGCGCGGCGCCCGGCGCGGCGGCCTCTTCCTTCTTGGCGGCCTTCTTGCCGACGCTGGCCTTGCGGTGGGCGACCTTGGGCAGGCCGAAGACCGAGCGACCGTCGGTCCACTTCTCGGCGTCCTGCAACGCCCCCATGCGCTCGGCGCGGCTCAGCACGTTGCGATGACGCGTCAGCGACGCCTTGCTCTTAAGTGATCGATCCAGCGACATGTCCCTACTCCTGGCCTGCTCCCGATGCCTGGCTGGACCGAACCAGCTCCGCGCGGAAAAAACAGCCCTTGAACTCATACCGCCCGCCGGCCTTGCGATAGTCGCGGCCGGCCTGCTCCACCTGGCGCTTTAGCGCCTGGGCCGCCGGCTCCTTGGTGCTGGCGAACCCGCTGGCACTCAAGAGGATAAACTCGCGCGGCGTTTCGCGGTAGAGCGTCGCGATGCGATGCTGCGACAGGAACCGCTGCACGTCGCTCAACTCGGCCAGGACGTCGGCGCGGCGCTCGGGCCGGCCGAACTTGAACGTCTCTATCTGTAGGAATTGCAAAGGCTTCGGCTCTTCCGCCGCGGCGGCTGCCGGGGCGTCGCCGGCGCCTGCGGAGACGGGCGTTCGGGCTGCCGTCATGGCCCGCGCCGGCGGCACCTCGAGCAGCTTGCGAACTTCGTCGTCCTGCGGCGGCGCGGTGGGCCGCCAGGCGGGTGAATCAGCCGCCGGGGGCGCGGCCGGCGCCTGTGATTTTACGGGCGCGTCTGCCGGCGACGGCGCCACCATCGCCAATGCGGGCGTCGAGCGGACCGGGCTCTTGGCGCTCTGGCGGCCGGCGGAGTAGGCGATCATGCCGACCAGGCAGACGGCCGCCGCGGCGACCATGCAGCCGGCCGCGCCGAGCGACAATTGAATCCGCCCGTGGTCGAAGCGGACGATCTGCGCCGGCTCGGCGTCGGGGGCGGCGCTGTCCGGCGGCGCGGCGAGCGGTGACTCGAACGCGGCCGGCTCGCGCCAGGCGTTGACGGATTCGGGCGCGACTTCGGGCAGCGGCTCGGGCGCGGGAGGCGGCGTGGTCGGCGCAAGCGCCATCGGTTCGGGCGGCGGAGGCAGCGCTGCCGGTTCCGCGACGGGGGGCTCGATCGGCGGGGACTGTGCGGCGCGGCGGCGCGGTTCCCAGTCCCATTCGGTGCTGCGCGCCGGGCGCGAGAAGCTCGGCCACCAGCGAAACGCCTTTTTCGCCGGCGCCGGCTGCTCGGCCGCCGGCGAGCATCGCATTGCCTCGTAGAGCGAGGGCTTCAATCGTCGCTTGGCCACGGTTGCGTCCTTCCGGAGAGATGTCGTTCGCGTAAGCGCGCGACAGGATAGCAGTTCAACGCCGCTTCGCAACCGGCGGTTCGGTCGATTCTCTCGCGGCTGTGAAATTACGTTTAGCGGCGCGTTCGTCTAGGGCGTGACGACGATGACCGCGTCGGACGCGGCGTGCACCTGGCCGATTTCGCACGCGGTCGGATCGCCCGCGGCGCGCAGCGCGGTCAGCAGCGGCGCGGCGCGGCCGGGAGCGATGGCGATCAACAGTCCGCCCGAGGTCTGGGCGTCTGCCAGTATTGAAATTAGCGTTTCGGGCACGTCGCCGCCGCGCAGCGCCGTGCCGACGTGGTCGAGCGTGGCGCGATGGGCGCGGGTCAGGCAGCCCGCGGCCGCCAGTTCGGCGGTCCGCGCCAGCAGCGGCACCGCGCCGGCCCGAATCTCGACCGTCACGCCGCTGGCCTGCGCCAGCTCGTAGGCGTGGCCGATCAGCCCGAAGCCCGACACGTCGGTCGCGGCCGACGCGCCGTTGGCGACCATCGCGGCCGAGGCGGAGGCGTTCAGCCGGGTCATGACGGCGATCGCCTCGGTCAGTGCGTCCGGCGGGATCAGTTCCTTCTTGCAGGCGGTCGCCAGCACGCCGCTGCCGATCGGCTTGGTGAGGATGAGCCGATCGCCCGGCCGGGCGCCGCGATTGGTGACGAACTTGCGTGGATCGACGACGCCGGTGACGGCCAGGCCATATTTCACCTCGCTGTCGCGGACGGAGTGCCCGCCGACGATGACCGCGCCGGCGGTGCGGACGATCTCGGCGCCGCCGCGGAGAATGTCGCTGAGCAGTTCGATCGGGAGTTCCTTGTCGGGGAAGGCGACGATGTTGAGCGCGGTGACGGGCCGGCCGCCCATGGCGTAGACGTCTGACAGGCTGTTGGCGGCGGCGATCTGTCCGAAGGCGACCGGGTCGTCGACCAGCGGCGGGAAGAAGTCGGTGGTCTGCACCAGCGCCAGATCTTCGCGCAGGCGATAGATGCCCGCGTCGGAGAAGTGTTCCGGCCCGACCAGCAGGTTCGCATCCACGAACGGCGGCAGATCGCGCAGCACCTGCGCGGTGGCTCCCACCGGGAGCTTGCCGGCTCAGCCGGCGCAGTTGGCGTAATCGGTCAGCCGCTTTTTTCGTCCCGCGTTCATTCGCCGAATGATACCGGCCGGCGTCGCACCGCGTCTGCGCGGCCGCGTCCGCCGCGCGGGACACTGCGACGGGCGGTGCCGGCGGCTGTCCGGCTACGGGAAGAGCGCGTCGAGGAACGGCTGCACGTCGCGGCCGTTGGCGGCGCCGTCGCTGTTGATGTCGCTGCGGCTGACGTGGCCCGGATCGAGGTCAAGGTGCAGCAGCACACGGACGAAGAGCTGCCGGTCGGTCTCGTCGACGTCGCCGTCCGCGTCGATGTCGCCGACGACGACGGCCGGCAGCGAGACCGTGGCCGCGAGGCTTGCCGGATAGGCGGCGCTGGCCGGGTTGCCGTTCTGGTCGGTGTGGCCGACCTTCAGGCCGCGCGGCGTGCTGGCGGCGAACCGGCCGTCGGCGGCGGGCGCGAACTGAATCGTGGCGCTGCCCAGCCCGACGGCCTGCAGCGTGGCGACGTAGAGGTCGGCCGGTGCGGACAGCCCGCGGTTGAAGCTCGTGGTGTAGCCGTTGATGCGGCGCATGCCGAGGTCGCCTTGCACGCCGAGCAGACTTTCGAGCGTGACGCGCGTCTTGAAGAACGGCGCGGCCGGCGCGACCGAGACGACCTTCAGCACGCCAGCGCCGCTGAGGGTCAGGTCATGGATGAACTGCATGACGCCGTTTTCGGCGCCGGCCGAGACGATCGCCCCGCTGGAGAGCGCGGCGCGAAGCGTGACCTGGACGAGGTCGTTGACTGCCAGGCCGGTGATCGGCCGGCCACTGGGGATGACCACCGCCGTGGTGAGGGTGACGCCGACCGATGCGGCCGGGTTGAGCACGACGCCGCTGGCGGCGGGCGTGGTGCTGTCGTAGCGGACGCCGACGATGTGGCCGGTGGCGTCGCCTTGGAAGTTGAGCGTCCATTGCAGGTCGCTGCATTCGATGCCGTTGTCGCCGGTGCAGTCGACATCCCACGGGCGCGTCTGGGTGGCGGGGTCGCCGGAATCGCCCTGCGGTGAGCCGGCGTAGCTGTTCGAGAAGATCCAGTCGGCATCCCCGAAGACGGCGGCCAGCCTGGCGATGTCACTGGCGTCGGCATTGCCGTCGCGGTCGACGTCGCCGGGAATGAAGGGCGTGGCGAGCGGGTTCATGCGGCCGGCCATCACCTGGTAGGAATTGGCGACCAGGAAGTTGAAGTCGGCGCCGCTGCCGTCGTTCAGCCAGAGCGGGACGTGCGTTTCGTATGGCTGAAGTGCGTTCGGGTCGATGTTGGCGACGTTGCTGAAGAAGTAGAACGGCGCCGCGCCCTGGCCGGACGCGCCGCTGACCACTTCGCCGCGGATCCACTGCTCGGTGGCGGTGTCCTGCCAGTTGTTGCCGCTTGGAAGCTCGCCGGTTCCGCCGGCGGCAGGAGCCCAGCCAGGCCCCCGGGTGCGATAGTCGACGCGCGTCAGGCCGTCGGGATTGAAGCCGCTGGGGTCGTCGAGGGTGTGGACGCGCCGCCCGGGCAGGTCGAACACAGTCGAACCGTCGTCGGCGCGGCGATTGTCGACGTCATATTCCCACCCGCGATCGTGCTCAAAGCTCAGCTCGTCGACGATTTCGAGGTCGTCGCCGTCTTCGCCGGGCTGACTGGTGCTGGCGCCCTTCAGGTCGAGCGTGTCTCCGGCGGCATAGATACGCGGCTCGCCCTTGTCGAGCGTCCCGTCGCCGAACTGGTCTTTCGGCAGGCCATCCTGCGGATCGATGACCGGCGTGACGAGCACGTCGTCGCACGGGATGTCCTTGCCCCAGCGCAGCCCGAGCGGATTGAGCGGGTCGGCCTCGGTGACGCCCGGCCGGCGGCGGACCAGGAAGATCGTCGTCGAGCCGTCATTGTCGAGGTTGCTGGGCACGTCGAGCAGGCCGTTCCAGATTCCGGTCGGATAGGCGCCCACCCAGCGGCGGAAGTTGGCGTCGGCGAGCAGCGTCGAGTAGCCGGCCGGCAGCGTGAAGCCGATGACGAGCAGCCCGTTCTTGCCGAGTGAGAGGCCGTCGAGGCTGAAGAATTCGTCGATCTCGGGCGCGGGGATGGGGGCCGGCGGAATCGATCCGAGCGGAAAGAGGTGTTCCTGCGACCCTTTCACGAAGGCGACGGCGTAGCCATCCAGCCGGCGATTGGGCGTGCCGCACAGCTCGATGAACTCGCGGTCGTCGCCGCTGCCGGGCGGGTTGATGAGCACTTCGTTGAGAAACACGGTGGCGCGGGCCGGCGCGGCAAGCGCCAGCAGCAGAGCGGTGACCGAGAGCGTCAGAAGTCCGGGTTTCACGCTGAGTCCTCCGTGAAATCAGGGAATTCGGAAAATCGCCTGTGTCTGGCTGCGGAGCGTCCGCGCGGTGCGGCCCCCGGTGGTTTGCGGCCTCATTCGCACGTCATCACGTCGTTCGAGCGTCGCCCGATGGAGAACACGCCGTCGAACACCTCGGCCGGCAGGTCGCGCTGCGTGAACGGGGTGACGGAGTCGTTGATGGCGAACTCGCCGTCGCGGTCGGCGTCGTCGTAGCCGCTGACGTGGCCATCGGCGAAGAGCAGGTTGGCGCGGACCCTGTCGTGCTGCTTGTCGCTGCTGATGAAGCCGGCGAATCCGTGGGCCGGGCCGAAATCGGCATAGTTCTGAATTCCGTACGGCCCGAGGTAGGGACCGTCGGTCATGGTCTTGACCGAGCGCGCGCCTTCGAACATCTGGGCCACCTTCTGCACGTCGGTGTCGTTGACGTCGGTGCGGCCGTCGCCGAGCAGCGGGACGCGCGAGCTGGCGGCGCCCATGCGGCTGGCCTGCAGCGCGCCAAAGGTCGACTTGACCTTCTTGGTGTTGAGGTCGCCGGAGGCCGGGTTCCACTCGGTGCGGGCCATGTACCACGACTGGGTGTAGTTGGTGTTGTAGCCGTCCTGCACGAGCTGCCGGGCGGTGGCGGCACTGGGGTAGTAGTAGGCAAGCTTCTGGTTGTAGCGCGCCGGGTTGGACGGGCAGAGCATCTTCGCCGGGAACGACGTCTGGAAGTTGACCTGGTCGGCGACCCAACCGATCTGGTCCACCGGACCGTCGCGTCCCTTGGAGACGTCGGGGTCGAAGGCGCCGCTGCAGAAGTAGTCGTCGTTCGCGACGCCGTAAGCCAGCACGCCCGCCCCCAACTGCCGCAGGATCGAACCGCAGACCGTCTCGCGGCTGCGCTCGCGGGCCGCGCTGAGCGCCGGCACGGTGATGCCGATGAGGATGGCGATGATGGCAATCACCACGAGCAGCTCGACGAGCGTGAAGCCGGCGCGGGCGTTATTGCGTGCGGTCATCCTGGCGTCCCGATCGCAGCGGGGCGGCGCGGCCGCGTTCGGGCTGCGCACGTGGCCGGCATGCTAGGTTCGCTGCGCTCGGGTCCGGTCAAGAGTCTGTTAGTACCCAATTAAACCGCCGCGCTCGCGCGGGCTGAGCGGCGGATCCGACCCAGCGCCGTGCCGGCCGCGAGCAGGACGAGCGTGGTCGGCTCCGGCACGTTGGCCGAGCCGGGTGTGAGCGTGATGCTCGCGCCCGGATTGAGCGCGGGCGTGATCTGGATCGGATCGCTGGTGAACGGGCCGGGCGTGGTGCCGAGCACGTCCATGTAATAGTAGGTCGATCCGAGCAGCGCGAGCGCATCGGGCGTGAAGCCCTGCTGCGGGACGAACGAGCCGCCGAAGTCGTCGGCAAAGTTCAGGCTCGGCGCGCCGTCGCCGGTCGATTGCGAGTAGCCGATCGCCGCGACCACCGACGCCCACGGGAAGAGGTCGATGACGCCGTCGTTGTTGGTGTCGAGGTCTTGATTGAGGGCGCCGGAGAAATTGCTCACGAGCAGGTAGGTCTGCCCGCCGTTCTCAATGTCCGGGTTGAAGTCCTGCACCTTGATTGTCGTGCCGGGGTTCGGCGCGGGCGAAAGCACGGTGGCCGCGTCGCGCCACAGGAACAGACCGCTGGTGCCGATCGACTGGCCGGACAGCGACAACGCCTGGTCGATCGAGCCGGCGCTGGCGCCGTCGCCTTCCAGGATGAGAATCGTGAGGTTGTTGAGGCTGGCGCCGTTCGGGCCGCCGAGCTCGATGTACTCATTGCCCTGGTCGGTGCCGGGGGCATTGACCAGGATTTCGCTGAAGACGACCTGGGCCGAGGCGCGGGACGCCATCAGGCCCAGGGCCAGGCCGGCGAGCAGGCGAGTGGTGCGAGTCATTCGAATCTACTCCTTTCGAGGTCGGGTGGTGATCGCGTGTTTTGGGCAGACGGCGGGTCGAACCTGGGACGCACGTTGCGCTCGGCCCGCCGTCGTGGGAACTACTCTTCCCCTCCGGCGGCGTACTCTAGGTAAGTGGCGCTAACGGCGCGTGGGGGGGAGGTTTGCATCTCGTGAAGATTCGCGGCGCCAACGCCCGCACGGCGCCGCAGGGCGCCTGCGCTCGCAGGCTTCGGGGGCCTAACGGGTTGCAATTCTGCCGTCGCAACGTGTGCGCCCGCAAACCGGGCGCGCCGGTCGATCTCGCCGAGAAAAACCGTCCCCTGAATTTGACTCGGCGGGTGCGCGGCATTTAATCGTTGGCGAGGTCCGCTTTCCATTTCGGACAGGGTCTCGCCCCGGCAAAAGCTGCAGCCGACACCCGCGACCGACTCACCGTTTTCCGGAGTCGTCGGTCCGGAAAGCCGATGGTCTCCGAGCGGCGCGCGGGCCGCTTCGAAACCGGACTTGCAGCGGCCAATCGGGAGGGGCGGGCGCTTGACTCGGACCATTCTGAGCGCGATGGCGGTCGTCCTGGCGGCAGCGGGCGCGGCGCGCGGCGTTGCGGTCATCGACGTGAACTACAACGGCCTGGGGCCGTTCGAGCCGGTCAAGGGGCGCGTCTTCAATTGGAACGACAGTTCGCCGACCAGCCTGCTCTTCTCGTTTACGAGCGGGCAGGGCATTGCGGCGGGGTACTACACGTTCAACGGCGCGCCCGGCAACCCGAGCGACTATCGCGGGGCGCTGTGGGGCTACTGTCTCGAGCCGCAGCAGGACACGCCGCCGCCGAATCAGCTTCAGCCTTTTGGAGTCGCGAACGTCGCCGATTCGCCGCTGCCGGGCTCGCCTATTCCCGGCGCGGGCGGCATGGGCTCCGACAAGGCGGCCGCCGTGGCGCGGGCCATCTACGCGGCCTATGCGCCCTATGGCGGCGCGACGAACTGGATGGCGCTCGACAGCTTTCACGCCGCGGCGCTCAACGCCACGCTGTGGGAAATCGTCTACGAAAAGCCGGGCCAGTCGCTCAACCCCGATACCGGGTACGCGCGCGTCTTTGTCGGCGTGCAGACGGCGCTGACCGACACGCTGCGGTCTTACGCGGCCGGATACCTGGCGGCCGCGAATGACCCGCAGGCGCCCCAGGCAGGCGGCCTGTTCGTGCTGACCAATTCGCAGTACCAGGACATCATCGTGCCCGAGCCGGCCACGCTGGCGCTGATCGGCGCGGGGCTGGCGGCGATCGCCCGCCGGCGGCGCCGCGCCTGACGCCGGTCCGCGCTCGCGCCTGTCCGCCCCAACCTCGGCCTGGAGTCCACCGGGAGCGGATGGGAATCGAACCCACCAGGAGCCGCGCAGCGACCCCTCGACGGCTTTGAAGACCGCGGGACCCACCAGGAATCCGGACGCTCCCGGCGACACTATGCCACGAATCGCCCGCCGGCGGAAGCGGCCGCGCGGCGGCGCCGGGCGCGCCCTATACTGGCCCGCGATCGTCATGGCCCAGCCGCTGCGTGAACTTCGCCGCTTCATCACCCGCCGCGCCACCGAGCTGGGCGTCGGACTTTCGCCGTTCCTGCCGCTGCCGATCATCACCGCCGTCGAGCGCGGGCTGGCGCGGGCCGGGCCGTTCGTGCCGCGCGTCGGCCGGCAGGTGGCCCGCAATCTGCGCGCGGCGGGCATCGACGCGCCGGCGGTGCGGCACGAGTATTTCGCGCGGGTCGCCGCTCACCTGGCGGGCGGACTGCGAATCTTCCACTACGTGCGGCGCGTTTCGGCGGACGGCGGACCCATGCCGCCCGGCCTGGCGCAAATCGTGGAGCGCGAAATTCAGGTCGACGCCACGCTCGAGCGGCTGCGCGGTGCGGCGGCCGGCGGGCGCGGCGCGATCGTGATCGGCGCGCACATCGCCAACTTCCTGCTGGTGCTGGCGCGGATCAACCAGGAGCTGCCGCTGACGGTCTACCTGCGACACTCGGCCGACCCGGCCCGCATGGCCGCCAAGGAGATGTGGTGCCGCGCGACCGGGCTGCGCTACATCGCCGAGCCGGCGCGGCTGACCGATCCGACCCACCGCGCCGCACTGATGTCCGAGGCGCTGCGGGCCGGACAGGTGCTCATCATCACCCCCGACCTGCCGCAGAAGCGCGGCGCAGGGGTGCCGGTGCGGTTCCTCGATCGCGAGCTCTATCTGCCGACCGGCGCCGCGGCGCTGTCGGTGCTGACCGGGGCGTCGCTGGTGGCGGCGATCGCGCGGCCGTCCGAGACGGTGCGCGGCCTGAACGGCTTGTCGGCGACCTGCGTAACGTTTGAGGGGCCGCTCGCGGCGGAGACGACCGGCAGCGGGCGCGGCTGGAAGCAGGCGGCCATCGCGGCGCGCATGCAGTGGTTCGCCGATCACCTGGCGCGGTTCGTGCGAACGCATCCGGCGCTGTGGTTTCTGTGGGGCGACAATCGCTGGTCGCGCGTCTTCTCGGGCGACGAGCGCTACGGACGGCTGCTGCGCCCGCAA
Organism: Phycisphaerae bacterium; assembly: GCA_046350375.1. GTDB lineage: Bacteria > Planctomycetota > Phycisphaerae > UBA1845 > UTPLA1 > JAXMAO01. Next base: position 45,341 of record JAXMAO010000005.1, read on the forward strand.
TCAAATGCCAGCCATCCCGCGACGCCGGGCCTCGCGAACGCGGCGGAGTCGGCGTAGCGCCATGATCGCCGTCGCGCTGCTGCTGTCGCTGCCGGTCGCGATGTGGGCCGGGCAGACCGCGCTGCGGCTGGCGGTCGGCCGGCCGATCTGCTGGCGGCTGGCGGCGTCGGACCTGCCGCGCCGCTGGCAGCGCGTCAACCGCGTCTGGAAGAACGCCTGCGTGCTGTCGGCGCCGCTGCTGTTTCCGCTGCTGCGCGGCATGGGGGTGGTCGAATATTACGCGGCGCTGCTGCCGCGCGGCGTGGCGGCGGCGCACCTGCTCTACGGTTTCGCCGGGCCGGTCATCTACCTCGCACTGCTGTATGGCGCGTGGACGGCGACCGGAAACGTGACGTTCGGCCTGCGGCATCCCTGGCCGACGCTGCTGGCGCGGACGGCCAGCGTGCCGCTTTCGGCGGCGCTGGGGGCAACGCTCGAGGAGCTGCTCTTTCGCGGCGTGCTGCAGGCCGACCTGATGCGCGGCCTGGCGCCCGGGCGGGCGGCGGCGATCTCGGCGGTCGCGTTCGCGCTGGCGCACTACGTCCGCCGCGTGAAGCGCTACTGGACGATCGTCGGCCACCTGGCGCTGGGGTCGCTGCTGGCGGTCAGCTTCGCGCAGACGCAGTCGCTGTGGCTTCCGATCGGCGTGCACGCCGGCGGCATCTTCATGATCATGGGCGCGCGACCCTACCTGCGCTACACCGGCCCGGCGTGGCTGGTGGGGGCGAGCATCTTTCCGTACGCGGGCGCGGCCGGCGTGGCGGGACTGAGCCTGCTGACGGTCAACGTCTGGCTGGCCTACGGGGTCGGACCATGAGCGACGCCGCACTGGGCCGGGCGCGGGTGGTGCGCGGGTCCGCGTCGCGTGCGGCGGCGGATGAGCGGCTGTTCCGGGCCGACGAGATGGACGACCTCGACCAGGCCGTGCGGGCGGGAACCGTGCGCCGCGTGGCGCTGCCGGACCTGGAGGTGATGCTGGGCGCGATCTGGGACGGCGACGTGGCGTGGGCCGAGTGGCGCCGGCGCGGCGTCGAGCTGGAGCTGCCGGGCACGTCGGCCGACGGCGCGGCGGCGACGCTCGATTCGGTCGCGGCGGCCTGGCGGACCTGGAGCGCCGCGCGGCGCCGCTGGAACACGATCGCCGGAGTGCTGCTGAGCCTGGTGGCGCTGGCGGCGGCGTTCCTGGCGACGCTGTTTGTCGGCAGCCATTAGCCGGAAGGGCGGCACTGGTGCACGATCGCGAACTGTCGAGCCTGCTCGAATTCGCCGTGGCGCAGGCGCGCCGCGCCGGCGCGCTCACGCTCGAATACTTCCACGGCACGACGCCGGTCGAACGCAAGGCCGATCGCTCGCCGGTCACCGCGGCCGATCGCGGGGCCGAGGCGCTGCTGCGCGAGGCGATCGTGGCGGCCTATCCGGCGCACGGCATTCTGGGCGAGGAGTTCGGCGAGCAGCCGGGGCGCGAGCCGGGCCGCTGGATTCTCGATCCGCTCGACGGCACGCAGTCGTTCATCTCGGGCGTGCCGCTGTTCGCCGTGCTGGTCGGCTTCGAATGGCGCGGCGCGATGCTGGCCGGCGTGATTCACCTCCCGGCGCTCGACGAAACGGTCTGGGCGGCGAGCGGGCAGGGCTGCTGGTGGAACGGCCGGCGGGCGCGGGTGTCGGGCGTGGGCGAACTCGCGGCGGCCCGCGTGCTGACCACCTCGGCCAACCTGCTCGAGCAGCACGGCCGCGCCGCAGCGTACGAGCGTTTGCGGCGCCGCGCGGCGGTCGACCGCGGGTCGTACGACGCGTACGGCTACGTGCTGGTGGCGACCGGCCGGGCCGAGGTCGTGGTCGACCCGGTCATGAACATCTGGGACAATGCCGCGCTGCTGCCGGTGGTGGTCGAGGCCGGCGGTTCGTTTACCGACTGGGACGGCCGGGCGACGCACGCGTCGCCGCACGCGGTGGCGACCAACGGGGCGCTGTTCGCGGCGACGATGGCGGCGCTGCAAGGTCGGTCCGAGGAGGAAAGTCGATGAGGCGTGGGGCGAGGGTGGCGGCGGCGCTGGGCGTCATCGCGGCGTGCGGCACGTCGGCGAGCGGCAAGGTGATATCAAAGACGGTCGAATATCGCGACGGCGACGTGACGCTCGAGGGCTACCTGGCGCTCGACGACGTGGCAAGAGGCCCGCGCCCGGGCGTGCTGGTCGTGCACGAGTGGTGGGGCTGCAACGCGTTTGCGCATCAGAAGGCCGACGAACTGGCCGGGCTGGGGTACGTCGCGTTCGCGCTCGACATGTACGGCAAGGGCAAGACCACCACCGAGCGGAAGCAGGCGTCGGAGTGGTCCGGGCAGTTCTACAAAGACACCGCGCTGCTGCGGACGCGGGCGCTGGCCGGCCTGAAGGTGCTGGCATCGCAGCCGGGGGTCGACCGCGGCCGCATCGCGGCGATCGGCTTCTGCTTCGGCGGCACGACCGTGCTGAACCTGGCGCTGTCGGGCGCCGACCTGCGGGCGGTCGTCAGCTTCCACGGCGGGCTGATTCCGTTCAAGGTTGACGCCGACAAGCCGGTCAAGGCGAAGATCCTCGTCTGTCACGGCGCCGACGACCCGATGATCGAGGCCAAGGCGATCGGCGAGTTCCAGGCCACCTGTCGCGCCGCCAAGGCCGACTGGCAGATGGTCTATTACGGCAACGCGGTGCACAGTTTCACCAATCCGCGGGCCGGCGCGGCGGGCATTGCGGGCGTCGCGTACGACGAGCCGGCCGCGAAGCGCTCGTGGCAGGCGATGCGGGCGCTGTTCGACGAGGTCTTCGCGCATTAGCCCAAGCCCGGTCGAGTCTGCCGCGGAGCCGACCGCGTCGCCGCGCGATTTCGCGGACGTGCTTCTCCGGCTGGCGCGGCACAACTCGCTCGCCGCGCTGCGGCGCGATCCACTCTACCAGGCCCGCGCGGCCGAAATCTGGCGGCAGCTCGACACGCTGACCCACTATTCCGACGCACCGGCCGCCGCGCCGCGCGACGGCGTTGCCGCGCCGCGCCGCCGCCTGCGGGCGGTGGCGTGGAACATCGAGCGCGGCGTGCATCTCGACAACATTGTCGCCGCGCTGCGCGACCATCCGCTGATGGCGGGCGCCGATCTCTACCTGCTGACCGAGCTCGACGTCGGCATGGCGCGCTCCGGCAACCGCGACGTCCCGCGCGAGATTGCCGCGCGCCTGCGGCTCAACGGCGTGTTTGGCCCGTGCTACCTGAACCTCGCCAAGGGCGGCGGCATCGAGCGCGACGCGCTCGGCGACAACGCCCGGGCGCTGCACGGCAACGCGCTCTATTCGCGCTGGCCGATCGAGACGGCGGCGCTGCTGCGCCTGCCGAACGGCAAGGACAAGATGCGCGGGCAGGAGAAGCGGATCGGCTCGCAGGCGGCCGTGATCGCGACCGTCCGCACGCCTTTCGGGCCGATCGCCGCGGCGTCATGCCACCTCGACGCCCACAGCACGCGGCGACACCGGCGGCGGCAATTGCGGCGCGTGGTCGACGCGCTGGATTGCGCCTCCCCCGCGCCGGGCGCGGCGCTGGTCGGCGGCGACTGGAACACCAGCACCCACCAGACGCACCGCGCCGCGTCGGCCATCATCGGCTTCTGGGTGCGCGTCGCGCTGGGCGTCGGCCGATGCCTGCGCGACCACTATCCGTTCCCGGACCGGATGTTCGAGCGGCCGCTGTTCCGCATGCTCGAGCAGCGCGGCTATGACTATCGCGCGCTCAACGAGCCGGGCGGCACGACGCTGGCCCATCACATCCTGAACGAGAAGGACCGCCGCAACCTGCGCGACTGGGTGCCGGCCTGGTGCCTGGCGCACATCGAGCGCGAGCTGGCGCCGTTCGACGGCGTCTGCCGGCTGAAGCTCGACTGGTTCGCCGGGCGCGGGCTGCGCGCCGCGGCCGGGCCGGGCGCGGTTCGGCCGCAGGTGGTCCGCGACGTGACGCCGGCCGGAACGCGGCTGTCGGATCACGATCCGATCGTGCTGGATTTTGAGATTTGCGACATGTCGGCGTAGGCGGGCGTGGCGGCGCCGGAGTGCGGCGGTCAGGCGGTGCGGCGGTCAGGCGTCGTTGCGCGGCGGCTGCTGGAACTTGGACCAGGTGCGTTCGAGGAAGGTCGTGTCGACCGCTCCTTTGGCGAAGCTCTCGTGGTCGAAGATGGCCTGGTGCATGGGGATGGTGGTCGGAATCGGCCCCAGCTCGAACTCGAGCAGGCAGCGCTTCATGCAGGCGATGGCGGCGGCGCGCGTCGGCTTGTGGACGATCAGCTTGCCGATCATCGAGTCGTAGTTGGGCGGCACGACGTAGCCGGCGTGCGCGTGCGAGTCCCACCGGACGCCCAGGCCGCCGGGCGGGCGGAAGCGTTCGATTCGACCCGGCGAGGGGCGGAAGTCGGCCGACGGATCCTCGGCGTTGATCCGCGCCTCGATGGCGCAGCCGTGGGTGCGGATGTCGCTCTGGCGGAGGGTGAGCTTCTGGTTGGCGGCGATCTGGATCTGCCACGCCACGAGGTCGACGCCGGTCACCAGCTCGGTCACCGGGTGTTCGACCTGGATGCGGGTGTTGACCTCGATGAAGTAATAGTTCTCCTTGCGATCGACCAGGAACTCGACCGTGCCGGCGGAGAAGTAGCCGGCCGAGCGGGTGAGCTTGACGGCGGCCTTGCAGATTTCCTCGCGCGTGCGGCCGCTGAGCATCGGCGAGGGGGCCTCCTCGATGAGCTTCTGGTGGCGGCGCTGAATGGTGCAGTCGCGCTCGAAGAGGTGGATGACGTTGCCGTGCCGGTCGCCGAGGATCTGCACCTCGACGTGGCGCGGGTTTTCGATCAGCTTTTCGAGATAGACGCGCCCGTCCTTGAAGGCCGCCATGGCCTCGGCGCGGGCGTTCTTGAGCTGGCCGCGCAGGTTGGCCTCGTTGTGGGCGATGCGCATGCCGCGTCCGCCACCGCCGGCGGCCGCCTTGATCATGACCGGGTAGCCCATCTCGCCGGCCAGGCGCAGCGCCTCCTCGTCCTCCTCGATCACGTCGCCGCTGCCGGGCACGGTCGGCACGCGCAGCTTGCGGGCCAGCTTCTTGGCGGCGGCCTTGTCGCCCAGCATGCGGATCGACTCGGCCGACGGCCCGATGAACTCGATCTTCGAGGCGCGGCACTGCTCGGCGAAGGTGGCGCTTTCGGCCAGGAAACCGTAGCCGGGGTGAATCGCGTCGACGTTGGCGACCTCGGCGGCGGCGATGATGCGGTCGGCCTTCAGGTAGCTCTCGCGGGCCATGGCCGGGCCGATGCAGACCGTCTTGTCGGCCAGGCGCAGGTAGGCGGCGTCGCGGTCGGCCTCGGAGAAGACGGCCACCGTTTCGATGCCCAGCTCGCGGCAGGCGCGGATGATCCGCAGGGCAATCTCACCGCGATTTGCAATCAGGACTCGTGAAATCATCGTTTCTGCACGGCGCGCCACACCCGGCCCGGGCGCCGCACACCGCGGCCCGGAGCCGATCACGCGGCGCCTAGTCGGGTTTCACGCGAAACAGGGGCTGGCCGAACTCGACCGGCTGGGCGTTGGACACCAGCACGGCCTCGACCGCGCCGGAAACCTCGGCCTTGATTTCGTTGAACACCTTCATCGCCTCGATCTTGCAGACCACCGTTTCGGGCCCGACGCGCGACCCGACGCTGACGTAGGGCGGCGACTCGGGGTCGGCCGCGGCGTAGAAGGTGCCCACCATGGGCGACTTGATGAGCGCGCCCGGCGCGGGCGCCGCGACGACCGGCGCCGGCGCGGCCTGGGCCGCCACGTGCGCCGGCATGAGCATCGTCTGCACCGGGGCGGCGGCCGCCACGGCGGGCGCCAGCGCGCCGGGCGTGGCGCGGCGCAGCACGATGCGGTCCTCGCCGTCGCGGAGCATCAGCTCGGTCAGGTCGTTGGCGACCATCAGGTCGCACAGTGCCTTGATCTGGTCGTAATTCATGTACACATTCCGACAACGCGCGGGCGCCGGGCTGCGAAAGCGGCACCGGCCGCGGACGCGCGTCCGCGCCAAACCGAACGGGCCATGCTACGAGCGGGCAGCACGGGCGGTCAAGCCGGCGGCGGAGCGATCGGCCCGCGTGCATTGCCCGGCGCGCGGGCGGCGCGTCACTTGGCGCGTTCGAGGTATTCGCCGCTGCGGGTGTCGATGCGGATCAGCTCGCCGATTTCGATGAACGGCGGAACGCGGACCTTCAGACCGGTTTCGAGCGTGGCTTCCTTGCTCTGGTTGGTGGCGGTGGCGCCCTTGATCATCGGGGGCGTGTCGGTGACCTGCAGGTCGACGGTATTGGGCAGCTCGACGCCGACCACCACGCCGTCCATCGTCAGCACCTTGCACTGCTCGTTGCCCTTGAGATAGGAGTGGCCGTCGGGCACCATGTCGGCCCCGACGGTGATCTGGTCGTACGACTGCGGGTCCATGAAGATGAAATTGTCGCCTTCCTTGTAGAGAAACTCGTGCGGCCGGCCTTCGACGCGAACGTCCTGCAGCGTGTCGTCGGTGCTGAAGCGCGTGTCGATGATCTTGCCGGTCTTGAAGTTCTTGAGCTTGGCGGCGATGTAGCTGCGCCAGTTGCCCTTCGAGACGATCTGGAAGTCGTGCACGGTGAACATCTGCCCGTCGTGCTCGACCACCATTCCCTTGCGCATTTCCACGGCCTTGATCATTGCCCACCGGCCTTCCTGGGGTGTGAAATCTGTCCAGCCTCGAATCGCTGATCGTCCCCCAAACGGCCGGTGCGGTCAAGCGCGGCGGCCGGCGCTCGCCACGGCCCCGGGGGCGGCCACGCCGCGACACCGGCCCGGCTTGCCGCGGACGGGCGGCGCGCCATAATCTCGCGCGGCCGGGGTCGGCTTGCGGCCCCGCAGTCCTGACCAGGAGCAGATCATGGAACTGTGCACGGCGTTCGCCTCAATCTTCGACGCCATCGGGTCGCTCTACGCCACGATTCGCGATCTGTGGACGATGATCGGGCTGGCTTCGATCGGCGACGCGCTCTATTCGTTCTACACCGCCATGCGCGGCCTGGCCGAGACGATCAGCGGCTGCAACTTCAGCATGTAGCCGGCCGATTCAGAACGCGCCCGCGCGGGCGTGTCGAATCGTTGCGCGCGCCAGCAGCAGCGCACTGCACAGCAGCAGCGCGATGTACCCCGCGCCGGGCATGCCCAGTTCGCGGGCGGCTTCGAACGGCTCGCTGTATCTCGGCACCAGCAGCCGGATCGCCGGCAGCCCCAGCGCCGGCAGCGAATATCGAAACAGGTCCAGCCACCAGATGCTCAGCCACGCCAGCAGGCGCCGCTTTGCGCGGCCCCATCGCCGGCGGCGCAGCAGCAGCGTCGCCGTCACGCCCACCGTGAAGGTGCTCAGCGATCCGCCCAGGTTCACCCAGGCGTCGCGCGCTGCCGGCACGCCCGAGACGTTGCAGTGGCCGTACATCCACTTCCAGCCGCCCCAGGCGACGCGCGGCCAGACCTGCACGCCGAGCACGTCGGCCGACTCGATCCGTCCGCCCAGCGCCACGCCGACCAGGCCGTGGCCGACGAGTTCGTGCCACAGCGTTCCGACGACCAGGCACGCGGCGGCCCGCGCCAGGAGCATCGCGCCGCGCCGCGCGCGGGGCACGGTGCGGTTGCGGGCGGGCGGGTTTGCGGTGGCCGATTCGCCGGGGCTCATCTCTTCCATCCTACCCGAGGTGCTCTAGCGCCGGCCCTGCCAGTACCGCGGCAGAGGCCATTCGCGCGCCGGCCCGGTCGCGGCCTGTGCGCCCGGAGGCGGGCCCGTGTTGAATTCCGTGAGGTTGATCGCGGCGTGAGCGTCGCGGGCGTGTCGCGTTCTTGTTGACCCGTGCGCCGGGCGGTCCGGCGCACGGGTCGTTTGCGATTCGCGGAGAGGGAGGAGGAGCAGAAGGAAAAGAAGCGGCGCGGTCCTAGAGACCGAGAGAGCCGAAGAACTGTGAGACGTCGAGCAGGAACGAAAACGGGCTGCCGGCGCCGACGTACGGGCCGCCGGTCATGATGACCCAGGCATAGAGAAAGATCGTCGAAAGCATATTCAGACTCCGAAGAGGGGCCTTCGTGCCAAGCGCCGATCCCGGCAGGGCAAAGATGCTCTTTGCCCCCGACTCTCCGCGACGAGCGAGGAGCCAAACGGGACCGGCTTTGCGCGCCGGCAAACGGCCGCCGGTGCGTCGGGGAATGGGTTCTGCAAGCGGCATGCCACGAAGATATCAGCCCTGGCGGGCCGCGGGCGTGGTCCCGGCCCGCGATTCGCGCACTATTGCGCACGTGATGCTGGGGTTTGCCCAGCCGCTCCGCTCTGGCATGTGACGACACACGGTCCCCGTCGGCGGAGCGTATCGCGATTTGCCAGTGGCGAGACCGCGCGCCCACTGGCATCTCGGTCGGTGCGGGTCATCGTGCACGCGTTGCGAATCGGCTGAGTTCCCCGCTCCTGGTTATCCTGTTACGATTCTGCCCCGGCGGCGGCGCAGCCTGTATCCATCCGGCGGCCCCGGCGCGTGGAACGAGAAGCCTTGGCGCGATTCGGCCGGCGCACGTTTGACCCCGCGGCGCGGCCGCGGTCGCTCCATTCGGCCGCGGGGGCCTTCATTGTGGAGTCAATCCTATGGAGCTGATCTGCGGCGCGGTGTCCGGCCTGCTGTCGGCCGTGACCGGTGCACAGGACTTTCTCAACGGATTCTTCGGGCTGGGCGTGCTGCTGGCGCCGATTGTGGATGTAATCAACTTCTTCAGCTCCGTGCTGAACTGCTGATCGGCCGCAATGGCGCGCCCCCGAGAAGCCCGCGAGGCGTGCGCCCGGCGCTGTTCCCGCCAATGCGCGCCGGCCGATAGAATGGTTCGGCGGCGCTGCGCCGGCAGGAGAATCGCATGCTGTTCAATCCGGTCTGCCTGGTGGTGGATCCGTACATCTTCCGATTCGATGGGCTGCTGGTCTATCTGGGCGCGGTCATCGGCGGATTCGGCTTTCCCGGCGTCACCGATGCCCTGCATGCCTTTCTGCAGGTCATCTACACCGCCCTGGGCTGCGGGATATGATCTTCAAGCGGCGCCGGTGCGGGTTATCCGGGCGGCGGCGCCACGAGTGGAGCAATTGACATGAGTCCGTTCTGGTGTGGGCTGGTCCAGATTTGGTACAACCTGAACGCCGCGATCTTGAGCAGCGTCCAGAGCCTGCTGAGCTCGATCGGACTGGGCGTCGACCTGACCTTCGTACTGACTCTCTTTTCAAGCTTCGCCGACGGCATCGGCTGTCACTGACCGTCCGGGTCGCGCTGTGGGGGCAGTCGTCATGACCGACCTTTCAATCTGCACCATCGTTCAAGTCCTGCAGTTCATCCTCGGGCTGCTCGGCGGACTGCTCGCCAGCACGGCCGCGCCGCCCGGCTGGATCGCGTTCGCGCCGCTGATCAGCGCGCTGCGCGACCTGTTTGGCGTGCTGGGCGGCTGTGCGGCGTGAGTGATCGGCGCCCGCGCGCACGGCCCGGCGCTTCCTAAGGAGTGGAAACCATGGCGTTCATCTGCGGCCTGACGGACCTGCTCTTCACTTTCGTGGGATACCTCAGCGTCGTCCTTCAGTCCCTGGGGCTGACCCCGGTATCCGATTTCCTCACCAGCATTGTCACGTCGCTGCGCGACCTGCTCGGCTGCACCGTCATGCACTAGCCCGGCGCGTGCGGGTCAGTGCGGCCGGTTCGCCGAGGCGGCCATCGCGCGGCGCGTGCGGAACTCGGGCGCCTCGCGCACGCAGGTGCCCAGGATGCCGATCGACTTCGCCAGGGCGCGCCAGCCGGTGCGGACGAGCCTCGCCGGCCCGTCGCCGACCGTGGGGTAGCCGTCGTCGGTCGCCAGCGACGCGACCTGTTCCCAGTTACGAAACAGCCGGCCCCAGTCGCTGGCGAGCGCGGCCTGCATGGCGCCGCGGGCGTGCAGCGGATACCAGAAGCTGTCGTGGTAGAGCACGCTGGCGACGTAGCTCCAGGGGGCGAGCCAGGTTTTCAGCGACCACTCCAGCAGCGTCTTCAGTCGCCCCCAGTAGATCTTGTGCTGCATCTTGCTGGCGAAGGTCATGCGCTTGAACGGCCCGTCGAAGCGCCAGTTTTCCGCGGCGGCGGCGGCGTCGCCGACGATCTCGATCTGGCGCGGATCGCCGCAGCCCAGCCCCAGGTCGTGCGCCAGCCGGATGTAGCGGATCGACAGCGGGTCGAGCCCCATGAGCTTGGCGGCGACGGCGTCGATCGCGACCTGGTCGGTTGACGCCAGCAGGACGTTCTTCACGTGCGGGGTCATGCAGCGCGGCCCGGGGCCGTCGCCGGCGAAGGTGCCGTCCATCATCGCGAACAGGCCGCGGTGGATTCTCTGCTGAATCATCAGCAGGTCGACCAGCGTTTCGTGGATGACCGGGTGGGTCCAGTGCCGGCGCTCGTTGAGCAGGCCGCCGAACGCGTTTTTCATTGCGCCGGTCGTCGTCGTGAAGATATGCGTCTTGACGGTCGGCAGGTGGATGATGTTCTCGCCGATGAAGCGGCGCGGAATATGAAAGCCCTGCGGATAGACCTGGTTCAGGCAGAGGAACTTCTGCGTCAGGTCGCCGACGGCGTCGCGGACGTCGATCCACGGCTCGTTCTCATAGAGGTGAATGTTGCGCAGGCCGTGCGCCTCGACCACCGGAAGCTGCTTGTTCTCGCGCTCGCCCAGTCGGGCGTCGATGACCACGGTGCGGTTGTGGCAGGCGTGGATGCGCTCGGGCGGATAGCCGTCACGCTTCAGCGCGCGGATGACGCCGTCGAGCTGCCACGGCGTGGTCGAGCTGCCCGGAAAGAAGAAGTGCCAGCTGATGTTGACCTTGAGCGCCGTGTCGACCGCCGGGTCGATCGCCGCGCGGTAGCCGGCCAGGTTCATCAGCTCGTGCGTGTCGCGCAGCACCGTGCCGGGCGCGGTCCTGAGGATGGCAACTTTCGATGGCTTCATCAGTGTTCCCGACGCCGGGCTGCACCGGCGCGACTCTCTTGGTCATCCACATGCGGTACGCCCGCCCGATCGGGCCCTGGCGCGTCCGGCACGCCGTGGCCGCCCGGCGTCACTGCGGATGATCGCCGACCGCCTCCTTCGCGGCGGCCTTGATCTCGCCGGCGGCCTGGGTGGTCGCCTTGGCGACGGCCACCGCGGCGCGGGTCGTCAGCACCTTCACGTCGTGGGCATAGGGTCGGGCCGCCTCGATTGCGCGGGTCGTCGCCGACTTGGCTTGCGCCACGTAGGGGGCGGCCGTGTGCGCCGCCTGCGTCGCCAGCGCCCTGCCTTTCTCGATGACCGGCTGAAGGTCGTCGCGGGCCTGGGTCGCGGCGACGCGCGCCTTCTCGGCCGCCTTGTCCACGTCGCCTGGATCACACCCGCTGACGATCAGCACCGCGCCCATCAGTGCGGCAAAGCCGCGCGCCGTTCGCATGGCCATGTCTCCGTCCCGCCCGCGGCTGTTGCGCCCGCCGGCGGATAGATAGTATAGGTGATTTACCGGTTCGCGGCGCGCCGCGCAGACCGTGGCCGCCGCGCGCCCGGGACCGCCGCCCATGCCAATCGCCGTTCGCTGTCCGCAGTGTCGCGTCGTCGCGGCCGTGTCGCGCAGCGCGGTCGGCATGGACGTGCAGTGCAAGGGCTGCCACCACATCTTCCCGGTTCGCGCCGGTGCGGCGGACCTGACCATCGAGTGGGGCGCGCCGCTGGTCGGGCTGCGCGTTCCGCTGGCGCCGCCCGGGTCGCTGACGATCGGCCGCGCCGACGAGAATGACCTGGTGCTGCCCGGTCCGGGCGTGTCGCGCCACCACTGCCGCATCGCCTGGGCGGGCGACGGCTGGAACGTCGAGGACCTCGGCAGCGGCAACGGCACGTTCGTCGACGGGCAGAAGGTCAAGACGCTGCGGGTCGAGAACGGCGCCACCATCCTGGTCGGCGATTTCGCGCTGCGCGTGCGCGTCGCCAGCGGCGGCGGACAGGCATCGACCCTCAGCGGTCCGCCGCCCGCGGCGGGCATCTCCGTGCCGCCCACCGCCGACGCCCGCGCCAGCACCGTGCTGGGCGCGTCGGGCATCGACCGCGCCCCGCTGCCGGCCGCGGCGCCACGGCACGCCGCGGAGCCGCACCCGGCCGCGCGGCGGCACCGCCCGCTCTCGCACAAGCAGGCGCGCGGCCTGCACTATTTCGTCATCGCGTGCGGCGTGATTCTCGCGGGCGTGGTGGCGGCGCTATTGTTCGGACGGCGCTAGCACGGTCGACCGGCCGGCGCCGCCGGCGCGGGCCTGCTTACCGGCGGACTTCGCGGGGCGCTCGGCCGGGCGGATGTCGAAGTCGGCATCGGAAAGCTGCACGCCGGGGTCGATCTCGTTGTAAACGTACATCGCGTCCAGCCGTCCGTCGGGCAGGAAGAGCCAGGTGCCGATCGGCACGTGCGTCTGCGGATCGATGAACAGCTCCATGCGCTTGTTCGGGAACGGATCGCTGCGCGGAAAGGTCAGCTCGAACTTGCGGCCGCGACGACCGGTCTCGCCGGCGTCGGCCAGGCCCGAGTAGGCGACGGTCGCCGCCGTGCCGGCGCGCTCGAGTCGTTCCAGCGTCCGTTCCATCATCCGCGCGACGCCGAAGTCGGTGATCGGGTTGCGCGTCTTCTGAAAGGTCACGCCGTCCTGCACGCCGAACTTGCTCACCGAAGGCGGCAGCCCGAGGAATCCGCGCCGCGGCAGCAGCAGAACCTTGTCGTTGTTGCGTCCCTGGATGAACGACGCCTGGGCATATTCGCTGCCCCGGTCGATCCAGCGGAAGTAGACGCTGAACGGCTGGTTGCGAAAGACCGCGGCGATTCGCTCCCGCGCCCGCAGCGACGCCGGGAAGCCCAGCCGCTCCTGCCGCTCGAACGTCACGCGATATTGTCCGAGTCGCGCCGCGGCGTCCGAGCAATGTCGCAGGTAGCCGACCGGATCGCGCTGAATCCCGTCCTCGTCCAGCGGCGCCGGCGGCGTGACCCGCGGCGCGGTCGGCGTCTCGGGCGCGGCATGCGAGACGATCGCAGGCGGCGCGACGCCTTCGGCCGCGCGGCGCGGCGGCGCGCTCGACGACACGGCCGGCGGATGCGACGTCGAGCAACCCGGCTCGAAGACGGCAATGAAGAGAATCGTCAGACCGACGACCGATCGCGAGTTGAGAGTCATCAAGAGCAAATGATAGGCGCGCCGCCCGGGTCGTCCAGCCGAACGGCGGCTGCGGACGGTTCGGTCATTCCCGGGGCCGGCAGGTGGCGCCCTGCCCGCCGCGCAATAAAAACCGGCCCGGCGGGGGTTCTCGCCGCACGGGCCGGACATCCGCACTGTGCGTCCCTTTAACACGGTGCGGCCGTTTGCGTTCTTGATTCCGCGCCGGTCGGGTGATCCGGGCCGGGGTGGATTCCCCATCGTTGGGCAATTTCGCCCGACTGACCCCGCCTGACCGCCCGCCGGCGTGCAATTCTCAACGTCTAACGCTGGCACGCCGGATGTATTGCCACCCCTGCCGGCCGCGACTGCAAGTTCGACGTGGACGCCAGTCCGGCCTTGACCATGACCCGGCCACCCGCCGGTGGAGAGATACGATGATCAGCTTCTGGATTTCGTTCATCTACGGAACTGTGTTTGCCCCGACCCCGCTGCAGCCCGTGGCGTATGCGGTGCTTTACCCGCTGTACCTGGGCCTTCAGTCGGTCGGCCTGTAGTGAATTGTGGACGCGGGAGGCGAGTCTGAACGGCTCGCCTCCCCGGATGAAAGCCTGGGGAGCGGCCATGATCAGCGACCTGTTGTCAGACCTGTTTCACACCTACTTCGCGGGGACACAGTTCTTCGCGTCCGGGCTGATCCTGTTGTGGCCGCTCATTTTCCTGTTCAACCTGCTGGGGCTGTAGTCGGCCCGGCCGGCGAACGTGTGCGACGCAAAATATCGGGCGTCGTTCCTGCGAAGTGCACGAAAGATTTCCGCACCTCGCGGGTACTGAACTGGTAGAAGCAACCGGGACCGGCCGATCACCTCGGCGTGCCGGACCGTGCAAAGGATAGAGCCATGCTCAGTGGAATCATCGGACTGGTTTACGTGGTCTTCTTCGACCCGTTCCCGTGGCGCAGGGTGGGCGAGTCGGTGCTCGGCCGGGCCTACGACGCGCTCGAGAGCGTCGACCTCTAGACGACTTGGCACGACTTCGAATCGTGCATCCCCGACACAAGTTCCGCCCACCGAACTCGCAGAGCGCGGCGCACGCCTGAGGAAGGCGATTCGTCCCCGGCTGCTACTCGGGATTCAGATACCACGCCACGCTGTCGTTGGCGTCGCTGGCGGCCTGCAACGCGGCCACCACGTCCGGCCGGGCGTCGATGTCGATGTCGTCGCTGGCGATCTGAACCGCGTCGTCCGACAGATCCCGCAGGTTGTTCTCGATCCACTGCGCCTGGATGTTCTGCCGGCGGGTGAACCAGCGCAGCGTGCCGGGCGAGCGCGTCGACACGATCACGTCCTTGTTGCCGTTGGCGTCGACGTCGCGGATGGCGACGTCGGTGGGCGTGGCGGCGTTGTACTGCGCCAGCAGAAAGCCGTCCCACGGAGTGGTCGGATCGGCCGGGCGGCGATACCAGCCGACCTGGATGCCGTCGTTCGCGCCGGGCATGGAAAGCGCGCCGGGGTTGATGGCGACCAGGTCCGAGCGGCCGTCGCGATCGAGGTCGTCGAGCGCGATCCGCGTGGCGTGCGGCAGGTTTCCGATGGTGAACTTGGACCAGGGGGTCTGCGACGTGCCGCCGGGGTTGCGATACCAGGCGAGCCGGGCGGCGGCCTCGCCGGCGGCCGACGAGACGATGTCGATGCGTCCGTCGCCGTTGAGGTCGCCCAGCGCGATGCCGAAGGCGCCCGCGCGCGTGGCGGCGTCGATGTCGAAGCGTGTCCAGCCGGCGCCGTTGACGACGACGGGCGGGGCGGGAAAGAAGCTGATGCGGTTGCCGGTCTCGTTGGCGGCGACGATGTCCGGGCCGTTGACGAGGTCGACCTGGGCGATCGCGACGTCGCGATATTGACCCAGCCCGGCGTCGTCGGAGTGGTCGATGACGAAAGCGGCCCAGCCGGCGGCCTGCGTCGGGTCGGCCGGGCTGCGGAGGAAGATCAGACGGCCGTTGGCGGCGGCGACGATGTCGAGCCGGCCGTCGGCGTTGAGGTCGCCGATGGCGAGCGACGATACGCCGGCGAGCTGGGGCGACTGCGCGAGCGGCACGCGGGTGAAGGTGATGTTGGGGCCGACGATCGACTGGATGAGCAGCACGATGGCGGGCTGCTGACCGCCGTTACCGTTGAAGGCGGCGACCACGTCGGCGCGGCCGTCGCCGTTGAATTCGGCGATGGCGACGGCGGTGGGGCGGACGTTGACGCTGCTGGTGACGGAAAAGGGCATCCAGGCGGTGCTCTTGGGGAAGGTGGCGCCGCCGCCCGAGGTGCCACAGCCGTCGATCGCCAGCAGCGGCGCGGCCAGCGCCAGCGCGAGCAGCGCGTGCCGGCGTCGCGGCCGGGCGATTGCCCGCGGGCCGCGGCGGGCGGATTGAGTCGATAGCGCGGGCGGCGTGGCGGGGCGCGGCGGTTCGGCGACGGACACGGGAAGCAACCTCCGGCGACCGCGTGTGAGCGGCCCGCCCAGTACTTATATGCACGTCGGCGTCGCCGGTGGCAAGGCTTGATCGGAACTCGCCTGTCCGCGGCCGAGTCACAACCCATGCTGCGGCCTGCCGGTACGATTGCCGCCGCGCCAGCAGGCCAGTAGAGTCGCGCCGCAGATTCGACGGATGACCGTTGCGGGAGACTTCATGCTCGACATCAAGTTCATCACCGAACACGCCGAGGCCGTGCGCCAGGCGATCGCCCACAAGCGCGTCGCGTGCGATCTCGATCGGCTGCTGACCGTCAACGCGCGGCGCAAGGAGATTCAAACCGAGGCCGACCGCCTGCGGGCCGAAAGCAACGAGCAGGGGCAGCAGATGGCCCTTTTCCGCAACCCCAAGAGCCAGTGGCACCAGGAGGCCGTGGCGCGCGGCATGAGCGCCGCGGAGATTCGCACGGCCGCCGACGAGGTGCAGGCGCGGCTGACCGGGATCAAGGAGCGGATCAAGTTGCTCGAAACCGAAGGCAAGTCGGTGCAGGAGGAGTTCGACCGGCTGATGCTGACCGTCCCGCAGGTGCCCAGCGCCAGGACGCCGATCGGCCCGGACGCCGACGGCAACGTCGAGGTGCGTCGCTGGGGCACGCCGCGGCAGTTCGACTTTGCGCCCAAGGATCACGTGCAGCTCGGCGAGTCGCTGAGCATCATCGACCTGCCGCGCGGCGTGAAGATCGCCGGCACGCGCAATTACATCCTGCGCGGCGCCGGGGCGCTGCTGCACCAGGCCGTGCTGCGGCTGGCGCTGGACACCATCATGGCGCGCGGCTTCGAGCTGATGCACGTGCCCGTGCTCGTCAACGACGAGGTGATGCGCGGCACCGGTTACTTCCCCGGCGGTGAGGAGCAGGCCTATCGCTGCGAGCGCGACGGCAAGAGCCTGGTCGGCACGGCCGAGGTGCCGCTGACCGCCTTTCACGCCGACGAGATTCTCGAAGAGCGCGAGCTGCCGCGGAAGTATGCGGCGGTGTCGACCTGTTTCAGGCGCGAGGCGGGCGCGGCCGGCAAGGACACCCAGGGCATCTACCGCATTCACCTGTTCGACAAGGTGGAGCAGGTGGTGGTCTGTCGTGCCGACGAGGCCGAGAGCGAGCGCCACCACCACGAGATCATCGCCAACGCCGAGGCGGTGTTGCAGGCGCTCGAGCTGCCCTATCGCGTCATGCTGGTCTGCACCGGCGACATGGGGCAGGGCAAGGTCGAGATGTACGACATCGAGACCTGGATGCCGTCGCGCAACGGCTACGGCGAAACGCACAGCGCCAGCCGGTTCGGCGAGTTCCAGGCGCGGCGGCTGAACCTGCGTTATCGCGACGGCGAGAAGAAGGTGCGCGTCTGCCACACGCTGAACAACACGGTCATCGCCAGCCCGCGCATCCTGATTCCGATCCTTGAGCTGAACCAGCAGGCCGACGGCAGCGTCGTCGTGCCGCGGGCGCTGCGCGGCTACCTCGGCGGGCTGGAGCGGATCGCGCCGCCGCGCTAGTCGTGCAGGCAGTAGAAGCGCGGCGAGCGGTTGGCCGGCGTCTCGCTCGGCGTGAACCACTGCACTTCGCCGCCGGGCGTGAACGGGGCGCTGCTGCCGAAGTAGAGCGCGTGGTTCGCGGCGATCGCCGGCGCGGCCCAGTCGAGCAGCCCATCCACCGTTCGGTCGAACAGCACGCCGAAGCCCGCCGCGGGGGAGTAGCTCAGTCCGTACATGTGTCCGGACTCGGCCGGCGTGGAGCCCAGCGGGTGCAGCCCGCGGATGCCGGCGTAGACGTGGCCGGCGCTGTCGACGATGGGCGCGGTCATACCGCCGTGGCCGGGCTGGGCGAGCGTCGCGGGGTCGAAGCTGGCGCGGACCGCGCCGTTGCCGGGGTCGATGGCAAACAGCGCGCCGCCGGCGCCGTTGAACAGCCCGCGGACGTGCGTCGTGCTCGCGAAGATGGTCTCCACGTGGTCGCCGGTTTCGAACAGCGCGAGGCCGGCGACGAACTGCCCGGTGCTCGACGGCGCGCCCTGCGGCTCGACCACCGCCGGCGTCCAGGCGAACTGCCCGCGATCGCCGCGATCGACGATGGCAAACAGCGCCGGCGAGTCGGAGAGCAGGATCGGCTCGAAGCCGCCGCAGTAGATGCGGTCGTCGACGCCCACCGCCAGCGCGCGGAGGTAGAGATTCGGCTGGCCGAGGCGCGTCGGGTGGCGCAGCGTCATCTTCCATTTCAGCCGGGCGCTGTCGGGCGCGTCGTCGGGCTGAGCGAGGTCGATGGCGAGCAGCTCTCCCGGGACGGACAGATCGAGCCCGAACGTGCCGACGTAGAGCGTCCGCCCGTCGCGCGAGATGGCCGGCGGCGTGATGATCCAGTTCGCGAGCGTGGCGTTGGCGGACGGGTAGCGCCACAGCAGGTGTCCGCCGGTGTCGAGGGCGTACACGGCGTTGGTCTCGTAGGCCGGGTCGTTGGGCGGGTTGCCGGGCCAAGGAGCGGCGAGCGTTGCGAAGTAGATCTTCTTTTCGGCGCCCATGACGGCGCCGCCGACAATCTCGCCGCCGCCGTCCGGGTCGGACGGGTTCTGCGGATTGAACGTCGCGAACGCCCAGCGGACCGCGCCGCTGCCCGGGTCGATGGCGTAAAGCCGGCCGTCGCCGCGGCCGACGTAGAGCGTGTTGTCGTCCGGGTCGACCAGCGGCGTGCCCTCGACCGTGCCGTTGTAGAATGACACCAGGTAGTCGTTGCCGGCGCCGCACCAGAACTCGTCGCGCGACAGGCGCGTCCGGCCGGCGAACAGGTAGCCCACCGGCGTGGTCGCGGGCCGCACCGGGGCGAACAGCTCGAACTGCGATTCGGGTTGCGACGGATCGCTGGCGAGCTTCAGGCCGTACACGCGGCCGTCGCTCTTGTCCCACTGGTCCGGGGTCTGCATGGCGTCGCGCCGCAGCACGCCCCAGCTTCCGAAATAGACGCCCGTGCCGGCGATGGCGGGCTGCATGTTGATGACCGCGCCGCCGGTGGCGGTGTAGCTCCAGTTGGCGGCGCTCGCCGGCGAATCGCTGGTCGGCCCGGCGAACGGCGACCGCGCCGTGCGGCGGACGTTCTGGCCGAACATCGGCCACGGCTGCGTGGCGTCGTTCCACGTCGGCAGCGTCAGCGGCGGCGGCGGTTCCGGCGGAATCCCGCATGCGCTGCACAACACCAGGAGCGGAGCGGACGAAATCGCGATTCGAAGGAGATTGGGCATCGTTCATTCCCGAGCCGCGCGGCGGCGGCGTTGAATGGCGAGGCCGCTGGAGTCTTGCCCGGGCGGTTCGAACTATTTGCGCCCAGGCCCGCGCGCCGATAATCGCCGCGCGGTGGCCGTCACTCGTCGATATACACCGGCCCGTCGAACCGCAGCCCCGCGAGCCCGCGCGGATCGGCCGCCAGGTCGCCCGCCCAGGACGCCCGCAGCGGACTGATCTCGATCGGGACGATCGGCTCGCCGGACGAGTCGCGCGGCACGCGGACGCCGGCCTGCTCGATCCAGCGGGCGGCGCGGCGGACCAGGTCGCGCTGCGACGATTCGAGCGAATCCGTCCCGGTGGCGTTTTTCACCGGGCTGAATTCCTCGGCGCGATCGATCTCGAGCACCAGCCCGTCGCCGGTCGCCAGCGGCAGGGCGTCGAAGATGAACGACTCGAGCTTTACACCGTTAAGCTGCGTCGGTTCGACGCGCTGCCCGCTCGCCAGGTCGATGTGGGGCACCTTCTTGCTGGCGCGGTGCCAGGGCAGCGCGAAGCGGGTCGGGTCGGCGGTCAGTCGCTCGACGAACCGCCGCGACAGGACGTGGATCGCCAGGTTGGCGGCGTTGAAGCGGCGCGAGCCGTCCGCGTTGCGAGCGGTCGCCAGCGCGTCGGGCAGGTCGGAGTATTCAATCACGCACAGCTGGCCGCCGGCCCGCAACACGTTTCCGACGCGCTCGCGGTCGTCGGCCTTGGGGCAGACCTTGGTCGACATCTCGCTGCCGCGGGCGGCATGCAGGCCGACAAAGAGCGGATCGACGCAGTTCACCAGCGGGTTGTCGACCTGGAAGTAGCTGATGTGCTCGACGCCGCGGGCGGCCATGTCCGCCAGCACGCCGCGCCGGCGCATCGCCAGGAGCACGCCGCCGTGGCCGTCCGGCGCGAGCGCGACGCGGTGCGGCTGATCGAGCAGGATGCGCCCGTCGGTCGCGAAGGCCGGCATGACCCCCTGCTGAAAGAAGACCACCTGCCCGGCCGACAGGCCGAAGTGACGGTGTTCGGCGAAGAAGGCGCCGTCGCGGCGTCGTTGCCGGGGCTGGTCATGACGTACCAGGCGATGGGCGCGCGGGCGCCGCGGCCCGCGGCGCGGAGCTGCTCGGCGAAAAGCTGAAAGAGCGGCTTGCGGCGGACCGGCGAGACCGGCAGGCAGCCCTTGGGCCCGTCGTAGCCGAGCCGCGTCCCCTGTCCGCCGGCGACGATTAGCGCGGCGACGGTTCCGGCGGCGATCTGTGCCGCGCCGCGCTGGATTGCGGCGGCGGCCGCGGCGTCGGGCCGGTTGCGATCGATCCGCGGCACGACCGGCGCCGGCTCGAGCGTGCCGGCGTGCCCGAGGTCGGGCGCGTGGCGGACGCAGCGTTCGACCAGGCTGGGGACGGCGGCGAAGTCGATCTGCTCCAGATCGGCGAGCAGTTCGCTGCGCTGCCCGGCGGAGAGCGTCGGCCAGAATTGCAGCAGGTGTTCCTGGCCGGCGGCGCGGCAGTCGTTCCGGGCCTGGTGGAAGCGGGCGTCGAGGTCGGCGGTCATGGTCAGCCCCGCGGCGTGGCAGCGCGGTTGCAGCCCGCGGCGGGCTGCGGTCGATAGACTTTCTGTCACGCCGGTGGAACTGTCAACGTGTCGCCGAAATCTCCCCCGCGATCGGACCCTCCGGGCGTCCTCAGCCGGCGCGAGCTGCTGCGGCGCGGCGCGCTGGGCTGCGCGGTCGCGTGGTCCAGTCGCCCGGCGCTGGCGGAGCTGGGCGAGTTGTTCGACCCGGCGGCGCCGCGCGTGGTCGAGGTCGTCGGAGAAAATCTGTTCGCCGGCAACGTGGCGCGGCTGAGCGTGCTCGACGACATGCTCGTCACCGGGCTGCGGACGCTCAGCGGACAGCGCGACGCCGGCGCGGCCTGGCGCGCGTGGCTGAAGGACGACGACATCATCGGCATCAAGTTCAACGGCTCGGGCGCCGAGACGATCGGCACGTCGCCGCTGCTGGCGCCGCGGATCGTCGAGTCGCTGGTCGGCGCGGGGTTCGATCCGCAGCGCATCGTGCTGCTCGAAGCCGGCCCGCAGCCCGACCTGGCGCACGCCACGCGCGAGCCCGAATGGCGCTTCAGCGGCAAACAGCACGACTTCGGCTGCGGGCGCGATTCGTTCGCCGGATTCGTCGACCAGGTGACCGCGATCATCAACGTGCCGTTCCTCAAGACGCACCACAGCGCCGTCATGAGCGGCTGCATGAAAAACCTGTCGCACGGGCTGATTGCCCATCCGGCGCGGTTTCATGGCAACGGGTGTGATCCGGCGATCGGGGCGATTGTCGCCGCGCCGCCAATCAGGACACGGCTGCGGCTGAATATCGTGAACGCGCTGCGCGTGGTGACCGACCGCGGCCCGGCCGCCCGCGCCGAGGATGTCATGCCGTTCCACGGGCTGATCCTGGCGCTCGACCCGGTGGCGGGCGACGCGGTTGGATATGACGTGCTCAACCGCCTGCGCGGCATGCGCAAGTTGCGGCCGCTGCTGCCGTTACCGCACGTCCCGCCGCAGCTTCGCACGGCCCATGCGCGGGGCGCGGGGCAGTTCGACCTGGACCGCATCGACTGGCGCCGGATGCGGGTCTAGCGGCAGGTGAGAAAAGGCTGGCGGGCGCGGCGGTTCGATGGCTAGAATTGATTGACTCGACCGATACCTGATGGTAGGGTTATAGGTCGAAGCAGGAGAGTTCGCCAAGCGGTTCGGCACGAGGTGGGTTGGCCGTCATTATACATTCTTTAATTCCCCGACGACCCCTGCATTCGCCTGAACCCCGCTGATCGATTCCGCCCACGAGCCTTCCTGAACGTCGCGCGGTTCGCGTTCGCCCTTTGGATGGGCGCGGCGACTGTCGCCACGGAGTGTATCGACCCAGTTGCCTGATCGAATGAGACACGCCCGCGGCGCCGCTGCGCCGGGGGTGTTTGTCCGCGAAACTTCCCGAGCCGGCGGCGGTGTGCCGCCGGACAGACTCGGGATGCAGAGTCGCCCGGCATGCTTCGCGGCCGGCCGGGCGGATCGGAGCCAGCCTCGACGGGATCATCGAGTCGCCGGCAGTGCATTGTCCGCGCCGTTCGGGGCGGATGGTGCGTCGGACTCATGAATACCCAATTCTCCCGGCCTGGCGGCGGTGAGCCGACCGAGGCGGGCCCGAGCAGGAATGCCGCGAACATAGGGAGATGCCCATGCAGAAGAAAATTCGCAGATGGGCGTTCACGCTGATCGAGCTGCTGGTGGTGGTGGCCATCATCGCCCTGCTGATCTCGATCCTGTTGCCGTCGCTGTCGCGGGCGCGCGAGCTCTCGAAGCGCACGGTGTGTCTGTCGAACATCCGCAGTCTGGGTCAGGGCATGTACATCTATGCCCAGGACGGCGACGTGTTCCCGTGCTACGCCGGGCCGTCGGCCGCCGCGACGAACTTCGTCAAGTACTTCGACCCCAACCTGCACGGCGGCGGCGTCGCCCAGCCGACCACCGCCTCGCCGACCCCCAGCACGCTCGGCGACACCAGCGCGTCTCCGACGATCGACATGTGGATGCTGCTCCGCGGGCTCAACGCCACGCCGAAGCTGTTCGTCTGCCCGAGCACCAGCGACCAGCCCGATCCCGTCCAGGACTACCAGCTCTGCTTCGACTTCCTGGACGCCACGCGGCTGAGCTACGGCTACCAGTACCAGCACGCGGCCTCGACCACGACGGTCCAGCGGCCGCGGGCCCTGGGCACCGCCGGCACCGACCCGCGCTGGCCGGTCCTCGGCGATGCCAACCCGGCCGTGAAGGGCGGCGTCAAGACCACGGTCCAGATCGACCGCGCGTCGGCCTTCCGCGGCAACAGCACCAACCACACCAACCGCGAAGTGAACAACGTCCTCTTCCAAGATGGCCACGCCGAGTCAAGCAAAGACCCGGCGGTCGGTCTGAACGGCCTGCGTGACACGGCCTTCCCGGTCACCAAGCCCAACGACAACATCTATTCGCTGCACAACCTCAACCAGCAGGTGGACCCCGGTCTGGCCTACCCGAACATCACGCTGATGACGGGCTCGGTCACCACCGGCACCCTGGCGCTGGGCAGCCGGTCGGACGCCTGCCTCACCCCGTAATTCGCGCGTCCGACAACGCAGTTCTCACACGGCGGCAGCCTTCGGGCTGCCGCTTTTCTTTTCGATTTGTCGCCGCCCGCAGAGTCCCCTACGCTACGACCGCGCGACCGTCCCGATGCGACGGCAGCGGCGGCCAGACCGGAAGGGAGTCACGATGAGTTCGGCCACCACGCTTCACGCCCGCGCCATCGAGATGGCGCGCCACGTTCTGCGCATGACTACCGCCGCTGGCTCCGGGCATCCTTCCAGTGCACTGTCGATTCTGCAGATCGTCCAGGCTCATGCGCCGCGATGCGCTTCGACCCGCAAGTGACCCGTGGCACGCAGCGGCCGACTGGCTGGTGCTCTCCGAGGGACACGCCGTGCGGTCTACGCCGTCTATGCCGACCTCGGCGGCGTCGTCGGACGCGACGCGCGACGGCCCGCCCGCTGACGCTCGCCGACCTGACCACGCTGCGGGCGCTGTCCAGCCCGCTCGATGGTCATCCCAATCCGTTCGAGGGCTTCCCCTTCTTCGACGCCGCCACCGGCTCGCTCGGACAGGGACTGTCGGCTGCCGCCGGGCTGGCGATCGCGGCTCGGCGTGCAAGCCCTCGACCGCCGCGTTCGTCGTCATTGGCGACGGCGAGTCGCGCGAGGGGCAGATCTGGGAGGCGGCCGATTTCATCGTCGATCATCGCCTCGTGCCGCCGTGACCGCGATCTTCAACTGCAACGGCCAGGGGCAGGCCGACTACGTCTCGCCGCAGCAGTCGGCCGACGTGCTCGGAAGCGCAACTGGCGGCCTTCGGCTGGGAGGTCCGCCTGATCGACGGCCACGACGCGGACGCGATCGAGCCGCGCCGTCGGGCGCGGCGTCCGATCGGCCGATCGCCGTCGCGGACGCGCAAGGGCTGGGGCGTCGATCTGCTGACCGACAAGAGCAACCACGGGAAGCCGCTGACCGACAAGCAGCTCGACCAGGGCTGTGCGCGAGCTGGACGCCTTCGCCTGCGCGCAAGCTGCCGGTGGCTTCGACCACGGCCTGCCGCCCGCGCCGGCCGTGTCTCCGCCGCTGCCGCGTCCGTTTGCGCGGGCGCGGCACGGTAAGCGCCGTTTGCCGAGGTGATGGCGGCCGCGGGCCTGACGTAGCGCGGTCGAGAAGAACGCCTGCGCGACGCGGCGCGCTCATGGGCGTGCCGCTGCTGGCACTGGGCAGCGCGGGCCGACGAGCGGATCGTGGCGTTCGACGGCGACGTGTCGAACTCGACCTTTGCCGACGTCCTGGCCCGGGCCATGCCCGAGCGCTTCTTCGAGTGCAAGATCGCCGAGCAGAACATGGTGTCGGCGGCGGTGGGCGCGGCGGCGGCCGGGTACGTGCCGTTTGTCAGCAGCTTTGCGAAGTTCCTGTCGCGCGCCTACGACCAGGTCGAGATGGCGCAGATCGGCCGGGCGAACATCAAACTGGTCGGCTCGCACGCGGGCATCTCGCTGGCCGCCGACGGCCCGAGCCAGATGAGCCTGCACGACGTGGCATACTTCCGCGCTGCCGGCGGCGCCGACGACGGGCGCGGCCAGCCGGTCTGTCTGAGTTTCCAGCCGGCCGACGCC
Organism: Phycisphaerae bacterium; assembly: GCA_046350375.1. GTDB lineage: Bacteria > Planctomycetota > Phycisphaerae > UBA1845 > UTPLA1 > JAXMAO01. Next base: position 70,124 of record JAXMAO010000005.1, read on the forward strand.
GTGGCCGCCTATCATTGCACCGCGCTCATGGCCGAGCACGCCGGCCTGTGCTACATGCGCACCCATCGGCCCGACGTGCCGCTGCTCTACGCGCCCGAGACGGCCTTTCGTGCCGGCGGCTTCCACGTGCTGGCGGGGGGCGGCGGCGGCGAGGCGCTGACGCTGGTGTCGGCGGGCTACATGGTGCACGTCTGCAAACAGGCGCTGGCCGGGCTGGCCGAGTCGGGCATCCGCTGCGCCCTGGTCGACGCCTACTCGCTGCCGCTCGACGCCGACCCGCTGCTGCAACTGGCCGAAGTCAGCGGCGGACGGGTGCTGGTGGTCGAGGACAACTACGTCGGCGGCCTGGCGGACGCGGTCGCGGCGGCGGCGGCCCGCACCGGGCGCGTGCGCGTCCACGCGCTCACCTGCCGGCGGATTCCCAAGAGCGCCCGGACGCCCGAGGAGACGCTCGATTCGGTCGGGCTGTCGCCGGCACACATTGCCGCGCGGGTGATTGAGGTGGTGCGCGGCGGCGCGTAGCACGGCGCCGGCTGCGCCGCGCGGGCAATCGCGGAGAGCAAACATGGCTCACGAGATTTCGCGACGGGACTGGCTGCGGGGCACGGCGGCGGCCGCGGCGGCGGGCGTGCTGGGTTCGGCCGCTCCGAACGGGCACGTCGCCAGCGCGGCGCCGGCCGCGCCGGCGGCGGCGCAGGGCTTTCGATTCGTCCACCTGACCGACATCCACGTGCAGCCGGAGCGCGCCGCCGACCGCGGCCTGGCCCGAGCGCTGCGCGCGGTCGAGGCACTGCGCCCGCGGCCCGATTTCATCCTCACCGGCGGCGACCTGGTGTTCGACGTGTTCGCGGCGCCGGCGCCGCGCGCCGAATCGCTGTTCAAGATGCTGCGCAAGGTCTTCGCCGACAACACCTCGCTGCCGGTGCATCATGCGTGCGGCAACCACGACGTGTTCGGCTGGGGCGCCAAGCACGGCGTCACGCCCGCGACGCCCGGCTATGGCAAGGCGCTGGTCAAGCAGTCGCTCGAATTGCACGACCTGCACTACGCGTTTGATCACAAGGGCTGGCGATTCCTGGTGCTCGACAACGTTCAGCCCGGCCCCGGCCCGCACGCCTACGTCGGTGCGCTCGACGGCGAACAGAAGGACTGGCTCGCGCAGGAACTGACGCGCAGCGCCGGCAAGCAGCCGATCGTCACGGTCGAGCACATCCCGCTCCTGTCGGCCTCGCCGTTCGCGTTCACCGAATATCGCCGGCCGGAAGGCTGGGAGCTGCCCAACGCCCTGGTCTGCATGGACGCCGCCGACCGGCTGAAGCTCTACCGCGACCGCAACGTGCGGCTCTGCCTGTCGGGCCACCTGCACCAGCTCGACCGCGTCGAGATGCACGGGACGACGTTCATCTGCGACGGCGCGGTGTGCGGCAACTGGTGGCGCGGGGCGTACGAAGGACTGAGCGAGGGGTTTGGCGTGCTCGACCTGCGACCCGACGGAACGTTCGACCACTCCTACGTCACCTACGGCTGGCAGGCGCAAGCGTAGTCCGTTTCGCAATCCGAAGTATGACGTTGACGCGTCGCTATGCCGGTCACGCGGGCCGCGCGTTCGCATCGTCGATCGGCTCGACGTCCCAGTAAGGCAGCGCCCACGATCCGATGAACAGCGCCGTTTGCAGCGGCCGGGCCGCACCGGCAGGCTGGGCAGTGCGGCGGATGAGCCAGGTGCCGGCGAAGCGGTCGTGCTGCGCCTGCCGACGCGCATTGCGCACCACCGACCAATAGCTGACGCTCGCCAGCCCGAAGATGATGACCAAAAAGACCGCGCCGCCGATGGCCGAGCCGACGGTCGGGCGCGGCAGCGGGCCCTTGGTCTTGGGCGCCGCCACGATCGCCGGCACAAGGAGCAGAGCCAATAGCGCCGGCATGAGGCTGGCGATGACCAGCCGGATCGCCAGGCTGCGAAAGGTGGGGCGCGAGCCGTCGAACATCACCAGTCGAACGCCGGCCAGGCGATAGCCGAGCGTGCCGCCGCGCGTCCGCCGCAGGTAGAGGTGATAGGGCGCGCCGACCACAACCACCAACAGCGCCAGGCCGATGAGTGCCGATTGCGTTTTCTGGGCGCTTGGGGCGGTGGTCGGCTGGGTGCGGATCGGCGTGCCGGTGATCGCGGCGAAGGTCAGCAGCGGCAGGAAGATGATCGCGAGCACCGCGACGGCGTCGATCAGGCAGGCCGCCAATCGCCGCGGCAGGCTGGCGTAGTCAGCAGGGGCATACCACACGCAGGCGGCGTCGGACATCGGGCGGAAGTTAGCTCCCGCCGGCCGGCTTGACAATCGCCCCCGCGCGGGGGGCGGCCGGCGGGGGCGCTTCAGCCGGGAGGGCACGCAGGCGCTCGGCGGCGCGGCGGCCGGCGTGCGTGTCGGGCAGGTCGTGATGAAGCTGTTCGAGCACGGCGTGGCCCTCGGCCGATCGCCCGGCCGTCAGCAGCGATTCGGCCCGCTCCAGCCGGCGGGTGGCGCGGCGCTCGGCGAGCGCGGCGACGTTGATCGCGGGATACTTGGCCAGCAGCCCGTCGAGGGCGCGCGGCACGTCGATCGGCCGGGTGCCCATCCAGGCTATCTGGCCGTTCGGGTCGATGATGAGGACGCGCGGAATGCGCGACACGCCGTAGCGCATGAACGTCTCGCGCGCGCCCGATCCGATGATGTAGGGCATGGGCGGCGTGTTCTGGTGCACGAATGCGGCCACCTTCGTCGGCTGCTCGGCCGACAGCGCCACGATCATCACGCCGCGAGATCGATATCGTTCGTGCATCTGGACCAGATGCGGAATGCCGGCTCGGCACGGCGGTCAGTAGGTGCCCCAGAATTCGAGCACCACCAGGTGGCCGCGCAGGTCATCGAGGCTGGTCTCCCCTCCGCCGGGCACGTTCAGCCAGGCGCTGGCCGCCACGGCCGGCGCGGGCTGGTTCAGCGTCGGCGGAGCGGCGCGCGCGGCCCCGCTCGCGAACAGGCTTAGCGCGGCCATCAGGCGGAGATGCGGGCGCATCGTGGAATCCTACACCGGGTACCGGCGGGAATTCCACCGTTGACCGGCCGCGCGAAAAGCGGACGCTGGATAATCGCGGCCCGGCCGCGGGCGATTATGGCGCCAGCGTGACATAGGTCTGCACGTCGCGACCGTCGCGCAGACCGTCGCAGTTCAGGTCGGCGCGGGTGATGTCGCAGCCGGAATAGGTGGCCGCGTAGCGCACCGGGTCGACCAGCGCGGTCGCGAACGCGATGCGATCGGCGGCGTCGACGACGGTGTCGCAGTTCAGGTCGAGCTGGCTGGGCGGGACGTAACAGATTGTCAGCCTGGGCGGGTTGCCGAACACCAGGTTGGTGCGGCTGCTGAAGCGCTTGGCCGAGGCGGCCCCGCCGGCCAGGTCGTCGCTGCGGACGAGCCAGCCGAAGTTCTGTCCGGGGGTGTTCACCCAGTTCTGCACGTCGGCGACCATCTGCGGCGTGGTGCCCCAGGTGTAGCTGAACCCTTCGGTATAGACCGTGGTGGTCGCGCTGATGGTGGGCGACCAGTCGCCGCCGGTGGTCGTCCAGAGCGGGCTGGGCTTGGTGCGGTGAATCCAGGTGACGTCGCCGTTCACCGAGGTCGCGCCGTCGCCTTCCTCGCCGGTGTCGTTGGTGGAGCCCTCGGTCCAGTCGGACAGCACGCGGTGCAGGTTGAGGTCGACCTGCGGCGTGGCCGACTTGTTGCAGTACATCGTGAGGCTGGCCTGCTGCACGACCGACCCGGGCGGAATCGCCGACAGGTTGAACTTGACCAGAGTTCGGCGGAGGCGGTTGCTGGCCTGGGCGGTGATTCCGGCGAAGAGATGTTCGCCGCCGCCATCGGCCGTACCACCGGTGGCGCTCTGATAGAGCGTGGCGTCGGCCGACGCGGTCAGGCTGAGCGTGGCACCGCCGGCGCGCGGCGCGAGACCCAGCGCGGCGATCATCAGGCAGATGGCAGTGATGGCGCGGACCATGAACGACTCCCTCCGATGTGCCGACGGTACGACGCAAACGGCGCGGACGCCGCGCCCGTCAAAAGCCCCGCGCGGGACACGCAGGTTTGACCTGCGCGCCGGTCGCACGGGGCAAGCGGAGACTTGATCGACGCCCGCCGCAGCGGGCAACCGTTCAACCCTCGCCGGCCCCGCGGCTATTCCCGGAATTCCACGGATTCCTGTGAGCCCCATCCAAAGCGTTTTCGGGCCCGATTGCTCGGTCATTGCCACAGCGCCGGAATCGCGCCCCGCACCGCTACTCGGCGGCGGCCGCCACCTCGCGCAGCAACCCCGGTGGAACTTCCATCGTCTTCTTGCACTTGGGATAGTTGCCGCAGCCCAGGAACCGCCCCGTACGACCCATTCGCAGCAGCATTTTGCCCCCGCAATCCGGACAGGCCACGTCGGTCGGAATCGGCTTGGGTCGATCCGGCGCGGGCATGGCTGCCTCGGCCTGCTTCTTGGCCTCGCCGCGCAGATTGGCCGTCGCGCGACACTTATTGCAGCCGAAGAACGGCCCGAATCGCCCGCTTTTCAGTGTCATCTCGCCGCGGCACTCGGGGCAGCTCAGCGACTCGCCGCTGGCGGGCAGCACCTCCACCACCGGCCGGCCGGTGCGCGTCCAGGCGAACCCGGGCGGCGGCGGACCGAGGGTCGACACGTCGACGCTCTTGCGCGAGCGGGCGGCGTCGGCGCGCCCGCGGATCGACCCGCCGCGCGACTTGCTGCCCTCGGGCGGCGGGGTCGGCGCCAGGCCCGACTCGGCGAGTTTGCGCAGGTTTTCGAGCTGGTCCATCGGCTTGGCGTTGCGGCAGCGCGGAAAGCCGGAGCAGGAGAGGAACGGACCGCGTCGCGACTTGCGAATCACCATCGGCCGGCCGCACTTGTCGCACGGCACGCCGGCCTGCTCGGGCGGCGGGCGATCGACGTGAATGCCCTCGGGCACCGGGCTGGTTCCCTTGCACTCGGGATACTTCTTGCAGCCCATGAACGCGCGGCCGCGGGCGAACCTGACTCCCATCTCGCCGCCGCACTCGGGGCACTGGGCGGTGATCTCCTCCGGCTTCAGGCGTTTGAGTCGCACGCCATGCTCGTCGCACGGATGCGTGAAGTCGCAATCGGGGTAGCCGGTGCAGCCCAGGAACGGCCCGCGCTTCGACCGGCGGAACTGCATCGGCTTGCCGCAGCGCTCGCACACGGCGTCGGTCTTGACGGGTGGGAGCGGCTTGCCGTCGCGATCGATGTCCTGAGCGTTGGTGCAGTCGGGATAGCCGGTGCAGGCGAGAAAGCGCCCGTCGCGCCCGAAGCGATAGACCATCGCCTTGCCGCAGCGCTCGCAGGTGTAATTGCTGGGCTCGGCCCGGACGGGCTGCATCTCCTGGTGGGCCTTGCCGAGGCTTTCCTTGAAGGGGTCGTAGAACTCGTGCAGCACGTGCACCCAGTCGAGGTGGGCCGATTCGATCTTGTCGAGCTCTTCCTCCATGAAACTCGTGAACTGCACGTCCATGATCTTGGGGAAGTGCTCGACCAGCTTCTTCGTCACCAGCTCGCCGCGGGCGGTCGGGCGGAAGCGGCGATCTTCCTGCTCGACGTAGCCGCGCCCCTGAATGGTCTGAATGATGTTGGCGTAGGTGCTCGGCCGGCCGATGCCCTGCGTCTCCAGCTCCTTGACGAGCGAGGCCTCGGTGAATCGCGGCGGCGGCGCGGTGAACTTCTGCGTCGCCGTCAGCTCGATCGGCGCGACGGCCTGCTTTTCCTGCAGCGCCGGCAGAATCTGGTCGCCTTCCGGCACGCCGATCACACGGTAGAAGCCGTCGAAGACCAGCACCCGGCCGGAGGCCTTGAAGGTCGCCGCGCCGGCCGAGGTCTTCGCGACGATGCGGGCGGTCGTGGTGTCCCACTCGGCGGGCGACATCTGGCAGGCGACAAAGCGGTTCCAGATCAGCGTGTAGAGTTTGAGCTGCTCGTCGGTGAGGTGGCCGGCGAGCGCCTGCGGCGTGCGCGTCACGTCGGTCGGGCGATGGCCTCGTGCGCTCTCGCGCGCTCGGCGTTGCCATAGCGGATCGGCCCGTCCGTGGCCGCTGCCCGAACTGCTGGTCGATGTAGCCGCGGACGGCCGTAGGCGACTCGTTCGACAGGTTGGTCGAATCGGTTCGCATGTAGGTGATGGAGACCGACCGGGCTGACCATCCTTCGAGGTCGATGCCTTCGTACCAGGCTCGGCGACCTTCATCGTGCGCGTGGTGGTGAATCACCGCAACTGGTTGGCGGCCGCCTGCTGCATGGCGGCGGTCGTCAGCGGCGGCTGCGGCTTGCTGCGGGTGCGCTTCTGTTTCGACGACTCGACCGCAAACGCCGGTCCGCCGGCGGGGCTCAGCTCGCCCACCAGGGTGATCTTTCGCAAATCGAGCCGCGTAGTCAGCCCACGGCTCTTCCAGCTCGCGGACGATTCAGCCCTGCTGCCTCGGCCACCTTGCGGGCCTGGACCGAGCCGCCGACGAACGCCGAGTCGCCGTTCTTCGAATCGTGCCTCGGGCTTGAACGTCGAACCCGCCACCTCGACCAGCTCGGCCCGGAAGGCCTCGCGACCCGCGAGCCACTCGCCTTGCTCGCGCATCGTGGGCGGCTCGCCGCGCTGCGGACGGGCGAACTTGTTCCATGCCTCGATCAGTCCCGGCGCCGACTTGGCGGTGAAGATCGCGTCGATCGTCCAGTACTCGGCCGGCTCGAACGCGCGAATCTCCAGCTCGCGTTCGACGATCAGCCGCACGGCGACCGACTGCACCCGTCCGGCCGAAAGCCCCTTGGCGATCTTCTTCCAGAGCAGGGGCGAGAGCTCGTAGCCGACCACGCGATCGAGAATCCGCCGCGCCTGCTGGGCGTTGACCTTGTCGATGTCGATGGCGTGCGGCTTGTGGAAGGCCTCGTGGATGGCGCTCTTGGTGATTTCGTTGAAGACCACGCGGCGCGATTTCTCGGGGGGCAGTTCGAGTGCCGTGGCCAGGTGCCAGGCGATCGCCTCGCCTTCGCGGTCCAAGTCAGTGGCGAGATAGACCATGTCGGCGTGGCGGGCGTCGTTGCGCAACTCGTTGACGATCTTGCTGTGGGACTCGAGGATTTCGTATTCGGGGGCGAAGTTCCGCCCGGGGTCGATGCCGTAGTTGCGCTTGGGCAGGTCGCGGACGTGACCCTTGCAGGCCTTCACCACGTACCCGGAGCCGAGGTACTTGTTGATGGTCTTGGCCTTGGCGGGCGATTCAACGATCACCAGGGCCTTGCCGGAGTTTTCGGACGTAGACTTGCGCTTCGCCATGGACCCAATATCGACCAGCCATTCAGGCCGTTCAGCTTTCGCTCGCGGCCGCCGCTGGGGACAGCAGCCCCGTACCCCGTTGCAGGGGATCCGAAACGGCCCCCCCCCAAACCGTGAGCGTGAGCGGCACGAGCGGGACCTGGACGGCGAAACCGTCGCCGGCGGTCCCAGTATCAGAACCCCAGACGGTAGCCCGGTCGGCGGCGCGAGTCAAATTGCGGGTCGGGCGGAGCGCGGTTCCCGGCCGATAGTGGCGAACGATTTGTGTGCGCGGTGCCGGTGGCGAGTCGGCAGAATTTGCGAACCGTGCTGCAATTGGGATCGTTTACTCCATGGCCTATAATGGCGATCACCTAGCGAGCCGCAGGCAGGGGAACGCAGACGGAGTGGGCTGGGGTCAGGCTGCGGTCCTCATTTCACACACAGACAGGCGATGCCTGGAAGGAGTTCAGTCATGAAACGTGGACACGACGGGTGGCGCATGGCAGGGGCACTGCTGGCGGTCGCGCTGATGGCGCTGGCGCTGCCGGCGCGGGCGGATGACAAGCCCGCCGGTCCGCCCAAGGGCATGCCGCAGAAGCCGCCGGGGGCCGAGGCCGACAAGCCGGATTTTCCGAAGTTTGAAGAGGTCTGCAAGGAGTTCGAGGCGGTCAAGCCGGCCGACGGCTCCGACTGCTGCTTCATCAATCTCTGGTACAACAAGAAGACCGACCAGCTTTTCGCGCAGGTTCCGGCCGCGCTGATCGGCAAGAAGTTCCTGATCGCCAGCAGCGTGTCCGGCGGGCCGTTTGCGACGGGCTTCCAGATCGATCACTTCCTGGCCTACATCGAGCGGATGGACAAGCAGCTCGTGCTGATGCGGGTCGATCCACGCTTTGCCGCCGACGAGGGGCAGCCGGTCGCCGACGTCGTTAAGCGCAGCCACACCGACGAGATCGTGCGCCAGATCGGCATTCGGACGATGAAGGGCGGCGACCCGGTCATCGACCTGGGCGAGTGGTTCAAGGGCGACTTCGGCGGCCTGGGCGGCATGCTGCGCGCGGCCGTCAACCCCGGGCTGAGCAAGTGGGCGCGCTGGAAGACCTTCGGCGAGAACACCGAGATCGCCGTGGACATGGCGATGATGGGTCGCGGTCCGGCGGAGCCGGGCGGCACGCGGATGCGGATGCACTACAGCCTGTCGGCCCTGCCGACCAGCAACTACAAGCCGCGCGCCTCGGATGACCGCGTCGGCTACTTCCTCACGGTTCGCTACGACTGGGCCAAGAAGTACGACGCCACCACGCTGTTCAACCGCTACATCAACCGCTGGAACCTGCAGAAGCGCGAGCCGGACCTGGAGATGTCGCCGCCGGTCAAGCCGATCCGCTGGTTCATCGAGAAAACCGTCCCGGTCCGCTGGCGCCGCTACGTGGCCGAGGGCATCCTGGAGTGGAACAAGGCCTACGAGAAGTGCGGCTTTGTCAACGCGGTCGAGGTGTTGCAGCAGGAGAACGACAACGAGTACGCCCGGCTCGATCCGGAAGACGTGCGCTACAACTTCTTCCGCTGGATCGTGACCGGCAACGCGTTTGCCATGGGCCCGTCGCGCGATCATCCGCTGACCGGCGAGATCTTCGACGCCGACATCGTCTTCGACGACTCGATGGTCCGCGCCTATGCCCGCTCCTACAACCAGCTCACCGGCACGCCGACCAGCTGGGAGATGACCAACCCGTTCATCAGCGACTTCTTCCGCGCCCATCCGGAGTGGGCCTTCCAGCCGCGCTGGGCCAAGCTCATGCCGCGCGTCACGCGCCAGGACCTGGAGCAGGAGGCCTTTTACGCCCGGCTGTCAGACTTCATGGCGCGGCGCGGCCGGCCGCTGTGCGACTATGCCTCGGGCAAGGCCGAGCAGCTGGCGATGGCCGGCGTCGCGCTGGAGGCCAAGGGCGCCACGGCGGCCCAGAAGGAGGAATTCCTGGGGCAGGTCATCAAGGAAATCGTGATGCACGAGGTCGGGCACTGTCTCGGCCTGCGGCACAATTTCAAGGCCAGCTCGTGGCGGCCGCTGGATGAGATCACCGCCAGCACCGCGGCGGGCGACCCCACGGTCGGCTCGGTGATGGATTACAACCCGGCCGTGGTGATGAAGCGCGGCGAGAAGCCCTGCTCGTTCGCCCCGCGGACCATCGGTCCGTACGACTACTGGGCGATCGAGTATGGCTACAAGGTGCCGGGCAAGGAGGACAAGGGCGAAGACGAGATGCTCAAGAAGATCGCCGCCCGCGGCGCCGAGGCCGGGCTGGACTACGCGACCGACGAGGACACGTTCGGCGTGCTCTCGCCCGATCCGTGGGTGAACCGCTATGACCTCGGCAAGGACCCCACCGCGTTTGCCGAGCACACCATCAGCCTGGTCGAGAACCTGCTGAAGGACATCACGTCGTGGTGCGCGAAGGATGGCGAGTCCTACACGCGGCTGCGGCCGACCGTCCGCCGGCTGCTGTTCGAGAAGGGTCGCCAGTGCATGTTCGTGGCGCGGTTTGTGGGCGGTCAGAGCATCAACCGCGACCACAAGGGCGATCCGAACGCGCGGCCGTCGATCGCGATCGTGGACACCGAAAAGCAGCGCCAGTCGCGCGATTACGTCATCAAGCACGTCTTCGCGGCCGATGCGTTTCAGTTCGATCCCGAGCTGTTGTCGCGGATGTCGGCCGGGCGCTACTGGCACTGGAACTCGGACGAGTTCGACTTTGACGTCGAGTTCAACGTGCACGACCTGGTGGCGGCCAACCAGTACCAGTGCCTCTTCACGCTGATGAACCCGTTCACCATTACGCGCATCTACGACGCCGAGCTGAAGGTCAGCAGCGGGCAGGAGCCCTACACCCTGGCTGATCACATCACCACGCTGACCAGCGCCATCTGGTCAGAGCTGGACGGCGGCAAGCCCGAGAAGGGCAAGGCCTACATCAACAGCTTCCGCCGCAACCTGCAGCGGATGGACCTGGGGATGCTGCTGAACCTGGTGCTGAGCGGCGAGGAGTCGTACTTCCCGCCGGATGCCGGCGCGGTGGCCCGCATGGCGGTCGCCGGGCTGTCCGAGAAGATCGGGAAGGTGCTCGACAGCGGCGACCTGGATACGGCCAGCCGGGCCCACCTGCTGGACTCGAAGAAGCGGATCGACCGGGCGCTGGAGGCGCAATACCTGGTGGGTATGGGCCACGGCGGATCGGACGACATGTTCTTCGGCCGACCGGCGGCCGGCAGCGGTCAGCCGGGCGACGAGGCGGTGGAGATTCTGCCGCGGCGTTAGCGTTCCGGGGAGCGGAACGAGAGTTGCGAGGTAAGCCACCCCCGCCGGGGCCGACTCGGCGGGGGTGTTTGTTTTTCAAAGGCGACGCGCGGCGGCGGCGAGGGGCTTGACTTCATGTCCGGCGAATCTGCACAATCGCGCTGCCGCGACTGGTTGGCTCGCGGCGCGGATCGTCCTCGCGGCCGGCGCCGTCGGACGGTCTTGACCAAGACGAGACCCGTCATACACTGAGCCCGAACCTGAGGGTGCGATCGACGAGCGCGGATTGGCAGGAGCAGACACCCATGTCGCGCGACACGCGAGAGACCGAGCAGCAGGAATCCCAGACGCAGGCTCCGACGGAGCTGGTGCCGGCGATGTTCGCGTCGTCACGGCGCGAGGCCGAGCGGTGCGTCGAGGTGTTGCGCGCCAGCGCGCTGGGCGCGGTGGTGGGCGAGAATGCGCGCGGCGCCCGCGGCAGCGGCGTGCCGGTGCTGGTGCCCGAGTCGCAGCTCGACGCCGCGGCCGAGATTCTCTCGGCGATGGACGAGGAAGAAGTCGAGGACGGCGCCAGCGCCGCCCACGGCGACGAGGAGGAAGAGGAATTCGACGACGACGAGATGGATGACGAGCTCGACGACGAGGAATACGACGCCGACGACGAGTTCTGGGATGACGAGGACGACGACGAAGTCGACGACGAGGACGACGAGTAGATGGAGACGCCGTCGTCCCCCGACACCCCGCGACCCGCCACCCCCCCGCCCGGCGGTCTGCCCGCCGGCTCCCCCGAGCGCCGCGCCCAGACCGACCGCCGCCGCAGCGTCGTCGACCGCCGCGCCGGGCTGGAACGCCGCCGCGGGCCCGGCCGCCGCCGCAGTGACGACCGCCGCTCAGCCGAGGAGGGGGAACTGACCGATGAACAATTTGAGTTCGTCCTGGCGATCGACGAATACAAGCGCGTCAACAAGCGCCCATTTCCCACGTGGACGGAAGTGCTGGAGGTCATAAAATACCTGGGGTACCGAAAGGTGGCCTCGCGCGGCGAACACCTCGACCGCCCGGCCAGCGACTGATCCGCCGGCCGACCGCGATCGCGATGCTGCCGCCTGGCCCCCAGGAACGACGGACCTGAGCATGAGCGGCGGCAACCCGGCGATCGACTCCCTCCTGTTCGTGGTGCTGGTGGCACCCATCGCCGTCTATTTCCTGCTGCTCGGGCTGGTCAACAGCCACGCCACCCCGTGCCTCATCAGCAGCCGCTCGGACTTTGTCGCACTGACCGTGGTCTTTCTGCCGCTGCTGGTGGCGCCGATGCCGGCCTTGGTCGGGTCGGGGGCCGCCTGGCTGCTGGTCGTCGAGGCCGGGCTGGTGGGCTGGCTGTTTCACCAGATGCTGCCAGGCCGCCGTGCGGGCTGGGTGATCTACAATATCTCGGCGGCCCGGGCCCGGGCCGTGGTCGAGCAGGCGGCGGCCGACGCCGGCTGGAACGGCACGTGGCAGGATGAATCCTGGCGTGGCCCGGCCGGCACGGTGCGGCTGACGAGCCTGCCGGTGCTGCGGAACGTCACGGTCCACCTGGACCCCACGACCGGCACGACGGACCAGACGGTCGCGGCGCTGGAGCGGGCGATCTCGGGCCGGCTGGGGCGGATTCGCCAATTGCCGTCGACGGCGGGGGCGTGTCTCGTAATGTTGGGGGTTTCGCTCTTGGCGGTGCCGATCTGGATGATGGGGCGACACATCCAGGACGTCGTCGAGGCGATGGTCCACCTGTTCGGATAAGGGATTTCTGATTGGCGACGCGTGCAAATCCGATGAGCGGGGCGGAGAGCGCATCGCCGGGTTGTTGTGCGAACGCACAAGAAACGGATGGCCAGCCGTGAGCAAGAACACACTGTCAATCACCGACAATCGAACCGGCAAACAGTACGAGGTGCCGATCAGCGAGGGCGCCATCCGGGCGATGGACCTGCGGAAGATCAAGACGTCAGCGGACGACTTCGGCCTGCTGGCGTATGACCCGGGGTTCTTCAATACCGCGGCCTGCCAGAGCAAGATCACCTACATCGACGGCGACAAGGGCATCCTCGAGTATCGCGGCTATCCGATCGAGCAACTGGCCGAGCAGTCAACCTACCTGGAGGTCGCCTACCTGCTGATTTTCGGCGAGCTGCCGACGCGCCGACAGCTCGACAAGTGGGTCCATGACGTGACCTATCACACCATGGTCCACGAGAACATCAAGAAATTCCTCGACGGCTTCCGCTACGACGCGCACCCGATGGGCATCCTGATCGGCACGGTCGCGGCGCTGTCGAGCTTCTACCCGGACGCGAACCGGATATTCGACCCGCGCTCGCGGGAGATCCAGATCTGCCGGCTGATCGCGAAGATGCCGACGCTCTCGGCGATGTCGTATCGGCACAGCGTCGGGCTGCCCTACTCGATGCCCGACAACGACCTGGGCTACACCGAGAACTTCCTGAACCTGATGTGGAAGATCACCGAGGCGAAGTATCACCTTCCCGACGCTGGCCAAGGCAACCGACGTGCTGTTCATCCTGCACGCCGACCACGAGCAGAATTGCAGCACCTCGTCGATGCGTCTGGTCGGCAGCGCTACCGATCCGTACCTGGCCGTCGCGGCGGCGACCGCGGCGGCTGTCGGGCCCGCTGCACGGCAGGGCGAACGGCGTGCTCAACATGCTGAAGGAGATCGGCTCGAAGGACAAGATTCCGGCCTTCATCAAGTCGGTGAAGGACGGCGGCGGACTTCCTGATGGGGTTTGGCCACCGCGTGTGCAAGAACTACGATCATGCCAAGGTGATCAAGCATGGCGGACGAAGTGCTCGACGTGATGGGGCGCAGCTGCTCGACATCGCGGTCGAGCTGGAACATCGCGGCGCAAGGACGAATACTTCATCTCGCAGCTCTACCCCAACGTCGATTTCTCGGGCTGATCTACCAGGCGATGGTTCCCGACAACATGTTCACCATTCTGTTCGCCATTCCGCGCACCGCCGGCTGGATCGCGCAGTACTTCGAAATGCTCGACGACGAAGAGCAGAAGATCGCCCGGCCGCGCCAGCTCTATCGCGGCGCGGCGCGGCGCGCCTACACGGCCGTCGACAAGCGCGGCTAGCCCGGATTCGAGCGATTCGCAGCCTGGCGCGCGCCGTCGAGGTGTGCACCCTGTGCGGCCGGCCGGCGCCGGCTCGCGGTCGGGGGCGACCTGTTTTCATAACGAGCTTTGAATAAACGAATTACCGCGTCACCGCGGCGACCGGGTCGGGTGCGCCGACGGAATGTGTGGGCCGCGCCCAAAAAAATTGCGCCAAATTTGATTGTGAAATCCGCCGGGTCATAGCATTGCCGAGGCCCGGACTGTTCCGCGCCTCACGACTGAAGAGGGGACCTGTCGGAGGCGCAGCCATGTTCCAGGGGAAGATCCGCGCCGGTGTGGCGCTCGCCGTGGCATTGTGTGCCGCGGGCACGTCGTTCGGGCAGCTTTCCAAGTTCAATGACCGGGCCGCGTTCGGCGCGGCGGTGGGGTCGCACACGATCATCGACTTCGACGACGCGGTTGACATGACCGCGTTGCTCGTGCGCTATGCCGATTTCGGCGTGGTGTTCCCGGATCCGAACGACATGATCCTGTCGGACCCGGCCTTCATGAGCGACGGGCGGGGCGTGGCCGGAAACGGGCGGATTGAGATCACCTTTGACGAACCGCAGCATGCCATCGCCGTGGATTTCCCCGGGGCGCTGCGGATCGATCTGTATCAGGGCACGACGCACATCGGTGAAAGCGTCGATTTCGGCCGGTCGGGTGCGGGGCTGTTCGGCGGCCTGGCGTCGGACGTTCCGTTCGACGGCGTCGTGCTCAGCGACTGGGTCGATGACTTCGTCGCGATCGACTCGCTCCAGTTCTCGACGGCTCCGGATCCGGCGACGCTGACGCTGCTGGGCCTCGGGCTGGCCATGCGGGCGCGGCGCCGCCGCTAGGCGGACGCTCGGCGATACACAGTTGTCCACGCGGCGCGATCCTTTACTGGGGGTCGCGCCGCTTTCTTGCGCTCCTACCGCCGGGCCCGATTGGGCGTATACTCACCCCACGTCAGGAGGGCATTCATGGCGTTTCGCACGGCGATCTGTTTGGCGATGGGCTGGCTCGCGGCGACCGGGTCGCTGCGGGCCGACGAGCCGCGCGGCGTGACGCAGACCGGCGGCCGGCCGATCGGCGACGAGCTGCGCAGCATGATCGAATCGGCCCGCGACGGGGTCTATCCGGCGCTGGTCAACATCAGCGTCGTGACGATGCGCTACGCCAGCGGCAAAGAGTTCAAGGGGCGCGCCACCGGCAGCGGCACGATCATTTCGAAGGATGGCACCGTGCTGACCAACCAGCACGTCACCTTCAACGGCAAGAAGTTCCGATGCACGCTGGCCGACAAGCAGGAGGTCGCCGGCACGCTGGTGGGCGAAGACCCGCTGACCGACCTGGCGGTGATTCGGCTGAACCTGCAGGAGCTGCGCGACCCCGGCGCGCTGCCGGTGGCGCACTTTGGCGACTCGGACACGCTGCGCGTCGGCGACTACGTGATGGCCATGGGCTCGCCGCTGTCGCTGTCGCGCTCGGTCACGCTCGGCATCGTCTCGAACACCGAGCGCGTCTTCACCGGGCAGCTCGGACTGGACGACCAGATGACCCTCGAAGAGGGGCAGCGCACCGGCCTGTTCACGCGCTGGATTCAGCACGACGCGCTGATCAACCCCGGCAACAGCGGCGGACCGCTGGTCAACATGCACGGCGAAGTGGTCGGCGTGAACGAGCTGGGCGGCAACGCCATCGGCTTCGCGATTCCGGGCAACCTGGCGCGGCAGGTGGCCGACGCGCTGGTCGCCCACGGCGAAGTGCCGCGGAGCTGGATCGGCGTGAGCCTGCGGCCGATTCAGAAGACCGGCCTGCAGCGCGGCGTGCTGCTGAACTCGGTGGTGGAGCACGGTCCGGCCGAGCGGGCCGGGCTGCGGGCGGGCGACCTGCTGGTGAAGATCGACGGCGAAGCGGTGACGGTGCGCTTTCCGGAAGAGGTGCCGCCGCTGATGCGGGTCGTCGCCGACCACGCGGTCGGCTCGGAACTGAAGATCAGCTACGAGCGCGACGGGAAGCCCGGCGAGGCGATCCTCAAGACCGAGAAGCTGCAGAAGGATCGCGGCGAGGAAGGGGCCTTCCGCGGCTGGGGGCTGACGGCGCTGGAGATCACCGAGTTTCTGGCGCGGCAGTCGAAACTGGCCGACGCGCATGGCGTGATGGTGTCGAGCGTGCGCAGCGGCGGGCCGGCGCAGCTCGCCGAGCCGGCGCTGGACGAGGACGACGTCATCCGGACGGTCGAAGGCGAGCCGGTGGCGAATTTCGCCGACTTCGTGGCGCGCTATCAGAAGATCATGTCGGTCAAGCCGCTGCCGGAATATGTCGCGATCGGCTTCGAGCGGCGCGGCCGGAACTATGTGACGCTCATCAAGCCCGCGCCCGAGAAGGAAGACGACCCGCCGCGCGAGGTGCCCAAGGCGTGGATCGGCGTGGAGACGCAGCCGCTGCTGAAGAACCTGGCGAAGCGGCTGGACCCCGAGGCGCGGGTGGGGTTTCGCGTGACGCGGGTCTATCCGAAGACCGAGGCGGATCGGGCCGGGCTGAAGGTGGGCGACATCGTGCTGAGCCTGAACGGCGACCGGCTGAGCCCGCGCGGCATGCAGGATTCGGGCATGCTCGATCGCAGGGTGCGGAAGCTGTCGGAGTCGGGCACGGCGAAGCTGAAGGTGCTGCGCGGCGCGGACGTGCGGGAGCTGGCGGTGAAGCTGGAGCGGACGCGCCTGACGCCGCAGGAGGCGCTGCGCGACCGCAATCGCGACTTCGAGCTGAACGTCCGCGAGCTGACCTTTTTCGATCGCGACGAAAACCAGTGGGACGATGCGGTGCGCGGCGTGCTGGTCGAGGGGGTGGAGCCGGCCGGCTGGGCCGGGCTGGGCGGCGTGCGATCGGGCGACCTGATTCAGCGGATCGGCGACGCGCCGATCACGGACCTGGAGTCGTATCGCGCGGTGATGCGCAAGGTGGGCGAGGCGCAGCCGGAGCGCGTGGTGTTTGTCGTGTTGCGCGACGTGGAGACGCGCTACCTGTTTGTCGAACCGGATTGGAAGCCTGTGTCGAGCGCAGCCGCATCGAGCACGACGCAAGCTCAGGAGAAGTGATGTGAGCAGCGGAATGCTGGTGCGACGGCGGTGGATGGTGGGAGCGGCGCTGGCGGCGGCAATCGTGCCGGCGGGCGCGGTGTACGCGGCGGAATCGGCGGCCGCGCACGTGCTGAGCCTGCGCTCCGGGGCGATTGTGACGGTCAAGTTCCTGCTGAAGCTCAAGGCCGGCGCCCAGGAGCAGGAGATCGACGCCGAGATCAGCGGCGTGATGATCGACGCCAAGGGGCTGGTGGTCTGCTCCGATACGCAGATGGGCGGCTTCGCGGCGCGGGCGCGGCGCAGCGGCGGCAACTTCACGGCGACGCCGACCGAAATCAAGATTCTCGCCGGCGACGACAACGAGGGGGTTCCGGCGCGGGTCGTGGCGCGCGACAGCGAGCTCGACCTCGCGTGGGTTGAGGTCAAGAAGCCGCCCGCCAAACCGTTCGACGCGATCGACCTCAACCTGGCCGGCACGCCCAAGGTGGGCGACACGCTGGTCGCGCTGCGCCGCATGGACAAGCAGTTCGACCGCGTGGTGGTCGTCAGCGAAGGCTGGCTGGCGGGCACGGTGCGCAAGCCGCGCGAACTGCTGGTGCCGGGCGGTACCATCGGCACGGCCCTGGGGTTGCCGATCTTCACGGCCGACGGGGCGCCGGTCGGGCTGATCATCACCCAGGCGCCCGACGACGACGACGAGTCGGGCAGCGATCGCATCGCGCGGGCGTTCGGGCTGCGACAGCAGAGCCCGCCGCTGATCCTGCCGGCCGCCGAGGTGTTGAACGCGACCCACCGGGCGCGCGAGTCGGCCACGACGCGCAAGGCCGACGAGGACGATTCGGCCGAATCGCCCGCGGCGCCTGCAAAGCCGTCCAGGGCGAAGCCGGACGAGTCCGGGAAATCCGGCGACACGAAGCCCGGCGATGCGAAGCACGGCGACGTGAAGCCCGTCGAGAAGCCGAAGGGCTAGCGCGCGGAACGGATCCCGGTCGCGTGCATCGGCCCGGTGCAGGTCACACGGGCTGAAAGCCCGTGCCCCCGATCACTGATCGGCCGTGTCGCCGGATCATTCCCACTTCATCCACCAGAAACAACCGGAGCCTGCCGGCGAGATACCGGCAGGCTCCGCTTCCCTCAAACGCTTGCAGGCGGCCGCTACGGCTGCGCCAGCGGCAGCGTGCCGGCGGGCAGGCCGAGAACCTCCCACGGGGTCAGTTCCTGCTGCGTGCCGCCGAGCACGTCGGACAGCTCGGGCAGCGCCATCCAGCAGAGCGGCTGGACGCGTCCGCCGGCCAGCCAGCGGACCTGCGTCTGGTACGAGACGCGGGCGCTGTTGGCGGCCGGTCCCTGGGCAGTCATGCGGACGCCGGCCCCGGCGCCGAACAGGTTGGAGACCAGTTCGCCGATGGAGCTGGGCCGCGGATAGTGCACCACGCGGAACTCGGCGCTGGTGGGGATGTTGGCCATCTCGCGGGCGGCGGCGAGGGCGTCGTTGAGTCCGCCGACGCGGTCGATCAGGCCGATCTTGAGGGCCTGCTTCCCGGTGTAGATGCGACCCTGGGCGAGCTTGCGGACCTCGTCCTTGGGCATCTTGCGGCCGACGGCGACGCGATCGAGAAACACCTCGTAGAAGTCGAGGATGTACTTCTGGAGGAACTCGCGATCATCGGGCTGGATGTCGCGATGGCCGGAGCCGAACAGGGCCCGGGCGCCGCGCTTCATCTCGGCGAGCTTGACGTCGAGCCGGTTGATCATCGAGGCCTGGTTGGCGAGCATGGCGATGACGCCGATCGAGCCGGTGATGGTGGTGCTTTCGGCAAAGATGAGCCTGGCCGGGCAGGCGATGTAGTAGCCGCCGGAGCCGGCGACCGAGCCCATGCTGACGACGAGAGGCTTTTCCTCGTCGAGCTCGCGCAGGTGTCGCCAGATGATGTCGGAGGCGTAGCCCGAGCCGCCGGGCGAATCGATCCGCAGGACGACGGCCTTGATGGTCTTGTTCTTGCGGATTTCGTCGATCGACTTGCAGAACTCGTCGCGCATGATGATCTGCGAGGCGAAGGCGCCGCCGAGGCTCTGGTCGACGATCGGTCCGCGGGCATGCAGGACGGCGATCTTCGGGCCGACGGCCTTGTAGCTTTCGTTGGCCTCGCGGATCTGCTTGTTGACGGCGTTGAGCAGGTCCTGGATCGAGGTGATGTTGGCAAAGTCGCTCTTGTCGGAATCGACCGCGACGAACTTGTTGCGCTTGGTCAGTCGCTCGCGATAGTCGTCGTAATAGGCGATCACGTCCACCAGGCCGCGGTTCTTGGCCTCCTCGGCGGTGAACATGGCGATGTCGATCATCTTCCGGACCTTGTCGGCGTCGAGCTTGCGACCCTTGGCGATGATGTCGACGTAGTCGGAAAACCACGAGTCGAGAATCTCGGTGAACTCGGTGACGAACTCGGCCGGCGGCTCGCGCTTGGTGTTGAAGCCGGGATACTTGAACTTCCCGGCGGTGATCACGTCGAACTCGATGCCCTGCATCTGGTAGTAGCCGCGCATGTAGGGAAAGAGGCGGCCCAGCCCGGGAATGGTCAGCCCGCCAGTGGGGGCGACGGCGATTTCGTCGGCCTGGCAGGCGAGCAGGTAGTCGATCGGGTCGCCGGCGTTCAGGAAGGCGAGCACCTTCTTGCCGCTCTTGCGGAACTCGGCGACGCCGGCGCGGAGCTCTTCGATGTCAGGCAGCGCCAGCGAAAGCCCGTCGAGGTTGAGCAGCAGGCCGCCGACGTCTTCGTCCTTGGACCACTTTTCGAGCCGGTCGGTCAGGTCGCGCAGCTCGGTCTGGCGGCCGGGCAGCGGGATGTTGATCGCCCGGGCCGGGATGAGAAAGGCGTCGAGGCGCACTTCGATCAATTTCTTGATCGGACTGGGCTTGTTCTTCTTGCCCTTGTCGTCCGACTTGGCGTCGTCGGCCTTCTTCTCATCCGCCGACTTGTCGTCCTTCTTGCCGTCGCCCGATTTTTTCTTGGCGACGGTGTCGTCGCGGGACTCGGGCTCGTCGTCGGCACGCAGCGGCACGGGCAGCAGCGCCAGCGCCATCAGGAATACGATCCACTTTGCTCGCATCGTCACAGCTCCTTGTCGACCCGATCGGGTGTTTCGACTCGTCCAGTCGTCTGACGGGCGCTATCGGCCCGGGGCCGCCTCAGCCAGCGGCACCTTCTTCGGCCTGGGAACGCGCACGATCCGCCCTTCCTGATCGATCGCGATGGTTTCATAGTCGGCGAATTCGCCGGTCCGCAGCTTCAGCCGCCACGCATCGACCGACCATTCGATCTCGTAGAGAGAGTCGTCAATGTGATCGTCGGGCAGATACATCGGCCGTCGATCGGCGCCGACCACCATGCCCGCCAGCCCGGCGATGAAGCCGCGCTTCGGCGGCGGGAGCCAGAGCAGGTCGGGGTGAGAGGCGAAATCGACGTAGCCGTCGAGCTCGGCGACCGTGGCCGGCCAGCGCCCGTAATCCTTCTTGAACAGCTTGGCGTGGTGGTAGAGCGCCCGCAGGTTGCGACAGGCGATGCGCTGCCGCTCGGCCTCGCTCGACGGGTCGTCGCGCGACGCGAGCGACATCGCGGTCACGAACGGCACGTAGCCCGCGCCCAGCGGCACCGGGCCGCGGTGCACGATCTTCAGCCCGGCGGCCTCGATGCGCACGTCGATGACCGAGTCGTCCAGCGTGTCGCCGAGTGAGTCGGCCGTCGGCAGAATCTCGGGGGGATCGGAGAGCGACGCCAGCACGCTCAGCAGCGGCTCGACCTGGGCATAGACCTGGCGCCAGTTGATGCGCATCTGCCAGTGGGCGCCACCGGCCGGGAGCGCCTGGGTGGCGCTGCGCCGCGCGGTGGCGCGCTTCCAGGCGGCCGGGGTGTCTTCGGGCGAGCCGGTCCAGCCGGCGATGATCATCCGGGCGGCCTTGGACTTGCCTTTCGAGTCAGCGTCGTCGGCGGCGGGCGGCGCGTCAAAGAAGATGACCGTGCGATAGGTGACCGGGCCGAAGCCGGCGGTTTCGCCCGAGGTCGGATCGCGCCAGAAGACCGGCTGATCGTCGACCGAAAGCTCGTACCACATCGGCGGGTCGTCGTCTTCGGCGCGCTTGGCGGTCTGCTCCTGCGTCTTGGCGCGAATCTGCTTGATGACCTTGTCGCGGTCGGTGATCGACAACTGATAGAACAGATCGGGAAACGGCAGGAAGCCGCTGGGCGGCAGAAGGCTGACGGCAAACTCACCGCTCGCCAGCCGGCCGATGGTTCCGGGCGGCAGGTCGGCCAGCTCGTCGGCCAGTGCGCCGCCCATGTCGAGGTTGAGCGCCGCGTTGGCCAGCGCCGCGGTCGGGCAGTCGTAGGTCTTGCGGACGCGCTTGACGGCAGTCTTGATCGCCATGCCCAGCAGCGGATTCCATCCGAGGCTGAATCGCTCGTCCCACACGCCTTGGTCCAGCCGGGCCGAGTAGCGCAGGTCGCGAATACCCGAGATCGCGCCAAACAGGCTCGATTCTCCCTGCGGCGCCTCGGCCAGGTTCAGGCGGCAGTAGAGCACCGGCGGATCGTCGGCGTCGCGCTTGGCGCCGCGCCCCCACAGCTTTTCAGGCGGGCGGACGCCGGGGGCCGAGACGATCCGCGTGCCGGTCGATTGCGGCTCGAACACGGCCAAGGCGGTGTCGGCCAGCTCGAGCGCAAAAGCGCCGTTGCCGCGCGGCGTGAGCTTGACGTTTTCGAGCAGTTTCCTGGCGGCGTCGGCCGAAAGGATTTCGCGGACGCGCCGCGCGAGGTCGTCGATGGGCCAGTCGACCTGCAGCGTCCAGCGCGGGCGGCCTTCGGAGTCCTGCGTGAAGACGGCCAGCGCCAGGCTGGTGTCGGGCCAGGCGCGGACCTGGTCGACCACGGCCAGAAGGGCGGCAAAGTCGATTCCGTCGCCGGTCTCGTTCTCGGCCGGCTTGAGCAGCGGCGCGACCGCCTGAAGCAGCGCGGCCGTCTTGGAGCGGGCGGAGGTCGAACGCAGCTCCGCGACCGACGGGACATAGACTTCGACCTGCGGAACCTCGGGCTTGGCGTCGCCGGTGTGCGGCGCGGCGACCGGTTCGCTCTGCGAAGCCGGCTGGTTCTGCGGGGCCGGCTGGCCCTTGGGCGTGGCGCGACGCGGCAGAACGGCGCCGGCCGGCAGGGCAGCGGCGGCGATGAGGCCGGCTGCGATCGACGCGCGCAGCCAGCGCCGCGACGGGGCGCGGAATTCTTGGCTCATGAGGTTCCGACCCTTCCAAGGAACCGACAGAATCATCCCGTTCGCGGCAGGTCGCGGACGCGGCACCGTCATTATAGGATGTCCTCGCGCGGATCGGGTGTGAATTCCTCCCGAACCGGTCACTGTCTCTATTTTCGCCCGCCTCGCGTCCGGGCTGAACCTTGCGCTTGGGGCTAGGCAGATAACGTTGCACATGGACGGACCTTTCCCACGGCCGGTCGAAGTCCGATCGCTGACCGATTCCCTGGCGACGCTGTCCGCGGCCGCGGCCGACGCCCGGCACCGGCTGGCGCCCGGGCAGTTTGGCGACGACTCGCCCTTCGCGGCCGCCGACATCTGGCCGGTGGTGCACGAGTTGCGGCGACGATTCGCGCCGGGACGGCGATTTCTCGAGTGGGGCAGCGGACTGGGAACGGTGACGCTGGCGGCGGCGCAGATCGGCTACGACGCCTGCGGAATCGAGCGCGACGAGCGGCTGGTCGCGGCGGCCCGCGATCTGGCACAGCGGCTGGCGATTCCGGCCCGCTTCGCGCACGGCAACTGCCTGCCGCCGGCGGTGCGACAGGCGCTGCGTGCAGGCGGGAAACAGCAGACTTCCGCCGCGGCCGATTCGGGCGAGTATGCCCTGTCGATCGACGGGCCGGACGGCTACGCGGCGCTGGCGTGCGCGCCGGCCGACTTCGACGTAATTTACGTCTTTCCGCATCCAGATCAGGCTGAGTTCTGCCGGCGGGTGTTCGCCGAGCATGCGCGGCCCGGGGCGGTGCTGCTGGTCTATTCGCAGGTGTCGGGGGTGCTGGAAAGCGTCCGCGGCGCGGACGGGGCGTCACTCCTGCGAGTCTGTTGACTCCTCGGCCTTGGGCTCGGCGGGCGCGGGTTGCGCGGGGCCGGGCTCGTGGGCGTCGCGCGACTGGGCGCGGATGATCTCGCTCGCCTGGTTGTTGGCGAGGTTGAGCGCGCCCAACGCCTGCGAGCAGGCGGTTCGCAGCTCGAGATCCGCGGCGTCGCGCGACATCTTCACGATCTGCTGCACCAGCCCCTCGTCGAGCTTGTTGCCGAACCGTCCGGCGTGCTCCGAGAGCGACGCAAAGGTGGCGATGCGCTGCTCCTTGGCGCGCTCGGCGTCCAGGGCGGTCTTCGCCAGGACGCGCTGGGCCGACTCGGTGCCGGTGACGGCCAGCGCCGCGGCCGCCTTGATGCGCAGCTCTTCGTTCGCGTGCGCCAGCGACGCGACCAGGGCTCGCTCGGCCCGCGATACGTCGAGCACGGACGATTGCAGCAGGCCGAGCTGTCGCAGGGCTTCGGCGGCGGCCAGCGCCAAGGCGATCGACCGCTCCGGATCGAGCGAGCGCATGCCCATGGCCGCGGCGGCCGAACCGAGCCGCGCAACGACGGCGGCGGCCGATTTTTCGGGCGCGTCGGAGTGCAGTGCGTCGGAGAGCAGCGTCTCGACGCCGGTGGCGTGGCGGGCCGCCTCGCGCGCCAGCGTGGTCTGCCGCGGCTTGATGAGAATGAGCACCGGGGCGGCCGACGTTTCGGTGCGCTCGCGGATCTCGCGGACCGCGTCGGGCAGCGCGGGCGCGGTCACGTCGCTGCCGACGATGACCGCGTCGATGGCGGCATTGCCGGCCTGGCGGGCCTGCTCGGCGGCGGCGTAGAGCGTTTCGGCGGCGTACACGTCGTACTGCGCGCCGCGCAGCACGGCCTGCAGCGCGTTGCGCGACTGCTGCTCGGGGTCGATGACCAGCGCCGTGCGGCGGGTGGGCTGACCGAGCGCCTCGGCCAGCACCGGCACGACGTTCTGCGAGCCGAGAAACTCGGAGCGCGGCAGCGTCCGGGCGATCGCCAAAGCCGCCTTGATGCGCACCAGCCGGTTCGGGAACTGCAATGCCAGGGCGAGCGACTGGCGGGCGTCTTCGGGGCCGAGCAGGTTGTTCGGTCCGGCCGTGGCGTCGAGCGCGGCGATGGCGCCCAGCGCGACGCCCGGGTCCTTGTCGGCGACGGCGCGTGACAGGACGAGGTGGTTGTAGCGCGGCCCGGCGGCGCGGGCGAAGTAGATGGCGCGCGGATAGCCGGGCGGCTTGGTGCCGTCGCGGGCAGCGTGGTCGCTGGCCGCCTCGGATTCGACGTCCATGCCGAGCCGCGCCTCGCGGCGGAAGTTGGCGGCCAGCCACAAGGCGATCGACGGCGCGTCGTCGTGCGCCAGCCGCAGGGCCTGCTCGGCGCAGCGCATGGTCATGATGTCGCAGAAGATCGCCCGCGGCACGGCGACGTATTTGAGCTGGTCGGTCTTCTCGTCCAGGTACCAGACATTGGCCTGCTCGACGCGCGGATCGGACGCCAGCGACTCGGCCTGCTTGTAGTAATCGTTCGCCAGCGTGCGGAAGAGACTCGCGGGCTCGGCGGTGCCGAGCCGGTTGCAGCCCGACAGGGCGCGCGTCGCGGCGGCCTTGGCTTCGGGCGAGCTGTTCGCATCGGCGACCGCCAGCGCCAGATAGGGCGCGGCCTGCGGATAGGCAATCGCGGCCAGGGCATCGGCGACCTGCATCCGCGTGGTCTGGTTCTTGGCGCTCAGCGCGATGACCAGCGGGTTCACGCCGCCGCGGCCGATCTGCGGCAGCACCTGCAAGATGGCCGCGTGCAGCGCCGCCTTGCGCCCGTCCTGAAGGTAGGCGAGCAATTGCGGAATGGCGTATTCGCCGGACTGTTTCAGGTTGTTGACGGCCTGGTAGACGACGCGCGGCGAGCCGGCCAGCCGCTCGATGTTGACCTCGATTTCGCGCGCGTCGCGCCGCAGGGCGTCTTCGCCTTCCTGCAGCAGCTTGAGCACCAGCCGCGCGGCCGGGCCGACCTCGGCGTGGTTGACGAGCTTGATGAGCGTCTGGGTCCGCGCCAGGTTGTAGCGCGACAGTTCGAGCAGCGCCACCGGGTCGGGGTGGGAATCGACCAGCGCCTTCAGATTCGCGTCGGCATAGCCGAACCGCCCGATCGCGGCGAAGTGCCAGCCATCTTCGGCGAGCTGCCGCTGGCGCCGGCCGCTCTTGATCTGCGCCATCAGCGCCGCGCCGGCCGCGCCCAGCTTGTCGCCGGCCTCTTCGAGCTTCAGCGTGCCGCTGCGATCGGCCATCAGCGCCAGCCGCAGATCGGACGGCTTGAGCGCCAGCAGATCGTCGAACTGCTTGCCGGCCTCGTCGAGCTTGTCGCGCTCGACGGCGGCGACCGCGGCGCTCCAGATTCGCCAGAGCTGCTCGTCCTGGCCGATCATGTCGTCGGTCATTTCCTGGGCGGGCGCGATCGACGCGCATCCCAGCAGCGCGACGGCGGCGAAGGCAAGCGCGCAACCGCGGAAGCGGCGATCGAATGCGGCAGCACGCTCGGCGAACAGGCGGATCAACATGGCGGGTGTGACCTCCGTGTAAACAGGCGGCAAGGGTGCGCCAGTGGCGGGCATCGGCCGCTTGGCGCGCTAGGGTCTGTCGGGTGAGAGGCCGCAGTGGGTCGGATCCCCCGCCGCGCGGCCAACGCGAACTTCAACCATCGGATTGTACGGGATTTACGTCTCACGTTCAAGGTTCTTCGGAACGGCGGCTGATTGGCTTGAGCGGCGTACCCAACAGCCCCGCATCGCACCGGCGGCGCGTGGATAGTTCTAGCATTCGACAGCCACAACAGTTGTGCGCGGAAACGGGTGCGTCGGCGGACCGGCAATCGCTGCCGTCGCAATATTGCGCCCGGGCGGCGGACGGCGAGGCTGTCGCGGCGTCGGCCGGTCGCTACCATCGTCCGGCGCGTGACACTTCCGGCCGAGCTTGAACGACTGCTGCCGCCCGATCGCCTGCTGCGCGACGCGGGCGAGCTGGCGGTCTATGCGAACGACGCGTTCACGCTGGTGGAGGCCCGGCCCGAGGCGGTCGTCCTGCCGCAGAGCACGGCCGAGGTGGCGACCGTGGTGCGCTGGGCGGCGGTCGCCGGCGTGGCGCTCGTGCCGCGCGGCGCGGGGACGAGCCTGGCGGGGGGGACGATCGCGATCGGCGGCGGGGTGTGCCTCTGCCTGTCGCGGATGCGGCGGATCCTGGAAATCGATTATCGCGACCGCTTCGCGCGGGTCGAAGCGGGGGTGACCAACCTGGCGATCAGCCAGGCCGTCGCCGCCGCGGGCTGGCACTACGCCCCCGACCCCTCGAGCCAGGTGACCTGCACCATCGGCGGAAACGTCAACACCAACGCCGGCGGACCGCACACGCTCAAATACGGCGTGACGGCCAACCACGTGCTGGGCGCGACCGTGGTCTGGCCGGATGGGACGGTCGAGTCGCTCGGCGGTCCGTATGACGACGCGCCGGGGGCGGACCTGCTCGGCCTGCTGATCGGCAGCGAGGGGACGCTCGGCATCGTGACCGAGGCGACCGTGCGGCTGACGCGCAGCGCGCCGGCCGTGCGGACGCTGCTGGCGGAGTTCGACCGGCTGGATTCGGCGGCGGTGGCGATCGCGCGGATCGCGGCGGCGGGCATCGTGCCGGCGGCGCTGGAGATGATGGACCGCACGGTGGTGTGCGCGGTCGAAGACTGGTTGGGCATCGGCCTGCCGCGCGACGCCGAGGCCGTGCTGATCATCGAGCTGGACGGGCTGGAGGCCGGGCTGGACGCGCAGGCGGCGCGGGTGGCAGAGCTGGCGCGCGGCGCGGGGTGCCGGGCCGTGCGGGCGGCGGCGACGGCGGAGCAGCGGGCCGACTGGTGGAAGGCGCGGAAGAAGTCGTTCGGCGCGCTGGGCCGGGTGGGACATGCGATTGTGACGCAGGACGGCGTGGTGCCGCCGAGCCAGGTGCCGGAGATCGCGCGGCGGATCGCGGCGATTGCCGAGCGGCGCGGCGTGCGGGTGTCGCTGGTGATGCACGCTGGCGACGGAAACATTCACCCGCTGCTGCTGTATGACGGGCGCGACGAGCGGCAGGTGCGGGCGGTGGTGGCGGCCGGGTATGACATTCTCGACGCCTGCGTGGCGCTGGGCGGGACGGTGTCGGGCGAGCACGGCGTGGGCGTCGAGAAGGTGGAGCACCTGCGACGGATGCTCGATCCGGCGAGCATCGCGGCGCAGGAGCGCGTGCGGTCGGCGATCGACCCGCGCCGCGGGCTGAACCCGGACAAGCTGTTTGCCGGCGGCGGTGGATGCGTCGAGCGGCTGCGTCCGCCGCGGGGGATACAGCCGTGATGGCGCCGCACAGCGTAGCCGATTTTGCCGAAGCGTTCGCGGCGGTTTGCCGGTCGGGCGCGGCGGGGCTGCGCGTCGTGGGGGCGGCGACCAAGCTGCGCGGCGCGTCGATCGCGCCCGAGGCGGTTTCGACGCGCAACCTGGCCGCGCTGCCCGACTATCGGCCGGCCGACCTGACGCTGACCGCGCAGGCCGGCGCACCGATCGCCGAGCTGCGGCGCGTGGCGGAGCGTGACAACCTGGCGCTGCCGATCGATGCGGCTGACTTTGACGGCCAGGCGACGCTCGGCGGCGTGGTGGCGGACAACGACGTCGGGCCGTGCGGCCTGGCGCTGGGGATGCCGCGCGACGCCGTGCTCGGCGCGACGGTGGTGCTCGGCGACGGCACGCTGGTGCGATCCGGCGGGCGGGTGCTGAAGAATTCGGCGGGCTATGCGTGCCATCGGCTGCTGGCCGGAAGCCGCGGGCAGCTTGCGCGCTGGTCGAGCTGACGGTGCGGCTGCGGCCGCGGCCGGCCGCCTTCCGAGTTGTGCGGACGACGCTGTCGGACGAGCGGGAGGCCGAGGGCTGCACGGCGGCGCTGCTGTCGGGCGACACGCGTCCGGCGCTGCTGACGTGGCGGGCGGGTGAACGCAGCGTGGAGCTGTACGTCGGCTATGCCGATCACGCGGCGGCGGTCGAGTGGCAGCTGGCGGCGGCGGCGCGAAGGCTGCCCGGCGCGGTCGCCGCGGACGAGGCCGAGTCACGCCGCACCCTGGCCGAGCTGACGCCTTTGGAGAGTCGGCCGACTTCGTGGCGGCGCGCGGCTCGCGCACGGCGGCGCTGTTTTCGGCGGCGCGCGAACTGGGCGTTTCGATCGTGGCGCATGCCGCGGGCGGAGGCCGTGCTGGCGCGGCGCGGGCGAAGACTCGCTAGCCGGGCTGGCGGCGATCGTCAGCCGGCTCGAGGGGCGCGTGGTCGCGCCGGGGCGACTGGCACGGCCGGATGGGTCGTGCGTTCGCGCGACGCGGCGCTCGGCGATGCGCGGAGCGCGCCGTGGACGCCGCCGCCGGCCGAGCTTAACCGTCGACTGGACGCCTGCGTGCACTGCGGGCTGTGCCTGGAGCACTGCCCGACCTATGCTGCAGCGCGTCGGAGCCGGACTCGCCGCGCGGCCGGATCGTGCTGATCCGCGGGCTGTTCGACGGCAGCATCGCGCCGTCGCCCTCGTGGCCGCCCACCTGGACGGCTGCCTCGACTGCCGCGCCTGCGAGACGGCCTGTCCGTCGGGGGTGGCGTATGGCGAGCTGATCTCGGCGATTCGGGCGGCGCATCGCGGCCGAGCCGCGGCTGGGCCGATCGCTGGCTCTGGCCGCGGCTGATGGGAATGCTGTCGAACCGCGACCGGCTGCGCCGGGCGCTGTGGCTGGCGCGGCTGGCGGAGGTGCTGGGCGTGCGCCGCTGGCTGGCGGACGGCGGCGGGCCGGCGTGGCTGCCGGCGTGGGTGCGGCCGATGGCGGCGCTCTTGCCGGC
This sequence comes from Phycisphaerae bacterium, assembly GCA_046350375.1. Lineage (GTDB taxonomy): Bacteria > Planctomycetota > Phycisphaerae > UBA1845 > UTPLA1 > JAXMAO01. The sequence continues at coordinate 98,995 of JAXMAO010000005.1, forward strand.
GGAAGCGCCCGCGGTGGCGCCGTTGCGGTCGTGGGTTCCGCCGCGCGGCGCGGGGCGCGGCACGGCGAGCCTGTTTGCCGGCTGCGTGAACGAGGCGGTGCTGCCGCAGATCAACCGCGCCACGGTGCGCGTGTTGTCGGCGGGCGGATATGGCGTGCGCTGTCCGGAGCGGCAGGTCTGCTGCGGGGCAATCCACGAGCACGCCGGCGACCTGGAGACGGCCCGCGCGCTGGCGCGGCGAAACATCGACGCGCTGTCGGGAGACGACGCAGTGCTCGTCAATGTCGCGGGCTGCGGAGCGATGTTGAAGCGCTATCCGGCGCTGCTGGCGGATGACCGGGCGTACGCGTCGCCGGCGGCGCGGTTCGCGGCGCGCGTGGTGGACGTGAGCGAGTTCTGGGCGCGGCGCCTCTCGGCCGAGCGGCTGACGCCGCAGGCGCAGACCGTCGCGTATCACGACGCATGTCACCTGGCGCACGCGCAGGGCATCCGGCGTCCGCCGCGCGAGATGCTGACGGCGATTCCCGGGTTGAAATTGGTGGAACTGCCGGAATCGGAGATGTGCTGCGGGGCGGCGGGCACCTATAACCTGCGGCACGCGCAGACGGCTGGTGAGCTGGCGCGGCGCAAGATTGCGAACGTCCGCGAATGCGGGGCGACGTGCGTGGCAGCGGGGAACGCCGGCTGCCTGCTGCACCTCTCGGCGGCGGCCAGGGCGGCGGGAGATGCGACAGTGCGGTTTGTTCACCCGATCGAACTGGTGGCGGCGGCGCTGCCCGGCGATCGCTGATGCATTTGCCGTTAGCGGCACGCGTTACGAGAAAATCGGTGCGGACCATTGCGGTTCGTGGGAGGCGATCGGCGCAACTGACCCGGCCAAGTGCGGTGGGTGAATTCGATTGACCGGCGCGGCGCGGTGTGGGTATCATCGCGTCAATCGCTGGAGGATGAGACTATGCTACGCTGCGCCGGTTGGGTGGCTGCTGCGCTTGCGGTTTCGGTGCCGGGACAAACGCTGGGCGCGACCATTTCGTACACGCGCTCGGTCGAGCTTCAGCCGACAGACTGGGTCCAGAACCTTTACATTCCCAAGTTCGACCCCGCGGCGGGGCATCTCACCGGGATCAGCGTCGACTTCGCCGGCACGCTGGATGCAACCGCTTACTATGAAAATCTGGATGTTAAAGAGCATAATATTGAACTGGACATGTCGGCGACCATCAGCCTGCTGCGGCCCGACCTGACGCCGCTCGCCATCACCGTGCCGGCGCTCACCCTCCAGGAAAAAGTCGGCGCTTACGACGATTCAATCGATTTCGGCGGCCTGTCCGGCTCAACCGTGCGGCAGACCATCGACAATCACGACCCGTATTACCTGCATCCCGGCACCTCCGACTTCGACCTCTATGTCGGGCTCGACACGCTCGTCCTGCCGGTGACGGCCATTGGCAACGCGCGCGGCACCGGCCCGGTCGATTGGGTCGTCGGTTTCAACATGCTCGCTTCGGCCCAGTACACCGTCGTCTATCGCTACATCCCCGCCCCGGAGCCGGCGACGGCCGGTCTGCTGCTCCTGGCGCTCGGCGCGGCGGCGGCTGCGCGCTAGGTCCGGGCGATTCCGTCCACACAATCACAAGACAGAAGTCCGGCTCGCGGTCTGCGCCGGCGATGCGGCCGACCGGCGCACCGGGCGAGGCGCGCGGCCGCTCAGCCGCCCGAATCGAACTTCGGCAGCAGCCCCACCGACTCGCGATACCGCGCGAATTCCGCCACCGCGTCGAGATCGATCGCCGCCCGCAGCGCGCCCGGCCGGCCGTCCGGCAGCGTCTGCTGCAGCCGCGCGACGTCCGGCCGCGCCGCCGGGTTGACCAGGCTGCTGCCGCCGGCGGTCCAGTGCGACGCGCCGCGGAAGTCGTGCCGCGCGGCGGGCCAATCGGCGACCAGGACCGGCATCGCGTTTTCGATCGCCCGCGTCAGTGCCCTGGCGCGCCACAGCTCGCGCGCGTAGGGCACGTGGGTCTCGGCGCCCACGCCGCTGCGCGCCGGAACGCACAGCAGGTCGGCGCGGTGCAGGCAGGCCCGTGCCAGCTCCGGTCGCCACAGGTCGCTGCAAATGAGCACCCCGACGCGCAGGCCGCACAGCTCGAACAGCCCGGGCTCCGTTCCCGGAACGATTTTCCCCTGCTCGCGGCCGAACGGCACGCGCTTGGCGTAGCGCCCGACCTCGCATCCCGCGGCGTCGAAGCAGAAGGCCACGTTTCTTCGCCGAGCAGGCGGGTCGAGCCAGCCGACGCTGCCGGCGACCAGCGCCACGCGCGTAGCTCTGGCCAGCGCGCTCAAACGGAGGCGGCTGGATTCGGCCGAATGTTCCGCCAGCGCGGGGGGCTGGCCGTCGACCGCCTCGGGCAGCACGGCCAGGTCGAGCGGCGCGGCGCGTACAAGCTGGCCCAGGTGGTCGGCGACGCGGTCGAGGCTGCGCGACTCATCGGCGAGCGTCAGCTCGGGCTGGAGGACCGCGACGTGCAGCAGGCGGCTCACGCGATCGACCCCGGCGGCTACTCTTCGGCCCGCAGATCGCGCGACATCAGCTCGGAGAGCGCCACCAGCGCGTCCTTGCCTTCGAAGAGCACGGCGTGCACGGCCTCGACGATCGGCATCGCGACCCCCATCTTGCGGGCCAGCGCCCGGACGCTGCGCGTGGTGGGGATGCCCTCGATGACCGACGGCGTGGCGGCCATCACCTCGGCCAGCGAGCGGCCGCGCCCCAGCGCCTCGCCGGCGCTGCGGTTCCGGCCGGACGGCGAGACGCAGGTGGTGACCAGGTCGCCGAGCCCGGCGAGCCCGGCGAAGGTCTCGCGCTTGGCGCCCAGCGCCATGCCGAGGCGCGTGATCTCGACCAGGCCGCGGGTGACCAGCGCCGCCTTGGCATTATCGCCGGCGCCCAGCCCGTCGATGATGCCGGCGGCCAGCGCGATGACGTTCTTGACGGCGGCGGCCAGCTCGACGCCCAGGGCGTCGGAGTTGGTGTAGACGCGAAACCACTGCGTGGAGAAGGTGCGCTGCACCTGGTCGGCGAGGGCGACGTGCTCGCTGGCGGCGACGGCCGTGGCGGGCATGCGGCGGGCTAGCTCGGCGGCGATGGTCGGGCCGGAGAGCGCCGCGACACGCGGCTCGTCGAGCACGTCGACGAGAATCTGGCTGGGCACCATCAGCGTCTCGTTCTCGATCCCCTTCGAGATGCTCACCACCGCCGCGCCGCGCGGCACGAGCGACGCCAGCTGCCGCCAGACGGCGCGGACGTATTGCACCGGAACGGCCGAGACGATCAGGTCGCTGCCCTCGAGCGCCTGGCGGGCGTCGGTGACGAAGGACATCGCGGCCGGAAGCTTGACTCCGGGCAGGTAGCGGCGGTTCTCGCGCGTGACGCGCAGCGACTCGATCGTCTCGCGGAAGACGCTCCACATGCGCGAGGGGACGTTGCGCTCTGCGAGGATGAGCCCGCAGACGGTCGCCATCTGTCCGTCGCCAATGATCGTGACTTGGTCGGTCATGGGTCCGGCGTTGCCCGAGTCTCGAACGCGCCATTACAGCAGTCGCGTGGCGGCGCGGCAAGCGGCGGAGCGATGCGCGTCGGCGACCGGCCTGGCGGCACGGCGCGGGGCGAAAAAATGGCCGGGGATGATTCGCGGGATTGGCCGGACGACTCGAAGCGCGCGGCGCGGCCAGCGGGCGGCCGGTGCGCCGGCGGCGCGGCTAGAACGGCAGGATGAGCCGGGCCTGGGTCTCGATCCGCTGAGCCCACTGATAGAACGGATCGAGGAAGGTGATGACGAACTGAGCGAAGAAGTCGTACGGATAGCGCTGAATCAGCGCGTACGCCAACGTCTCGATAAAGGTAGAGAGGAACATGACCGCGACCCTCTTCCGAAACGGAGAACCACAATCCCAACTGGCCCGAGGCTCGCCATGCCCAGGGCGCGACCAGCAGGTATAGACAAGTCGCGTGCCGCGCGGTGAGGCGCGTGGTGATGGCCCGTTGCCGGGCAATTCTCGGTCTTCTTGAACCGCCGACAAATCGGGACGGGCTGCGCTGGGCAGTAGTGCCCAGTGGGAAGGCGTCGGTTTGGGCAATAGTGCCGATCGGCGGCGAAGCGCGCCGGGGCCGGCGCGCGGGTTGATCCGGGGGTGGGTGGGTTTCCCCGAGCGCGGGCGATAGTGCTCATCCGGCGCCAGGCGACGGCCCTGGCGCGGTCTCCAGGCGGGGTATTGGCGCGGCACGCGGCTTGTATTTCAGACCTCCGCGAACGCTCGGATGTTTCCGAGCGGATGAATTGAAAACCCAGTGCTTTCTGTTGGAGGCTTACCCATGATCAGTGCGTTGATTCAGACTGTTTATCTCGTCGCGTTCAATCCGTTCCCCTGGGCCGGCCTGGGCGTGGCGCTGCTTGAGCCCGCGTACAACTTCTTCCAGTCGATCGGTCTGTAGTCGAGTGTTCAACCTGCGAGGTGCGCCGCGATCAGCAGCGCGTTGTACATGCTGTATGTGTTCGTCTTCCCGATTCCGATTGTCGCCGATGTCGTTTACATCGCGTCCAATCTTTTCGCAGGGCTGGGTCTGTAACGCCCCTGCACACAACTCGGCGGCCTGCCGCCGGAAGAGATAGAAAGAGAATTCCAATGTTCAGTTCGCTCGTTCTTCTGACCTACTACGCGTTCTTTCAGCCGTTCCCGTGGGGGCCGGTTGGTGTCGCCATTCTGTCGCCGATCTACTCTGCCCTGGTGAGTGCCGGCCTGTAACCGCGTCGGCCCGACGACGGACCGCGCGTACGGACACGCGCTGACGAATCGAATTCCCGACGCAGGACGCATCGCGGATTCAACCCTCGGACACACGCTTCCACGGTTGCGTCCCGGTCTGCGGGCCGCACAGGCCCGAGCCCCGTGTGCTTCCCACGGTCGGCTCGTCCGGTCGCGACCGACAACGATACAGTGACTCAACCCCCGGCCGAGCGGCGGCAAAGACCGCACCGGCCGGGGGTTTTTTTCGCTCCGCGCGGTCGCGGCACGTCAGCGGGTCTCATCGTGCGGCGGCCCATCTGGCAGGGTCGATCCGCCCGCCGGCGACCGGGCGGGCGCCGATCGCAGCCAGCGCAGCATCACGACGATCACGACCGCTCCGGCGATCAGCACCGCCAGGAACGCGACCAGCGGGCCGGTCTGCATGCGGACGTCGGTCGGCTCGTACAGCGCCCGGCCGAGCTTCGACAATGTCTCGACGCGAATCTGCTCGCGCCCGGCCGACATGCCCAGCAGCACCGCCGCGATCAGCCCGGCCGGCAGCCAGAAGGAACGCGGCTCCTGCGGCCGTTCGACGGCGCGCAGCAGCACGCCGATGGTGACGATTCCGGCCGCGGCGGCCAGGAACCAGGCAATGCCGCGCGGCTCGGTGAAGCTGAACAGACTGGCGCGGGTGGCGCCGTCGAGCGCTGCGAGCAGCCAGGCCCCGGAGAGCACCTGCGCCACGGTCGCCCAGAGCGTGACGCGAAGCCCGGCGCTGCCGGCCAGGCGCCGTGCCGCGTCGCCCAGCGATCGGCTGCCGCGACCCAGCGCCACCATCCACAGGCCCGAGACGGCGAGCGACCCGATGATCGTGTGCAGGTAGCGCGGCACCCACATCGGGTCGCTGGCGTAGGGGTGGCGCTGGCCGGTGGCGATATCGCGCCACAGTCCGGGTCGCAGCGAGAGGATTGCATTGTTGTTGAAGGCGTGCGCGGCCGAGAGAAAGCAGGCCAGCGCCAGCACGCAGAGCGCCATGCCCACGGCGACGTGCTGCCGGTGCAGGGCGCGCTTCAGGCCGTAGACGGCGTAGAAGCCGACGACGAGGTAGGCGACCAGCGCCAGCCAGCGCCAGCCCATGAGAATGTTGGCGGTGTAGAAGACGTGGCCGTAGAGCACCTGCGTGAAGAGCAGGACGGCAACGCCGCTCGTAATGGTGAACGAGACGGCGATCGGCCAGGCGCCGGTGAGGCAGAGCGCCAGTTCGATCGCCTCGGGTCGGTCGCCGCGCCGGCCGAGTCGCCAGATGGCCGGAATCAGCACGCCGGCCCCCAGCGCGAAGTTCATGAAGACGACGTGCGCGGCGAAGGTGACCAGCAGCAGCGCGCGAAAGAGCCACACCGGCCCCGGCAGGCCGAATTCGTCCAGCGGAGGAACCAGCTCGGCATCGGCCAGCAGCGGGGCGGACATCATGGTTGAGCCTCCACTGCGCCGGGTTCAAGCCGTGCGCGGCGCGGCGCGGCGGCGCTGGCGACCGGCAGATCGGGCGCGTCGTCGCCGCGGTGGGCCGGGTTGAGCTGGAAGAGCCAATCGGCCAGCGCGTCGCGTTCGGCCGGCGTGCCGAGGCAGGGGGGCATGTATCCCTTGAGCTCGTCGAGGTGGTCGAGGCACTGGCGGATCCAGTCGCGCCGCCAGCCGTAAACCAGCGGCGCCACGCCGTTCAGGCCGTCGACGGTGTGGCAGGCGGCGCACTGGGCGCGAAAAAGAATCTCGCCACGCTGGACCGAGTCGAGCGCGGCGCCGCCGGCGCGCAGGGCGTGCCACGGAGCGTGGGCGAGCAGCCCGTCGCGGTTGATGGGGGTGAACTCGGCGGGTCGATTGGCGACGCCGTTGGACCAGAGGTATCCGCGGACGACGTAGGGCTTGCGGATGCCTTCGCGGACGTATTCCATCGTGCCCGTGGCGACGAATGCCATCGCGAGCAGCAGGACCGAGCTGGTCAGGCTCAGATAGCCGCGGGTGCGAATGAGCGCCAGCGCATAAGCCGAGATGAGCACGCTGCACACCACGCCGAAAACGAGGAACAGGCTCATGGCCGCGGCCCCGCCGGCGACCAGCTGCCGCGCGAAGGCCGGTACGTGGCCGAAATACCACAGCGCGGCCGGGACCATCAGCACGATCGGCGCGACGAAGTAGAGCGCCGCGCGGATGACGCGCTTGCGCTCTTCGCGGCCGTAGCCGGGCGCGAGGTTGACGATGACGCAGACGAACAGCCCGGCCAGCGCCAGGCACGACAGCGTTCGCAGCAGCAGGCTCGGCCAGAAGGTGGGGTTGAAGAATCCGGAGAAAAAGGCGCCGCTCCAGTCGTCGGCGGCGCGGCGTTCGAGCCAGCGGCCCGGGGTGAGCATGAAGGTGATGATGCCGTTGATGGCGAACAGGCTGAGCCAGGCGGCGGCGGCGTAGATCCAGCCGACCGCGACGTGCCGGCTCGGCGCGAGCCGGTCCCACGAGGCGTAATAGACGTAGCCGGCGGTGATCTCGATCGCGAAGAAGACCCACTCGATCGCCCAGGCGAAGACGAAGTTGTGAATGAGCAGGCTGGTGGCGCGCGGCGCGACGACGGCGATGGAGAACCAGACGCCCGCCCCGCTGGCCGCGCCCAGCACGAACGCCAGCAGCACCAGCACGCGGCTGTGGTCGCGCAGGAATCGCAGGAGCAGGGCGTCGCCGCGGCGCCGGGCGGCGGTTTCGCAGGCGGCCGTGAAGAGCCCCGCGCCGACGGCGAAGTGGGCGATGAAGACGTGCAGAATGGCGATCGATGCGATGAGGAATCCACCGCCGAGCGTGGGGATGTCGAGCGCGGGATAATTCACGGCGGTTTTTCCGCAGCCGGCCGGCGCTCGGCCGGTTGGACGGCCATTATAGGAAGCCCGGCCGGCGGCTCCAGTCGCGGGTTGCAAAGCCCCCCCTCGGGCGGATATCATTCGGCAACGAGGAGGACGGAAGCATGCGGAGACTTTTCAGCGCCCTGGCTGCAGGTGCGCTTCTTTCGGCGGCGTCTAGCTCGTTCGCTGCGCTGCCCGGCTCGATCGAGGACTTTTCAACCGGGTTGGGCGGGTTCTTCAGCCAGTCGATTCGCTGGGTTTCGTCCGGCGGCGTCGGCGGCGCGGGCGACGGCTATGCCGAGCCCTTTCGCGACCTGTTCGCCGGCAACCTCGGCGCCACCTCGGCCGATCCGCTCTTCACCGGCTCGCTCATTGCCGATGGCGTCACCGGCTACGAATTCTGGCTGAACGACACCGGCGCCGACGACCCGCTCTCGATCCACATGGCGATCGGCGTGGCGCAGGTCAACGTCTGGATGAACATCAACGGCATCTCGCCGCCGCTGCACCAGTGGCAGCAGTACACGATCGATTTTTCGAACCCGTCCGACTGGGTGCAGATCCAGGGATCCGATTCGTTTGCCGATGCCCTGGCACTCACCGATCGGCTGCTCATCCGGCACGACCTGGCGCCCTACTCGCAGGTTCCCGATTCCATCATCGGCGACTTCGGCCTCGATCGCGTCCGCGTCCTGCCCGAGCCGGCGACGGCGCTGCTGGCGCTGTGCGGCGCGGCGCTTGTCCGGCGGCGCGCGGCGCGGCGCTAGTCGGGCTCTTTCACTGGCATCAGTTCGATCCGCCCCAGTCCGCTCCGCGCCCATTGATGGTCCCGCGCGCGGCGGACAGGCTTGCCGCGCCCGCCTTTCACGGGTATTTCATGCCCCGTGCTGCTTTCGCTGAACTGGCTGCGTGAGTTCGTCGAACTGCCGCGCGATCTCGACCCGCGTCTGCTGGCCGAGCGCGTCACCGTGACCACCGCCGAGGTCGAAGGGGTCGAGCACCACACCGCCTGGCCGGCCGGCATGCGCCTGCCGCCGGGCGCGGCGCTCGACGCGGCCGAGCAGGACGACTGGGTCATCGAGATCGACAACAAGTCGATCACCCATCGGCCCGACCTGTGGGGCCACTATGGCATGGCGCGCGAGCTGGCAGCCATGTTCGGAAAGCCGTTGCGACCGCTGCCGGTCACGCCGACCGCCGAACTGGGCGACCCCGCCGCGGCGGCCGTTCCGATCGTCATCGACGACGCCGACCGCTGTCCGCGGTATGCCGCGCTGGTGATGCGCGGGCTGGCCGACCGCGCCGCGCCGGGCGTCATGCAGGTGCGGCTGGCGCGCTGCGGCATGCGCCCGCTCGGGCTGCTGGTCGACCTGACGAACTACGTCATGCTCGAGATCGGTCAGCCGATGCACGCCTTCGACGCCGAGCGGCTGTCCAAGATCGAGGTCGCGCTGGCTGCGCCGTCCGAGCGCTTCCGCACGCTCGACGGCGTCGAGCGCGTGCTGCCGGCCAACACGCTCATGATCCAGTCGAATCGCAAGAGCGTCGCGATCGCCGGCATCATGGGCGGCGCCGAGACCGAGGTCTCGGCCCGCACCACGGCGGTGCTGCTCGAGTCGGCCAACTTCGACGCCGCGACGATTCGCCGCGCCTCGGCTGCGCTGGCGCTGCGCACCGAGGCCAGCGCGCGGTTCGAGAAGTCGCTCGACCCGGCGCTGGCGCTGACCGGCATCGCGCGGTTCGTCTTTCTCGCGCGGCGCGAGCTGCCCGGCCTGTCGTTCGGCAGCCGGCTGAGCGATTCGTTTCCGCGGCCGCTGCGCGTGCAGGCGATCGCGCTCGACGCGGCGGCCACGCGGCGGACGATCGGCAAGGAGATTCCGACCGGCGAGATGACTCGGCTGCTGCGGTCGCTCGAGTTCAACGTTCAGCCGGCCAACGGCCCGGACGCGCTGCGCGTCACGCCGCCGACGTTTCGCGCCACCAAGGACATCAGCCTGGAGATCGATCTGGTCGAGGAGATCGCCCGGTGCGTCGGCTATGGGACGATCGAGTCAACGCTGCCGGCGGTCACGACGCGCTATGTCGGCCAGGCGCCGGCGCTGCGCCTCGAACGCGTCACGCTGGAAACGCTCTGCCGCTCCGGGCCGTTCGCCGAGGTGCACGACTACATCTGGTACGACGACGCCTGGATCGACCGGCTCGGTTTCGAGCCGGGCGCGTGCATCGTGCTGCGCAATCCGGCGGCGGCCGGTTCGGCGCGGCTGCGGCGGACGCTGATGCCGGGGCTGCTGGCGTTTGTCGAGCGCAACCGGCATCACTGGCCGCGCTTCTCGCTGGCCGAAATCGGCTCGGTGTTTTCGCCCGGGAACGACGCGGTCGAGCGCTCGCAGGAGCGGCGCGTGGGGCTGGCGGCGGCGCGGAGCGGCGCGTCGCAGGCCGACGCGGTGTGGAACGACCTGAAGGACGCGCTGGAGCGCTGGGCCCGGCAGGTGCTCAACGCCGCGGTGCGCTACGAGGAGTCGCCGCCGGCCGCGCCGTGGGAAGATGCGACGCGCACGGCCGCGGTGCACCTCGCCATGTCCGACGCAGCCGCGGCCAGCATCGGCCGACTGACGCTCTGGTCGCTCGCCAGCCGGCAGCGGATCGACGAGCGGTTGCGGAGCTGGTCGGTGGCGCTGGCCGAGCTCTCGCTCACCGGGCTGGAGTCGGGGCTGGCGCGGGCCGACCGGCTGTCGCCCATTCCGGGCGCGCCGCCGGTGCGGGTCGATTTCAGCTTCCTGGCCGACGCGCGGCGCCGCTGGTCGCAGATCTCGGCCGACCTGGCGCAGTTCGATCACCCGCTGCTGCGGCGGATCAACTTCGTCGACTGTTTCGAGGGCGGTCGCGTGCCGGCGGGCCAGCGGAGCTTCACCGTTCGCGCCGAGCTGGGGGCCGACCGGACTCTGTCGGACGACGACGTGCAGCAGTTCCGCTCCGCGATGACCGAGCGGCTGTCGCGCCTGGGGCTGGAGCTTCGAAGCTGAGATGCGCGGTGCGGTCGCCCTGATGTCGCTGCTGCTGGCAGCCACTGCCGCACGTGGCGAGGCCGAGCCGCTGCGCGTCTCCGGGGCCGTTGCCGCCGACGCGAGCTGGGCCGGCCACGTCCGGATCACCGGCGACACGTCGATCGTGGGGGCGACGATCACGGTTCAGCCGGGCACGAGCATCGAGTTTGCCGCCGGCACGGGCGAGCCGCACCCGCGCCTGACGGTCGGCGCGCCGGGCCAGCCGGGGCGCCTGCTGCTGCTCGGCACCGCCGGCCAGCCGATCGTGGTCCGCTCGCGCGAGGCGCTGCACGCCGGCTGCCTGATGGTGCACGTCGGCTCGGGCGACGCGCTTGACTGGCACGACGTCGAGTTTCACGACCTGGGCTATCGCACCGCGGCCAAGCCCGACCCTTCGATGCCGCGCTCGACCGACGGCTACTTTCAGCCGGCGATCACGATCGTGCTGGATGGGGCCAAGTCGGGACTGAACGTCAAGGGCTGCCGGTTCCGCGGCTGTGCGCGGCTGACGGTGCGGGCGGCCGCCCGCGCCCGCGGCGAACTGCTCCAGTGCGTTTTCGAGCCAGGGCCCGACGCGGTCAGCCTCGAGCTCGCCGGCGGCGGCAGCGGGGCGCTGGCGGTGCGGTCGAACCAGTTCTCCGGCGTGGTCGAAATCCAGGCGGTCGGGGCGTCGTTCACCGACAACCGGCTGGTCGGCCCGCGCACGGCGCTGGCGATCAACGCGGCGTCGTCGCCGCCGGTCGAGGTGGTCGGCAACTACATCCACAATACCACCGAGGCCGACGACGGCGGCTACTGCTTCCGGTCGCGCGACCCGGAGGCGCTGGTGCAGGGCAACGTGCTGCGCGGCGGTTCCTATGTCGTGCTCGAAGGGACGCGCCGCATGCGCGACAACGTGCTGGTCGGCGCGGCGCGGCTGCGCAGCGCCGTCGGCAGGAACGCCCGCACGCACTACCTCGTCGCAGAGCTGCCCGGCCGCGCCGAGTTTCAAGGAAACCTGCTGATCGGGCCGGCGTATGCGCTGCTGGCGACCCAGGCGGCCCGCCCGGCCCGCGGCGGCGCGGCGCCCGAGCCGGTTCGCGACCTGACCATTCGCGGCAACGTCTTTGACGGGCTGGGCGCCACGTCGCAGGCGATTCGCTTCAACGTGCTGGCGCGCGAGCCGGTCGCGGCCACGGTGACGGACAACCTGTTCCTGCGGGTCGATACGCTGGTGATGGATGAGTCGCGCCGGCCGGGCGTGCTCGCCACGGCCGATCGCAACACCGTGGCGCGCGCGCGCCGCGTGGGACGGCGTGGTGATGAGCGACAAGCAGCCCGGCGATCCCGGCTTCGGGGCGGCCGACCGGGTGTTCGACGGCGTGGCCGACCTGAAGCTGGCCAACCTGCCCGACGCGCCGCCGCCCGACTGGGATGCGGAGCTGACCTCGGGCCGCGCCACGGTGGCCCAGGTGCGCGATCGGCTGATGGCGGCGTATCGCGCGCGGTAACGCTTGCGATTCGTCGCGCTGTTCACTTCACGACGACCGAGTTCCACAGTGCGTCGCCCACCGCGCCGCAGGTAGGCCCGCCGGCGCAGGACCGTTGTCGGCGGCCGCGCCGGCAGCCGTCCCGCCGGTCAGGAATATCCACGTCGTGCGGCGAGTTGTCTTTCGCGTGACTGCATTCCTGTTGATCGCGTCGTTCGCCGGCGCAGCGGCCCAGGCCGGCGGTCCGTGGATGTTCGAGCCGAACCAGCCCAACGCCTATCTCGGAACGGCACTGGCCGGCGCGGGCGATGTGAATGGCGACGGCCTTGCCGACCTGGTCGTTGGCGCGTACGAGTACAACGGCGGCTTCTCGAACGAGGGGCGGGCGTATGTCTTTCACGGATCGGCGGCAGGGCTGTCGGCGACGCCCGACTGGTTCATCGAGCACGCGCAGCCGTACGCGAATTTCGGCTATAGCGTGGCGGGCGTCGGCGATGTGAATCGCGACGGCTATGACGACGTGTTGATCGGAGCGCGGCAGTTCAGCGGCGCAGCGTCGTTCGTCGGGGCGGCGTATCTCTACCTGGGCTCGGCGCGCGGCCTGGCGACGCAACCGGCGTGGACGACCGTCGGCACTCAGGCCGGCGCGCTGCTCGGCGCGGTGGTCTCGGGCGCCGGCGACGTGAACGCCGATGGCTACACCGACCTGCTGGTGGCCGCACCGAGCTTCGACAGCGGACCGGTCGACGTCGGTCGCGTGTGGCTCTATCTCGGCGGGCGCGGCGGCCCGGCGACGCAGCCGGTCTGGTGGGCCGACGGCAGCGAGAGCGGCGCAGGCTTCGGCACGGCGCTGGCCGCGGCCGGCGACCTGGACGGCGACGGATATGCCGACGTGCTGATCGGAGCGCCGCGGAGAGACTCGCCGCTGGTCGATGCCGGCGAGGTTCGCGTCTATCGCGGCGGACCGGGCGGGCTGTCGGCGGTTCCGGCCTGGACGCTGTCGGGCGACCAGGCCGGCGCGCAGTTCGGAGCGAGCGTGGCAGGCGCGGGAGACGTGGATGGCGACGGATACCGCGACGTGGTGATCGGCGCCCCGCTGCGCGACCAGGTGGCCACCGACGAAGGGCGCGTCTATCTTTTCCGCGGCGGCGCCGGCGGCCTGTCGACGCAGCCGGTCTGGTTTGCCGACGGCGGTCAGCTTTGGGCCAACCTGGGGACAAGCGTTGCGGGCGTGGGCGATTTCGACGGCGACGGGTTCAACGACGTCGCGGCCGGCGCCCGTATTGCGATGTCGACCTGGTCAGCCAGGGCGCGATGGCGTTGTATCGCGGGCGCGCCGGCGGACTGGAGTGTGACGCCGCGGTGGTTCGTGGCGGGCGATCAGTCCGGCAGTCGCTTCGGGGAGCGGATCGCCGGCGCGGGCGACGTGAACGGCGACGGCCGCGCGGACCTGGCAATCGGGGCATGGCTGGCGTCGTTTCCGGAGCTGGGCGAAGGACGGGCCTACTGCTTCGGCGGTCGGCCGCTGGTCGCAGGCGACGTGAACGGCGACGGGCGGGTGCGCGGCGACGACGTCCAGGCGTTCCTTGCGGCGCAGCGTTCGCCGCTGCCGTGCCCGGCCTGTGACCTGAACGACGACGGCGCGGTCGACGATCGCGATGTCGGCGCGCTCGTGGCGGCGTTGCTGACGGGCCCGGATTGACCGCGGGCTGGGATGAGCCGCGTCGAGCGCGGTTCGCTGCCCTGCCGTTCTACGGACCGTTGGCCTGCGGGGGCTGGCGCTGTACCGCAAAGTCGACGGCGCCGCGCTCTGGTGGGGCCGACGACGACTCTTTCAGCAGGCAGTTGCTATGAACAAATACCGTTCTGGCCTTGGTGTCCAGCGTGTCGAAGAGCACGCGCTCGTTCAAGTCAATGACGATCATCTCGACGCGGCGTGAAATGGTGCGGTGCTCGGCGCGGGCGCCACTCGAACGCGCCAGGAACGCCCGCACCTCGTCGCTCGACAGATTCGCGACACGCTTGGCGTCGGCACGCGTGGCCGCGGCCAGCGCCTCCACGGCGGCCGACTCGAGCAGCCTGGGCCACAGTTTCGCGAACAGCGCATGCGCGCCGTAGACGTCGGCGCTCGAGAGGCGACCGTTGATGGCAATCACCGCGCCCAGAACGTCTGGCTCGCTCTCGGCGAGCCCCGACAGCGCCTTGAGGTAATCCGCCCGGCTGTGCTGAATCGCGGCATGGTTGAGGGTCAGCTCGAGGCTGGTTGGCGACGTTGTGGCCGCAACAGACACGCCCACGCTCGCCGCCAGCCGCGCCTGAGATTCGGCGACGCTGTTCCAGACCGCCTGTTGATTTCTGAATTGCTTGGCGGCCAGCTTGAGGGAATTCGACGGTGCGTAGTTGCCTGAACTGGCGAAGGCCGCGTCCGATTCGGCTCCGCGCCGCTGCCAGCGGCCGTGCTCGACGCAATAGGACTCGATCGGCAGCCTTCCGGAGTGGGCCTCGACGATGAAGTCGGTGCCCAGCATCCGGTCCTGCTTTCCGCCGCGGACAATGTCGCCGGCCTGAATGAAGACCTCTTCGTCGGAGACATTCTCTACGAACAGCTCGTTCACCTGCCCGGTCTCGTGGACGAGGAGTTTCTTCTGGACCAGCGCCTCGTTCAGAGTGAGGTAGCACTGTCCGGTGAGCGTGTCCGGTCCGTGCACGAGGAAGACCGCGAGGTTTTCGTGCACGAACGGCCCACTGATGCGCGGGCCGGTTGCGCCACCGCTTTTCGGCGGCGGACTGAGGGGCGAGACTTCGGGAGCCTTGGTTTGCGAGTCCTTCTGGGCGGGCTGGCATCCACCCCACAGGGCCACCGAGAGGGAGATCAGAAGCGTAAATGCCTTCATGAACGTGCCTCCGCGGAGAATTGGCATGAACGGTCAATCGCGGCTCCGGCAGACCCGGATGCGATCGACGTGCAGTCGACGTCAGAAGAGCAGCGATTCCGTCCACCCACTGATACGCGGGGAGCGCCGGCGGGTTCCCGGCGCCGGGAGGGAATTCCATCGGCAAGGGGTGGTGGTTTGCAACCCCCGGGCGGAACTAGAAAAGCTGCCCGCTGTGGTCGCGGTGCTCGCGCCCGGGCAGCAGGTCTTCAATGCTCTCGATCCACTTGCGGACGGCGACGCGGCTGTCGAACCGCTCGGCAAACACGCGCCGCGCGTTGTCGCTCAGCCGGCGGGCGTCGAGCGGGTCGTTCTTGATCCGCAGGATGGCGCGGACCAGCCCGTCGACATCGCCTTGCGCGATGTGTATGCCGCAGTCGTGCGTGCGGTACCAGTCGGCGATCTCGCTCCGCGCGTCGCCGATGAAGATCGCCGGCTTCCCGGCCGCCATCAGCCCGTAGACCTTGTAAGGCAGCGACAGTTCCGACATCGCCGGGTTCTGCGAAACCAGTCCCACGTCGGCCGACGCCAGCAGGTCGCCCAGCCGCTCGGCCGGCTGATAGTCGAGCAACTGCACCGGCAGCGGCCGCTCGCGCAGTGCGCTTTCGACGCGCTTGCGGGCCGGCCCGGCCCCGATGAGCTGGAACGCCACGTCGGGCTGGTGCGAGAGTTTTGCGGCCGCGCCGAGGATGGTGTCGAACGGATGGCTGAGGCCCATGTTGCCGGCATACTGCACGACGAAGCGCCCCTCGAGCCGGTGCTCGCGGCGGAAGGCGTCGGGCTGGGCCTGTTCGAGGCGCGCGGCGTCGAAGCCGTCGTGGATGCACTCGACCTTCGCGGGCGAGAGGCCGCGGTGGTGCACGATCCGCTCGGCCATGCGGTGGCTGATGGCGACGATCGACTGCGCCTGATGCATGGCGGCGCGGTCGCTGTGCTCCCAGCTTCCGGCGACCCAGCCGCCCGGCCGGATGATCTGCAGCGCCTCGGCACAGTCGGGATACAGGTCGTACACCTTGTAGATCATCGGGCAGCGGTGATGGTGGGAGACGGCCAGACCGATGCGGGCGCCGGCCGGCGGCGCGGTGGTGGCGACCACCACGTCGGGTCGGTCGAGACCGCGGCCGCGGCGCACGGCCGCCAGGTGAAAGCGGGCGAAGCCGTAGGCCCGGGCGTGCAGCGTGCGGCGGACCGGCCCGTGGCGAACGCGGTGGACCTCGATGGCGCCGTGGCGCTCCTCGGACGGCCAGCGGACGTGCGGGCCGTCCCAGGCGCGGTCGCCGGTGAGCACCGAAATGCGCCAGTCGGGCCTTGCCGCGGCGATCTTGGGCAGGTGATCGGTGAAGACGGCGGCGCTGGCGCAGACGTCGGGCCAGTAGAATTCGTTGATGAACAGGATATGGGGGTTTCGTTCGCTCACGCGTGGGCGCTCCCGGGTGGCCGTCCGACCGACCAGCGTTCCAGCCGCGCGCCGGCGCGGCGACACAGCTCATCCCACAGCGCCGAGCCGCGCGGGTCAAGCGCCTGGGTGGCGATCAGCTCGATGAAGCCGCTGGCGACGCCCAGCCGCACCGAGACGGCGGGGCGGTCGCCGATGGGCGCGGCCGCGGGCCGGCTCCAGCGGTGCAGCTCGCCGCCGTGCTCCAGTTCGACGGCGGTGGCGTTCAGCTCGCCCGCCAGCGCCCCCAGCCCGTCAAGCAGCTCGGGCAGGGATCGCGCCGCGGCGACCTTCAGCCGCGCCAGATCGGCGGCGGCGTGCAGGACGCGGTTCTCGTCGCGGTCGCGCTCCAGCGTGCTCCAGCCGGCCCACTCGAAATAGCCCAGCACGCGCACGCAGAAGGCCGCCAGCGCCAGCGCCGCCGCCATGCCCAGCCCCACGTAGAAGTGGTTCATGCTCGACAGCAGGACGCCGACCCCAATCAGCAGCAGGCTGGCGACGTAGATTCGCACGGCGGCGCCCGACGCGCCATAGGCGCGGCGCTCCATGCGATGGTGGATGTGCTCGCGGTCGGAACCGAAGACCGGCTGCCCCGCCAGCGTGCGCCGCGCGACGGCCAGCAGCGTGTCGAAGATCGGATAGCCCAGGGCGCACAGCGGCACGAGGATCATGACGGCCGTCTGCGCCTTCTGGGCCGCGTGCAGCGAGCAGAGCGCCAGAAGCATGCCCATCGCCAGGCTGCCGGTGTCGCCGAGAAAGACGCGCGCCGGGTGAAAGTTCCACGGCAGAAAGCCGAGCAGCGCGCCGGCCAAGAGCAGCATCATGACCGCCATGTAGTAGTTCTGGAGGTAGATGGCGATTGCGGCGTTGGCGGCCGCGGCGACGAATCCGACGCCTGCCGCCAGCCCGTCGAGCCCGTCGGTCAGGTTGACGGCGTTGGTGACGCCCACGATCCAGACGATCGTCAGCAGCGGCGAGAAGAGCGCCCCCAGCGGCAGATTCACCGACCCCAGCGCCGGCAGCGTGATGGCCGCGATGCGAAAGCCAAGCATGAACGCCGCCATCGCCAGCACGAGCTGCGTCAGCAGCTTGACGCGCGGCCGCAGCCCGCGGCGGTCGTCGATGATGCCCACCAGCATCATCACCGTGCTGCACGCCAGCGCCGTCAGGATCGCCGGGCGATGCTCGCGCACCATGTCTCCGACGCGGTTGGGCAGCATCAGGGCCGCAACCGCCCCGACGATGACGGTCGCCATGACAACCATGCCGCCCATGGTCGGCGTCGGAGCCGCGTGTGCCTTGCGTCCGCCGGGCCGATCGACCCAGCCCATCCGCCGCGCCAGCGCGATGTAGCCCGGCGTCAGCCCGAAGCTGACCAGCGCCGCGCCGGCGAACAGCGCCGCGTAGCTCTTGTGCCGCATCAGCACCAGCACCAGGTCATCGGCCACGGACGGGGTTGTATCGCGCCGCGGGGGCGCTGGTCGAGCGCGGCGCGGCCGCGCCGGGCGCGACAAACGGCTCGACCGTCACGCCGTCGGCCCGCAGCGACAGCGTGATGCAGCCGGCGTCGGCCGTGTTGAAGTAGCGGTGCCCGGCGGACAGCGCGATCAGGCCGTTGAAGGTCTCGGCGTCGTGCTGCCCGCTGGAGCGAACCCAGACGCCGGCGCACGTCGCGTCGAGGAATTCGCCCAGGTGGGCCGTCATGCCGCCGTGGTGTGGCAGCAGCACCGCGTCACAGGCCAGCTCGGCGGCCGGTCGCTCGAGCAGGGCCCGCTGGGCAAACTCGTCGATGTCGCCGGTCAGCAGCAGCGCGCGGCCGGCGACGGAGACGCGCAGCACGGTCGACGTGCTGTTGTCGCCGGGGAGGAACTCGCCGCGCGGCGGCGGCCAGAGCGCCGTCACGCGCGGCGCGTCGACGTCTGCCCCCGGCGGGTCCAGCTGCCAGCCGGCCGAGAGCGTTTCGACGGGAATCGCCGCGGCCCGCAAGCCGGCCAGGAATTCCAGCGCCGCGGGCTGGTCGGCGGCGAACGATTCGAAGTGCTCGTTCAGCACGACGCGGCGGATCGGGATCGACGCGTGCACCGACAGCAGCGCGCCGAAGTGATCGGCGTCCGGGTGCGAGACGAAGGCGGTGTCGATCCGGCGGATGTGCCGCTGGCGCAGGAACGGCACCACGACCTGTCGCCCGGCGTCGTACGGCGAGCGCGATCCGCAGTCGAACAGCAGCGTCCGACCGCCGGGCAGCTCGATCACCGTCGCCAGGCCGTTGCCGATCGAGAGCGTCCAGACGCGGACGGTGTTGGCCGTCCGGCGCGGAGAGCCGAGCGGCAGCATCGGCCAGGCCGCGAGCAGAATTGCGATCAGCGCGAACGCGGCGCTGCGCGGGCGCGAGCGGTGCGGCGCGGGGCGCGGAAGCCACGCCCAGGCCGCCAGGAACGCGTAGCAGGCCCACACCCACGCCAGCGAGACGGCCGGCGGTTCAAAGCGGCTGCCCGGCAGGCGGGCCAACAGCTTCACCCACGCCACCAGCCCGCGCGACAGCAGGTCGAGCAGCGGGCCGGTCGCCGCGCCGCTTTGCGGAACGAGCACGCCGAGGAAGAGCTTGACGAAGCCGACGGTCATGACGACGCAGGTGGGCGGCGCCAGCAAGAGCGTGGTGAGCGGCGCCCAGGGGCTGAACTGGTGGAAGTAGTAGACCGCGAGCGGCGCGCCGCACAGCCAGGCTGTGATCGCGGCCGCCGCCGCCAGGCGCGTGGCGCGCCACGCGGCGCTCCAGGGCGATCCGCCCGCGCGGAGCGTCGGAGCCGTCCAGCCGTCGAGCGCGTCGTCGGGGAACGGCGCCCGTCCGGCGAGCGCGCGCCACGCGGCCGCGCCCAGCGCCAGCACACGCGGCGCGAGCTGCGTCAGCCCGAGCACCACGCCGAAGCTGAACTGGAAGCTGGCCGAAAAGAGCACGCCGGGGTTGCTCAGCAGCAGCGCGATGGCGGCCGCCGCCAGCCAGTTCAGTGCACACAGTCGCCGGCCCAGCAGCGTCGCCGCGAGCGCCAGCAGGCTCACCAGCACGGCGCGCAGAATGGGCGGGTTCGGCTCGACGACGATCCAGTAGACACCCACCACCGCCGCCGCGATCAGCGCCCGCCGGCGGTAGTCGACGCGCAGCGCGGCTGCGATCAGCCACACCAGTCCGACCAGCCACGCCACGTTCAGCCCGCTGGCGGCCAGCAGGTGCGTGTTGCCGGTCTGGCGGAAGGCGTCGTCGATCGTGCGGTCGACCTGGCTGCGCCGCGCCAGCACCAGCGCGTCGAGCAGCGAGCCGAGCGAGTCGTCGATGGCGCTCGATCCGCTGGCGCGCAGCGTCGCCGCCAGCCGGGCCCGCAGTCGTCCGGCCCAGCCGCGCAGCCGGGCCGGTGCGCGGCCGGATCGACCGCCAGCGCGGCGGTGTTGACCGCCAGCGAGACCAGCACGCCGTCGCGGGCGGCCGCGCGGCGGCGGTCATACTCGCCCGGGTTGGCCGGCCCGCGGACGCGCGCCAGCCAGCCGAACGCCCGCACGGCGTCGCCGGGCGCGAGCCGGTCGAACGCGCCGCGGGCCGAGACGGCGACAAGGCCGCTGGCGGGGTAGCGCTGCCCGGCGGCGTCGATCAGCTCGGCGGCATCGAGCACGAAGGTGGTTCGCGGCTCGAGGGCATAGCCGGGGCGGTCGTGCTGGCTGGCGTCGGGCCGCCAGACGACCGGCAGCTCGCGGATCACTCCACGAACAGTCGCCAGGATCGGCGCATCGCCGGCGAACCGCGCGACGTGGTCGGTCGGCCAGTGGCGCGCCGCCAGGTCGTGCCTGGCCGCCCCCAGCGCGGCGAACGCCACCCCGACCGCGACGACCCGCACGCGCGGTCGTCTGCGCCCGATCGCCAGCAGCGCCGTGGCAGCAACCAGCGGCACGACCAGCGCCGCAGCCGGAACGGCGACGGCGTCGTCGATCGCGATGCCGGCGATCAGCCCGACGGCCGGCGCCATCAGGGGCGCCGGTGTCGGCGGTCGCCGAGGCGGTGTGCCGGCGTTGGAGGGACCCGTCTGCACGTCGGTCGTCCGGAGCGGGCTATTGGGCGTAGATGGTCTTCCACATGGCGCGGTAGAGCGCCAGGAAGGCCAGTTGTGCGATCTGTCCGGTCGCCAGCAGCGTGGTTCGCGACTGCCCGCCCAGCCGCCGCGCCAGCGTCACGCTCGCCAGATAGCTGCACGCCAGCACCGCCAGGCCGATGACCGCGCCGATCAGGAAGTTGCGCTCGCGGCTGAAGTAGATGCAGGTGAGCGACACCGGCAGGATCGAGTGTCGCAGCAGCCGCGCCGGGCTGGCGGCGCGGCAGAAGGCCTGCGTGGTGGCGTCGGTCCGCCGCGCCGTCCGCCCGAGGCAGGCCGCCAGCAGCACGCCCCAGCGTCCCCACAGCGGCGCGAGCAACAGGTGGCGGTAGATCGGCCGCGGGTAGAGCCAGTTGAATTTGGAGCGCCAGTCCTCCGGCTCGGGCCACCACGGATTGACCACCGGCACGCTCACCAGCAGCGCCCAGAACGCCAGCAGCAGCAGCCCGAGGATGAGCGTGCCATGCCAGCCCGGCGTGGCGTCGGGCGCGGCGAGGCTCGGTTCGGCGTCCCGGCCGTTCGCCTGGGCGTGCAGGAGGTCGGCGACCTGCGCGGCCGACAGGAGCAGGTAGCGCCCCGAGATCAGCGCCTCGAGCAGCACGACAGCCAGCGCCGGAATGACGCGCAGCCCGTCGACCTCGCCGTAAACGCGCCACGTGGCGCGGAACACGCCCAGCCACGCCAACCCGACGAGCAGGCCGAGCGGCACCACCAGCGCGGTCATGGCGGCCGCCACGCCGGGCGGCTCGCGCGTCGCCGGCCCGCGGAAGAGCAGTCGTGCGGCCGCCCGCAGCGCGCCGCTCCAGCGCCAGCGCGCGGGGACGGCCGGCAGCGGTCGATCGTGAGGCTGGGGCGGAGTTTCCGTCATGGCGCCACGAGAATCCCGCCCGACCGGACCATTTGCAAGGGCTGTGCAATTGCCGCGCCCGGCGCCTTGACGCTGGTCGCGCGCGGCGCGACGCTACGGGCGCGCGGTCGCGAGGGGGGACTTGGCAATGCGCGCCGGCGCGCCGGAGGCGTTGCGCTGATGATGCAAGTTCGAACTTTCACCGTGGCTCCCTCGCTTCCGCAGCCGTTGCAGCGGCTGCGCGACCTGGCCTTCAACCTGTGGTGGAGCTGGAACAGCGACGCGATGGAGCTCTTCCGCGAGCTCGATGCCGACCTGTGGGAAGCCGTCGGCCACAACCCGGTCAAGCTGCTGTCGCTGCTGGGCCAGAAACGGCTCGAACAGGTCGCGGCCGATTCGGCCTACCTGGCGCACCTCGACCGCGTGCTCGACCGGCTGCATGCCTACACGCATCGCAAGATGTGGTTCGAGGAGCACCACCCCGAGCTGAGCGGCGCCACGATCGCCTACTTCTCGATGGAGTTCGGCATTCACGAGTGTCTGCCGGTCTACTCCGGCGGCCTGGGCGTGCTGGCGGGCGACCACCTCAAGAGCGCCAGCGACCTGGGGCTGCCGCTGGTGGGCATCGGGCTGCTCTATCGCAATGGCTACTTTCAGCAGCGCCTGGCGCACGACGGCATGCAGCTCGAGGAGTATCCGGCCCTCGACTACTACCAGGCGCCGCTGACGCGCGTGAACCGCAACGGCGACCGGCAGTTCGTCGTCCGGCTCGAGGTCGGGCCGCGCGCGGTGCAAAGCGCCGTCTGGAAGGCCCAGGTCGGCCGCATTCCGCTTTACCTGCTCGACACCGATCTGCCCGACAACGACCCGGCCGACCGCGAGATCACGCAGCGGCTCTATTCCGGCGACTCCGAGATGCGCATGCGCCAGGAGATCGTGCTCGGCCTGGGCGGCGTGCGGATGCTCGAGTCGCTGGGCATCAACCCGGCCGTCTGCCACATGAACGAGGGGCACGCCGGGTTCCTGGCGGTCGAGCGCATCCGCCTCTGCATGGAGCGCCACGGGCTGCACTTCGGCGAGGCGCGCGAGGCGGTCGCCCCGAGTCACGTGTTCACCACGCATACACCGGTGCCGGCCGGCATCGATCGTTTCGAGCGCGACCTGGTCGAGAAGTACTTCACGCGCACGGCCCGCTCGGTGGGGCTGAACCTCGAAGAGTTTCTCTCGCTCGGCAAGGCCAACGCCGCCGACGCCAACGAGAAGTTCAACATGGCCGTGCTGGCATTGCGCCTCGCCGGCAACGCCAACGGCGTCAGCGAGCTGCACGGCAGCGTCTCGCGCGAGATGTGGCAGCCGGTCTGGCCCGGATCGCCGCGCGAGGAAGTGCCGATCGCGTCGATCACCAACGGTGTGCACACGCGCAGCTGGATCAGCCGCGAGATGGAGCTGCTGCTCGACCGCTACCTGGGCGCGGCGTGGGCCGATCGCCCGGCCGATCACACCTTCTGGAGCAAGATCGCCGAGATTCCGGACGCCGAGGTCTACCGCGCCCGCGAGCGCTCGCGCGAGCAACTGGTGAGTTTCGCCCGCCGGCAGCTGCGCGAGCAGCTGCGCCGCCGCGGCGCGCCGCCGGCCGAGATCAAGATCGCCGACGAATGCCTCGACCCCGAGGGGCTGACGATCGGCTTCGCGCGGCGCTTCGCGCCGTACAAGCGCGGGGCGCTCCTGTTCCGCGACCCCGAGCGGCTGCTGCGCCTCCTGTCCGATCGCGACCGCCCGGTGCAGATCATCATGGCGGGCAAGGCCCATCCGCGCGACGAGCGGGGCAAGGAAATCATCAAGCAGATCCTCGCCTTCGCGCGCAAGTCCGAGTTCCGCCGCCGGCTGGTCTTTCTCGAAAACTACGACATCGGCACGGCGCGGCGACTGGTGCAGGGCTGCGACGTCTGGCTCAACAACCCCATCAAGCCGCTCGAAGCCAGCGGCACCAGCGGCATGAAGGTCGCCCCCAGCGGCGGGCTGAACATGTCGGTGCTCGACGGCTGGTGGCCCGAGGCCTACGACGGCGGCAACGGCTGGGCCATCGGCGACGGCCAGGTGTATGAAGACCCGGACTACCAGAACTACGTCGAAGGCGAGGCCATCTACGAGCTGCTCGAAAAGGAAATCGTGCCCATGTTCTTCGACCGCACGGCCGACGGCCTGCCGCGCCGCTGGATCGCGCGGATCAAGGCGTCCATGTCGTCGGTCTGCCCGAAGTTCAACACCCACCGCATGATCGAGGAATACGTCGAGAAGATGTACGTCCCCGCCGCGCGCCGCGCCACCACGTTGTCGGCCGAGAACTACGCCGCCGCGCGCGAGCTGTCGGCCTGGAAGGCCAGCATGTCGGCCCGCTGGGGGGCCGTCCGCGTCGAGCAGGTCGAAACGCCCGACCTGTCCGACCCGGTCGTGGGCGCGCAGATGCAGGTTCGCGCCATCCTGCGGCTCGACCAGGTGCGCCCCGAGGAAGTCGCCGTCGAGCTGTTCCACGGATCCGTCGACGCCCACGGCCAAATCCTTCACGGCCGCAGCGAGCCGATGGCCTGCGACGGCGCCGCCCAGGACGGCCGCGTCACCTTTGCCGGTCGGTTCACCTGCCTGCGCAGCGGCCGGCACGGCTTCTCGGTCCGCGTCGTCCCGCGGCACGCGCACCTGGCCCATCGCTACGATACGGGCATGGTTCTGTGGAGCTGATGCGCTAAGCGACGTGACCGCCGCCGCCGTTCGCCCGCCGCTCGATCGCGGCGCATCAGAACGCGCGCTTGGAATCGAGCAGGACGTTGATCGGTCCGTCGTTGACGGCCGACACCTGCATCATCGCGCGAAACTGACCCGTCTCGACCGCGATCGACCGCCGCAGCGCGGCGCAGAAATGCTGATACAGCCGATCGGCCAGCTCCGGGCGCGCCGCCGCGTCGAATGCCGGCCGGCGCCCGGCGCGGCAGTCGGCCAGCAGCGTGAAGTTGCTGACGACCAGCACCGCGCCGCCGGCCTCGGCCACGTCGAGGTTCATCTTGCCGGCCGCGTCGGGGAAGATCCGCAGGTGACGGACCTTGTCGGCCAGAAAGTCGGCGTCCGTCTCGCTGTCGTCGCCGGCCACGCCCAGGTAGACGAGCATGCCCGGACCGATCCGTCCGACGCATTCTCCCGCGACGTCGACCGCGGCCGACCGGACACGCTGCACGATGGCGCGCATGCCAGAACCTCCCGCACCGGCGTTGGCGGTCAGACGCGACCTGGGCTGAGCATCTTGACGAGCAGAAACGCCGCGCTCAGCAGCAGAACCGCCGCCAGCGCCAGCAGCAATCGCCGCTGCTGACGCCCGCCCGCGATGGCATACAGCCCGCCCACCGCGGCCAGCACCAGCGGCCGGATCCACGCGCTGGCGGCCCGATCGGGCGACAGCAGGGCCAGCATCGCCCCGGCCGGCAGCACCAGCATCGCCAGCAGCCACAGCGGCGGCGAGAACACCCGCCAGCGCGTGGTGACCGCGACGTGCGAGAGGCCGAGCATCGGCAGCGCCGCGACCGCCAGGAGCAGCGCCGCGTGCTGCCCCATCCAGCCGCGCAGCGGCGAGGCATGCCAGCGGACCCACGCAAACAGCGGAACGGCGCAGGCCACGGCCACCGCCAGCGCCGCCAAGGTGGTCGAATTGGCGCGGGTCGCGGCCTGGCCGGCGACGACGGTCAGCAGCCCCAGCCCGGCAAGCCCGGCGAGCCAGCGCAGCGGCTGGTTGTCGGGCGCGACCACGTTGGGCCAGCTCGGCCAGAAGACCATCTGGTAGCTGACGAGCGTCGCCAATGCCGTAATCAGGAAGCCGCCGCGCCAGGCGTGGGGAATGGCCCGCCCGGCGGTCGTCCAGGCCGCGCCCTCGTGCAGCTGCTGCCCCCAGAAGCGCGACAGCCAGAACCACACGAACGCCATGAAGGTGAGCCCGAACAGCGCCGCGTTCAGCAGCGCCGGGGCGCGGATGGCGTAGCTCTCGGCCGGTCGTGACGAGACCAGCAGCGTCGGGAGCGTGGCCGTACCGAGCGTCACCAGCGCCAGGCCGAGGCCGAACAGGTTCGCGCTCCAGCGCCGATGGGCCAGCAGGAAGCAGCCGGCGCCCGCGCCCAGCGCCGCGGCGGAGTTGAGCAGGCCGTCGATCTTCCGCGGCGGTTCGCCGCGTACCAGCTGATAGGTGCCCAGCAGCAGAACGCCGGCCGCCAGGACCGCGACGGCCTCGTGAAACTCGGCCCAGTTCGGCCGCGGGTCGACCAGCAGCGCCAGACGGTCGGGCCAGGCCGACTGTTCGCGCTTCCGGACGGCGCGCTCGTGCAGCCCCGTCGCACCCAGCACCAGCCACGCCTGCGTGGCGAACAGCAGCACCATCCAGCGCCACGGCGCGTCGAGCGCCCGGGGCCGCGCCGCGGGCCACAGCCGCTCAGCCTCGGCCGGCAGTGCCAGGCTCACCCACGCCAGGAGCAGCGCCGCCACCAGCAGCAGTGCGACGGGCTGATGGGCCTCCGGCCGGGCCACGCGCCACGCGCCGATCGCCGCCAGCAGCGCGACCATCGCCAGCGCGCCGCTGAGCCGCAACGACGCGCCGGCCGGTTCGTCGCTCGCCAGCCGATAGAGCAGCGCGAAGGTCAGCGCATGGGCCGCGATGACGATCGCCGTCACGCCGGCGCCCAGTGCCGCGCACAGTGCCGAATCGGCGAAGGTGGCGCGCGGCGCGGGCGTGTCCATGTTCCCGCGGACGGCCGCCGCCAGCGCCCACAGCAGGCCCAGCCCGGCCGACAGGTGCATGACGTGGCGGAGCTCGGTCAGGTCCAGCCAGCCGCGTGACTGGGCGGCGCCCGCTAGACCGGCCGACACGGCGACGATCAGCAGCAGGTGGCTAGCTCGGGCGCGCAAGGGGTTCTGCCGTGGGGTTGGCTGGCGAGACCGGGATGCCGGTCGCGGTCGTTCCGCGGAAGCGCGCGCCGTCGCCGTCGATGAACATCTGAAACCACTTTTCGAGCATGAAGGCCTGGTAGAGCTGGACGGTCAGGTCGCGCCCGGCTTCGAAAAAGGCGCGCTTCATCCACTCCACGTAGTCGGGATGGTAGATGCCGCGGCGCCGCACCCGGGCCGGCGAGAGCGCCGCCTCCAGCTCTCCGCGGAGCGGCCCCTTGAACCACGCGCCCACCGGCGCGACAAAGCCCTTCTTCTCGCGATAAACGCACTCCCGCGGAACGTACCGCGCGGCCAGCCGCTTGAGAATCGCCTTCAGTTCGCGCCCGCGGAGCTTCATTCCGGCCGGAATCGAGGCCGCCAGCTCGACCAGCCGGTAGTCCAGCAGCGGCTCGCGCGCCTCGAGCGACGCCGCCATGCTCATCTTGTCCTGCAGGAACAGAAGCTGATCGACGAGGTACATCTTCAGATCGACATACATCACCTGGTCGATTGCGTTCGGCCAGCGTTCGACGCGGGCCCAGGTCTCGTCGAAGGCGTCGAAGCGCGACAGGGCCGCGCCGGGCGTGTCGCCCGCAAACATCGGCCCGTCATACTGCGGCAGATAGGAAACGGTCTGCGCCCAGGAGGTGCGGGCATCCACGTCGGCGTCGCGCGCGAATTTCTTGGCCAGCCGGCTGAAGTTCGCCAGGCGCGAGAGCCGGTCTTCGGGCAGCAGCGACAGCACCGGCCGCAGCAGCCCGTTGCGCACCAGCGCCGGAATGCGCAGGTAGTGTTCGCGCCACTTCTGGGCGAGGTAGCGCCGATAGCCGGCGAACAGCTCGTCGCCGCCCACGCCCGAGAGCGACACCGTGACGCGCCGCCGCGTGAACTCGCTCAGCGCCAGCGTGAGGAAGGCCGCCGGGTCGCCGCACGGCTCGTCCAGGTGCCACACCACGCGATCGACGTTGGCCAGCAGGTCTTCCGACTTGAGGATGAGCGTGTGGCGCCGGGCGCCCACGTGCTGTGCGACCGCCTCGGAAAACTCGAGCTCGTTGAAGAACGAGCCTTCCGAGCCGTAACCGATGGAAAACGTCTCGACCGGGTGGCGGCTCTGTTCGGCCATCAGGGCGACCACCAGGCTCGAGTCGATTCCGCCGGACAAGAACGCGCCGAGCGGCACATCGCTGATCATCCGCAGTCGCACGGCGTCGCGCAGCAGGGCGTCCACCGCGTCCATCAGCTCGGGCATCTTCCAGTCGCGCTTCTGGGAGTAGTCGACGTCCCAGTAACGCTCGATCCGCAGGCCGGAGGCGTCGAACGTGGCATAGTGGGCGGGCGGCAGGCGGCGAATGACGGAGAACATGGTCGCCGCGCCGGGCAGCGAGTTGAAATTCGCGAACGCCACGATGGCGCTGCGGTCCAGGTCGCGCGGCAGGCTGGCGTCCTCGAGCAGCGCCTTGGTCTCGGACGCGAAGCGCAGCCGGCCGCCGTGCAGGGCATAGTAGAGCGGCTTGACCCCCAGCCGGTCGCGCGCCACGAAAAGCTGCCGGCGGCGGACATCCCAGATCGCGAAGGCGTACATTCCGTTGAGCCGTTGCAGGCAGGCTGCGCCGTAGGTCTCGTAGGCGCGCAGCACGGTCTCGGTGTCGCTGTGGGTCTTGAATTTCAGCCCGCGGCGTTCCAGTTCGTCGCGGAGTTCCTGGTAGTTGTAGACTTCGCCGTTGAAGACGATCCAGAGCGATTCGTCGTCGTTGGAGATGGGCTGGTGTCCGCCCGCCAGATCGATGATGCTCAATCGCCGCATGGCGAGGCCGGCGGTGCCGTCGCAGAAGCTGCCGGCGTCGTCCGGGCCGCGATGCACCAGGGCGCGGTTCATCCGTTCGAGCAGGCCGGTCTCGACCGCGCGTTCAAAATCAACGATCCCGCAGATTCCGCACATGGACGTGTGTGACGCGGCGGGCCGAAGCTCGACCGGCTCCTGGACTGCGCGCCCGACCCGACGGGCGTTGCGCCGGACAGCGGCTGCTGCGCGGACCGATGATGCCTACGACCCAGGCTGCGACGCGGCGCCGCGCACGGCCGGGCCGGCGCCGTCCGGCGCCAGGGCGCGGTCGCGCATCTCGCCGGCCCGCTGCAGCAGCTCGGCCGCGCTGGGCACCGACTCGGGTCGCAATTCGATGGTGCGCTCGCGATAATCCCGGATCGTGACCGGCACCAGGCATTCCGAAAACAAGTCGACGACCGGCAGCTCGTACCACGGGGCGTCGAGCTTCACGTGGGTGCGCTCGGCCGCGAAACGCTCCTTCCGGCAGACAACGTCGTAGTCGCCGTACCAGGTGAAGGGCACGGTGACCGGCGACTTGCCGACCTCCTGATCATTCAATACGACGGTCGCGCCGTCCGGGACGGTGCGGATCGTCAGTTTTCGTTCGACGCAGCCCGCCAGCGTCGCGAGCAGCATCAACGGCATGGCACGTTTCAAGGCCGGCGCTCCGATCGAGGCGCGGACATTCCCTGTCCCGGCCCGATTCTAGAGGCGGTTCGGGAATACTGCCAATAGCTGCCCCCTGAAGTTCCACACCGGCCGCGACCGGCCGGCGTGTCCGCCGGTCGGCCGCGCGGGTGGCTATCCGGGCGCGGGCCGCTATTTCCCGTTGGAGCCGACCACGTCGGTCAGGCAGGTCCGCCGCAGCAGGTCCTTCATTTTCGTGGCGGCCTCGTTGTAGGTGCGGTTGAGCGTGTTCTGGACGATGTTGGGCAGGCCGGGGACGGCCGCCACGCCCGACTCGGGCATCAGCCCGCCGACGCTGTCGAAGATGTCATAAAGCGTGATCTTGTCGGCCGGGCGATTCAGCCGGAAGCCGCCGTGCGGGCCGCGGTCGGAGCGCAGCACGCCCGCGCGGGCGAGCTGGCTGAGGACCTTGGCGCAATAGGCATTGGGAAGCTTGTATTTCTCGGCGATGTCGCCGGCCTGGGTGCCATTTGCGACGTTCTGGCCCTTCTGGCGCTTACCAATCTCATACATCGCCAGTAACGCGTACGATGCTGCCTTGGTTCGTAGCATGACCGAATTCCCTATTCCCTCACCCGATGGTGGACCCTGACCCGGCCCAGGGCGCTGACGCAGCGCACCCTCCCGGCTCGCAATCGTCCCTCAGACAGTTGACTCTGCGCCGCGGCGTTCGCGCCCCCAAGTGCCGGCTGAAAGTGGCACTCGGCCCCGGGGGCAGACCCGACGGCTTCTGGACCTTGCGACGGAATTATAGTGAGAAGCCCTCGATGACAAGCGGGAAAATCCGAACTTTCCAAGGTGTCCTGATTGTCATTTTTCCGGACGCCGTGCGAGAGCACACGGAATCAAACTACAATAAAGTCATCTCGGCGACGTTGCGCTTGTGAATTGGGCGCTCTACCCGCACCGCAGCCGCGACCGGAGTGGCTCTGTGCATCGGGATCTGCGATGAATCTGATAGTTCCGCGTCTGTTCCTCGCTTGTTTCGCCGCCGCGTCCTCGGGCGCCAGCCCGGGTCAAGCCCAGTCGTCCGGGGTGTGGACCTATGCACAGGCCGCCCACCTGGCCGCCCGCGCCGGGTTCGGCGCCGCCCCGGCGCAGATCCAGGCACTGGTGGACATGGGTCGCCGGGCGGCCGTCGAGTCGCTGCTGAACGCCTCCGAGTCCGGTCCGCCGCCGGCCATCGAGCGCCTCGAACCGCCCGACCGCATGGAACTGCGCGCCAAGAGCGAGGACGAGCGCCAGCAGCTCCGCATGGAGCGAAACCAGACCGAGCAGATCCAGTTGCAGGTCTTGCGCCGCTGGTGGGTGCGGCGCATGGTCGAGTCCGCGGCGCCCCTCGAAGAAAAAATGACGCTCTTCTGGCACGGCCACTTCACCAGCGGGGCGCGCGAGGTCAAAAGCGCCTACCTGCTCTATCGCCAGAACGAGCTCTTCCGCCGCCATGCCACCGGCAACTTCCGCGACCTGCTGCTGGCCGTCAGCCGCGACCCGGCCATGCTGCTCTATCTCAACAGCGCCCAGAACAACAAGAACCACCCCAACGAAAACTACGCCCGCGAGCTGATGGAGCTCTTCACGCTCGGCATCGGCCACTACACCGAGCAGGACATCCGCGAGTCGGCCCGCGCCTTCACCGGCTGGTCGCTCGATCGCGGCAGCGGCGAGTTCCTCTTCCGCCCGGGCATGCACGACTACGGCCGAAAAACGTTCCTCGGCGTGACCGGCAATCTCAACGGCGATGACGTCGTCGACACCATCCTGGCGCAGCCGCGCACCGCCGAATACCTGTGCCAGCGGCTGTGGGTCTTTTTCGCCAGTGAAGAGCCGCCGCCGGGGGTGGTGCGCTCGCTCGCGACGACGCTGCGGAAGCACCGCTACGAGATCAAGCCGGTGCTGCGGGCGATGTTCAGCCACCCGGCGTTCTACAGCCCGCGCGTCATGGCGGCGCACGTCAAGAGCCCGGTCGAACTGCTGGTCGGAACCCTGCGGGCGCTCGAGACGCCGAGCCGCGACTACGACGCCATGGTCCTCGGCCTGCGCCAGATGGGCCAGGACTTGTTCCAGCCGCCCAACGTCAAGGGCTGGGACGGCGGCCTGAAGTGGATCAACGCCGCCACGCTCTACAACCGCTACAACGTGGCCGGTCGGCTGATCGGCGGCACCGAGGCCTCGGCCGCGCTGCGCGGCATGATGGTCGGCCCGAAGATGCGCGAACGGGCCCGCGAGATGGGCGTCGAGCCGACGCCCGCCCAGTCGGCCTATGACCCCATGCCGGTGATCCGCGCCGCAAAGCTCGGCTCGCCGGTCGCCGTGGTCGATCACTTCGTCCTGCGACTGATCGGCCGGCCGATCGCCGCCGAGCGCCGCGACCGGCTCGTGAAGCTGCTGGAGGAGTCGTTGTCGGACCCCAGGCGCGTCGACGCGGCCTCGAACGCCGGCGCGATTCGCGAACTGTTGCAGGTGATCGTCTCCATGTCGGAGTTCCAGCTTTCCTAGCCAGAGGCGCCCGAGAGCCAACCATGCCCGATGATCTCGTCTCAACCCGGCGTTCGTTCGTCAACCGCGGGCTGACGCTACTCAGCGCCGCCGCGACGGTGCCGACCTTTCTCGAGCGCACCGCGCAGGCATTTGCCGACGAGCCCGGCGCGACGCCGCGCCGCGCCAAAGCTGGCCGCCGCGACCATCGCGTGCTGGTCGTGCTGCAACTGGCCGGCGGCAACGACGGCCTGAACACGATCGTGCCCTATCGCGCCGACCCCTATTACCGCGCCCGCCCGCAGATCGCCGTGCCGCGCAGCGACGCCCTCAAGCTTACCGACGAGCTCGGCCTGAACCCGGCCGCCACCGGGCTCAAGCAGCTCTACGACGACGGCCTGCTCGCCATCGTCCAGGGGGCCGGCTATCCGAACCCCGATCGCTCGCACTTCCGCGGCACCGAGATCTGGGAGACCGCCGACCCGGCCGGGCGCAATCACCGCGGCTGGCTGGGGCGCTACTTTGACTGCGAATGCTCCGGCCGCGCTGCCTGCGACCCCAAGCTGGCGATCGCACTGACGCAGGAAGCGCCGCTGACGCTCGAAGGCGAGTCGTTCAGCCCGGTGGCGTTCTCCAGCCCGGCGCAGCTCACGTGGCAGCCGGGCCGCGTCTCGGCACACGCCCGCGCCGCGCATGCCGCGCTGCTCGAGTCGACCGAGTCGTCACCGGCCACGCTCACCACGCTCGACTACGTCCGCCGCACGGCGCTGGATGCGCAGCTTTCGGCGCACGAGATTCAGGATGCGGCCGGCGGCAGCGGCGGGCCGCGCGTGCCCCGTCTTCCGCGACAAGGCGGCGCCGGGCTGGCGCAGCAGCTCTCCATGGTGGCCCGCATGATCGCCGCCGGGCTGCCGACGCGCGTCTACTACGTCGCCCTGGGCGGCTTCGACACCCACGCCCAGCAGGCCGGCCGTCATACGCAGCTGCTGCGCGAGCTGGGCGACGGGCTGACCGGCTTCGTCGCCGAGCTGCGCCGCACCGGCCAGCTCGATCGCGTGCTGGTGATGAGCTTCTCGGAGTTCGGCCGGCGCGTCGAACAGAATGCCTCGCAGGGCACCGACCACGGCGCCGCCGCGCCAATGTTCCTGGTCGGCTCGCGCGTCGCCGCGGGGCTGATCGGCGTCCATCCGCCGCTCGACCGGCTGGACAACGGCGACCTGCGCTGGGGGATCGACTTCCGCTCGGTCTACCAGGCCGTGCTGGCCGACTGGCTGGGCGCCAACGCGCGGCGCATTCTGGGCGGCAGCGTGCCTGCCGTGAGCGTGCTGCGAAAGCGCTGAGCGCCCGCCGCTCGATCCGCGGGACGAATCGCGCGAAAGCGGTTTCCGGCGGCGCCGGGCGCGCGTACAATCGGCCCGCTGCATGTCGGCGCGCGAACCCACGCACGTTTCGATCGTCGTGCCAACCTTCCGGGAATCGGAGAACCTGCGCCTGCTGTGCGCCCGAATCTTCGCGGCGCTCGACCGGGCGGCGATCGACGGCGAGGTCATCCTGGTGGACGACGACAGCCGCGACGGCACCGAGGCAGTCGCCGCCGAGCTGGCCCAGTCGCGCCCGGTGCGCCTGGTCGTTCGCACGCGCGAGCGCGGGCTGTCGAGCGCCGTGCTGCGCGGCTTTGCCGAGGCGCGCCACGAGTGGCTGCTGGTCATGGACGCCGACCTCAGCCACCCGCCCGAGAAGATTCCGGACCTGCTGGCGCCGCTGCTGGCCGGCGAGGCCGACTTCGTCATCGGCAGCCGCTACGTCGCCGGCGCCGCGAAGCGCGACTGGAGCTGGCTGCGCTGGGTTAATTCGGCGGTCGCGACGCTGCTGGCCCGGCCGCTGACGCCGGTCCGCGATCCGATGGCGGGATTCTTCGCGCTGCACCGCGACAGCTGGCGGCGGGCCGACGCGCTCAACCCGCTCGGATACAAGATCGGACTTGAGCTGCTGGTGAAGGCCCGCTGCCAGCGCGTCCGCGAAGTGCCGATCGAGTTCGCCGACCGGCTGCACGGCAAGTCCAAGCTGACCGTTCGCCAGCAGTTGCTCTATCTGCTGCACCTGTCGCGACTTTATCGCCACCGCTATCCGTGGCTGCGCTGGGGTGTGCCGCTGCTGCTGGTGGCGCTGGTGGCGCTGCTGGCCCGCGTCATCTCCCGCGACGCGGCGCGCTAAGTGGCGAAGGTTGAGCCGCGGCGAAAATCGGGTATTATTCTTACGGAAGAAGCGACCTCGCGCGAGGGGATTTCGAATGAAGCGCCGTCGAATACTCTGGGCGCTGGCGGGCGTCTGCACGGCCGGTTGCGGCCTGGTCCAGGATCTCCAGACCCTCTTCCTGCCGATCACGCCTCCCGGCTCGGACATGCAACTGGTCATCGGCGGGCTGAGCGACCTGCGGCCCTACTTCGGCGGCTACAGCATCGCCGAGCGGCCCAACGAAGAGGCCGGCCAGTTCCTGCTCGGCAGTTGCGGCTGCGGCGACTGGCGCGTCCTCTTTCAGCCCTACGACGGCAGCGGGCAGACCCAGTTTCCCGTTCGCTTCTTTTCGTTCGGCCCCTACTCGACCGACACCGTCGTCCAGGCCTATGGCACCGAGGACAACGACGAAGTGCTGCTCGACGTCAACCAGCCCGGCGGACTGACCGGCGGCCGGGCGCGGTTCTCCGGCCAGATTCGCGCCATCCTGGCGAAGCGCGGCGACTCTCACGTCGGCCAGCCGGTTGACGCCTGCATCCTCTGCCACGTCGGCGACGACCCCATTTTTCCGTTGCCCGCCTGGCATCCTCAGAAGTACAAGACCAATCCGCGCGTCTGCCTCGAGTGTCACTCGGCCAACGGAGAATAGCCCGGCGACACCGCGCCGCGGCCACCGCGCTCAGCGCTCGCCCGGCCGCGCCGCCATTTCGCCGTGGGCCGCTTCCCGCTCGTGCGGGTTTTCGCTCGGCGTGAAGACCGCGCCGACCCGATTGCGCGTCGAATACTCCTCGAGCAGCTGGCCGTCGGCCGGCTCGATGTGCACCAGCAGCCGCGTGCTGGGCAGGGCCGTGGTGAGGGCCGCCTCAATGCGGTGCGACAAGGCGTGCGCATCGCGCACCGTGGTGTCGGCATCGACCACCAGGTGAATGTCGACATGCCGGTCGGTGCCGCTGCGGCGCGTCCGCATGCCGTGCACCTCCACGAACTCGGAGCGGAATGCCTCGAGCGCGGCGGTGATCCGTGCGACCTCGTCGTCCGGCAGCGCCGCGTCCATCAGTTGCCGATAGCCCGGCACGATGATCCGCCAGCCGACCGTGATGAGATAGGTGCCCAGCACCAGCGCCGTGACCGAGTCGACGCGCGTCGCAAAGCTCCAGCCCCACTTCAGCCCCGCCCGCGACACCGCCAGCGCCGCCAGCAACCCCAGCGTGATGTAGATGTGCGTCCGCAGGTGCATCGCCTCTGCGAAAACGGCCGGCGAGTGCGTCTGCCGCGCCAGCCGCATCACGCGGCGCGACACGACCACGTAGATCACGCTCGCCGCGCCCATACAGACCAGCGTGATCGGCTCGGGACGCGGGTCGGCCACCGCCAGTCCCAGCAGCACCGCCGTGGCGCGCCAGCCGGCCCAGACGCCCGACACCGCCACCACGCTCCCCTCGATGATCGCCGCCAGGCTGTCGAATTTTCCGTGGCCGAACGGATGAGTCCGGTCGGCCGGACGCGACGCCAGCCGCACCAGCACCAGCGCGACCAGCGAGTCGGCCAGGTCGGCCGCGGTGTGAATGCCCTCGGCGGTGACGCTGACCAGCCGGAACGCGACGCCGAGAAACACCTCGATCGTCGCGACGGTCAGCGTCGTCACGATGCAGAGCATCACGGCGCGATGGCGCAGCCGTGCCAGCTCGTTGTCGGTGATCGCAGGCGGGGGAGAGGTTGATTGCACGCGCAGACCCTGTGCGGATTTTAGCCCGGCCGGGCCGATCGTGCCGCAGCGACTCTTCTGCGGCCGGGCGTCATGCCGGACCTTCGACGCAGCCCCGCCGCCGCAGCGCCAGCAGGATGAGCTCGACGGCGTCGTCCGGCTGGAGCGGGTCGAGCTTGATGGCCAGGTCAAAGCGCTCGCGGTCGTCGGCGTCGCGGTGGAAGTGGCGCGCGATGAAATCGGCGCGGTCGGCCTCGATCCGCCGCAGCGCCCGGGCGGCCTCGTCGGCGCTCTGGTGCGTCTCGGCCGCGTACGCCGCCACGCGGCGCGATCGCTCCTCGATGATCTGCACCCGCAGTCCGCAGCCGCGCGGCAGCAGCAGATCGGCGCCGCGCCCCACGAACACCGCGTGGCTGCCGCGCGCGATCGAGAGCACGGTCTTCCCGAGCTGGCGAAAGTAGTCGTCGCGCGTTGCCGCGTTCGGCGCCAGCGCGATCGCCATGTCCTCGACCCAGCTCTGGTCGCGCTCGTCGAGCGCCGCGTACAGCTTCGCCCGCAGCCGGTCGTCGCCCGCCATCGACATCAGCAGCTCGCGGTCGAAGACCGGCCAGCCGAGCCGCTCGCCCAGCCGGCGCGCCACGGTTGTTCCGTCGCTGCCCGGCTGGCGCGAGAGCGTGACAAACTCCTGCACCACCCGGCGCTCGCCGCCGGTCGTGACCGGGCGACTCGACGCCCGCAGCCGGTCCAGGGTGTGCATCTGCTTTTCGACCAGTCGCGCGACGGTCGTCGGTTCGATGTGTGTTCGCGCGGTCATGGCTCCGCTCCTTGCGGCAAAGCCGGAGCTGCACAGAACTTGCGCCCGCGCACCCGCCTGGCGAGCGATCCGCACGGCGCGCCCCGGTCCGCCGGATTACTCTACAATTTCCGTGCCACGAAGAAACCGCGCTGCGACCCCAGGCGATACTCCTGACCATCCGGCCCGGCGAACAGATGCTCGAGTTCCATCCCCGCGTCCGAGAGCATTCGCCCGACCTGCGCGACCGTGAAGACCCGCTGAAGGGAGCCGCAGGTCTCGCGCTGCTCGCCGCGCGAAAAGGTGTACTGCGTGTCCAGGCAGCTCTCGCGCACGCGATAGTGGTTCTCGATCTCCATCACGATGTCGCCCGCCTCGATGCGAAAGCTCGGCTTGAGCGTCGACAAGGCTGATTCAGCGACCGCGCCATAGTCGATCGCGAACCGCCCGCCGGCGCGCAGCGCGCCGCCGACCGCGACGCAGAATCGCTCCGTCTCGCCCGGCTCGAGGTATCCGAAGCTGTTCCCGAAGCAGTACACCGCGTCGAATTCGCCGCCCGCCGGCAGTTCGCGCATGTCGCCTTGTCGCCAGGTGATCGCCGGCTCGACGCCCGCGCCGGCGCGCCGCGCCGCCGCCAGGAAATCGGTCGAGCGGTCGATGCCGGTCAGCCGGTAGCCGCGCTGCGCCAGCGCCACCGCGTGCCGTCCGCCGCCGCACGGCACGTCCAGCACCCGCGCCCCGGGCGCCAGCGCCAGGGCCCGGTCGAGGAAGTCGGCTTCCTGCCGGGTCGCCTCGGGCGGAACGATTCGCAGCCAGAACTCGACCGCCAGGCCACCGAAGAAATCCGCGTACCAGTCCGCTCGCGTCGGTCCCATCACACTGCTCCGTGCCGCATCTTGGCTCGGGCGGGCGGCGCCGCGGGCGACATCGATCTCGACAGCAGCCAGGCCAGCGCGTAGCAGGCCGTGCCGCACCACCAGGTGGCCGAGATTCCGGCGGCCATCGCGATCACCACTCCCAGCACCGAACCGACCACCGACAGCGCGCCGTTCAGCGCCCAGAGCCACGCCGCCACGTCGCCGGCCTGTTCCAGCGCCGCCTTGAGCCCCAGCGGAAACGCCATTCCCATGCCGACCCCGGCCGGCGCGAGCAGCGCCACCGCCAGCACGATTCGCCACGCCGTGGCCGACGATTGATAGCCCGCCACCAGCCGCGGCGTCAACAGCCCGATCACCGCCAGCGTCGCCATCAGCAGCATCAGCCGCCGCGCCGCCGACCGCGCCGCCCGCGCCGCCGGCACGCCGGTCGTCAGCGCGCTGCCGACTCCGCCGCACACCAGCAGCGAAAAGAGCACCACCGACAGGCTGTAGGTCGGATGACCGAGCAGCACCAGCAGCCGCTGCATCTGCGCGATTTCGATCAGCATGAACCCCAGCCCGATCGCCGCGAAGTAGAGCGACTCTCGCCCGGCCCGCAGGATCGCGCCGCGGTCTCCGCCGACCAGCGCCGGCGCCACCACCAGCCCGGCCGTCAGCAACACCACCGCCGCGAGCAGCCCCGCCAGCACGGTCACCGCCCGCAGGTTGATCTGCTCCGCCAGCGGCCCCCAGCGCCGCGGCTGAAACGCCAGGCTCATCCGCGCCATGTTGAAAAAGAACGGCCGATCATCGGTCGGCGGCGACAGGTCGATCGGAAACTGCGCCGCCAGCGCGGCCGGGTCGTCGGTCGATGCGAACTTCGCCACCGTGTCGTCGCGCGCCTCGTCCGGCGTCAGCAGCGGCACGAACTCCATCCGCCGCGCCAGCGCCTCGAGCGCCGCCAGCTCGCCGGCCGGAAACGGCGTCCGGCGGACCAGCAGCGTCGCGATCTCCGGCAACCCGTCGGCCGAGGCGTCGCGCCGCTGCGACAGCACGATCGCCAGGTGCCGGCGCGGGTCGCGCACCCCCAGCCGCCGCAGCGCCGCGTTGGCCAGCGACGCGATGCGATAGGTCTCGCCCGGCGTGCCATGCTGAAACCAGCGCGACACGGTGAGGATCCCGTCGTCCGACAGGTGGCTCAGAAACGTCTCCCAGGCGTCGACGGTGTACAGCGCGTTTTCACTCAGCACGAACGCGCCCGCCGCCGTGGCCGCCCAGGTGTCGATCAGCGAGATCTGCAGAATGTCATAGCGCTCAGCCGATCGCGCGACAAAGCTGCGGGCCTCGTCGTGGGCGAAGGTGACATCCGGGCGCTCGTTCAGCCGGCCGGTGAACCCGCCGAAGACGCGGTTGACGGCGTCCAGGATGGCACCGTTGATCTCGACCGCGGTGACGTGCCGCTGCCGGAAGGCCAGCCCGGCGAGCACGTCGCGCCCGCCCCCCGCGCCGACCACCAGCACGCGCGCGTCGCGCTTCAGGTGATGGGCCACGTTCGTCACGTCATATTTCATGAATTCCAGCGGCGACAGGTCGCCCGAAAAGCGCGTCAGATAGGTCCCCGCCGTGCCGTCGATGTTCAGGAAAAGCTGCGGAATCGTCCGCCCCGTCGGCCAGGTTCGGCTCAGCCCCCACGCGGTCGGCTCACTTGCGACCGTTTCGTCGCCCCACACGCGGATGCGCGAGAACGAATTCCACCGTTCATAGCGCGGCGTGCCTTCGCGCGCCCCTTTCACCCAGATCAGCCGGATCCACCGCGCCCCGGCCTCGCCCAGCGCCGCATTGGCGCTGCCGATGGCCGCCAGCCCGATCGCGCCGGCCAGTGCCGCACTGCACCATCGCCGCGAGACGCCCGCGCCATAACACGCCGCGCCCGTCAGCGCCACGGCCGCCGTCAGCACCACCGCCGACGGCCCGTCGGCCCGCTCCAGCAGCGGCGTCAGCAGCAGGCAGCCGGCCGCTGCGCCGGCCAGGTCGCAGGCATACAGCCGGCTCACCTCGCCGCCAAACCGCGTCAACGACAGGCAGACGCAGATTCCGCTGAACACGAACGGAATCGAAATCAGCGCATAGGTGCCGACCAGCGCCGCCACGCCGGCGACGCCCGAGCCCGGGCCCGGCGGAATCCGCAGGTGCACGACGAAGCTACCGACCAGCGTCAGCCCGAACAGCGCCGCCGAGCCGGCCAGGCTGCGGCGCGTTCGCTCGCGCGGGAAGAGCGGCCGCGCGACCTGCACCAGCACCGCCCCCAGGGTCATGCCGAACATCGCGATCGACACCGCGACGAACGCGAAGTGATACCACATCGTGACGCTGAAGATGCGCGTCAGCAGGATCTCGTACATCAGCGTGGAGAGCGCAACGCAGAACAGGCCGGCATACGTCGGCCGGCCGGCGGAGATGGTTGCAGGCATGGTGTCGTCCGCGCGGCGCACCCCGCGCCATGCGCGACAGTGATAGCGATTGCGGGCCCGCTCGACAAGCCGCGCGGCAGATCGTCGGCGGCGCTACGGAAGCCCCCGGAAGAACCGGCTCCAGCGCGGCTTCCAGCCGTGGGCCGCGTCGAGCGAAATGGCAACCCCCACCGCCCGACCGACAATCGCGCTGCGCGGTACGGCGCCCCAGAAGCGCGAGTCGTAGCTCTGATCGCGGTTGTCGCCCATCACGAAGTACTGATCGGCCGGCACGCGCACCGGCCCGAACCAGCGCGGCGACGGCGCCGTCGGCGTCGCCATCATGGGGTGATCGTGCTTGCCCAGCCGCTCGTGCGCCAGCAATCGCCCGGGCCGATCTTCCGGCGCGAGCCGGCGCAGATCGCCGGCGTCCGGCGGCGAATACGCGAGCGATGTCCCGTTTACAAGCACGCGGTTGTCGCGCAGCTCGATCGTGTCGCCCGGCAGCCCGACGACTCGCTTGACCAGGCGCGTCCCGTCGTGCGGCGAGAAGAAGACCACCACGTCGCCGCGCTGCGGATCGCCCCAGGTCGCCACGTGCCACGTCGTGAACGGCACCTTCAGGTCGTACGCCAGCTTGTTCACGAAGATGCGGTCGCCTTCCAGAATGGTCGGCTTCATCGACCCGGTCGGC
Source organism: Phycisphaerae bacterium (assembly GCA_046350375.1). GTDB lineage: Bacteria > Planctomycetota > Phycisphaerae > UBA1845 > UTPLA1 > JAXMAO01. Next base: position 139,203 of record JAXMAO010000005.1, read on the forward strand.
ACGTCGTTCCAGTCGGCCAGCGACGACTTGACCGCCAAACAGAGCACCACCACCGGCACCAGCGGCAGCGCCCAGCGCGCCGCCGCGATCAGCCGTCGCCGCACGCGCGCCCGCCAGCCCGTCACGTTCGCCGCCGTTCCCGGATGCATCGCCTGCTGAGTCATCGATCAGCTCCCAGATTTCCCGTTGCTCGCGCCGAGGGCGTGGCCAACGCCGTCTCAGTCAATAACGACCGCGGCCCGCCCCGGGTTCATACCGCCGCACGTCATCGGCGGTAAGATATTATTTGTAAATCATTTATGATCGCGTGCCGCGGCGGGTTCCTGCGCCTGCCGCGCCCGGAACGCATCGTCCGCCTCGATCAGTCGCTCGAAGGCCGACTCGCTCACCAGCCGCACACGCCCGCTCCAGAACAGCACGTGCCGCGCCGGGCGCAGGAACGGAAACTCGACCACGCGCTGCCCGGCGGCCGACTCGTGGGCGATCAGCATTCGTTCATCGGCCGCGCCCGCGACCGGGCGATAGACCAGCCCCGCCGCGTCGAACGGCAGCCCGGCCGCGTCGATCGAAAGCGACTTCGGCAGCTGCCCGTCGTTCGCGCCGGCGAATCGCTTCAGCGCGGCATGCAGACCGGCCAGCGCCGCGGCCGCGCCGCCAGAGCGATCGGTTGCCCGCGCGGCTCCGATCAGCAGGTAGACGTAGCGCGCCAGGATCAGCACGCACCCGATCAGCACCGCCCAGATGACCAGCGGCACGCGCTGCAGCAGTTCCATCGGTTCGCTCGTCGGAGGCGTCGCCACGGTCATTTCTCGCTCGCGGCCGCGCGTCCCGCTGTGCTGCGACTAACGCAGCAGCCAGCGCAGCCCGCGCATCAGAAACGGCGCCGCGCCGAGCACCAGCAGCGCCACGCCGATTCGCAGCGGCCACCGCCGCCCCTCGTACCGGCCGATGTCGATCAGGTGATCCGCCAGCCGCATCCCGCACTCGGGGCAGCGATCCAGCGGCAGCCCGGTCAGGTCATAGCCGCAGTGGCCGCAGTAGGGCGTCTGCCCGACGCGCCGGCCGCGCAGCCCCTGCAGCGCCACCAGCAGGCCCGCAAACAGGCACAGACCGGCCGCGATCACCAGCAGCGGATGCACGGCGCCATCCTACCGCGAGCCGTGCGGCGATGGACGTGCATTGAAGACCGGGCGCAACTGAAGGAACTGCCGCCGCCGTGCCGCGCATGGAAATCAACGCGAGTCGGTTCGATGCACGCGCGAAATTCGGCGGGCTAGAATGTCTGTCGCTCGCGGGCCGACGGAATGTTGAGCTGGGCGCGATACTTGGCCACCGTCCGGCGAGAGATGGGCAGGCCGACGGTCGACATCTCCTTGGCGATCTGGTCGTCGGCCAGCGGGTTGCGCTTGTCTTCGGCGTCGATGATTTCCTTGACCTTGGTGCGGATGCGATCCCAGCTCACCTCTTCGCCCGACTGGGTCTCGGTGCCGCTGGTGAAGAACATTCGCAGCGGGTAGATGCCGCGCGGCGACTGGATGTATTTCTCGTCCACCGTGCGCGAGATGGTACTCGGGTCGCAGCTGAACTCCTCGGCCAGGTCGCGCATCTTCAGCACCTTCAGCGACTGCCCGCCGAACTCGAAGAATTCGCGCTGCCGCTCGACCACGACCTTGGCCAGTTGCAGCAGCCGCTCGCGGCGGAACTGGATCGCGTCGATCAGCGTCGTCGCCGACTCGAAGTGCTTCCGCAGGAACTCTCGCGCGTCCTTGTCTTCGCGACATTGCTCGAGCATGCGCTGATACTGCCCCGAAACGCGCAGCCGCGGATTGTTGCCCCGCGCCAGCCGAACCAGCAGCCCGTCGCCGTCTTCGGCATACTCGACGATGATGTCCGGCGTTACGGTCGGCACCTCGCTTGATGAGATCAGCAGGCCGGGGTGATGGTGCAGCTTCGACAGGACGGCCAGCGCTTCCTTGACCTCTTCGATGTCCTTGCCGGTCGCCCGCGCCACCGCCGGCAGCCGGTTCTTGCCGATGTCGATCAGGTGCTTGCGGACCAGCTCATCGGTCAGCGGCGGCACGGCCGGCAGCCCGTCGAGCTGAATCAGCAGGCACTCGGTCAGGTCGCGCGCCCCCACGCCCGACGGCTCGAGCGTCTGCACCAGGTCGAGCGCCTCTTCCAGCACCGGCGTGCCCAGCGCCGGCTCGGCCGACGCCGCAATCTCCTCCAGCAGTGCCTGCGACTCCGCGGGCGTTCGCTGAAAGACCAGCGGCAGCACTCCGTTCGCCTCGGCCGCCGACGTCCGCTCGTGCTCGGTCCGCAGGTAGCCGTCGTTGTCCATCCAGCCGATCAGCGCCATGCCGGCCCGCTTCGCCTCGGCCGACGCCTCGATCATCGCCCACTGCGACTCGAGATACTCCTGCAGCGATACGCCGCGCGTCGGCGTCTTGGCCATCGCGTCGAGCTTGGCGTCGCGCTCGCCGCGATCGCGCGCCGGGGCATAGGGCGAATCCCCCGAATCCAGCCCATAGTCGCGCCCCAGCCGTTCCAGCCGCTCGAACGACTTGGCTTCCTGCTCGGTGGTCGTGGGGGGCTCGTGCCGGGTCGCATCGCCGGCCGGGGCGCCGTCAGCCGCCGGCGCGGCTTCGGCCTCGGCCTCTTCGAGCACCGGGTTGGACGACAGCTCCTCGCGGATCCGCGCCTCGAGCGCCGGCAGCGGCAGTTGCAGAATCTCCATCGACTGGATGAGCTGCGGCGTCAGCCGCTGCTCCATCCGCATCTGCTGCGAGGGGATCATCGCGAAATAGCGCGACATGCTCGCCGTCCTGCCGTTGCGAACCGAAACCTGCCCGCAGCACCGACTCCGGGCAAACCTTCCGCGGCGCACACCGTCCCTTCTATTCTCGTAGTCGCGGCGCCGAAATCAAGGCCACGGCCGAATTTGGCTCAATCGGGCGGTCGGAACTCACAACAGCACACGACCGGCGGGTCGTCAGGCACGCGCCTGCCGGCCGCCGGTCGTTGTGGAGTGGGAAGCCTGTTTCAGCCGCGCCTGCCGGCCGCGGCGATGGGGGGCACGTTGCGCCCGGGAACGCGCGCCGCCTAGCGCCGCGGTTCGTCGCCGTCCGCGTCGTCGTCGGCGTTCATTTTCTGGTAGCGCTCGTAGAGCTTGGGCCGCTTGGCCTTCAGCTCCTTCGCCGAGGCATAGTGCTGCACGTGCTCGCCGTCGTCGCCGCGCGTGGTCACGGTGATCCCGCCATCGCGATCGGTCTCAAACCGGACGTTGGGCCGATCGCCTCCGGCGAACCGGCGCCGCATGGCGCCGCCGCGCTCCTCAAACGCCCGCAACGCCCGCTCCTGGGCCTGCATCGCGGCGCGCTCGGCCTCCTTCGTTGCCCGCTCGGCCTGCTCCAGCGCCGCGCGCAGCTTCTCGTCGTTGAGCTGCACGCCCGCGCCGAAGCTCCAGTGCGACTGCCCGGCGCCGACGCGCGCGTAAAGCTTGTACGCCTCCGGGTCGGCCTCGCGAAACGCCTTGGCGTTCGGATACTTCCTGGTCTTGGCTTCCTTTGAGCCGCCGCTGGCGTCGCGCCGCGTGACCCGGAACGAGCCGTCCGGCTCCTTGCGAATCTCGGTCGTCACGCCGTCCTTCGTCTCGAGGATGACCGCCGTCGAATTGCCGTCGTTCCGGCCCGACGCGTCGAAGTACAGCTTCAGCGGCTCGAGCGCCTGCGGATTCATGAACGGCGTCACCTGCCACTGGCCGGTCGGCGTGCGCTGCAACACCCGGCCGCGCAGCTCCGACGCGTTCACCTCGTCGTTGCCTTCGACCTCGTACTTGTAGCGGATCGTCTCGGGCTTGGGACGCGGTCCGGGCCGCAGTTCCACCCGCGTCCGCTTGCCGCCGCGAACGACCACCAGGCGCACGTCGCCGCCCGATTTCGTGCCGCGGATCACCTCGGCGAACTTCTCCGGCGCGTTCGGCGCCCGCTCGCCGTTCACCTCCATCAGCACGTCATACTGCAGGATTCCCCCCGCATCGGCCGGAGAATCCTTCACCACGTTCAGCACCATCAGGTGCTTGCCTTCGAGGTTCAGGTGCGACTGCAGCATCTTCGGCACCGGCGTCAGCGTCACGCCGATCCACGGGCCGCTGGGTGCCCGCGCCTCGGCCCGGGCGCTGCTCCAGCCGCCGCTGTCGTTGTCGTTGTCGTCGTCATCGTCGCCATCGCCGTCATTGGCCGGGCCCGTGCGGCTGAGCCGGCCCGCGGGCTGCATCGCGACGCCCGTCGCCGCATGGGCGGACACGGAAGGTTCGGAAGGCCCGCCCGTCGGAACGCCGCATGCCACGGGCATCGACGGCCCGCGGGCGGGGAAGGTCTGTGTCAGCGCCAGCACGTCGGCCGTGCCGAGCGTGCGGCTCAGCGTCAGCCGGCATTCGCGCAGTGCGCTCGCCGGCGACGCGTCGGTCTCATGGGTCTGCGGCTGCGGCGCCAGCCACGCCGCCACGATCAGGATCAATCGGGTCAGCAACATGATTCGGTTCTCCTGCCTCGCCCCACGTCTTGAGATCGCCAGACGGCCCGGCCGGACCGCGCCTGTCAAAACTCGCGCGAAAGCGGCCGCACCCGCGCCTGCCGCGTGTTCTGCTCCAGCAGGTAAATGCGGTCGCCAGCCTCGTTCGTGATGCCGATCACGTCGCGCGTGTTGCGCGTCTGCCGGTGATTCGGGTGCAGCGACGATTCGGGCACGTAATCCACGAACTGCGGCGTCGGGCGGCCGGTCGGCAACCCCCACGCCGCGGGCGGAATGTCGTTCGGCGACAGCGGTCGCCAGACACGCGGCCGCAGATCGGTTGGCGCAGTCGGTTCCACGTTGGCGACGCCGACCGACGCTCCGCCGTTCGAAGGCAACTGCAGCCAGGCCGAGCGCCGCCAAATCCCGCTCACCGACAGGGCCACCGCCGCCGCCGCTCCCAGCGACACGCCGGCCCACGTCAAGATTCGCCGCTGCGAAGCCCGCCGCCTCACACTCGCCGCCGCCAGCGCCGTGCCCGGCTGCGCCGCCCGCACCACGACGTGGCGCAGCGCCGCGGCCGCCCGCGCGTCCAGCGCGCGATATTCCTCCACGAGCTGCCGCGCGGTCGCATCCGACGCCAGCCGCGCCTCCAGCACCGCCCGCTCCGCCGGGCTCAGCTCGCCGTCGATCAGGCGGTTGATCAGTATTTCAGTCGTTTCGTCGATCATCGCTCGTCATCCGCGCCACTCGGTCGCAGACTCTCACGCAGCAGCCGCCGCGCCCGAACCAGTCGCGTCTCCACCGTATCCAGCGGCAGCCCGAGGGCCTCGCCGATCTGCTGGTAGTTCCACTCCTCGAGGTGACGCAGGACGAACGGCTCGCGATAAATCGCCGGCAGCCCCTGAATCGCCCGCATCACCCGCTCGTGTTCCTCCGATTCCGCCAGCGCCTCGGGCGAGCCTGGCTCGGCGTGTGCCACGTCGGCCTCGGCCGGCAGTACGCGGAAGAGTTGTCGCTCGCGCGTCGAACGCTGTCCGGCGTCGATCGCCGCATTCCGCGCCAGCCGGAAGAGCCAGCCGCGCCATCGCGTCGGATCCGCCAGGGTCCCGATCTGCGAGCAGACGTTGATCCAGATCTGCTGGACCACGTCGTCCACCGCACCGGGTCGACCGAGCGTCGTATAGACAACACCGCGAACCCAGCGATCGTGGCGGCGAACCAGCGCTTCCAGCGCGCCCGGCGCGTCCCGCCCGCCGCGGCGCGCGCGGTCCACCAGTTGCGCGTCCTCATCGGCGGCCCCGGCCGCCATCGCCACGTCCACTCGTTGTTCTAGACGCTTTTCAGGGTCCATGCCTGTCACGAACTCTACGATCGCAACTCGACTGCGGATCGTAGGTTGTAACCGCGGCCCGGGCCGATTGTCCGGCCCGGGCCCGAAAAAGGCATGTGTGAATGGCAGCGCCGGACGGCCCGGCCGCTCGGGTTGGTGCGATCTCCGCCCGACGGCGGGGTTTCGGCTTCGGGATTCAGCGCCGTTTCCGCCACGGACATGCGACCAGCCCGCCCATCGCCAGCAGCAGCAGCGCGCTCGGCTCGGGCGCGGCGTAGCGGTTTCGCCATCCCCAGCGGATGCCATCGTGAATGATGACCGAGTTCGCCGCCGTCTGCTCGACGAGGTAGAGCTCGGCGACCCAGTAGTGGTACAGCAGCGCATCGGGGCGCGACGGGTCGTCCTCGAAGAACCGCGGGCCGGCGTAGCCGGCGCGATCATAGTAGGGATTGGCAGTTCCCCCGGCGATGTCCACCTTGTACTCGGGAGTGCCATGGGCGCCCGTGAGCGGGTGGTTGGAGTAGGTCACCTGAATCCAGTGCGTGCTGCCGAGCGGCGGCAGATCGTCGTCCCCGTCGTCGAAGAAAACGGTGAACTGCGCCCCCACCTTGTTGCACGCGCCCACCGCCTTGTACTTCGAGACGATGAACCGCCCGTTCAGGGGGTTGAGCGCGCTGCTGAACTGCCACGTGGGGAACTGCTGGCTCAGCTTGTCATCGAAGAAGCTCGTGCCGCCCGTCGGAATGATCTCCGGCGGATAAGGATCGAGCCACGCCAGGCCGTTCGCCGGCGCCACGTCGCCGCCGCACGGACCGTAATCCTGAAATTGGCGATGGTCCGTGACGGTGTCGTTGAACACGATCGTGCTGGCGCGGCCGGCCGCGGCGTGCAGCCCGACCAGGACGAGCACAGTCACCCCCGCGAAGCGGCCGAATTGGCTCGCCGGCGGGCGGTGTGGAATGAGCGGACGCGCGACGCTTGAGTTGGTTTGGCACGACATTGCAAGCCTCCTGTTCCGGTGCCGTTCGTGACCGGCGCCTCGGCGCTGGTGGGCCGGACTGCGCGGCGCCCCGTCGATGCCGGCCGTGCGGGCCCTCCCAAGGGAAGACGGCTCGGCGGGTGGACCGGCTACCGCGTGATGGCGCTTTCGTGGAGTGCGATCGGGGCGGAGCGGGTCAATCCGCGACGCAGGGGTGGTCGCGCCGTGCGCGGCATGCCGCCCGGCTCGCCTGAGGGGCGAGCATTATTCAATCCAGGAATTGTCGAGATTACGCGGAGAACGCGGCCGGACTGTCTGAGCAGGACCGAGCGGCGCGCGATCTGTTCGGCCGCGGGTCGAACTTCCGACCGACGCGCGCGGCAGAAAGCGAAGTTTTCGTGATTCCGCTTCGTATTTCAGATTACCGTCGCGCCCTGCGAAGCCGGCCGGCCAGCCCCATTCCGATTGCCAGCAGACCCAGCGCCGACGGCTCGGGCACGTTCAGCAGATAGACGGCGATCGTCTGCGCGCCCGGAAACCCCGCCATGTTGAACGCCTGGACGCGCGTGAACCAAGCGTCCAGATTGCCCGGGCCCGAAGCGGCCAGGCCGTTCCAGACCAGCGTGTTGTCGACGCAGCGCCGCTGTGCATCGGCCGTATTGACGACGCACACTCCCATGTCATCGAGCAGGCCGATGCTGTTCCATCGCTGCTGGACCGTGAGGTCGAGCTGTCCGCCGCCTTGCACGTTGAATTCGCGGCGGATGAGCGACGGCCCGCCGGTGGTCATGATCTCGCCCTGGCTCTGCGAGCCCTGCTGCCCGGGCGTGCCCAGGTCGTCGTCGACGAACAGCTCCGGGTTGCCGGCGCGGTCGGTGCCGATGGCGCTCATGTAGCGCCAGCCGGCGTTCGGGCCGATCAGGCCATAGGCCGGGTGAGTGACCGTGTTGTTGTTGGCCGTGGCCCAGTTCGGCGCGGTGCCGTCCTTGCCGCGATCGGCGGCGGCGAACTCGAACGTGTCGCGGGTCGTGCCGTTGATGGTCAGTCGATCCCAGAAGATCGAGCGGCGCGTGTAGCTGTCGAGGTAGTTGTAGAGGAACGGCACGGTCACGTTGGCGTCGACGTTGAGCGTGGTGGTGCCGTTGCAGTTGGCGTCCGGGCTGACGTAGCTGTGCACGCCGCCAATCTGGTCGTCGCCGGCGAAGAACGAAGGCCCGCCCGAGTCGCCCGGGCAGAGGTGGCGGATGGGGTTGCGGTCCGCGACCGTGCCCTGTCCCGAGTGGAACTCAAAGTGATTGGTCGCCGCCAGCCGGTTGGTGACCGACGAGATCATCAGCCGCTTGTCGCCATATCCCCCGCCCCACGCCGGAATCAGCCCCAGCGCCGGCACAGCATTGGCATTCCCGACGCCCAGTGCGACGAAGGCCGTGCCGTCCGCCGGTCCGGTGCCGGCCGGTATCCGCAGCAGGCTCCGTCCGGTTCCGGCCGCCAGCAGCGCCTGCCGCTCGGCGTCGTTGGCCGGGCTCAGCCGCAGCAGTGCCACGTCGTTCGCAACGGTGGTGTTGTCATAGTCCGGATGGCGCCGCACGCGGTCGCTGGTGACCGGGTTGATCAGGTTGATTCCGTCGGCATATCCGGCGGCGTCCGGGCCAAAGCGGCCGCGCGGCCGAAAGCTCCGGCCGTTGTCCGCCGCAACCGCCGCATCGCCGACGCAATGGCCGGCCGTGAGAATCCAGAAGTCCGGTTCGGTCGAGCGCCAGGTGTTCGACAGCAACAGGGTGCCGGTGCAGTCGCCCCCCGTGCCCGGAATCGGCACGCCGCCGACGGCTGGCATCTCGGCGATTTGCACGCGCCGCGCCAGGTGCTGTCCAGCCGCCGCGTAGGGGTTGATGTAGACGCCCATGCCGCCGGCGATGGTGACCAGCCCGTGCAGGGCGATCAGGTCGGAGGCGGGCGTGGCGCCCCATGCCGCAACGCCGCTCGTGCAGAGAATGACCACCAGCACGGCGCGCTGCCACTGCGAAGAGTGACGAGTCATGGGTTGTGCTCCTACAAGCGCGCCCCGTCAGAATGGGGCGTCGGCCCGCGAAAGAGGTGATCGAACTGGCATGACAGCCTACTGACTCCCGCGGCTGAATGCAACGTTTGGCTTATTTTTCATCGTATTTCGCAGTAACCCCGCGCCGTCCCGGCCGATGGGGCAACGGCGACCGCGGTTGGCCCGCCGCAGCCTGCGGTGATATGGTCGCCGGTGGCTGCCGGCGGCCGATTCCGCCGCCCGGCGACTATCGCAACAGCCCCCTTGACGCCGATGTACGGAACAAGTTAGGATGGGCGTCCGTCGGCGACGCCCGCCGCGCCGCGCTTTGTGGCGCGCCGGCAGGCGGCCTATAGTGAACCGGCCGGTGCCGACCCGGCCCGCGGGGCCGTCGCCCGGTCAGCCGTTCCGCCGTCCCCGTTCGACGCCCGCTGGAGACCACGCGATGTCCACCGAAATGCTCGCAAAACGCAACCAGGCCCTGGGCCGAGCCTTGCAGCAGATCGAACGTACCTTCGGCAAGGGCTCGATCATGCAGCTCGATTCCAGCAAGCCCGCCGTCGTCGATGGCGTTTCAACCGGCGCGCTCTCGCTCGACCTGGCGCTGGGCGGCCACGGCGTGCCGCGCGGTCGAATCGTCGAGATCTTCGGCCCCGAGTCGAGCGGCAAGACCACCCTGGCGCTCAACATCATCGCCTCGGCCCAGCGCAACGGCGGCGTGGCGGCCTACATCGACGCCGAGCACGCCCTCGACCCCGTCTGGACCAAGCGCTGCGGCGTCAACCTCGAGCAGATGCTCGTCAGCCAGCCCGACACCGGCGAGCAGGCCCTGGAAATCTGCGAAATGCTCATCCGCTCGAACGCGGTGGACGTGATCGTGATCGATTCCGTCGCCGCCCTGATTCCCAAGAGCGAGATCGAGTCGGAGATGGGACAGGTTCAGCCCGGCTCGCAGGCCCGGCTCATGAGCCAGGCGATGCGCAAGCTCACCGCCGCCATCGCCCGCAGCCGCTGCGTGGTCGTCTTCATCAACCAGATTCGCGAAAAAATCGGCGTCATGTTTGGCAACCCCGAGACCACGCCCGGCGGCCGCGCGCTGAAGTTCTACGCCTCGGTCCGCATCGACATCCGCCGCGTCACCTCGATCAAGGAGGCCGAACGCGCCATCGGCAACCAGGTCAAGGCCCGCGTCGTCAAGAACAAGGTCGCCGCGCCGTTCCGCGAGGCCATCTTCGACATCATGTTCGACTCGGGCCTCAGCCGCACCGGCGACCTGCTCGAGCTCGCCACCACCCACAACATTGTCGACAAGCAGGGCGCGTGGCTCCGCTACGGCAACGTTCAGCTCGGGCAAGGCCGCGAAAACGCCAAGCAGTTCCTGCACGACAACCCCGACCTGTTCACCGAAATCCGCAACGCCATCCTCGCCAAGGAAGGCATCTCGCCCAACGGCCAGGCCGGCGCCAAGCCCCCGGCCGAGCCCGTCACCGAGGACCAGCCGGACGAGAAACCCGAAACGCCGCGCAAGCCCGCCGGCAAGAAGGGGCGCGCATGACGCCCGCCGCCCGCCGCATTCCGCGGCACGCCCGCTGGCCGTTCGCCGGCGCTGCAATCGGTGTGATCGGTCTGCTGCTCGGCGCGGCCGCGCTGCGCAGCGCCCAGGCCGGTGATGTGCCAGAGTCGCCGCGCGGCGTGGCCGATCGGCCCGCCGCTCAGCCGCCCCATGCGGCGGTGCCGGCCGCCAACGAACCGCTGTGCGGCGAACTTCGGAAGATCGACGGCCTGACGGTGCTGCGGCTGTGGGGCACCGCCCGGCAGCGCGGATTCGCCCACGGCTATCTGCTGGCGGCGGAGATCCGCCAGCTGTTGATCGACTATCTCGACGAAAAGCGGATCAGCGGCGGGCCCGAGACCTACCTCAAGATCAGCCTGCCGGCCGCCCAGACGATGCTCGCCGTCCGGCCGCTCTACGAACGCGAGCTGCGCGGCATCGCGGAAGGCGTGGTCGCCCGGCTCGGCCCGGCGGGCGCGACCATTCCGGCGCTGCAGCGCCCGGTCGAATACGCCGACCTCCTCGCGCTCAATGCCGCCTCCGACTGGCTTCAGCCGCTCTGCTCGTCATTCGCCGTCTGGGGGCCGCTCACCGCCGACGGCTCCACGCTCACCGGTCGCAACCTCGACTGGCACCGCGTCCGCGGCATGGTCGGCTCGCAGATCGTCATCGCCCAGCTGCCCGCCGCCAAACCGCGCCGCGCCGGCTGGGTCGGCGTCGGCTGGCCGGGCTTCATCGGCTGCCTCACCGGCATGAGCGACCAGGGCGTCACCGTCGCCATTCACGACGTCCCGCGGCAGCGCCCTAAGCAACCCTTCGGCCTGACGCCGCGCGGCCTGGCTTTGCGCGAGGTGATCGAGACCGTCGCCGGAGAATCGACCATCGCCGACGCCGCCGCGCTGCTGCGACAGCGCCGCGCCGCGCTGGGCACCAACGTGCTCATCTCGCGCCCGGCTGAGCCGGGCTCGACCGCGCCCGTGGCCGCCGTGCTCGAATATGACGGCCTGACCGACCGCGAATCGGGCGTGACCGTCCGCCTGCCGCAATCGTTCCTCGCGGCCGATGCGCGGCCGGCAGATTCCAACCGCGCCGCGGCGGCCGAAGGCGACGCGATCGCCAACGGTGACGCTCATGCGGGCGGCGATGCGGCCGCTTCACCGGCCTGTGCCGTCGCCTGCACCAATCACTACCGCGCCCGGCGCGACGCTCCTGCCTGCGACCGCTACGCCGACATGGCCAAAGCGCTGTCCGATCTCGAGCGGCGCCATGCCCGGCTCAACCTGTCGGCCGCCTGGGCGATGCTGGCCGAAGTGGCCGAGCCGCGGCCCGAGGCCGGCGAGTCTCTGCTCACCTATCACAGCGTGGTGTTCGAGCCCAACGCGCGGCGGATGCAGGTGGCGCTGACGCACGACAACCAGCCGGCGGCGCGCGGCCCGCACACCCGCCTGGCGCTGTCCGAGCTGCTGGTCGCGCCGCGGTCCGCCGCGCGCACAAGCGCCGCGCCGAGCGGCACGACCCGATGAGCCGCCGCGCCGCGCCCCGCCCGTGTCGCGCGGCGCGTTTGCCTGCCGATCGATCGGGCTTCGCATAGAATCCGCCGCCATGTTTCCCATCGTCGTCGAAGGCCTGAGCAAGACCTTTCGCGTGCCCGAGCGTGAGGGCGGCCTGCGCGCCGCGCTCCGCAGCCTGGTCCGCCGCAAATATCGCCAGGTCGTCGCCGTCGAGCGGGTGAGCTTCTCGGTCTCCGCGGGCGAAATCGTCGGCTTCCTCGGCCCGAACGGCGCCGGCAAGACCACCACGCTCAAGATGCTCTCCGGCCTGCTGCACCCCACGGGCGGATCAGCCAGCGTGCTCGGCTTTGTCCCCTGGCGGCGCGACGCCGATTTCCTGCGGCAGATCAGCATGCTCATGGGCCAGCGCTCACAGCTCCACTGGGATCTGCCGGCGATGGATTCGTTCCTCGTGCATGCCGCCATTTACCGCCTCGAGCGCGGCCCCTTCCGCCAGACGCTCGACGAGCTGGTCGCGCTGCTCGATCTGGAACCGCTGCTGAAAAAGCAGGTCCGCACGCTGTCGCTCGGCGAGCGCATGAAATGCGAGCTGTGCGTCTCGCTGCTGCATCGCCCGTCGATCCTCTTCCTCGACGAGCCCACCATCGGCGTCGACATCACCATGCAGGCCCGCATCCGCCAGTTCATCGCCGATTACAACCGCCGCTTCGGCGCCACCATCATCCTCACCAGCCACTACATGGCCGACGTCACCGCCCTCTGCCGTCGCATCGTGCTCATCGATCACGGCAAAATTCTCTTCGATGGCCCGCTGCCCGACCTCGCCGCGCGCCTCGCGCCCTACAAGGTCATCACCATCGACCTGAATCGCGACGCCGATGGGTTCGACTTCGCCCCGCTCGGGCACGTGCTCACGCGCGAGCCGCGCAAGATCACCCTGCGCGTCGCCAAGGAATCGGTCGCCGGCGCCACCGGTCGTCTGCTGGCCGACCTGCCCGTGCTCGACCTGACGATCGCCGATCCGCCCATCGAAGACGTCATCGAGCGGATGTACGCCGTCTCGCGCGCCCCCGCCGGCGCCGGCGCGACCGCGTCGACCGCCAGCCCGACGGCCGCGCCCGGGGCGGTCGCATGAAGCACGTCCTCTCAGCCATGCCGGTGATGATGCGCTTCAGCATCCAGGGCATGCTGCAATATCGCGCCGAGATCGCGTTGTGGGCGCTCTGGAGCATCGTCTCGCCCGCCGTGCTCATGGCGGTGTGGCACGCCGCCGCCGCCTCGTCGATCACGCCCGGGCACGTCGGCCGGCTCTCGAGCGGGCAGATGCAGGCCTATTTCTTCATGACCATGATCGTCGGCCACCTCGTCACCGCGTGGGACCTGTACGAAATGGGCTGGCTGGTCCGCTCCGGGCGGCTCTCGCCGCTGCTGCTGCGACCCATCCTGCCGATCTGGCACGCCATCACCGACAACGTCGCCTACAAAGTCGTCACGCTCGCCGTGGTCGGACCGATCTGGATGATCTTCGCCGCGGTCGTCCGGCCGCAGTTCGACGCCCGCTGGTCCGATCTGCTCGCCGGCGCGGCCGCCCTGTTTCTCGCGGCGCTGCTCAACTTCATCTGGGGCTACGCCTTCGCCTCGCTGGCCTTCTTCGTCACCAAGATGGACGCCATCAGCGAATTCTACTTCGGCGCCAGCCTGTTCTTCGGCGGGCGGCTCGCCCCCATCGAACTGCTCCCGGCGCCGCTGCGTGTGTTCGCCGAGCTGCTCCCGTTCCGCTTCATCTTCGGCTTCCCGTCGCAGGTGCTGGCCGGCCAGACGCCGCACGGCCAGATCGCCACCGGCCTGGCGGCCCAGTGCGTCTGGCTCGTGGTCGGAATCTTCGCGTTTCGTTTCGCGTGGCGGCGCGGGCTGCGCCGCTACTCCGCCGTCGGCGCCTGACGGGCCGCTGCGTCCGAACCCGCGGATCGCGCATCCGCGCAATCCATTACCGCGGCTGAACCGTGACCGGCGCGCCCGCCCCCGCCGCGCTGAAGTGCCGCTGATATTCGGCCGACTCCTTGTCGAGCGCCATGATCGACTTCTCCGCCTCGGCAACCCGCGCCCCGAACGTCGCCTCGAGGTCGGCCTTGCTCGCCTGACGCAGCACGGTGTCACCGATCGAGATCTTCAGCACCTCGCCTTTGTCCGAGATGTACGTCTCGGCGATCGGCACCACCATGCCTTCGCGCTCCACAATCCGATAGAGCGTTCGCCCCAGTTTCGAGCGGGCCGTGTCCGGGGCGACCTCGATCGTCCACGGAATCAGCCCGCGGCGCTCATCGTCGACCTGGTGAAACGCCAGGATGCGCGGCTTGTCCAGCCGGTCGAGAAGCTGCGGCGCCAGTCGCACCAGGGCGCGCGAGATGTAGGTCGGCGGCGCGTCGAGCGTCGGATTGGCCTCCGGCGCGCCGCCGGTGCCGAAGCGCTGCTCGCTGATGATCCGCTTGCCCTCGCGGGCGCCGGTGAACGCCATCAGGTCGACCGTTGCAGGTCGCCGCTCGCGCGCCGGAACGAGCGTCAGCGTCGCGCTGCGCCACGACTCGGTCCGCTGGTCGGTCGTCAGCTCCATCTCGTTGAAGACCCGCCGCGCGGCGCCGTCGGCGGCGAACGTCCAGCCCTGCTCGCTGATCGCGATGGCGTCGCGCTGCCCGGCCGAACTGTGCCGCACGGTCCGCTGCACGTAGCCGAGTCGCTCGACGCCGCGCGAAATCGAAAACCACGTCTCGCTCTCCGGCACGGCGGCGATTCTCTTGGCCGTCAGCCCCGGCAGCCAGTCGGTTCCCGCCAGCAGCGCGCGACGCATCGCCGCGTCGGTCGCGTCGGTGTCGAACGACCGGAACGAGTCGGTCACCGCCCGGAACAGCGGCTCAATCTCGGCCTGCGACTCGGCCGCCCCGTTGTAGAGCAGCACGAAATATTGCCGCGGCCGCGCCTGAATCACGCTTGCCAGCAAGATCGTCGGCCGCCCGCCCAGTTGAAACCGCGCCGACAGATACCCCGCCGGCAGCGGCCCGACCGTCCGCACGCTCTTCTCGGTAATCTGCACTTCCTTCAGGTCGGCCGTCAGCGCCGCCGCGAACTCGCCCAGCGTCGCGTCGATCGGCATCGTCCGCGTCCCCGGGCTGACGCGCACCGTGATGACCTGCGTCCCGGCCTTCTCGCTCTCGTGAATCAGCCGCAGCACCACCAGCCCCGCCTGCTGGGCGGCGCGCTGCCGGTCGATTCGCCAGCCGCTCGGCGGGCGCAGCGCGAATCCGAACCCGCCGTCGGCGATCTCCTCGCCCAGCGGCGGTGCCGCCCGCGCCGGCACGCCGATCGCCAGCGCCGCCAGCGCCGGCAGCAGCCGTCCGCCAATCGTCATGGCAATCCTCCGTCGGCGCTGCGGACCGCCGCGCGCCGGCCGGCTCACTCCTCGAACCACTTCAGCCGCCGCCGCAGCTCCGCGGCGCTGGCCCGCCGAATCTCCAGCGCCTCCTCCAGCACCTCGCGCCGCACGTGCCCGGCGCGATCCAGCTCCACGCGCACCGGCGTTTCGTCGAAGTCGCACGTCAGGTCGAACACCGTCCCATCGCCCGCGCCGCGCCGCACCGCAAACCACGCCGGCGCGCGGGCGTGCACGTCGACCATCGCCAGCAGCGCCGATTCGCCCGCGGGCAGATCGCGCAATGCCGCCAGCGTCTCGTCGCGCAGCCACGGCAGCACGAACGCATCCAGCGGCGCAACCGTGGCCTGCAACGTCCGCCCGCCGATGTTCTCCGACAGGACGACTCCCTCGCTGCCCGCGGTCCGCACCAGCTTCAGTTCGTGCGACTGGTCGCCGGTCGGCAGCTCGCGCACCGTCTTGATGGTCGCGTCGAGCGCGCCGTTCGCCCGCGTCTGCACCCAGCGGAGCTGCTGCGTCATCCGCCAGCGCGGCAGCGGGCGCCAGTCCACCGTTCGCAGCCCCTCCCACGAGCCGGGCTGGCCTTCGTGCGGCCCGCGCGAATCGACGATCGCCCCGGTCGGCTCGCCGCGATAGCGCATCACCCAGCGCTGCGTGCTCTGCGCGTCATCCTCGCCCGGCGCGTGTCGCAGCGCCGCCGCGACCGCCGCCGCGCCGCGCCGCCGCGCCGCCGCCCAGTCGACCGGCTCTTCCGGCCCGGCCGACAGCGACGCCACCACGGTCATGCAGGCCGCGCGAATCGCCTCCGCCACGTCGGTCCCGCCGCGACCGAGCACCATTCCAACGCGCCCGTCGCCCAGGTCTGCCGCGGCGCAGGCGACGTATTCCTCCCCGTGGCGCCGGTCGAACATCACCGCCCGCCGCACCGCGCCGCCAGCCAGCGGCACCGGCTCGTAGCGGGCAGACTCGAGGTCTTCGGTCAGCAGCCGATCGACCGCCAGCGCCTCGAGCGTCCGCCCCTCGAGCAGCCGCGTCGACCACGCCACCACGCGCCACGGCGCCGCCGCGTCGCCGTCGGCCAGCATCACCAGGTGCGCACCTTCGGGTCCGGCCGTCGCCGCCCAGGCGCCCTTCGGCACGTCGCACTTGAGCTTCGCCCCGCCCGGCGCGCTGCGCGACAGCGTCGGCTCGACCACCTCGATCGAACGGCAGATCGATTCCACCGCGCGGCGGTTCGCCCCGCTGCGGCGCGACTCGCCCAGCGCCTTGACGACCACCGCCGTCCCGTCCGGCAGCGTCGCCGCCGCCAGAACCGCCGAGACCGCGCCGCCGTCCATCGTCAGGAAGTCGACCTGCAATTCGTTGCCCGCCAGCGGGCCGACCGCGATCGTCTCGCTCTCATAGTGCTCGGGCGCCAGCCGGCCGACATCGTCGAGCACGGCCTGCTGCGTCACGTCGGCGGGCAGCACGGCGCGCTGGTGGCGCTCGCGGCGGATCGTCACCTGCATGCCGCGGCCCGGCCCGGTCGCAACCACCTGCGGGTCGCCACGATCATTGGTCTCGTTCTGGAAGTGCCAGCCGTCGGGCAGTTGAAAAGTCACCGGCCAGCCCGGCGGCGCGACGCGCTGGCCCAGCGGCAGCGGTTCGTTGCGCGCCTGGGACACCCGCCACGCGATGCCCAGCGATGCGCCGAACACCACGCTCGTCACAAACAACGCCCGCCGCCGCGGGTCGCGCCACGCGGCCAGGTCGATCGCCATGGGCGTCAACATACGCCGCGCCGCGCCCCTCGGCAACGCCGGGGCGCTTCGCCGACCCGGCCCCTACTCGTTGCCGCGAACCAGCCGCAGGGTCCGACCGTTCACCGTCACCACCCCGGCGCGAAAGCAGGCCCCGTTGATCAGCAGCTCGGCCTCAAACCGGTCGATCCCCATCCCCGCGCCCTGCCGCCACAGTGGCGACGGTGCCGGCGTCAGCAGCAGCGCTTGCGCGCGCCGCCGCATACAGCCCACACCGCCGCGCTGCGACACGGAACTGCATCGGCAGGTGCTCGTCCAGCACCGACTCGAACGCCCCGCACCTCGATCGGCAGCGGCGACATCCGGATCTCCTCCATCCGATGCTATGCCCGCCAACCGGCGATCACTTGCGCGGCGGCCGCGCTGTCCGCCGCGCGCGTACTTATCCAGGCCGTGCGCGCCCGCGTTGCTCCGCCGCGCACGGCTCGGTAGCATCGCCGCGCGTCGTAGCGCGACGTTTGCCGCGTTCGACTGGTCGCTCGTCCGGGGTTCCTTTGCCCGCCGCCGCGCCGCGCGAGCCGATCGTCACCCCTGCCTTCGTCGCCTGCGCCCGCCGGTCTGTGCTGCTCTGTTTCGCCACGTTCTATCCGGCGGCACGGGCGTAACCCCATCGATGGGACGACCCCAACTACGTCCGTGACAACGCCCGGCTCGACACGTCTCGCGGACTGGCGGAAATCTGGAACCCCGGCACCCCCAAGCTCGAACAGTTCTACCCGCTGGTCTTCACCAGCTACTGGATTGAAAACCACATCTGGGGCAGGAACCCGCACGGCTATCACGCCACCAACGTCGCGCTGCATGCCCTGAACGCCGTGCTCGTGCTGGCGCTGGCCCGCGCCCTGGGGCTGCCGCTCTGGGCCGCCCTCATCGCCGCGGCCGTGTTCGCCGCGCATCCGGTGCAGGTCGCCTCGGTCGTCTGGATCGCCGAGCGTTTCCACCCTCTCCGCTCTTCTACCTCGCCGCGTTCCTGGTCTGCGTCACCGGCGCCGGCTCATGGTTCGCCTACGCCGAGCTGCGGTCTCTTTTCGTGGCGGCGCTGCTCGCCAAGACGCAGGTCACGCTGCCCGTCGTCGTCATCCTTGCCGACCTCTGGCAGCAGCGGCAACGCCGGCTGCCGCGCGCGCCCTGGCAGCGGCTGCTGTTCCGCAGCGCGCGCTGCTGCTGTTGGACGCAACGACACGCTCATCATCTCGCGCATCGAGGCGCACAACGGCCCGAAATTCGAAATCCACGCCCGCCAGCAGCCGTTCATCGCCGCGGCCGCCGGCTGGTTCTACCTGGCCAAGTTTGTCGTGCCGGTGCCGGTCGCCCCGATGTACCCCAAGTGGAATGTCCGCCCCGACGCCCGATCTGGTGGCTGCCGCTGCTCGCGTGGCCGGTCGCCGCCGCGGCCGCCTGGCGATTCCGCCGCGCGCATCGACCATCTGGCCGCCGACGTCGTCCAGTTCCTCGTCAGCATTCTCCCCGCGGCTCGGCCTGATGCCTTTCAACTACCAGCAGCCTCCTACGTCGCCGGCCACTATCTCTACCTGCCGGCCATCGGCGGCGGAATCGCCATCGCGGCCGTCGCTGTACGGCGGATCATCGCTCGCCACGCTGCGGCGGCGTGGTGACCGCCGCCGGAGCGGCTGGTGAGCGCCCGGCGCGGCGTACGCTACTTCGAATCGCGTCACTGGGACAACATCGAGTCTACTGGAAGCTTCCACTCGCCCTCAATTCGCGCGCCGCGAACTACAACCTCGGCAATCACTACGTCCGCAACGGCCGAGGCCATCCCGCTCTACGCCGCCGCCTGCCAGATCGACCCCACCGTCCGGTCGGCCTTCGCGTCCTACTTCGCGGCCGTCAGCGCCGTGCAGGGCCCGGCCGCGGTCATCTCCGGCGCGACGCCGCTGCTCGACGCGCCGAACCTCGATCGCAACGTCCGCTGGACCGTGCTGCTGGCGCGCGGCAACGCCTATCTGCGGCTCGGCCAGCGTCCCGCCGCCCTCGACGACTACCACGCCGCGCTGAGCATCGTGAAACCGGGCTCGCCCGCCGCGGGCCAGATCAACGCCGCGCTGCAACGTGCCGGCGTGCCGCCCGCCGCGCCTCGCTAGCGTCGTTCGTCCAGGGGTTGAAACCTTCGGAGTTCGCGTGGCACGGACCTCTGGTCCGTGTTCTTTCGGCATGAGTCCGAACCCTGGGCGCCATCATTCCGCCCACAAACTCGTGTCCATCTCATGACCGCCGTCGCCGCCGCGCGCCGCCTTGCGATGCCGCGTCGCATCGCATACGCTCGCGCTATCCTCCGCCGGGTCGATTGCGTGCCGCAGCGAGTCGCTCTCACACCCTACGATCGCCTCTTCCTCGCCAGCCACCAGCTCATGCGCGAGCGCCGCCTGCCCGGCCATCCGATCGTCCTGCGGATCGACGTCGCCGGCCCGCTCGACCCCGACCGCCTCGCCCGCTCCGCCGCGGCCGCGCTCCGCCGCCACCGCCTGCTCTTGGCGCGTCTCCGCTTCACGCGCCTGCTGGCGCGGGCGTACTGGCTCGCCGCCGACGCTGACCCCGACCACGCCGCCGCGCCGGTCGTCGCCTTCCACGATCTTCGCGCCGCCGCCGACCCGGCCGCCGTCGAGGCCGCGCTCGTCGCCGCCGCGCTCGACGACCTGGCCGATGGCGACCGCCCGCCGCACCTGCGCATCCTGCTGTTCCGCGTCGACGACGCGCGCCACCGCGTCGCTTTCTGCTATCCGCACTATCTCATGGACCTGGCCGGCGGCGAGCAGTTCATCCGCGACTGCGCCGTCGATGCCGACCCCGGCGCGCCGCCCGTACCGCTGGCCCCCGTTCCGCCCGACGGCTACCCGCGCGACTGGTCGAGCCGCCGAATCCGTGCCACCGCCCGCGGCCTCGTCGGGCTCTTCGGCCTGGCGCGCCACTCGGCCGCGCGCATTCGCACCAACGGCCAGCCCGCCACCATCCAGCCGCTCATGCTCCATCGCACGTTTGATCCGGCCGCGGTCGAGCGCGTCCGCGACGCGTCGCGCCAGTTCACCGCCCCCGGCCCCGCTCGGCACACCCGCTGGTTTGCCCAGGGCGTGGTTCGCGCGCTCGAGGCGCTGGCGGCCGAGTTCGGCTTCGCCGCCGATCATTTCCTCATCTCGCTCCCGCTTGGCCGCCCAGATCGCGAAGAGCAGCGTCGCCACGCGCAACGACTTCACCATCGTCAATCTCGTCGTGCCGCGCGCCTGATCGCCCAACCCGACGAGCTCGACCGCGTCCTGGCTGACCAGATCAGCCGCCACCTCGACTCCGGCGGTGAGGCCGCCTGGAACGCCCTCGCCTTTGCCGGCCTGCTCCGCGGCCGCCACTACCGCTGGATGCTCCGTCGAAATCTCCAGATTCCGCCCCTCTCCGTCGGCTTCGCCAGCTACGCACGAGCTCGACCGCGCCTACCTTTCTCGGACAGCCCGTCGAGATGCTGCGCGCCTGACCGGTCTGCCCCCATTCCGCCCGGACTCATGCTCACGTTCTCCGCCGGGGCGGCTCGCTCTGCATCGGCCTGGCGACCTACTCGCATCTCTGCCCGGCGGAGCGTGGCGAGCGCCTGCTGGCGCACATCGCCGCGGCGCTGACCACCGCGCCCGACGGCGCTACACGATGAGCATCGCGTCGCCGAAGCTGTAGAAGCGATACCGTTCACCAATGGCCGTCGCGTATGCCGCGCGCATCAGCTCCATCCCGCCAAACGCATAGACCAGCGCCAGCAGCGTCGAACGCGGCAGGTGAAAATTCGTCATCAGGCAATCCACTCCGCGCCAGCGATAGGGCGGCTGAATCAGGATCGACGTCTCGCCCGCGCCCGCCCGCGGCACGCCGTCGGCCCCCGCGGTCGATTCGATCACCCGCGCCGCGGTCGTCCCCACCGCCACCACCCGCCCGCCGCCGCGGCGCGCTGCCGCAATCGCGGCCGCCGTCGCCGCCGAAACCTCGTACCGCTCCACGTGCATCGCGTGGTCGGCCAGATCCTCCACCTCGATCGGCTGAAACGTCCCCAGCCCGACGTGCAGCGTCACCGCCGCCACCGTCACCCCGCTCCCGCCCAGCGCCGCCAGCAGTTCGGGCGTGAAATGCAGCCCGGCCGTCGGCGCCGCGGCCGAGCCCGGCTCGCGCGCATACACTGTCTGGTAGTCGAACCGGTCGCGCAGCCCCTCCGAACGCGACGCGTCCGCCGATCGCCGGATGTACGGCGGCAGCGGCGCCACGCCGATCGCGTCGAGCATCGTCGCCGCCGGCCGCGCCGGCTCAATCCCCAGCTCGAACTCGCCGCGACCGAGCCGCGCCACCACGGTCGCCTCGGCCTGGCCGCGCTCGAACGCCAGCGTTTCGCGCTCGCCCAGTCGCCCGCCGCCCGCCAGCAGCACCGCCCAGCGGCCCGGCGCCAGCTCGCGCAGGAACAGCCCGCCGACTCGCCCGCCCGTCCGCCGCCGCAGGAAAAACCGCGCCGGCAACACCCGGCTGTCGTTCACCACCAGCGCATCGCCGGCGTTCAGCAGCGCCGGCAGCTCGCGAACGATGGCGTGCCGGATCGCCCCGTTCGCCCGCTCGACCACCATCAGCCGCGCCGCGTCGCGCGGTGCAGCCGGATGCTGCGCGATGAGCTCCGCCGGCAGGTCATAGTCGAGCGCGTCGGTTCGCACGTCGTTTCCGTCACCGCCAGACTGACCGATAATTCGCCGGCTGCGCCGCGATTCGATCCGGCCCGGCAACTTCCATATTGAAATCACCCCGGCATCGGACGAAAAATGTAGTGGGCCGGGGCGCACCGCGCCAATCCGGGAGTCATCCACGATGCAGGCCAGTCTCTCCAACGACCATCCGCTCCATCGTTGGTTTCGCGGACTCGTCGAAGACGCCTTCTTCGCCCACGTCGGAATCTGCGACCCGCAGCTCGCCGACTACCTCGCCGCCATGCTCTGCGATTTCATCCACACCGACCACATCTTTCTCATCCGCGACGCCGCCGGCCAGCGCCTGCGGCAGGTCGCCGAAATGCTCGCCCGCGCCGCCTGTCCGCCCGGCCAGTCCGAACGCAATCACCGCCGCGTGCTCCATCGCCACATCGGCGACTTCACCCTCTTCTGGACCGGCATCTACCCCGAGTCGCTCCGCCGCCGCAGCCGATCCGGCGAAGTGCTGATCGACTACCTCAGCCAGGGCAAGCGCTCATACGCCATCGCGTCCGAGCTCTCCAGCGACGCCGCGCCGCCCCCGGCCGCTTTGCTCCGCCGGCTGAGCGAGGAGTTCGAGGCCTGCGTGCACGGCCTGTCGCTCGTCCGCCGCGGCTGGGAAGAGCAGGACCCGGGCTCGTTCTCGTCCACCCACGCGATTTTGAAATGACCCGGCCGACACCGCGGCCGCACCCGGCTGCCGCGCCGCGCGAATCTCGATCAGACTCAGATTGCGCCTGAAATGAACTCCGCCGGCCGATCAGCCCGGCGAGGTGGCCCCCGGCGATGTCCGCGGCAGGTTCCTGATGACCTCACGCACGCGCTCGGCCGTCGCCCCCAGTTCCGCCAGCGCCACCTGGGCCATGCTGCCCGTCTCGCACGCCAGCGCCAAGAGCAGGTGCTCGGTGCAGACGTGATTCGCCTTGAGC
This sequence comes from Phycisphaerae bacterium, assembly GCA_046350375.1. Taxonomy (GTDB): domain Bacteria; phylum Planctomycetota; class Phycisphaerae; order UBA1845; family UTPLA1; genus JAXMAO01. The sequence goes on from JAXMAO010000005.1 coordinate 161,998, forward strand.
GCCTGGGCCTCGGTGATCGCCTGCGCCATCACGTTGCGGAAGTGCGGCGTCCCGGGCAGCCGCCCGAACACCCACGTATCTTCCATCGATTTCTTCATCATCTCGTCGACGGTCCGCTGCAGCGTGTGCTCGTCGATCTTCAGAGTGCGCAGCACCACCGCGCCGCCGCCGCCGCCTTCGCGCGCCAGCGCGATCAGCAGGTGCTCGGTGCCCACGTAGTCCTGCTCGTATTCGGTCGCAATCTCGTTCGCGATCGAAATCACGTGCTCCATGCGCTTCGACAGGTGTTCGTACATCCGCGTCTCGCCGTCGCCGCGCACCCTAGCGCCGCGTAACGAAATGATACCCCAGGCTCACAAGCGCAAACAACACCGACGCCGCCAGCGTCAGCTTCAGAATCCGCAGCCGGTTCAACACCTCCTGGTCGCGCCACTCCGATAACCGCCGGTCGATCTCGTCCAGCTTGCGGTCGATCCGCGTCTCAATCTCGTCCATCTTCTCGCGCAGATAGTCGTCCGCCGCGCCGCGCAGCCGGTTCGCCAGACCGCCGATCACCCCGCGACTCTCGATCTCGTGCTTCAGCGTCGCGCCGCGCTCGGCCGGCTGCTCCGGCAGAAACCGGTACGCGTTCGCCCCCTCGCCCGCGCCGGCCGCCGGCGACCCCGACTTCCCCTCCACCAGCCGCGCCACCACCGACCCCACCAGCGCCCGCCGCAGCCGCGCCAGCTTCGGCCACAACCCGTCGTGCCGCTCGAGCGCTGCCACCAGCGCCGCCGCGTCCGCTTCCGCGCCGACCACCACCCCGCGCAGCGCCGCCAGCACCCGCAGCCCGCGCGGCGACAGTTGCTCGTACCGCGTCTCCTCGGTCCGCGAGATCTCCCGCGCCAGCGTCTCCTTGCTCGCGTTTGCGTGCACCGGCCGCCGCGCCCAGATCACCCCGTCCTGCAGCGCGTCGCGATCGAGCCCCAGCACCAGCTCCAGCCTCTCCCGGATCCGCCGCGCCAGCTCCCCCCGCGCCATCGCCTCCGACAGCTTCAGCCCCAGCTCCTCGCCATAGCGCCGCAGCTCGTCCTCCGGCAGCTCCGACAGCGACGGCGCCGCCTCGGCCCCCTCGGCCCGCCCTCGTCCGTCGCCCGCCAGATCGCTCATGCCGACATCCTACCGGCCGCCCCGTCGCCTCGCAGGTCGTTCCAGGCGATGCGCGGTTCGCCGCGAGACGCGCCGCGGCGCGAAGCGCGGCCGCTCGCGCCCGCCGTGCGTCCCGTCGCCCGGCCGCCTTGAGCCGCTCGCCCCGGGCGGGTATCGTCGCGCGACGCGGCGCAGCATGCCGTCGCCCACTCGCTGGAGCCCCATCCGTGCCGGCCGCCAAGCCCGATTCCCCGTCCCGCCGCTGGATCGCCGACCTCGTCGCCGGCGACAAGCTCGACGACCAGGTCTTCCTCGTCAGCAAGAAAGACCTGCGCACCACCGCCAACGGCGCGCTCTACATCCACCTCATCCTCGCCGACCGCACCGGCCAGCTCCTTTCGCGCATCTGGCAGGCCACCCAGGCCCAGTACGACGGCCTGCCCGAGGGCGGCTTCATTCGCGTCCGCGGCCGCTGCGAAGACTACAAAGGCTCGCTGCAATTCATCGTCGACGGCCTGCGCCCCGTGCCGTCCGGCGAGGTGCAGCTGGGCGAGTTCATCCCCCGCACCGAGTTCGACATCGACGAGATGTGGCAGCGCGTGCTCGCCATCCTCCGCACCGTCCGCAATCGCCACCTGCTGCTGCTCATCAAGGCCTTCGTCGAAGACAAGAAAATCGCCGACGCCTTCCGCGCCGCCCCCGCCGCCGTCAACATGCACCACGCCTACCTCGGCGGCCTGCTCGAACACACGCTCAACCTCCTCGAGCTCGCCTGCCTCGTCTTCGGCGCGAAAGACGATTCCACCAGCCGCTACCCCAAGGTCAGTCGCGACCTCGTCCTCACCGGCATCTTCCTGCACGACATCGGCAAGACCGCCGAGCTCACCTACGGCACCAGCTTCGGCTACAGCGACGAGGCAGCTGGTCGGCCACATCGTCCAGGCGGCCATCTGGATCGACCGCAAGATCGCCGACGTCGAGGCCGACTCGAAGGAGTCCTTCCCCACCGATCTGCAGAACGTGCTCACGCACATCGTGCTGGCGCACCACGGCAGCTACGAGTTCGGCAGCCCCAAGCTGCCCGCCGTGCCCGAGGCCGTCGCGGTGCATTATCTCGACAATCTCGACGCCAAACTTCACCAGTTCACCCGCGCCATCGACACCGACAAGGACGCCGAAAGCCACTGGACGCAGTACCTGCCCGCCCTGGGCACGAAGCTCTTCAAGCCGGATGTGATGGGGATTCGCGCGCCGCGGAAATAGCGGGCTCTTCAAGCGATCGTCGCGAAACTTCACTCTGGGGTGGCACGGGCTTTCAGCCCGTGTCCGTTTCACTGCGCGACCAGCCGGCGACCGCCATAGGCGAATGAAAAACGCTCGAGACTTCTGCCGAACCGTGCACTGCGGGATGCCGCGGCTCGCTCGCCGAGCGCGCAGGTTACGTCACATCGACCTTCGTCCGCCGCTCCACCTCGCCCAGCCCCCACGCGCTGTCGATCACCCGCTCCGGCGGCAAGCAGCCGCGCGGCAGAGTCACGACCGCCACTCCCGCCGGCAGCCGGCCCGCCCGCGACAACGCCACGAAGTACGCCGGAATCGTCACCCCCCAGCTCGTCGTCAGCTCCATCGCCGTGAACCGCGAGTCGGCCTGAACGCGCAGCTCCAGCGAGTGCGCCCGCCCGCCGTCCGCCGTTCCCTCGACCCGCAGGAACACCTCGTCCACGTCCCGCCCGCGCTCGAATCGCAGAAACTCGGCCGTCCCCAGCGCCTCGGCCAGCGCGCCGTCCAGCGCCCGGTTGCCGCAGAAAAACCCCAGCCGCTTCAGCAGCAGCACTCGCTCCAGGTGCCCGGCCCAGCGGACTGTCTTGTACTCATAGTCGCGTACGCCGATCCGCGCCAGGTTCTCAAACACCAGCGGCGAGTTGTTACTCGTATAGAAACACTCGCGCTCGCCCGGCAGCGCCTCCAGCCCGGTCAGTGCCTCGCGCGACTCCACCTTCCCGCCGACAAGCACTGCGCACCGCCCCGAGTATTCGCTGATCAGCCCCCACGGGCTGAAGAGTAACTTGTATTGCAGCGGGTTGTCATCCATCCGCCGCGCCGGAATGCCGCCGCACAACGCCCGAATCCGCGTGCACCCGTGCGCCTGCCGCAGGTGCACGGCCCACAGGTTGTTCAACCCCGGCGCCAGGCCGCAGTCCGGCAGCACCAGCCCCGATTCGCCGCACAGCCGCGCCTGTTCGGCCACGATGTCCGGATTGCCGCCCAGGTCGCACAGCGGCACGCGGGCGCCCAGACACAGCCGTGTCACCGCCGGGTTCAGCGCATAAGGCAGCGCGCTGATCGCGCACGCCGCGTCGGCGATCTGCGACTCGATCTGCGCCGCGCTCGCCGCATCGGCCGGACTGACGGCGTGAAACGCCACCAGCTCCGCCTCGCGCGCCAGCACGGCCGCGATGCGCTCGCGGGCACGCCCATCGACGTCATACGCCACCACGTGTGACGCGTCGCACCGCTCGATCAGGTCATAGATCACGGCCAGCCCCTGCCGGCCGACTCCGAACACAACGTATTTCATGGCTCCACCCGCTAACAGCCTATTCCGGCAGGGCAAAGATGTTCTTTTCCCTTGGCTCCCCGCGATCGGCGCCGGGCCAATCGGGACAGGCTATAGTTCGACGCCGCGCAGGCGGCAAGTAACATCCAAAGTTACTCCTGATCTCGCACGTAGTAACTTCCGTTCGGCGTCTGCGTTCCCATGATGTCCGGGGGGTAACTCGGCGGATCGTCCCTCGGAACCGCCGTCGCGCTCACTTTCTCAAACACCGCCACTTCGGGCAACGCGCTCGCGTCGTCCGGCCACGCTCGCCGACGCACATACGCCCCGTCGTCGCGCACCACGGCCAGCGGCACGCGATGGTAGTCGTTTGCACAGTAAACCGCGTCCCATACCACGACGGTCCCCACCGGCATCGACGCCAGCAGCCGCACGCTCTTGCGTATCCGCGGCGATTCCACCAGCCCCAGCCGATGCGCCACCCAAGGCGAGCACGCGAAGATCGGCCGATCGGCCAACCCCGCCGACCTCACCCACCCAACCGCCTCGTCGATGCGCCGCGCCGCCGGGTTCGGCCGCAGCGGCCGCGCCAGCGCCACCCACTGCGCCAGCACGCTCAGCGCCAGCACGCCGGCGACGCCGCGCGCCGCGGCCCGCCGTCCGCCGGTCGCACGCCCCGCGCCGCACAGCCCGCAGAGTACCGCCACACCGCCGGCGGCACACACCCGCCACGTCGCCGCCCGCGCGCTCGGCAGCCGCAGCCGTCCGGCCTGATGCTCCCACGCCAGCGCCGCGCCGCCCACGGCGAACACCAGCGCCGCCGCCCGCCACGCCGAGCGCCGCCGCCGCACGCCGAATCCGGCGCTCTCCGGCGCCGCCAGCCCCGCCGCCGCGCAGATCGCCACCAGCGGAAATACCGCCACCATGAACCGCGCAAATCCGCCGCTGGCATACAGCCCCAGCGCCTTCACCCCCACGTGAGCCGCCGCAAACGACGCCGCCATCATCGGCAGCCAGCCGCGCCGCTGACCCGCCAGCCGCGCCCCGCCCACCAGCGCCAGCGCCGCAATCACCGGCGGAACCGCCAGCAGCAGCTGCGGCACATACGCCAGCGGCCCGGCCGGGTGATACTCACTCGACCCCCGCGGCCGAGACCACAACTGCCACACGTCAATCCCCAGAATTCCGCGCAGCAACACCGCCTGCGCCGCCGGCGCCCACAGCGACAGCAGCACCGCCGGCCACGCCGGGCCGCGCGCTGCGCCGCGCGGCGCACCGCGCCCCAGCCCCCACCACCACGCCGGCAGCATCACCGCCGTGTCATAGCGCGTCACCAGCGCCAGCGAAAAGACCGCCGAAGCCAGCCCCCGCCGGCCCGACAGCAGCAACGCCACCGCCCCCATCACCCACAGCGCCGCCACGTTCTCCGTCAGCGTCGTGTACGACAGCACGAACGCCACCGGCTGCGCCGCGCAGGCCGCCGCCACCGCCCACAGCGGTCGCACGCGCCACTGCTCCGCCACGCGCACCGCCAGCAGCGTCGCCGTCAGCGTCACCGCCGCCGACAGCAGCCGGCAGACATGCCACGCCGTCGCCCCCGAGCCGACCCACGCCGCCGCCGCGTGCAGCAGCGTGAAGCCCGGCCGCGCCCAGAAGTGCAGCAGATACTCCGGAAACCACCCCGCCCAGCGCGCCATCAGAAAGTGCGCCAGGTCATCGTCGTGGTGCACGCCGTCCGACAGCAGCCCCAGCACCATCGCCACGGCAAACGCCGCCACCGCCACAAGCTCGGCTAACCGCCGGTCGATGCCTCGCCTCTCTCTCGCGGCCGCGCGCCGCGCTACTGCGCCTTTCTCAGCTCCGCAAACGCCTGCTCCTCCAGCAGCGCCGCCTCGCGCAGCGCCACCCGCTGCCGACTCCGAACCGCCTCGGGCGGCTCGCCGCCCGGCACGTCGCGCGGCCACGGCACGAACGCCCGCCCGTTCTCCAGCTGCTGCCGCTCGCGCTCAAACAGATCCGCCGCGCGCAACACCGCGCCCCGCGCCAGGCCGAACTCCGGCGCAATCCGCCGCAGATAGCGCGCCGCCGCGCCGCGCGCGTCCACCAGGCTCACATACGTCCACGCGTTCGCCTGCATGTACTCGCGACCGCTCGCCTTCTCCAGCTCCGCCGCCCAGGCCTCAAACGCCCCGCGACCCTGCGCAAAGCCGCTGGTCTCGCTCAGCCCGTGCAGCGACACCGCCCGCGCCACGCTGGCGCGGTGCGCCGCGCGCGGCTCCGGCCGGCCCGTCCGCCGCAGCACGATGAAAATCGCCGTCGGCCATCCGGTCGCCGCCGCGTCGCTCTCGCGCGACTCGTACGTGCGACACCACCAGCGCTTCCCGCCCGCCGAATAGCCCGTCACGATTCCCCAGTTCTCCGGCGGAATCAGGTTTGTCGCCAGCACCGGCACCCCGGCATCCAGCGACTTGTGCACCGCGTCGCGCGCCGCCACCGACTCTCCCGCCACTCCACCGCGCTGCGGAAAAAAAGTCTGCGCCTCCAGCCCCAGCGCGCTCAGCGCCGCCGACACGCACTCCGCCCCCGCGAACGGCTCCGGGCAGCTCGCGTCCCACGCCCCCGGGCGAAACTGCGTCCGAAACGCCAGCCCCGACAGGCCCATCAGCTCGTCGTAGTCGACGTGCCGGCCCAGGCCGTTCAGCGTCACCTCCAGGCAGTGCATGAACGTGCAGTCGCGCCCCGCGCCCCAGCCCGCCAGCGCCGACAGACCCTCGATCCGCGTCTGCGTCGGCTGGCGAATCACCACCAGCGCCGAGCGCTCGACCTCCACTACCTGCGTCGCCGGTTTTCCGCATCCGCCCGCCGACATCAGCCCGAGCGCCAGCGCTCGTGCCAGCGCCGCGCCGGCCCGGCTGCGCGCCCGGCTCGATCGTTGTCTATCGTCGCGCATTTCGACGTGGGGGTTCCGTGGCCGACAGCTCCGACGCGATCCCGCACCATCCGATCAGCGGCACGAGCCTGCCGGCCAGCATGAACCCGATCATCGCCAGCCGCGCCGCCCAGGTCAAATGCGGCGCCAGCCCGGTCGTCCAGCCGACCCCGCACCCCGCCGACGCACCATCCACCACCCGCTCCCACGCGGTCGCGTCCTGCAACAAGAACAGAGCGCCGGCCGCCGCCGCCGGCAGCGCCAGCGACCACAGCGCCAGTCGCCGCAGTCGCCGCAACAGGCGCCGTCGCAGGCCGTCTTCCACGCTGCCGCGCGCCGCCCCGAAGCGCATCACGAACCAGCCCAGCACCGTGGTCGTTCGCAGCCCGCCGGCAAACGACGCGGTTGATCCGCCGATCGCCATCCACAACAGCACCAGCGCCAGCCCCATGCCGCTGATCGCCCCCTGTGCCAGCGGAACGCCCGCGAACCCGGCCGAGCGCGCATTCGCCGACAGAAACACCGCCGCTTTCCACCGCGCGCCGGCCGAGCGCATGTCAAACAGCGGCACCTGCCCCGGCCCCAGGTCCAGCGGCCGCGTGGTGCGCATGGCGGGGGGCATCACGCCCGGCGCCTCGATGAAAAACAGCGCCACCGCCCCGACCACCAGCAGCCAGAACGCCGCGGCAAACTCGAGCGAGATCGTCCGCTGCAGGACGCCCGCCGCCGGCGACAGCGGCGCCGTTCCGCGCCGCGCCTCACCGCCCGAGCGATCCTCGCGGATCCAGCCCAGCGCCGCGATCAGCGGCGCCAGCCCGATCGATCCGGCCAGCATCAGCCCGGTCGCCGCCACAAACACCAGCCCGTTCGACAGGTAGCTCGCCAGCCCGCCCGCCTTCAGACACAGTCCGCAGTTCAGCAGCGCCGAAGCCGAGTGAAACAGGCTCCAGCCGAGCCGCGTCGCCGCGTCCGGCGCGTCGGCCGCCCGCCACGCCGCCAGCATCACCGCCGCCCCCGCCGCCTGCAGCGCCAGCGACGCCTTCAGCACCGTCGCCAGCCTCAGCGGACGACCCAGCAGCGGCTGAATCGCCACCAGCCCCAGCGCCGCGACGCCCGCACCGCCGATCTGCATCAGCCCGTAGAGCACCGCGCAGCCAAACGGCGAATAGTCGGTCTGCAAGTCGTACCCGCTGACGCCCACCAGCGCCGCCGCGCTCACCGCCGACTGCGCACAAAAGCTGACGTGCCGCCAGAAATTGTGCCGATAGTCCGGCACGCCCGAAATGGTCGCCGCCGGCGTCGCCAGCACGGCCGTGCCGATCGCCACCACCACCAGCCAGCCGACCAGCGCCACGACCGCCAGCCGCCGCGGCGCACTCGCCCGCGCTGCAACCGCGCGGGCCCACGCCACGCCCCAGTCGACCGCCGACTGCCCGGCCACAAACAGCGTCAGAATCGCCAGCGCCACGTCGAGCCGCCGCTCGATCGCCCCCGCAACTCCGGCCAACAGGAAGACCCCCGACGTGATCGCCAGCGATCGGCCGGCCGCGCTGCCGCTGTCGCCGCGCGCCAGCAGCCCGCAGCGCCGCGTCAGCCACGCCGCGATCGCCGGAAGCTGCGCCGCCCACAGCGCGGCCCGCGGCAGCAGCGCCGCGCCGCTCTCGTCGCGCGCCAGAAGCGCCGCCACCCCCAGCAGCGCCAGGCCGGCCGTCAGCGCGTCGGCTCGATCATGCGATGATGCGCGCGGGGCTGTGTCTGTCATGGCCGACATGGCTCGTCTCAACCCGGTCGCGACGCGCGCCGCAATTCCCGGGTTCGTCCATAATCGGGGTCACCGTTCCGCGGGCCGCGACGACGCCATCGGCGCCGGCCCGCGATAGGCACCACCCGAACGCAGCGCCGCCGGCGGCGGCATTGCCGGCCGCGTCGTCAGCGGCGCGGGACGGACGCCCGGCCCCGGCGGCACGGGTACGCTCGGCGCCGGCTGGCTCGACACCACCACGATCGGCTTGACCGGCGCCACGCGCGACACCTCGACCCGCATCCGCCGCAGCTCCGACACCTGGAACGTGTAGGTCAGCACGCGCTCGGCCGGCTGGCTGGTCGTGCCGCCGCCGGGCGCGCTGGTCGGCGCCGCACCGGGGCGCGTCGACGTCGGCTTGGGCGCCGGCGCGCGGGTGGTCATGATCAGATCGACCTTCACGTCGCGCGTCTCGTCGAGCGCCAGCAGCTCACCGGCATCGACGTCGAACGACAGCGCGCCCTCGACCCGCGCCGCGCGCGTCTCCAGCCGGCGGTCGTCCTTCTTGTGGGCCGGGTCCTCTTCGAGCTGCAACTGCGCGGCGAAGCTGACCTGCGCCACGCGCCGCCCGTCGCGCGCGTCGATCGACTTGAGCGTGTAGGCCACCGGCCCGTGCAGCGTGCCAAACGGCGCGCAGGCGATCCGCCGCTCCTTGCGCCACGTCTCGCCCGGCGCCACCGGCGCATCGGCGATGTATGACTGGTAAAACGTCGTCAGAATCTGATCCCAGTCGTTGGCGGTCGGCGACTCCATGCCGGTCAGCGCGTTCGGCCGCGCCGTCGCCGGCCCCGAGGTCGGCGGCGGCGTCATGTCGTGGCGCTTGCCGCGCGAGTCCATCTGAAAGCGAATCCGCCGATTGGCCCAGGTCGCCAGCGTGGTCGCCTGCGACGGCGGCACGCCGCGCAGCGAGTCGAACTGCACCTCGTTGCGCCCGTCGTGATAGCGCCCCTGGATGCGGTCGATCAGCCAGTCGAGGGTCGTGTCTGGCTCCCGCGGCCGCGGGGGCTGCGCCTCGACCACGATCCACCACTCGCGGTCGTCGTGCACCACCGGCAGGTTCGGAAAGAACGAGACGACGTTGGCCTTCTCGGTCTGCGTGCGGATGCGCACGTAGCGCTTCTGCCCGGGCGCCAGGCGATGCTCGAGCAGCACGCGCGACTGCGCCGCCGGCTCGTCGGCCGCCAGCCGCGCCGCCAGCAGCATCAGCAGCACGCCGGGCAGCGCGCGCAACACTCCGCGGGCGCGACGGCTCGCGCACGGCTGGACACGGGATGCCTTCGGAAACAACCGCTGGTCGGGCGCGGGGATCAAGGGCAGGTCAGCCGGAGATCTGCTCGACGGTGACCTTCAGGTACTTCTGGCGATGCCCCTTCTTCTTGTGGTAGCCCTTCCGCCGCCGGAACTTCTGAATGACCAGCTTCGGTCCCTTGATCTCGCCGTGCAGCTTGGCCGAGACCTTGGCGGCCGGGATGGCCGGATCGCCGATCTTCGCCGCGGCCCCTTCCCCGAGCATCAGAACGCGGTCGAACTGGACGTGCGTCGCGCCGTCGGGCAGGTCGCGCCGCTCGACGAAGATCGTGTCGCCTTGCCGGACCCAGTATTGCTTGCCGCCGTCTTCGATGATGGCGTACATCCGAATGTCTCCGTTTCGGCCTGGCCGAGTCGAGAGAGTATGCGGCAAAACCGGGCCGTCCGCAAGGGGGCCGGCCAGCCGCAAACTGTCGGGCCGACGGAAGTTCGGACCGCCGCGGAGGAGCGACGCCCCGGGTCCGTGGCCGGGCCGCGGTCGAGCCCGCAGTCGCTGCGCCCGGTCGGGCGCTATGCCGGCGGGTGGTCGCGCAGATAGATGACAATCGCCGCGCCGAACGCCGGCAGGTCGGCCGGTCGGCGGCTGCTGATGAAATGCCGGTCGCAGACCACCGGCTGGTCGACCCACACCGCGCCGGCGTTGGCCAGATCGTCGCGAATGCCCGGCGTGCTGGTCATGTGCAGGCCGCGCACCACGCCGGCCGAGATGGCGATCCACGGTCCATGACAGATCGTGGCGATCAGTTTTCCCGCCGCGTGGAATTCGCGCACCAGCCGCAGGGCGTCGGCGTCGCGGCGCACGGCGTCGGGCATCCACCCGCCGGGCAGGACGACGGCCGCGAAGTCGGCGGCGGAGAGGTCGGCCAGCCGCGCCTCGGCCATCGCCGGGTAGCCATGCTTGCCGCGGAAGACGCGCTCGATGGAAGTGGCCGCGAGCGTGACGCGACAGCCGGCCTCTTCAAGGCGCAGCCTGGGGTACCACAGTTCGAGGTCTTCGTAATCGTCGCCGACGAAGATCAGGACGCGCGGCGCGGCGGATGCGGGCATGCGGGGTTACTCGAAGCGCAGGGCCTCGACCGGGTCGAGCTTCGAGGCTTTGAACGCGGGGTAGATGCCGCTGACCAGCCCGGTGATGGTCGCCATCAGCAGCGCGATGATGACGGAAAACGTCGACGTCTTGGTGGTCAGAATGCGCGTGATCTGTTCGAGGGCGCGCGACATGCCATAGCCGAACAGCGCGCCGGCCGCGCCGCCCAGCATCGAGACGATGCCGGCCTCGATCAGGAACTGGCTCAGCACGTCGCCGCGCTTGGCGCCCATGGCCATGCGCACGCCGATCTCGCGCGTCCGCTCGGTGACCGAGACCAGCATGATGTTCATGATGCCGATGCCGCCCACGACCAGGCTGATGCCCGAGATGGCATAGAGAACGACGGCGAACAGCCGCTGCATCTGCTCGAACTGCTTGAGAAACTCGCCCTGCGCCTGGACCTGGAAGTCGTCCTGCTGCCCGGGGCGGATGCGGTGGCGCTGCCGCAGCAGCCGCTTGACCTGGTCCTTGGCCTTTTCGATGTCGGGCGCGGCGGGCGAGAGCGCCTCGCACATGATGATGCCGACGGCGTTCAGGCCGTAGAGCTTCTTCATGGCCGTGGTGATGGGCACGATGACCTGGTCGTCGACGTCGGTGAAGCCGATGTTGCCCTTTTTCTCCATGACGCCGATGACGCGAAAGCCGCGCGCTCCCAGCACGCCGCCGACCTTGATGATCTCGTCGATCGCCGGCCGGCCGCCGAACAGCTCCTGCTTCACCTTGTAGCCCAGGACGCAGACGCTGTCGTCGCCGATGACGTGGCTGCGCGCCAGGAACTGCCCCTCGTCGACGTGGTAGTTGTTGATCGCGGCGTAGGTCTCGGTGGTGCCGAGGACCGTCGTCCGGGTGTTCTTCGACAGGAACTTCACCAGCACGCCGCCGTTGGGCACCTGCGGCGAGGCGTTGCGAACGTCGGAACACTCCTTCGAAATCGCCTCGGCGTCTTCGAGCTTCAGCGAGTCGATCGCGCCGACGGCCCGGCCGCGGTCGCGTCGCAAAGCGGGCGTGACGAACAGCTTGTTCGAGCCCATCGACGAGAAGCGCCCCTCGATCTCGCCCGCCGTGCCTTCGAGAATCGACATCGCCGAGACCACCGACGCCACGCCGATGACCACGCCCAGCGTTGCCAGGAAGCTGCGCAGCGGGTGGTTGCGCAGGCTGCGAAGCGCCATGAAGAAGATACGCAGAAAGAACATGCGCTACACCCTGGCCGGCCGCGCGACCGGGCGCGCCACGGGGGGCGCGGGCCCGGCGGCTTCGGTCGCTTCGGCGGCGCCTTCCGGCACCAGATTGGTGGACTGCAATTCCTTCCGCAGCGCGTCGTCGACGCCGCGGTCGTCGATGATCTTGCCGTCGCGCATGCGGATGATCCGCCGCGCCTGCAAAGCTACCGACAGCTCGTGCGTCACCAGCACAATCGTGACGCCGCTGCGGTGCAGCTCGTGGAAGATCTCCATGATCTGCCGGCCGGTGCGCGAGTCGAGGTTGCCGGTGGGTTCGTCGGCCAGCAGGATGCGCGGCTCGTTGACGATGGCGCGGGCGATGGCGACGCGCTGGCGCTCGCCGCCCGACAGCTCGGACGGCTTGTGGCTGGCGCGGTGCTCGAGCCCGACGCGCGCCAGGGCGCGCATGGCCGGCTCGCCGACGCGCGCCTTGCGCGCATAGAACAGCGGCACGGCGACGTTTTCCATGGCGCTGGTGCGCTGGATGAGATTGAACGTCTGGAAGACGAAGCCGATCTTGCGATTGCGGATGATCGCCAGCTGCCGGTCGGAGAGGTTGCTGACGAGCTGCCCGTCGATTTCGTAGGTGCCGCCCGACGGGCGGTCGAGGCAGCCGATCAGGTGCATCATGGTGCTCTTGCCGCTGCCCGACGGGCCGGTGATGGCGAGGAACTCGCCCTCGCGCACGTCGAGGTCGACCCCGTCGAGGGCGCGCACCGTGGTGTCGCCCATGACGTAGTGCTTGGTCAGGTTGCGGATGCGGATGACCATGAAGCGATCGGGCAACGCGCGGCTAGCCGCTCTGCTGCTGCTCCTTCTCCTTGTCGGTGAAGCGCGGCCGCTTGGTGAACACCTCGGGAACGCCGTCGAGCCCGGTGCGGACCTCGGTGTAGATGCCGTCGGTCACGCCGATCTTCACGGGCACCTTGCGCTCGCCCGCGCGGCTCTGGCCGGGCTTCTTCTCGGGAACATAGACGAACGACTCCTTGCCCTCGCTCACGATCGCCTCGTTGCGGACGCGCAGCACGTTCTGAACCTTGTCGGCCGTGAACTCGACGTCGGACTGCAGGCCCAACAGCTTCTCAAGGTCGCGCCCCAGAAGCACGATCCGCACGTCAAAGGTCACCACGTTGTTGATCTTCTTCGGCTCGGGCAGGATGCGCTCGATGACGCCGCTGAAGGTCTCGCTGCGATAGGCCTCGACGGTGATGTTGACGCGCTGCCCGAGCATCGGCTCGAGCTCCACCGGCGTGGTGGTCGGCGCCGAATCCGCCGCCGGAGCTGCCGCCGGAGCGAGTCGCGCGTTCAGCTCGTCCAGGCGCTGTGAAACGGCGGCGGTCGACTCGGGCCGGCCGTGCCCCGGCTGGGCGTGCTCGGGCGCCACCTTGCGGACGGCGCCGATGTCGGCCTCGTCGACCTGGGCGATGACCACCATCTTGCTGACGTCGGCCAGGTAGAGCAGCGGCGTGCCGCCGGTCAGCGAGGTTTTGCCACTCTGGATGACCTCGTCCTTCTTGACGCGGACGGAATAGACCATGCCGGCCGTCTTGGCATAGACCTTCGTCTCGCGCAGCCGCTCCTGCGCGTCGTCGAGCGCCTTGGCGACACCGTCGCGGTTGGCCTCGGCCTGGCGGACGTCCTGCTTGGCGTTTCGCAGCACGGTCTTCTCGAGCACCTGGGCGCGGGCGTGGTCGGCCTTGGCCTGGTCGAGCAGCGCCTGGGCGCGCTCGTACCCGGCCTTGCGGATGATGTACTCCTGCTCGCTGGCGACCGGCTCCTTGCGCATGAAGAGCGATTCGGTCTTGCGGAAATCAGTCTCGGCCTGGAGCAGCGAGGCGGCCGCGTCGCGGACGCGCGCCTCGGCGCTGGCGGTGTTGAGCGGCAGGGTCAGGGTCTGTTCGTCCAGCGCGATCTTGAACTTCTCAAGCGTCGCCTCGGCGCGCTCCAGTTCGGCCGCATTGCGCTCGAGGTTGCGCTTCTCGTCGACCGGGTCGAGCTCGACCAGCAGGTCGCCTTCGTTGACCATCTGTCCTTCGACGACGTAGATCTTCGCCACCTGGCCGCTGGCCTTGCACTTCACCTCGATCAGCTGGTTGGACTCGACCGTGCCGCTGGAGTGCACGGGAATGACCAGGTCGCCGCGCGAGACCTTGTCAATCTCGCCATCGAGAAAGGTGGCAAGCTGCGTGTCCTTGAACTTGTAGATCAGCAGGACCAGCAGCAGGACAACCGATCCGCCAATGATCCAGCCGCGTTTGCGTTTCACGGGTTCTCACCTGGGGGCCGCGAGGCGCGGAACTGCGGGCAAGCGCGCCCAATGGCGCGGGTCGGCCGCCGCGCTCGCTCAAGGGTCCGGCCGGCGGCAACAGCGCGCACCGGTCCCGGAGTACTGGTAAACGAGATTCTATCGGCCAACGTTCTTGACGGCCACGACGCGGGGCCGATTCCGAGCTCCGCCGCACGCACCGGCAGATTCGGCCGATTCACAACCGATCGATCAGCCGTCCGGGCCGGGGGGACGCTACTCGGCCTTGGCGGCCTGGGCCCGGGCGCGCGAGCGCCCGCTGCGACGGCGCTCCAACTCACGCTTCAGGGCGTGCTTGACGCGCTCGGCCGCGCCGCTGACCGCGGCGAACAGGTCGGCCTGAGTCTCCTCCGCCATTAGCCCGCCGCTGGGGATTATTTCAAGCGTGATGCGGCAGCGCTTGTCGGGTCCGCCCTTGGGTCCGTTAACATCGGACAAGGCGACCCGCACCTCCGCCACGCGCTTGGTAAACCGGCCGATCGCGAACTTCAGCCGGCGATTGACGTGATCCCGCAATTCATCATCCACGACCACCTTTCGCCCGGCGATCTGAACATTCATCGCACCTCTCCTGGTGGGCCGAAGCCTGCGGCGATCCGCCGCCGGTCCCCTCCTCCCATGCTACGCGGGGGGCCGGCGCGCGTTCGCCGCTCGTCAGGTCTCCTTGCAATTCTAACGCCACCGGCGCGGCCCGGAAGCCGGTTTTTCACGCCGCTACTTCGGCGCCTCGGCGAGAATTTTCTTCGCCACCTGCGGATCCTTCGGCAGCAGCTCCGACTGGACCAGCCGCGGAATCAGCGGCACCCAGCGCTGCGGCTCGCGCGCGAACACGTCGCGGAAGATCGGCAGCGCCTCGTCCACGTGCCCGTTGTTGGCCAGCGACACCGCCTGCCAGAACGGCATCTCGACCACCTGCGGCGCGAGCTTCTCGGCAGCCGCATATTCCACGCCGGCCCGCGCGAAGTCCTTCTTCTCGATCGCCTCGTCGCCCGCGTTCATGTGCGAGTAGGCGCGCTGCAACTGCACCAGCCGGCGCAGCTCGACCAGCGGCGTCGGATGATCCTCGACGCGCAAATCAAACAGCCGATCGGCCCACGCCTTGCCGCTCGGCTTGCCCGCGACCACCAGCAGCGCGGCCGACTGCCGCCCGCGGATGTCGCCGCCGGCGCTTTCGGCCGCGTCGAGCGCCGCCAGCATTCGCTCGACCAGGTCGCCGTGACAGGCGACGTAGGCCGCCGCCATCGCCGGCCAGACGCGCTCATTCTCCATCAGGTTGGCCTGCACCGAGAACTGATTCTTCTCGTCGACCACCATGCCGGCGGCCGCGATGCAGCGCGCCCCGGTGTGCGCCGCGACGTGCCCGGCGGCGTCGATCATGGCGACCTGGCGCAGCGCGCTGGCATTGTCGCTGGCGAGCAACCCGGCCAGCGCGGCCGGCGCGGAGCGTCCGAGCCGCATCAGCTCCAGCCCGGCCGGGCCGTAGAGCGGATCGACCATCGACTGCGTCGCTACCGCGCCCACGCCCGCCTCGGCCCACGGAACCACGCCCCCGACCGAAAACCAGTGCGACTGCACGGCAACTCCGAGCTGTCCGGTCGCGGCGTCGCGCGCCACAATGGAATAAGTGGCCACCGGGCGGATCGGCCGGACCGGCTCGCCCGGCGGGGCGGCTGCGCCCGGCCGGGCCGTCGCGGCGGTCAGAACCAGCGGCAGGAGGATCGGAACGATGCGATTCATGACTGCTCCTTGCACCGGCTGCGGCCTGCGGACCGGTCGCAGCGTGGTGAAACGGGGACCGGCGCGGGGCGCGGCCGGCTTTGCATCCAGCAGCCGCCACCGCTAGAACGCCGATTCGTACAATAGGAAGGTGCGCCGCGGGCGTCTAGCGCGCCGCGGCGGGGCGGTCGCGGGCCGACCGCGCGGATGGATCCGGCATGGGCGACTCGGGCACGGCAGCATCGGGCGGGCTGGTCGTTCGCGTGGGGGCGCGCGTCGCCGCGGCGATCTCGGGGTTTGGCGATTTCTGGCGCTTCGCCGGGCGGACGTTCGAATGGCTCGGGCGCACGCTCACCGCGCGCAAGACCTGGCGGCTGGTGCTGCCCGAGTGCATGGAGATCGGCGTGCGCTCGGTGCCGGTCATCCTCATCACCGGCAGCTTCGTCGGCATGGTGCTGGCGGTGCAGACGCTCGAGCAGTTCCGCTCGGTCGGCCTCGAAGACCAGATGGGCGCGGTCGTCAGCCTGTCGGTGGTGCGCGAGCTGGGGCCGGTGCTGGCGGGCGTGATGATCGCCGGGCGCATCGGCGGCGCGCTGACGGCCGAACTGGGGACGATGAACGTCACCGAGCAGCTCGACGCGCTGCGCAGCATGGGCACCGACCCGATCGGCTACCTGGTCGTGCCGCGCTTCTGGGCCTGCCTGCTGCTGGCCCCGGTGCTGACGCTCTATTGCAACCTGCTGGGCACGCTGGGCGGCTGGTTTGTGGCCGTGGTGCTGCAAGGCGTCGACGGCGGACCCTACTGGGAATACACCCGCAACGCGGTCGACAACTTCGACCTGTTCAGCGGGCTCTTCAAGAGCTTTTTCTTCGGCGGCATCATCGGACTGATCAGCTGCTACAAGGGCTTCACCTGTCGACCCGGGGCCGAGGGGGTGGGCCGCGCCTGCACCGAGGCCTTCGTGTCGAGCTTCGTCGCGATCCTGGCGATGGACTTCTTCCTGGCCGTGTTTCTCCAGGCGATTCAGATGTGGCTCTACGGATTCCGGCCGTTTCTGTAGGAGCCCGGCGGCCGATGGACACGCAGCGCCCCATGGTCGAGCCGCGCCCCTCCGCCGAGCCGCAGCGCCGCGCGCCGGCCGAACCGCTCATCGAGCTGCGCGGCGTCTCGAAGCAGTTTGGCGCGCTGCGCGTACTCGACCAGCTCAGCCTTGCGTTCGAGAAGGGGCAGACCGCGGTGGTGATCGGCGAGTCGGGCACCGGTAAGAGCGTGCTGCTGAAGCACATCGTGGCGCTGCTGCGGCCGGACGCCGGGCAGGTCTATTTCCACGGCGAGCGGATCGACGACCGGTCGGAGGCGAGCCTGGTGCCGGTGCGGACGCGGTTCGGCTTTCTGTTTCAGATGGGGGCGCTGTTCGACTCGCTGACGGTGGGCGAGAACGTCGGTTTCCCGCTGGCGCAGCACACGAAGAAAAGCCGGCGCGAGATCGACGCGACGGTCGCCGAGAAACTGCGGATGGTCGGCCTGGACGGGCTGCAGGCCAAGCGGCCGGCGCAGCTTTCGGGCGGGCAGCGCAAGCGCGTGGCGCTGGCGCGGGCGATTGCGCTCGATCCGGAGGTGGTGCTGTATGACGAGCCGACCACGGGACTCGACCCGGTGCGGTCGGACGTCATCAACGAGCTGATCCGCAAATTGCAGCGCGAGCTGGGCGTGACGAGCGTGGTGGTCACGCACGACATGACCAGCGCCTACAAGGTGGGCGACCGCATCGTCATGCTCGACCACGGGCGGGTCATCGCCGACGGGCCACCGGACTATTTCCGAACGACCGACGACGCGCGGGTGCGGCGATTCGTGGACGGCCGCGCCAGCGCGAAGGACCTGGCGGCGCTCGAGGACTAGCGTGGCGCGGCGCCGCGCGATCGAAAGGACCGAACAATGACGGAACGGCGGCAGAACCTGCTGGTGGGCCTGTTCGCGATCGGCGGGCTGGCGATTCTCGGGGCGCTGGTGATGCTGTTCGGCGACGTGCTGAACATCGTCGGCGCGAAGATGTATCGCGTGACGATCGTCTTTCCGCGCGGAGCGACGACCGCGCTGCGCGAAGGCACGGCCGTCACGCTCAGCGGCAAGCGCGTCGGCCAGACCGAGCAGATCGACTTTCGCGACCCGCTTCACCCGGGCGAAGGCATCCAGGTGGTCTGCGCGATCGAGGGCCGCTACGAGCTGCCGGTCGGCACGCGCGCCGAGGTGCTCACCAGCCTGATGGGGTTCGGCCGGCCGGCGCTGCAGTTGAAGATTGACGACCCGCAGGTGAAGCGCACGCTGCCGCGCGACGGCAAGGCCGAGATCATGGGCGTCGTCGTGCCGATGATCGACCAGGTGCTCACCCCCGAAACGCAGCACAACCTGGAGACCTCGGCGACCCAGATCGGCCGGCTGGCCGAGGCGCTCACGCCCGTGGCGGCCGACCTGCACAAGATCATGGAGGTGCGCACCATCGACCAGGTCGAGGCCCGCGAGCTGACCGCCAATCTCTATACCGCTGTGCAGCGGCTCGACGCGGCATTGAAGAACCTGAACGCCATCATCGGCGATCCGCACAATCGCGAGAACTTCGCCGCCGCGCTCGACAACTTCCGCAAGCTGACCGCCGACCTGCAGGGCGCGACGGGCGACTTCCGCTCCGTCATCGGCAAGGCCGACCAGACCTTCGGCACGGTGCAGACACAGGTGGACGCCGCCGGGCGCAAGTTCGGCGAGCTGGCCGACGCCGGCAGCGCCCTGCTGCGTTCGAGCGACCACGCCGTCCGCCTGCTGACCGAGGGCAAGGGCACGGCCGGCCTGTTTCTCAACGACAACCGGCTCTACGAATCGCTGGTGCTCAGCAGTGAGCGGCTCGGCAAGATGATCGAGGAACTTCGCGACGTGCTCACGCTGATGAAGAAAGGCGAGCTGAAGTACCGCATCTTCTGACGGCGGGCGCCCGCCTGCGCCGCACGGCCGGGCGCAGCGTGCGGAGTGCCCGCGGCCGGCCGATCGCGCCGGCGTCTGGACGAACCGGCGCGAGAGCCTAGACTTGGCTTCATGGCCGGAAGCCCTCCCGACCGGGTGATGGAGTTGCTCTCGGGTCGCCGGCGCGGCCCGCTCGCCGACCTGCTGCGCGGCGCGCTGACGCTCTTCTCGTGGCTCTACCTGGGCGTCATCCTTGTGCGCAACGCGCTCTACGACTCGCTGCCGCTGGCGCGCCGCGCCAAGCGACCCGTCATCTCGATCGGCAACCTCACCACCGGCGGCACGGGCAAGACGCCGCTGGCGATCCACGTCGCCCACGCGCTGGCCGAGCGCGGCCGGCGGGTGGCGCTGCTGACGCGCGGCTACAAGGGTCGCCCGGTGCGCTATGCCGACGAGGACCGCGACGCGGCGCGGACCGCGTGGCGCGTCGAGAGCGACGAGGCGATGCTGCTCAAGCGGCTCTGTCCGCAGGCGGCCGTGCACATCGACCCGAACCGGGCGCGGGCGGCGCAGCGCGCCATCGAGCAGGGCGCCGACGTGCTGGTGCTTGACGACGGCTTTCAGCATCGCCGGCTGGCGCGCGACCTCGACCTGGTGCTGATCGACGCGCTCAATCCGTTCGGGTTCGGGCACCTGCTGCCGCGCGGCCTGCTGCGCGAGCCGGTGCGGGCGCTGCGCCGGGCCGACCTGCTCGTGCTGACCCGGGCGGACGAGATTTCGCCGCCGGACCGCGACCGGCTGACCACGCTGCTGCACGACGTGTCGCGCGGGCGGCCGCTGCTGGCCTGTCGTCATCGCATCGTGGGGTTTGTCGATGTGAAGGGGCGCGCCGCGCCGGACGTCGACGCGCGGGCGATGCAGGCCGTAGTATTCGCGGGCATCGGGCACTTCGAGCCGTTCGTCGCATCGGTCGAGCGGCTGGGGGCCCGGGTGGTGGCGGCCTATCGCTATCCCGACCACCACGACTACGCCGACGACGAGCTGGCGCAGCTGCCGGACGTTGCCGCGCGCGTGGACGCCAACGTGATCGTGACCACCGAGAAGGACGCTGTAAAGCTGGTCGGGCGCTGGCGCGACGGGCCCGTGCCGCTGCTGGCGGCGCGGCTGGCGCTGGAGTTTGACGGCGACGACGCGGCCAGGCTTTCGGACGCGCTGGGCGCCGCGCTCGAGCGTTCCAGCGGGAGACGCCGATGAGCGACGCGCCGCTGCAGCCGATCGACCTGTCGCGGGTGCGGACCTTTCCCGTGGCGCGCCGGTCGCACAAGGTGGACGCCGGCAGGCTGGCGGGCGTGCCGGACGCCGGGGCGCGGTTCGGCGACTGGCTGGCGTCGCTGCCGGATTTCCTGGGGGTGACCGAGCTGCGCGCGGCGGTGGAGGCGGTCGTCGCGGCGCGGCGCGCCGATCGGCCGGTGGTGATGGCGCTGGGCGCCCACGTGGTGAAGGTTGGCTGTTCGCCGGTGGTGATCGACCTGATGCGCCGCGGCGTGGTGACGGCGCTGGCGCTGAACGGCGCGACGGCGATTCACGACGTCGAGCTGGCGCTGTTCGGCGAAACCAGCGAGGAGGTCGCCGACACGATTCGCGACGGGCGTTTCGGCATGGTGCGCGAGACGCCGGAGTTCTTCGCGGCGGCGCTGGCGGCCGGCCGGGCCCGCGGCCTGGGCGCGGCCCTGGGCGCGGCGCTGCGGTCGCAATCGGCGCCGCACGGCGAGCTGAGCCTGCTGCGAACCGCGGCCGAGCTGTCGCTGCCGGCGACCGTGCACGTGGCGCTGGGCACCGACACGATTCACATGCACCCGCAGGTCGATCCGGGGGCGCTGGGCGAGGCCAGCGGCGTCGATTTCCGCCTGGCCTGCGCCGTCGTGGCCGGGCTGGGGGCCGGCGACGCCGGCGGCGCGGGCGGGGTGTGGTGCAACGTCGGCTCGGCCGCATTGCTGCCCGAGGTGTTTCTCAAGGCGGTCTCGGTGGCCCGCAACCTGGGCCACAACCTGGACGCGATGCACACCCTCAACCTGGACATGCAGCGGCACTATCGCCCGCAGCAGAACGTGATCGGCCGGCCGGTGGCGCCGGGCCACGGGCACGAGCTGATCGGCCAGCACGAAATTCTCCTGCCGTTGCTGCGCCAGGCGGTTGTCGAATCGCTGGCAGCGCGGTGAAATCGACTGGCGATGAATCGCGCCGTGTTTGTCGAGCGGTCGGCGTTGCTGGCGGGCGACGGTCTGCTGACCGATCCGTCGGCGGTGCGCCTCGGCGGCGCCGCGGGCGAGGTGGTCCGGCGGCTGCGCGCCGCGGGCTACCACGTCATCGTGGCGACCGACCAGCCGGCCGTGGCGCGCGGCGAGGTCACCGAGGAACAGCTCAACGCCGTGCACCAGCGCATGCAGGACCTGCTGGCGGAAAAAGGCACCGGCGTCGACGCGGTCTATTTCTGCCCGTTCCTGGCGGGCGCCGACGCGGTGGTGACGCGCTATCGCCGCGACAGCGAGCTGGCCAAGCCGCGCCCGGGGATGTTTCTTCAGGCGGCGCGCGAGTTCCGGCTCGATCTGCCGCGCTGCTGGGTGGTGGCGCAGGGCGCGATCGATGAGCAGGCCGGTCGCGCCGCCGGCTGCCGGGTGATCCGGCTGGCGCCGTCGAGCGCCGAAGGTGACGGCGGGCCGTCGGCGCCGGACCTGGCGGGCGCGGCCGAGCAGATCCTCTCAACGCACGCGGCCGAGCGCGGGGCGCCGTTCGCCGCGGGCCACGCGGGTGAAACCATGTCTGAAACGTTGCTCGGACAGATTGTCGAAGAGCTGCGCGGGCAGTCGCGCGAACGGCAGCGGCGCGATTTTTCGATCGCGCGGCTCGCGGCGGCCGTGGCGCAGGCGTTCGCCCTGTGCGCGCTGGGCTGGGCGCTGTATGGCGCGATCGAGGCCACGCCCGGCGACGCCGTGGCGGCCAACGACGCCATCATCCGGCTGCTGATCGCCCTGGTCTTGCAGACCGCGGCGCTGACCGGCTTCGTGGCGGCGGGGCGCTGAGCGCGGCGCGGGCGGCGGCCGGGGCCGGGTTACTTGGCGGCCGGGGCGGACGACGCCGGGATCGGCACCGGGTCATCGGTCAGCGGCGGCACGACCGGGTCGAGGCTCTCGCCGATCTGCATCAGCAGCTTGCGGGCGTTGCGGATGACGGTTTCGTGCTTGGCGACCTCGATGTCGGCCGGGGTCTTGCCGGCCTTGAGCAGCTTGGCGCGCTCGGCGACCGACTCGTTCATCCGCTCGCGAATCAGGGTGTAGATTTCGGCGGTCTTCTGGGCCCGCAGCGCTTCCTGGCTGATGGCGGGCGGGGTGGCGGCCTGTTGCGTGCTGGCGCTGGCCGGGGGCGTCGTGCCGTGACTGGCCGGCATGACCTGCTCGTGGTCGGTTGCGGTGGCGGTGGTGACGACGCGGTCGCCGGCGAGCGTGGGTTCCGAGCCGATGGTGAGTTTGGGGCGCGTGGTCGAACTGCCCACCGGCGCGACCGGCGCCTCGGCGGGCTGCGGCAGGTTGGTGCGCTTCCACTGGGCCGGGGCGCTGGAGCGGGTCACTTCGACCTTCTGGACGACATATTCAGAGCCGCCGCCGCGGGTATATTCGACGCGGACCTCGTCGCCGACGTTGACGTCTTCGACGTGTTTGCGGATTCCGTTGATCCAGACCTCGGTTTCGGGGCCGAAGGTGCCTTCGACGCTGGTCTCCTTGCCCGATTTCTCAAGCGTGGTCTGCATCTGGACGCGCTTGCCGACCAGGTCAATCTTGGTCACCAGCCCCTTGGCGGAGCCGGGCTTTTCGTGCTTGGGCGACTCATTCTTGCAGCCGGCGGCGATCGCGCCGAACAGCAGCACGCCGGCCAGCAGCGATCCTGCCTTGCGATTCATGGTGAAAACTCCCGCGCGGCGAAGGCGACGCTCGGCCCGAGCCAGAGAGAGCAACAGTTGCCGGCCGCCGCACCGCGCCAGATGGTTGATCCTAGGGCGTGGCGCGGCGGGCCGCAAGTCGGCTCGCGTCGGCAGCGGACGGGCGGTTGCCCGGAGCCGGCGACTTTGCAATAATGTAATCTAGGGCGAGTTGTCCCAGGGTGTCCGCGGATGGGCCGGCTCGCCGGAGGCGCTGTTCATGAGTTATCCGTTCGGCGGCGTCTGCGATGAATTCCATGTCTCCACGCGGCTCTTCCTGAAGCTCGACCTGACGCTCGAACGCGAGACCGTCCTGCACTTCTTCGACAGCATCAAGCGCGAATTTCCGGGCATGCGAAAGCTGCGGCGGCGCGACGACGATGCGCTGATCCTCGAGGAGGACTACTCCGACGAAGGCGAGCGCCGCTGGCTGCGGCTCGAAGGCGGCGCCATCCGCTTCGGCGTCTCAAGCCCGCGCTCGGCCGAAGAGGTGCGGCGCTTCGGCGACGTCGTGCTCGAGATGGCCCCGTTTCACCTGACCCTGGGCGAGCTCGACTATGACCACCTCGAAGTGGTCTATGGTTTCGACCTCGAATATCGCGGCAACCACGACCAGCTCGTCGCCGACACCCTGCTGTCCGACCATCCGCTCGTCAACCTGCTGGCCGACGACAAGTCGCGCCCCGTCATCGACTGCCAGCCGTTCATGGGCGTGTCCCTGACCGAGGAGTGCGACATCCAGGCCTACGTCGACATCAAGAGCCGCACCACCACGTTCGAGGTGCGGACCGGCCAGTTCGAGTCGCAGTCGCTGAGCGTCTATCTCACGCTGCGAAAATACTGGGGCTTCAACGACGCCCCGTCGCTGGTCGCCGCCCACCGCGACCTGATCGAGCGCGCCGAAGAAATCGCCACCGAGCGGCTGGTGCCCATGGTCGTCAGCCCGCTGGCGCAGGCGATCGCCTCTCAGCGATAGCGCATCATCGTCGATCAAGCGCGGTCAGGTCCGCCGCGCGCGGCCCGGCCGCCGCGCGCGTGTGCGCCGCCGTCGCGCGGTGCAGGAGCGCAGCGCCGCCGGCAGCGCGTCCATCAAGTCAGTGGCGATGAGCGCCGCTTCGCCGTACTTCGCAGCGGCCAGGTCGCCCGCCAGTCCGTGCACGAACGTGCCCAGCCGCGCCGCGTCGAACGGCGACAGGCGCTGACCGAGCAGCGCCGCGATGATGCCGGTCAGCACGTCGCCGGTTCCGCCGGTCGCCAGGCCGGGGTTGCCGGTGGGGTTTTCGTAGAGGCGCCGGCCGTCGCAGACCAGCGTGTGATGGCCCTTGAGCACGACCACGCCGTGTACGGCGCGGGCGAGCTGCGTCGCGGCGGCGCGACGATCACGAACCGGGTCGATGTGAATGCGCAGCGCCGCCAGCAGGCGGGCCGCCTCGCCGGCGTGCGGCGTGAGCACCAGCGCGGCGCGGCGCGGCGAGCGCAGGGCGGCCGGCGCGGCGCAGGCGTTGTTGAGCCCGTCGGCGTCCAGCACGACCGGGCAGCGCAGCGTCGTCAGCAGTCGGTCGACCAGCCGCGCGCCGCCTGCCGAGCGCTCCATGCCCGGGCCGATCGCGACCACGTCGGCCCACTCGGCGGCGCGGCGCCGCAGCGCGCCGTCGGCGGACGGGGCGATCCGCTCGGCCGCGTCGGCCGGCAGTGGCAGGGTGGTGGCGCACGGCGCCAGCACGGCGACCGCCAGCTGCACCGGCCGCGGGACGGCGATCTGCGCCAGCCCGGCGCCGCTGCGCAGCGCCGCGTGGGCGGCCAGGGCCGGGGCGCCGATCATGCCGCGCGAACCGCCGACGATCAGGACTCGGCCGAACAGCCCCTTGTGGGCATCGAGCGGCCGGGCGGCGAGCAGCAGCGGCGGGCGCGGGCGCGTGCCGGGCATGTCAGCTCCGCGGAGCGGGCGGGGGCGGCTCCGGGCGGTCGGCCAGGCGGTTGATCATCGCGGCGAGATAGCCGGCGCCGAAGCCGTTGTTGATGTTGACCACCGACACGCCCGACGCGCACGAGTTGAGCATGGTGAGCAGCGCGGCCAGTCCGCCGAAGCTGGCGCCGTAGCCGACGCTGGTGGGCACGGCGATGACCGGCACGTCGACCAGCCCGCCGACCACGCTGGGCAGCGCGCCCTCCATGCCGGCGACCACGACGATGACGCGGGCGCGGTGCAGCTCGGGCAGCTGCGCCAGCAGGCGGTGCAGCCCGGCGACGCCCACGTCGTAGAAGCTGGCGGTGCGCTGGTCGAGGATCTCCGCGGTGACCCGCGCCTCTTCGGCGACCGGCTCGTCGCTGGTGCCAGCCGAGACAATCGCGATCGTGCCGCTCGACACGTTCGGTTCGCGCTGCCGCAGGGTGATGCAGCGAGCGGCCTTGTGATAGTTCGCGTCGGGGAAGCGCCTGGCGATGCGCTCGAAGTGTTTCGGGCGGGCTCGGGTCGCCAGCACGTTGTGGCCGCGCTCGGCCAGCCGCTCGAAGATCTTCGCGGCGGCGGTGCTGCTCTTGCCTTCGCAGAAGATCACCTCCGGCGCGCCGCAGCGCAGCGCGCGGTGATGATCGAGCGTGGCGAACCCCAGCGACTCGAACGGCAGGCCGCGCAGCCGCTCGGTCGCTTCATCGATCGAAACGCGCCCGGCCTGTACCTCGCTTAGCAGCTCACGCACGTGGTCCGGGTGCACACGCTCCTCCGCGACGGCGAACGATTCTATGAGCCGACGACGGGCGCGACAACTCGACCCGTGCGGCGCCGCCCGCGGCCCGGCTCAGCCGCGCGGGGCAATCGTCCGCAGGTAGCGGAAGTCGTAGATGCCGGTCGAGTGGCCGTCGCCCCAGGTGATGTGAATCGCGTAGCGCCCGACCAGCCCGGCATCGACCACCTGCGCCGCGCGCTCGGCGCCGGGCGGAAGAATCGGCAGGCTGGTGAGCGTCGCCGGCGGGCGCGGTTTCTCTCGCTCGTCGCGGCAGGTGGCGCACGGGCACTGCCGCCGCAGATCGGTCAGCGGATAGAAATGCGTCGCGCCGTCGGCCCAGCGGATGGTCAGCCCGCGGCTGCGATCGAGGTTCATTTCGACCGGCTGCACGCGCGGGTCGTCCGGCGCGGTGGCGTGGGCGTCGCGAAGAGTGTCGTCGCTGGCCATGATTCACCCGTCGGCCGCACGACCGGGCCGACCTCGGCAGCATAGCGCGCCGCCCCGCGTTGCACCAATGGCCGCGCGGCCGTCGCGCCGGCCGGGTGTCGCAACGTGAAGGCGGTTGAGATAGAACAACGGCGATGCAGCTGGGCTGGGACGACGACGTTGCGGTCATGCGCCCGCCCGTGCGGACGCGCGTGCGGCGCAAGGCGACGCTGTGGCAGACGCTGCTGAGCGGCTCGGGCCCGGCCGTTTGCGGCGCGTGGCTGGTCGGCTGGCTGCTGCGCGATCGCTGGCTGGTGACACGGCTGTGCTATTACGTGCCGCCGCTGTTCGTGGTGGCGTTTGCGCTGGCGTGGTGGCTGCTGGCGCGGCGACGCCGGCCGTGGGCGCGGCTGCTGGTGCTGTCGGTCGCCGTCGGCGCCGCACTGAAGGCCGGCCTAGGCGATACCTGCTGGCACGCACGCGTGCCAACACCGGCGGGCGCGCTGCGCCTGGTTCACTGGAACACCGCCTGGGGCGACTTCGACAGCAACTGCGTCTGGCGGACGGTCGCCGCCGATCAGCCGGACGTGGTGGTCTTCTCCGAGCCGCCGCGCGACCTGGAATGGCGCTGGCGCGAGCTCTTTCCGCAGGGCGACTCGCACATCGGCGCGGGCATGGCGCTGCTGTCGCGCTGGCCGATCGACTTGAAGGGGTCGCTGGTCGTGCCGGGCGTGCGGAGCTGGCACATTCGCGTCGCGACGCCGGCCGGTCCGCTGGATGTGCTCGGCGTCGATCTGGAGTCAGACCCGTTCATCGACCACGGCGGACCGCTGCGCCAGGTGGCGCGCTGGGTGATGGACCACGGGCGCTCGCCGCCGCTGATCGTGGTCGGCGACTTCAACACGCCGCGCGACTCGCGCTTCTTCGACCCGCTGCGGACGCTGGCGGGCAACGCCTACGAGCAGGCCGGCGCCGGCTGGCCGTACTCGTGGCCGTGCCCCGTGCCGCTGTGGGCGATCGACCAGGCGTGGTGCACGCCGGGGCTGCGGGTCGTCAACCATCGGCTGAAGTTCGCGCCATGCAGCGACCACATGCGACAGGTGATGGAACTGGAGATGGCGCCGCCGTGACGCCGGTGGTGGTCGACGTCCGCCCGGAGATGGCCTTTCTGGCGGCCCACCGCGCCGCGGCGCTGCCCCTGCCGCTCGAAGAGCTGGCGACGCGGACGCACGAACTGCCGCCCGCCGGAACGCCGATCGTGGTGTACGACGATGATCCGCAGCGCGCCGCCGCGGCGGCCGAGCGGCTGTCAGCCAGCGGTCGCTGGAGCGTGAGCGTCGCGGCGGGCTCGGCGTGGCTGGCGGGCGGGCCGATTGAGCGCGGGCCGGCGAGCGTGCGCTACTGGCAGCCGCACCGGCTGCTGGTCGAGGCGCTGCCGCGGATCGGCGCGGCCTGGGGCGGACTGGCGCGGCGCACGGCGCTCGACGTGGCCTGCGGCAGCGGGCGCGACGCGGTGTTCATGGCGCTGTCGGGGCTGCACGTCACGGCGGTGGACATTCTGCCGGATGCGATCGCTCGGGCGACAGACCTGGCGCGGCGCAGCGGCGTGGCGCTCGACGCGCGGGTCGCCGACGCCGTCGCGTGCGACCTGCTGCGGCCGGACGCGTATGACCTGGTGACGGTCTTTTACTTTCTCGATCGCGATCTGCTCGCGGCGCTGCGCGGCGCGGTTCGGCCGGGCGGTTTTCTCGTGTACGACACGTTTCTGGAGGCGCAGCGCGAGCTGCACGGCAAGCCGAGCCGATCGGCGCACCTGCTGAAACCGGGGGAGCTGCGGGCCGCGTTTGCAGACTGGCGGCTGGAGATCGACCGCGAGGGCGAGCAGACGCCGGGGCGGATCACCGCGTCGGTGGTGGCGCGGCGCCCGGCGGAGCGTCGGCCATAGAAAAAACACGCGCGGGCCGAACCGCGATGCGACTCGACCCGCGCGAGAATGACCGTCGGTATGGCGCGCGACCCGGGTGGCCTCGCGCGGCGACGCGCTACTTCTTGCTGCCGAGGATCGAATCCTTGGCGGCCTTGGCGACGCGGAACTTCACTACCTTCTTGGCGGGAATCATGATTTCCTCGCCGGTGGCCGGGTTGCGCCCCTTGCGCGCCTTGCGGTTCACGAGCACGAGCTTGCCGAGCCCGGGCAGCATGAAGCCATTCTTGGCCTCCTTGTAGGAGGTCGCGACCAGCACATCCATGAACCCGACCACCTGCTTGCGCGTCATTTCGCACTTGTCAGACAGGTGTCGGATCAGGGCCGACTTGCTCATTGCCTTTGCCATGTTTTTCTCCGGCGGGTGAAACCCTGAAAGTCGAGCGGCCGATTCCTCTCGGCCATTCGCGCGGCGGAATCTATCCAGCCGCCGCGGAAAAATCAACGCGTTTTCAAGGGAATCTCGCGATTTTTCGCGCGGCGCGCGTGCGGATCGGCGTGCGCGGCGTCGGGGGCCGCGTGCCGCCGGGCATAGACCCAGCCGACCGCCAGCCGCCCGCCGCAGCGGGTGACGGTTTTCACAGGCTCGAATTCGCGCTGCAGCCGCTCCAGATCGGGCGTGTCGGGCGGAAACGCACCGTACCCAAGCACGTTGTTGATATGAAGTAGGACGAATTCTGCGCCGTCGAGCACGGGCGGCGGCGGCAGCGATGCGCGCTCCAGCGTCACGCCGCGACGCTGCAGCGAAAACGCCGGGCGACGGACCAGCCAGGCGTCGATCAGGTGCTCGTCCCACAGGTAGCTGACCACGCTGCTGCCGGCCGGAACGTTGCCCGCGCACCAGTCGAGCAGCTCGATGACGCCGTCGCTGGGCGTCTGGATCAGCCGGCGATAGCCGCGCGACTCGGCCGCCAGCCAGCGGTCGCCGATGGCGTCGTAGGGGAACATCTCGTAGTCCGGGAAGGCGCGGCTGTTGCGCCACGCCGGCCAGCCGAGCGCCGCGAACGCCAGCCCGGCGATCGCGGCTCCGCCGACCACCGGCCCGCGGCGGACGAAGCGCCGCGCCAGGTTGATCGTGAAAGCGGCCGTCAGCAGCATGAGCAGCGGGAAGATGCCGACCAGGTAGAACGTCTGCTGCAGCGGCAGCGCCAGCACGCCCGCGAGCCATACGGCGATCGTCAGCCAGACCACCCGCCAGCGCTCGTTGCGCCGCGACCGCACGGCCCCGCTGAGCAGCGCCAGCAGCGTCAGCACGCCGACGGGCAGCGTCGACTTATAGAGCAGCACGCCGAAGTAGAGCCGCAGCCGGTCGATGAACTGCGTGCCGGGCACGTCGCGGTCCCAGCTCGATGTGCGGCGGAGCAGCTCGCGGATCAGGTCGGGCCGCGTGACGTGCTCGGGCATCAGCACGGCCCAGCTCAGCCCGGCGAAGATCAGCAGCCCCAGCCCGGCCGACAGCGCGCCCAGCGCCCGCGGCGGCAGTCGCAGCGCCGCGCCGATGTTCGCGACCCACAGCACGCTGAGCAGCGCCCAGCCCAGCGGGCCGAGCCGGCCGCGCGCCAGCGCCGCGATCACCGCGCCGACCAGCGCCGCGGCGCCGGCGATCAAAGCCGCCCGGTTGGCGCCCGGCAGCGGAACCGCGGCGGGCGCGAGCGCCGCGCGGCGCAGCCACAGGTCGACCATGAAGACCGGGACGAGCGCCAGCGCATGCCACTTCGCGCCGACGGCGATGCCCAGGCCGACCGCCGCGGCGAGCCAGCTGGCGGGCGTCTGTCGCTCGGTCCAGCGGACGTAGGCATAGAGCGCCAGCGTCACGCCGAAGGCGACGAAGATGTCGCCTTCGGTCATCGCGATCCGCATGTATCCCAGAAAGTAAGGCGACAGCGCCAGCATGGCCGCCGCCAGCGCCGCCGCCGGCCGGCCGAAGAGCTGCCGCCCGAGCAGGATCGTCAGGCCGATGGTCGCGACGCCGACGCACACGCTGACCGCCCGCGCCGTGGCCAAGTCGCTGCGCCCGGTGATCGCATAGACGGCCGCGGTGAGGTACATCGGCAGGCGCGTCTGCGAGGCATCGAGCGGGCGGACCTCGCCGGCGATCGGCGCGTCGCGCAGCGCCACGGCGATGCGGCGGTCGACCTCCTCGTCCCAGAGCGGATCGAGGCGGGCCGCCGAGCGGTGGGCCAGCAGCGCCGCCAGTCCGCCGAACAGCACGGCCGCCAGCATCAGGCCGCGGTCGCCCCAGCGGGCCAGGTTCGGGTTGGCGGTGCGCTCGGTCACGGGGGCGAGATTGGCCGCGTGGCGGGTGCAGGTCAAGCGGGAAAGTGGCGCCGGCTCGCCGGCAGTAGACGTTCCGGACGCGCGACCCGGCCGCGCCGCACCCTTGCTTCGGTTCCAGATTGGCATAGAACAGGGGGGATGAACGTGCTGATCGTCGGCAGCGGCGGACGGGAACACGCGCTGGCGTGGAAGCTGGCTCGCTCGCCTCGTAAGCCGCGGCTGTTTGTCGCGCCCGGCAACGGCGGCACGGCGGCGCTGGCAACGCACCTCGACGTTTCCCCGAACGACATCGACGGCATCGTGGCTGCGGCGCGGCGCGAGCGGATCGACCTGGTCGTCGTCGGCCCGGAGGAGCCGCTCTGTGCCGGGCTGGTCGACGCCTGCGCGGCGGCCGGGCTGCGGGCGTTCGGTCCGTGCAAGGCGGCGGCCCGGCTGGAAGGCGACAAGGCGTGGGCCAAGCAGCTGATGCGCGCCTGCGGCGTGCCGACGGCCGAGGCGCGGATCTTCGGCCCGACCGACACCGAGCGGGCGGCGCGTCGGATGGCGGCCGAGCGTCCGGCCGAGACGGCGCCGATCGCCGGCGCGGTGCGGTCGTTCGACCTGGCGCGCGAATATCTTTCGACGCGCGACAGCGGCGTGGTGGTCAAGGCGGCCGGGCTGGCGAAGGGCAAGGGGGTGTTCGTCTGCCCCGACCCGGCCGACGCGCTGCACGTGGTCGAGCGGCTGATGGTGCAGCGCGAGCTGGGGGCGGCGGGCGAGACGGTGGTGATCGAGGAGCTGCTGGTTGGGCGCGAGGCGTCGGTGCTGGCGCTGGTGGATGGCGAGTCGATCTACCTGCTCGAGCCGGCGCGCGACTACAAGCGGCTGGCCGACGGCGACGCCGGCCCGAACACCGGCGGCATGGGCGGCTACAGTCCGTGCGCCGACCTGGGCCCGGGCCTGCTGGACGAGCTCGCCGAGCGCGTTTTCGTGCCGATCATCGACGGGCTGCGGCGCGACGAAATCCGCTATCGCGGCGTGCTGTACGCGGGGCTGATGCTGACCGCCGGCGGGCCGAAGGTGCTCGAGTTCAACTGTCGTTTCGGCGATCCGGAAACGCAGACGCTGATATTCCGCATGCGCTCCGACCTGCTGCCGCTGCTCGAGGCGGTGGTTGACGGGCGCCTCGCCGACACGCAGATCGAGTGGGACCCGCGCCCGGCGGTGTGCGTGGTGGCGGCCGCGCCCGGCTATCCCGACGCGCCATCGACCGGCGCGCCGATTCGCGGCCTGGCCGAGGCGGCCGGCGAGCCGGACGTGGCCGTGTTTCACGCCGGAACGCGCACCGCGCACGGGCAGGTGTTCACGGCCGGCGGGCGCGTGCTGTCGGTGACGGCCCGCGGCGATTCGTTCGCGGCGGCCCGCGCGCGGGCGTACGGCGCGCTGGCGCGGGTGCAGTTCGACGGGATGCAGTTTCGCACAGACATCGCGGCCGAGGCGTAGTCGGTGGGGGCCGGTCGCGCGCAGCGCGGCCCGAGGGGATGCAGCATGGATGCGACCCGGATGAGCCATCTGACCGAGCTGGCGGGCCGGCGCGTGGTGGTCATGGGCCTGGGGCGGTTCGGCGGCGGCGTGGGGGTGACGCGCTGGCTGGCACGGCAGGGGGCGCAGGTCACGGTCACCGACCAGGCCGACGCCGCGGCGCTGGCCGACTCGGTTCGCCAGCTCGCCGGGCTCCCGGTCGAGCTGCACCTGGGCGAACACGTCGAGACTGACCTGGATCGCTGCGACCTGCTGGTGGTGAACCCGGCGGTCGACAAGCCGCGCTCCGCCTTTTTCCAGGCCGCGCTGCGCCGCGGCATCCGCTGGTCGAGCGAGATGAACCTCTTCCTGGAGCGCTGCCCGGCGCGGCTGATCGGCATCACCGGCACGGCCGGCAAGAGCACCACGACGGCGATGATCGAGGCCATCCTGCAGCGCGCCGCGGCGGCCGGCGAGGCCGGGCTGGCGGACCGATCGGTCTACGTCGGCGGGAACATCGGCCGGTCGCTGCTCGACGCCTTGCCCGAGATGCGCCGCGACGACTGGGTGGTGCTGGAGTTGTCGAGCTTTCAGCTTCAGGACGCCGAGCGGCTGGAGCGCTCGCCGCAGATCGCAGTCATCACCAATCTCCGGCCGAACCACCTCGACCGCCACGCCGACTTCGAGGAGTACGCCGGCGCGAAGCTCAACATCGTCCGCCACCAGACCGGCGCCGACGTGGTCTTCCTGCACGTCGCCGACGCCGAGACGCGCCGCCGCGTGGCGGCGCTGGCGCCGCGCTCGGTTGTGCAGCCGTTTGGCGACGACGCGACGCACGCCGCGCTGGCCCGCGTCCTGCGCGTCCCCGGCCGGCACAATCGCGACAACGCCGCGGCGGCCTGGGCGGTGGCTCGCCGCGCTGGAGTGTCCGACGCGACCGCGCTGGACGCGCTGCGCGAGTTTTCGGGGCTGCCGCACCGGCTCGAGTTCGTCCGCGAGCGCGGCGGCGTGCGCTACTTCAACGACTCGAAATCGACCACGCCCGAATCGGCCGTCACCGCGCTCGAGGCCTTTGACGCGCCGGTCATCATCCTGCTGGGCGGGTCCGACAAGCACGTCTCGTTTACCGGGCTGGCGGCCAGCGTGGCGCAGCGCGCCCGCGCAGCGGTCTGTTACGGTCAGGTGCGCGAGCAGCTCTCGGGCGCGATTGCCCGGGCGGCCGGCGGCGCGGCCGCACCGCGCGTCGAGACCGTCGCCGACCTGCCCGCGGCGCTGGCGGCGGCCGATCTCCTGGCCCGGCCGGGCGACGTGGTGGTGCTCTCGCCGGCCTGCGCCAGCTACGACCAGTTCCGCAATTACGAGCAGCGCGGCCAGGTCTTTCGCGAAATCGTCGCGGCGCGGGACTGATCGCCACCGCCCGCCGGCCGATATACGGGTGGATGACTCACCTGGCGGCGCTCATCTTCGACCTCGACGGCGTGCTGACCGACACCGCCGAGCTGCATCGCCGCGCGTGGCAGCGGCTGGCCGCCGACGAGGCCATCCCGTGGGATCCGCGCGGCAACGGGGCGCTGCGCGGCCTGCCGCGCGAGGCGTCGCTGCGGCGGCTGCTGGACGGCCGGGCGATCGGCGACGCGCGCTTCGCCGAGCTGCTGGATCGCAAGAACGGCTATTACCTTGAGCTGGTGGAGCAACTCGGGCCGGACGACCTGGTGCGCGGCGCGGCCGAGCTGCTGGCCGAGGCCCGCGCGGCCGGCGTGGCGCTGGCGCTGGCGTCGGCCAGTCGCAACGCGCGGCGCGTGCTCGACCGGCTGGCGGCGGCGGCGTGGTTCGACGTGATCGTTGACGGCGATGCGCCGGTGCGCGGCAAGCCCGCGCCCGACAGCTTCGAGCACGCGGCGCGGATGCTTTGCGTGGCGGCGGCCGATTGCGTGGTGCTCGAGGATGCCCCGGTCGGCCTGCAGGCGGCCCGCGCGGCGGGCATGCGCTGCGTCGGCGTCGGGCCCGACGCGCGAAACGAACCCGCCGACTGGCACGTCGGGCAGTTGTCCGAGCTGTCGCTGGCGATGCTGGGCGGCGTTCCGGGCGCGGCTCAGGGGGCGGCGCCGACGGTGTCGTACAGCAGCTTGGTCCCGTTCTGAAAGCCGATTCGGAAAATGGAGTGATCGAGCGGGGCGCGCTTGAATTCCTGGTCGGCCAGCAGCGTGTTGGCCGCGCCGGTGGTGTCCATCAGGTCGAGCACGTCGGCGACGTGCGAGAGGCCGAGCAGGTGGCCGGCCTCGTGCGCGGCGACGTTGCCGATGGCGGTCGCGATCTGCGTCGCCGAGGGGCGCATCGAGAAGGGGTCGTCAAATCCGTCCGTGTAGATGATGCCGTCGTCGCAGGCGTCGTGGTTCCACGAGTCGACCTGCTCCGAGATGCCGAACACCGTGCTGCTGTACTGGCCGAAGTAGAGCGTCGAATAGTCGGACCCTTCGGCCGGCAGGGCCGAATCGTCGGACGTGATGATCTCGACGTTGAAACGGGCGTAGTTCTGGCGGATGGTGTCGATGATCGCAGTCTTGATGAGATCGGTGTTGCCGGCGTAGGCCGGGTCGATGTCGGCGGCGTCGAACGGGTCAATGTCGAACGTGCCGACGTTGCGGATGTTGATGTTGCTGCCGCCGGCGAACCAGAGCATGAGCTTCTGCGCGTGCGGAGCGGGGGGCGCGCCGCCGCGGATGATCCGCGCGTCGGCCTGGTAGGCGCCGCCCGCCGACGAGAAAAATGAAATCGAAACCGCCAGGTAGAAGTGATCGGACGCCTCGCGGACGTAATCGTCTACGCGCGCGTTCAGGTTGCCCAGTTGCAGGTTGATGTCGTCGTTCGTGGCGAACAGATCGTAGTCGGCGTCGAACAGCGCCACGGCCGGGTCGAACCCGACGCCGGCGACGCGATCGACCTCGGCCACCACGCGGTCGCCGGGCGCGACCGGGCCCAGGTCCCACACTTCGACGTCGCCGCCGTTGAGCGTGCCGGTGAAGCCGCGCCCGGCCCGAGCCGTCCAGCTCGGCCAGCGGTGCGTCGGCGAAGCTGCTGCCGCCCGGGCGCTGGGACGTGGTCGGCCCAAACAGCAGGAACGGGTCAAACACGCCGCAGCCAGCGATGAAAAAAAGCAGCGCGGCCGAGCAGCCAGTCGCACAAAGAAGCCGTCGAGATGATGTGGTCAAAGATCTCTCCGCACGGCTGAGCTGCGGGGACGGCTCAACGCTGGCGAGGCGGACGGATTCAGAACGGTCGGCGCCGCGCGGGGCGCAGACCATGTCCGTCGGTCTCCAAAGTATTTCATCGGCCATCCCGGTCGTCAACCAGCGAACATAACGTGTGCGGTTGCAAATAATTATGGGGTGCGGCCGCGGGTCGGGCCGGCCGCTCGACGACGGTCTCGCCGAGTTGGTTCGTCCGCTGGCGGCCGGGCCGTACAATCGCCGCCGCGCGAGGTCTTCATGCAACGAGCGATAATCTGGGCCGATCCGTGGGACCTGATCGAGGCTGGCCCGGCCGCTGCGCTCGACCAGCTCGCCGGCGAGCTGGGGGCCAACGGCGTGTGCGTGCTGGCGGCCGGCGGACCGCGGCGGACGCTGCGGGCAGGTCTGCAATCAGACTGCCCGGTCTTCGAGACCGCCGGCGGCGCGCACTTCCGGCCCGACGCGGCGCGCTACGTGGCAACGCGGCTGCGGGCCGCGCCGGCCGAGTGGCTTCGCAGCCGCAATCCGTTCGAGACGATCGCCCGCGCGTGCCAGGAGCGCGGCGTGGCGCTGCACGCGGCGCTGCCCGCCTGCGCCCAGCCGAGCCTGGCGCGGAGCGAGCCGTCGACCACCTGCCGCGACGTGTTCGGGCGTCGATCGCTCGACCGGCTCTGCCCGGCCAACGGTGACGCGCGCGAGTGGGTCGCGAGCGCGGCAGCCGACCTGGCGGCGAACTACGCGGCGGCGACGATCGTGCTGACCGACCCGGGCGCGGCGGACAGCGGGCCGACCTACGACGCGGCCGGGGCGCGGCTTTCAGAGGCCGACCGGCTGCTGGCGTCGCTCTGCTTCTGCGAGTCGTGCGCCCGCGCGGCGGCTGACGCGGACGTGCCGGTCGAGCGCGTGATGCAAGTCGTGCGCGCGCACCTGCTGGAGGCCGTGCGGCGCGGCGGCGGCGACGCGGAGTCGCTCGACGCGCTGGTCGAACAGGATGCGGCGCTGCGTGGCTATCTCGACGTGCGCCGCGCCGGCGTCGTCGCGCTGGTGGCGGCCGTTCGCAAGCGCGCCGGCGTGCCGGTGGTCACGGCCGTGCCGCGCGACGCGCGGCTGGCCGGCTTCGACGCCCGCGGCGTGGCGGCGGCCGGAGACGGGCTGCTGTTGCCTTCCGCGCCGCGCCGGCCCGACGAGCAGCTCGCCGCGGCCGACGCCTGGGTCGAGCCGGCCGGCGGGCGCGACCGGCTGGCGCTGACCTTTGACCTGACGCCGGGCGGGCTGCCCGGCGCCGCGGCGCTGGTCAGCGCCGTGCACGCCGCCGTGACGCGCGGCCATTCGACCGTCGGATTCGCCGGCTTCGGCGTGGCCGGCGCGGCGGCGCTCGACGCCGTGCGGCAGGCGATCCGCTATGCGCGGCGCGAGTCGGGCGGGTAGCGGGCGAAATCCGGAAAAACGCGGACGGGCACGACGATGTCGACCGTCAGCCGGCGCCGCAATCCCACGTGGCGCCGGCGGCGATCAGCGCCTCGGGCCGGGCGCGGCGGACGACCGGCGGCCAGTCGGCGGCCGGGTCGTACCAGCAGTTGAGCATCGCCTGGAACTCGGCCGCGTTGCGCACGGCGAGAAAGGCCATCTTCACGTCGCGCGGCTGCGGGTGCAGCTCGCTGTAGCGGACGCCGAACTTCCGCAGCAGCACGGCGGCCCGGTCGGCGCCGTAGGCCGCGGTCGCCAGCTCGAAGTGCCGCGCGATCGCGGCCCGCTGCGCCGCAATCGCGGGCGGCTCAGGCAGCGGCCGACCGGCGTGCAGCTCGGCCGCCTCGCGGAAGATGAACGGATTGCCGATCGCCCCGCGCGCCACCGAGACGCCGTCGACGCCCGTCTCGGCGATCATGCGAACGCAGTCCTCGGCCGAGAAGGCGTCGCCGCTGCCGATGACCGTGCGCGACCCGGCGTGGCGCTTGACGCGCGCCAGGAATTCCCAGTTGCTCGGCCCGACGTAGCGCTGCCGGACCGTGCGTCCGTGGACGGTGATGGCGGCCACGCCGAGCTCCCACGCGGCGTCGAAGATCGAGAAGAACGATCGCTCGCTTTCGGGGCTGTCGTCCATGCCGCGGCGCATCTTGAGCGTGACCGGGACGCGCCCGGCGACGCTGTCGACGACGCGCCGCACGATCTCGACCGCCGCCGCCGGCGTCGCCAGCAGGAAGCCGCCCCGACAGCGCCCCAGCACCTTCTTCACCGGGCAGCCGAAGTTGATGTCGACCACGTCGTAGCCGGCCTCGACCAGCACCGCCGCCGCGGCGGCGAACTGATCGGGCTCGCTGCCCATGAGCTGTCCGCCGACCGGATGGTCGTCGGCGTCGAGCCGCAGCGAGCGGCGCATCGCCTTGCCGCCCAGCAGGACCAGCCGATCGAGCACCACCTCGTTCAGCGCATAGGGGCAGCCGTGCTGCCGCGCCAGTCGCCGCATGGGAGCGTCGCTGTAGCCGGACAGCGCGGCCTGAACGAACGGAGCGGCGAAGGCGTGTGGACCGATGGCGAGCATGTCATTTCGGCCGGCTGCGCGGGCGGAAGAGCTGCGGGCGCGGCTGCACGCTGCCGCGGGCGATCTCGACGATGGAGCGCGAGAGCTCGGGCCCGAAGGACGATTCGAGCAGGCGCGTGCCGTGCAGCTCCGAGCCGCCGGGGCGCAGCGTAACCGTGACGCCCGGGCGCACGCGGGAGAGCTCTTCGCACGGCTCGCGCTCTCCGGCCGGCGCGATGAGCGTGATGCTGTGACACTTCGACAGGCGCAGGTGCGTGGGCGTCTTGAGGCCCATGTAGTTCGTGCCGGGCGACAGGCAGATCAGCCCGCGGACGTCGGGGCTTTTCATCGAGTAGTGAATGGCGATGCTGCAGCCGACGCTGGCGCCGACGAGCACCAGCCGCCGCGCGTCGCACTCGGGCCGCGCCGCCAGGAAGCGGACCGCGCCCGCCACGTCCTCGAAGCCGCGCTCGAACAGCGGCGTGGCGCGCCGGGCGTAGTCTTCGCGCAGATGCTTGTCGGCCGGCTCGGTGCTCTCGCCGGCGCCGCGGATGTCGTAGGCGAGCACGGCGAATCCGGCGTCGCGCAGCTGGGGCGCGAGGCCTGCCCAGCTGGCGCGCGTCGCCGGGTACATGTGAATGAGGATGGCGCAGGGGCTCTTCTCGCCCGGCGCGGACGGCGGCGGAGCGTAGTAGTCGCCGACGATGTGTACGCCGTCAATCGTGTCGAAGGTGACGCGCTGCGTCGCGGCGGGGGCCGACGTGGGCCCGGCGGCGACGGACGCGGACAGCAGCAACCAGCAGGCAGCCACGGCGGGCACGGCGGGCGATTCCTCCCCTGTTGCGGGAACTGCTTCAGTTTAGCCGTGGGCGGCGGGCCGGACAAATGACCGAAGCCGCGGCATCGAGCGCCGCGGTCCGCAGGCGTGCAGCGGGCCGCGCGAGCGCAGCAATCGACGTTGGCGCAGCCCGGCGCGCCGGCCGATCGTGCGGTTGAAAGGTTTCGGCGTCAGTTGGCCGACGCGGTCGCGCCCGGCAGCGCCGCCTTGCTGGAGACAAGGAAGATCTCGACGCGGCGGTTGCGCTCGTTCTTGGTGTTCGGGCCGGTGGTTTCGCGCGGGCGCCACTCGCCGTAGCCGGTGCAGCCCATGCGGGTGTAGTCGACGCCGTACTCGTGCAGGACAAACATGACCGCGATCGACCGGAAGCACGAGAGGTGCCAGTTGGTCGGGAAGCGGGCGGCGGTGGCGCGGATCGGCACGGTGTCGGTGTGGCCGCAGATGAAGACCTCGAAGCCGCCGGCGGCCGGCGAGTTGACGATCTTGGAGAACTCGGCCAGCGCCGGCTTGATGTCGTCGCGGACCGAGTCGCTGCCGAGCGCGAAGGTCAGGTCGGCCTTCCAGCGGACGACGCCGCGGGCCGGGTCGTACTCGACCTTGTCGGGGTACTTGGCGGCGAACTCGCGCAGGGCGCGGTCGAGCTCGGGCGGCAGCTTGACCTCGACCACGTCGATGCTCTTGGGCAGCCCCTTCTTGAGGATGTCGTCCATCTTCGCGAGCAGGTCGCGATTGGTGGCCGACAGCCGGGCGTTTTCGCTCTTGAGATTCTCGGCCAGCGCGTGGAGCGTTTCCTTCTCGCGGTTGCAGGCCTCGAGCTGGTTGCGCAGCTCGTTGTTGCGCGAGCGCTCGTCTGCCAGATCGGTCTCCATGCCCGAGGCGCGGCCGTTGGCGTTCTGCTCGCTGAATTTCGTCCGCAGGTATTCATCGCGCGAGACGCAGCCCATCGTTGAAAACGCCGCTGCCGCGCACCCGGTTGCCAAGATGACTCTGGCGAGTTTCATCGCACTCTCCTGCCTTGAACTGATTGCGCCCCGTGCGCCGCACCGCCACGCGTTGCCGACCCGAGATGGCCGGCATTATGGTCGGCGCGATGCGGCCGATCAAGCACGTGCATATCTCTCCACCGCTGCGACACTTGCATCGCCCGTCCGCGAGCCGACCAGCGCCAGCGCCTCGACCAGCC
Organism: Phycisphaerae bacterium; assembly: GCA_046350375.1. Classification (GTDB taxonomy): domain Bacteria; phylum Planctomycetota; class Phycisphaerae; order UBA1845; family UTPLA1; genus JAXMAO01. Next base: position 201,663 of record JAXMAO010000005.1, read on the forward strand.
GATGGGCCCATGTGTGCCGCGCACGGACCCGCTCGGCGGCCGACTCGCGCGCCGTGCGCGGCGCGGGACGCTGCGCCGCGGCGATCAGCTCGGCGGCCGACGCATAGCGCACCGCTGCGTCGGCGGGCCAGAGCTCGTCGGCGCACAGGTCCGGCACGCCGCGCGGCGCCCGCACCAGTGGCACGGCTCCGGCCGCGACCGCGTCGAGCAACTGCCACTCGTGCGTCGCACCGGGGCGCACCGCTGTGACAAAGTCGTAGACCGCATCAGCCGGCGGCTCTCGGCCGCACCAGCGCGGTGCGGCGCGGGTGTCGCTGTCCCAGCCGCGCCCGGCCAGGTCGAAGTCGATCCCCGCCGCCAGCAGCGCGTCGATGTACACCCGGCCGACCAGCGCCGGCGCGAGCAGGTGCCGCACGCGCGCCGCCACCGCGTCGCGCACCGCGGCGTCGCCGATCCGCACGCCGCTGTCGCGCTCGACCCGCGCGAAGAGCGCGTCGAAGTCGGCGTCGGCGTAGCCCTCGGCCCGCGACGCAAACAGCTTCTGCGCCGTCTCCCACAGCGCCACGTGGCTTGCCAGCCGCAGGCCGGCCGCGCCCGCGGCAAGGTCGGCCCAGTCGGCCAGCAGCAGCAGCGGCCTGCGCCGCGCCGGCTGCGTGCGCCGCGCCGCCGGCCGGCAGAGCCGCGTCCGCTCGTGGCCGCCGCGCCGCGCCAGATCGGCCTGCTCGCCATTCATTACGACCAGCCCGTCGGCCGGTTCGAGCCGCTGCGCCGATTCGACCGTCAGCGCCGCGCCCGGCGAGAGCCAGGTAATGACGCGCGCGTCGCGCCGCAGCCGCGCCGCCATGTCGGCCCGCACGCGGTCGATGAGGATGATGGTCTGCGCCGGCGAGCGGGCCAGGTGCTCGGCCAGCGCCAGCGGGTGCATCTGCTGCGGGCTGTCGGCGAGATGGTGCCGCGCGACCAGGCGCCGCTCGGCGGCCGACTCGGCCAGGCGCTGCGCCAGATCAAGCGCGGCCGGATCAGCACCCGGGCAGACGAAGTCCACCTGCCCCGGATCTAGCGGCGGGCCCGCATCGACCGCGACGGCCCGCAGCCGGGCGTCGCGGGCACGGCCGACGGCGGCGGCGATCTCGCCGGCCCGGGCCGAGACGGCGTGCGTGTCGTTCGCGGAAAACCACGGCCACGCGAGGATCCGCTGCGGCGGCAGGCAGCCGGCGTGCGCCAGGAGGTAGTCGCGCAGCGCGTCCCAGGCCGGTTCGCCGGCGAAGGGCAGCAGCCGTCCGGCGGCGATCGCGGCGGCGCAGTCGTGCAGGCGCAGCGCCAGCGCCAGCGCGGCGGCGTCGGGCTCGACGACGAACAGCGCCCGCGTGCGGTCGAGGCGGCCCAGCAGCGGGGCGAACTCGTGCCCGCCCCCGGCGCCGACCAGCAGCACGTTGCCGCTGCCGGCGTCGAACGCCCGCAGCAGGCCGGCCGCGCGGGCAGTCGGCAGGCGCGTGTCGCCGAGCCAGCGCGTCGCGCCGCGGCCGTCGGGCCAGGTGAGCGTCGGCGTGTCGTCCTCGGCGCGGCAAAGCGCCAGGCCGGCGGGCGCGGCGGCGGCGGTCAGCCGGTCTGCGATTTCGGGGAGATGCGCGCGCAGGGCGCGAAGGTTGGCCTCGAAGATGCGGGGGTCGAGCGAGTTGGCGGCGCACTCATCCATGATCGGCCGCGGTCGAGGTTGTCGGCGCGCCAGGCGGCGCGGACTAGAGCAGGGCGCCGTACCAGCGCCGCACGGTCATCCACGCGAGCAAGGCGATCCAGGCGGCGAAGACCAGCAGCGGCAGGGCCAGCTTGAGGGTCGAGACGCGCGGCGCCAGCTCGGTCTCCCAGTTGGTGTTGTCCGGCGGCGCGGGGGCGGCCGAGCTCATCCCTCGGCCTCCTGCGGCGCGCGGGGCGGCGCCGGCGGCGCGTTCAGGTCGATGGCGTGGCCGTCGTCGAAGGCCTGGCGGAAGTCGAACAGGTTGACAAAATCGGACAGCCGGTCGCGCGACTGCTTGGTCAGCCGGCCGGCTTCGATCAGGCAGAACACGACGCGCCCGATGTCCTCGGTCGAGCGGATGCCCCAGTGACCCAGGACGGCGCAGGCCAGCCGGCCCCAGCGCTGCTGCGCCAGCACGCGCAGCCCGTCGCACAGCTCGTCGCCGCTCACGTGCCGGTTGAAGGCGGCCGGGCCGCCGAGCTCGGAGATGATCCGCGCTACGTCGCGCGGCAGGCGGCGCGCGGCGTGCAGCTCGGCCAGGTCGCCGATCTCGTACTCGTTCTGCCGCAGCCAGTCGATGACGAAGTTCCAGCCGGACGGCGTGGGCCCGTGGACGCGCTCGACGGTCAGCGCCAGCCCTTCGAGCACGAACTGCACCGCCGCCTCCGGCCACGCGCGCCGCGTGGCGGGGTGGAGCGCTTGCATCAGGTGTTGCATCTCCGTCGCCATGACGATTCCTGATCCGGGGCGATGTGCTGCATTCTAACCGGTTTCGCCGCCGTTTTCATCGGGGGGCATTTCATTCGGCGGATCGCCGACGGGCCGGTCCGGCGAATCGGACGCGCCGCCGGCGTCGGGCGGGGCGCGGTCGCCCGGCGCAGGTCCGCTATCCGCGCCCGGCGGGGGCGCCGAGCCCGGTGGCAACGATCTTTGCGGACCCCGCGACCCGTCGTTCGGCCGCGGCCCCGAGCGCGGCTCGCGCCGCGGCGGGCGGGCGGAATCGCGCCGCTCGCCGTGCGGCCTGCCGGGAGGCGCGTCGGCGCCACGCGGGGCGTCGGGCGGGGGCGGTTTCGGCAGGTCGCGCTCCACGATGTCCTCGATGGCATAGGTGACGCGCTTGCCGCTGTCGAACTCGACCAGCACCAGCTGCGTCAGCACCTGCCGATCGACCACGGTCGCCTCGCCGTCGGCCACGCGAACGCGCGAGCCGGCGCGCGGCAGCTTCTTGGTCAGCTCGTCATAGCCTTCGTGCTCGTAGCGCAGGCAGCAGCGCAGCCGGCCGCAGCGCCCCGAAACCTTCGACGGGTCGAGGGTGCTCTTCTGAAGCTTGGCCATCTGCATGGTGACCGGACGCAGCGTCTTGAGGAAGTTCTTGCAGCAGCACTCGCGCCCGCAGATTTCAAAGTCGGCGACCAGCCGCGCCTCGTCGCGGTGGCCGATCTGGCGCATTTCGATGCGCGTGTGGTACTCGTGCGCCAGGTCGCGCACCAGCTCGCGGAAGTCGACCCGCTGTTCGGACATGAAGTAGTAGATGATCCGTTCGCCGCCGAAGATCTGCTCGCACACGACCAGCTTCATCGGCAGGCCGCGCTGTCGCACCAGCCCGACGGCAAAGGCCAGCTTCTCGTCGGCCTCGTCGTGGATCTTGCCGTCCTCCAGCAGGTCGTCCTCGGTCGCGAGCCGCAGGATGCGCCCGGCCTTGAGGCGGTAGAAGTCGGGCCCGCTGTTGCGGGCGTAGGTGCGCATCTGCTCGCGGTTGACCGACTTGTCGCAGCCCGAGCAGGTCAGGCTCACCTGCTCGCCGATCTCGATGCCGCGCTCGGTCTGAATGACCACCTTGGCGCCGCAGTTGAACAGCATGTTGGGGGCGTACGAAAACTCGCCGATGTGGCGCGGATAGCCGTAGCGCACTGCGCAGGTCGGATAGACCTTCTCCAGGCCGTTGCCGCACCGCGCGTTGGGGTTGCAGCCGCCATGATCGCCGGCGTGGCGCGGCGGAAGCTGCGGCAGGTTGAACTTGTCGGCCACCATTGTTTGTGTCGCCCTGCGCGCCGCCCGGGTCGCGCCGCGTGGCAGGGATTCTACCGCCGCGCCGCGGCGCTCGCGACCCGTCGTCGGCCGGCCGCCGCCAGCTCGATGCCCAGCGCGTCGAAAACCAGCGCCGCGTTCGCGTGGCGCTCCAGCCGCGACAACGCCGCCTGCACCACGCGGATGGCGCGCGACGTGCCCGACCGGCCGAATTCGCCCGCCAGACCCTGGGCCGCGGCGAGCATGGCCGGGCCGAGATGCGTCACGTCCTCCGCCAGGCCGCACGCCTGGTGCAGCGCCGCCCGCAGCGCGTTCGCGACGATCGCCAGCACCAGTTCGGCCGAGCGCCGGGCCGTGTCGCTGTCAGACAGCGCGGTCTCCTGCTTCCAGTTCTTCGCCAGCGCGTCGGCCTGTTCCTTGACGACGCGGCCGAGCGTGAGCGGCTCGATTCGCACCCGTGCCAGCGCCGGCGCCAGCGTGTCGCGCGCGGCGAGCACGGGCAGCTCGGGAAACTGCAGCGCCACGCCCATGCGTCCGCCGGACAGCTCGGCGTAGTAGCGCGCCGCGACCGGGTCGTGCCCGGCGGCGACGACGCGTTCGGCGACAAAGTCGATCGGCAGCGAGCCGAACTCGATCGTCTGGCAGCGCGAGCGCGTCGTCGGCAGCATGGCGTGCAGCGCCGCGCTCAGCAGGATGATGCACGCGTCGTCGGGCGGCTCTTCGAGCGTCTTGAGCAGGCAGTTCTGCGCGGCCGTCGAGAGCAGCTCGGCCTCGACGACGATGAAGACCTTGGCGCCGCCGCGGGCCGAGCGGCGCATCATCGGCTCGAGCATGAACTGGCGCACCACGTCGATCGACAGCTCGAGCGCCTTGCGGCTGCGGACCGTGGCGTCGGAGTGGTGCTTGACCAGCCCGCGATGAATGCGATGGACATCCGGGTGGCCGCCGGACGCGAGCAGCTCGCAGTCCGTACAGGCGCCGCACAGGTCGCGCCACGGCCCAGTCTGCCCGGCGCTCGCTGGCGCGTGCGTCTCGACCGGTCGCGTACAGAGCAGGACGCCCGCCAGGCGCGTCGCGGTCAGCTCGCGGCCCACGCCGTCCGGCCCGGCAAAGAGCAGCGCGTGCGGCAGCCGGCCGGACCGCAGCCCGCGCTGAATGCGGTCGAGCGCCGCATGCTGATGCTGAACGTCAGAGAGCCGCACGGGCGATGGCCTCCACGATTCGCTCGTGCACCGCCTCTTCGCTGCCGACCGCGTCGACGTGAACCACCGGGCGCGGATACCAGCGCTGCAGGTCGACGAAGATCTGCCGGACGCGGCGATGAAAATCGATCGGCCGGGCCTCCATCGCGTCGGTGTGGGCGTCGGCGAACATCATCCGCTGGCCGACGGCGTCGCGCATGCGGCGCGGCTGCGGCGCGCGGCCGGTCCGCTCGAAGCCGGTTTCGGGCGGCAGGTCGAGCACGATCGTCAGCGCCGGCCAGGTGTCGCCGACCGCCAGCCGGCCGAGCTCGATCACCTGCCCGATGTCGTGCCCGGCGGCCCCCTGGTAGGCGCAGGTGCTGGAGATGAAGCGGTCGCACAGCACGGCCTGGCCGTCCGCCAGCGCCGGGTCGATCACCTCGCCGACGAGCTGCGCCCGGCTCGCCATGAAGAGCAGTGCCTCGCAGCGCACGTCCATCTTCGACAGGTCGTAGTCGAGCAGGATGTGGCGGATCTGGTTGCCGATGGTCGTGCCGCCGGGGTCCTTGGCGCGGGTCACCGGCACGCCGGCCGCCAGCAGCGCCTCCGCCAGGCGCTCCAGCTGGGTCGTCTTGCCGCAGCCGTCCGGGCCGTCGAGCACGACGAACCGCCCGCGGACGCGCTCGAGCGGCGATGGCACGTCAGGCGCCCCGCCGGGCGCGGATGGCCTCGAAGACCTCCGCGGCGTTGTAGCTGCTGCGGACGAACGGACCGGCGGCGACGCAGTCGATGCCGGCGCGGCGCGCCTCGGCGGCGATCTCGTCGAACTCGGCCGGAGGCACGTAGCGCTCGACCGGGCGCTGCGCCGGCGACGGTTGCAGGTACTGTCCGACGGTGAGGATGTCGACCCCGGCGGAGGCCAGGTCGGCAAAGGCCTGGCGCAGCTCGCTTCGGCGCTCGCCCAGGCCGACCATCATGCCGCTCTTGGTGAACAGCCCGGGGCGGAGGCGCTTCGCGTCGCGCAGCAGGCCGATCGAGCGGACGTAGCGCGCCGCCGGCCGGATCGCCCGCTGAAGCCGCGCGACGGTTTCGAGGTTGTGATTGAAGATATCCGGCCCGGCGGCCAGCAGGGTCTCAAGGCAGTCGCGCCGGCCGTGGAAGTCGGCGGGCAGCACCTCGACGGCGCAGCTCGGCCGGGCGGCGCGGATGGCGCGGATGCAGGCGGCGAAGTGGCCGGCCCCCTCGTCGGGCAGGTCGTCGCGCGCCACGGCGGTGACCACGACGTGCCGCAGTGCCAGTTCGGCGACGGCGGCGGCCAGGCGGGCCGGCTCGTCGGGTGCGACCGGGTCGGGCTTGGCGGTGGTGACGGCGCAGAAGCCGCAGCGGCGCGTGCAGCGGTCGCCGAGAATCATGAACGTGGCGTGGCGCTTCGACCAGCATTCGCCCAGGTTCGGGCAGCGGGCCTCCTCGCAGACGGTCGCAACGCCGGAGCGCGCCACCGTGGCCCGCGTCTCGTCCAGCACGCGGCCGGCCGACAGCGGCTTCTTGAGCCACTCGGGCAGGCGGCGGCGCGGCTCGGGTTTGGCGTCGAGGACCGTCAGTTGCATGTTCGGAATCCGTCACTCCGTGGCGGGTCGAGTATAGCAACCGCTCGATCCGGCCGGCAAACCGTGGAAGTTCGGCATCGCCGATCGTATAGTCCAGCGGGGAGCGTGGGATCCGCCGCCACGGAGGTCGCCGCCATGATCCGCTTCCAGCGCATCGTTTGCCCGACCGATTTCTCCGACCTGGCCGCCGTCGCGACGCGCTACGCGCGCTCGTTGGCCGAGGCCTATCAGGCCGAGCTGCACGTCATCCACGTGGTCGACGAGGCGTATCAGTATTGGATGGCGATGGGGCCCGACAGCCTGCCGATCGGCCCCGCGCCGCGCGAGGTGGCGGCCGCCGCGCGCCAGCAGATGGAGCGCTGGAACACCGCCCAGTTTGAAGGTCTGGCGACGCCCGTGGTCAGCGACGTGCTGCTCGGCCAGCCGTTCGTCGAGATCATCCGCTACGCCCGCGACAAGCAGGCCGACCTGATCGTCATGGGCACACACGGCCGCGGCGGGCTGACGCACGTGCTGCTCGGCTCAGTCACCGAGAAAGTGGTTCGCAAGAGCCCCTGTCCGGTGCTGACCGTCCGCGACCCGGGGCATCAGTTCCAGATGCCGTAGCGCGGCGACAGCGGGCACGCACCGTCCAGTCGAACGGCGTACGCAGCGGCGTTACCGAGATGGCGATGTGAAGCGCCGCGTCAGTGAGTGGCCAGCTTGAGCTGGGCGTCGGCCCGCGCCAGGGCATCCTGCCGCGCCTGGAACGACGCGTCGTCGGTGATCTTCAGCTCGCTCGCGGCGGTGCGGGCCTTCTGGGCCTCGGCGCGGACCAGCTCGTCGGCCGGCACGGCCTTCTGCGTGAGAATCGAGAGCTGGTTTTCGGCGACCTGGCCGAAGCCCCCGTCGATGAAGAAGCGCATCGACCCCTGCGGCGTTTCGAGCCGCAGCTCGCCGATGCCCAGTTCGCACAGCATCGGGGCGCGGTTGTGCAGCACGCCGATCAGCCCGTCGTGGGCGGCGAAGACCGCCGCGGTCACCGGGCCGTCAAAGACCTGGCGCTCGGGGGTGATGATGGCACAATTCAATGTTGCGCTGGCCATGTGGAATTTGTAACCCGTCGCGCACGAATCGTCAACGCAACGCGGCCGCCGGCTCAGCCCGACTCGACCCAGGCGCGGTTGAACGCCGCATGTTTGATCTGCTGCTGAAGATAGGAATAGACGCAGTGGATCGTCCCGTCGCGCGCCTCGAGCAGCGTCGGATAGGAATACGGCCCCGGGCCGGACTCGATCGTCTTCGGGCTCGACCAGCTCCGCCCCTCGTCGGCCGACAGCGCCACCACCAGCGGCGTCCGCTCGGTCGGACTGTCGTTGTAGGCCGCCATGAAGTGGCCGCTCGACAGCCGGATCAGGTCCAGCCCGCTGCCCGGGTTCGGCAGGTCGGTGCGCGGCGAAAGTCGCCACGCGGCCGGGTGGCACGCCTCGGCCTGCCAGGTGAACCCGGCGCCGTCGGCGCTGCGCAGCAGCGCGAAGAGCGTGCCGTCGGCGCGGCGCGCCACCGCCGGCTGGAGGTTGTTGGGCAGCGTCAGGATCGGCGCTCCGGCCGGCAGCCAGTTGGCGCCGTCGTCGATGCTCTCGAAGAACCAGGCCGCGAAGACTCCCTGCACGTAGGCCGGCAGCAGCCAGTGGTTCGGCCCGAGCCGCGCGGGGCGGTTCTTCAGCAGCGTGCAGACCGCCGGCAGCGCGACGCGTTCGTCGCCGAAGGTGGCGCCCCCGTCGCTGCTCTCGCTCGACAGCAGCGTCGAGGTGCAGAGCGTTTGCCCGATGGTGACTGCGCGAAGCAGGCGCACGTAGCCGCCGTCGGAAGCGAACAGCACCGGGTTGGCGTCGCCCAGCCCCGGCGCGTCGGCCAGGACACGCGGCGCGTCCCACGCCGTGGCGCCCGGCGAGAGCCGTGCGGCGGCGATCCGCGAATCGGCGGCGGCCTCGCCCGAGCCGGCGGCCCAGGCGGCCAGCAGCGCGCCGTCGTCCAGCTCGACCAGCGTGGCGGCGTGGTTGTAGGGATCGCCGAGCGCGGGAACGAGCTCGGCCGAGAAGAACGGCGACGCGCCGTCGGGTCCGGCGGGCTGAAACGGCGTGCCGCAGCCGCGCGGCAACATCGCCGCGGCGATGAGCGCGCCTGTCAGCCGGCGAACGGTGCGGCGCGCCGGGCGTGGCCCAAGCGAAGCCGTGCCGCGTCGCGGTCGATCAGGATTCATCGATGGTGGTGCCGACGCGCTCGCCGCTGACGACGCGCCGCATGTTCCCGGGAGTCATCAGGCTGAAGACGACGATCGGCACGCCGTTGCGCTGGCACATGTCGATGGCCGACACGTCCATCACCTTCAGCCGGTCGTTGATGACCTGGTTGTAGCCGAGCACGTCGTAGCGCCTTGCGGACTTGTCCTTCATCGGGTCGGCGGAATAGACGCCGTCGACCTTGGTGGCCTTGAGGACGCAGTCGGCCCCGATCTCGACCGCGACCAGGGCGGCGGCGGTGTCGGTGGTGACGAACGGCCGCCCGGTGCCGGCCGCGACAATGACTACGCGACCCTTTTCGAGGTGGCGGATGCAGCGGCGGCGGATGAACGGCTCGCACACGGCGGTGATGGTGATGGACGACTGGACGCGCGTGAGCTGACCCTTGGACTCGAGCACTTCCTGCAAGGCGAGCGCGTTGATGACCGTGGCGAGCATGCCCATGTAATGGGCGCTGGCGGGGTGAATGGCCTTGCTGTTCTCGGCGACGCTGCTGCCGCGCAGAAAGTTCCCGCCGCCGACGACGATCGCGACCTGTGCGCCGAGCCGCGCGACCTCGATGATCTCCGAGGCGATGCGGTCGATGGTGTCGCCGTCGATGCCGAAGCCGCCCGGCGGGCAGAAACCTTCGCCGCTGATCTTCAGGACGATTCGCCGATAGCGCGCCGCGCCGGCGTTCGGCGCCGCCGCGACCGCCTCAGTCTGTCGCTTCTGAGCCATGAATGGGCCCGCGCACCGGCCGAAAGCGGCGCCGCGCCGGCGGCCGCGCTACGCGCGCTCGCCGACCTCGAACCGCAGGTACCCGGTGACGGTGATGCCGCTTTCCTTGGCGAACTGGCCGACGGTCTTGGAGTCGTCCAGCGCGAAGGGCTGCTCGAGCAGGACGCGCTCGGCGTACCACTTGTCCATCTTTCCGTCGACGATTTTCTCGATGATGTTGGCCGGCTTGCCAGCCGGAACCTCGGCCCGCATCGCGGCCCGCGCCTCGTCCGAGACTTTTACGTCGATCGCGGCGCGGTCCAGCCCCAGCAGCACCTGCCGGCTGGCGACGTGCATGCTGATCTTCTTGCCGGCGTCGTTGTCGGGCTTGTCCATGGTGACGACGGCGCCGACCTTGCCGTTGTGGTGCACATAGCCGGCGGCGGCGCCGTGCACGCAGCGCCCGCGGCGATATTCCATTTTCTCGTTGAGCTTGCCGTACGCCTCGGCCAGCAGGTCGTTCATGGCGCGTCCGCCGGCGAACTCGGCCTTGCTGGCGAGCAGGGCGGCCGCGTCCTTGGCGTGGGTGGCGGCGACCTGGCGGGCGAACTGGTTCGAGAGTTCCTGGAAGACGGCGTTGTTGGCGACAAAGTCGGTCTCGCAGCGCAGCTCGACCAGCGCGCCGCCGCGGGCGTCGGTGTGGCAGCCGATGCGGCCGTTGGCGGCCTCCTTGTCGGCCCGCGACGACATCTTGTCGGCGAACCGCTTGCGGAGGATTTCGATGGCGGCGGTCTCGTCGCCGTTGGCTTCGACCAGCGCCTTCTTGACGTCCATCATCGGCAGACCGGTCCGGCCGCGCAGCGCGGAGACCTGGGTTGCGGAGATTTCTGGCATGGCGTGCATTCTCCTGTCGGCGCCCGCGCCGGCCTTGGCCGCCCGGGCCCGAGGACTGTCGATCAGCTCACTGGGGCCGGATGGTCCGCCGACCCGGCCCCCGCCCGGCCCGGATGGCGGCGAAACAACATGAACCGCATCAGCCTTGCGCGACGGGCTGCTCGCTCAGTTCGCCATCGTTGGGCGAATCGGAAGCGGCCTCGGCCTCGGCCATGGCCGTCGTGGTCATGCGCCGCTGGCGGCGCTGCGGACCGACCGACTCGCCGTCCTTCTGCCCGTCGCCGGTGGCCGCGGCCGAGCGGGCGCGCTTGCCTTCCTCGGCGGAATCGGCCAGCTGGCCGACGATGATGTCGATCGCCCGCATGGCGTCGTCGTTGCCGGGAATGATGATGTCGGCGGCGTCCGGATCGCTGTCGGTATCGACCACGCAGATGGTCGGCACTCCCAGCTTGCGCGCCTCGCGCACGGCGATGTATTCGCGCTTCACGTCGACAATCACCAGAACGCCCGGAATGCGCGTCATGCGGCGAATGCCTTCGAGGTTGCGCTGCAGCTTGCGCAGCTCGCGCGTCAGCGTCGAGGCCATTTTCTTGCTGTACTTCTCATCCATGCCGCCCTTGTCGAGCCCTTCGAGCTCTTCGAGCCGGGCAAGCCGCGACCGGATGGTGCGGAAATTGGTGAGCGTGCCGCCCAGCCAGCGGTCGGCGACATAGTGCATGCCGCAGCGAGTCGAGTGTCGCTGGACCGACTCGCGCGCCTGGCGCTTGGTGCCGACGAAGAGCACGTCCTGCCCCTGCGCGACGACGGCCGACACCAGCTTCTTGGCCCGCAGCAGACCTTTGACCGTCTCGCGGATGTCGACGATGTGGATGTGATTCCGTTTGCCGAAGATGTAAGGGGACATCTTCGGGTTCCACCGGCTTGCGCGGTGCCCGAAATGCACCCCCGCATCAATCAGCTCACGGACCAGCTCGGACGCCAAACCGCACCTTCCTTTTTTGCGCAATTCTCCCACGCGTCTTCACTTGGGCGCACGAACCCCCCGCGCCACGTGAGACATTCCGTAAGCCTAAGGCCATGCTGCGCGACCGTCAAGCGAAAAAAACAGGCCCGCTCCAGCGCCAACCACGCACCGCAACTTTCGTGCATTGCGATGCTTGTCGCTGCCTGTGCGACCGCCTAGAGTGACCGCGCGACGCCGCGCGAACCGGCGCCGCCAGGCCCCCTCGATGAACCAGCGCCCCACCCCCAGATTCCTCATCAGCGCCGCCGAACCCAGCGCCGACGAGCACGCCGCCGGGCTCGTCCGAGCCTTCCTCCGCGACTTCGGCCCGGCCGATTTCATTGGCTTTGCCGGCCCGCAGATGCGCGCCGCCGGCGTCGCGTCGCTGGGCGATCTGACCGCGCGGGCGTCGATGCTGCTGTCGGTGGTGGGGCGCGTCCCGGCGGCGCTGCGGGCGCTGCTGCGGGTGGATGCCCTGCTGGCGCGCGGCGGCTTCGACGCCGCCGTCCTGGTCGACTCGGGCACCTTCCACCTGCCGCTGGCGCGGCGCTGCCACGCCCGCGGTGTGCCGGTGCTCTACTTCATCGCCCCGCAAACCTGGGCCTCGCGCCGCTGGCGGAACCGGGCCATCCGCACGCGCGTCACGCGGCTGGCGTGCATCCTGCCCTTTGAGGCCGACTACTTTGCGCGGTACGGCGTCGCGGCGACCTACGTCGGCCATCCGCTCTTCGACCGGCTGCAGCGCGAGACGATCGACCGCGCCCGCGCGGCGCGGCTGCGCGGCGACGGCCGACCCGTCGTGGCGATTCTGCCCGGCTCGCGCCGCCAGGAGATCGCCCGCATCCTGCCGCGCCAGCTTGCGGTCGCCGGGGCGATCGCGCGGCGCTTTCGCGCGGCGCGGTTCCTGGTGTCGGCCGCGAACGGGCGCATCGAATCGCAGATTCGGGCGCAGGTCGCGGCGATGCCCGACGCGGCCCGTTTCGTCGTCGAGCCGCCGCCGCTGTGCGACCTGCTGGCCGCCGCCGATTTGGCGCTGGTCACCTCCGGCACGGCGACGCTCGAAGCGGCCTATCACCACGTGCCGATGATCGTGATGTACGACGCCGCGGCGGCGCGGCTGCTCTATCCGCTGCTGCGTGGCTGGATGATTCACGCGCCGTTCCTGTCGCTGCCGAACATCCTGGCCGGTCGGCGGATCGTGCCCGAGTACATGCCCTACATTCGCCGGGACGAGGATGTCGCGGTCACGGCCATCGAGCTGCTCGGCGCCGAAAGCCTGCGCGAGCGGATGCGCGGCGAGCTGGCGGCGCTGATGCGCCCGATCGTCCGCGGCGGCGCGGCCGCCGCCGCCGCACGTGAGCTGGTGACGATGATGGCGGCTCATCCCGTCGTCCGCCGGCACGGCCCGACCGGCTCGCGCCACGCCGTCTGGTAACATGCCGCGATGAGCCTCATTCCCGGCCAGAAGGACTTCACGCGGCTCCAGCAGGCCCGCTCGACGCGCGGCTCGAGCTTCGTCATCGGCCGATCGTTCGTGAACGGCCGTACGCGCACCGCGCGGTTCCTCATGCGGCTGGGCGTGACGCCCAACCTGCTCTCGCTCGGCGGACTCTGTTTCACCGTCGGCGCCGCGTGGTGCCTGTGGGTCGGCGCGTCGCAGGCCTGGTCGATGCGCCCGGCCGGTCACTGGCCGATGCCGTTCTGGGCGGCGCTGTGGCTCTACATGGCCGCGGCGTGCGACATGCTCGACGGCGCGGTGGCGCGGCTAGGGCAGCTCTCGACGCCGCTGGGCGCGGTGCTCGATTCGTCGCTCGACCGCGTGAGCGACATGCTCATCTACACCGCCATCGCGGCCCACTTCGCCCGCATCGGCAACCTCACGTATTGCCTGCTGGCAGTCGTGGCGATGTGCCAGTCAACGCTCATCAGCTACGTCAAGGCCCGCGCCGAAACGCTAATTCCCGACTGCTCGGTGGGCTACTGGCTGCGCGGCGAGCGGTTCGCGGCGATCCTGATCGCATCCTTCGCGGCCCACATTCCGGCCGTGCTGTGGCAGCAGGCGATCTCGCCGGGCCTCACGGTGCTCCGCCGCCTCTATTGGACCTACGCCGTGATTGGCGCGCGCGACGCGGGCCGTCCCGCGCCGGTCGCCGGCGTTCCGGCGGGCTGGCGGCGGTTCGTGCTGGCGTGGCGCTATCCGCGCGGCTCGCTGCCGTACGACCTGGTGACCGGCGCCAACATCGCTTGGATCATCGCCGCGCCGTGGGCGTGGCCGGCGATGCTGGGCACGAGCGATCCGCTGCGGGTGATCTGCGGGGGATAGCCGGCGGCAAACGACGCGGGCGGCGGCCATGCAAGCAACTATGCCACCGCGACGGGACGGGTCATCTCGGCCAGCGCCGCCGCTGCGTCGGCGACTCTCGGGTTCGGCTCATCGCGGTGGATCAGGCCGTCTTTGAAGTGGACGTGCCGTGCGCCAAAGCGTGCCACGTCGGGCTCGTGCGTCACCAGCGCGATCGTCAGCCCGTGGTCGCGATTGAGCGCCTGCAACAGCGCCATGATTTCGACGCTGGTGCGGCTGTCGAGGTTGCCAGTCGGCTCGTCGGCCAGCAGCAGGATGGGATCGGTGACCAGGGCCCGGGCGATGGCGACGCGCTGCTGCTGCCCGCCCGAGAGCTGGTTGGGATGATGGCTCAGCCGGTCGCCCAGCCCGACGCGCTGGAGCAATTCGATCGCCAGTCGGCGGCGTTCGCGCCGCGGCAGGCCGAGATACATCAGCGGCATGGCGACGTTGTCGACGATGGTGGTCCGCGCCAGCAGGTTGAAGCTCTGGAAGACGAACCCGAGCCGCTCGTTGCGGATCTGCGCCAGGGCGGTCTTGCTGAGCCGCGCGACGTTCTGCCCGTCGAGCCAGTATTCGCCCTGGTCGGGCCGATCGAGACAGCCCAGCAGGTGCATGAAGGTCGACTTGCCCGAGCCGCTGGCGCCCAGGATGCAGACGAACTCACCGCGATCGATGGTCAGGTCGACGCCGCGCACGGCCGGCACGTCCACCTCGCCGGTGTGATAGGTCTTCGACAGCTTGCGGACCGAAACCAGGTTCGAGCCCATGAGCGTCCTCGCGCGGTGGAGAGGGGTGGCGCCTGCGCCGCGTGGCGAAGCCGGCGCGGCTACATCATGCGCGGGCCGCGCGGCATCTGCGGCCGGTTGCCGCCGCCCATCGCCGACCAGCGGCGATCGATGATGATCCGCACGCCGGCGTCCAGGCCGGAGCGCAGCTCGGTAAAGCTGCCGTCGGTCAGGCCGATCTGCACCGGCACCGGCTGCGGACGACCCTGTTGAAGCACGTAGAGCCGCGGGCCGGCTTCGAGTTGAGAGACGGCCGAGGGCGCGCGGCCGGGCACCTCCGGCGGGGCGGGCGTCTCGAGCGAGAAGCGCAGCGCGGCGTTTGGGACGCGCACGGCGTTGGCGGCCTTGGCGACCTCGAACGTCACCGTGGCGGTCATGCCGGGACGCAGCAGCAGCTCGCGGTTGTCGACGTCGATGATGGTGACGTAGGTGACAATGTTGTCGACCACCGTCGGGTTGTAGCGCACCTGGCGGACCGTGCCGGCAAACCGCCGGTCCGGAAAGGCATCGACCCGGAAGTCGGCCGACATCCCCTCGCGGATGCGCCCCACGTCCGACTCGGCGACGTTGGCGTCGACCTCCATCTTCTTCAGATCGGCGGCAATCGTGAACAGCGTCGGCGCCTGCAGCGAAGCGGCCACCGTCTGCCCGGCGTCCACGTCGCGCGAAATGACCACGCCTTCGATCGGCGAGGCGATCTGCGTTTTCGAGAGGTCGACCTTGGCCGACTCCAGCTCGGCCTGGGCCGACTCGAGCTCGGCCTGGCTGGCCTGAAGCGTGGCGGCGGCGGCGTCGCGGGTCATCTTGGCGACCAGGTGCTCGTTGTCGCTGGCGACCTTGCGCTGCGCCAACGCGTCGATCCGCTTGAACTCGCGCTCGGCGTCGGCCAGCCGGACGCGCGACTCCTCGGCCCGCGCCTGGGCGACCTTGACCGCGGCGTCGCGCTGCGCGACGGCGGTCTTGTAGCGGTCCTGGTCGAGCTCGAGCAGCAGGTCGCCTTGCTTGACGCTGTGGTTGAAGTCGGCGTACCAGCGCGTCACGGTCCCGCTGACCTGCGAGCCGACCAGCACCTTGGTGATCGGCTGGACCGTGCCGGTGGCCGAGACGGTGGCGACGATGTCGCCGCGATCGACCGTGGCGGTGATGAACTCGTCGCTTCCGCGGCGGCGGCCGTACTTCTCGTAGCCAAACCAGCCGCCCGCCGCCAGCCCGGCCACCACCAGCAATGAGACGAACGCCTTCATGCGCGTATTCCCTGTCGGCTCTGCCCGTCGCGCGGCGATCGGACGGGCCCGACATTATACGCGAGCAGGCCGCGCGTGGGCAGCCCGGTGGTTCGCCGCGGCAGGCCCACGCGGTGCAGCGGCTCAGAGCGCTTCGGCGACGCGGCGAAAATGGTGGCCGGTGATGGCCAGGCGCATCGCTTCGGCGAACTTGCGCGGGTGGCGGACGAGCGCGCGGGCGACAAACTTCCAGAATGCCCGGCGACCCCCGACCTGGAACCCCATGACCCACAACGATCGCACGAACGCCAGCATGTCCTCGCGGCGCAGCGGCTCGCGCGGCCCGGCCGGGCGGTAGTCGCGCAGGAATCTCAGCACGCGATTGTAGTAGGCGCGCGGGTGATAGAGCGCGCAGACCAGCCGGCGGTATCCATCCACCAGCACCTGTGCGTCCAGCCGGGGAACGAAGTTGAGCATGCCGTCAAGGTTGTTGCCGGAGGAGTGGGTGAGCAGTCGCCCCTCGGCGCGCAGGCGCTTGAACAGCCGCGTCTCGGGCAGCGCCGTCAGCAGCCCGACCATGGCCGTGACGATGCCCGATTCCTGGATGAAGCGGCGCTGCCGGTGAAAGATGTCGGCCCGGTCGCTGTCAAACCCGACGATGAAGCCGCCCATGATCTCGAGGCCGGCGCGGTGCAGCGTCTGCAC
Source organism: Phycisphaerae bacterium (assembly GCA_046350375.1). Lineage (GTDB taxonomy): Bacteria > Planctomycetota > Phycisphaerae > UBA1845 > UTPLA1 > JAXMAO01. Next base: position 218,149 of record JAXMAO010000005.1, read on the forward strand.
GGCGGCGACTAGGTCGCGGCGCGTGTTCTGGCGCTTGTCGCACTCGGCCAGGCTTTCGGGCTGGGGGCTTTCGATGCCGACGAAGATGCGCTTGAAACCGGCGTCCACCAGCAGGCGGACCAGCTCGGGGTCGTCGACCAGGTTGATCGACGCCTCGGTGGTGAAGGTGGTGCGGAACCGGCGCCGCCGCCGCCAGTCGATCAGCGCGGCCAGCAGCTCCTTCACGCGCTGCTTGTTGCCGATCAGGTTGTCGTCGACGATGAAGATCGGCCCGTCCCACCCGGCGGCGATCAGCGACTCGAGCTCGGCGATCATCTGCGGCGGCGACTTCACCCGCGGCACCCGGCCGTTCATCACGATCACGTCGCAGAACTCGCAGTTGAACGGGCAGCCGCGCGAGAACTGCAGCGGCATCGTCGCGTAGGCCCGCAGGTCCAGCAGGTCCCAGCGCGGAATCGGGGTGCGCGAGATGTCCGGCCAGCGCTCGGCGCGGTAAAGCGGCTGCAGCGTGCCGGCCTCGATGTCGGCCACCACGCGCGGCATCAGCTCTTCCGCCTCGCCGGCCACCACGTGCGCCACCTCGGGGAATCGCTCGCGCCCGGTCGTGAAGAGCGGTCCGCCGGCGATGACCGGCTTTCCGCTTTCGCCGCAGCGCGCGATGACCTGCCGGGCCGACTCGGCGTGGACGATCATGCCCGAGATCATCACCAGGTCGGCCCAGTCGATGTCGGCGTCGGCCAGTGCGCGGACGTTGAGGTCGACCAGGCGCAGCGACCAGCCGCGCGGCAGCATGGCGGCGATCGTCAGCAGCCCCAGCGGGGGGAAAGCCGCCTTCTTGGAGATGAACGGCAGGACGTGGCGGAAGCTCCAGAACGTGTCGGGCGTGCGCGGCGAGACCATCAAGACGTTCATGGCCATGTGTTCCACCAGGCCCGCGGAACCGGCGCGACCGGCGCCGCGGCTGGCCGCCGCGCGCCATTCCGGCCTACGCGCTGTCGCGGGTCAGCACGGGATAATTTTCGCGCTCGCCCTTGCCGCGCAGCGGATAGTCCTTGCGCAGCGGGTGGGACTCGAACCCGTCCCAGGTGACGATGCGCCGCAGATCGGGATGGCCGTCGAACCGCACGCCGAACAGGTCGAAGACCTCGCGCTCCAGCCACTCGGCCCCGGGCCAGACGCCGCAGGCGCTGGGCACGGCCGGGTCGGGGTCGTTGACGAAGCACTTGACCCACAGCCGGTGGTTGTGTTCGAGCGACAGCAGCGAATAGACCACGCCGTAACGGTCGGTGGCGTGGGGGAAGTGGAGGTAGTCGATGCAGGTCAGGTCGCAGAGCTGCGCGCAGGCCGTCCGCGGGTCGTCGCGGAGAAAGGTGAGCAGCTCGATCAGCCGTGCCGCGGGCACGCGGACGAACCACTGGTCGCCGGGCACTTCCTTGCGAGTCACCAGCGGCGCCGGCGCAAGGTCGAGATCGGCGAAGCGGGACTTGAGGATGTCAATCAGTTGTTCGTTCGTGGCCATGGATTCCTTACTTGCCCGCGGCCGGCGTGCCGACCTGCACCAGCGGCTCGGCCGTCAGCCGCATTCCCCGGCCGCGCTCGGCGCTGAGCTTCAGTCCCTGCGCCTCGACCATCCGCTGGATCGCCATGACGCCTTCGATCAGCGTCTCCGGCCGCGGCGGACAGCCGGGCACATAGACATCGACCGGCAGGAACTGGTCCACCCCCTGCACCACGGCATAGGTATCGAATACGCCGCCGGTGCTGGCGCAGGCGCCCATCGAGATGACCCACTTCGGCTCGGTCATCTGCTGATAGATGCGCTGCAGCACGGGCATCATCTTGATCGCCACGCGCCCGGCGCAGATCAGCAGGTCGCTCTGGCGCGGGCTGAAGCGCATCACCTCGGCCCCGAAGCGGGCGATGTCATACCGGCTGGCCCCGGTCGCCATCAGCTCGATGCCGCAGCAGGCCGTGGCGAACGGCAGCGGCCAGAGCGAGTTCTTGCGGGCCCAGTTGATGCCGCCGGCGCGGAAGAAGCTGACCAGCCTGTCGAGCCGGGTGGTCAGAACGTCGTCGCCGCCCATCGGGTGCGGGTCGGTCTCGTGTTTCGCCATCGGAATGTCTCCGGCGCCGGGGCTAATCCCAGCGGAAGATGCCCCGCCGCCAGGCATAGACGTAGCCCACCATCAAGATCGCCAGGAAGACGACCATCTCCCACAAAAGAAAGCTCTTGCCCGCGCCCGCGATCGCCCCGCCGCCCGACCCGGTGGCCGAGTCGAAGAACACCCGCGCCCACGGATAGAGAAATATCAGCTCCACGTCGAACAGCAGGAAGAGCATCGCCACCAGGTAGAACCGCACGTTGAACCGCCCGCGGGCGTCGCCGATCGGCTCCATGCCCGACTCGTACGGCGTGTCCTTCACGGCGCCGTGGCGGCGATACTTCGTCGGCCAGTGGGTGACGATCATCATCACCGTCGCCAGTACGATCGCGACGACGATCAGGAAAACCACCGGGCCGTAGCTCGCCACCGACGATTCCATTGCCAGCAGGTCCATCGTGCCGCTCGCCTCGGGTTCGACCGCCGCCGCACCGCGACCGCTCGTTTGCCCGGCGACGGGTCTGTCTGATAGTGTTTCACGGCCCGGCCCGCGGGTCAATGCGCGGCCCGATCGGCGCCCCATCGCCGGGACGGATCGGCCCGATTCGACCGGCTTCGGCCCGGCTGGCGACTGCCATGGAACTGACCGCCGTCCAACGTCGCGTCCTGGGGGTGCTGATCGAGAAATCGATGACCACCCCGGCGCAGTACCCGCTGACGCTGACCGCCATCTTGACCGGCTGCAACCAGCTCACCTGCCGCGACCCGGTCATGCACGTCTCGGAAGGCGACGTCGGCCGGGCCGTGCACGAGCTGCAACTGATGCAGCTCGTCTCGCAGGCCCCGCCCGATCGCAACGCGCGCTCGAATCGTTTTCGCCACGAGGTCGAGGCCCGCTTCGGCTGGGCCGCGCGCGAACGGGCGCTGATGGCGGAACTGATGCTGCGCGGCCCGCAGACGGTCGGCGAGCTGAAGACCAACGCCTCGCGCATGACGCCGCTGGAAGACCTGCACTACGTCGGCGAGCTGCTGGCGACGCTGGGCACGCGCGACCCGGTCTTCGTCCGCGAGCTGCCGCGCCAGCCGGGCAAGAGCGTGGTGCGGTTCGACCACGCGCTCTACACGCCGGACGAGGTCTCGGCGCATGACGTGGCATCGGCCGCCGCGGCCCGCGCGCCGGCCGCCGCCGAGTCGTCGCCCGTGGCCGCCGCGGAAACGCCGCCGACGGGCGCTCGGCTGACCGAGCTCGAACAGCGGGTCGCGGCGCTCGAACAGGCGGTGGCGGAGCTGCGCGCCCGGCCCGGATCCTGAGTGCGACGAAAGGGCGGCGCTCAGCCGCGCGCCGCGGCGACGCGTCTCGCCCGTCGCGCCGGCCGCGCCGATGGACTATCATGCCCGCCGATGAGCGCCGCGCCGCTACACGTCACCGTCCTGGGCTCGGGCACGTCGCACGGCGTGCCGATGATCGCCTGCGACTGCGCCGTCTGCCGCTCGGATGATCCGCGCGACCGGCGGATGCGCACCAGCGTGTATCTCGCCTACGAAGGCCGCGGCGTGCTGATCGACACCGCGCCCGAGCTGCGGCTGCAATGCCTGGCGTGCGACGTCCGCCGCTGCGACGCCGTGCTCTACACCCACGCCCACATCGACCACATCGCCGGGCTCGACGACCTGCGCCGCTTCAACTGGCTCCAGAACGCCAGCCTGCCGCTTTTCGCCGACGCGGCGACGGCCGCGCGGCTGCGGCAGATGTTCGCCTACGTCTTCGACGACGACCCCGACTATCCGTCGCACAAGCCGCAGCTCGAGCTGCGCCCGATCGCCGGTCCGTTCGAGCTCTTCGGCCGGACGATCACCCCCGTGCCGCTGCTGCACGGCGCGCTGCCGGTGCTTGGTTTTCGCGCCGGTCGATTTGCCTACTGCACCGACGTGTCCGAGATTCCGGCCGGCTCGTGGCCGCTGCTGGCGGACCTCGACGTGCTCATCCTCGACGCGCTGCGCCGCCGGCCGCACCCGACTCATTTCACGCTCGACCAGGCGGTCGAGGTGGCGCGGCGAATCGGCGCCCGGCAGACCTATTTCACGCACATCGCCCACGAGCTGCCGCATGCCGAAACCAACGCGGCCCTGCCGGCGAACATGGCGCTGGCGCACGACGGGCTGACCTTCTCGACAGGCTGACCGGTCGAATCCCCCGGCCGCGGCGGCGCATCGGCCGCGCCGCACGCCGCGGTTATACTCTCGTGATCGAGTCGGCCGGCGGACCGCGATTCGCCGCCGCACGCGTGAGGCCGTATGGACTTCGCCGCGCTGGGCAATACCTGCGTCGTCGGCCTGCACTGGGGCGACGAGGGCAAGGGCAAGATCGTCGACGTGCTCACCGAGCACTTCGACGTCGTCGTCCGCTATGCCGGCGGCGCCAACGCCGGGCACACCGTCCGGCTCGGCGACCAGAAGTTCGCGCTGCACCTGATTCCCAGTGGGATCGTTCGCCCGAACGTGCTGTGCGTCATCGGTCCGGGCGTGGTGGTCGATCCGCCGGCGCTGGCCGAGGAGATCGCCGCGCTCGAGGCCCGCGGCATCACGGTCGCCGGGCGGCTGTTCGTCTCGTCGCGCGCCCACGTCGTCATGCCCTACCACAAGCGACAGGACCAGTTGTCCGAATCGACCCTTGGCGACGACCGGCGAATCGGCACCACCGCGCGCGGCATCGGCCCGTGCTACGCCGACAAGATGCTTCGCACGTCGGCCGTGCGGATGGCCGACCTGGCGCAGCCGGACGTCCTCGCGGCGCGCGTGCCCGAGCTGGTCGCGCAGCGCAACCGCCTGCTTGCGGCCGCCTTCGACGACCGCCAGCCGCTCGACGCGGGCGCCGTGCTGGCCGAATACCGCCGCGCCGCCGATCGGCTGCGCCCGCTGGTCACCGATACCACGCCGCTGCTGCATCGCTGGCTGCGCGCCGGCCGGCGGCTGCTGTTCGAGGGGGCGCAGGGCTCGCTGCTGGACGTCGATCATGGCACCTTCCCGTTTGTGACCAGCAGCAGTTGCGGCGTGGGGGGCGTGCTGTCGGGGACCGGGCTGCCGCCGCGCAGCGTGCAGACCGTGGTCGGCGTGATGAAGGCCTACTGCACGCGGGTCGGGGCCGGGCCGTTTCCGACCGAGCTGCACGATGAGACCGGCGAGACCATTCGCCGGCGCGGGCACGAATACGGGACCACCACCGGCCGGCCGCGCCGCTGCGGCTGGTTCGACGCGGTCGCGGCGCGCTACGCGGTGGCGCTGTCGGGCACGACCGAGATCGCGCTGATGCACCTCGACACGCTCGGGACGCTGCCGGAGCTGCGCGTCTGCACCGAGTACCGCGTCGGCGGCGCGCCGCTGGAGATGTTCAGCCCCGAGCTGGCGACGCTGTCGGCGGTCGAGCCGGTGTATGAAACGCTTGCCGGCTGGAGCGACGAGCTGTCGGGCGTGACGCGGATCGAACAACTGCCGCCCGCCGCCCGTCTGTATGTGGAGCGGCTGGAGGCCCTGCTGGGGGCGAGTATCTCGCTGGTGAGCGTCGGGGCGGATCGCGCCGCGACGCTGCACCGGGCCGCGGCGCGCGGCGCGGGAGGCGCATAGCGATGCCCACGATGGAGCGGCTCGATCCGCAGGCGGTCTTGGGGCTGTCGGCTGCCCAGTTGCCGCGCCACGTCGCCATCATCATGGATGGGAACGGTCGCTGGGCGCAGCGGCGCGGCTGGCCGCGCGTCCGCGGACACGAGGCCGGCGCCGCCAACGTGCGCGAGATCGTGCGCTTCTGCGCCCGGCTGGGCATCGAGTGCCTGACGCTCTACAGCTTCAGCTCGGAGAACTGGCGCCGCCCGGCCGACGAGGTCGGTTTCCTGATGGACCTGTACGTGCGCTATCTCATCCGCGAGCGCGACGAGATTCTCTCGAACGACATCCGGCTGGTGCAGATCGGGCGGCGCGCCGGTCTGCCCGAGCCGGTGCTGCGCGAGCTGGATCGGACGGTCGAGCTGTCGGCCCGCAACCCGGGCATGACGCTCTGCCTGGCAATCAACTACGGCGCGCGGGCCGAGCTGGTCGACGCCTGCCAGAAGCTGGCGCGGCGGGCCGCGGCCGGCGAGCTGGCGGCGGATGAGATCGACGAACAGGCCATTTCCGACGCGCTGGACACCCGCGGGCTGCCCGACCCGGACCTGCTCATCCGCACCGCCGGCGAGATGCGGATCAGCAACTTCCTGCTGTGGCAGATCAGCTACGCCGAATTGCACGTGGCGGCCGAGTGCTGGCCGGACTTTTCGGTCGACTGCCTGGCGGCCGCGCTGCGCGACTTCGCCGGGCGGCGGCGGCGGTTCGGCAACGTGGACACGGCGGCCCACGCACCCGACGGGCGGGTCTAGCCGCGCCGGGCGCGGGGTGGCGGCGGAGCGCCCTTCCCCGCGGAATCTGGTATGCTGTAGTTCCGTGGGTGTTCCCATCGGTCGTGAGGCGAGCTGTGAAATTGGGGCTGGCTGGGCGGCGCGGAGGCAGGCGAATGTCGCGCGGATGGTTGGTGGCGGCAGCAATTGCGAGCTTGGCATGGTCGACCGTGGCGTCGGCGGGCATGACCGCCAACGGCGCATTTCGCTATGAAAAGCGCGGCGCCGCCACGGGCCGGACGCTGGTATTCCTGCCGGCGCTGGGGTTTGCCGGCAGCATCTGGGATCCGGTGATCGCCAAGTTCGAGAAGGAGCACCCCATCTACGTCCTGAGCTTCGCCGGCTCGGACGGCATTCCCGCAATCAAGTCGCCGGTCATTCCGCCTTCGGTCGAGGACCTGCACAAGCTGGTCGAGGCCGAGAAGATCGACAAGCCGATCATCGTCGGGCAGCTCTTCGGCGGGCAAGTGGGGATGCACTATGCGGCCGCCTACCCGGACGAGATCGGGGGGTTGTTTGCAATTCCGATGCTCTATCCGCGGGCGCCGCGCGAGACGCGCACGCAGGAGGCCCAGAAGATCGCCGACGAATACGCCAACATGGGCGACGACATGTGGGAACCGAACATGCGCCAGCAGCTGACCGACTCGATCGAGAAGCCGGCGCTGGTGAACACGCTCATGCCGATGCTGCTCAAGTGCGATCGAGCCGCCTACGCCCGCGCGCTGGGTGAGATTCTCGCCGACACCATCGAGGACGACCTCTCGAAGATCAAGGTGCCGGTCTTTCTGCTGGCGCCGGTCGAGTTGCCGGCCAAGTCGCGCGACGCCGACGTCGCCCAGATGCGGCTGGGTGAGCACTCCCGTACCACCGTCACGATCATGCGCGGGCTCTACAACAACCTCGCCAAGGTCGAGACCATGGCGCTGCGCAACGCCAAGCTGTTCCCGATGGTCGACCAGCCCGACCGGGTGACCTTCGTGCTCGATCGCTATCTGAAAAAGCTCGGCGATCCGGAGTCTCGCTGGGGCACGACCGTCGGCGAATCGCTGCCGTCCGACAAGCCGCCCATCGATGAGAAGGACGAAAACAAGCCCAAGGCTCCGAAGTAGGCCCGCCAGACCGGCTTGAGGCGTCCGGCGCGGCCGTTTCGGCGGCCGGATCGGGGACCGATTGACCATGCCGGGCTGATCGCGCGGGCCGTTCGGCGGGATTCGGCCGCACCCGACCGCGGCGGGCCGGCGGACAATTTCCCGGATTCGCGCCGAGTCGTCCGCTAGAATGTCGGGCGTAGCTGCACGGGGCCCGCGCTTGTCTGCAGACGTCAAACACTGGTTCGATCGGCCGATCGCCATCTTCCCCTTGCCCAATTGCGTTTTGCTGCCGCGGGCAATCGTGCCGCTGCACATCTTCGAGCCGCGCTACCGCGACATGGTGACCGACTGCCTGTCGAGCGAGGCGCCCTTCGCGATCGCCGTGCTTCAGCCGGGATACGAGGAACACTACTACACCCACATCGCCGCCATTCGCGAAACCATGTGCGTCGGGCGGATCGTGCGGCACGAGCAACTGTCGGACGGGCGGTTCAACGTGCTCGTGCAGGGCGTGATCCGCGCGCGGGCCATTCGCGAGGATCGCGACAAGAGCTACCGCCGCGGGCGGTTGCAGCCGATCGCGCCCGGCGGCGTGCCGGCCGGCGTCGCGGCCGAGGCGGCGCGGCGCACCCTGAAGGACCGACTCTCGGTCGGGCCGCTGCGACGCGTCGCCGAGCAGTGCCAGTGGATGCGCATCGTCGAGTGCCCCGACCTGCCGCTGACCGACGTGGTCGACTTCCTGGCGTCGGCCGTCAGTTGCAACGTCGACTGCGCCGCGAAATTCCTCGACGAGCCGGACGTCGCGCGGCGCCTGGAGATGCTCGAGCGCCTCATGTCGGAGGCCCAGACGCGGCTGGCGCGTGAAGACGACGAGCAGAACTGCCGCGGCTGGCCGCGCCCCTGTCGCGATAACTGAGCCCGGCCCGACCGCCCGTCCGTCCGGCGAATAATTCCCCCGCCCGGTACAATGCCGATCTTGAGTCGCCTGGTCGGGCGATGGGTCTGGAGCCGAGTCCGATGGATGCAATGTTTATGTTTCTGGGGCGAATTCCCTGGTACGCGTGGATTCCGATCCTGGGCATCGTCGCCGGGCTGATCACGCGGATTGTGGCGATGAACCACCGCCATCGCGAGCGGCTCGAAAAGATCCGCCACGGCATGGACCCGGATGCCGGCCGAAACCCCGGCCGCTGATCGAGTCGTGTTCGCCGCTCTGAAAGCACGCGACCGCGCCCGAGGGGACGCGGTCGCGCAAACATTACAACGTTGAACGCAGCCAGGCGTCGCCGTCGCCGCCACGCGGGCGGGCGGCGCGGTGCGGCCGATTACAGCCGCTCGACCACCATGGCCACGGCGCCGCCGCCGCCCATGCACAGGGCGACCACGCCGCGCTTGGCGTTGCGGTGCTCAAGTCCGTCGAGCAGGGTGCCCAGGCAGCGGGCGCCGCTGGCGCCGATCGGATGGCCGAGCGAGATGCCGCCGCCGTAGCAGTTCACCCGGTCGTGGCCGATGTCGAGCATGCGGATGTCGGCCAGGACCTGGGTCGCGAAGGCCTCGTTGATCTCGAACAGGTCGATGTCCTTGGTCGAGAGGCTGGCGCGCTCCAACGCGAGCTTGACCGCTCCGACCGGGGCGATGAAGAGATCCTTGGGCGCCAGGAAATTCACCGCCTGCGACACGATCCGCGCCCGCGGCTTCCAGCCGTTCTTGCGGGCGGCGTCGGCCGAGCAGACCAGCGTCATCGCGGCGCCGTCGGAAATGGCCGAGGCGTTGGCGGCGGTCACCAGCCCGTCCTTGCCGAAGGCGGGCGGCAGCTTGGCCATCGACTCGATGCTGGCGTCGTCCCGAATGGTCTCATCGACCTCGAACTTGATGGTCTCCTTGCGGCTCTTGATCTCGACCGGGGCGATGCTGCGCTTGAAGAAGCCTTCGCTGCGGGCCTTGCTGGCGCGGCGATGACTCTCGACGGCGTACTCGTCCATCGCCTGGCGCGTGACGTTGTGGCGCCGCGCGGTGTCGTCGGCACAGACGCCCATGGCCCACTTGTCGAACGCACAGGTCAGCCCGTCGAACAGCATGACGTCGGTCAGCTCGGCGTTGCCGAACTTGGTCGCGCCGCTGCGCAGGCCGCGCAGAAGGTGCGGCGCGTTGGTCATGCTCTCGACACCCCCCGCCAGCGCGACCTGAATGTCGCCGGCGCGGATGGCGCGGTCGGCCGTCATGACGGCCTGCAGGCCCGAGCCGCACACCTGGTTGATGGTCATGGCGCGGATCGTGTCGGGCAGGCCGGCGCCGATGGCGACCTGCCGGGCCGGGTTGTGCCCGCAGCCGGCCAGCAGAACCTGGCCGACGAAGACCTCGTCGATCTGCTCGGGCTTGGCGTTGGCTGCGGTGATCGTGTGCCGGCCGACCTGGGCGCCGATCTCCATGGCGGACAGCGGGGTCAGCGAGCCGAGGAACTTTCCGATGGCGCTGCGTTTTGCGGCAATGATGACGGTTTCGGGCATGGGAACATCCATCCTTTCTGAATCTGGCGACGGAGTCGCGGCGGACATGGCCGGCGGCGCCCCCGCGCGTGACATCGGACCGGTATCGCCGGGCGGCTACTGTGCCGAGATCCGCCCGGGGTTTTCAATCAGCGTCTCGGCGATGGCGAGGCGCTGCATCTCGCTGGTGCCTTCGTAAATCTCCGTGATTTTGGCGTCGCGGTAGAGCCGCTCGACGCCTTCTTCGCGGCAATAGCCCATGCCGCCCAGCACCTGCACGGCCTCGTCGGCGCACAGGCAGGCGGTGCGAGAAGCATAGACCTTGGCCATGGCGCCGAGCCATTTCAGGTCGTCGCTCCTGTTGTCCTTCGCCCAGGCGCCCTTGTAGAGCAGCGCGCGGGCGGCGGCGATGCGCGACGCCATGTCGGCGATTTTCCACTGGATGGCCTGGAACTCGGACAGACTGCGCCCGAACTGCCGCCGCGTCAGGGCATACTTCGCGGCCTTGTCGAGGGCCATCTGGGCGATGCCGATGGCCTGCGCCGCGATGCCCAGCCGGCCGCCGCCGATGGCGTACAAGGCGATGCCCAGGCCGCGCCCGCGCTCGCCGAGCAGGGCGTCGGGCGGAAGCCTGACGTTGTCGAACACCAGCTCGGTGGTGCTGCTGGCGCGGATGCCGAGCTTGTCTTCATGTTTGCCGACCGTCAGGCCGGGCGTCTTCTTCTCAAGAAGAAAGGCGCTGGCGTTTCGGCGGTCGCCATCTTCGGTGCGGCAGAGGAGCAGGATGGCGTCAGCCTCGGCGCCGGTGGTGACCCAGCACTTGGTGCCGTGGATGATCCAGTGATCGCCTTTGAAGGTGCCGCGGCACTTCATCGCGCCGGCGTCCGAGCCGCTGTCGGCCTCGGAGAGCGAGAAGCAGTTGAGCAGCTCGCCGCGCGCCATCCGCGGCAGCCATTTCTTCTTCTGCTCGGGCGAGGCAAACTTCAGGATGGGGTCGATCACCAGCGAGTTCTGCACCGAGACGATCACGCCGGTGGCGGCGCAGCAGCGCGACAGCTCTTCGACCACGATGCAGCTCGAGAGGGCGTCCATTCCCGCGCCGCCGAATTCCTCCGGCACGCAGATGCCCATGTAGCCCATCTCGCCGAGCTTGCGGATGATTTCGCGCGGGAACTCGCCGTGGATGTCGCGGTGCGACGCGCCGGGCAGCACCTCGTTCTCGGCGAACTCGCGGATGCTGTCGCGCAGCAGGCGATGGTCTTCGTCCAGCTCGTAGCCGAACGGGATCAGCCCCGGGGTCTCGACTGAAGCCGTCATGCGTCCGTCCTCTCGCGCCGGCTAGGCGCTGCGCTTCGCGAACTCGGCCCGCGCGATCAGCATCCGCTGCACCTCGCTGGAGCCTTCGCCGATCTCGCACAGCTTGTTGTCGCGCACCAGCCGCTCGACGCAGATGTCCTTCGTATAGCCGGCGCCGCCGTGAATCTGGATCGACTCCCACCCCACGCGGCTGGCGGCCTCGGTGGCGAACAACTTGGCGATGCTGGCAGCCTGCTTGTCCGGCCGGCCGGCGTCGAACGTGCTGGCGGCCTGCCGGACCAGGATGCGCGCCGCCTCGATCTGCGTCTCCATGTCGGCCAGCTTCATCTGGATGGCCTGGTGCTGGTGCAGCGGCACGCCGAAGCTCCTGCGCTCGGCGGCATACTTGACGGCCTCTTCGAGGCAGCCGCGCCCCAGCCCGACCGACAGCGACGCGATGGTGACCCGACCGCGATCGAGCACGCGCAGGGCATCGACGTAGCCGTCGTGCAGCTTGCCGACCAGCGCCTCACCGCCGACGCGCACGTTTTCGAGCGTGATCGGCACGGTGTCGCTGGCACGCATGCCCATCTTGTCCTCGGGCTCGCCGATCTCGAAGCCGCGCGTGCCGCGCTCGACGATGAAAGCTGAGATGGTGCGCGGGCCGGCCTCCGGCTTGGTGCGCGCCGTGACGACGAACACGCCGGCGCGCTTGCCGTTGGTGACCCACATCTTCTGGCCGTTGAGCACCCAGCCGTCGCCGGCGGGCTCGGCCCGCGTGGTGAGGGCCGCGGCGTCGGTCCCGCAGTGCGGCTCGGACAGGCACCACGAGCCGATCAGCTCGCCGGTCGCCAGCCGCGGGAGATACTTCTTCTTCTGCGCGTCGTTGGCGGCCAGGCGCAGGTGGCTGCTGCACAGGCCGAGGTGGGCCGCGAGCATCAGCGCCGTGCCGCCGCAATGCCGGGCGATCTCCTCGACCACGACGGTCATCGCGAGCAGGCCTTGGCCGGCCCCGCCATACTCCTCGGGCAGCGTGACGCCGAGCAGGCCGATCTCGCCCATCTTGCGGATGGTTTCGTCGGGCAGCCACTTGTCGGCGTCCCACTTGCGGGCGTGCGGGGCGATGTGTCGCGCGGCGAAGTCGCGCGCCAGGTCGCGAAAGGCGATCAGCTCGTCGGGCAGCTCGAAGTGAAGGGTCGAAGCCATCTGGCGCACCTTGCGAAAAGTGGCCCGTATCATACCGTCGAAAGGACGCTCACGAAACCGCGCCCAGAGCGCTAGTTTGTGCCAGAGCGTAGGACCTAAGCATCCCCCGAAAACGAGGTTACGTCAAGTCATTTTGCGATTGCAGCGGCTCCGCCCGACGCCGGGGAAAGCCCCGCGCCGGGCCGCGATTGCGATCCGCCACGGTGCTCCATACAACCCCGACCATGCTCGAGGCGCGAAACCTCTGCCGGCGATTCGGCCCGACCTTGGCGCTGGCCGACGTGTCGGTCCGGTTTGACGCCGGATCGATTCACGCCGTGCTGGGCGAAAACGGCGCCGGCAAGTCGACGCTGATGCACATCCTCTATGGTCTGGTCCGGCCCGACCGCGGCGCGGTCTGGCTCGACGGCCGGCCGCTGCGGCTGCGGCGACCGGCCGACGCGCACGCCGCCGGCATCGGCATGGTCCATCAGCACTTCATGCTGGTCGAGCGGATGACGGTCGCCGAGAACGTCGCGCTGGGGCTGCGCGGCGCGGGCTTCTGGCGCTCGCCGGCCGGCGCGGCCGAGCGGGCGCAGGCCGCCGCGCGGCGCGTCGGGTTGTCGATCGATCCGCGGGCGCGCGTCGAGGGACTCTCGGTCGGGCAGCGGCAGCGGGTGGAGATTCTCAAGGCACTGGCGCGCGAGGTGTCGACGCTTATCCTCGACGAGCCGACCGCCGTGCTCGCGCCGGCCGAAAGCGAACAACTGTTCGCCACCCTGCGGCGTCTGCGCGCCGCGGGCTGTCGCGTGATCTTCATTTCGCACAAGCTGGCCGAGGTCGTGGCGCTGGCCGACCACGTGACGGTGCTGCGGGCCGGCCGCGTGGTGCTGAGCGAGCCGGGCGGACTGCGCTCGCCCGGGGAGCTGGCCGCGGCGATGGTGGGCGCGAAGGTGCCGGCGCTGCCGCGCCGCGCGGCGCCGGCCGGGCCGGAGTCGCCGTGCGTGGCGACGCTGCCGGGCGGTGCGCCGCCGATGAAGCTGCGGGCGGGTGAGATCGTCGGCGTGGCGGGGGTCGATGGCAACGGCCAGGCGGAGCTGATCGAAGCGGTGCGGGCGCAGTGCCCGGAGGCGGCCTATATCGCGGCCGATCGGCATCGCGAATCGCTGGCGCTGCCGCTGAGCGTGACGGAGAACGTGCTGCTGAAGCGCAACGGCGCGGCCCCTTATTCGCGCTGCGGCTGGATCGACTGGCGCGCCGCGCGGCTGCATGCCGGCGACCTGGTGAGCCGGCACGACGTGCGCGGCCCGGGGCTGCAGGCGGCGGTCTCGGCGCTGTCGGGCGGCAACCAGCAGAAGCTGGTGGTGGCGCGCGAGCTGTCGGGCGCGCCGCGGCTGGTGATCGCCGTCAACCCGACGCGCGGGCTGGACGTGGCCGCGGCGCGATTCGTGCACGCGGCGCTGCTGGCGCGGCGCGACGCCGGCGCGGCCGTGCTGCTGGTCAGCGCCGACCTGGACGAGGTGCTGCAACTGTCCGACCGCGTGTGCGTCGCCTATGCCGGCCGGCTGAGCGAAGTGCGGCCGGACGCGGCGGGCGAATTCGACCTCGGCCAGATCGGGCGGCGGATGGCGGGGCTGGAGGCCGGCGGACCCTGAGCGCGGCGCTGGGAGTGTCGCCGCGCGGGGTGGCCACGGCGCTGGGCGCGCTGGTGGCCGGCGTCGCGGCGATGCTGCTGCTGGTGGCGGCGTTCGGCTATCCGGTCGGCGCGGTGGCCGAGGCGTTCTGCCTGTCGGCGGCCGGAAGTTGGCCGCGCGTCGCGGCGACGCTGCTGCTGGCCTGCCCGCTGCTGATCCTGTCGCAAGGCCAGGTGCTCTGCCTGCGGAGCAATGTCTGGAACATCGGCGCGGAAGGGCAGTACCTGGTGGGCGCGGCCGCGGGCGGACTGGCGGTGGCGGCGGGCGCGGGCCGATGCGGCGCGCTGGCGCCGCTGATCGTGCTGCTGGCCGGGTCGCTGGGGGGCGGCGCGTGGGCGGGCATTGCGGCGGCGCTGCGGCGCTATCGCGGCGTGCAGGAGGTGCTGAGCACGATCCTGCTGAATTTCGTGGCGGCCCAGGTGTTGTCGATCCTGGTGCGTGGGCCGCTGGTCGATCCGGCCAGTGCCGATCGCGACACCACTGCGCTGCTGCCCGGGGCGGCACGGCTGCCGATTCTCGATCGCGCCACCGGGCTGCACGCCGGCGTGCTGCTGGCGGCCGCGCTGGCGCCGCTGATGTGGCTGTTTCTGAATCAGACTATTTGGGGCTACCGGGCCCGCGTGTGCGGCGCGAATCCGCAGGCCGCGACGCTGGCCGGCATTTCGGCGCGGCGCTACGCCGCCGCGGCGCTGGTCGCGTCCGGCGCGCTGTCGGGCCTGGCCGGCGCGATCGAGCTGGCCGGCAACACGCATTATCTGGCGCCGGCGTTCGGCAACGGCTACGGCTACACCGCCGTGGCGGTGGCGCTGCTGGCGCGCGGCGGACCGCTGGCGGCGCTGCCGGGGGCGCTGTTCTTCGCGGCGCTCGAAAGCGGCGCGACCGGGCTTCAGAAGATGCCCGGCGCCGGCCTGCACGACTTCCCCACGGTGCTCACCTTCGCGGCGCAGGGAGTAGTCGTGCTGGTGATGCTGCTGTTGAACCGCGCCGCGCCGCGCCGGCCGGAGGTGGCGACATGATCGCCCCGGCCGAATCGGGCGCACTGGCTTCGACGCTGCACCGCGGGCTTCAGGCGGCGGCGCCGCTGCTCTTGGCGGCCAGCGGCGAGCTGCTGTGTGAGCGCGCCGGGCTGCTCAACATCGGCGTCGAGGGGACGATGCTGATGGGGGCGCTGGCGGCCGTGCTGGCGGGCTGGGCGAGCGGCTCGGCGCTGGTCGGCGTGGTCGCGGCGGCAGCGGCCGGCGCCACGGTCGGCGCGATCTACGCCGCGTGGACCGTCTCCGCGAAGCGCGACATGATCGTGACCGGGCTGGGAATCAACCTGGCGGCGCTGGGCACGAGCGGGATTGTGATCGAGCGCGTCGAGGCGGCCTGCGGAAGGATTATTCCGCCCGGTCTGCCGAGCGTCGCGGGCATCGACGCGCTGCTGCCGCTGGCGCTGGCGGGGGTGATCGCGCTGCGGCTGGGGCTGTGGCGGACGCGCCCGGGCTTGGCGCTGCGAGCGGTGGGCGAAAACCCGGAGGCGGCCGACACCGCGGGTGTGCGCGTCGCCGTCGTGCGCTGGACGGCGGCGCTGGTCGGTTCGGCGCTGAGCGGGCTGGGCGGCGCCTACCTGTCGATCGTGATGACGCGCGGCTTCCAGGAAAACATGACCGGCGGGCGCGGCTACCTGGCGCTGGCGCTGGTGATTCTGGGGCGCTGGTCGCCGTTCGGCGTGCTGCTGGCGGCGCTGATGTTCGGAATGCTCGATGCGCTGCAGGTGACGCTCCAGCCGTCGCTGGGCTCGGCCGCGCGCCTGTTGTACCCGGCGCTGCTGGCGCTGCCATACGTGATGACGCTGGCGGCGCTGTCGCGTTTCACCGGGCGGGCGCGTCCGCCGGCGGCGCTGGGACAGGTCTACGATCGCGGGCGCTGAGCGCGAAGCGAGGCGGGGCAGCGTTCATAGCAGGCGGCCGCCGAGTCGCGGGCCAGCATACGCCACCGCGGCGCGGCCGACAGGTGGTGATCGAACGAACCGCCGGCGATTACGAACGCGAGCCGGGCGTCGCCGTCGTCGGCCCACCGCTCGATCCGGGCCGGGTCGTGCTGCGCGGCCTGCTCATACTCGACCAGTTCGGCCTCGCTGTACAGCTCGCAGCGATCGTCGATGAACAGCCGCGCCCGCGGAACGTGCCAGGTCAGCCAGCCGCCCAGCCGCATGTCGTTGATGACGCGCGGCGCGGCGGGCGATTGCTCGAGCGCGGCGCAGAGTGCCGTGCCGGCCGAGGTCGGCCAGGCGCGGTCGCGCGGTCCGCACCCGTCGGCGTCGCGCGGCAGGATGCCGATCGCTGGCAGCAGCAGGCCGATCAGCAGCGCCGCGACGGCCACCAGGCCGACGGAGCCGCGCCGCGCGGGCGCGCCGGGGTCGACGCCGGCCGGTCCGCGGAGAATCTCGCCCAGCGCCACCAGGGTCGTCATCGCAAACAGCGGTCCGTGGCGGACGCGCGTCGCGGCCAGCAGCAGCCACGCCGCCGGCGCCAGCCACGCGAGTCGCGCGTTGCGCCAGCCGCGGCGGCGGAGCGCGGCGAAGTATCCGATCGCCAGCAGCAGACCGAAGCCGGTCGCTGGATCCGTCAGTGACGGCGGCGCGTGCTCGACGATGATCCGCGGCAATGCCGGCATGCGCATCAGTTGCAGCCAGGCGCGCGGCAGTTCCGCGCCGAACGGGTTGACCAGCGTCGCCGCGGCGCAGGCGATCGGCAGCGCCAGCGCCAGGCCGATCGGCACCGGCGGCGTGCGGCCGTTCGCGGCCCCCAGCGCAGCGCGGGCACGTTCCAGCAGCCAGCCGAACGCCACGAACGCCACCGTCGCGACGCCGCCCAGCGCGCCGCCGTGCAGGTTGCTCCAGAGCGCGATGATGACCGGCAGCGCCACCACCGCGCCGCGCCGGGCCCGACCCGCGTCGATCTCCAGCAGCAGCACATACACGCCGCCCAGCAGCGCAATGGTGAGCAGGTGCGGGCGGACCAGGAAGTGATACGAACTGGCGCCGATCGCCAGCACCAGCCAGGTCGCGGCGACCGGCCACTCGACGCCGGCGCGGAGCAGTCGCCCGGCTGCGGCGGCATAGCTGCCGGCCAGGAGCGCGGTCGCCGCCAAGAGCAGGCCGAACCAGCCGGCGCGGCGCTCGATCAGCGCCATCAGCAGCTCGGCGAGCCACTGCTGCGGAATCCAGCGCGTGGTCGCGTGTCGGAAGCCGAACGGGTCGGCGGTCGGCAGGCGCGCTTCGACGGCGATGGTCCGCCCGACGACGGTGTGCCAGAAGACGCCCGGGTCGGCGAACAGGCGGTGTCGCCCGGCCAGCAGCAGCACGGCGGCGAGGACGACGAAGAACGCGACGGCCGGATCGACGGCGCGCCGCGAGGCGTCGGCCGGCAGGGCCATTCGGGTGTCGAGCGCGCGGGACATCGCTTAGCATATCGTCCATGAAGGCGCTGCGCGGGATCACAAACGGGCGGGTTCGCGGGCAGGCGGGCGCGGTCGAGATCGCGTTTTCGGACGACGGCCGGATCGCGCGGGTCGGCGCGCGGCTGCGGCTCGGTCGCGGCGCGGGCGTACTCGACGCGCGCGGCGGGCTGGTGTCGCCGGTGTTCGTCGATCCGCACCTGCACCTCGACCTGGCGTACACGGCCGACCTGGTTCCGCGCAACGAAAGCGGCACGCTGATCGAGGCCATCCGGCTGTGGGCGGAATTCAAGAAGCAGGTGAAGCCGAAGGAGGTGGTGCCGCGGGCGGTGCGGGCCGTGCAGGCCGAGGTGGCGTTCGGCACGGGGGCGATTCGCACGCACGTCGACGTGGGCACCGCCGCCGGGCTGCGGCTGTGCGAGGGGGTGCTCGAGGCGCGGCAGCGCTGCCGGGCGATCTGCGACATCCAGGTGGCGGCGTTTCCGCAGGATGGCATCCTGCGCGACCCCGGCGCGTTCGAGCAGATGCGCCGCGCGATGGCGATGGGCTGCGACGTGGTGGGCGGCATCGCCCACAACGAGCGGACCGACGGCGACTCGCGCCGGCACATCGACAAGCTGTTCGAGCTGGCCGCCGAGCACGACGCCGACATCGACTGCCACATCGACGAAACCGACGACCCGGCGTCGCGCTGCACGGAATACCTGGCGGCGCAGACGATCGCCGCCGGCTGGCAGGGGCGCGTCACCGCCAGCCACGTCTGTGCCCTGGCGAGCTACGACGACGTGCACGCCCGCAAGGTGGTCGACCTGCTGGCCGAGGCGCGCGTCCACGTCATTACCAATCCGCAGGTGAATCTGCACCTTCAGGGGCGCTACGACGGCTATCCGCGGCGGCGCGGGCTGACGCGGGTGCGCCAGCTTCTGGCCGCGGGGGTGAACGTCGCGGCCGGGCAGGACTGCATTTGCGACCCGTTTTATCCGCTCGGGACGGGCCAGATGCTCGACGTGGCCCACACCCTGGTGCACGCCGATCACCTCTCGGCCCCGGACCAGATCGAACAGGCGTACGACTGCGTCACGACGCGGGCGGCGGGCGCCATGCGCCTGGCCGACTACGGAATCCGCCCGGGCGCCGCGGCGAATCTCGTAATCCTGCCGGTCGCCGACGCCCGCGAGGCGATCCGCCAACGTCCGGTTCCGACGCACGTCCTGAAAAACGCCCGGCTTCTGGTCCGCGGATCGGACTAGCCAGCCCCGCCAACGGGCGTTCCATTCATCCGCGCTAATTCCGCGGCGTCACACATGAACTCCGCGCGCCCATCCTCAAGCGGCCAAGGGCATTCACCGATGTGGCAGGGGACAGAACGTGGCCCGGGTCGTACGCCGGGGGCACGACCGGTTGCGAGGTGTGAGTCACCGAGTTTCGCTCGCGAGTCTCGCGAGGCAAGGGAGCAAGGACATGAAACGCGCGGCCTTCACGTTGGTGGAACTGTTGATCGTGGTCATCATCCTCGGCATCCTCGCGGCGATCGTCGTGCCGCAGTTCTCGGATGCCTCGACGGACACGCAGGTCAGCTCGCTGCGGACCAACCTGCAGACCATCCGCGGACAGATCGAGCTCTATCGCCTGCAGCACAGCGGCGCGTTTCCGACGTCCGCCGCGCTCTTCTCCGACCAGATGATCAAGAAGACCGACCTCGACGGCACGGTCAACGCCGCGGCCGGCAAGTACGGCCCGTATCTCCAGGCGATTCCGGCCAACCCCTTCAACAACAGCGCCGAGGTCACCAACAGCGCCGCCGACGCCACCAAGGGCTGGTTCTACGACAAGGACACCGGCGTGTTCAAGGCCAACGACGGCGGCACGACCGCCAGCGTGGCGCACAGCAGCTACTAACCGCAGCGGCACGCACGTGCCCTTCCGCGGTCAATCGTCGCGGACCGGTCCCAGGCTGCCGCGCGGCCTGTGGACCGGTTCGCTCGTTTTCATCTTCGGCGTGCGAGGTCGGCGCGTGATGCGACGCTCGTTCCTGATGCTCGAGGCGATGCTGGCGGCCGCCATCGTGGCCATCGCCGCCGCTGCCGCCGCCATTCCCTTCGCCGCCGGGCTGAACGCCGTCACCGACGCGCACCGCATCGAGAAGGCCGTCCTGCTGGCCGAGGCGATGCTGGCCGAGATTCGCGCCCGGCCGTTCGAAGATCCCAACACCCCCACCGATCACACGCTCGGCCCCGACGCCGGCGAATCCACCCGCACCGCGTACGACAACGTGGACGACTTCCACGGGCTCTCCGAGTCGGCCGGCGCGATGAAGTCTATGGCCGGCACGACGATCTCCGACTCCGACCTGGCGTCGTTCTATCGCACCGTCAGCGTGCAGTACGTCACCATGCCCGGCCAGCTGGCGTGGGACAGCTACGCCTTTGCGCTGGTGACCGTGACGGTCAACGACAACCGCGGACCGGTCGTGACCGTCAAGCGGCTGCTCGCGCGGGAGTACTAGCGTGTCGAAGCGCGCGACAAGCTGTCGGCCCGGGCCGCGGTCGCGCCGCCGCGCGATGGTGCTCATGGAGCTCGTCGTCGGCGCCGCGCTGGCGGCGGTGGTGACGGCGGCGGCCTTCGCGATGCTCTATGCCGCGTCGCGCGCCAGCGACACGCTCGGCAGTCGGATCACGGTGCAGCGCCGCGGGCAGTATGCCGTGGCCAAGGTCGTCGGTGCGGTTCGCGCGGCGCGCGGCCTGGTCATCGCCGACACGAAGCGGATCGTGCTGTGGGCCGCCGACGACTACCCGGCCGCCGGCGGCAATGGCGTGCCCGGCGACGACCAGACGCAGCTCCTCGAAGTGCTCGAGATTTCCTACATCGCTGGCACGCGGACGCTGGTCGCGTCGCGCATCTCGTCGGGCGGGCTGACCGGCGGCCTGCTCGGCGCGGCGCAGGGCACCGTCAGCCTCTCGACCTTCGCGGCCAGCACGCTGTCCGACTACGCCAAGTCGCTCGGGCTGGACACGGCCGTCGTCAGCGAGACCTGGGCCGAACAGGTCGCCGGCGCGGTGTTCAGCGGCTCGGGCCGGTCGGGCGAGACCCGCGCCGTCATCCTCGACCTCACCATCGGCGACTGCACGCTGACGCGCGTGTTTCACGGCGAGTCGGTCGAGCGCTCGCCGGGCGGCTACCTCTCCAGCGGCGGCACCACCACCGACGGCATGCCCGGCGTGCGGCTGCGCAGCACGGTGATCCCGTCGTGGTGAGCATGCGGACGAGTCGCGGTGGGCGCTTCGCCCGGCCGGGCTACGTGCTCATCCTGGCGCTGGGCTTCACGGCGATCGCGGTCGCGCTCGGATATGCCTTCGGATCGATGACCGCGCCGGCCGCGCCGGTCGCGTCCAACCTGCTCGCCGCGGCGCAGGCCCGCGCCCTGGCCGCCTCGGGCATCGACATCGCGGCCCACTATCTCACCTATCCGCCCGCCACCGTCGCCGCGTGTTCCTACTGGACCGGCACCGGCGCCGGGTCGATCTCGATCGACGGCTCGTCGAACGGCGTCACCATCTCGGTGACGAACCCCGGCACCGATCCGCGCATCTTCACCGTCGCCAGTCGCGGCACGGTCGTCGATTCGAAGGGCGTGACGCGCGGCGTGCGCACGGTCGTCGCCGACCTGGTCGCGCCGCCGCCCCACCGCTGGTGCGTGACGCACGCCGGAATGCTCGGATCCACCGGCGTCACCAATCTTCCGAACATGCTGAAGTTCTACGGCGACGTTCATTCGAACGGGTCGATCGTCTCGACCGCCTGGTGCAAGAACGCCGTCACCGCGGTCGCGGGGATCACCTGGCCCATGATCCTGTTCTACGGGCCGCCCTCATCGATCCAGACGCTCCAGCCGTCCAAGCTGGTGCCCAGCGTGCCGACCATCACGTCGACCTACGTCGTGAACGGCGTGACCTGTACCGCCGCTTCCTGGACGACGCAGAATCTCGACAAGGGGGACTGGCCCTGCAAGGGCGGCGTCGTCACCGCGACCAACCCGGGCGGGCTGCTCGTGAGCACCAACGGCGCCGCCGGCAGCCGCGTGCTGCGCGTGAAGAACGACGTGCAATTCACCGGCACGCTGGTCGTAGACGGTGACCTGGAGCTGGACGGTTCCGGCGCGGTCGTGCAGGCCGTCGCGGGTTACCCGGCACTGATCGTGACGCGCGACCTGGTGATCCATTCGTCCGGCTCGGATTTGCAGGTCGACGACCCGGTGCTGATCGGCGGCGTGCTTCGCAAGGGCGGCAAGCTGTGCAACCTCTACTTCAACGCCCCGGTCATTGCCTACAGCTCGGTGCAGGCCGGCACGGCGGGCTCGAATTGCGAGGTGAAACCGGTGGCGGGCGGCGCGGTCTTTCACAACCTGTCGGGCACGGCCGATCGCCAGCCTTACACGATTCTGCGGTGGGTCGAGAATTGACGGAAGGAGCAGACCATGAGCGACGTGACGCTGCGGCTGGATCGATACTCGCGGGCGGTGCTGACTACGCTGACCGTGCTGGCCGGCGTGCTGGCGGTCGAGTTATGGAACCAGGCGCCGGGGCTGTGTGCGCCGGCCGCGGCACAGATACCGGACACGGCGATGCAGCGCAAGCAACTGATCGACGAGGCCCGCCGCACGAACGAACTGCTGGCGGCGATCCTCGATCATCTGCGCGACAAACCCGTCAAGGTCGTCGCGGCGACACCCGATAAGGGATCCGACGGGCCGCGCAGCCGGCGCTAGGGCGCACGACTGCGCTGCGCCACGTCCGGACCGCCGTCGGCCGCGTGCGGTGCGCTGCGGCGCGGGCGCGCGGCCTGGGCCTGTAGCGCGGGCCTGAAACGTGGGCCCGACGTTGGGGGAGTTTCCGCGTGCGAGAAAGAGCCATCCAGGCCGCGCGAACGGAACGACGCGGACGCCGCGGCGTCTCGATCATCGAGCTGCTGGTGGTCATCGTCGTGCTGGGCGTGCTGGCCGTGCTGGCGCTGTCGACGGTCGACGATTCGCGGACGCGGGCCCGCGCGGCGGCCGATCGCTTCGCGACCGACGTGCAGTTCGCCCAGAGCATGGCGGTCGCCCGGCCGGACCTGGGGTGCGTTGTGAAGGTCTCGACGCCGCTGCAGAAATACTGGCTGGCGCGGACCGCCAGCGTGACCACGCCCATGAACAACCCCCTCACGCAGCAGCCGTACGAGGCGCGCTTCGGCGTGAGCGACACGCCGGAACTGAGATTCGTCAGCATCGCCTCGGCCTCGCTGGGCGGCGACGACGAGCTGCGCTTCGACGCGGCCGGCGCGCCGGACCAGTCGACGATGGCCCGGGTGATTTTCGTCGCGGGGCGCTGCGCGTTCGCGGTGTCGGTCGTCCCGGTCACCGGCGTGGCGACCGTGAGCGAGACCGACCCGCCGACCACGGGGGTGACGGGCGGGGCGACACTCGGCGGATCGTAACGACCGGACGGCGCGGCCAGGCCGCGGCGCGGGATGGAGCGTGGGCGCGAGGAATCGAATCGGGATGGCGCGAAATCGAGACAGGCTGGGCCCGATCGGCGTGGACCTCGGCGGTCACCGCGTGAAGCTCCTGCAACTGGCGGAGCGCGGCGGCGAGCTGTCGGTGCTGGCCTTTGCCGAGTTCCCCATGCCGGCGGTCGAGACGCCCGGCGAGCGCGACGAGCAGCTCGCCCATCTGCTGAGCCGGGCCATTCGGGCCGGCGGGTTCGTCGGGCGCCGGGCCGTGTCGTGCCTCGGTCCAGGCGAGTATGAGCTGAAGAACGTTCGCGTGCCGCCGATGCCGCCCGACGAGCTGGCCAGCGCCGTGGAGCTGGAGGCGCTCGAGCGGTTCGCGGCCGACCCCGGCGCGATGCAGTTTCGCCACCTGCCGGCCGGGCAAGTGCGGCAGGGCAACGACGTGCGCGAAGAGGTGATCGTGTTCGCGACGCAGCGCGCGGCGATCGATCGGCGCGTGGCGCTGCTCGAGCGGGCCGGGCTGGACCCGATGGCGCTCGACATCGCCCCCGGGGCGCTGGCGCGGGCGTTCGGGCGCTATCTGCGGCGGGCGTCCGATTCGGCCGGGGTCAACCTGTTTCTGGACGTCGGCGAGCGCGGCACCTGCCTGACGATGATGCGCGGGGCCGAGCTCTGCTTCGTCAAGCTGATCGACGTCGGCGGCGCGGTCTTCACGCGCGGCGTGGCACAGCGGCTCTCGATCGACCCGGCGGAGGCGCACGCCCTGCGGCTGCGCGTCATGCGCGCCCGGCTGCGGCCGGCGGACGTCGAGCCCGATCCGCACCTGACGCCGGAGCTGATCGAGTCGGTCGCCGACGGGGTGCGCCCCGGCGCCGAGCAACTGGCGCGCGAGGTGCACCTGTCGCTGCGGTATGTGACGGTGACGTTCCGCGGTCAGCGGCCGGACTGCATCACGTTTGTCGGCGGCGAGGCGCACGAGCCGGTGCTGCTGCCGCTGGTCGGCCAGGGGCTGGACATCGCCTGCACGGTGGGCGATCCGATGCTCGGCATCGAAGGCAGCGAAGGCGTGTCGGCGGACGAGACCCGCGGCTATGTCCCGGCCTGGGCGGTCGCGACCGGACTGGCGCTGCGCGGATTGCAGGCGGGCACCCCGCCAACCGCGGCCCAGCCGGCGGCCAGCGCGGTCGACAAGGCGGGGGTTCCGGCATGATCGACTTCGATTTTCTGCCGCCGGAATACCACCATCGGCGCGACGAGCGGCGCCGCCTGCGGCGCTGCGCGGCGCTGGTGGGGGTGATGCTGCTGGCGATGGGCGGCTGGATTGGCGCGCACGCGGCGGCGATGCGCCGCGCCACGCGCCTGCTGGCGGACGTCGAGCAGCAGCGTTCGCAGGTCCAGATTCACCGCGTGCACCTGGAGATGCTGACGCAGGAGCGCGACTCGCTGGCGGCGCGCGAGAAACTGCGCGCCCTGCTCGAAGACGAGGCCTCGTTCAGCGTGACGCTGGCGGCGCTGTCGCGCGCCCTGCCGGCAGGAGTGGCGCTGACCGAGTTGGAGTTCACCCGTCCCGGCGCGACCACGCAGCCGGCCGAGACGCGGACCGATCGACCGCCCGTGCCGCCAGCCGCCACGCAGCCGGCGCGGCTGGACCTGTTGCCGCTGGTGATCTGTCGCGGCGTCGGGTCGGACGTGACGGCGGTGAGCGACTTCGCGGCCGGGCTGGCGGGCAGCGCGTTCTTCGCCGACGTCTCGACGCGCGAGCGGCCAGCGCCGCCGCTGCACGGGCGGCATGGCGACGGTTTTGAGCTGAGCTGCCGCGTGCTGCGCCAGGCAGGCGGTGCCAAATGAGGCTGTCGCGCGTCTCGATCGGAACAGGCGTGCTGGTCGCCGGCTCGACCGCGGCGTTTGTCTTCGGGCTGGCGCTGCCGGGACAGCGGCGCCTCGCGGCGCAGCGCATCCGCATCGCGAGCCAGCAGCGCGCCGTGGAAGGCGAACAGCTCCAGGCGCGTCACCTGGCCGAGGTCTATTCCGACGTGCAGTCGCGCGGAACGCGCGAACGCGCCGCGCGGGCGGCCGTGCCCGGCACGCACGGCTTCGCCGAGTCGTTCAAGTCGGTCAGCGCCATGCTCGGCTCGTCCGGGCTGACGCGCCGCTCGGTGCAGCCGGGGCGCATCGTCGCCTGGCACGGCCCGGCCGGGGCCGAGCCCGATGCGGCCGCTGCCGACGTGATGGTGCAGCCGATCGTGATCGACGCTGAAGGGCCGGCCGCGGGTGTGCAGGCGTTTGTCGCCGCGCTCGAGACGTGGCCGCGTCTGAACACGCTGGAGAGCCTGGTGCTGAGCGTCGAGTCGCAGCCGCGCGGGCTGTCCGGCCAGGGACCGGCGCTGCGCTGCCAGGCGGTGGTCCACACCTATTTCCGGATTCCGCGCGGCGAGCGCGACGGCGCGACCCTGGCGCTGGCGCCGGCCGCGGCGCCGCGGCCGCAGGAGTAGGGCCGGTCGAACGGCCGGGACCGGGCAGGAGGTCGTCGTGCGAGAGCGACTGACAGGCTACTGGAACACGCTGCGGGCGCACCTGCGGGCCGATCCTCGCAAGACGATCGCGCTGGGCGTGCTGTCGCTGGTGATGTGCGGCGTGTGGGGGCGGCTGCTGATGCGGCCGAAGCGACCCGCGCCGATCGGCGCGGCGCAGTTGTCGTCCGAGCTGGTCGCGGCGACGGTGGTGAGGGTGGGAGACCGCCCCGCCGACGTGACGCCGCCGCCGCGGAGCGTGGAAATCAGGAGCGTGTTCGGCGGCGCGGCGGTCGACATTCACGATGCGTCGCGGACGCTGGCGCGTGATCCGTTCGCGGTCGACTCGTCGCTGTTCGCGGTCGATGCGGCCGAGCCGGAAAGTGCGGCGGCGCGCACGCCGAAACGAAGCTGGTGGGCCGAGATCCGCGACACCGCGCGCCAGGAGCGCGAGCGCCAGCGGCGCCGCGCGGCCCAGGTCGAGGAGGCCGCCACCGCGATCAAGCTTCAGAGCACGATCGCCGGGGCCGAACCGGCCGCGATGCTGTCGGGCAAGCTGGTGCACGTCGGCGAGCGGGTGAACGGGTTCGAACTGATCGAGGTGCGCGATCGGCAGGCGGTGGTCCGAAAAGACGGCGTGCGCGTCACGCTCACCCTGCCGCCCTGACATCGCCCGGCGCATCGCCCGAAAACGACGCGCGCATGTCCGCAAACGCGCATCCCTCCCCCCGCCAGACGCCCCAAAACACAACCTCACCGGTCGCCTGACCGAAAGTGAATGAGACTCGATGCCTCGTCACGCGGTCTGCGCAGCACGTGGACCGCGCGCCGGGCACATCCGGTCGCTCCGAGGAGTGAGACCGTGAGCTATCGACCCCGAACCCGCGCGCGACTGTGGCTGGCCAGCGGCCTGACGGCCGGGCTGCTCCTGTGGGGCTTTTCGCCTGGCGGTTCGAGCTTTGCCGGAGACGCCGCGCCAAGCCTGCAACAGCAGTTGCAGCAGGCGCAGCAGCAGACCGACACCAGCCGCGCGATGCTGCAAAGCGTGCTGTCGACCCTGCTGCAGCCGGGAGATCGACCGGTCGGTCCGGGGGGCGCGACGCGCGCGGCGGCGCCGGTGGCCGACGTGAGCGACACGGTCATCGTTCCGCCCAGCGACGACGCCAGGCCGGCCGACGCGACGCCGGACGGCTCGCTGACGGTGCATGCCGCGGGAACGGTCGACGTGCACATATCGAACATGGAGATCAGCGCGGTGCTGCGGATGATCTCCGAGCAGACGCGCCGCAACATCATCGCGTCGAAGGGGGTCGCCGGCAGCGGGACGGTGTCGGCGAGTCTCTACGGCGTGACGCTCGAGAAAGCGCTCGAGGCCATTCTCACCTCCAACGGGCTCGGCTACCGGCGCGTCGGCGACATCATCTACGTCCACACGCGCGAAGAGCTGGCCGCCATCGCCGGGGGCGAGCGCCAGGCCATCACGCGCGTCTTCCGGCTGCGGTTCGTGACCGCCAAGGATGCCGAGGCGCTCATCACGCCGCTGCTGAGCCAGACCGGGCGCATCTCGCGGACGCCTTCCGCGTCGGAAGGGCTGGGCAGCGCCAATCCGAACGGCGGCGGGGCGGGCGCGGGCGGCGGGGGCGGCGGCGGAACGGGCGGCGACTCGCACGCCAATGCCGAGACGCTGGTGGTCATCGACTTCCCGGAGAACATCAAGCGCATCGAGACCGTGCTGCGCGAGTTCGACGTGCGGCCGCTGCAGGTGCTGGTCGAGTCGACCATTCTGCGGGCGCAGCTCAACGAGCAGAATGCCCTGGGGATCGACTTCACCACGGTCGGCGGCGTCGACTTTGCCGAGCTGTCGAGCACCAGCCCGGGCGCGCAGAGCATCGCCACCGGGCTGATTCCGAACGAGAGCCTTCAGAACACCAATTTCACGGTCCGCACCGGCTTCAACAACAACGTGCCCGGCGGCGGATTCACCTTCGGCATCATCAAGGACCAGATCTCGGTCTTCATCCGCGCGCTCGAGCAGATCACCGACGTGACCGTGCTCGCCAACCCCAAGATCCTGGCGCTCAACAAGCAGAAAGGCGAGGTCATCGTCGGACGCCGCGACGGCTACCTCACCACCACCATCACCGAGACCACCGCCGTGCAGTCGGTCGAGTTCCTCGAAACCGGCACGCGGCTGATCTTCCGCCCGTTCGTCTACGGCGACGGGCTGATCCGCATGGAGATTCACCCCGAGGACTCCACCGGCGGCATCACCGCGGCCAACCTGCCGTTCAAGCAGACCACCGAGGTGACCACCAACATCATGCTGCGCGACGGGCACACGGTGCTGATCGGCGGGCTGTTCCGCGAGGTCAGCAACGCGACGCGCAGCCAGGTGCCGCTGCTGGGGAACATCCCGGTCGCGGGGGCGCTGTTCCGCAGCACGAACGACTCGCTCAACCGCGAGGAGATCATCATCCTGCTGACCGTCCACGTCGTGAAAGGCGAGGCCGACGAGCGCGCCGGCGACGAGGCGCTGCAGGATGTCGAGCGCTATCGCACCTCGCAGCGCAAGGCGGCCGAGGTGATCGATCGCGAGCGGCTGAGCCAGGCCCACTATCACTGGGCGCTGCAGCATCTGGCGCGCGGCGACACGAAGAAGGCGCTGTGGGACGCCGAGCTCGCCATCCACAACAACCCGCGCCACCTTCAGGCCATCGAGCTGCGCGAGAAGCTGCTGTCGCGGCGGAGCTGGGACGAGGAGTCGTCCGCGGTGCGCGGGCTGGTTCGCGATCTGATCTCGCAGGAGAACGGAAGGGTCGAGCCGTCGTACGGCCGCCCGGCGCCGCCGTTCAAGCTGCCCGAGGGGTTTGAAGGCCCCACCGGGCTGGACGGCGTCGAGGACGAGCCGCGGCGCGACGCCGCGCCGGCAACATCCACGGGAGGGAAACAATGACGCGCTGGCTTCCGGGGGCAGCGATCGTCGGTGCGGTCGCCGCGGCGCTGAGCGGCGGCTGCGCGCCAGACAGTCGCATTGCGCGACGGCACTTCTCGAGCGATCCGCACGGCGAGGCCAACGCCGAGTGGCGCAGCGTCCGGGCTGCCGTGAAGCAGCGGCTGGCGCAGGACGCCTTCGACCGCGGCGATTTGCGCACCGCGCGAACCGCGGCCGACGAGGCGGCGACGCTGTCAGGCGACACCGCGGCGACCCACCTGCTGCGCGCCCAGATCGAGCTGGCCGACGGCAATCTCTCGGCGGCGCGCGAGGCGGCCGCGGCGGCCCAGGCCCGCGCCCCGCAGGATGCGAACGTCGCGTATGTCGTCGGGCTGATCGAGGAGCGCTACGAACAGCCGGGCGCGGCGCGCGACGCCTTCGATCGCGCCCTGACGGCCAGTCCGAACGATGTGACGCTGCTCCTGGCTTCGGCCCGGGCGCGGGTCGAGGCCGGCGCGCCGCTCGAGGCGACCGAGATGGTCGAGGCGCGGCTGACCGACTTCGCGCGGAACGTCGAGCTGCGCAGTTTCCTGGGGGCGACCTATCGCATGCTGGAGATGAAGGAGGCCGCGGTGCGGGCCTATGCCGACGCGGTGCAGATCGACGCGAACGACGCGGCGCTGCGCGAGCGCTACGGTCTGACGCTCGAGTGGGCCGGCCAGGACGACGAGGCGCTGCGCGTGCTGCGGCCGCTGGTGGCCGCGGCCCCCGCCACGCCGGAAGCGGCGCCGGGCGAGCCGGCGGACCTCCACGCGCTGTGTCGCAAGGCGCTGGCGCGGGCCAGCCTGCGCCTGGGCAAGGGGCGCGCGGCGATCGAGGCGGTGCGGCCGGTGGTGGCGGCCGACGGCGACGACGCCGAGGGCTGGGCGCTGATGGTCCGGGCGGCGGTGGCGCTGGGCGACTTTTCGACCGGGCGCGAGGCGGCCCAGCAGTTGAGCCGGCTGGATCCGACCAGCGAGCTGGGAACGCTGGTGGCGGCGATGTGCGCCCTGCGGGCCGGCGACACGCGGACCGCGATGAGTGACGCCGCGGCGGCGCTGCAGCGCGATCCGCACGACGCCACGGCGCTGTGCGTGCTGGCGGTGATTCGGCAGAGCAAAGGCGATTCGCATTCGGCCGAGCGGCTGGTGCGACACGCGCTGCGCGTCGATCCGGACTGCACGCTGGCGAACGCGCTGGGCACGGCGCTGCGCGGGCCGGTCGCCGACGACAGCCCGGCGGCCGAGCCGTTTCCGGTGACGAGCCGGCCGGCGGCATCGAGCGAATCGCCGTGCGAGGAGGTCGCTCCGACGCCATGACGCGCCTGGAAGCCCGACCCTGGTCGCAGACGCTGGAGCCGCGCGGCGCGGCGCCGAGCCGACCGCAGCCGCGCGGCGCGGTGTCGATCCGCACGCGCAGCGCGCCGCGGGGTGCGCGGCGCGCGTGGTTCGACTCGGACTGGCTGCGGCACATACGGGCCCGCTGGGCGGCGGCGCCGATGGCGGCGGCGCTGGTCTGGCCGATGTACGAGTTTTTCGCGGCGCTGTCGCCAGCGCGCAGCCTGCCGGTCGGCGTGGTGATCGAGCTGCCGCTGCTGCTGCTCGCGGCGGGCCTGCTGTGGGCCGGACGCGGGGCGCGGGCGGCGGTGGATCGCCGGCTGGAGGAGGCGTTGCGGGCGGCCGCCAGTCCGGCCGGCGTCCCCGAGGGGGCCGACCTGCCGCCGGAGTTCGCCGCGGTGGTGACGGCCGTATCGAGCGGATACGCGGAGCTGAAGGCGCGGCTGGCGGGCGCGACGGCGCGCGAAGAGCGCCAGGCGCTCGAGCGCCGACTGGCGACGCTGCGGAGCGGGCAGCTCGAGGCGGTCATCGACGGCATCCGCGACGCGCTGGTGGTCACCGACGAATTCGACCGGCTGGTGCTGATGAACCCGGCCGCCGAGGCGCTGCTGGGCGTGGCACGCAGCGCCGCGCTGCGCCGCGCGCTGGGCGACGCGGGCGTCGACGAGAAGCTGGTGCGGATCATCCGCCAGTGTCGCGAGGCGGGCCGGTCGTCGACGGCGCGGCATGTGGAGCTGTCGCTGGGCGAGCGCGCCGTGGAGGCGTCGCTGGCGTCGATCGACGTGCACGGCGAGCGCGACGGCGAGACGGCCCGCGGGGTGGTCTGCCTGCTGCGCGACGTGACGCGCGAGAAGGAGGTCGCCATGGCCAAGAGCGACTTCGTCGCCAAGGCGGCGCACGAGCTGCGCACGCCGCTGTCGAGCATCAAGGCGTACGTTGAGATGCTGGTGGACGGCGAGGCCGCGGACGAGAAGACGCGCCGCGAGTACTACGAGACGATCCAGACGTGCAGCGACCGGCTCGGTCGGCTGATCGACAACGTGCTGAACATCAGCCGCATCGAGGCCGGCGCCAGCCGGATCAACAAGGAAGCGCTGTCGGTTGCGATGGTGGTCAAGGAAGTGGTCGATGTAGCCCGACCGCAGGCCGACGCGAAGGGCATCGAGCTGACGGCCGAGCTGACGCCGGTCTATTACCAGGTGCTGGCCGATCGCGACCTGATTACGCAGGCGGTGCTCAACCTGCTGTCGAACGCGATCAAGTACACGGTGGCGGGCGGAAAGGTGTGCGTCCGCATGTCGGCGAACGAGGATCAGCAGACGATCACGACTGCGGTGAGCGACACCGGCGCGGGCATTCCCGAGGCCGACTTGCCGCGCGTGTTCGAGAAGTTCTTCCGCGTCGAGCAGAACAAGAGTCTCGCGAAGGGCACCGGGCTGGGGCTGAACCTGGTGCGGCACATCGTCGAGACGGTGCATGGCGGGCAGGTGGCGGTCAAGAGCGTGGTCGGGCAGGGCAGCACGTTCAGCATGATCCTGCCGATGCAGCGCTAGGCCGCACACGAGAGGGACCGACTCATGAACGACGGGGCAAACAGGCCTGTGCTGGTGTGCGACGACGAGTCGCACATCCTGAACGTCATCGTCACCAAGCTGCGCAACGCCGGGTTCGACGTTGCGACGGCCGAGGACGGCGCCGAGGGGGTCGAGCGCGCCATCGCCGGCAGCCCGGCGGTGATCGTCAGCGATTTCCAGATGCCGGTGCTGTCGGGGCTGGAGATGGCCCGCACCCTGCGGGCGCGCCGCGAGACGGCAGCCATCCCGATCGTGCTGGTGACGGCGCGCGGCTTCTCGCTGACGCGCGAAGACCTGGACGGCACCAACGTCAAGGTGGTGATGGCCAAGCCGTTCAGCCCGCGTGAGATTCTCGAAACGGTGCAGCAACTGGTGGCCGATCCGAGCGGGGCGACGATCCGCCAGAACGGGCGGCGCCTGGCGCCGCTGGACGCGTGAGGGACGGCCGATGGCGACGAAGACTTCAACCGAACTGCAGCAGACACAGCTTCTGGCGCTGGTCGAGACCGCGCCCATTGCGCAGGTCCTGCGCGGCTGGAACGAGCTGGGCGGATGGGCGATTGTGGTCGATGCCGACGCCGCGCGCGTCGCGGTCGGGAACGGATCGAGCGTCTGGCACACCTGTGACCGGGCGGGCGCCGGTTTCGGCGCCCGCGCGAGCGCCACGCTTCGCGCGGCGCTGCAGGAGTTTGCCGACCAGCCGGCCCTGAGGCAGCGCGCCGCGCAGCCGGCCGAACTGCCGGGCGGCGTGCTGATCGCCGCGCCGATCCGGCGTCGCGACCGGCTGCTGGGCGTCTGCGCCGTGGTTCTGGGGGCACCGGGAGAGCCTGCCGACGAGGATTGGCGCCGCTTCTGTGACCAGTGCGGCGTGGATGCGCAGGCGGCGGCGCAGCAGCGCTCACGCGCGGCGCGGTTCGACGCGGCATCCCAGGCGGGCCTGGCGGCGCTGCTGGCGCAGAACGTCGACGCGGCCGTCTCGGCCGGCGAGGCGCAGCGCGAGATCACCGGGCTGACGCGCAACCTCGAATCGACCTACGAGGAATTGAGCCTGGTCTATCGCGTCAACGGCGAGATCACCTCGGCCCACGAGCCGGCCGACGTGCTGAAGCGCGTCGCGAGCGAGACGGTGGCGTCGTCGCGCGCTGCCGCGATCGCGTTCGTGCTGCCGCGGCGGTTCGCGCCCGAATCGCTCTCGACCGGCGGCGGGACCGACTCGGACGGGGTCGAATCGGACGTCTGCGTGGCGCGCGTCGGGGCCGCCGACGTGTCGGACGAGGACATCGCCAGGCTGGCGCTCACGCTGATGGCCGACGACCGCGGCGATCGCGACGTCCGCGTCTTCAACAACGTCGGCAGCGACAACCGGTTCGCGTTCGCCCGGCCGTGGCTGCGCCACGCGCTGGTGCTGCCGATGCGCCATCGCCAGCGCCGACTGGGCATGCTGCTGGCGATCAACTGCCGCGACGCCGGCGACTTCAGTTCGGTCGACGCCCAGCTCCTGCGGGCGGTCGCCGACCGCGTGCAGTCGTTTCTTGAGCGCCAGCGGCTGTACGACGACCTGGCGCGGCTGCTGATGGGGCTGATGCACTCGCTGGTCAAGGCGATCGACGCCAAGGACCCGTACACGTGCGGCCACTCCGAGCGCGTCGCCTTTCTCAGCCGCCGGCTGGCCGAGACCATCGGCATGGATCCGCACGAGGCGCAGCGCGTCTATCTGGCCGGGCTGCTGCACGACGTCGGCAAGATCGGCGTGCCGGATGCCATCCTGCTCAAGCCGGGCAAGCTGACCGCCGAGGAGTTCGCCGCGCTCAAGCTGCACCCCGAGATGGGGGCGAAGATTCTGGCCGGCGTGCCGCACATCGACGACCTCATTCCGGGCGTCATGTCGCACCACGAGCGCTATGACGGGCGCGGCTATCCGCAGGGGCTGAGCGGCGCGCACATCCCCTGGCTGGGTCGCGTCGTCTGCCTGGCCGACTGCCTCGATGCCATGACCACCACGCGCACGTATCGCTCATATCTGCCGGTCGGCTCGGCGATGGCGGAAATCCGCCGCTGCGCCGGCACGCAGTTCGACCCGCGCATGGCGGCGGCGCTGCTCGACCTGGACGTGGGCCGGCTGCTGCACGACGCGCACGAATTCGCCGGTTCGGTGCTGCCCGAGCACGCCGGCGCGCCGACGAGCGAGCCGCGCGGCGATTCGAGCTTTGGCGCCCGGCCGATCTTCAACCGCCAGATGTTCGTGGCGCGGGTGACGGCATGGTGACGGCGACGAATTATGGCGACGTGACCGTGCTGACGGTCAAGGGCGAGCTGACGACCGACACGCTCGGCGACTTCATTGAGCAGCGCGACGGGGCGCTGGCGGCCTCGCGCTGCAAGCTGGTGGTCGACTGCGCGGCGCTCGAGGCGCTCGACTCGGCCGGGCTGGAGGCGCTGTGCGGGCTGCGCCAGGCCTGCGAGCAGCTGGCCGGCACGGTCAAGGTATGCGCGCTCGACGCGGTCGGGCGCAAGGTGTTTGAAATCACGCGGCTGGACCGGAAATTCGAGCTGTTCGACGATCTGGATTCGGCCGTGCGGAGCTTCGCGTGACCGCGCCCGCCGCGCGGTTCGCAGCAGCGAGTTCAGCGCCATGTCACAGTCGGCCACGCTGACACGCACGCGCAAGCAGATCGGGCAGGTTCTGCTGGCCCGCGGCTGGGTCACGCAGGAACAGCTCGAACACGCCGTCGCCGAGCAGCAGACGCGCGGCCACGGGCAGCTCCTGGGCGAGGTGCTGGTCGACCTGAGCTACGTCAAGGAAGATCAGGTGGTCGAGGCGCTCGCCGAGGCGTACGGCGTGCCCTACGCCAAGCTCAGCCCGCGCCTGGCGGACGCCAAGATCGTCGAGCTGCTGCCGCGCGAATTCTGCGAGCGCTACTGCGTGCTGCCGCTGTTCCTGGTCGAGGGCGTGCTCACGGTCGCGTTCGCCGAGCCGACCAACGTCTTCCTGATCGAGGAAATCGAGCGGATCACCAGCGCCAAGGTGCAGGTGGTGGCGTCCAGCGCCGCCGACATCCAGGCGATGCTGAACCAGCACGTCGCCAGCGCCAACGTCTTCGTCATCGACGACATCATCGACAACGTCGGCACTGAGTCGTTCGAGTTGATCGAGACCAAGGCCGAGGACATCGCCAGCCTCGAGGGCATGGCGGGCGACTCGCCCATCATCAAGCTGGTCAACTACCTCATCTATTCGGCCGTGAAGGAGGGCGCCAGCGACATTCACATCGAGCCGGACGAGGCCCGGTTGCGCGTCCGCTATCGCGTCGATGGCGTGTTGCGCGAGAAGATGCAGCCGCCGTTCAAGATGCAGGCGCCGATCGCCTCGCGCATCAAGATCATGGCGTCGATGGACATCGCCGAGCGGCGCCTGCCGCAGGACGGCGGCATTCACGTCATGATGGAAGGGCGCCCGATCGACCTGCGCGTCTCCACGCTGCCCAACCAGTTCGGCGAGAAGGTCGTCATCCGCATCATCGACAACTCGCGCGTCGTCGCCAACCTCGAACGGCTCGGGTTCTCGGTCGAGATGCTCAAGGAATTCCGCCACCAGATCAGCCAGCCGCACGGCCTGGTGCTGGTCACCGGACCGACCGGCAGCGGCAAGTCGACCACGCTCTACGCCTGCCTCTCGGAGCTGGACTGCCCGGAGGTGAACATCTGCACGGTCGAGGAGCCGATCGAATACAACCTGCGGAACATCAACCAGTTCCAGGTCAACGAGCGGATCGGGCTCACCTTTCCGACCGTCCTGCGCTCGCTGCTGCGGCAGGACCCGGACATCATCATGGTGGGCGAGATTCGCGACGAGGACACCGCCCGCACCGCCGTGCAGGCGGCCCTCACCGGCCACCTGGTGCTCTCGACGCTGCACACCAACGACGCGCTCTCGGCCGTCACGCGCCTGGCCAACGTCGGCGTCGAGCCCTACCTGATCGGGGCATCGCTGGTGGCCGTGCTGGCGCAGCGGCTGGTCCGCAAGACCTGCCCGCACTGCAAGTCGGAGTACGAGCCGCCCGCCAACGTCCTGGCGGCGATGGAGAAGGCCGGCGTGCCGGCCCAGTCGCTGGCGCGCGGCCTGGGCTGCCAGAAGTGTCACAAGACCGGCTACCTGGGGCGGATCGGCGTCTATGAGCTGTTCGTGCCCGGGGACGCGACGCGCGACGCGATCAGCGAAGGCGGGCGCCTTCAGACGCTGCGCGAGCTGGCCAAGTCGTCCGGCATGGTGACGCTGCGGCAGGATGGCCTGAGCAAGGCGCGCTCGGGCATCACCACGGTCGAGGAAGTGATGCGCGTCTGCGCCGACTGAGTCGCCGGCCGCCGCCGTGCGCGGCGCCGGCCCGGAGTCCGAAACGATGGCACAGTTTGCCTACGTGGCGCGGGATTCCTCGGGCGCCGTCGCGCGCGGCGTCCTCTCGGCCCTCAGCATCGCCGACGCCGCCAAGCAGCTTCGTGGCGAGGGTAAGTACCCCGTCAAGGTCGAACCGGCCCAGGCCCGCGGCGCCGGCAAGGCGGCG
Source organism: Phycisphaerae bacterium (assembly GCA_046350375.1). GTDB lineage: Bacteria > Planctomycetota > Phycisphaerae > UBA1845 > UTPLA1 > JAXMAO01. The sequence continues at coordinate 254,309 of JAXMAO010000005.1, forward strand.
ACGGGCGGCGCGGCCGGCGCGCCCCGGACGTCCGGCGGCGGGCGCTATCGCTCCGACGACGTGATTCATTTCGCCAATCAGCTCACGGTGCTGGTCGACACCGGCGTCTCGCTGGCGGAAGGACTGGCGGCCTGCCGCAGCCCGAAGAACTCGCCGGTCTTCGCGCGGGCGCTCGACGCAGTCATCGACCAGGTGCAAAGCGGCTCGCCGTTTTCGGCGGCGCTGGCGTCGCAGCCGCGCGTCTTCTCGCCGCTGTTCGTCAACATGGTCCGCGCGTCGGAGGCCAGCGGGCAGATGGGGCCGATGCTGGTTCGCGTCACGGAATATCTCATCGGGCAGCGCGACCTGCGCAAGAAGATCAAGGGGGCGATCACCTACCCGATCGGCATGATGACGTTCGCCATCGGCGTCACGGTCTTCCTGCTGACCTGGGTGCTGCCGAAGTTCACCAAGATTTACGCCGGGCGCGAGGCGGCGCTGCCCAAGTCGACGCGCATGCTGATGAACTTCTCCAGCACGCTGACGCAGCATTGGCTTGTCATCGTCGCGAGCCTGGCGGGCGTCGTCGCCGGGCTGGTCCTTCATGCCCGCACGCCGCGCGGCCGGCAGCACATCGACTGGCTCAAGCTGCGCGTGCCGATCGTCGGACCGATGATCCACAAGGCCTACCTCGCCCGCTGCCTGCGAACGCTGGGCACGATGATCGAGTCCGGCGTGGTCATGCTCGAGGCGGTCGACCTCACCCGCGCGGCCGTGTCGAGCGGACAGTTCGACCGGCTGTGGCACGAGGCCATTGAAGACCTCCAGCACGGCAAGCAGCTCTCCGAGACGCTGTCGCGCTCGTCGCTCATTCCGTCGGCGATCGCGCAGATGGTCGGCGCCGGGGAACGCAGCGGAAAGCTCGGCCCGGTGCTGTCGCGCATCGCCGAGCACTGCGAGGCCGACCTGTCGGTGGCGGTCAAGTCGGCCACCGCGATGCTCGAGCCGATCATCATCGGGTTTCTCGGGACGGTGGTGGGCGGACTGGTCATCTCGCTGCTGCTGCCGATCTTCACCATCAGCCGGGCGCTGAAGCCGTAGGCGCGACGCGGTCGGCAAGTCGCCGGCGGCGCGAGAGCCGTGCCATGCAGACGGCCGCCCAGGCGAAGCCCGCGGACGCGACCGCCAGCGGAATCGCGAAGCTGCCGGTCCAGGCGTAGATGGCCATGCCCAGTCCCTGCGCGAGGATGCCGCGGACGCCGACCAGCGTGGTGTGAATCGCCAGGTAGTGGGCGGCGCGGGTGGCGTCGACCGCCAGCGCCACCGGGCCGAGCGTCCAGGTGAGCTGCACGCCGGTCATGCCGATGGCGTAGAGCACGGTCACGGCGGCGAGCGACCGGGCGTCGCGCGCCAGCAGCAGCCCGACCGGGTAGATCGCCAGCCAGGCGAACGACGCCAGCGCCACGCGATAGGGACCGACGCGGTCGAGCAGCCGCCCGAACGGCACGAACAGCGCCAGCGTCGTCAGTTGCAGCGTGAAGATGGACGCGCGGGCGTACAGCGCCTCCGACAGGTGCAGCCGGTCGGCCGCCAGCGGCGGCAGCAGGGCCGTCGCGATCATCCAGCCGACGCCGTATGACATGAAGGCCACCTCGTAGGCGGCGAAGTCGCGATCGGCCTTGAGCGTGGCGCGCAGCTCGCGCAGCGGCGACCACCAGGGCGCGGCGGGCGGCGGACAGATCTGGTTCTGCGAGACGAACGTCGCGGTCCGCGTCACGCGGTAGAGCAGGCCGATGCCGGCGATCTGCAGCGCCGCAACGATGGGCAGATAGCTGCGGAAGGCGTCGGGGTCGCGGCGCGACCAGGCGTCGGTCAACAGCGCGGTCAGCACGGACGCGAACATCTGCGCCGCCAGCACCACGCCGAACACCCGGCCGCGCTGCTGATGCGCATAGCAGCGGCGCAGCAGGTCGCCGTTCAGCGGCGACTGTCCGGCGTTGCCGAAGGCGGTAACGCAGAACAGCACCATGACGGCGCGGACGTCGTGCACGCAGCCGATCGCCGCCATCGGCAGGCAGAACAGCGCCGCCAGCAGCGCCAGGTAGCGCGCGACGGGCGTCCGCTGGTAGAAGTGATTCCAGAAGATCGAGAAGAGCTGCATGACGGCGATCGCCGAGGTGAGCACCAGCGTCTGGGCGTTGCCGGCGCGGAAGTGCGTGCGGCCGAGAAACGGGATGAGGGGGTTGATCGCCGGCGCCGTGCCGAGCAGGAACGCGCCGGCGACGTGCTGCGGCAGGATGCGGTCGGCGGCGCGGGCGGTGTCAGTCGCGGGAGTGGGGTTCACGCAGTGCGGCTCCCGCGGGCCCGGTCGGGGCGAGTGGCGGACGATTCTAGGCCGGCGGCGGCGTGGGGAAAGGCGCCCGCGCGGCGTGGCGCGGGTGCGTCCGAGATTCGAGGAATCCCCAAGCTTGGCTGTATCACGCCACCCGGGCCGAACGTTGATGTATACAGGATGAGACCGCCCGGCCCGGTCGGCGGGCGGCGCATCGAGCGCGCTGCGCAAGTGGGTATCTGTGGCCGACTTGGGTACGATAACGGTGCGTTGATCGGGCCTGGCCGTCGGCCGGTATTGCGCCTGCGCGGCGCGATCGGCAGGGTCCGGCCGGCCCGGCCAGTCAGGATTTTCCAGCGGTGCCAACGTTCACCTACCACGCCCGGAACACCGACGGCAAGACCGTGGCCGGCGTGCTGACGGCCGACTCGCAGCAGGCCGCGCTGCGGATGCTGGACGAGCAGGCGCTCTTCCCGGTCACCGTCGAGGAAGGCGGCCAGGCGACCAAGTCGCGGGTCACCGGTCGGCGGAAGCGCGTGCGGCTGTCGACCGTGGCAGTGCTCTATTCGCAGATGGCCGACCTGCTGAAGGCCGGCGTGCCGGCGATGCGGGCGCTCGACGTGCTCTGCCGGCAGACGCCCAGCGCGGCGCTGGTCGAGATTCTGCGCGAGGTGCGCGAAGATGTTTCCGGCGGACAGACGCTGGCCGACGCGATGGCCAAACACCCCAACGCCTTCAGCGAGTTGCACGTCTCGATGATCCGCGCCGGCGAGAAGGGCGGCTTCCTCGAAGAGGTGCTGCACCGCATTGCGACCTTTGCCGAGCGGCAGGACGAGCTGCGCAACAAGGTCATCGGCGCGATGGTCTATCCGTGCGTGCTGATGATGGTCGGCGGGCTGGTGGTCATCTTCCTGCTCACCAGCGTGGTGCCGAAGGTGCGCTCGTTCCTGCGCGGCGACCTGCCGGCGATGACGCAGCTCGTCTTCGGCCTGTGCGACTTTCTGCGCGACCACGGCACGGTGGCGGCCGGCGCGGGGGTGATGGTGGTCATCGTGGCGGGCGCGGCGCTGCGCAGCCAGTCCGGCCGGCAGATGTTCGATCGCTATCTGCTGCGCGTGCCGAAGATCGGCCCGGTGATCACGCTGGTGGCCGTCTGCCGGTTCTGCCGCATTCTGGGGACGCTGCTGCACAACGGCGTGCCGGTGCTTCAGGCGCTGAAGATCGCGCGCGACTCGGCCGGCAACCGCACGCTTCAGGCGCACATCGAGCTGGCGACCGAAAGCGTCCGCAAAGGCGAGACGCTGGCGGCGCCGCTCGGCAAGAGCGGGCTGTTCCCGCTCGACATCGTCGACATGATCGCGGTCGGCGAAGAGAGCAACAACCTCGAGAACGTGCTGATCACGATCGCCGACTCGTACGAGGCCCGGCTGGCGCGGCGGATCGATTTGACCGTCCGCCTGCTGGAGCCGATCCTGTTGATCCTGATGGCCGTGGTGGTGGGCTTCATCGCCGTCTCGCTGCTGCTGCCGATCTTGACGATGAGTTTCGGCGCCGGCTGACGACGGCGCGGGTTTCAGACCGGCGAACAAGGAGAATGGATCATGCGAAACGTGGGCAAGAGCAAGGCGCGGCGGATGCGGCGTGGCTTCACGCTGCTGGAAATCCTGCTGGTGGTCGGCCTGCTGGCGCTGCTGGCGGCCTTCGCCATTCCGGCGCTGCAGCAGCAGGGCGAGCGAGCCAAGATCAAGCTGGCGCAGGCCGCCGTGAAGTCCGGCGGCGCCATCAGCAAGATGGTCGACCAGTTCAACTTCGACTGCGGCAAGTTTCCCGAGAGCCTGAAAGAGCTGTCGGAAAAGCCCAGTGACGACGAGATGGCCAAGAAGTGGGGCGGTCCCTACATCAAGGATATCGAAGGGCTGATGGACCCGTGGGGCCATGAGTACGTCTACCAGGCCCCCGGCACGCACAATGAAAAGTCGTTCGACCTGTCGAGCATGGGCCCCGATGGCAAGCCCGACACCGAGGACGACATTCGAAACTGGAAGACGGACTAGCGGCGTGCTCGCGCGGCGCGCACTTGGCGCCGCCGGCAGGTTCGCGGGAAGGGCGGGCCATGCGCTCGGTTGTCTTGAAGCCCGTGGCATCGACCGATCGGTCAGGCTGGGCAGATCGCTCGCAACGTCTTCGACGCGGCGTGAAGCCTGTCGAGGGACTGATTCCAGTGGTCGTGCTGGTGCTGCTGTCGGCGCTTTCGGTCGTTGCGATCCCGGCGGCGCAGCCGAGACGGGTCAAGCTGGCATTTGTCGGGATTTGCTCCGGCGGCGCCGTCTCCAAGATGATCGACCAGTTCAATTTCCATTGCGGTCGGTTCCCAACGGCTCTTCGAGAGTTGAATACTCAGCCGGCCGACGTGGAGGTGGCCCGGAAGTGGCGCGGTCCCTACATCAAGGATATCGAAGGGCTGATGGACCCGTGGGGCCATGAGTACGTCTACCAGGCCCCCGGCACGCACAACGAAAAGTCGTTCGACCTGTCGAGCATGGGCCCCGATGGCAAGCCCGACACCGAGGACGACATTCGAAACTGGAAGACGGACTAGCGGCCGCGTCTGCCGGGCGACCCGCGCCCGGGCGGCCACACAGGCGACATGACCACGCACCCGGCAATTCGACGGTGCAGCGCTTCGCTCCGCGGCTTCACGCTGCTGGAGCTGGTGCTGGTCATCTCGCTGCTGCTGATCATCGCCGGGCTGGCCTGGCCCAACATCCAGCGACTGTTCACCCGCTCGCAACTGCCCGAGTCGGCCGAGCAGTTCCGCTCGCTGCTGGTCATGGCCCGCGCCCAGGCGATGCTCGATCATCGCCGCTACCGCGTGCGGTTCGCGCCCAACGCCCGCGAGGCCGTGGTCGAATACGAGAAAGATCCGTTCAACACCCCCGGCAAGTATGAGCCGGTCAAGGCCGACTGGACCGCCGACGAGCGGCTCTACGGCGACGCCCAGGTGCACGAGATCATCCTCGGTCGGCCGGACTATACGCTGCCGGTCGACGACCAGCAGTCGGCGCAGCAGGACGAGCCGTCGGTCGATCCGACGCAGTCGGAAGTCGCCGAGGATCCGACGCTGGTCGAGGAGATTCCGGGCATCGAGTCGACCGCCGCGGTCGAGGATGAGCCGGCCGACGAGCGCCGGCCGACCGTGGTCTTCGAGCCGGACGGCTCGTCCGACTGGGCGACGATCGTGCTGGCCGAAAAGGAGCCGGCGCAGGAGCTGGCCGAAGGCGAGCGGGCCATCTGGATCGAGATCGACGGGCGGACCGGCCTGGCGACGATTCGCGACGCGCTCAGCGATGCCCAGCTGGCCGACGCGTCGCTGCGCGTGCCGCTGTCGAAGCTGCATCCGCCCGAGGTCGCGTTCAGCGCCAAGGATCTCAACCTGAACTTCACCAGCGGCGCGCCGCAGTCGTCGACCGGCGGTCAGCCGGCCGGCGCGGCGGCGGGCGCCGGCGGGTCGCAGCGCGGGCGGCAGTCGCAGTCCGGCACCGGCCAGACCGGGCAGACCGGCCAGACTGGCCAGGGAACCGGCCTGCCGAATCTCGGCGGCATGGGCGGCGCGAGCGGCGGCGGCGGATTGCCGAACTTCGGCGGTCGCGGCGCCGGCGGCGGTCGCCAGCCGGGCAGCGGCAGTGGCGGGCAGCAGCCCAACTTCGGTGGTCGCGGACCGGGCGGCGGTCGGCAGCCGGGCAGCGGGAATCCGCGCGGTGGTGGCAACCCGAACGGCGGTCGGCCGCCGCGCGGCGATCGTGGAGGCAACCCGCCGCCAGGGTCGGGCGGCAACCCGCCCCCGGGAGACAAGCCGCCGCCACAGAGCGAGACGCCCAAGGACACCGGATCGGATGGACACACTGATGAATCTCCCACGACGCAACCGGGTTAGCGCGTCCGGCTGGCGACGCCCGCGGCGCACGCGCGGCCCGGCGCGGCGCGGCGTGCTGCTGCTCGAGGTCGTGCTCTCGCTGGCGATCATGCTGATGGCGATCGCCGCGCTGGGGGTCGCGTTCGGCAACAGCCTGGCGTCGGCGTCGAAGGCCGAGCGGCTGACGCGCGCCATGCTGCTGACCGACGACGTGCTGACGCGCTTCGACATGGGGCTGTTCGTGCAGGCGCAGCAGAACCAGCAGACCGAGCAGACCGTCAGCGGCGCGCTGCCCGTGCCGGGCCTGACCTACGAGCTGGAGGTGAAGCCCGACGAGCAGGAGCCCGAGCTGCTGCGCGTCACCGCGACCGTCTTCGACCAGACCCGCGAGCAGACCGCGACCAGCGAGGCGGAGCGCGTGCCGCTGCTGGTCACGCACGCCCTGCGACCCAAGTACAAGGCCGTCAATCTGAAGGAAGACTTCGGCATGACGGACGAGCAGTGCAAGACGCTGACCGACGCCATTCCGGGCGGCACGCAGGTGCTCGATCCCGAGAATTTCGACCCCACGTCGCTGGCACGGATGGACATGGACTCGCTGACGCAGTTCCTGCCGGTCATTATGGCGGCATTGCAGTCCGGCCAGTTGCAGGGAGCGATGGGCGGAATGCAGGGCGGCGACCTCTCGTCGATGCAGCGCCAGTTGCAGCAGCAGCAGGGGGGCGGACAAGGCGGAGGTCAGCGCGGCGGCGGGCAGAGCGGCGGGCAGGCAGGCAGTCAGCGCGGCGGAAGCGGGCAGGGCAGCGGGTCCGGCGGATCGGGTCCGCGCGGCGGCGGACAGAGCGGTTCCGGGTCCCCCCCGTCGCAGCCGCCGGGCCAGAAGACCCAGCCGCGCGCGTTCAGAACGGGGAGTGGCTCGTGACCTGGCGCCGACGCACGCCGCGCGGCCTGACGCTGCTCGAGGTGCTCGTCTCGATCGGCATCATCGTCCTGATGATGGCGACCCTGTTTGTCTTTTATGACCGCGCCATCGGCGACCGCGACCGCGGCCGGCGCGTCCTCTCGCAGGGCGAGCTCGCCTGGACGCTCGCGCACAAGATCGCCGACGAGGTCCGCTCGGCCAACGGCTTTGTCGCCGACCTGGGGGCGGGCATCCGCGGGCTGAGTCACGAGATCACCCTTCAGACCACCACGCTGCCCGATCGCCAGCTCTTCGCGCCGCGCTCGATTCGCGACAAGCCGCTGCCGGCCCAGTGCGATGTCCGCGAGGTGCGCTACTACCTCGCGATAGACACCGAATCGCAGGAGGAGTACCCCGATCCGCAAGGCGGCGACACGCCGGTCAGCGCCCCGCGGACGCTCGGGATTGTCCGGCGCGAGGTGCGGACCTTTCGGCAGACCGGTCCGGCGGTCGGGCGACCCGAGGACGCCGAGGTCGAGCTGCTGACGCCGACCGGCGACACGAACACGTCGCTGCGCTTTTTGCGGTTTCGCTATTTTGACGGGGTGGATTGGGTGGACGTGTGGCAGCCGCCGCAGTCCGGCATGGGCAACTCGCTGCCGCAAGCGGTTGAAATCACAGTGGGTTACAAGCCCGTCCCGCCCGAAGACCCGACCGCGCTCGACCTCAACGCGCTGGACGCCCAGCAGTCGCAACCCGAGGCCTACGCGCAGGATCGATACACCGTCGTGGTCCGGCTCAACCAGGCCGACACCTTCTTCGGCTCGCGTCTGATGCGGGCCTCGAACCGGGCTGCGTCCAGCCTCTCTGGCGGCAGCGGGTCCGGTGGAGAGACCAGCAGCGGATTCTGACAGCAACTCGCAGGCCCCTTCGGGGTACAAAACTGGGTATGGCCGGCCGGTCGGGAGAGCCCGGACGCAGAGGGTGCGCTCGCTCGCAGGCGGGTCGCACCGGCCGTATCAACACTGCCAGGCCGGCTGGCGGGCTGATTCTGGTCGTGGTCCTGATGATGGTCGTGCTGCTGGCGCTGCTGGCGGCGTCGTTCACTTTTTACGTACGTTCCAGTCTCAACGGGGTTTACGCCAGGCAGTACGACTTCTTCGCCCGACACGCGGCCGAGGCTGGCATCCAGCGGGCGATTGTCCTGCTGCGGGCCAGCCGCGGCGACCCGGTCACCTGGTACAACAACACCGCCGTATTCCGGCAGGCGGCGGTCGAGAAGATCCGCGGCGACGCGGCGGCGACGTTTCAGAGCTACGCCACCGGCGCGCAGGCCGCCCAGCAGCCCGACGACAAGCCGCGCCGCGCCGACCCGATGTGGCGATTCTCGCTCTATGCGTCGACCGACGCCGGCACGCAGGCGGGCGGCAGTTCGAGCGGCGGATCGAGCAGCGCGCAGCAGTCGGCGGTGCGCTATGGCCTGGTGCCGGAGACGGGGAAGCTCGACCTGAACCTGGTGCGCGAGAACCAGTTCCGGCGATTCCTGATCGCGGCGGTGCCGGAAAAGGGGCCGAACAACCAGACGATCGATCGCGACGCGCTGGTGGACTGCTTCCTCGATTGGCGCGAGAAAGGCGATCAGCCGCGTCCGAAGGGGGCCAAGAACGAGTACTACCAGACGCTCAAGCCGGGCTACCGCACCAAGGGCGGACGGTTCGACACGGTCGAAGAACTGCTGCAAATCAAGGGGTTTTCGGCCTGGGTGGTGTTCGGCGAGGATTTCAACCGCAACGGAATTCTCGATCCGAACGAGGACGACGGCAACACCAGTTTTCCGCCCGACGACGCCGACGGCAAGCTGTTCCGGGGCATCGCCCCGTTCCTGACGGTCAACTCGCGCGAGACCAACACCGACTCGGAGAACAAGCCGCGGATCAACCTCAACCTGCGCGACATGGAGCAGCTTGAAAAGCAGCTGACCGAGAAGAAGATCGATCAGAAGCTGACCACCTACATCCTGGGCATTCGCAACCAGGGGCTGGCATTTCGCAGCGTGATGGACCTGCTGCCGGTTCCGCCGCCTGACCCGGACGAAGAGCAGGAGGACGACCGCGGCGACTCCACGTCGCGCCCGTCGGACGAGTCGTCCACCAGCCAGCCGACCTCGCAGGCGTCGTCCCAGCCCAGCCGGCGCGGGTCGGGGCGGCAGACGAGCCAGCCATCGCAGGGCGGGCGTAGCACCAGTCGCCCGTCGCGCAACCGGCCGCTGACAAACCTGACGGACGAGGTGCCGCCGGGGACGGTGGCGGACCTGCCGGTGATCCTGGATCGGCTGACAACGGCGGCGGTTCCGCTGATGGTCGGGCGTATCAACGTTGATACGGCGGGTCGGGAGGTGCTGCTGTCGATCAACGATTTCACAGAGGAGGAAGTGGACGCGATCGTCTCAAACCGCACCAGCTTATCGGGCGATGAAATGCGGACTCCGGCGTGGCTGCTGACACGCGGGCTGATCAGCGAGCGGAAGTTCCGCCAGAACCTGAACCGGCTGACGTGCAGCTCTCAGGTGTTCAGCATGGACTCGGTCGGATACGCCGACCACGTGGGCACGATGCGGCGGCTGAACGTGATGATCGAGATGCGCGGCCCGATCGGGCAGGTGCTCTATTACCGCGACCTGACGTCGCTCGGGCCGGCGTATACGCCGGGCGGCGAAGAGACGCGAGGAATCGCCCGTGAATCTGCGCGGTAGGAAGCAGCTGGCGATCGACTGGGACGCGCAATCGATGCGCGTCGTGCAGTTCCGCGCGCGCAACGACAAGGTCGACGTGCTCAAGGCGGTGTCGGTGCCGATTCCGCCCGAAGTTCGGGCCGAGGACGCCGAGCCGCTGGGGGCGTTTCTGCGGCAGGCGCTGTCGCAGGCCGGCATTCGCGATCGCCGCGCGTCGGTCGACGTGCCGCGCGATCAGGTGGTGCTCAACACTTTCAACCTGCCGGCGACGCCGATCGAAGAGCTCCCGGCGGTGGTGCATTTCCAGGTGGTCAAGGAGCTGCCGTTCTCGGCCGAGGCGGCGACCATCGACTTCGCGGTGCGCGGCACGTATGACCCGCGCGCGGCGGTCGAGGTGCTGGTGGCGGCCGTCCGCAACGAGGTGCTCGACTACTACCGCAACGTCGCCAAGGAAGCCGGGCTGACGATCGAGCGCGTCGGGCTGCGGCCGCACGCCAACCTGGTGGCCTTCTCGGCCGGCAGCGAGTCCGTCAAGCAGGGGCTCTGCCTGGCGGTCGACGTCGGGCCGATGCTGACCGAGATCAACATCATCCGGCAGGGCGGGCTGATCTTCAGCCGCTCGGCGTCGGTGCGGATTGTCACCGACAGCGCGGCTCCGGGGCCGGAGATCACCGACAGCCGCATCTCGGGTCCGGCGGTGACCGACGACCTGGTGCAAAGCAGCGCGGCGCGCGAGGCGGTGGCGTCGCTGGTGCTCGAGATTGCGCGTTCGGTCGCCTCCTTCCGGCAGACCGAGCCGACGGCGCAGCTCGATCGCATCGTGGTCGCCGGGGCGACGGGGGTCGAGGCGGCGCTGGCCGAGTCGCTGCACGCCCAGTTCGGCGCACATGCCGAGCTCTACAACCCCGCGACGGCGCTGGACCTCTCGGCGCAGCGGGCGCGCGAGCTGCGCGGCTTTTCGGCGTCGATCGGGCTGGCGCTCGGGTCGCAGGCGACCGGGCCGGGCCACTTCAACTTCCTGTCGCCCAAGAAGGCGGTCGCGCGGACCGCCAAGCAGTCGCGGCGGATGCTGCACGTCGTGGGCGTGGGGGCGCTGCTGCTGATGTCGGCGGTGCTGCTGCGATCGCAGCTGCTGAAGCCCTACGAACAGAAGGTCAAATCGCTGCAGGACCAGGCGTGGACTCTGAAGCGCGAACTGGACGGCTTCGAGAAGGACAAGAAGCGCTACCTCGGGGTGCGCTACGTCTCGTTCCATGTCGGCGCGATCGAGAAGTGGATGGCCCGCAGCCGCCCGTGGACGGCCGACCTGACGGCGATCGCGCGGGCCTTTCCGTCCGACAAGGAGGCCTACGCGCAGCAGATCAGCTTCAACGATCAGCCGGCGGCGATCGAGATGTCGCTGCGGACGTCGGGCCCGACCACGTCGGCCGAGCTGGTGTCGCGGCTCAAGGCGGGCGGCTACGACGCGACGGTGGGCACGTCGGGCGAGTCGATGTTGAAGGACAACTTCAAGTACACCGACCAGGTCAAGGTTCTTCTGCCGGAAGGCAAGGCGCACGCGCCGGCGCCGGATGAGAAGCGCACAGCCGCGCCAACCACGCGCCCGGGTGCCCGGTCATGAATCCGCGCGACAAGATCATCGTGTCGGCGATCGGCAGCCTGATCGGGCTGTGGGTGCTGTGGCAGGCGGGCACCGGGCTGTACGTCTCGCCGCTGGCCGAGCTGAAGTCGCGCGTCGATGACGAGCAGAAGAAGGTGGCGTCGCTGGCGCGCGAGCGGCGCGACCTGGCGGCGCTGGCCGACGAGTGGAAGACCTTCGCTCGGCGGACCTACTCGACCGACGTGCGCGACACGCAGAACCGCTTCCTCGACGACCTGAAGGAGCTGGCGACGCGGCACAAGCTGTCGGGCGTGAGCTTCACGCCGCTGTCGGCGGGCAAGCTGCCGCGCAGCGATGTGCGCACCGTGGCCGTGCGGATGGTGGGCGAGGGACAGTTGACCGACGTGGCGGCGCTGTTGGGCGATCTCTACCGGCTGTCGGCGCTGGTGTCGGTGCGCAAGCTGCGGCTGGCGCCGGTGACGCAGGTGGGCGGGTCGGACGTGCTGCGCGTCACCGAGCTGCTCGTGGAGACGCTGGTGCTTCCGACCATTTCGGAGGCGGTGGAGCCGGTGCGCGCGGCGCTGCGGCGGACGACCACGATGCCGAGCGATCCGGCCTTTGCGCCGACGCCGCTGTGGGTCGATCTGCCGAGCGCGGCCGACTATGCGCTGGTCTCGCGGCGAAACGTCTTCAAGGCCTACGAGCCGCCCCCGGCGATGGCGGTGGAGATCGATAACCAGGACCTCAAGGCGGTGCAGGTGAAGGTCCGGTTTCACTGGAAGTCGGAGACCAGCGAGCAACCGGCGCTGTCGGTCGAGGGTAAGAGCAAGCGGGAACTCGCCCCGGGCGCGGGCGATCGGGCAGAGGTGACCGTGACGTACGCCGACGGCAAGACGTTCGGACCGCAGACGCTGCCCGCTGTGGCGGGCAAACCGGCGACGCTGGTGGTGCCGTCGCATACGCCGCCGCCACCGCCCAGCCGGTTCGCCGTGCGGGTGCGGAACGACTCGCCGGAGACGGTCGACGTCGAGGCGATCTTGACGCGCGGCAACGCCCCCAAGCCATTGCCGACGATGCGCGTCGCGAGCAAGGCGACGGTCGAGCTGCCGGAGATGGAGGGCGAGCGGCTGGCGCTGGTGGGCGTGTATGGCGACGGCAGCAAGTCGACGCCGGTGACCTACAGCGTCGCGACCGATTCGACGGCGACCTACGTCGTTCCGGCCAAGAACGCGGCGCCGCAGGTGGTGCAGCAGCCGGCCAAGCCGCTGCCTCCGCCGGACCCGGACCAGATGGTGAGCGGGCTGCTGCGCTATCCGAGCGCGCACGAGCTGATCGCCTGGAACGCCAAGACGCGGAAGCGCCAGATCATGGCGCTGGGAGACGCGATCGACGGGGGGACGCTGGTGATGGTTGACCCGGTGGGCGGAGTGGTGCGGATGCCGGGCGAAATGTTCTTTCTCTATCCGCTGGGGAAGAAGTTTGCGGAGCGGGTAGCGCTGGAGGCGCGCGACGAATCGGACCTGCCGATTGCCATCGCGCGATGGAATGAGCAATGAACACCAACCGGGTGCACACACACAACCGGATGAATCGCTTCACTCCCGACGGCGGACGGCGTCGTGCGCCGGCGTGGCTCGGACTGTGCGGCCTGCTCTTGATCTGCTCGGCCTCTCCGCCCGACGCCACGCCCCAGGCGACCGCGCGCGGCGCGCAGCCCGCGACCAGCGCCAGCGCCCCGGCGCGGCGCGTCGAGATGCCCGCGCCCGCGGCGCCCAGCGGCAATGAATCGGACGAGCTGCGCCGGCTGCGCGAGCGGGCCCGTGCGTCGACCCAGCCGGCCACGCCGCTGCCGGCCCTCACCACGCGACGCATCGAAACCCCGCCGACGACGCCGGTGCGGCGCCCGTCAACGCGACCGCCGCTGGTGGTGCCCGGGGCGACCACGCACCCGGCCGGAGCGTTGCCAGTTCGGCCGGCATTGCCCGCGACCGGAAACGGCCCCGGCGCGCCGGCCGCGCCGCGCGGCGCCGCCGGGTCAGGTCTGTCGCACGGGCTTTCGGGCGGCACGCACGCCACCAGTCATCCGACGACGACCTCGGCGCCGGCCAACGGCCAGGCGTTCCAGTTCAACTACTACGAGACGCCGTGGGCCGACGTGCTGGACGACTTCTCGCGGATGAGCGGTCAGACGATTGTCGGCGACGTAAAGGGCGTGGCCGGGAACCTGTCGTATCGCGACACGAAGATGTACACGCAGGAGGAGGCGCTCTTCCAGCTCAACGAGCTGCTGCTGTCGCGGACGAGCAAGATGCTGCTCGATCCGCGCGAGCGCTACCTGCTGCTGGGGCGGCTGGCCGACCTGATGCGCGACATTCCGCCGCGGCGGATGTACAACTCGCTGGCGGATTTCGAGGGCGCGAAGCTGGCGCCGCACACGATGTGCCTGGTGCTGTTCCAGCCGCCGCAGGGCTGGCCGGCGATCGACGTGATCGACCAGTTCCGCCCGCGGATGGACGACTACTACGGCACGCAGGTCTACGGCGACGCGCTGATTCTGACGGGCATGGCGCGCGATCATCGCAAGTTCGTCGACATCGTGCAGCAGTTCGTGCGCCGCAACCCGTCGCCGCCGACGGCCGAGCTGCCGTGGCGGACCTTCAAGCTGAAGAACGCGCGGGCGGCCGACGTGCAGGGCACGCTGCGGATGATGTATCCGCCCACCGCCGCCGCGCCGCGCCCGGGTGAAGATCCGCAGGCGGTCGAGGCCAAGCAGATCAACATCGTTGCCGACCTGAAGAGCAACTCGGTCCTGATCAAGGCCAAGGCCCAGCGCGTGGAGGAACTGGCGCGGGCGATTGACCTGCTGGACGGCGAGACGCGGAGGGAGCAGCCGCAGGTGGCCATACTGCGCGTCGAGCAGGCGGCGCCGGACGAGGTGGCGAACCAGTTGCGGGCGATCTCGCAGCGCGAGCAGCAGGCGCTGCAGGATCCGTCGCGCTTCACGCCGCCTGAAGAGGCCGACGCGCGGCGCTGGGACATCTTTTCGACCCCGGGTTCGCCGTCGCTGGTGATTCTCGGCGGACCGCAGGGCATCGATCGCGCCCGGCAGCTCGTGAAGCAGCTGGACGTGGCCGAGTCGGCCGTGCGGACCGAGCGGATCTTGCTGCAGTTCGCCTTGCCGCTGGAAATCGTGCAGGCGCTGCAGCCGATCCTGGTGACGCCGGGCCGCACGCCGACCAAGACGCCGCCGGTGGTGAGCGCCGATCCATCCGGCTCGGCGATCCTGGTGTCGGGTCGCGAGGGACAGATTCAGCAGGTGCGCGACCTGGTGGCGCAGATGGACCAGGAGCCGGTGCCGAACGAGCACGAGCACCTGATGAAGCTGTCGAACGCGCTGCCGAGCGAGATTTCGCAGGCGCTGGTGCAGATCGTCCAGCCGGTGATGGTGCCGGGCAAGGGCACGCCGCGCGCCGCGCCGCGGCTGGTCGGCAACGACGGGTCGGGCGTGCTGCTGGTGCGCTGCCGCGACGACGAGTGGCAGCGGCTCGAGCGGCTGATCCGCGAGCTGGACGGGCAGGCGCCGGACTCGACGCCAGTCCTGCGGACCCTGACGCTGCAGAACGCCGACGCGGTCGAGATCGCCAACCTGCTCAACCCGATGTTTCAGGGAGTGCCGACGCGCAAGGGTCAGCCGCCGATGGTGGTGAAGATCACGGCCGACGCGCGGAACAACTCGCTGCGCATCTACGCCACGCCGGAGCTGGCCGAGAAGATCGCCAAGATGCTGCCGGAGTTCGACGTGGCGTCGGATGTCGGGCGGGTGCGGGTCATTCACCTGGCCGACGCCGACGCGACCGAGGCGGCCGCGGCGCTGAACTCGATGTTCGGCGCCGGGCTGGCGCGGCCGGGCGCGGCGCCGGGCATGTCGGCGGCACAGCCGATCAAGATCACGCCCGAGCCGATCACGAACTCGCTGCTGGTGGCGGCGTCGCGGACGGACCTGGACCAGATCGCGTCGATCGCCAAGGAGATGGACGAAAAGGCCGGCGGCAAGAAGCAGATGCGCACCATCGTGCCGATCCGCAACCGCCCGGCGAGCGAGGTGGCCGAGGCGCTGAAGAACTGGACCGGTTCGCCGGCGGCGGGCCCGGCGGGCGCGGCGCGCGGCAGCAAGGCGACCATGAAGATCATCGCGTCGGGCGACCAGATCGTCCTCGACGGGCCGCGCGACCAGGTGCTGCCGGCGATCGAGCTGGTGGCGGCGCTGGACGTAGTCGACGCCGGTCGGGCGGTGAAGGTCTATTCGGTCAGCGACGCGGAGGAGGCGGCCAAGGCGCTGCAGAACCTGCTGTCGAACGCGCCGCGCCCGGTGAGCACGGGCGGCGGGCCGGGTCGGCCGGGCGCGCCGGGGCCGATGGCCGGGCCGACGCAGATCTACCCCGACACCTATCGCAACGTGCTGATCGTGCATGCCCAGCCGCGCGACTTCGCGGCCATCGACAAACTGGTGGAGGCGATCGAGAAGGACCCGGCCGAGGCGGCCGGCGCGACGCGCGTGGCGGCCGGCGACTGGCAGGTCATCAGCCTGAAGAACCGCGACGCGTACAACGTGGCGCTGGACCTGGAAGACTTCTACGACATGCCGGGCCGGCGCGGGCCGTCGACCGGGCCGGAGTTCCGCGAGGGGCCGCGGAAAGACATGCTGATGGTCAAGTGCAAGCCGCGCGAGCTGGAGGGGATCCAGCGCATGGCGACCATGTTCGACGTGCCGGAGACCAAGGAGTCGTCCGGTCCGGACGTGTCGGTGATCTCACTCAAGAACGACGTGGCTCCCGAGGACGTGCTGCGCGCCATCGCGCTGCAATACCTCAAGAAAACCGGCCAGCCGCTGCACGTCGACACCTCCTACCTGAACCGCGACATCGAGGTGATCGACATTCACGCCAACGAGCCGGAGCCGACGACGCGCCCGGCGCGGACGCCGCTGTCGTGGGCGCCGATGTGTCCCGGCGGGCTGCCGGTCCGGCCGGCGCTGCTGGCGGAAGCGCTGGGGGCGGCGGCGCTGGGGCAGTCCACGACGACCTCGGCCCCGGCGGAAGAAGCGCCGCTGGAAGTCATTCCGATGCCCGGCAACAGGATCATCGTGCGCGGCAACCCCGAGCAGATGAAGGTATTCAAGGAGCTGCTGGAAGACTCGAAGGGCGCGCAGCCGGAGCTGAAGATCTTCAAGATCAAGTATGCCGACGTCAACGAGCTGGCGACCAAACTGGAGGCGATCTTCAACCGCCAGCGCGGCACGCCGGCGGCGGCGGCCCCGGCGACGCCTCCCAATGCCGCGAATCCGCCCGGCACGCCCGGCGGTGGAATGCCAGGCGCCCCGGGCGGCGCGCCGGGCAGCGGCGGACCGGGCAGCGGCGGGCGCGGCGGCGATCGGCGCCAGTCGCGGCAGGCGGCGGCAACGGCGGCTGTCACGGCGGCGCCGGCGCGGATCCAGGTCGTGCCCGAGCCGCGGACGCGGCAACTGTTCATCACGGCCGTGCCGTCGGACTTTTCGCTCATCACGGCCGTGCTGCGCGTGATGGACGTCGAAACGACCGGCATCAAGAACATCAAGATCTTCTACCTGGTCAATCTCGAGGCGCAGGCGACCGCGCGGCTGCTGCGCGAGTTGTTCGGGCTCGACACGCGCACCGCCGGGCCGTTCGGCGGATTCGGCGGACAGGGCGGCGGCCGGCGATTTGCGGCGATGCAGGGCGGTCAGCCGGGCGGCCAGCCGGGGCAGGACGGTCAGCCGCAAGGCGGCGCCCCGGGTCAGCCCGGCCAGCCGGGGCAGCCGGGATTCGTCGAGACCTCGGCCGAGACGACGACGATTTCCGCCGACGACCAGACCAACGCGATCGTGGTCTCGGGCACGCCGGACACGATCCGGCTGGTCGGCTCGATGATTGAAGACCTGGAGAAACAGCCCAACAACACGCAGCCGGTGATGAAGCGCGTCGAGCTGAGGTTCGCCCGGGCGAGCGAGCTGGCGACCATCGTGAAAGAGACCGCCAGCAGTACGGCAACCGGGCCGGGCGGCGGCGGCGGACGGATCGGCGGATTTCCGGGCGGCGGGTTCTTCGGCCCCGGCGGCGGCGGCGCGCGGCGGAACACCATCTCGGTGAACGCCGATCAGCGGACCAACAGCCTGATTCTGGCCGGCCCGGCGAAGGAAGTGGACCGGGTCGAGAAGATCGTGGTCGAGCTGGACATCGACACCGGCTCGAAGGGGTCGGTGCAGATTTTCACGGTGCGCGGCGACCCGTCGACGATGGTGACGGCGCTGCGCGAGATGTACATCAAGGCGGCGGCGCCCGGCGCGACCAGCGACGTGGCCATCACGCCGGACTCGACGACCAACACCATCCTGGTGCGCGGCCCGGAACAGACGCGGCGCGAAATCGCCGAGAAGATCAAGGAGATGGACGCGAAGGTCATCGACGCGACCAAGCTGCGGACGATCAAGCTGACGCTGGCGGACGCGGACAAGGTGGCGACCAAGCTGACCGAAATCTTCCAGCAGCGCGGCACGCGGGGCGGCAAGCAGCAGGTGAAAGTGACCGGCATCGCGTCGACCAAGTCGCTGGTGGTGCAGGCGCCGGACGACCTGTTCGAGGAGATCGAGAAGCACGCCCAGGCGATGGACACGCAGTCGGTCGACCTGGACATCCGCTCGTTCAAGCTCAAGCACGCCAAGGCGGCCGAGGTGACCGAGAAGATTCAGGCGCTGGTCACGCAGGTGATGACGCAGATGCGCAGCGGCGCCGGCGGCAGCGACATCAACCTGGGCATGTTCGCCTTCACGCCCGACCCGACGACCAACGCGATCATCGTGACCGGCAGCCCGGTGGCGTTCGTGGTGATGCAGAAGGTGGTCGACCAGCTCGACGTGCAGCAGAGCGAGCTGGTGCAGCGCGAGGTGCGCAGCTATGTGCTCAACCCCAACGTGAGCGCCGGCACGATCGCCGCCAACATCCAGCAGCTCTTCGCCGGGCTGGACGCCGCCAAGACCGGCGTGGCGCCGCCCAGCGTCTCGGCCGAGCCCGTCAGCAACATCGTGCTGGTCACCGCGACCAAGCAGCAGCACGACGACATTCACGAGAAGATCATCAAGCCCATCCTGGCGCAGGTGTCGGCCGAGCCGAAGCAGTTCCGCGTGCCGCTGACCAGCGCGCGGGCCGAGGACGTGGCGAACATCCTGAACAACTTCTTCAACCAGCGCAAGGCGCTGTTCGGCAACAAGCCGCAGGACACGATCACCATCGTGCCCGATCCGAACGCGAACCTGCTGCTGGTGACGGCCAACGACAACCTGAAGAAGCTGTTCGACGAGCAGCTCGCGGCGCTGGACGTACCGGCGCCCGGCGAAGACCAGCGCGACACGCGCACCTACCAGGTGAAGTTCGCCGACCCCAACGCCGTGGTGAACGCCATCAACACCGCGTTCGCGCCGCCCAGCGGCCGGCAGCCCGCGCCGCGCGACGTGGTCAAGGCGTCGGCCGACTGGTCCACGGGCAGCATCATCGTGACGGCGGCGCGCGAGAAGCACGAGGCGATCGCGAAGCTGGTGGCCGAGGTGGACAAGACCACCGACGCGACGCGCAGCACGCGCATCGTCGAGATCGTAAACCGCGAGGCGCAGGACGTGGCCCAGGCGCTGACGAACATCTACAACCAGAAGCAGCGCTCGCGGACCGGCACCCCGCCGGTGACCATCAGCGCCCTGCAGGGCGCCAACAAGATCATGGTCAACTGCAACGACGTGGAATACGCCGAGATCAAGGAGCTGGTGACGCAGATCGACCAGGAGACCGGCGCGGCCACCGTGCACACCGTGACCATGCCCGAGGCCGTCAAGGCCAAGGACGTGGCCGACGCGATCAACAAGATCTACACCGGCACCGGCTTCGGCGGGCGCCAGGGACTGAAGGCCGAGGCCAACGCCGCGACCAACACGCTGCTGGTCTATGCCAATGAGAAGGAGTTCGAGCGCGTCGACCGCGAGGTGATTCAGAAGCTGTCGGCCGTGCCCCCGGTGGGGGCGTTGAACCTCTATCGCCGCAAGCTGAAATACGCCGTGGCGGACGAGGTGGCCCGCACGCTGACGCAGTTCTTCCGCGAGAAGCAGGGCATTCAGCAGGGCGCCGGGTTCTTCTTCGATCGCGGCGGCGGCGGCGAGCGCTCGCTGGAAGACCGCATCGCCGTCACGGCCGAGGCCGGCTCGAACATGCTCATCATTTCGTGCACCGAGAAGACGATGACGACGCTGGACGAGCTGCTGAAGGAGATCGACACCGACGTGTCGGCGACGGCTGGGAACGTGCTGGAGATGTTCCCGCTGAAGCACGTGAACGCGTCCGACGCCCTGGGCATTCTCGAAGAATACCTGAAGGTCTCGACGCGCGAGCGCGAGGACCCGCAGGCCGGGCTGCCTTGGTGGGCGCGCGGTCCGCAGCAGCAGAAGGAAGAGAAGACCGTGCTGGTGGGCGACATGCGCCTCAAGGCGATCGACGCGACCAACACCATCATCGTGGTCGGCAAGCCCGAGGCGATGGCGCGGGTGCGCGAGATGATCGCCAAGATCGACGTGCTGTCCGACTCGCCCGCCAGCCAGCCGCGGATCATCCGGCTGACGAACGGCAACGCGACGCAGATCGCCTCGACGCTGAGCAAGGCCTTCACCGACGGCGTGCGCAACCAGCCGGGCAAGACGGCGACGATCGTACCGGTGATCCTGCCCGAGTCGGTGACGAACTCGATCATCGTGAAGGCCAGCCCGTCGGACTACACGCTGATCGAGAAGATGATCGCCGAGCTCGACGCGCGGATGCAGGAAGAGCCGTCGGACGTGCGGATCATCGCGCTGCCGGGCGGAACCGACGTGGCGACGATCGCGAAGAACGTGGCCAAGGTCATCAACGACGCGGAGATGCAGCGCGCCGCCACGCTCCAGGGCTACAAGGCCGACAAGATTTCCATCGAGCCCGACGTGCGGACCAGCTCGCTCTTGGTGGCGGCCAGCAAGGCGAAATTCGAGCAGGTGAGCCAGCTCGTCGAATCGTGGGTGCGCATGCGGGCGCCGGCGGGTCAGCGCGCCACGTTCATCAAGCTCGAGAACAGCAAGCCGGAAGACATCAAGAAGCTGATCGACGACATGCAGCGGCAGCGGCAGGGCGGCCCGCGCAGCGACGCCCGCGAGCGGCGCGAGCCGCTGCGGTCGCGCGACGGCTCGCGCGGCGCGGTGGCGTCGATTCGCGGCTTCGGGCCGCGCTTCGGCGGACTGGCGGCGGCGTTCATGGCGGCCGGGCTGGCGCAGGCCCAGCCGGCCGATCGGCCGGGTCGATCGACGATTCGCCCCCGCCCGCGGCCCGCGGCGGTCGCGACGACCACGCAGCCGGGCGCGCCCGTGGGCGCGCGGCGAGATCTTTCGCCGGTGCGGCGGATCGGCGCGCCGACCACGCAGGACGGCGCGTCGCTGGCGACCAGCATCGAGCTGTCGGGCGCGCCGCTGACGATTCAGACCGGCCCGAGCGGGCTGATCGTGATCGGCGCCGACGAGGACTGCAAGGCGGTCGAGACGCTGGTGCGGATGCTCGACAAGGACCTGCCCAAGCCGCGGATCGAGTACGTCGAGCTGAAGAACGCCCAGGCCAAGGCGCTGGCGACCTCGCTGGGCGACGTGTACGACAAGCTCGAGAAGGGCAAGCCGGCCGGCGCGCAGCCGCGGCCCGAAGACAAGGTGGCCTTCATCGCCGATCCGCGGACCAACGGGCTGTACGTCGTCGCGACGCACGAGAAGATGGACGAGGTGATCGCGCTGGTCCACAAGAGCGACCTGACGCCGTCGATTCCGTCCGGCTCGCTCAAGACCTTCCGGCTGAAGAACCGCCGCGTCCGCGACGTCGAGCCAAACCTCAAGAACATCATCCAGATGCGGCTGCGCCAGAAGGGTGTGACCGACACCAGCAGCATCGGCATCGAGAAGGACGAGCAGACCAACTCGCTGTTCGTCACCGGCGGGCAGGCCGACCTCGACGAGGTCACCAAGGTCATCGACCAGCTCGACACGCCGCCGCCCAAGAGCGAGGATGAGACGACGGTCACCTTCGGCGCGGCCGACATCATGGTCGTGCCGCTGAGGGTGGCGACCGCCGAGAAGCTCGCCGCGGCGCTGACCAGGCTGATCCAAGACGCCAGCCAGGGCAACACCCCGACCAAGGACTTCATCCGCCGGCTGCGGGTGCTCGACGACCAGGGCAACCCGGTGGCGGAGCTGAACATCGACGGGCCGACCTTCATCGTCGGCGACCCCGAGAGCAACTCGGTGGTGGCGGCCAGCAACCGCAAGAACCTGCTGGTGCTGCGCGAGATCATCCGCAAGTTCGACGTCGAGCCGCTGCGCGACGCGGTCGACGTCACGGTGCGGACGCTGCAATTCGCCGACGCGACCGAGGTGGCCGAGCAGATCAAGAAGATGCTCGACGAGTCGAAGAAGCTGACCGCCCGGGCGGCCAAGACGGATGTTCAGCCCGGCCTGCCGGACAGCAGCGCCGGCTCGCTGGTTTATAACGCGGTCATCACGCCGGATGCGCGGACCAACACGCTGGTGATCGCCGGCCGGCCGGAGGCGATCAAGCTGCTCGACGGGCTGATCACCAAGATGGACGTGCGCGGCGCGGGGCTGATGCCGTTCGAGATCCTGACGCTTCAATATGCCAGCGCGGCGTCGCTCGAGCAGGTGCTCGACGACCTGATGAAGCGCCGCAAGGACGCGCTTCCCAAGGGCACCAGCGCCAACGCCGACAAGAGCGAGACGGTCATCCTCAAGGCCGATCCGCGGAGCGAGGCGCTGATCGTCGCGGCGCGGGCCGACCGGCTGGCCGAGGTGAAGGAGATGGTGGCGCGGCTGGACGTTCCGGCGACGCAACTGATCGAAAACATCCGCACCATCACGCTCAAGAACGGCAATGCCGACGACCTGGCGAAGAAGATCGACGATCTGTGGACCAAGCGGGCCGAGCAGAAGCAGTCGGGCCAGGTGAAGCTCGAGAAACCCGCGATCGTGGCCGACCCGCGCAGCAATTCGCTGGTGGTCGCGGCGAGCAAGGGCGACTTCGAGGCGATCCGCAGCCTGGTGGAGAAGCTCGAGGCCCTGCCGTTCGGGCCGATCGCCGACATTCGCATCGTGCCGCTGCGGTTCAACTCGGCGAAAGACCTGGCGCCGATGTTCAAGACGCTGTTCGAGGAGCGCGCCAAGCAGCGCGAGGGCACCGACGGCAAGACGCGCCCGACCGACCAGGTGGCGATCGCCGCGGACCCGGTGACCAACGCGCTGCTGGTCGCCTGCTCGAACGAGAACTACGAGCTGCTGCTCAAGAAGGTGAAGGAGCTGGACGTGGAAATGGCGGCGGCCGGCGTGGCCGAGCTGTTCGCGCTCCACAACGTCGAGGCGTCGCGCGTCAAGAAGACGCTGGACGACATCTTCAAGGACGGGCTCTTCCGGCCCGGCGGCTCGGCGTCGGACAGCGCCACCGCCAAGGAGCGGCAGAAGCTGACCGTCGCGGTCGACGATCGCTCGAACTCGCTGATTGTCTCGGCCGCGCCGGAGAACATGGGCATCGTCCGCAAGATCATCTTGCAGATGGACGACGTGCGGACGCCGTGGAATCTGTCGAACACGCGGCTGTTCCAGCTCGAGCACGCCGACGCGGTCAAGCTGGCGGCGCAGTTGGCGGACTATTTCAAGAAGACCGAGGACGCGGCGGCGACGGGCGGGCGCGAGAAGACCGAGCTGCCGGTCACCATCATCTCCGACGAGCGGACCAACCGCCTGCTGGTGGGCGGCTCGAAGGACGGGATCGCCCGCGCCGAGGCGCTCATCCGCCAGCTGGACGTGCCCGAGGACCCTACCTCACGCATCCTGGTGTACCGTCTCCGTGACGGATCGGCGTCGAAGATCGGCCCGATGCTCGAGGCGATCTTCAAGGATCGCAACCAGACGCGCGGCGGCGGGCAGGCCGGCGGCACCACGGTTCAGAACTTCCCGGTCACGATCAAGGTCGACGAAACCAGCAACGCGCTGGTCGTCTCGGCGTCGCGTGAAGATCACTCGCTGATGAAGAACATCATCGAGCTGCTCGACCATCGCTCCAACATTCTCGACCAGGTGCGGTTGTTCGCCCTCAAGAAGGCGCGGGCCGACGCCATCAAGAAAATTCTCGAAGAGCTCTACAAGGGTTCGACCGCCGGCGGCGGCACGACCGGCGGCGGCAGCGCGGGCGGCATGGCGGTCGCCGTCACGACCGACGAGCGCACCAACGCCATCGTGGTCGCCGGGCCGCCGGGCGAGATGGACAACATCTCGAAGCTGGTCGAGCGGCTCGACTCGGCCATGCCGATCGACGAGGCGCAGATCGGCATCTTCCCGCTCGAAAACGCCGACGCCAAGAAGACCGCCGACCTGCTGAAGGAGATCATGCAGAGCTCGGGCGGCGCGGGCGGCGGGACGAGCGGCGGCGCGGGTGCGAACGCGACCGCGATGTCGGGCCAGGCCGGCTCGATGCTGATCTCGTTCATGAAGACCGACCCGAAGGGGATGGAGACGTTTTTCAAGACGATTCGCGAGAACGTGCAGGTCAGCTACGACGAGCGGACGAACGCGGTGATCGTGGTCGCGCCGCCGTCGTCGGTGCAGCTGCTGCGCAACCTGGTGAAGACGCTGGACGACTACAAGAAGCGCGACGTGTTTGTGCGCGTCTTCAGCCTGCGGAACGCCGACGCGCAGAAGTCGGTCGAGCTGCTCGAGAAGATCTTCGCGCAGGACACGCAGAGCCAGGCGTCGCAGGCCGAGTTTCAGCAGGGGCGCGAGATCAAGGTTGAAGGCGGCGCGTCGTCCGGCGCCGGCGCGCCCTCCAGCGGGCTGGGCGGCTCGCAGCAGAAGGGCACGTTCGGCCGACCCAAGACCACCTTCACCGCCGACACGCGCACCAACAGCGTGGTCGTGGCCGGCTGGCCCGAGGACATCGACGTGGCCGGCGACATCCTCGACCAGCTCGACGCCCAGGACGTTCGCGACCGGCAGATTTACGTCTATTCGCTGCAGAATTCCAAGGCCGAGGACGTGCAGACCAGCCTCGACAGCTACTTCCAGAAGCAGGAGCAGATTCTCGAGAGCCAGAACCAGGCGCTCTCCGAGTCGCGCAAGGCCGAGCAGAAGGTGTCCGTGGTGGCCCACAAGGAGACCAACCAGGTCATTCTCAGCTTCTCGCCGCGCTACCAGACGCAGGTGCTCGACCTGGTGCGCCAGCTCGACAACCCGCCGCCGCAGGTGATGATCCAGGTGCTGCTGGCCGAAGTGACGCTTGACGACCGCTTCGAGCTGGGGCTGGAGTATGCTTTGCAGCAGCTCCGCTTCAGCGAGCATGCCGTGGCCGGGCCGAACGGGACCATCAACGGGCCGGGCTTCGACGTGGTTGGCGGCACCGACCTGGGCGCGGCGGCCAGCAGCGGCGGCTTGGGCGGGTTTGCGTTCACGATCACCGGCGAGGACTTCAATTTCCTGCTGCGAAGCCTGCAGAGCGATTCGAAGCTCGAGGTGCTGCAGCGCCCGATGATCATGTGCCAGGACAACCAGGACGCGACCATCAACGTCGGGCAGCAGGTCCCCTTCCTGCGCGGCACGCAGGTGACCGACAACGGGCAGGTCAACAGCCAGATCGAGTACCAGGACATCGGCGTCAAGCTGGCCGTCACGCCGCACATCAACCCGGATGGCTTCGTCTATATGAAGGTCAAGCCGGAGATCTCGCAGATCACACCGTCGACCATCAACGTCGGCAACGGCATCGTCGCGCCGATTTTCTCGAAGCGCGACGCCGAGACGACGGTGGTCGTGAAAGATAGCGAGACGGTGGTGATCGGCGGATTGATCACGACCAGCGACCAGGAGACCGAGAGCAAGGTGCCGGTGCTGGGCGACGTGCCGGGCCTGGGCGTGCTGTTCCGCACCACGCAGCGCTCGAAGACCAAGACCGAGCTGCTGATCGTGCTGACGCCGCGCGTGGTGCGCACGGTCGAAGACGCGCGGCGGCTGAGCGTGGAGGCGCGCGACGTGACGTCGGTGCTGACGCCGGAACAGAAGGCCAGCGTGCTGATGAACGGGCTCCAGGTGACGCCCGAGTCGGAGTCGGAGGTGTCGCCTGAGGATGAGAGCGCGCCGCAGCCGCTGACGCCGACCGAAAGCTACCGCAAGCCATCGGGCAAGCCGTCGGGCAAGCCGGCCGGCGTACCCGTGCCGGTTCGGCCGGTGGACGAGCCGGGCTATGGTCCGGCCGCGCCGCAATACGGCCCGTTTGCGCCGGTGAGCATGGTTTCGCCGCGGCGCGAAACGGGTGGCGCAGGTCGCCCGGGGCAGCGGCCGATGGTGATTCCGGCGCTGACGACGCCGGCGGCGCCGCGGCCCGCGCCGCAGCCGGGCGTCGAAGTGATTGACCTGACCGGGCCGGGCGGATGAAACGAGGTTGAACGATGGCGCAGCGAGGGGCGGAGTGAAACGGGCGATGCTGGCGATGCTGTGGGCGGGGCTGCTGTGCGGCTGCGTGTCGCAACAGCACGTGTTGCAGAACACGCGCTCGGTCGACATCGGCTGGTCGCCGGGGGCGCCGTCGCCGGCGCAGCCGGGCGGCTCGGTCGGCGCGCCGAATCCGTCCGCGGCGCAGCGCGATGTCTCGCTGCCGGGCGACGATCCGAACATCATCGGGGTGCGGAAGTTCCTCTCGCAGGATCCGTGGCTGAGTTTCAATCGTGAAGGCGTGCGCGAGGCGGACGGGTTCAAGGCGACCGTCTACCTGGAAAGCGGCACGTCCGGCAAGGGGGCGTTCGGCGACGGGATTCTGCGCGTGGTGATGTATTCGGTGCAGCGCGACCGGCGCGGCGCGGAGGAGACGCTGACGCGCGAATATCGCTGGGACCTGACGCCGATGCAATCGACGCCGTGGCGGGCGAAGCGCCCGACGCGCCTGGGGAACGGCTACGGCCTGCGGCTGTCGTGGGGCAGCGCCGACGTGCACGGCAAGGAGATCGAGCTGGTTTTTCAGTTCATCCGGCGCGACGGCAGCATCGTGACGGCCGAGCCGCAGCGGCTGCGCGTGCCGGATCGCAGCGTGCGCGTGGTGAATCGAATCGAGCCCGACGCGCAGGCCGCCAACGGCGTCGACCTGCGCGGCGCGGCTGCGGGTGCGGGAACCGGCGCCGGCGCGAAATATCCGCCGGCCGGCAACTAATTCCCAATCGGGCAGGGTGCGCCGACGGGCTGCACCGGGAATCGGGAGAAACTGACATGGATCCGCAAGCCTCGCCAGGGGCCGAACTGTCGCGCGACTACATGCTGGGGCTGGAGACGATCCGGCGCTGGAAGACGTTTTTCCTGGTGCTCACGCTGCTGGCGCTGGCGACGCACGTCGGGGCGTTTGTGGCGGTGCGCCACTTCAACATCATCTCCGCCCCCCCGGCCGACGACGCGAGCGCCGCGGCCGCCACCACGCAGCGGGCCGACAGCGAGCGGGCCCACGACATTCTGGCGGTGGCGCTGCCGAGCATGGAGTTTGTCGGCCGCGCGACCGCGCTCTTGGTCAGTCTGGCGCTGCTGTTGGCCTGTTTCGTGGCGCTGGCGGGTCGGCTGCCGGCGGCGGGGTTCATCCGCGGGTTTTTCTGGTCGCTGATCGTGCTGGCGCTGCTGCTGCCGTGGGAACGGCTGACGCCGCGGGCGGCGCGCATGCCGGGCGTCTTCACCGACGTGGCGGCGCTCGAGTCGGCCGTGCCGGGCGCCACGCCGGGGCCGACCGGCCTGACGGACCAGATTCCGTTCCACATGCGGTTCGTGGCCTACCCGGTGGTGGCGGCGGCGCTGCTGGTCTTTGCCAACGGCGGCTTCCGCCGGTCGTATCGCGACGCCCAGTCGCGTCCGGGCGGATCGATCCCCATGCGCGTGGTTTGAGGGTAGGATCGCCGCGCGCCGCGAGCGCGGGGCCGGTCGGCGGTGTGAAGCGGCGCGGGAGCGTGGGCGGGTGAGCATCGTTCGCCGCGGGCTGCGCGCGGGGCTGGTGGTGGTCGCGTTGGGGGGCGCGGGAATTTCGGCGTTTCTATTGGCGGCCAGCACGAACGCGTCGGCGGCGCGGCTGCTGGCGCGCGGGTGCGGCGGCGGGCAGCGGGTCAACTGCACCGGCGTGCTGGCCAGCGACTGGGCACAGATCGGTTTTCTGCCGACGGCCGCGTGGGGGCTGATCTACTTTCTCATCGCCGCGCTGTGGTATGCCGTGGCCGGGCTGCCGAACCGCCGCGGGCGGCACTGGCATCTCGTTCCGCTGACGGCGACCGGCGTGGGCGCGGCCGTTTCGGCCGTGCTGCTGGGGGTGATGGCATTTCGACTGGGCACGTGGTGCCCGTGGTGCGCCGCGGCGCACGGGCTCAACGGGCTGCTGCTGGTCGGCACGCTGCTGGCGTGGCCGCGGCATGACGTGGCGCGGGCGCCCGGGGCACTGCCCGAGGCGGCGCGGCCGAGCGGCCGTGCGGTGGCGACCGTGGCGGCGCTGGGCGTGTCGTGGGGCGTCGCGGCAGTGGCGGTGATGTCAGCGGGGTATTACTACAGCGCGGCAGGCACGGCGCGCGGCGCCTATCTCGAGGCGACCAACAACGCCGGCTACCTCGCGTGGCGGCACCGCGCCGGCCGGCCGTTCGAGATTCTGGTGCGGGCCGACGACCCGGCGATCGGCCCGGCGGCCGCGCCGCACACGCTGGTGGCGTTCATCGACTTCGACTGCCCGCACTGCCGCGAGCTGGACGCCTTCGCGCCGCGGCTGGTGGAGCGGCAGCGCGGGCGGCTG
Source organism: Phycisphaerae bacterium (assembly GCA_046350375.1). GTDB lineage: Bacteria > Planctomycetota > Phycisphaerae > UBA1845 > UTPLA1 > JAXMAO01. Next base: position 282,684 of record JAXMAO010000005.1, read on the forward strand.
CGCTACGTGCTGAAACACTATCCGATGTCGGCGGCCTGCTCGGACCAGTTGCCGGCGGCGCACGATCGGCATCCGTTCGCGTGCGAGGCGGCCCGGGCGTTCGAGGCGGTGCGGGCGTGCGGCTCGGCCGAGGCGGTTGAGCGGTTTCGCGCGCGGCTGGTGGCGTCTGGTGCGAGCGCGGCCCGCGGTGACTTTCGGGCGTGGGCCGAGCAGTTGTCGATTCCATCCGACTGCGTGATGCGCGCGCTGAACGACGCGGCGGTGAAGGCGCGGATCGCCGAGGACGTGGCGCTGGCGCGGCGGCTGGACATCGACGGCTCGGGGGCCTGCTTTCTGGACGGGCGGCGCTTGCCGAGCTGGCGGATCACGACGACCGACGCCGCGGCGCGGACCGACGAGGTGCAGACGCTGCGACTGTGGGATCGGTTGCTCGCAGAGGACGCGCCGCGCTGAGCGCGGCCGACACAACCGGCGACTCATTCACGCCGGCAGATCGACTTCGAGATCGGCAAGACATTCGCGCAGCTTCTGCGTGACGCGCCACTTGATCTTGTAGAGCTGGTTGGCCGAGAGGTTCAGCTCGCGGCAGGTGGTTTCGACGTCGGCGCCTTCGAGGACGTGGCGGACGAAGGCGCGGTAGGAGTCGGGCGACACGTCGGCGGCGACGCGGGCCAGGGCGTGGCGGAGATGCTCCTCCATCCAAAGGCGTTCGAACTCGTCGTCGGGGAGCGCTTCGCGGCGCTGTTCGAGGGCGGAATTCTCGTCGGCGGAGGCGGCGTCGCGCCGGTCGCGGAGCAGGTTGCGGATGCGATTGCCGACCAGGGTGCAGAGCCAGGCCTTGAACCGGCCGCGGGCCGGGTCGTACTCGAACGAGCGGATGTGGCGCGCGACGGCGATCATGCAGTGCTGGACGACGTCGTCGACATCGGCGTCGGACAGGCCGCGGGCTCGGGCGACGCGCGCCAGCAGCGGGCGGTAGATGGCGTCGAACTCCTGCCAGGCATCGTGGGCATCGGGCTGGCGGATGCGGATGAGCAGACTTTGTCGCGTTGAGTAATCGCTCATCGGAACGCCCGAGCCGCCCCCGCCAGGGCACTATACCGCGCGGCGCGCTGGACCGCGCCCGGCTTGACCCGGCCGCGCGCGGTTTCTATAGTCGGCCGAGCATGCTCAAGCGCACCTGCCTGTACGAGACGCACCGCGCCCTGGGGGCCAAGCTGGTCGAGTTCGGCGGCTGGGAGATGCCGTTGATGTATCGCGGCATTGTCGACGAGCACCTGCACACGCGCCGCGCCGCCAGCATCTTTGACGTGTCGCACATGGGCCGGCTGCTGTTTCGCGGCCCGGCGGCGGACGAGTTCATCGATCTCGTCTGCACGCGCAACTGCGCCAAGCTGGCGGTCGGGCGGTGCGGCTATGCGCACGTGTGCGAGGAGAAGGGCGGCATTCTGGACGACGTGATCGTCTCGCGCGCGGCCGATCACTGGCTGATGGTCTGCAACGCGTCCAATCGCCCGAAGCTGCTGGAGCATTTCGCGCGGCAGATGGCCGGACGGCGCGTCGAGCTGGACGACCAGACCGAGCAGACGGCGATGCTGGCGATCCAGGGGCCCGAGACGCTGCGGCTGCTGCGCGAGCACGTGCCGATCGACATTCCGGAGCTGAAGCGCTACGCGTTCGCGACCGGCTCGGCGATGGGGATGACCTACTACATCTTCCGCACCGGCTACACCGGCGAAGACGGGCTGGAGGTGGTCCTGCCCGCCAGCAGCGGCGAGGCGGCCTGGCAGTTCATCACGCAGCCGGGCGAGGCCGGCGGCGCGACCGTGCTGCCGGCCGGGCTGGGAGCGCGCGACACGCTGCGGCTGGAGGCCGGCATGCCGCTCTACGGGCACGAGCTGGGCGAGGAGATCGACCCGATCTCGGCCGCGTGCGGCTGGGCGGTCGATCTGAGCAAGGAGTTCATCGGCGCGGCGGCGCTGCGGCGGATTTCCGCCGAGGGCCCGGCGCGGACGCTGGTGGGGCT
>JAXMAO010000006.1:0-248045 GCA_046350375.1 Phycisphaerae bacterium
CGCTCCTCGGCGACACGCCGGCGCGTTCCAACGTTAGCGCGGCCTACGCCGTCAACGGTGACGGCAGCGTGGTTGTCGGACGCTCCAACTCGATCCACGACTCGGAGCCGATGCGCTGGAGCGAGACCGGCGGCATGATCGGCCTGGGGCGCATCCCCGGCGCGGCCTACGGCGGCGTCGCGCTGGCCGTCTCCAGCGACGGCTCCGTCGTCGTCGGCCAGGCCAACGGCATCGCCGGCGGCGAGGCCTTCCGCTGGACCGCCGCGACCGGCATGATCGGTCTGGGCGACCTGCCCGGCGGCATCTTCCGCAGCGGAGCGCTGGGCATCTCCGGCGACGGCTCACTCATCGTCGGCCAGGCCAGCATCGACAGCTCGATCGGCATTCCGGGCGGCATTACGACCGCGATGATCTGGGACGCGCAGCACGGCATGCGTCAGCTCGAAGCGGCGCTCGTGCAAGACTACGGCCTGGCGCTGCCCGGCTGGTGGCTCTACGCCGCCACCGCCGTGTCGCAGGACGGCAGCGCCATCGTCGGCTGGGGCAAGAACCCGCAGGGCAATCAGGAAGCCTTCCTCGTCCTCCTGCCCGAGCCGGCCAGCGCCGGGCTGCTGGCGCTGGCGATGGTGCTCTTTCCTCGCCGGCGGGTCGGCTGAATAATCTCCGCCCATGCAGTCGTCGCATGTGCACTGGAAGATCGCGGCCGGGCTGGCAGGCGGCGCGGCGATCGGGTTGGCGGCGAAGTCGTTCGGCGGCGGGCCGCGGGTCGAGTGGATCGCGGTCAACGTGGCCGAGCCGATCGGGCGGATCTTCCTGCGGATGATCTCCATGGTCGTGGTGCCGCTGGTGGTGGCGGCGCTGGCGCTGGGGGTGCACGAACTGGGCGACGTGCGGCGGCTGGGGCGCGTCGGCGCGCGGACGCTGATGATGACCTGCCTGCTGTCGATGGCGGCGGTGGCGATCGGCCTGTCGCTGGTGAACACGATTCGGCCCGGCGCGGGGCTGCCGGCCGCGCAGCGCGACGCTCTGCGGGCGCAGTATTCCAAGGGCGCGGCCGAAGCCATGCAGCAGGCGCGCAAGGCCAAGCCACTGCGTGACACGCTGCTGGACCTGATTCCGGCGAATCCATTGCAGGAAATGGTGGGGGCGCTGGACGGCACATCGACGGGCGGCGGAATGCTGGCGGTGATGTGCTTCGCGCTGTTCGTCGGGGCGGCGCTGACGGTGATTCCGCCGGAGCGCAAGGCGGCGCTGCTGGGCTGCCTCGACGGGCTGTACGCCGTCACGATGGCGATCATCGGCTTCGCGATGCGGATCGCGCCGCTGGCGGTGGGCTGCCTGATGTTCGCGCTGACGGCGCGGCTGGGCGGACGCGTGCTGGCGGCGCTCAGCTGGTTCGTGCTGACGGCGGCCGGCGGAATGGCGCTGCTGTTCTTCGGCGTCTATCCGCTGGTGTTGCTGGGGCTGGCGCGGGTTCGGCCGGCGTGGTTTTTCCGGCGGATCGGCGACGTCCTCCTGACGGCGTTGGGCACGTCGTCGTCGAACGCGACGCTGCCGACGTCGCTGCGGGTGGCGGCCGAGGAGCTGAAGCTGCCGAATGACGTGGGTCGATTCGTGCTGACGGTCGGCGCGACCGGCAATCAGAACGGCACGGCGCTGTACGAAGGCGTGGTGGTGCTGTTTCTGGCGCAGGTGTTCGGGGTGCACCTGACGGTCGGGCAGCAGTTCACGGTGGTGCTGATGGCGGTTCTCGCGGGGGTGGGAACGGCGGGCGTTCCGAGCGGATCGCTGCCGCTGATCGCGGTGCTGCTGAACACGGTCGGCGTTCCGGGCGAGGGAATCGGGCTGATCATCGGCGTCGATCGCGTGCTCGACATGCTGCGAACGGTCATCAACGTCAGCGGAGACCTGGTGCTGGCGACGTGCGTGGCCCGCGGCGAAGGCTGGCGGCCGGAGCGGGAGGCGCGACTGGCGCGGGGCAGTTCGTAGCCGGCTACGAGCTGCGCGGCCGCGAGAGCGTCGGCGGCGCGGGCGGGACGATTTTCAGCGACGGGGGAATGGCCGCGCCGCCCGAGAGAATGGTGGAGAGCGCTTCTTCCATATTAAGGTTGGTGAGAGACACGTTTTCGATCGGAACCAGTTCCATGTATCCCGAAGTGGGGTTGGGGGTGGTCGGGACGAATACCGTGGCGAAGCGCCGGCCGGAATTCGCGTCGGTGACGACATTCGTCTGAAACCCGAGGGCCTTGAGGGGCGGATAGGGAAAGTCGATCAGGACGACGACCTGCTTGTCCTCGCCGTCCTTGTCGGGCGACCCGCCGAGCGCGTGGAGGATGCGCTTGGCGGACGTATAGATCGTGTCGACCAGGGGAATGCGTGCCAGGAGCGCCTCGGCCGCGGCGATCAGGCGCTTCCCGACCACGATCGAGCCGAGCCAGCCGACGATGTAGAGCATCGCGAGCGTCAACAGCACGGCGACGATGTTCTCCGCCCAGCCGAGGTTGCCCGGTTCATCGGTGTTGAAGATGCGCTGCAGGCCGAGCATGAAGTATTTCACGAGCGGCTTGCCGGCGTAGAGCGCCGTCGCGAAGACCCACCGGACGATGACGGTGGTGATGACGACCGGGATGATGATGAGCAGGCCGGCGAAGAGCCGGCCGCGGACCGACCGCGCCCCCACGGGCTTGCGCTTCTTCTCCGGCGGTGCGGGGGCAGCGGGCTGAGTCATGGCCGTGCCGCGGAACTATGCGGCAGGGGGGCGACGAATTCAAGGATGACGGCGGCGGCCGGGCATTCCGCGCCGAAACGGGCGTTACGCCGTCGCGACGGCGGCGGCCCGGGCGGCCAGCAGCTCGTCGAGGATCTCGACCAGCCGCGGCAGCTGCGGCTTGGTGAGCTGGCGATCGGCGCCGACCGCCTTGCACTTCTTGAGGTTGTCGTCGGACACGAGTGAGCTGAAGACCACCACCGGAACGTGCTTGAGGCGCGGGTCTTCCTTGATGCGCTTGGTGAGGTGCAGGCCGTCCATCAGCGGCATCTCGATGTCGGTGACAACGGCGTCGGGCAGGTTGTGGCGCTGGGCGTCGTGGTCGAGGGCGTCCCAGGCCTCCTGGCCGTTGTTGACGACGCGGACGTCGCCGAAGGCCGCGTCGCGCAGCGCCGTCGAGAGCATGCGGCGCATCATGGGCGAGTCGTCGGCAAGCAGGATGCGGTAGTCCCCGCGCTCGCGGCTGGCCGTCGGCGCGGTGGCCTTTTCGAGCTCTTCGACGCCCGCGATGCGGAACGCGATCCGCTCGAAGTCGAGCATCAGCACCATGTGGTCGTCGATGTGCGCCACGCTGGTGACGCTCGGGTCCTGCTCTTCGCTGGTCCAGGGCACCTCGGCCATCTTCTTCCACGAGATGCGGTGAATGCGCTCCACCTGGTCGACCAGGAATCCCAGGCGCGTGTCGTTGAACTCGGCGACGATCACGCGGCCGTCCTTCGGATCTGCGGTCGGCATGTTGAAGAAGCGGCGGAGATTGACCAGCGGATAGACGTGCTGTCGCAGGCGGAAGACGCCATCGACCGCCGCGTGGGTGTATGGAACGCGCGTCAGCGGCTGCGGCGTGATGATCTCGCGGACCTTGGCGACGTTCACCCCGTATCGCCCGTTGTTCAAGTGAAAGACGAGCAATTCAAGCTCGTTGGTGCCGGCCTCGGTAAGAATCTGCGTGTGGGGGTTGTTGACGTGGCTCATCGCGTCCGTGCTCCACGGTCCGGCTGGAGTCGTTCCAGCGCGACCGTGACCTGTCATCGGTCATTCCCGGGCGGCAGGCGCGAACGGGAACGCAGGGATGGCACGGAACGAAGATATCGGACCGCGCGGGCGGTCAGCGCGGCCGCGATCGACCCAATGCGACCACGGCCAGCATCAGCCAGCCGACCAGGAAGGCAGTCCCGCCAACGGGCGTGATGAGCGCGGCCGGTCGCCAGTGTGTCAGGCTATAGACGTAGAGGCTGCCCGAGAAGATCAGGATTCCCAGGGTAAACGCGATCGCCGCGACTCGCATCGGGCGCATCGGCGCCGCGCCGGCCAGGTGCAATGCAGCCACCAGCCCGAGCGCCAGGGCGTGGTACATCTGGTAGCGTGCGGCGGTCTCGAAGATCGCCAGCGATTCGGCGTCGAGCCGGTGTCGCAGCCCGTGGGCGGCAAACGCGCCGGCGGCGACGGCGATCAGTCCGTTTGTCGCCGCAAGCGCGAGCCATTGGCGGCCGGAGACAGTGGGCGTGTTCATGGCCGCTATTGCGGCGGCGAGTCGGGCGGCTGTCAACGGCCGCTGAGCCGCGCGCCGCGCGGGCGGCCGGCGCCTACACCGGTTTGTCGGCGGGGAGTGTGGTGGCTGATTCGAATCGCTGAGCGTCTGCGGGGCGTCCCCAGCGGCGATAGAGCTCTGCCGCGCGCTGGCGGGCCGCCTGCCGAATGTCAGCCGGGGCGTCCTCGGCGGCGTCGATGATCTTGATTGACGGGACGATGAGCGGTTCGGCGTCTGCAAACTGACCCTGCTGCACCAGGCACTCGCCCAGAATCGTCCGCACGTTGGCGATCCGCCAGTGTCCAGGCGGCAGGAGGCGCTCGCGCGTCGCCAGTGCCCGGCGCAGCAGCGGCTCGGCGTCGCGCGGATGACCGAGCGTCAGCCGGCAGCGGGCCAGATCGATCTGCACGCGCGTAATCTCGGGGTGATCGGCCGGCAGGGCCGATTCGTATTGCCTCAGCGCATCGGCCAGGAGTGGCTCAGATTCGGCGTGCCGACCGCGGTCGTGCAGAATCGCCGCGAGACTCGTCTCGCACGCGGCCATGCGCGGGTTGGACCGGGCCGGCAGCTTGCGGAAGGCGGTCAGCGCCTCGCGCATGGCGGCCTCGGCGGGTTCGAGCCGCTGGTCATAGTAGAGACACGCGCCGAGCGACATGAGCGTTGTCGCGATCTGGTCGGAATGGTGGCCTGGCAGGCGACGATAGGTGTCGATCGCCGAGCGATAGACGGGCTCGGCCGCGGCGTGGTGTCCCTGCTGGTCGAGCGCGACCGCGAGGTTGTTGAGACTGCTCGCGACGGCGGGGTGTGTTTCGCCGAAGGCTTTTCGAAGAACCTCGACGGCCGTGCGGCAGAGCGGCTCGGCCTCGGCCGCCTTCCCGCGATCGAGCAGCACGTTTCCGAGATTGCTCATTGAGACGGCCGTATCCGGGTGGTCGTCGCCCAGCCGTTTGCGGCGGATCTCGAGCGACTCGCGCAGGGCGCGCTCGGCCTCGGCGGCGCGGCCGCGAGCATTGAGGAGCAGGCCCAGGTTGCCGAGGTCTGACGCGACCTGCGGATGGTCGGGGCCGGCGACGCGGCGGTCGATCTCGAGCGCCTCGCGCAGCAACGGCTCGGCCTCGGCGTAACGATCCACGGACAAGAGCGTCGCCCCGAGCTTGTTCAGCGTCGCCGACAATGCGAGCGAATCGCCGCGTCCGCTGTCTCGGTGGATCTTCAACGCGCGGCGGAGGCTCTCTTCGGCGGTTCGAGCGTCGCCTGTGAGGGTCAGCACACGGCCGCGCATTCCTAGGTCGAACGCGATGTCGGCGTGGTCGGGCGGGCGACAGCGTTCGTGAATTGCCAGTGCTTCGTTCACGCAGCGCAGCGCGGCCGAAGCGTCGCCTGCGTCGGCGTATGCGCCGGCGAGCTGGCTGAGCGTGACGGCCAGGTCGGGCGGATCATCGCCGGCGCGGGCCCTGCAGATCGCCACCGCCTGTTCAAAGTGTTCGATCGCCGCGCGGAACTCGCCGTGCGACTGCTCTGCCAGCGCCAGGTTGTGCAACGCCAGGCCGGCTTCGGGACTGGATTCACCGAAGACTTTGCCCCGCAGCGCCAGGGCGCGACGATGGTGGACGAGTGCCAGATCGACCAGGCCGAGATTCTCATACACGTTGCCGATCGCGCCCCGCAGCGTGGCCTCGACCTCGGCCTGCCGCGTCGACGGCGTGTCGAGCAGCGCCGCGGCGGCATCCACCACCTGGCGCACGGTAAGGTCGCGCCGCGGCGACTTGTTGGGGTCGGCCGAGGCGAGCATCGTGAGCAGGAACTGCATCACTTCCGCCGCGACGTCGGCCTTCGCCACGGCCGTCTGCGCCGCCGTGGCCGCCGCCTGGCGTGCGGCCGCCTCCTGCGACCGGGCCCGCAGCGCCTGATCGCGCTCCTCGCGAACGCGAACGAAGGCCAGTCCCGCGACCACCACCACCAGCGCCAGCGATGCCGCGATCGCCCCGACCTCCAGCCGGTTTCGGGCGACGAATTTCACCGCGCGATAGCGCAGGCTGTCGGGCCGCGCGCTGACCGGCCGGCCGGCCAGGTAGCGGTGCAGGTCCGCGGCGAGCTGGTCGACCGAGGCGTAACGCCGGGCCGCGTCCTTCGCGAGCGCCCGCAGCACGATGGTGTCCAGGTCGCCCGAGAGCTGCCGGCAGAGCCGTGCGACATCACAGCCGCGCGCCCGGGCGATGTCGGCCGGCGCCGCACCGCCCGGCGGCGCGGCTCGCGCGGGCGGCGGTTCGACGACGGCGCGGCTGGGCCGGGGAGGCATCTCCTCGCAGACGACGCGCGCCAGCTCGGGCAGCCCCAGGCCGTCGAGCCGGTAGGGCGGCCGGCCGCTGAGGATGCGATACAGCACGACGCCCAGGGAATAGACGTCGCTCGCGGTGGAGATCGGATCGCCGCGAACCTGCTCGGGACTGGCGTACTCGGGCGTCAGGAAGTTGCTGTTCGCGGTTTGCGTGCGACCGCGATCGGGGTCTGTCGGCGAGAGCACCTTGGCGATGCCGAAGTCGAGCAGGGTCGGAACGCCGCCGTCGCTGACCAGAATGTTGGACGGCTTCAGGTCGCGATGAACGACCAGGTTCTGATGGGCGAACTGCACCGCGTCGGCCACCTGAATGAACAGTTCGACGCGCTGCCGGATCGTCAGGCGGCGCCGATCGCAATAGTCGTCCAGCGGCTGGCCAGCGACCAGGTCCATCACCAGGAACGGCCGGCCGTCGGGTGCGGCGCCGCCGTCAATCAGCCGGCAGATGTTCGGATGCACGAGGCCCGCGAGCAGCTGGCGCTCGTGGCGGAATCGGCGCAGGACTTCGTTCGAGTCCATGCCGCGCCGGATGAGCTTGACGGCGACCTGCTTGCGGAACTCGCCGTCGCCGCGCTCGGCCAGCCAGACCGCGCCCATGCCGCCGGCGCCGATCTCGCGTATCAGGCGATAGGCGCCCGCCGTGGCGCCGCCGGTCGGAGTCGGCCGCCTGCCGAGTCCGCCCGTTGCACCGGATGGAATCGCGGTCTGCGTGCGCGTCGGACTGCTGAGGAAGGCGCCTGCGGGCCGATCGAACTCGAGCAGCGAGAGGACCTCGTCGCGCAGTGCCAGGTCGCTGCCGCACTGGATATTGAGGAAATCGGTCCGCCGACCGGCCTCGAGGCGCAGGGCGGCGTCGAACAGCTCGTTCACGCGCAACCAGCGCTGCGGCGTCAAGGCGTCCATGGCGATGCACCCGGGCGCGTCCCGGATCAGCTGGCGCGGCGACGGCTCGCGCGCTGCCAGGCGCGGGCGATACGCCCAGGCGCGCTCGACCGTCGACGGCGAGACGCCCAGCACGTCGGCCGATTCCTCGGTCGTCAGGCCGCCGAAGAACCGCACGCTCGACGATGCCGCGCTGCTGCGCGTCGATCGTGGCGAGGCGCGACAAGGCGTCGTCGAGCATGGCGCGCATCGGTCGAGCGCTTGTTCGAAGGCGAGCAGCGTGGCGTCCAGCCCGTCGATCGTCGCGCTGGTCGGCCAGCGCCGGCTTTGTCGGCCAGGCGCCCGGCGAGCGTGATCGACCAGCACCCGCCGCATTGCCTCGGCGGCGGCCGAGGAAGTGGTGACGGTTGTTCCAGGCGGCGCGGTCCTGCGCGGCGAGGCGCGGGAAGGCCTCGTGCACCAGCGCCGTCGGCTGGAGCGTGTGACCGACCCGCTCGGAACGCATCGCCGCTTCGGCCAGAGATTTCAGCTCGGTGTAGATCAGCGGGGCGAGGCGGCTCCACGCGTCGAGGTCGCCTCGTCCGGCCGCCGCCAGCAGCGGCTGAGTCACACTGTGCGTCTCGGCCTGCATACGCAAGCGGCTTTCCGAGCCTGTGTGGGGGACGCGGTCCTGGCCTACTCCCGGCGAAGGAAAACTGCGGCGATCGGTCGTGGCGGGCGCGGTGGGCGAAAAACAACGATCCAATCTACCGAATGTCCAGAACTGCGATCAAGCCGCGGCGGGCGCCGGCGCCCGGGGTCGTCGGCAGAATCGATGAAGCGATGGTGACCGTCTTCACTTCGCTGTATTGCTGCAGGCCATACTCACCCAGTTCGCGGCCGATGCCGCTCTGCTTGAAGCCGCCGAACGGCGCCGCGGCGTCGAACACGTCGTAGCAGTTCACCCAGACGGTGCCGGCCCGCACGCCGTTGGCAATGGCGTGGGCCTTGGTGATGTCGCGTCCAGACGGCGGCAGCCAGCCCATAGAGCGTGCGGTTGGCGCGCTGCACGACCTCGGCGATGTCCTTGAATTTGATGATGCTCATCACCGGGCCGAAGATCTCCTCCTGGGCGATCTTCATCTCCGTCCTTCACGTCGGCAAAGACGGTCGGCTCGATGAAGAAGCCGCGCTCGCCTTTGCAGCCGCCGCCCGCGAGCAGCTTGGCGCTCGCGGCTTTGCCGGCGTCGATGTAGCCCATCACCTTGTTGAACTGCTCCTGGTCGACCTGCAGGCCCTGCTCGGTCTTGGCGTCGAGGGGGTCGCCGACAGTACGGCGCTGCGGGCCCACTCGACGCTCTGGCGACGAATTCGTCGTAGCACTTCTCCTCGACGAACAGCCGCGACCCGGCGCAGCAGCACTGCCCCTGGTTGAAGAACAACGCGAAGTGGCTGCCCTCGATCGCCGCGTCCATGTCGGCGTCGGCGAAGACGATGTTCGGGCTCTTGCCGCCCAGCTCGAGCGTCACCCGCTTCAGGTTGCTCTTCGCGGCCGACTCCATCACCAGCTTGCCAACCTCGGTCGAGCCGGTGAACGCGACCTTGTCGACGTCCATGTGCCGGCTGATGGCCGCGCCCGCCGTCGGGCCGAAACCGGGCAGAATGTTCACCACGCCCGGCGGGAAGCCGGCCTCGACGATCAGCTGTCCGACGCGCAGCGCCGTCAGCGGTGTCTGCTCGGCCGGCTTGAGCACCACGGTGTTGCCGCACGCCAGCGCCGGTGCCAGCTTCCACGCCTGCATCAGCAGCGGGAAATTCCACGGGATGATCTGTCCGCAGACGCCCACCGGCTCGAGCCGCGTGTAGCAGAAGTATGGCCCGTTGACCGGGATGGTTTTGCCGTGAATCTTGTCTGCCCAGCCGGCAAAGTACCGGTAGCAGGCGGCCGTGAGCGGCAGGTCGGCGGCCTTGGCGACCGCGTAGGGCTTGCCGTTATCGAGCGATTCGAGCTTCGCCAGCTCGTCGGCGTTTTGCTCGATCAGCTCGGCCAGCTTCAACAGCAGCGCCCCGCGGCGCGTGCCCGACATGCGTGACCACTTGCTGCCGGCCTCGAACGCGGCCCGCGCGGCCTTGACGGCGCGGTCGACGTCCGCCTGGTCGGCCTCGGCGACCTTGCAGATCACGTCGCCGGTGGCGGGGTCGATCGTGTCGAACGTCTTGCGCGACGCGGAGTCGGTCCACTCGTTGTTGATGAGCAACTGGGTGGCCCCGACTTTGACCTTGCGGTCGGACGGGGTGAGCGTGGCGGTCGTCATGGACTGGCCTCCTGCGAAATGGGTCCGGGTTCTCTTGGCCGACAGGCGTGGAATTGTAAGCGAACCAGCACCACCCACCAAGCGGGCGGCGGCCGGCGGGAATGGCGTGGCGCGGACAGGCCGGGACGGTTTGTCCCGGCGACGGGCGCGAGTGGCGGACCGATGCGCTCTTTTTCAGCGTCCGCCGGGCGGGCAGTTTCGTCTACCGGACAGAGCAGGCCGCACGATACGATGAATTGCTGGCAGCCATGTCAGCGGGACGTGCGGCCGCCAGGAGGGTCCGGATGCGGCAGAAGACTGCCTCTTCGCTGGCTGCGGCGCTGGCGATCGTTGCCCTGACATCGACCGCCGCAGTCGCACAGAACTACGTCGTCGACACGTTCAACGACACGGTGGACATCGTGCCCGGCGACGGCCTTTGCCAGGACGCGAATGGCCGCTGCTCGCTTCGCGCGGCCATCATGGAGGCCAACGCCGACGCCGGCATCGTCAACATTGGCTTCTCCATCAACGGCACCTTCCCGCTGACGCGCGGCGGCATCGACGACAGCTGCGTGAACGGCGACCTAGACGTCAACCCGACTGCACCGCTGGCCGAGCTGCACATCGTCGGGAGCGGGCCCGGCTCGGTGGTCATTGACGCATCGACGCTTCCGCCCGGACAGCCCGACCGTGTCCTGCACGTTCCCGCCGCCGCACCGGCCGGGCTGCTGGTCGAGTTGGTGGGAATCACGCTTCAGAGCGGCCGCGCGTCGGGCGCCACGGGCACCAACGGAGGCGGCGCGCTGATTCAGGGCGGGCGATTGCAAGTCGTCGGCGTGGAAGTTCGCGACTGCTTCGCGACCTCCGACGGCGGCGGCATCTGGTCCAGCCGGCAGATTACGAGCAGTGCGGCCGGGCTGCTGAGCCTGTTTCAGAATACGGCCGGCGACGACGCCGGCGGCATGTACCTCGACGCCGGCGGCTCGTTCAGCGGCCTGCTGTTTGCCGAAGGCAATCAGTCGAACAATCGCGGCGGCGCGCTGCGCGTTTCGCCCGGCGCCGCGGCCAATATCCCCGACGCCACCGTGCAACTGAATAACGCCGTGCAGGGCGGCGGCCTGGCGACCTCCGGCCCGGTCGTCATTGGCCGGCTGACGGCCATTCGGAACAACGCCGTCGGCGGCGGAAACGGCGGGGCGGCAGCCGTCCAGAATGGCGGCTCCCTCAGCCTCGGGACCGGCTCGACGCTGGTCGACAACAGCGCCGCGAACGCCGGCGGGGCGGTCAACATTCAGTTCGGCGGTTCACTCACCGTCGACGCCACGGCCTTTCGCAACAACGTCGCGACCGCGCTCGGTGGGGCGATCGCGAACGCCGGAACGGTAGAGGTCAAGCACTCCGAGTTCAGCGGCAATCGGTCGGATGGATCGATCGCCAGTGCGCTCGGCGGCGGGGCGGTCTACAACCAGAACCCGGCCGGCGTGGTTCGCGCCGTGAACTGCACCTTCAGCGGAAACCGCGCCCCGCTCGGCTACGGCGGCGCGATCTACAACGACTTCGACGCCCGCGTCGAGCTCAGCGCCTCGACCGTAGCGGGCAACCTTGGCGCGATCGGCCACTCGCTCTGCAACGGCAACTCGCTGGGCACCACGCCGGTCATGCAGGTGCTCGGCTCGATTCTGGACAGCGCCCCGGCGCCGCCCGGCAACAACGTCGCGGCGCTGTCGCCCGTCGCGTCCGCCGGGTTCAACATCAACGTCGACGGCACTGGCATGCTGCCCGCGCCCGCCGATCAGTTCGGGACGATCGCCACGCCGATCAACCCGCTGCTGACGCCGCTGATTCCGTGCGGGCCGACGCAGGTCCGCGCGCCGCTGGCGGGCAGTCCCGCGATCGATCGTGGTGCGTGCTTCGATCTGGCCGGCAACATCCTGGTCGATGACGAGTGTCTGCTGCCGCGCCCGACCGACGGCGACGGCAACGGCATCGCGCAGTGCGACGTGGGCGCGGTCGAGGCGCCGCCGGCTCCGACGCTCTGCACCACCTGCCGCGGCGACATGAACGGCGACAATCGTGTCGACGGCGCCGACGTGCAGCAGTATGTCGCCTGCATCCTCGCCGGTCCGGCGCCGGTCGTCGCGCCCGGCTGCGGCTGTGCCGACATGGACGCCGACGGGCTGCTGGACCTGTCGATCGATCTCGACCTGTTCATTCGCAAGGTTGTCGGCATCGGCGATCCGAACCCGGCCTGCCCCTAGCGTGCGCGGCGCGGATGCAAAAGAAAACGAGCACGCCCCTTGCGGGCGTGCTCGAATCCCCCCTCCGCACTGAAAAATCGGTTCACGAGGGGTCGGACGCGCCGTGCCGACCGCGATTGACCCAATCCCGCTTGGCAGTAGGTTCGGATCGTCCCTCGTCGGGTCGGTGTTGCGCGCCGAACCGGCTCCGTCGGCGCCGCAGCGCCTACTGCTCGGGATCCTCCTCGAGCATCTTGCGGAGATATCCGTTCTCGCGGCGCGTGGCCTCGAGATCAAAGAGCAGGTACTTGATCGCCAGCCGCAGGTAGTCGAGGCTCTCTTGCAGACTCGAAACGGTCTGCTTCAGCTTCTCGTGGCGCTGTCGCGTTTCGTTGGCCAGCACCTCGAGCTTGGCGCGCTCGTCTTCCGGCAGCGTGCCGATCTCGGCCACCAGTTCCGCCAACTTCGCCTGGAAGGCTTGCTCGTCCACGTTCCCCATCCTTTCTCGAGTCGGGCGATCAGCCGCGCAGGCTGGGCCCGGCTTCCGGTGCGCTCATCCGCGTGTCGCGGACGGTGCGAGGAGGAGCAACGCCCGTGCCGAGGCGTCGAGTGGCCCGCCGAATTGCGTCGCACCGGCCCGCGGGCATGGGCCAGGCGAGATTCTCGGCCGCAGCGGCGTTTGCGAAGAAGGACGTCCGCTGCGGAGTTTGCCGGCGCGTTGACGAAACGCCACCGCGCCGAGTGCGCCGATCGATGCCGGAGGCAGGCAGCGGCGGCGATTGTGGGCCGGTCTTGCGATGGATCGGCCCGTGCACCGCGCGATGCCGTTTCGCAACATCGCGCGCCGACGGCCGGGTGGCGGCCGGCCCGGCTGTCGAATTCTCGGTCCCGTCGTAGAATGCCGTCGGACGGCCCGCACGCGGCGGGCCATGCAGGATGCCGATGGATACGCACTACGATTTCAATTCGATCGAGCCCAAGTGGCAGCAGTTCTGGCAGGAGCGGCAGACGTTTCGCACGCCCAACCCCGGCGAGTCCGGCTTCGACGCCGCCCGGCCGAAATACTACGTGCTCGACATGTTTCCCTACCCCAGTGGCGCCGGACTGCACGTCGGCCACCCCGAGGGCTACACCGCCACCGACATCCTGGCTCGCTATCGCCGGATGAAGGGCTTCAACGTGCTGCACCCGATGGGCTGGGATGCGTTCGGGCTGCCGGCCGAGCAGTACGCCATCGAGACCAACACGCATCCGCGGATTACCACCGAGCGGAACATCGCCCGCTTTCGCGAACAGTTGCGACGACTGGGCTTCTCGTACGATTGGTCGCGCGAGTTTCAAACGACCGCGGACGATTACGTGCGCTGGACGCAGTGGATTTTCCTCCTCCTCTTCAATCATTACTACGACCCGGCCGAAGGCAAGGCGCGCCCCATCGCCGCGCTCGTCAAGTCGCTGGAAAACGAGCGCTTGCTCGTTGACATGAACGGCGAGTTCCGCGCCGCGCCGCTCGGCGGACGGCAGCAGCAGATGGGCGTCCGCCCCGGCCTGCGGTTCTGGCACGAGCTTCCGCGCGAAGAGCAGCGCGACCTCATCGACCGCCATCGCCTCGCCTATCTGGCCGAGGTGCCGGTCAACTGGTGCCCGGCGCTGGGTACCGTCCTCGCCAACGAAGAAGTGACCGCCGACGGCCGATCGGAGCGCGGTGATCATCCCGTCTTCCGGCGGCCGCTCAAGCAGTGGATGCTCCGCATCACCGCCTACGCGCAGCGGCTGGAAGACGACCTGGCGCACGTCGATTGGCCCGAGTCGGTCAAGCTGATGCAACGCAACTGGATCGGCCGCAGCGTCGGCGCCGAGATCTTTTTCCCGCTCGCCGACAGCGAGGACACGCTCGAGGTCTTCACCACCCGCCCCGACACGCTCTACGGCGCGACCTACATGGTGCTCGCCCCCGAACATCCGCTGGTCGAGTCGCTCACCACGCCGGCCCAGCGCGACGCCGTGCGGCGCTACGTCGCCGCCGCCGCGAGCAAGGACGAGCAGGCCCGGCTCGCCGAGTCGAAGGACAAGACCGGCGTCTTCACCGGCGTGTACGCGATCAACCCGGTCTGGCCGGCCGACGACCCGCGGGCGCGAATTCCGATCTGGGTGGCCGACTATGTGCTGATGGGCTACGGCACCGGCGCGATCATGGGTGTGCCGGCCCACGACACGCGCGACCTCGAGTTCGCGCGGCGGTTCGATCTGCCGGTGCTCCAGGTCGTGCAGCCGCCCGCGGGCGTGGACTGGGCCGGGTACGTCGACGATGGCGTGGCGGTCAACTCGCCGCCACCCGGCGTTCACGGCCTGTGCGACTTCAACGGCCTGCCCACGCCGGCCGCGAAAGAGAAGATCATCGGCTGGCTGGCTGAGCAGGGTATCGGCGAGCGCCGCGTGAACTACAAGCTGCGCGACTGGCTCTTCTCGCGCCAGCGCTACTGGGGCGAGCCGTTCCCGATCGTGCACTGCGGCGTCTGCGGCCCGGTTGCCGTTCCCGACTCGCAACTGCCGGTGACGTTGCCGGACATGGACAACTTCCAGCCGACCGCGATGGCCGAGGAGTCGCAGGCTGACCCCGAGCCGCCGCTGGCCCGCGCCACCGGCTGGACGCGCACCGTTTGCCCCGACTGCGGCCGCGCCGCGCGGCGCGAGTTGAACACCATGCCGAACTGGGCCGGCTCGTGCTGGTATTACCTGCGCTTCGCCGACCCGCGGAACGAATCGGCCATGTGCGGCCGCCAGGCCGAGCGCTACTGGTTCGTCTCGAAGAAGAAGGACGGCACGCCGCACGCCGGCGGCGTGGACCTGTACGTCGGCGGCACCGAGCACGCCGTGCTGCACCTGCTCTATGCCCGCTTCTGGCACAAGGTGCTGTTCGACCTCGGCCACGTCAGCACGCCCGAGCCGTTCGGCCGGCTGTTCAACCAGGGAATGATCCGCGCGTTCGCCTATCGCGACGGGCGCGGCGTGCCGATCGGCTACGACGAGATCGACTTCCGCGACGACGGTGCGTTCCACAAGCAGACCGGCGAGAAACTGGCCGGCGCGGTCGAGAAGATGAGCAAGAGCCTGAAAAACGTCGTCAACCCCGACGACGTCGTGGCCGACTACGGCGCCGACTCGCTGCGGTTGTACGAGATGTTCATGGGCCCGCTCGAGGCCAGCAAGCCGTGGAACCCGCGCGACGTGCCGGGCGTGTTCCGATTCCTGCAGCGCGCCTGGCGGCTGGTGGTCGATCCGCAGACGGGCTCGCTCTCCGCCAAGCTGCAACCGGGCGCGGGCGGCGCCGTGAATCCGCCGCTCGAGCGCGCCCTGCACAAGCTCGTCCGGAAGGTGACCGACGACCTGGATCGCATGGCCTTCAACACCGCCATCGCCGCGATGATGGAATTCGTCAACGCCGCCACGCAGGCCGAGTCGATCGCCCGCGACCAGCTCGAACGGTTTGTCCTGCTGCTCTCGCCGTTTGCCCCGCACATCTCCGAAGAGCTGTGGCAGCGGCTGCGCGGCGCCGAATGGTGCGGAAGCCTGGCGTTCGAGGCCTGGCCCGCCTTCGACCCGGCCTGGGTGGTCGATGACCAGGTCGAGATCGCCGTGCAGGTCAACGGCAAGCTGGCGGCGACCATCACCGTTCCGGCCGGCGCCGACGAGGTCGCCCTCGAATCGGCCGCCCGCGCCAACGACAAGGTGCAGGCCCGCCTGGCCGGCAAGACGGTCCGCAAGGTGATCGTCATCAAAGGCCGGCTGGTGAACGTGGTGGGGGGCTGACTCCGTGTCTGGTTGGATCTGTCGCCACGGGACCGCACATGCCTGAGCCGCAGCTCGAAACAGAAGCCAAATTCCGCTTCGACGACTTCGCCGCCCTGCGCGACCGGCTGCGGGCGATCGGCGCGGCCTACGTCGGGCGCGTCGTCGAGCGCAATCGCTTCTTCGATCGTCCGGACGAGTCGCTGCGCCGCGCGGGCTACGGCCTGCGCGTGCGAAGCGTGACGATCCTTGACGGCCCGGCCCGCCCGCCCACGATCACCTTCAAGGGGCCGCTGAAGCCCGGCCCGCTCAAGCAGCGCCCCGAGTGCGAACTGGAAATGGCCGATGCCGACCGCGCTGCCGAGCTGCTGGCGAACCTCGGCTTCGTCGAGTGCTTCCTGTTCGAGAAACGCCGCGAGAGCTGGCGGATCGGCGACTGCCTGGTCGAATTGGACGAGCTGCCGCGAATTGGCCGGTTTGTAGAGATTGAAGGACCGACGGTCGCCAACATCGCGGGCCTTCAGTCGGCCCTCGGCTGCGGCGACCTGCCGATCGAGCGGGCCAGCTACCTCGCATTGCTGCTGGCGGCGGGACCGATCACCGGGCCGGTGACGTTCGCCGTCGCGGCGACCGCCGAGCGACAGTCGACTTAGCTCGACGCCATGAACGTGTCCTCCACACGCCCGGCCCGATCGAACCACACGTACAGCACCAGGTCAGCCTTTGAATAGAGCATCACCCGCCCCGTGATCGGCCGCCGCTTGCAGCCGTAGCCGGAAAGGTAATAGTCTGCCGGCGCCTCGGCCGCGGCGATGTCGCGCAGCGGCCGACCCAGCTTGGCCACGACCGCATCGGCCGTGTCGCCGAGGCAGACCTGCGCCCAGGCCGCCAACGTCGGGGCCCGCCACTCTCGCAGTGCGAGAACCTCGATTCCGAAGCATGCCAGGAACACCGCCGCAGCGGCGACCGCACAGCCCAGCGCGCGTCGGTCTCGCGGTAGCATCTGACGGTCCGAGTGGTCCCATCAGCAAAAACGACGACCGTGCTGCCACCTTTCGCGCATTCGGATTTGCTCGACGAACGTTCGCCGCCGCATCACTGCAATCGGCCACCGCCTGTCCTCGGGCAAACAGCCAGTTGATTCAAGGCAGCACGCCCATTGCAGACCAGGCGCATCCCGCCGCATCGTTGGACTACTCCTCATCCCCCGGATCCAGCACCGCCATGAACGCCTCCTGCGGAATCGCCACCATGCCCACCTGCTTCATCCGCTTCTTGCCTTCCTTCTGCTTCTCCAGCAGCTTCCGCTTCCGCGTCACGTCGCCGCCGTAGCACTTGGCCGTCACGTCCTTCCGCACCGCCTTGATCGTCTCGCGCGCGATCACCTTCGCCCCGACCGCCGCCTGCAGCGGAATCTCGAACTGGTGCCGCGCAATCTCCTTCCGCAGCCGGCTGATCAGCCGCCGCCCGCGCCACTCGGCCTTGCTGCGGTGCACCACCACCGACAGCGCATCGACCGGCGTGGCGTTCACCAGGATGTCGAGCTTTACCAGGTCGGCCGCCTTGTAGCCAATCACGTCGTAGTTCATCGTGCCATAGCCGCTGGTGATGCTCTTCAGCCGGTCGTAGAAGTCGTAGATCACCTCCGACATCGGGAACTCGTAGGTGAGCACGACCCGCTCGGGCGACAGATACTCCGTCTTCTTCAGCTCGCCGCGCCGCTGTTCCGACAGCTCCATCAGTCCGCCGATGCACCGCGCCGGCACGATGATCTCCGCGCGGATCATCGGCTCGCGAATCTCCTCGTACTTGTCGGCCCCCGGCATGTCGGCCGGCGACTCGACCCGCAGCACCTTGCGGTCGCGCAGCACCACCTCGAACGGCACGGTCGGCGCGGTCTGCACCAGGTCCACGTCGCTCTCGCGCTCCAGCCGCTCCTGGATGATCTTCATGTGCAGCAGGCCGAGAAACCCGCAGCGATAGCCCGTGCCCAGCGCGGCGCTGCTGGTCGGCTCGAAGTTGAAGCTGCTGTCGTTCAGCCACAGCTTCTCGAGCGCCTCGCGCAGCTGCACGCTGGTCGTGCCCGGCCCGGGGAAAAAGTCGCAGAACACCATCCGCTGCGGCTCCTGGTAGCCGGGCAGCGCGTGCTCGATCGGGTCGTCCTCGAGCGTCACCGTGTCGCCGATGTTCACGTCGTGAATCGTCTTGATGTTCGCGAACAGGTAGCCCACCTCGCCGGCCTGGAGCGTCTCGCTGCTGGTGATCTTCGGCAGGAACTTCCCGATGTCGCTGGCGTGATAGGTCCGCCCGACCGCCATCAGCCGCAGCTTGTCCGCCCGGCGGATCGTTCCCTCGAACACGCGCAGATGGCAGATGACGCCGCGGTGCGGATCGACCTTGGCGTCGTAGATCAGCGCCTTCAGCCGCGCGGCCGGGTCGCCCTTCGGCGCGGGCAGCCGCTCGACGATCGCATCCAGCAGTGTGTCCATGCCCTGGCCGGTCTTCGCCGAAACGAACAGCGCCTCTTCCGCCGGCAGCCCGAGCGTGTTCTCCAACTCCTGCGCGATGTCGTACGGCCGCGCCGACGGCAGGTCGATCTTGTTGATGACCGGAACGATGAACAGGTTGGCCTCGACCGCCTTGTAGGCGTTCGCCAGCGTCTGCGCCTCGATGCCCTGCGACGCATCCACGAGCAGCAGCACTCCCTCGCATGCGGCCAGCGCCCGGCTCACCTCGTAGTGAAAATCCACGTGCCCCGGCGTGTCGATCAGGTTGAGCATGTAGCGCCCGGCGGCCGGTCGCCCGGCGACGTCCGGCGGCGGCGCGTAGGTGTAGTTGAGCGTGGCGCGGTTCGCCTTGATGGTGATGCCCATCTCGCGCTCCAGCTCCATGTCGTCGAGATATTGCTCGCGCATCTCGCGCTTCTCGACCGCGCCGCAGCGCTCCAGCAGCCGGTCGGCCAGCGTGCTCTTGCCGTGGTCGATGTGGGCGATGATCGAAAAGTTGCGAATCCGGGCGATGTCCATCGCGCCGATTTTAGCGAAGATTCGCCCGCCGCGCACGTCCGACCGGAGTTGACCCCGGCACACCCGGCCCATAGCATCCGCCCGGGCCCCGGGAAGCGTGATGTACAACTGTTCGCACCGGCTCCGGGCACTGGTCGTCGCGGTCGCGCTGCTTGCCGCGACCACGGGTCTGCGCGTCCCTGTCGCTGCCCGCGCGCCGGGCCTGTTCGCGTCCGCCGAGTGGTTTCCCTGCCGCGGTCATCTCTGCGGCTGCACCTCGGCGGCCAGCTGCCGCGAACACTGCTGCTGCTATCCGCGGTCCGCCGCGCCGCGGGACGACCCTGCGCCCGCCTGCTGTTCGAGCGCGAGTGACGCAACGTCTCTCACGCCGTCCGCCGGTGAAACCGGACTGCGCGTGCGATCCGCCGGCTGCTCCGGCGAGGTCGCACAGTCGTTCGTGAAGCTCGGAGTCTGGGCGCCGCGACTGTTGCCGCAGGCCCCGCGCTTGCGGCCGCTCGGGTTGACCATGCGACCGTTGCCCCAATCGGCCCCCCCAAGTCGCTCCCTCCAGCCGGAACCAGACCCGCCTCGTCCTGCCTGACGCACTCAATCGCTGCCGAGATTCTCACGCGTCTGGTTCGCAGGTGTGTCAATGACTCGCCGAGGCGCCAGCCTCATCGAGCTGCTGACCGTTGTCAGCATTATCGCCGCGCTGATCGCCATCCTGCTGCCCGCGCTGAACGGCGGGCGGCTGTCGGCGATGCGCATGCGGTGCGCCGCGCACCTGCGCAACCTGGAGGTCGCCCAGCTTGCCTACGCGGCCGGCGAGGAAGACCTGCTCATCGCGGCCGGCGACGGGACGGTGCAAGGCTCGTGGATCGGCCCGCTCGAGGCGTTCGGTGCGCTGCCCGAGGCTCGCCGCTGCCCCCTCGATCGGAGCCGGTACTTCGACGAGCCGCTGCCCTCGACCAATCCGCCACGACTGCGGAGCACCAGTTACGGCGTCAATGACTACCTGAGCCCGACGCACGCACCGTTCGGGGCGACACCCCTGCGAAAAGTGTCGCAGGTGGCGCGATCCGCGTCCGTCATTCATCTCGGTGAACTGGCGGAAATCGGCGCCTACGCCGGCAGCGATCACATTCATGCCGAGGATTTTTACATCGCCCTCGCGCCGCAATTGTCGATCGCACTGATCGACAAGCAGCTGTCGCTGGGTCGGCACGGCGGCCGGCCGCAGGACTGGGATGCCGTGCTGAATTTTGCGTTCCTCGACGGCCACGCCGAATCGCTCTCGATTCGCCGCGTGTACTCGAGCCCGACGCTGAATCTGTTCCTGCCATCGTTCGAGAGTTCAACTTCACAACCCCCCTGAAGGGAATCGATCATGAAATCGTTTACATCGGCTCTGATTGCCTCGTTCGTGTTGTTGGGCGCGGCGGCGTCCGTCTTCGGACATGCCGGCTCGCGCGTCTGGATCGGCAACGTCAACGGCCAGGTCGCCACGTACACCAGCGACAACGACGTCAGCCCGACGACTTACGAACCGTTCCGCCTGTTCGCCACCGAGCTGGAGGACCTGCTCGGCATTTTCACGACGGAATTCCCCGGCTTCGAGGTGCGCCGCGACGGAAACGGAAACGTCGCCGCCGGCACGACGTTCGGCTTCAACATCGCCGGACCGTTGCTCTATTACGATGACGTGACGACAACCTTCATTACCGTCGATGAGGCGTTCGGCCCACCTCAGCCTGGCCCGGTGCCGCAGCTCGCCCTCGCGCACGAGATGGACCTTCGGGTGACAGCCGCCGCACCAGTCGGCGGATTCGACTTCTACACCTTCAACGCCATCGGCGATCACTCCCACGTCGACTACACGCTGCTTGGCGACGGGGTTGCGGCCGGCGGCGGCCCGGCCGGTGTCTATGCCCTGCCGCTCCAGCTCACCAGCAACGCGCTGGCCACCTCGGAGCTGTTCTTCTTGCTCATCGGCAAGGAGGTCTCCAGCACCGATCCGCTCTTCCTCGAGGCCGTCGAAGTCGCCGAGGCGACGCTGTTGCCGGGTCTGCCCGGCGATCTCAACTGCGACGACGTGGTGGACGTGGGCGATGCGCCCCTGTTGGCACAAGCCCTGACCGATCCCGACGGCTACATCGCCGCCTGGCCGGACTGCCACCTGTCACGGGCCGACGTGAATGAAGACGGATTCGCAGACGGACGTGACATTCAGGCGCTCATGCAAGTACTGTTGCCGTAGCGCGCGCCCCCGGGCGGGTGGGGCCGGGCTGCGACTCAGCGCCCGCGCGACATCACCGTCGCGTTCGGCGACTCGATGCGATTCGTCGCCCGGTCCCACACCAGCACCGGCCCGCGCCACATGTTGAACCGCTGCGACTGCTCATCCTGGTCGAAGATGCGCGCCTCGAACTGGTCCGAGCCTTCGACGGCGACGCGGTTCGTGTCGCGCGAAAACGTCAGCCGGTCGCCCATCAGCGACTTGGTGCCCTCTTGCAGGTGCACCGTGCCGCTCGCCACCAGTTGCCGCAAGTCGGCCCCGCGCACGTCCAGCGCCTGCGGCGCCGCCGCGGCCGCCTGCGACTGGAGAAATTGGACCATCAGGTCGTCGCAGCTCAGGTCGGCCTTGCGGCCCGGCGGCAGCTTGATCTTCAACGGGTCGAGCCGCATGGCCTGGGCGAGCTCGTCCTTCGCCATCAGGTAGTCGCCGCTCACATGCCGCATCGACACCTGCCGGTCGAACTTCACCAGCGCCTGGTCGACGAAATAGCTCATGCCGTTCGCCCAGTGGAAGGCCGTCTGGCTCGGCCCCGAGTCGCCGGTCGTGAACATCGACACGCTCTGCTGCGGTCCGCCGCGCTTCCGCCGCTCGCCGAAAGCGTAGTCTTCGATCAGAAGCGCCCCTGGCCCGGGAATGTTCATCGTCTGGCGCTTCAGGTCGACCACGATCTGGTCGCCGCGCAGCGTCACCCGCGACAGCAGCCGGTCCTTCCCGTGCAGCCGGATCGACCGAAATCCGCCTCGGCCGCCCCCGACGCAATCACCCGCACCGGCTGCCGGGTGCACCAGCAGCTCCGGCGGCGCGGGCCGTGCCGCGGCTGTCGCCGGGCTTCGCGGCGGCACCGGCGACAATCGCCGAGCGGCAGCGACGGCGACACCATCGCCCACGCGCCGCGGCCCGCGTCGCGCAGCAGGAACCCGAATTTCTCATACCCGCCCACCAGCGGCAGCCCCGGCTGCTTCAGCCGCGCTACCAGGGCGCGACTCGGTCAAGGCGCCGGGCGCGGCCGCCGCGGCAGCTGCCCCAGCACGATCGAAAGCCGGTCGCTCCGCATCGTGTGCGACGACGTATCGGCCTGAATCGCCCCGTCGAACACCGCGGTGTTCTCCTGTCCGCGGATCTTCGCCCGCAGCCAGCGCACCTTGGCCGTCTCCGACTTCGCCAGCTCGCCGCCGCCGAAGTCGCGATCGGTCGTGAAGTAGGCCCGGCCCGGCCCGGGCACGTCCACCGTCTGGCGCACCAGGTCCGACTCGATGCGATGGCCGACCACGCGATAGTCGCCGTAGTCCACCTCGGCGAACCGCTCGCCCTCCAACCCCACGACCGTCGCATGGTCGATCTGTCGCCCGTTCCGCAGCACGGCGTCGAGCTGCTCCGCGTTAATTCGGAAGTTCTGCCCCGGGTCGAGTACGTGCACCGCGCCGCTCGCATGTAGCTCGTTGATGCCCAGTTGCGGCCGCGACTTACCGCCCGGCGGGGCGTCCAGCGGCGGCGGGGTGACCAGCCGCCAGGTCGGCATCCAACAGGTCGGCTGATATCCGCCGCCGATCCTGCATCGCGCGGACGCGCTCCCTCGGCATGCGCCCGCCGCGGATAGCTGTCGCGCCCGTCCGGCGTCAGGGCGAAATCGACCTGCAGCGTCTGGGCGCGAATCACGTCCGGGCGGCGCTCCAGCCGCACCTTGCCTTGCGCGTCGAGGTGCATCAGCGGCCCGTTCGATGCGCCCACCCGGGTCGGCGGACCGAAGGTCGCCGCGACATCCTCCCCGGCGATAAGCTCGTCCCCGCGCTCCACGCGCACCTGCCCGTGGAACCACGCGCGGCTGATGAAGTCGCGGAAGCTGGTCTTCTCGGCGCCGGTGTTCGGATCGGTCCGTTTCTCGCCGATCTGGCGCAGTTCAAGCTCCACGCCGCGCGTCCACTGGATGGCTCCCGCGTCCACGCTGTTGAACGTCGGCCCCGTCCCGCGACCGCGCGGCGCTCCGCCCGAGCGCAGCATCTCGCCCGGCCCATCGATCCGCGCCAGCCCGCGCGACCGGTCGAAGAACACCTCGCGCCCGCGCAGCCGCCCGTTCACGACCACCGCCGGCGACTCCTCGCCGCGCAACTCTTCACCGTGCGTCACCAGCTGCACCGGCTCCTCGTCCGACCCCGACAGCCACACCTGCTTGCGCTCGTTGCGATAAACGAGTTGCCGGCAGACCGCCTCGCCGCGCCCGTCATCCACCCGCAGCGGCCGGCCGGTCGCGATGCAATCAAACCGCGCACCGCTCTTCTCGCGCTCCGGAATCGCCAGCGGACGCATCTCCAGCGGCCCGTTCCAGGTCAGGACCAATTGCGTATCGTCGCCCGGCTCGGCCGTCGGCGACGGCCCCGGCGCAGTTTCGCGCGCCGGCCGTGACGTCGCGCCGCCCTCGTTGCGCAGCACGCCCGTCTGGCGCTGCCGGCGGCCAAAGTCGAAGATGATCTCCAGCGAGTCGCAGACCAGCCGGCCCGGCCGGCGCGTCCCCTGGCGCTGCTCGACCACCACGTTGCCGGTGAAGACCGCGCTGTACGTGTCGATCCGCCCGCGCGCCCGCCGCGCCGCCAGCTCGAGGGTCTCCGGCTGCGTCGATGCGGGTCGCGTGGACGCATGCGCCAGCGCCTGCCGCGCCTCGGCGCTCATGGCCGCGGTGCTCTGCGACAGATCGTCCGTCCCCGGCGTCGCGGCCGGCCCGGTCGTCGTGACGAACCGCGGCGCCGCGACCGGCTCGGCCAGCGCCGCGCCGCCGTCGCCCTCGGCCGACTCGGCCCGGATGACGCGCGCCGCCCCGGCCGCCGTCTCCTCGACCGACGCCGGCTCCATCGCCCGCGCCCGCGCGATCGCCGGGCGCAGTTCATCCTCCTCCGGCTTGGCCGCCGGGGCCGAACGCCGCCGCGTCCGCCGGGCTGTTGATTCGCCGCCCGTGCCCGGCATGCCGAAGTCGACCATTCCGCCGCCGCGCCGCAGCGCCATCTTCCGCCCCTGGCGGATCGTCAGCAGATCGATGCGGTTGTCTACCTGGTTGTAGGCAATTGTCAGCCCGGTGCCATCGATGTCGGCCTCGACGCTCTGCACGCGGATCGGCCCCTCCGCCTCGACCCGCGCGCGGTCGAGGTCGAACGACACCTCGTCCAGGAAGATGCGGATCACCTGGTCCGGGTGCTGCTGCATGTCGGCCGCGTCCGGATGTTCGGACCGCCACTTCTTGGTCGTGCGATCGAGCGACACGCGCACGTTGCCGCGCAGCCAGCCGCGCTTCGGCTCGGCCGAGCGCCGCCCGCTCTGCGCCAGCACGATCTGCCCCTCGTCGGCCTGCAGGAACGTCACCTGCCCCTCGGGGGTGTGCACCTGAACCTCGGGCCGCGTGACGTGGAATTCCGCGTCGCTCACCGGGTTCCAGGCATCGGCCCGGAAGATGTACTTCGGCTCGCCGGTCACCCGGTCGTAGATGCGCGTAAACGTCCGCTCGCCTGGCGGCAGTTTCAGAAATTCGCCGCCGTCGAGCACCTCGCCCGGGTGCGTGGTGGCACGCGTGATGAACGGCCCCGACTCGCCAGGCGGTGCGGCCGATTCATCCTCCCGGCCGCGGCGACCCGGGCCGAGCAGGACCGCGCTCGCCACCACGAGCACGCCCGCCACGATCGCCGCAACCGTCATCCGCCGCTTCATGCCTGAACCCGCTCCGCTGCCGACCGCGGCCCGACTCCGCGCCGCATCAGATTGTCGATCACCTCGCCCACCGCGCCGCGCCCGCCGCCCAGCCGCGTCACGCCCGTGGCGATGCGCTTCACCGTCGCATGTGCGTCGGCCACCGCAAACGACAGGCCGCACCGGCTCATCGCATCGGCGTCCGGCAGATCATCGCCGAGGTAGCAGGTCGCGCCCGGCGGCTCGCCAAGACGCCGCCACAGCTCCGCCAGCGCCGCGCGCTTGTCGGCCGCCCCCTCGACCACCGCGTCAATGCCCAGCTCGGCTGCCCGCGCCCGCACCGCCGCCGACGTCCGTCCGCTGAGAATCGCCACGCGTCCGCCCGCCGCGCGCCAGCGCTGAATGGCGCTGCCGTCGCGCACGCAAAACGCCTTGAACGCCTCACCCCCGGACGCCAGCGGCAACGCGCCGTCCGTCAGCACGCCATCCACGTCCAGGATGATGAGCGAGATTGGCTGCCGCATGGAATTCACGACGCCCGGGCTGCGCGCCCCGGGCTGCCGCAACTTGGAATTGTAGAACCGACCGACCCGAATCACAACTCGGCCCGGCCCGTCGCCGCTCGGCCGCGCCGCGGTCACTTGTCGATGCGGAAGCTCTGCATTGCCGCAACGAACGCATCGCGCTGCGCCGCCATGCTGGCCGCCGGACCGGTCGCGCGCACAAACAGCGGCCCGCCCTCGATCTCGACCACCGCCGCCAGCATCCGCCAGTTCGCCTTCGCGGTGAACTCCGACGACATCATGTTCGCCTGCTGCTTGAAAGTGCCCGACTTGTCCATCAGCGTGACCTTGGCGTGGTCGCTCTTGAGCTCCTCCGTCTTGCCGGGTGTGGGCGTCTCTTCCACGAACTGCGCCGCCCAGCGCTCCAGGTTCGCCTGCACGCCGCCGCCGCTGCCCGCGCCAAACGAAAACACCACCGCCTGCGGCGCGTCCTCGTCGCCCGCCGCCTTCGGCCAGCCGAACTGCGCCGCGCGCATCGGGTTCGCCGGCGTCGTCGAGCTCCAGCTCTCCGGCACGTCGACTGCAAACCCGCGGAACTTCACCGTCGCCAGCCCGGCCTTGCCCGACGGCGTCATCTTCGGCGCCTCGGTCATCGGCGGCGGAGCCGACACCGGCGGCGACGAAATGTCCGGATGGCCCGGCGGCAGCCCGCTGGGCTTGCCGGTCTCAAGCTTCGTGATCGTGCTGTTGTCGGTCGCCTGCGGCGCCGTGCCCGACTTCGCCGGGAACGACACCTTCTGCGTCTCTTCTTTCTCGCAGCCGCCGACCAGCAGCGCGACCACCATCACGGCCATCCGCCCGGCCGCCGCCCGGCCGCTTCCATTTCGCGACAGTAGCTGAAACTCGCACATGGTGAGCATCACTCCGTTGCATCGCGCGGTCATTCAGGCGCCGGCCCGCGCCGCCACCGGCCGCCGGTCCCTCGATCCGCACGATCGACAGCGGCCAGTTTCCGTCCGACAATCCGCCCGTGCAAGGGGACCACTTTGACGACATCGTGCTCGGTGTCGGCGCGATGGGCAGCGCCGCCTGTGTCCATCTCGCCCGCCGCGGTCGCCGCGTGCTCGGCCTCGAACAGTTCGACATCGCCCACGACCAGGGCAGTTCGCACGGCCGTTCGCGCGTCATCCGCAAGGCCTACTTCGAAGACCCGCGCTACGTGCCGCTGCTGCTCCGCGCCTACGACCTGTGGCGCGAACTCGAAACCGACTGGGTTCGCGCCCGTCCGGCCGACGCCGAGCCGCTGCTGCACATCACCGGCGGACTGAACATCGGCCCGCCGAGCCACCCCGCCATTGCCGGCGTGCTCGCCAGCGTGCAGCAGCACGAGCTCGCCCACGAGCGGCTCTCCGCCGCCGACGTGTGCCGGCGTCATCCCGCGCTTCAGCCCGCGCCCGACGACGTGGCTATCTTCGAGGCCGACGCCGGATTCGTGCTACCCGAGGCCGGCATCCGCGCCCACGCCGCGCTCGCGCGACTGGCCGGCGCAGACATCCGCACCCGCCAGCGCGTCACCGCCGTTTCAATCGATGCAGCGCCGATCCGCGTCGCCACCGCGTCCGGCGAGTTCACCGCCGAACGGTTGATTATCGCCGGCGGCGCCTGGCTGCCCGCGCTGGCGCCAGGTCTGTTCTCGCTGCGCGTCGAGCGACAGGTGCAGTTCTGGTTCCAGCCGCGCGAGCCGGCGCTGTTTACTCCGGCGCGCCTGCCGGTCTTCATCCACTTCCTGGCCGACCGCTCCTACTACGGAATCCCCGCGACAGGCGGCGGCGTGAAGGTCTGCCGCCATCACGGCGGCGCCACGGTCACGCCCGAGTCGGTCGATCGCGTCGCCCGTCCCGCAGACGAGGCCGACGTCCGCGCCTACCTGCGGGCACACTTGCCCGCTGCCGACGGCCCGTTGCTCGACGCCCTCGTCTGCCTCTACACCCACCCGCCCGACGAGAACTTCATCCTCGGCCCGCACCCACGCAACCCGCGCGTGCTCATCGCCGGCGGCTTCTCCGGCCACGGCTACAAGTTCGCCCCTGTCATCGGCGAGATCCTGGCCGACCTCGCCACCGACGCCCGCACGCGGCATGACATTCGCCTGTTCGACCCGCGGCGACCGGCCGTCGCCGGCTGAGCAGTCGGTACCGTCCGTGCGGGCCCGCTCGGCGCGATCGGCCGCCTAGGCCGCCCCAGCCCAGTTCTTGTCCACCCAGGCGCACAGTTCCTTCACGTGGTCGACGCTCGTCTGGAACATCTTCCGCTCGTCGCCGTCCAGCTCGATTTCCACCACGCGCTCGACCCCCGCCTTGCCGAGCATCACCGGCACGCCGACGAAGAACCCGCCCACGCCGAACTCGTTCTTGCAGTACGCCGCGCACGGCAGAATCCGTCGCTTGTCCTTGATGATCGCCTCGGCCATCTGCACCGTCGCGGCCGCCGGGGCATAGAACGCGCTGCCCGTCTTCAGCAGGTTCACGATCTCCGCGCCGCCCTTGCGCGTGCGGTCGACAATCGCGTCCAGCCGCTCCTTCTTGATGAGCTGCGTCACCGGAATTCCGGCCACGCTCGTGTAGCGCGGCAGCGGCACCATGTCGTCGCCATGCCCGCCCAGCAGCAGTGCGTCGATGTCCTCCACGCTGCAATTCAGCTCCATTGAGATGAACGCGCGATAGCGGGCCGTGTCCAGGACGCCCGCCTGGCCGAGCACCCGCTGCGTCGGAAACTTCGATTCCTTCCACGCCGCGTACACCATCGCGTCCAGCGGGTTGCTCACCACGATTAGCACCGCGTTCGGACTGGCCGCCGCCGCCTCGCGCGTCACCGCCCGCACGATCTTCAGGTTTGTCGCCAAGAGGTCGTCGCGGCTCATGCCCGGCTTCCGCGCAATGCCCGACGTGATGATCACCACGTCGCTGCCCGCCGTCTCCGCGTAGCTGTTCGACCCCACGATTCGGCAGTCAAACCGCTCCACCGGCGCCGCCTCGGCCAGGTCCAGCCCTTTGCCCTGCGGCAGTCCGTCCACGATGTCCACCAGCACGATGTCGCCCAGTTCCTTTGCGGCCGCCCAGTGCGCGCAGGTCGCCCCCACGTTGCCGGCTCCGATGATCGTGATCTTCGCCCGTTTCATCGCCGTTCTCCGAATTCCGATTTCGCTCCCTCTGCGTCGCGCCGATTGTACGTCGCGCCCGCCAACGCGTCACGCTATCGCCACGGTCCAGCCGCCACCGCACCGCCGCTGCCCGTACAATGCGACCATGACCCACTCGCACTCCCCCGGCCGCTCCAGCGGCGTGGTCTATATTCTCCTCACCGTCCTCGGCTGGGCCAGCGCGCCGCTCTTCCTCAAGTACTTCACCGGCTACATCGACGCCTGGACCGCCAACGGCTGCCGCTATTCCATCTCCGCGCTCTTCTGGCTGCCTTATCTGCTCTTTCACCTCCGCCGCAAGTCGCTCCCGCCCGGCCTGTTTCGCGCGGCCCTGTTGCCCACCGCCTTCAACATCGTCGGCCAGATGCTCTACGGCCTGGCGCCCTACTACGTCGCTCCCGGCTTCTTCGGCTTCCTGCTCCGCTCGCAGATCATCTTCGTCACGCTCGGTGCCTACTTCCTCTTCCCCTCCGAACATGCCGTCCTGCGCTCGGCGCAATACTGGCTCGGCCTGGCGATCGTCGTGCTCGGCTCCGTCGGAACCATCGCCCTGGGCCCGGGCTGGCCGCACGGCCAAGTCGCGCTCGGCATCGTCTACAGCGTCACCTCCGGCGCCTTCTTCGCCTTCTACGGGCTCGCCATCCGCCGCAACATGCACCATGTGAACCCCATGACCGCCTTCAGCGTCATCAGCCTCCAGACCGCCGCGGCGCTGCTGCTGTTCATGTTCGTCTTCGCCGAGAAACACGGCGCGCGCGTCCTCGCGCTCGACGGCCGGCGCACCGCGCTGCTCGTCGCGTCCGCCTTCATCGGCATCGGCATCGCCCACGTCTTCTACTACGCCGCCATTGCCCGGCTGGGCGTCTCGATCTCCGGCGGAGTCATCCTGCTCATGCCGTTCGTCACCGCCGTGGCGTCATTCTTCATCTTTCACGAGCGCCTCAAGACCGGCCAGTGGGTCGCCGGCACCGCCGCCGTTGTCGGTGCGGCCATCATGCTGCGTGCCCGCCAGCGGCTCGGCGCCGAGCCCGCGACCGCAGACGAACCCGCCCCGGACCGCCTCGAGACGCCTCTGGCCGTCGCCGCCGCCCGACAATAGAATCGCCCCGGGTCGCCGCCGCGCGGCCACACAGGATCACCGCATGTCAACGCACGCAACCGTCAAGCTTCGCATCGCCCGCCAGGATGGTCCCGGCCAGACGCGCTACTGGAACCGCTTCGAGATCCCGCACCAGCCCGAGATGAACGTCATCTCCTGCCTCCAGGCCGTCGCCGCCAACCCGGTCACCGTCGATGGCGTCCGCGTCGCCCCGGTCGCCTGGGACTGCAACTGCCTGGAAGAGGTCTGCGGCGCCTGCACCATGCTGGTCAATCGCCATGTTCGCCAGGCCTGCACCGCGCTGGTCGATCGCCTCGTGCTGGAGGACGATGAAATCGTCCTCGAGCCCATGTCCAAGGTCCCCGTCATGCGCGACCTGGTCGTCGAGCGCTCCCGCATGTTCGCCGCCCTGAAACGCGTCCGCGCCTGGATTCCCGTCGCCGGCTATCACGACGCCGGCGCCGGCGCCCGCATGTCTCCCGCCGAGCAGGACGAGCTTTACCCCCTCTCGCGCTGCATGACCTGCGGCTGCTGCACCGAGGTCTGCCCGCAGTTCTCGAAGGTCGAAGTCACCCGCGAGGCCAACGAGCCCGACGATCAGTTCGCCACCCGCTCCGCCGCCGCCCTCGAGGGCGCCTTCCTCGGCGCCGCCGCAATCTCGCAGGCCGTCCTGTTCAACAGCCACCCGGTCGGCAAGTCGACCGCGGCCGAACGGCTGGCCGCCCTCATGGGCCCCGGCGGCATCACCGACTGCGGCAACGCCCAGAACTGCGTCAAGGTTTGCCCGAAAGAGATCCCGCTCACGCGCTCCATCGCCCAGGCCGGCCGCCAGACCACGCTGCACGCCATCAAGAGCTGGTTCCTGAAATAGCCGCGCGGGGCGCCTCCGGCCGCATCATTTTTCCCGGACCGGCGATCGTCCCCTGTTCCTTGCGGCTCGGCGCGGGAATAATCCGTACCGCTGCCGCCGGGTCGCCGCCCGCGCGCGGGGGGAGTCTCACAATGCACCGCCTCGGTCGCCTGTTCGCCTTCGCAATTGCCCTGGCGCTGCTCGCCCCCGCCGCCCGGCTGGCCGCACAGGACTTCTCCTTCACCCGCATCACCGACACCAGCGCCGGCTTCGTCGACTTCAGCCCGCCCGCCATCAACGACGCCGGCGAGACCGCCTTCCGCGCCACGCGCACCGGCGGCGGCGAGGCCATCCCCCGCGGCTCCGGCGGCCCGCTCACCCCGCTCTACGACACCGCCGGCGTCATCGACTCCTTCGGCCCCGGCCCCGACTTCAACGACTCCGGCCAGGTCGCCTTCCTCGCCCTCCTCGACACCGGCGCCCGCGCGATCCTCCGCGGCAGCGGCGGCCCGCTCACCACCATCGCCGACTCGTCCGCCTTCGAGCGCCTCGGCCGCCCGTCGATCAACAACAGCGGCACCGTCGCCTTCTACGCCAACGCCATCGGCCCCGGCGGCGACGGCGTTTTCACCGGCGCCGGCGGCGCACCGTCGCCGCTCGCCGTCGAGGGTGCCGAGTTCGCCGCCTTCGACGACACCGCCTGCCACATCAACGCCGCCGGCAACGTCGCCTTCTGGGCGCGGCGGACCGACGGCGTCACCGGGCTCTTCATCGCCACCGGCGGGGCGGTCAGCCCGCTCGCGCTGGCCCAGGCGCCCTTCGCCGGCTTCGATCCGCAGGCGTTCGCGCTCAACGACTCCGGCCGCATCGCCTTCTACGCCCGTCTCACCACCGGCGGGGCAGGCTACTTCACGCTGTTCTCGCCGCCCGCGACGCCCATTGCACAAGTCAGCCCCGCGCCCGAAATGGTCGAGCCCTTCGTCGTCGCGCTCAACAACGTCGGCAACGCCGTTTTCGGCCCGGTCCATCCGGCCGGCGGCCCGCGCGGCGCGTTCGAAGGCGCCGACCCGGTCGCCGATCGCATCATCCGCGTCGGCGATCCGCTCGATGGATCTCACGTGGTCGATCTCGCATTCAGCCGCGACGGCTGGAACGATCACGCCCAGTTCGCGTTCGTCGCGAAGCTGCTCGACGGTCGCATCGGCGTCTATCGGGCCGACTTCACCGGTGCCCCAGCGCCCAACCCCAATCCGAACCCCAACCCGAATCCAAACCCCGAGCCCATGCCCCACACCGGCTGCGGCGCGGGTCTGTGCGGCTGCGGCGTCGGCCAGTGCCTGACGATCGCGCCGCTCCTCGTGCTCACTCGCCGCCGGCGACGCGGCCAAGCCGCTCGGCACACGTAGCTGACAGTCTCACTCGATTCGTGATTTCGCTTGGCGCGGGCAAGTTCTTTCGGTGGTACGGGCGAATTCTTTGGGTGGTACGGGCGTCCCGCCCGTGGGGCCCTGCTACCCGCCCAGTTCCGCCGGGTCCTTGGCGAACTGCCGCGCCGTCGCCAGGTCGATCTGCCCGCGCTGCACCAGCTCGCGCAGCTGCGCATCCAGCGACACCATCCCGTCCTTCTTGCCCGACTGGATCGCCGAATCCAGCCCCTCGATCTTCCCCGAGCGGATGCACGCCCGCACCGCGAAGTTCGCCGCCAGCACCTCCACCGCCAGCACCCGCCGGGCGCCCTTCTGCGGCGGCGGCAGCAGGTGCTGCGACACCACGTATCGCAGCGACAGCGACAACTGCGTCCGCGCGTCGTTGTGCAGCTCCGGCGGAAACAGGTCGATCAAGCGCGTGATCGCCCCCTTCGCGTCGGCCGTGTGCAGCGTCGAGAGAATCACGTGGCCCGTCTCGGCCGCCGACAGCGCCAGCTGCGCCGTCTCGCGGTCGCGAATCTCGCCCACCAGGAGCACGTCCGGATCCTGCCGCAGACCCGACCGCAGCCCCTCGGCGAACGACGCCACGTCGGTGCCCACCTCGCGCTGCGTCACCACGCTGCGTTCGCACCGCGGATAGACATACTCGATCGGCTCCTCGATCGTGATCACCCGCTGCCCGCCCGCCGAGTTGATCCGCTGGATCAGTGCCGCCAGCGAGGTCGTCTTGCCCGACCCGGTCACTCCGCACAGCAGCACCAGCCCCGCGTTCAGCGCCAGAATGCGATCGGCCGTCTCCGCCGGAAAACCCAGCGACGCCAGCGGCGGAATCTCCGACGGAATCAGCCGCAGGCACGCCCCGGCCTGCCCGCGGCTCTGAAACACGTTCACGCGAAACCGGTGCGACGTCCCGCCCAGCACCACCCCCGCCGCGAAGTCCACGTCCGTCGCCCGGCCGATCCGCTCGCGCGCCCCGGCCGGCGCGATCGACCGCATCAGCTCCAGCACTTGCTCGCCCGGCAGCCCCGCGCCGTCGACCGAGTGCAGCTCGCCATGCACGCGCAGCATCGCCGGATAGCCCGCCACCAGGTGCAGGTCCGACGCCTCGCGCTGCGTCATCGCCGCCAGAAGCCGCTCAATCTCGGGGTGAATCGTGCCCGACATGCCCATCTCCGCCGGCCGCGCGCCCGTATCCGCCGCGGCCCACACCAGCCGCCCACCGCCGCCGAACCGGTCGATCGAGCGGCCGTCCGCGTGTATACCCTCGGGTGTGCCTGGGCGCGGCGTCGTATTTGTTGTTTCTGGTGGGGCAACGCTTCAGGCTTGCCCTGCGCCGGCGACCGGGCAGAGACTCGGGGTACCCCGCCCCAGACACTCGACCGCGGAAGAGCGCTAGGTCGCCAGGCCGCGGCTCGCGGCCATTCTAGACAGGTGTGCGGCCTGCTCGCGCTGCGACTGCAGCACCCGCCCCAGCGCCGCCGCCGCCCGCGGCTCGTCGGCCGTCCGTGACGCCACCCGCTCCAGCTCGGCCGCCAGCCGCCGCTTGTCGGCCACCAGCCGCGGAACGACGTAGCGCAGATCAAGGTAGTGCAGCTCGGCGGCGCTGGTCGCCGGCGGCGTGGCCCGCGGTTCGCCACCCAGCTCCAGGATCGCCGCCGCCAGCTCGCGCCGCTGCGACTCTTCATCGCGCACCATCGCGCCCAGCAGCGCCTGCTCCTCCACGCTCAGCCACGATACGAATGCCTCGGCCGTTGCCAGGTGCGGCAGCGTGCTGTGACACACCGCCGCCAACGCCGCGTTCAGCGCCTCGATCGCATCCGTTCGCGTCACCGTGGTGCTCATCGTCCGCTTGCCGCCGCGGCAACGCCCGCCGCAGGTCGCTCGGCCACCTCGTTCGCCGCTGACGCCGGATAGATCCGCCGCGCAAAGTGGCCCGCCTGCGTCGTCAGTCCGCCCGCCGCCGGCAGCATCACCACCGCCAGCACCAGCGCCACCGACACCACCAGCGCCCGCCCGACGCCCGGCGTCTCGATCGCCGGCTGACCGTCATCGACGAAGTACATCACCCACGCCAGCCGCGCGTAGTAGTACAGGCTGATGAGCGTGTTGATCGCCGCGACAATCACCAGCCACATCAGCCCGTTTTGCGCCAGCGCCGCCAGCAGATAGAACTTGGCCCAGAATCCCGCCATCGGCGGCAGTCCCACCAGGCTGAACAGGCAGGCCGCCAGGCTCAGCGCCACCAGCGGCGCGCGCCGTCCCAGCCCGCGATAGGCCTCCATCGTCTCCTGGCCGGTCGCCCACAGCACCATTGCCACCGATGAAAACGCCCCCAGGTTCATCAGCAGGTAAACGACGATGTACGTCAGCAGCGCGCCGAACGCCGGGTGCACGCTCGTCTCGCCCGTCGAGCGCCACAGAATCGCCCCCGCCATCAGCATGTACCCGGCGTGCGCAATCGACGAATACGCCAGCATCCGCTTCACGTTCGTCTGCCAGAACGCCGCCAGGTTGCCCACCGTGCAGGTGATCGCCGCCATCAGCCCCACGCCGTTCGACAGCGGCCCCAGCGCCTCCCACGGCGTGTCGTGCGGCTGAACCAGCGCCGTCATCACCCGCAGAAACAGCCCCAGCCCGGCCGCCTTGCTCGCCACGCTCAGCCAGGTCGTCACCTCGATCGGCGCCCCCTCGAACACGTCCGGGCACCAGAAGTGAAACGGCACCGCCGAGATCTTGAACCCGATGCCCGCCACCACGCCAAACAACGCCACCGCCATCAGCGGGTTCAGCGCCGTGCGCTCCGCCCCGGCCCCGCCCGCGATCATCTGCCCGATCCGCACCACATCCAGCGTGCCGTAGTAGCCGTACAACAGCGACACGCCGTAGATCATCAGCGCGCTGGTTACCGCGCCGAACACCACGTACTTCAGCGACGCCTCGGCCGACCGCTTGTTGTCCTTCGCAAACCCCGCGATGCCATACGACGGCAGCGACGCCGTCTCGATCGCCAGAACGATCATCAGCAGGTTCGTCGTGCAGGTCATCAGCGCCATGCCGACCGCGCTGCCCACCAGCAGCGTGAAAAACTCCGGCCCGTTGCGCTCCAGCGCCCGGTTCGGCCGCGCCGACCCCAGTCCCATCACGCCCAGCCCCGTTACCGCCGCCAGAAACAGCGCCAGCACGAAAATGAACGCCACCGAGAAATTGTCCATCAGCAGCATCGGCGCGCCGCCCAGCGGCGCAAATCCCGCCCACGCGCCCCCGCGCGTCACGTCGGCCGCTCGCCACGCCAGCCCGGCCGTCGCCACCGCCCCCAGCAGCGTCATCAGCGCCGCCACCAGCGCCGACCGGCCCACCAACAGGCTCGCCAGCAGAATCGCCACCAGCGTGCCCACCAGCCCCCAGATCGGGCCGATCGACATCACCGTCCGCAGCGACGGCATCCAGATCTCGGCCAACGCCATCGACACCTCAGCCTCCCGCCGCCCGAACCAGCCCCACAATGTGATCCAGCGTGCCGTTCATCAGCTCAAACGTGTAGCGCGGCTGAACCCCGAGAAACACCGCCAGCGCCCCCAGCACCGACAGCACGAACACCTCCCGCGCGCTGGCATCGGCAAACCCTGCGTGCTCCGACCGCTCCTTGCCGAGATACACCCGCTGCACCATCCACAGGATGTATCCGGCCGTCAGCACCACGCCGAACGCCGCGATGATCGCCATCGGCCGCGCCCACGTCATCGCCGCGTGCTCGGCCGCCGCGTTGTACGTCCCCAGCAAGACCCACAGCTCGCCGATGAACCCGCACAGCGCCGGCAGCCCCAGCGACGCGAAGAACCCCAGCGTCGCCAGCGAGCCGTACACCGGCATCGACAGCCACAGGCCGCCGAAACGGTTGATGTCGCGATGGTGCGCCCGGTCATACACCACGCCCACCAGGAAGAAGCACATCGGGCTGGAAATGCCGTGGGCGAGCATCTGGAACATCGCCCCCTGGAACCCGGTCGTGGTCATGATGGCGATGCCCAAAAGCACGTACCCCATGTGGCTGATCGAGCTGTAGGCCACCAGCCGCTTGAAGTCCGTCTGCGCCATCGCGCACAGCGCGCCGTAGATGATGTTGATGACCCCCAGCAGCGCCAGCGCATAGGCCGCCATGTGGCCCGCCGCCGGAAAGATCGGATAGCAGATCCGCAGCAGCCCATACCCGCCCATCTTCAGCAGCACGCCCGCCAGGATCATCGAGATCGGCGTCGGCGCCTCGACGTGCGCATCGGGCAACCACGTGTGGAACGGGAAGACCGGCACCTTCACCGCGAAACCAATGTAGAGCAGCACGAACATCGCCAGCCCGAAGTTCCACTTCAGGAAGTGCGAATCCGCCGCGTTGAACAGCTTCGCGATCGTTCCGTTCGTGGCATACTCCACCAGGCTGAAGGTGTGCACGCCGGCGTCGGCCGCCTTGTAGTACATCGCCAGGAGCGCCACCAGCATCAGCACCGAGCCCAGCAGCGTGTAGAGGAAGAACTTGATCGCCGCGTATTCCTTCCGCGGCCCGCCCCAGACGCCGATGAGGAAATACATCGGCAGCAGCATGATCTCCCAGAAGATGTAGAACAGGAAGAAATCCAGCGCCACGAACGTGCCGATCATGCCCGTCTCGAGCAAGAGCAGCAGCGCGAAGAAGCCCTTCATTCCCTTGTTGTTGGTCCAGTGCTCGAAATTCCAGCTCGCCAGCGCCGCCAGGAAGGTGGTCAGTGTCGTCAGAATCACCAGCGGAAAGCTCAGCCCGTCGATCCCGACGAAGTACTGAATGTTGAACGAGCCGACGTGAATCCAGTCGCGCTGATAGACGTAGTGCAGGCTCGCCGCCGTGCCATAGCCGGCGCCGAACTGCCCGTTCACGAACGGCGGAAACAGTTGCAGCGACAGCAGGAACGTCGCCAGCGTCGTCAGCACCGCCACGCCCTTCACCGCCGGGCCGCGCGGCGCCACCAGGCACAGCACCATGCCCGCCAGTGGCAGGAAGGTGATCCAGTTCAACAATGCGCTCTGATCCATGGCCTACCTCAATCGCGTCGCATCAGTGCAGCGCGGCGTGCGCGTCCGCCGCAGCCGTGCCGGCCGGCGCGCCCAGCGCCCACCGCGAAATCTCGTCGTTGAACGCCACAAACAGCAGCACGCACGCCGCCGCCGCCGCCGCCGTCAGAATGTACATCCGTATCCGGCCGCTCTGCGGCCGCCGCACCGCGTTCCCGGCCGACAGCGCCAGCTTGCCCACGCCATTCACCAGCAGGTCCACGAAGCCGATGTCGCCATCCTTCACCGGCATGTCGAGCTGCCGGCCCGCAAACAGAGCCCCGACGCGCGTCAGCGCCGCCGCGCCGTTCACCACGCCATCGACCACGATCTTGTCGATCAGCCCGCTGATCTTCGCCACCACCACCGTGCCGCCGACCAAGAGGAAGTTGTACACGTCGTCGAAGAACAGCTTGCGCTCCAGCGCCAGGTGGGCGAACCGCGTCAGCGCGTTGGCCCGCACGATCGCCGCCGCCAGCCCCAGCCCGTTGCGATACACCACCCACGCCAGCCCGATGCCCGCGACAAACGCAAACCCCACCAGCCCGCCCAGCGCCTCGTGCGCGCCGTGCAGCACCGTGCCGTTCACCGCCGGCACCAGCCCCGTCACCCGCGCCCCGACCGGCTCGCTCGAAGCATCGCCGCCCACCGCGTGGGCCGCATCGGCCACCAGGTTGCGCACCGACAGCGCCGGAAACGACGCGCACAGCACCGTCGCCGCCGCCAGCACCGCCAGCGGAACCCACAGGATCGGCTTCTCGTGCGCGTGGGCGTGCACCTGCTCGTCGCGCGGCCGGCCGCCGAACGTCAGGTACCAGCAGCGCATCATGTAGAACGGCGTCACGTACGCGATGATTAGCGGCAGCCACAGCATCCAGCGCGGCAGCGCCGGCACGTTCGGAAACAGCGCCGCCAGCGACCCGCCCGCGCCGTGCGGCGGCGCGCCCATCACCATCGCGCCGGCGTGACTGTCGCGCTCGTCGGCGCGCAGCGCGGCGTCCGATCCCTTCTCCGCCGGCGTCTCGGGCTGCGCCGCATGCGCCGCGCCGGCCTCGTGCTCTTCCTCATGGTGCAGCGGCTGGTCCCACAGGTAGGCTCGCTGATACGCGACCGCCAGAATCTCGTCCTTGCTGTGGAAGCCGCCCAGCCCGACGTGCGTCCACGGAATCCCGAAGCCCGCGATCGCCAGCACCGCCAGGAAAAACGTCCAGCAGGTGACCGGCATCTTCGCCCGCAGGCCGCCCATCCGGCGCATGTCCTGCTCGTGGTGGCAGCCGTCGATCACCGAGCCCGACCCCAGGAACAGCAGCGCCTTGAAAAACGCGTGCGTCAGCAGGTGGAACAGCGCCCCGACCCACGCCCCCACGCCCATGCCGAAAACCATGTAGCCCAGCTGCGACAGCGTGGAATAGGCCAGCACTTTCTTGATGTCGGTCTGCGCGATCGCGATCAGCGCCGTGATCGTCAGCGTGATGACGCCGATCGTCGCAATCACCATCTGCGCCTGCGGCGTCAGCAGCGGAAAGATTCGCGCCACCAGGTACACGCCCGCCGCCACCATCGTCGCCGCGTGAATCAGCGCGCTGACCGGCGTCGGACCCTCCATCGCGTCCGGCAGCCACACGTGCAGTGGAAACTGGGCGCTCTTGCCCACCGCGCCGCAGAACAGCAGCACGCCCATCCACGAGGCCCAGTTCATGCCCCAGAAGGTGTTGTGAAACAGCGCCGCGCCCGGATCGCGCGCCAGCGCCGCGAAACTCGCCGCCGCGCCGTCCAGCGACACGTCCTTCAGGAAGAAGATCACCATCATCAGCCCGGCCAGAAAGCCGAAATCGCCCACGCGGTTGGTGACGAACGCCTTGATCGCCGCGTTGCTGGCCGATTTCTTCTCGAACCAGAAGCCGATCAGGAAGTACGAGCACAGCCCCACCAGCTCCCAGAACACGAACAGGAACACGATGCTGCTGCTGATCAGCAGCCCCAGCATCGAAAAACAGAACAGCGACAAGTAGGTGAAGAACCGCGCGAACCGCGCGTCGTGCGACATGTAGCCGATCGAGAAGACGTGAATCCAGCTCGCGACGAAGCTCACCATCCAGAACATGATGACCGTCAGCGAATCGAGCTTGACCGACAGGCGGATCGGCAGCGTGCCCAGCCGCGCCCATTCGACCGTGTGGGCCGACGTGACCGACGCGGCATAGCTCGTCCGCTCGGCCGGCGTCATCGCGTTCCACTTCACCAGCACCACCGTCGCCAGCACGC
Organism: Phycisphaerae bacterium; assembly: GCA_046350375.1. GTDB lineage: Bacteria > Planctomycetota > Phycisphaerae > UBA1845 > UTPLA1 > JAXMAO01. Next base: position 39,210 of record JAXMAO010000006.1, read on the forward strand.
ACGACAGCCCGATCGCCGCGGTCGCGATGTAGGCGGCCAGCGGATTGCCGCCCATCGGCCGGCGCACCTTGGGCGCGCCGCCACCGTGCCCGTGCGCGTCGTCGTGGCCGTGGTCGTCGCCGTGCGCCGGCGCAGCCACGCCCGGCAGCTTGGCGCCGAAGAACGCCAGAAAGACGAAGCTCGCCAGCGGCACGAGCACGCCCACAGCCAGCATCAGGTCCAGCGTCATGATCTCTCGCTGCGCCGCGCGGCGGCGCCCGGGCCGTCAACCCTGCAACTGGTCGCCGCGATCGACGTCGATCGTCGCCAGGTTGTTGTAGTAATTCATGAAAATCGCCACCGCGATCGCCGCCTCGGCCGCCGCCAGCAGAATCACGAACAGCGCCGTGATCTGCCCGTCCAGCGCGCCGGTGCGATAGCGCGTGAACGCCACCAGGTTCACGTTGGCCGCGTTGAGCACCAGCTCCACGCCGATCAGGATTCCGATCGCGTTGCGCTTCAGCGTCATCGTCAGCATCCCCAGCGCAAGCAACGCCGCCGAGAGCACCAGGTAATGCGTCAGGCCGATCGTCACCATCGCCATCACTTCTCCGGCCGCGCCAGGTATGCCGCGCCGATCATCACCACCAGCAGCAGCACGCTCGCCGCCTCGAACGGCACCAGGTACTCCTGCAACAGCAGGTTGCCCACCAGCCGCACCGTCGCCGGCGACTCCATCGCCTGCGCGCCGGCCGACCAGTTCACGCCCGTCAGCACCCGCGCCAGCGCCGTAAACAGCCCCAGCGCCACCACCGCGCCCAGCGCCGCCTCGCCGCGCGACGGCTTGAACCGCGCCCACGGCGTGCGACTGGTCAGCATCACTCCGAAGATAATCAAGACCAGCGTTCCGCCCGCATAGACGATCAGTTGCACGGCCGCCAGCAGGTTCGCCATCAGCAGGAAGTAGAGCCCGCCCACGCCGCCCAGCGCGCCCAGCAGATAGAGCGCCGCCCGAACGATGTTTCCCGTCAGCACGATGCCCAGCGCCGCCCCCAGCGTCACGCCGGCAAACAGGTAGAACATCAGCGGTTCAAGCCACGGATAATTCGACATTGCCCGTTTCCAACCGCCGCGCCGGCTAGCCGCACGGCTTGTGTTCGATCGCCAGCGGGCCGACCAGCCGTCGCCGATGAATGAACCCGTAGATACCCAGCAGCGTGCAGGCAATCAGCGTCACCACGCCGATCGTCGCCAGCACAAACCGGCAGCCCGCCGCGATGTACTGGAACCCGACATACGCCGGCCGATCGAAGATCAGCCACAGCGTGTTGCCCAGCAGCACCACCATCGTCAGCGGCATCAGCACCTGGATGCACGCGTAGAGCACCTGGTCGATGCGAATCCGCGGCAGCGTCCAGCGAATCCAGATCTGCACGTACAGCAGCCCGGCCGCCTTGAGAATGAACAGGATCGGCCCGTCGAAGAACAGCCCGCGGATCACCTGCGTCAGCAGCGTGTCGGCCTTGGGGGCCCAGTCGAGCGGCAGCGGGCCATACCACGCGCCCAGAAACAGGATGGTCGCCAGGCCCGACACGGCGAACATCGCGGCATACTCCGCGAAGAAGAACAGCGACCAGCGGAAGCCGCTGTATTCGGTGTGGAAGCCGGCGACCAGTTCCGACTCCGACTCGGGCAGGTCGAACGGCGCCCGCTTGCACGACGCCAGCGACGCGACGTAGTAGGTCGCCAGCGCGACAAAGCAGAACGGGTTGTTCCACGCCAGCCACGAGCCGAAGCCGCCCGACTGCGCCGCGGCGATGTCCGTCAGCCGCAGCGAGCCGACCGTCATCACGGGGATGAGCAGGCTCATGCCCATCGGAATCTCGTACGAGACCATCTGGCAGGCCTCGCGCATGGCGCCATAGACCGACCACTTGTTGTTGCTGGCCCAGCCGGCAATGATGACGCCGATCACCTCGATGCCCAGCATCGCCAGGATGAACAGCAGCGCCACGTCCAGGTCGCGAAACACGTACGTGCCCGCGAACGGCAGCGCGATGAACGCCAGGATTGCCGGCACGAACGCCAGGTAGGGCGCCAGCCGGAAGAGCGTGCCGTCGCCCTCGGGCGGAACAAAGTCTTCCTTGCAGATGAGCTTCATCCCGTCGGCGAACGACTGCGCCCAGCCGTGCCAGCCGCCCACCCGCATCGGGCCGAGCCGCGACTGCATCCGCCCGGCCACCTTTCGCTCCCACCAGATCGCGTACAGCGGAATGATGCTGATGAAGCCGATCACCCCGCCCATGCAGATCAAATCGCGCACCAGCGAAAACTGCATCGGCCAGAGGCAATACGCCACCGGCGTCCAGCGCCCCGACCAGCGCGTCGTCAGCTCGCCGATCGTCAGCGGACCGCCCAGCAGCGTCGTCGCCGGCGTGTTCACCGCCTCGTTGCGCGCCAGCCCGTCCACGTATCGGAACAGCGCCGCGTGCGCCCAGACCAGCAGCACGATCGCCAGGATGCCGCCCAGGAACAGCGACAGCGCCGTCCACTTCAGTTGCAGCAGCCGGCCGATCGGCCGGAAGAGCAGATCGCCACCGCCCGTCGCGCCGCCGCACCGGCCAGCGCCAGGCCGATCACCAGCGCAATCACGCACACCACGAACGGGTCGATGGGCGTCATTCGCAGCAGCCCGCCCATGACCGCGGCCACGCCCAGGTGCGCCACGCCGCCGACCAGCTTCACCGGGTGATGCTCGATCAGCCCGAGCGGAATCAGCCCCAGGCCGCCCAGCGCCGGCAGCACCACCAGCGCGCCGAAGGCCAGCGCCGTCGCCGCGCTCGGCACGCGATCCAGGAACATCCACACGCCGCCCGCCACCGCCAGCAGCCCGACTCCCGCCAGCAGCAGCAGCCGGATGGCCTTGCCGCGCAAATGTCCGCGAGTGCGAATGCCGCGCTCGATCCACGGAATGGTGACGGTGCTCACGCCGCTGATCCTGATGGGCCGTCCGGGCTGGCGGACGGAGTCTCTCGCTGCGGGCCGGCCGCCGCGCCGACGGCCGACGCACACGCTCCCTCACGCCCGCCGCCGCGGCCGCGCCCGGCCGTTGCGACGATCGTGAAAAGGTTCACGAATATATCAAGCCGGGCGGCGATTGGAAGGGGGGTGTTTGAGCCGGCGGGGGCGGGAAAGAGCCCGATCGGCTCATCGGCGGCGCGGCTTGGCACGGCCGTTGACCGGCGTCTCGACCGCGGAAATGTGCCGCCAGGGGATGTACGTCCGCCGGTCGGAGTTGGGCTGGGCTATGAACACCTCGGACCGCAGGAGCGCGACCAGGTGCGGGTTCCGAACGGTGTACGCTGCACCGCGGGTCGTCACGATGCGGAAAGGCTCGAACGGGGCACGATCCAGCAACTCCAGTACGGTGTCGCGGGCGCTCATGCCAGCATGACAGCCGATGCAGACGGCCACCGCGCAGTCACTTCCGCCGGCGCAGCAGCGAGTCCAGCTCGAGGAACCGGAAGTTGACGTGCTGCACGATCACCCCGATCGCCGCGCTCACCAGGCTCATCGCCGCCGCCGCCGCCGCCAGCACGATCATCGACGTGCGATAGGCGCCGCTGCGCCCCGCGCCGGCCAGCGCGGCCAGGCCGAATCCGCCCGCCGCCGCCAGCAGCGCCAGGCCGATCAGCCCGAAGAACGTCAGCGGCTTGTACGAGCGAAAGACATTCAGGATGCGGAACAACACCCGCAGCCCGTCCGACACCGTGTTCAGTTTCGACGCGCTGCCCGCCGGGCGTTCACGATAGGCCACCGGCACCTCGACGATCACCCAGCGCCGATAGAGACACTGCAGCGTCATCTCAGTCTCGATGTCGAACCCGTACGCCAGCACCGGCAGGTGCAGCGCCACCGCCCGCGTGAACGCGCGGTAGCCGCTCATGATGTCCGTCAGCTTCGCCCCGAAGATGGTGTTGATCAGCCACACCACCAGCCGGTTCCCGAAGACGTGAAACCGCCGATAGGCCCGCCGCTGGTCGACCGCCATCCGCCGCCCGACCGCCATGTCGGCCCGCTCCTGCAAGACCGGCGCCAGCAGCTCGCGCACCGCCTCGGCCGGGTAGGTGTCGTCGCCGTCCACCATCACATAGCAGTCGGCCTCCACCTTCTCCAGCATCGCCGCGACCACGTGACCCTTGCCCTGCTTCTTCTCGCGAATGACCACCGCGCCCGCCTGCCGCGCCAGCGCGGCGGTGTCGTCGCTGCTGTTGTTGTCGAAGACGTAGATCGCCGCCTCGGGCAGGGCGCGGCGGAAGTCGCGCACCACGGCGCCGACCGTGATCGCCTCGTTGTAGCACGGCACCAGCACCGCGATCCGCGGCGCCTTGACCGGCGCGACCGGCTCGGCCGCAGCAGCGGGCAGCGGAATGTCGGCCGGGGCGACCGGCGTCACGGCGGCGCGCTCCGCAACTGCTCGACCGCCGCCGCGATCTCGCGGTAGGGGGGCAGGCCCGCCGGCCACGCCAGCCGCTCGCCCAGCGTCCGCGGGGCGAATTGATGGTCGAACTCGGCATTGGCGACGGCGGCGTCGACAGTCATCGGCGGGAGTTGTAACAGCCGGCGGGCGTAGATGTCGATTGCCGCGGCGCCGCCGACCTGCACGCGGGCCACGAGCGGAATCGCGTTCGCCCAGCTCGGCGACAGCCCCAGTCGTCGCTCGCACACGACCACGTCCACGCGATCCGCAAACCGCGCCAGCAGCGCGGCCGACTCGGCGGGCGTCAGGTCGGTGTACGCCAGGCAGAAACGACCGAAATAGTAGGCCGCGTTGAGAAACTCTCCGCCGCTCGAATCGTGCAGCGTCGCGACCACGGCGTCCGCGGCGAAATTCGCCCGGACGTAGTCGGCGGCCGCCTTCAGGCCCGAGTCCGGCCGCGCCGCGCCCCAGTCGGCCCGCGCGCCGGTCAGCCCCGCGAACCGCCCGGCGTAGAAGTTGGCGTCGATCGCCCCGGCCGCGGTCACGAGCACGACCGCCGCGGCCATCGCGCCGCCGGCCACCGTGCCGATCCGCCCGCACAGCCATGGCACGCCGCGACAGGCCGTCAGCAGCGCCAGCGCATACGCCGGCTGCGTGAGGTATTGCAGCGGCCGGCCGGTCGGAAAGCTCAGCACCAGCCACGGCAGGCAGAACAGCACCGGCCACCACGCGATCACGTCGAGCGGACGGCGCGGGCGGACCGCGCCGCGAATCGCGCCAACCATCACCGCGGCGGCCGCGATCGCAAGCGGCCAGCCGAGGTTGCCGCGCAGCCCGATCGCCAGGAGTCGCAGTCCGCCGGAATCGCCGGCCGCGCGATGCGTGACGGCGGCCTTCTGCATCAGCCGTTCAATGGGCCCGCCGTCGAGCCGCACGAACGCGAACACGATCGCCAGGAGCATCAGCGCGACCGGGGCGAGCAGCGCGAACCGCGCCAGGCGTTGCAGCCGCTCTGCGATGCGCGGAATCGCCGACAGCCGCCGCGGCCCGCCCGCCAAAAGCAGCAGCAGAACGACGACCGGCAGCGCGTGGATCAGCAGGTGCGACGCGAGGTAGAGCGCCAGCGCCGCGCCCAGCAGCGCCGCGCGGGCGCGGCTGTCGCGCTCGAGGTAACGCAGCGTCGCCAGCAGCGCCAGCGCCGCGCACAGCGTGCCCAGCGTCTCGTAGGCCCACGGGTAGCGCGCGTCGGTCACCAGCGCCGGCAGACCGGCCGCCAGCGCCGCCGCCGTCCACGCCGCCGGGCGCGAGTCGCTCAGCCGCCGCGCGAGGAAAAAGGTCGGCCACGGCAGCGCCGCGCCGGCCAGCGCCATCGGCAGCCGCCACAGAAACTCGGTCATCGCGAAACCCAGCCCGGTCACCAGCGTGGCGAACAGTTTGACGAGGAAGGGCTGAAGCGGGCCGTAGTGCGTCGTCAGGCACCAGCGCCAGCCCTGGTGATGCGTGCAGAAGTAGGCGAGCTGGCAGTGGTCGTTGCTGGGGAACGGGCCGGAGCTATTCCAGCAGCGCATCCACAGCGCGACGATGCAGATCGACGCCAGCGCCCGCCACGCGTACCGCGCCGCGCCTGGCGCGCGTCCGTGGGACGCAACCGCTTCCGACTGAGGATCGACCGTCAGCGGCGACATCTTCCCCGCGTCCCGCGACGCCGCGACGCCGCGCAGCCACCGGGTCAGCGATCCACCTCGCCCATCACCACGTCGATGCTGCCGACGATGGCCGCCACGTCGGCCAGCAGGCAGTCCCGGCACACGTGGTTCGTGATGCTCAGGTTGCAGAAGCTCGGACCGCGCGCCTTCACCCGCGCCGGAATCGCCGAGCCGTCGCCCTTCACGAAGAAGCCGAGCTGGCCGCGCGGGTTCTCAATCTCGTAATAGACCTCGTCATCCGGCAGCTTGAGCGTCTTGCCGGCCTTGCTGCGGAATTCGCCCGGCGTGCCCGATAGCAGGTCGAGCGCCTGGCGAATGATCCGCACCGACTGCTGCATCTCGCAGATGCGGACGAAGTAGCGATCCCAGCAGTCGCCGACCTGGCCCTTGGCGCCCTGGCCGATCGGCACGTCGAACTCGAACTGCTCATAGCCGCAGTCGGGCTGCACCTTGCGCAGGTCCCAGCGGATGCCGCTGCCGCGCAGGCAGGGACCGGTCAGCCCCCAGGCGACGGCATCGGCCGCGGAGATGACGCCCACGTTGGCCGTGCGCTTGATGAAGATGTGATTGTAGGAGAGCAGGTTGTTGTACTCGACCACCTTGGGCTCGAAGTAATCGAGAAACTCGCGGCAGACATCGATGAACCGCTCGGGTAGGTCGTGCGTGACGCCGCCGATGGTGATGTAGCTGTAGGTCAGCCGGGCGCCGCAGGCGGCTTCGAACATATCGAGGATGCGCTCGCGCTCGCGGAAGGCATAGAGAAACGGCGTGAAGGCGCCCATGTCCAGCCCGTAGGCGCCCATCGAGACCAGGTGCGACGCGATGCGGTTCAGCTCGGCAAACACCACGCGAATGGCCTGGGCGCGCTTCGGCACCTCCATCCCGGCGAGCGACTCGACCGCCAGCGCAAACGCCAGGTTGTTGTTCATGCCGGCCAGGTAGTCCATGCGGTCGGTGTAGGGGATGTACTGGTAGGGGGCCAGGTTCTCGCCGATCTTCTCGGCGCAGCGGTGCAGGTAGCCGATGTGCGGCACCGCCTCGAGCACCATCTCCCCGTCGGTCCGCAGGACGACGCGCAGCACGCCGTGCGTGGCCGGGTGCTGCGGTCCCAGGTTGACCAGCATCTCCTCGGTGCGGACGTCGCCTTGTTCGGCCCGGTCAGCGTCCAGCAGCAGGTCGGGTCGGGATTCGATCAGCAGGTCGGTCATACGAAGTTACTCTCGCCTGTTCGCGCCGAGCGCGGCGCGATGTCGGACCCTCTGCTCGCCGCGCGTACCCGCGCCACATCAGTGCACCGGCCGGGCCTGCCCCATCTCCGTCACCGCCGGGATGTCGTGATACTCCAGCGGGAACTCGTAGTCCTTCCGCAGCGGGTGACCGTCCCAGTCGTCGGGACACAGAATCCGCCGCGGATGCACCCCGGCGTGGTCCTCGACCGAGTCGGGATGACCCGTGAACACGATGCCGAGCAGATCATACGTCTCGCGCTCGTGCCAGTCGGCCGCCGGCCAGACGTGCGCCACGCTGGGCATCTGCGGCCGGTCGCGCTCCACCGCAACGGCGACCGCGAAGGCATGCCGCGACGACCACGGCTGCGCCGCATCGGCGCCGGGCTGCATCGACATCAGGTCGAACACGGCCACGAGCTGCTTGTCTTCGATCTGATCGACGCCGGTGATGCAGCGCAGCAGGTCGAACCGCAGCCGCGGGTCGTCGCGCAGAAACTCGGCCACCTGCGGCCACTGGGCCGGATCGACCATCACGTGCGGATGGCGCCCGGCCAGCTTCGCGTCGCGCACGGCCGCCGGAAATCGCTCCTTCAAGATCGCCGCTATCGATTCAGCCGTCATGAGAGATCACCCGCTCGGGGAACTTCGCACTTCCGATGTCGCGCGGTCCGCGATCGATCCTCGCTGCGTTCCGCACGCAACGCCCGCGCCGCGCCGGCCTCAGGCCGTCGCCAGCGCCTCTTCGGTCACCTTGCGCCACGCATCCTTCGCGACCGTCTGCCCGCGGATCTTGTCCTGCAGGCGCATCAGCCCTTCGATGAGCGCCTCGGGCCGCGGCGGACAGCCGGGCACATAGACGTCGACCGGCACCACCAGGTCCACCCCCTTCACCACGTGGTAGCCATGCTTGAAGTACGGGCCGCCGCCGATCGTGCAGGCGCCCATCGCCATGACATATTTCGGGTCGGGCATCTGGTTGTAGAGGCGCTTCACGCGGCTGGCCATCTTGTACGTCACCGTGCCGGCGACGATCATCAGGTCGGCCTGCCGCGGCGTGGCGCGAAACGCGCCCGAGCCGAAGCGGTCGATGTCGAACCGGCTGGCGCCGACCGCCATCATCTCGATGGCGCAGCAGGCCAGGCCGAACGTCATCGGCCAGATCGCATTCGACCGGCCCCAGTTGATGGCCCAGTCGAGCGAGGTGACGATCAGCCCTTCTTCGAATCGGTTCTCGATCCAGCTCATTCCAGTTCCTTCGCGCCGCGTGGCTGCGTCATTCGGCTGCCCGATCCCAGACGGCTGCCAGCTTCAGGGAAAACCCCTTCAGCACCCGCGACCGGATCGCCGGCTCGCGAACCTCGCCGCCGTGAAACAGCCCGGCACGGCGCCACCAGGCATAGGCGCGTTGCCGACCGTCGGCGATGTCGAGCACCCAGTACTCCCGCACGCCGAAGCGCTCGTAGTCGTCGCGCTTGGTGTGGATGTCTTCCTGCCAGTTGCCGGGCGAAGTGATCTCAACCACCAGATCGGGCGCGCCATAGACATGACTGCGGATGATCGAGCGGCGCCGCCGCGAGACGAAATGGATGTCCGGGCGGCGGACCTCGCCTTCGGCGAAGACGACGTCAGTCTCGATGCCCACGACGCCGAGTTTGCGCTGCCGGACAAAACCGTCGAGTTGGGCGCCCACAAAAAGCGATACTCGTCCATGCGGGTGAAAGTAGGAGGGACTCAAGACGAGTTGTCCGCGAATCAACTCATAGCGACTGCCGTCGTCCGGCAGGCGCAGATACTCGTCGACGCTCAGCCGACGCGGCTTTCGATTTCGAGCTGAAACGGGCAGAGAGACCATCCGTGTAATCGTCCGATCTTCACGCGCGCTCGGCGCCTTGCATCACACCCATTGCCGTGCCGCGGCCGACATCCGCGCACCCGCGCCGTCGCCGCCCGCCGGCTTGCTCGTATGAACCGTCGACCGCACCCAGTCGAGATATCCGAAGCGCCACAGGTAGACAAACCCCAGCACGATGAACGCAAAGAAGAACAGCATGTCCCACAACGCGGCGATGCCCGCCTCGCGATAGACCACCGCCCACGGATAGAACAGCGCCATCTCGATGTCGAAGATGATGAAGACCAGCGCCACCACGTAGAACCGCAGGTCGAACTGCACCCAGCTCGAGCCGATCACCGGCTCGCCGCACTCGTACGCCGCGTCCTTCTCCGGATGCGGCAGCGTCGTCCGCACCAGCCGGCCGATCAGCAGCGGCGCCAGCGCCATGCCCGTGCCGGCCACCGTGAACAGGAAAAGCCCCAGAACCAGGTTCGAGCTTTCGTTGGGCATCGTGAACACCTCGGCAGCCGCGGCCGGCTAGTGGGCCGGCGCAGGCTTCTTCGCGGCTTCGGTGGCAACCAGGGCCCGCTTCATCGCTTCCTGCACCGGCTCGGCGCGCTGCTGCCAGCGGGCCTTGCGCTCGGCCGCCCAGGCCGGAAGATTGTCGCGCTGCATCCAGATCGGCTCAGGCGTCTGCTTGCCGAGCTTCGCCAGCTCGGTGAACTCCACGATCATCTCGCGCCGCGTGTAGGCCGACAGGTCGTGGTTGTCACCCATGTGAATGCAGTCGGTCGGGCACGGCTCGGTGCACAGGGCGCAGAACATGCACTTGGCATAGTCAATTGCGTAGCGCGTCAGCGCGCCGCCGACCGCCTCGCCGGTCGCCTTGTCGATCTTCCGGGCCGCCGTCTTCTCGATGTAGATGCAGTCGACCGGGCAGGCCTTGGCGCACTGGTCGCATGCAATGCACTTCTCGGCCTCGAACCAGTGGAACCCGCGATAGCGCGGCTGCAGCACCGGCGCCATGTCCGGGTACTGCACGGTAATCGTCTTCGCAAAGCAGTACTTGAGCGTGATGCCCATGCCGATGGCGATGGACTTCACCGTGTCATAGATATCCGCGAAGTAGCGACCCATGCCGCCTGTCTCCACGCCACCGGCGATCGCGCCGCCGACCAAACTCGTTTCGCACCATTCTAGTGCGATATCGCCCGAACCGCCACGCGCCAGTGGCTTAACGCATCCAACCCGCCCCGTCAAAGCGATCCCCGCCCCGCGCCCCCCGGCGCGCTGCTCGGGCGTCGCTCGGCCGGCCTCGCGCCCGGCTCTGAAGCCGCCGGACGCAGCATCTCGCACACCGGCTGCAAGCGCGGATCGCGCTGCGCCACGCCGCGCAGCGCCGGATCCAGATCGACCGCGAGCTGCAAGTCCTTCACCGCGCTCGGCTCGTCATTCTCATGCACCGCCACCAGCGCCGCCCCCAGCCAATAGACGCCGCGACCGGGTTGCAGCCGCGACGCCTCGCCCAGCTCACGCCGCGCGCCCGCGACGTCGCCCTGCTCCAGGCACGCCATCGCCAGCGAATACCGGTAGTCGGCCTGCTCCGGCTCCAGCTCCACGGCGCGGGCATAGGCCGGCAGCGCCTCGGCCGACTTCCCCAGCCGCGCCAGGCAGTTGCCGAGGTTGAACCACGCCTCAGGCCAGACTTCCCGTTCCGCCAGCGCCCGGCGATAGCTCTCGATCGCCCCGGCCGGGTCATCGGTCCGCGACCGCGCCAGACCCATGCAGAAGTGACCCTGCGGATGACGCGCGTCGAGCTCCAGCCCGCGCGCCAGCCACGGCAGCGCGTCGGCCGGCCGGTCGAGATAGATCAGCGCCTCTCCCAGCCCGAGGTAGCCGCGCCCCAGCGCCGGATCAAGATGCACCGCGCGCTGGAACTCCTCGGCCGCGCGGCGATAGTCATCGCGCGTCAGATAGGCCTGCCCGCGGTGATAGCGGATCACCGCGTCGCCCGGAAAGCGCGCCACGACCGCGTCCCAGTAGCTCAGGCTGTCGTGCCACACGGCCTGCTGGCGGACCGCCAGCCACGCCAGCAGCATCAGCGCGAACGACGCCATCCCCAGCGTTTCGCGCGGCCGCGCCTGCACGGCGTGCGCCGCCAGCAGCGCGACCGGCAGCAGCAGTGCCACCAGCGGCAGATAGACGAATCGATCGCCGGCGATCGCGTCCTGAAACCGCACCGCCCCCAGCACCACCGGGTTCATCAACGCGAAGAAGCCCAGCACGCCCACCCAGGCGGCCGCGCGACGCCGGAAGATCGCCAGCGCCACCACCAGTCCGGCCGTGCCGACCACCCCCAGCAGGAACGGCGCGTTTGTGAGATGCACCTGCGCCACCGGCGGCGTTGGATATTGCGGGCAGAGCCCGGCCGGCCACAGCAGGCTCCGCAGATAAAAGACGATGTTGTGACAGACGATCAGCGCCGTCTGGCCGCGGCTGAACCGCGCGCCGGGCAGGTCGGCGCCGGCGGTCTGTGCCTGAGAGATCAGCGCCACGTAGCCCGCCAGCGCGGCGACGGCGAAGTATGGCCACTTCTCGATCAGCGTCCGCCGCGACAGCCGCCGATAGGGAAACACGTCGAGCATCAGCAGGAACAGCGGCAGCCCGAACGCCGTCGGCTTCGACAGCAGCGCCGCGGCGAACGGCAGCACGCCCGACCAGCCCGCGCGGCCGCGCCGCACGCCGCGGTCGTAGCACAGCAGCGTCAGCAGGCACAGCGCCGTGGCCAGCACGGTCTTGCGCTGCGCGATCCAGGCCACCGACTCGACCTGCATCGGATGGGCCGCGAACAGCGCCGCCGCCAGCGTCGCGCCGGCCAGCGAGCCGGTCCAGCGCTGCAGCAGCCGCCAGACCAGCACGGTCGACAGCGCATGCAGCAGCGCGTTGGTGGCGTGATAAACCGCCGGCCGCGGCTCGTGACTCGTGCCGTCCATCAGCCGATCGATCACCAGCGAGAGCATCGTCAGCGGCTGGTAGTAGCCCGAGACGGTGCTCGGCACGCGCCATTCGGAAAAGAACGCGCCGACCCGCGCCAGCGACGGGCGCAGCACGTAGGGATTGGTGCGGACGTACTGGTAGTCGTCGAGGTTGATCCAGCCGCTGCCCAGCGCCGGCAGATAGAGCACGAACGCGGCGGAAAAGAGCAGCGCGCCGCACGCCACCCGCCGGGATCGGCGGGGGGGCGGCGCGGCATGCAAGTCCGGTGGCGTCACGTCGGGCGGCGAATCCGTTCGGCGCGGCTAGGCGAAGTAGCGCCGCGCCCGGGCGAAGATGGCGGCGTAGTCCAGCCCGTCCGCACACGCGGTCGACGCCCGCGCCAGCTCGTCGGCCGTCAGGTCGACCCGGCTGGCCGGCAGGCGGGCGTACAGCTCGCGCGCCGCGTCGCGATCGCCGTAGCGCTCGTAGTACATCACGCTGCGGGCGACGTCGTGCAATGCGTTCGGCCGGCCGACGGCGGCGGCACACTCGCCGCCGCAGCGCTCGCACATGGCGTGGTGCGGCCCGGCGGCATACAGCGTCCGCAGCAGGTCTCGGTCGGACGACGCGAGCGTCAGGCTGCGCGCCGCGGCGGTGTTCTCGTCGATGATCTTGATGTTCTCCATGTGCGAGGTCATGCCGGTCAGCCGCTCGTCCGACAGCACCGCCTTGACCACCGCCTGCTGGATGGAGATGTCGTCGGTCTTCAGCTTCTCCCATCGTTCCTTGAACGCCTTGGAGCTCTGCTGCGTCTTCATGGCAATCAGGCCGATGCCCGCCTTGTGACACTTGTCGATCGCGGCGTTCATCGCGTCGTTTTTTGTGGTGCGCGGGTCATACTTGAACATGATCGCGTCGACAAACCCGCCGGCCGCGGCGTTCTCCAGCGCCCGGGCCCGCACGTCGGCATGACACGAGAAACCGACCAGCTTCACCTTGCCGCTCTTCTTCAGCTTTTCGGCCGTCTCTTTCAGCTCCGGACTCTTGGGCCACTCGACCGCGCCCTCCGGGTACTCGCCGTCGCACAGCTCGTGCATGAAGAACAGGTCGATGTAATCGGTCTTCAGCGCCTTCAGCCGCTCGTCGACCATGTCGAGCATCTGCTTGGGCCCGTCGGTCGGGTGACACTTGGTGACCAGGAAGATGTCCTTGCGCTTGCCGGTCCGCTCGAACCACTTGGCGACCTCGCGCTCCGACTGGCCGCGACCATAGCAGTCGGCCGTGTCGAAGTAGCGCACGCCGCACTCGTAGCTGTGGTCGAGCAGCCGCTGCGTGAGTCGCATGGCGCAGCCCTGGTTGAGCACGCTCACGGCGACGCCGCTCCGCCCCAGCTTGCGCGTCGGCAGCGGGCCCGCCGCCAGCTTGTCCTTGCTCGCTGCGGGCTCCAGTCCGCGCGCCAACGGCGCAGCGGCAATCACCGCCGCGGCGGCGCCGGCCTGAATGAACTCGCGTCGCGAAGTGGATGCGTCAATCCGTGGCTGCATCGGTTGGACTCCCGGGGCGGATCGGCTCGGTCCGCGAGCGGCGATTGTATCTCGCCCCCGCACGCAAACAAAGCGCCGATTCCGCCGCGACCGTCCCGCTCCCGGCTATGATGCGGCCGTGACCGCGCTCCAACCAGCCATCGTGAACGCCACCGCCGCGCGGCGCGCCCGATGGCTGGCCGGCCTGCTGGTGGTCGTCGCCTGCCTGCACAACGCCGCCATGTCGTGGCAGACCTGGGGCGACCCGATCATCGACACCGGCCGCGAGCTCGAAGTTCCTCGCCAGCTCGCCGACGGCCTGCTGCTCTATCGCGACGTCCGCTACTGGTACGGCCCGCTGGCGCCCTATCTGCACGCCTTGCTCTATCGAATCTTCGGGGCGCACGTTTCCGTCCTCCAGGCCGCCGGACTGACGCTCGTGGCGCTCACCGCCTGGGTCCAGTATCGCACCGCCCGACTCGTGGCCGATCGCCTGGTCGCCGCCGTCGCAGCGGCGCTCTTCTGCTACGTCTGCGCCTTCGGCCACTACTACGTGCCGAACATCTTCAACTTCGTCCTGCCATACGCCTTCCCCGCCGCCTACGGCGCGCTGCTCGCCAGCGCCAGCGTCTTCTTCCTGATGCGATTCGCACGGTCGGCCCGCCCGCGCGACCTGCTCTGCTCGGGCGGCCTGCTCGGCCTGGCGGCGCTCTGCAAGCTCGAAATGCTCGTCGCCGCGCTGGCGGCCCATGCCGCGTTCGGACTGCTCGCCATCGCCCGCCGCCGCGCCGCGCTCCGCGCGTTCGCGCCGGCCTACGCCCTGGCCCTGGCGATTCCGCTGGCCGTCTACCTGCCGTTCCAGCGGCAGATCGGCACTCGCCTCTGGTCCGACAACCTCTTCATCGCCGGCAACGTCCTCGACCGCGGCTACCTGCTGCGACACAGCGGCCTGGACAACTGGCGCGCCTCCGCCGTCGAGCTCGCGCTCTCGGCCGCCGCCTGGGGCGGCTGCGCGTTCCTGGCGCTCATGGCGAGCGTCATCGCGACGGCGCTCTCGCGCGGCGCGTCCGACGGCGACTCGGCGAAACAGCTTTCATCGGCCGGCCCGCGCGCCCCGGCGCTGCTGGCCGCCGCGGCCTGCCTCCTGCTCATGTCCAGCGTCGATGCGCTGCTCACGCTCCGCGCGGCGCCGCTCCTGCTCGGCGCGGCGCTGCTAATCCGCACCGCCCGCCGGCTGCGGCGCGACGCGGCCGCCCCCGATCGATCGCCTGAATGGCTGCTGCTGGTCTTCGCGCTGGCGGCGCTGGCGCGGATTGCGCTCCGCGTGCAGGCGGCCCACTATGGCTTCTATCTGCTCGTGCCGGGGCTGACGGCGCTGAGCGTGGTGCTGGTCGGCCGGCCGCGCGGCCCGCAGCCGCGCTGGCTGTCCCTGCGACAGGTCTGTTCGCTGGCGGCGCTGGCCGGAGTGGCGTGGGGACACTACCGCCTCTCGGCGGATAGCCGTGCCGTGCTTCTGAACGGCCCTGGCACAAACCGCGTCTCCGGTCCGCGCGGCACGCTGCCGCTGCCGCTGCCCTATCTCGGCACGGTCAACGCCGCGGTGAGCTACCTTCGCGAGCACGCCGCGGGCAAGAGTGTGATCGTCGCGCCGGAGGGCATCGGCCTGGCATTCCTGGCGGGCGGGCGCGACGCGGTCGGCCTGCACACATTCATGCCGCCCGATTTCTGCGGCTCGTTCGACGACGCCGGCGTGATCCGCGCGCTAGAGGCGTCGCCGCCAGACTTCGTCGTGCTCAACTCGCGCTCCACGCTCGAATATGGCCGGCGCGGCCTGGGCATCGACTATGGCATCGGCGTGGCGCGCTGGATCGGGTCGCACACGCATCGCGTGACCGGCTTCGCGTCGGCCAACTTCGCGGTCGAGATTCGCGCCAAGAACTGAGCGGCGTCGCGGGTGCTTCGATCAGGTCAGAAACTTCCGCAGATCGACCACGTGACCCGTCGCCGTGCGAGCCGGCGCGGCCGGCTTGTCCGAACAGCCGCAGCCGCCGCTCGATCCGCCGCAGCATCCGCCGGACGGCTTCGACCCGCAGCCGCCGCGCGGCGGCGCGCCGCGCCGATCATGAGTCCCGGCGAGATTCGGATCGCCCGACGCAATCAGCCCGGTCAGGCTGACCAGCGCCGAGCGGCGCGAGCCGCCGGCGTCGGCCGTCTTGATGAGCGAGAGGCCGCGATTCCGCTCGCGCTGCGGCTCGCGACTGGAGCGCGACTCGCCTTCGGCGGTGACATAGACCGCGCGGCGATCGCCGACCACCGGGCACTCGTGCTCGCAGATGCCGCAGCCGATGCAGTAGTTCGTGTCGATCTTCGGCACCGACCACTCGTACATCACCACGGCAAACTCGCCCGGCGCGGGCGGCTGGTCGAACTGCCCGTCGATCTCCAGCGTGTCGGCGTCGTTGCGGCGGACGGGGTGCATCTCGCGCACGCCGTTGCGGTGAACGACCTCGACGTGATAGGTCGTCGTCCCGTCGCCGCGGAACTGGTTCGGCGAAAAGATCGTCGGCTGCGGCTCGAACTCGCCCGGACGCGGCAGCCCGCCCACGGTCACAGTCGAGCCCGTCGCCGAGAGAACCACCTTCTTGCCGTCGCGCTCGACGAACTTCATCCGCTCGGTGTAGATCGCCTTAGGCGACGTCGGGCAGACCTCCTCGCACACCACGCACGGCTTCTTCATGCTCCACGGCAGGCAGCGGCCCAGGTCGTAGTGGGCCGTGCCGAGCACGACGGGTCCGCTCGCGGCGTGCTGCCCCAGCCCCAGCTTGCGCTCGACGCCGATCCGCTGAATCGCCCCCGTCGGGCAGACCTCGCCGCACGCCGTGCAGTGCAGCTGGCAGAACCCCATGCGGAAGTTCATCACCGGCGTCCACAGCGCCTCGATGTTCTGGAGGTCGAACGGATAGGGCTGCAGGACGTTGGTCGGACAGACGCGGATGCACTGATCGCACTTGATGCAGCGGCTCCATGAAGGCCTTGTTCTTCGCACGAGCCCGGCGGACGGACCATGTTGCCGGCCGAGAAATCCTTGGTCGATTTCCCGCCCGCCCGCGAGGATAGAACAGGAAGCCGATGACCGCCGCGAGGATGCCCTTGCGCGGCGGATGTCCGGCGCGGCGATTTCGTGCCGGCGCTCGGGGACAAACTTGAAGCTGATGGCGTCGTGCGGGCAGTCTTCGATGCAGTTGAAGCAGACGAAGCACTCACTCTTGCGCAGCTGCGTGTGCGGGTCGCTGGCGCCTTCGCAGCTCGTCAGGCACAGGTCGCAGTCGGTGCACTTGGCCGGGTCGCGCTCGATCCGCCACAGCGCGAAGCGCGACAGGAACCCCAGCGTCGCCCCCAGCGGACAGAGCACCCGGCAGAAGAACCGCGGGATGTACAGGTTCGCCGCGACCAGCGTCACCAGCACGAAGCCCACCAGCCACGCGCCGATGTGCTGCTTGAAGTCGCCCGCGCCGCCCACCACGCCCGGCACGCCTTCCTGAACCGCCGCCGGCATGTTGAGCGCCGGCAGCACGGCCGCGGTGAAGCTGCGATGCAGCAGGCAGATCGGGTCGAGCAGGCCGATCTGCAGCGTGCCGTTCCAGTCGCCGCGCGTCAGCCGGTGGGCTCCGTAGCCGGTGCCGGCCAGCCAGGCGACCGCGACCGCGGCGAACATCAGCCGCCGGGCCGGGTGCTTCCGCGCCGCGACGGCGATCAGCAAGGCGACCAGCCCGCAGACGACGCCCATGATCGTGCCGGCGACGAACAGCGCCAGGCTCATCTGCCCGAACAGCGCCACGAACATGGCGATCAGGATGGCGTACTTGAGCGAGTAGAGCCGCTGATAGCGGTTGGACTCGATCCGCTCCTTGGCGGCGCGGCTGTTGAACACCCAGCCGACGAACTGGTGCAGGATGCCGTAGGGGCAGATCCAGTTGCAGAAGATGCGCCCCAAGAGAAGCGTGGGGACGAGCAGCAGCAGCCCCCAGGCCAGCCCCTTGTAGACGGTGCCGGTGGTGATCGCCGTGGCGATGCCGACCAGCGGGTCGATCTCGAGGAACTTGCTAATCCAGAACTGGCCGTGATGCTCATCGACGAAGCGAAACGTCGTCAGCAGGCAGAATGCCAGGAAGAGCCCGAAACAGGCGATCTGCACCAGGATGCGGACGGTGGTGATGCGCACGGTTGATTTGTCGCTATCGCTGCCGGGTGCGACCGTTTCTGCCCGACGTTCGCGTCCGGCCGCTGGTGACCAGGAGCAGGTCGATTAACTCGAAGTTTTTATCGTCCAGGGCCACAAAGACTTTTCGGCCGCCAGCCGTGTGCGCAACGACTTCCGGATGACGGATCGCCACGGTACGCCCGTCGGCCAAGTGCAGCTCAGACGGAACGAACGGTTGAGCCTTGAGGAATCGTTGCAGCGCTTCAACGGTCATGAACTGATCACCATCCCGTCTTCTGAGAACGCTAGCGCCGTTTCCGCCGCGGTCGGCCGCGACGGGCTTCGTGACCGTTCAGCGGGGCGATCCGAACCACGTGCATCAGCGCCGCATAGTGTGTGCGTCGAATCGGGGCGTCGAGGCCCCGCGGCCCCGGAACAAAGACGTGCAGCTTGGTCCGATCCACGATGACCAACTCGGGATGGCGCACGTCATACGTCTGCCCGTCCGTCATGTAGATGCGGAACGGCTCAAACGGCTGCGTCCGCAGGCGCTCGATGATGTCTTCCGGCCGCACGCCCGCGCTCCTACGCCACGTTCGCCTCGACGATCAGCCCCTGCCGCTGATACGCCGGCCAGTCGCGCGACGCGAACCGCCGACCGGCCGCCTGCGCCGCGCCGTCGGCCCCGCTTCGGCGACCCGCCTCGATCCGCATGCCGATCTTCTGCTCCGCCAGCTCCAGGTAGCGCAGCTTGCCCGGGTCGCGGCCCAGCAGGTGTTGCAGGCACCACGCGTCGGTCGCCACCGGGTCGACGCCCGCGACAATCGTCGGCGCGCCCGACACGCCGCCGATCGCCACGTCTTCCAGCCGCCCGCCGGTTGGTCCGTTCTTCATCAGCACGCGCGTGCCGTCCACCAGCACCAGCGTCGGGCTCATCATCATCCCCAGGTCGCTCACGATGTCGTGAATCGCCTGGTGGAACTGGTTCCGCCGGCCGCACAGCAGCCCGTACCAGTTCTTGATGCCCATGCTCGCGAAGCACAGGTTGTGATCCTTGATCGGCGGCAGCCCGATCACCTTGTCGGCGACGGCCAGCGGCTTGAAAAAGACCTCCCACGTCCCCAGCGCCTCGTTGCGACGCGGATCGGGGTCGCGATCGCGAATCACCACCGGCGAAAAGTGCGCCGCCGCCGGCAGAATCACCTCGGCCCCGGCCCGCTCGGCCGCCTCGCGGATGCGCGACTTGGCGAAGCACGGCTCGGCCTTCTCGATCGGGTTGTCGGCCACCAGCACGCGCCGCGCGCCGGCGCCGCGGCAGAGCTGCACCACTTCCGCGACCACGCGCGGATTGGTCGTCGCGCCCATCGCCGGACCGCGATCGAACGCCACATTGGGCTTCACCAGGACCGTGTCGCCTTTGTGTATGAACCGCTCGATTCCGCCCATAGGCGCCAGAGCGGCCGCCAGGAGCTTGCGGATCAGCTCGGGGGAAACATCGTCGCCGCCGCCGTCCGCGACGCCGCCGCCCGCGGCGGCGCGCGCCACGCTCACCCGCGGCGTCGACGCGCCCCAGTCCGCATACAGCGACTCGAAAAAGTTCTTCAGCGACGCGGCCTCGGGCGGGCGCAGCCCGGCGTCGCCGCGCGGGTCGTACAGCCGCCGCGTCGCCCACACGCCGCCGCCGACCGCGGCCAGCGTTCCGCCGACGCGCCACAGCATCTCGCGCCGACTGACGCGGTTTTCAGGTGAGTCCGAGCTGGGCGAGTGATCGCTCATGATTCGCATTCCCGTTTCGCGCGCAACTTCAGATCGCCGTCGCCGGCGCGCCGTACCAGGCCGCGCATCGCTATTTCAGCGCGTCGCGCAGCTGCTTGACGGCCGACTCAGCCGCCGCGGCTTCCGACGCGGCGTTTGCACCACCGAAGTAGCGGCCCTTCACAAAGATTATATCGAACTCACCGCTGATCTCCGCCACCAGTTCCGGCCCATCGGCGGCGTCGCTGCGGCGGACGACCTTGCCCGAGCCGCCGACATACGCCGCATACTGGTCGAACAGCGCCCGCGCCTGGGACACATCCTTGTTCTCCGTCACAAACAGCGTGAAGTGGGCCGGGCCGCGCTCATAGTCGGCCGTGAACACGTTCTCCAGGAAGTCGAGGCTCAGAGCGTTCTTGCCGAGGTAGGTGAACGACCCCGCGACCTGGCCGTCGCGCGGCATCGCCTCCTCGGCCCACAGTTTCGCGCCGCCGTCCGGAATCGTCTCCGCCAGGCTCTGTGCCAGCGTCAGCCAGTCGGCCGGCGGAATCGTCGCCCCCTCGCTCGCGACCAGCTGCACATAGCTCGTGCCCTTCCAGAAAAACAGGCTGCCCTTGCCGCGATAGCCCTCCTTGCCGACCGCCACCGCCTCGGGCTGGCCCGACTGCTCGCTGTGATAGATGCCGAACGCCTTCACCGGCTCAGCCATGCGATAGACGAAGCAGTCGACCGTCCCGCCGCCCGAGTGTGCAAACGTGCCGAACGTCATCTCGACGAAGTCAAGCGCGAGGTACGCCTCCGCCCGGCCGTCGATCTTCTCCCACAGGTTGCCCGGGTTGTATCGCGCCACGTCGCGCGGCGCGGCCCACGCCGTCCCGGCCGGAGTCGGCAGCGCCGCAGCGCTCGCCGGCGCGGTCCGGCCGCCGCTCGCGGGCTGTGTCGCCGCAGCCGCCGGCGCGAACGCGTCGAACGCCACCTGCCGATCGGCCACCTCGCGCGCCAGCAGTGCCGGCGTCAGCGTCGCATCGGCCGGCAGGTTCGTCGCGACAATGCTGCTGTAGTAGCGCCCCGACTGGAATCCGACCTCGCCGCTGCGCCCCTTCCAGCCGCGAACGCCCAGCGGCTCGCCCGCCGCGTCGGCCGGACGCAGCGAATCGAACAGCAGCGCCCAGCGCGCCGCCGATGGCGGGTCGAAGATCCGCACCGCTAGCTGCTGCCGCGCATCGACCCGCGACTGGTACCGCCCACGAACAGCCGCCGCCGCCGACCGGCCGACCGCCCCCGGCAGCGGCGGCGAACTGCCGCGCCGTCCGTCCGCCGCCACCGCCTCGGCCGGCTCGACCCGCACCCAGCCGGGCGCGGGCGCGTCCGGCAGCAGGCTGCGGGCGTGCTTGATCTCCGGCGCAATCGCCGGCGGCTCGTTCGACGGATCGACCGAGAAGAAGCCCGGCCGCGACGTGGTCGCATAGCGCGCGAAGCCGACCACGGCCGCAACGGCGATCAGCAGGCAGGCGCCGCCGATCAGCCGCTCGGTCCGCCCCGGCGACCCGCGCATGTAGCGTCGTGCGAATAGCGTCGGCATCGGTTCAGCATCCGCGGCGACCGGCTCGCCACTGCGAATGATAGCCGATCAGGCCGACCCGGGTGCGCTCGCCCGGCCTTCGAGCAGCTCGGCCATGTGACCGATGAGATGCGTCCAGCCGTCGTGCGTCCCGTCGCGCAGTGCGGCCGTGTCGAGCCGCTCGTGCACGAGCACGATCTCCGTCCCGCCCGGCACGTCGTTGAAGTCAATCGTGACGCGGCTGTCGACCACCGGCGGCTGATGATTCACGTTCCACGTGAAGACCAGCCGCCGCGGCCGATCGACCTCGACGAACTGTCCCTCCATCTCCCATTCGAAGTCGGGCGCCTCGTCGGTGCAGCCGCCGCGCTGCTTCATGCAGTAGCGCCCGCCCGGCCGGGCGTCGAGCTCGCAGGTCGTCAGCGCCGGTTTGCCGCCGGCGATCCACCACTGGCGGCGCAGTTCCGGCCGGACCCAGGCGTCGAAGACGCGCTCGCGCGGCGCGCGGATGACCCGCGTGACGCGAACGACCGGGGGCGATTGGGCTTTCGATGCATTCATCGCGGGTTCTCCTTCGTGGTTCGGCTCATGGTTTTCGACGCGCGCGGCCCGTCCGGCGCGGTGGACTCAAGAAACGCCGCCAGCGCATCCAGCTGCTGCGACCAGTAGCGGCGGTAGCGGTCGATCCAGCTCGCGGCGGCCCGCAGCGGCGCGGGGCGCAACACGCAGTGACGCTGTCGGCCGCGGCGGCGCTGGCGCAGCAGCCCGGCCCGCTCGAGCACGCGCAGGTGCTTGCTGACGGCCGGGGCGGAGATCTTGAACGGCCTCGCCAGTTGCGCCACCACGGCCGGGCCGCGGACCAGCCGGTCGAGCATGGCGCGGCGGGTGGGGTCGGCCAGCGCGGCGAAGGTGCGGTCGATGGCCGAGTGACGATTAACCATGTGGTTAAATATATCGCGATGCCGCCGGCGCGTCAAGCGGCCGGCTCGTCGGGCCGGCGGCGGGCGTGACGCCGCTTCGCCGTAGCGAGCGGCTCGACTGCCGCCCGCGTCGCTTTGCCCCGCCGGCGCCGCCGCTATAATCACCGACCAATCTGGAGCGCCTACTGTGCCAACCGCCCCGAAGCCGGCCAAACCCGCAGCCGTCGCCAACCGCCCCAACTGGGTGCCCTGGGTCGCCGGCGCCCTGGCCTTGTCCGCGGCGGTCTACATGCTGCGCGATCGCCTGACCGGCCTCAGCGTCGCCCCGCGGTCGCAAGAGTCTTCAGCGTGGCCGACAATCCGCGGCCGAGCCCTCGGGAGTTGCCTGTGAACACGACCATCACCATCGCCATCATTGTCGCCGTCGCCGCCATCGTGATTGTCTTCCTGCTTCGCGGCAGACTCTCCGGCGTCAAGATCCGCGTCCCCGGCGGCGGGCGGATCGACGCCACCACCCACAAGCCGCTCACGCCGCCCGCCCGCGGCGCCCATCAGGACGGCGTCCGCGCCCAGCGAGACGCCATCGCCCGCGACGCCTCCGGCCAGGCGGCCACGCAGCGCGACGTCGTCGCCGGCCAAGACGCGATTACCGAAGTCTCCGCCCCGCCGGGCCCGCCGCCAAAAAAAGCTCCGCCCCCGCGGCGCTAGCCGCTCCCGGGGGCGCATCGGCCGTCGGATCGACCGCCGGCCGAGATATCATTCAGCAGATCGGCGTCGATCCCGACACATTCAACAAGGTCGTCAATCGCTACGAGACCGAGCTCTCGCGCCGCGAACAGCAGATCGGCGACCTTGAATCGCGCAACCGCGAGCTGGCTACGGTCGCCGCCGCCCTCAAGCGCGTCGAAGTCGAGGCCGCGCGTGGCGACCCCGCCGCGCGGGCCGCCATCGCCGAGGCCCGCGCCTCCGGCGACGTGGCCAAACTTCAAGCCGCCCTCTCGGACGAGCAGCGCCGACGTGCAGACGAGATCAGGGCCCAGGCGGCCGACTACTTCGAGCTCTGCCGCGAACTGGCGGCGGTCGCCTACCTGCGCGGCGACGTGGACGAAGCCCAGCGACAGCTCGACACTGTCCTGCACTTCGACCCCAACGACCGCGACGCGATCAATCGCCTGGGGCACATTCATGGACTTCGCGGCCGGCTGCCGGAGGCCGAATCGGCCTATCGGCGGGTGCTGAAGCTGTCGGCCGACGACGAGTCGTGGCAGGCCGTCGCCTACGGCAACCTCGGCCTGATCTACCGCACCCGCGGCGACCTCGACCAGGCCGAGGCCATGCAACGCAAGTCGCTGGCGATCGAGGAGCTGCTCGGCCGGCTGGAGGGCATGGCCATCCAGTACGGCAACCTCGGCGTGATCTACAAGACCCGCGGCGATCTCGACCAGGCCGAGGCCATGCAACGCAAGTCGCTGGCGATCGAGGAGCAGCTCGGCCGGCTGGAGGGCATGGCCATCCAGTACGGCAACCTCGGCCTGATCTACAAGACCCGCGGCGAGCTCGACCAGGCCGAGGCCATGCACCGCAAGGCGCTAGCCATCAGTGAAAAGCTAGGCCTATTGGAGCTCACTGCAAATCAGTACGGCAACCTCGGCCTGATCGCCGAGCAGCGCGGCCAGATCGCCGAGGCCCGGCGACTGTGGACGCTGTCGCGCGACCTGTACATCAAGATTGGCGCCAAGCCGATGGTTGTCCAACTGCAAGGCTGGCTCGATGGTCTGTCGCCGGCGGACAAGTGACCGATTGCGCGGGCCAGGCGGGAAGCGATCCGCACGGCAGAAGCAGGACACGGGCGAGACGCCCGTGCCACGCGGAGGCGCACGTGCCGCCCTGACTTCGGCGGCAAAGAGGATCTTCGCCGCTACCGGGAGAGGGGCTCATCGCGCGTCGCAGCGAGAGCTGAGTAGCGTGGGTCGCAGCGGCGACCCACCTGATGGGTGACGGTGGGTCACCGGCGATGACCCACCCTACATGAAGACATGTGACTCCCAAGTCCTCCCCGGGCGCGGTCGCCTGTGCCACGCCTTCCGTCAGGAGAAGAGTCTGCCGCCCGAGAAGTGAGCCGCCCCGGAACCGGCCCGCCTACGGCGTAATCACCACCCGTCCCACGGCCGTCACGCGCAGCGGCGCGCCGTTGTCGTCGTGAACGCCGTCGTTCAGCGTCGCCGACAGCGTGTAGGTTCCGGGCGCGATCTGCATCGCGTCGCTGTCCACCGTCGTGAAGTTGAACGTCCCGTTGTTGCCGTTGTCCGACGCGTTCACCGTCGCGATCGTCCGCTCGTCGCCGCTGGCCGGCGCGTTCGGCGTCGGGTCCAGCCGCAGCGTGATGACCGTGTCGCCGTTCGCCACGCCGTTGTCGGTCCAGGTGAGGTTGACGTTGTTGCCCACCGCCACCGGCACGTCGGCCGCCGCCGGATTCGTAAAGCTCAACGTCGGCACCGGCAGGGCGCTGGTCACCACCAGGTCGCCGGTCGCCCGCGCCGTGACGTTCGTCCCGTCCGGCGCGGCCAGCGTGATGACCGGCTGATAGTTGCCCACGATCACGCCGATGACGTTCCAGTCGAACTTGTCGGCGTCGCCGTCGGCCAGCGCGTCCTCGACCGTCAGCGGAATCTCCGAGATCGTCTCGCGCGACACCGGGTCCACCCGCTCGACCCTCAGCGTCGCCGTCGTTCCGGCGACCATCGCCACGTCGGCCCATTGAATCGTGAACGGCGCCCCGGGCGCGACATTCTGCGTCGTCACCGGGTTGGCGAAGGTGACCGCCAGCGTCGGCAGCTCCGGCCCCTGCTGCGGGCGCGCCCCGAGAATAAACAGCACCAGGTCTGGATTGCACCCGGCCGCCACCACCAGCACGATGCCGGTCAGCCAGACGATGGGGCGGGCGCAGGATTTGCGGCGGATATTTCGCACGGGCATGAATCTCACGATCGACGGGCCTGGCCCGCCGTCCCAGCGAGGAATCGCGGAGAATCGTCGCGAGGAGACGCCCCGCAAGATTGTTGGCCCGCGTTCCGGCCGGAGTCAAACCGGCCCGTTTAGGTTATCGGTGAGCGGACGTGACAGGCTTCACTCGCCGGCGGGGGAGGGTCGAGGCATATAATCGCTGTGGCCGCCCCCGCACGCCGGCCGACAAGATAGGGGAATGTTCATCGCCCCCTCACGCACGATGCGGGTTATGCGGACCTTGGCGCGCTCGTCGATCGCCTGGCTCGGCTGCCTCGCGCTCGTTTCCAGCTGCACGCCCACCGCCTGGCTGAACCTCACCGTCACCCGCCGCGGTACAATTACGATCGGCTTCATCAACAATACGCCGTTTCGCGCCAACTTCACCTTCGGCGGCTACGACGTGACCGACCAGTCCACCGTGCCCGTCTTCGGACAGCTGCGCGTAGAGGGCAACACCTCGGCAGCCCAGCAGACCCAGGCCTGCCGGCGCGTCTTTTCCGTCGGCGGCGATGAACTGATCCGTCTCATCCGCCAGCAGAACCTGACCGTCAACGACGCCCCGGTCCTGCACGAAAACATCTTCTTCTCGTCCGCGGCGGCGGGCGACCCGCTGGCCGCCGTCCCCACCGAGGGCACCGCTCAGCAGCGCATTCTCCTCGACGGGGTGGACTATCTCTGTGCCGGCGTCCTGGTCTTCAGCTACGTGCAGGACGCGGCCGCCCCCGGTGGTTTCCGCATGGATTACATGTTCATCGAGCCGACCCCGCCGGCCCTGCCCGCGCCCTAGCCGCTCCGCGCGGCAATTCACCCATCAGCCCAGCACGCAGCCGGCCCCGGGAACCGCGTCCGTCCGGTTGTGCCGTCGCCGACGGCCCACCTTCGCAAAATCACAGCCGTGCCCAATCGTCCGCGACGCGGTTATAATCTGTCCGGGTGCCCGCGCGGACGCAGATGGCTTGCCACGCCGCGCCGCCTGAATCTGGACACCCGCTTGCCGGTGCCGCAACATCGACTCCCGCCCGATCGCCGCATGCCGACCCCGCGAGCTGAATGGGCCATTGAGGTGTCGCGGACCCGCAGCGCAAACCGCGCCCCACAGGAGACGCAACCATGCCCGCAAAATCCGCCGTCTGGGGAATCGACCTCGGGCAGTGCGCCGTCAAGGCGGTCCGGGTGCAGCCGGCTGGTGAACAGATCGAGCTGCTCGACTTCTACGCCCGCGAGCACGAGCGCCCGCTGACCGCGCCGGACGCCGACGCGCCCATGCTCATCAAGGCCTCGCTCGAAGGGCTGCTCGAGCGCCACGACGTCAAGAAGCAGCCGGTCGTCCTCACCGTCCCCAGCCAGATGACGCTGACGCGCTTCGCCAAGCTCCCCCCGGTCGAACAGAAGCGCATCGCCGACATCGTCGAGAACTACGAGGCCCAGCAGCAGATTCCCTTCGACATGGACGAGGTCGTCTGGGACTACGAGATCTTCGCCGCGCCCGAGTCGACCGACGTCGAGGCCGGCATCTTCGCCATCCGCAAAGAGCTCATCCGCCAGCACCTGGCCCACTTCACCGCGCTGGGCATCGAGCCGATCGCGGTGCAGAGCTCCGCCCTGGCGACCTACAACGCCCTCAAGTCCGACGGCCAGCTCGACGGTTCCTGCACGCTGCTGCTCGACATCGGCGCGGTCGCCACCGACCTCATCATCGCCGAGGGACACAGCCTCTGGTCGCGCGTCGTGCCGATGGGCGGCAACGCCTTCACCGACGCCCTGGTCAAGTCGTTCAAGCTCTCCTTCGCCAAGGCCGAGCAGCTCAAGCGCACCGCCTCGGCCTCCAAGTACGCCCGACAGATCATGCAGGCCATGCGACCCGTCTTCGCCGACCTGCTCTCGCAGATTCAGCAGTCGATCGGCTTCTACACGTCGACGCGGCGCCAGTCGGAAATCAAGCGCGTGGTCGGCATGGGGCGCGCCTTCGCTCTGCCCGGGCTCCAGAAATTCCTCACGCAGAACCTCCAGATTCCGGTCGAAAAGCTGGCCGGGTTCCAGAAAATGTCGGCTCCGACCAAGCCCGACAATTTCGCCGAGTACATCATCAGCGCGTCGGTGGCATATGGCGCCGCGCTGCAGGGCGCCGGCGCGACCACCATCAAGTCCAACCTCCTGCCCACCGAGGTCGCCCGCGAGCAGATGTGGCGCGCCAAGCGCATCTTTTTCGCCGCCAGCGCCGCCTGCGTCGCCGGCGCGGCCGGGGCGATCTGGCTCGGCAACATGCTCGCGTCCAACGCCCTCGCCAGCGGCATGGGCAACGTGTCCTCGCCGACGCCGCGCTCCGTCGACTCGGCCACCGCCGGCGCGATGATCGATTCCGGCGCCCAGCGCGGCAACGACGCGCCGCTCGAATATGCCGCCAAGGTCGCCGGCGCGCTCGAGACCCTCAAGCGTGACTTCGACAACCTGCCGCGACCGGCCGAGCTCGAGTCGCGCTTCCGGCTCATCTCCGAGCTGCCCAACAACAACGTCGTCGTCCCGCAGCTTCTCGACCTCGTGACCCGCGTGCTCAGCTCCGACACCCCGCCCGAGGTTCGCGCCGCCGCCGGCACGCCCGAATATCTCGCGGTCGTCAAGCGAATGAGCCGCGGCGAGCGGCGAGAAATCTGGATCGACCGCTTCGACTGCCGCTTCAACTCGAAGGACGCCCGCAAGGCCTTCACCGCCTCACCCATTCGCGGAAGCGAAGGCGAGGCAGAGGCCCCCAGCGCCAACGCCGGCTGGGGAATCATCATCGAAGGCCGCACCACCCACCCGGAAGCCAATACGTGGCTCGCCGGCCTGGTCAGGAAAATCGCCGACGAGGGTCGCCGCCCCGAGCGCAAGACCTGGTGGATCGGGAACGCCACGCTGTCCGAGCTGAAGAAGGTCCAGGTCCGCCGCGGCGGAACCGGCGCGCCGGGCTACCCGCCGCCGCCCCCGGTGAGCAATCCGCGCAACGAGGGCCCCAGCGGACCGATCAGCCGCTTCCCCGCGCCCGCGCGCGGCGCGCCCGCAACGCTCGACCCCAGCCAGTTCCTCCGCCCACCGCCCAACATCGATCCGACCACCGGCGAGAGCGTCGAGCAGGACTCTGAATTCACCATCACCCTGGTGGTCACGCGCGGCGCCGTGCCGCCCGACAAGATTCCCAAGGAATTCCTGCCCGCAGGCGCCAAGGGCAAGCCCGGCCAGCCCGCCGCCGATCGACCCGCCGGTGGAGCCGAGCGCCCGCCCGACTGACGCCGGGTCGCAGTCGGCCGAAGAGGTCCGTGTCCATCCATCGATAACCGCAGCGAGCGAGCAGCCTATGAACATGATGAAACGATACTGGCAGATACTGGCCTGCGGCGGCGTGATCGTGCTTTCGATCGGCGCCGGGGTCTGGGGCTACCTGCAAGGCGAGAGCATCACCGCCAGGCTCGACGTGCCGCAGAAGCTGATGACCAAGCTCAAGTCACTCTCGACGAGCGGCGTCAACCCCGGCATGATCGAGTCCGAGCGCGCCAAGAACGAAAAGGCCAAGGCCGAATACGAAAACGCCCTGCGCATCGGGCGCGACCTGCAGGTCTACAGCAGCTATCACGAGACGCGCAGCGCGTCGGGCGAGATCAGGCGCGTCGAGCGTGCCCCGGTCGCCGCGAATGTTCTGCCCGCTCCGCACAGCAACTCCGAGGCCTTCGCCTTCCGCGACGCCTACCGGCGCGAGCACGCGCGGCTGCTGACCCGCATGCATGCCGGGCTGCCGCCCGGGGCCGAGGAAGTCGCCCTGGTCCAGTCCGAAATGCGCTCCGCCAAGACCGTGACGCCGCAGAACGAAGACCCCTGGTCGCTCAGCGAAGGCGCCGTCGTGGTCGACACCAGCTCGATGCTCCGCAACCGGCCCACGTCGCGCGAAGACCTGCTGCGGCAGGACGCCGCCTTCGTTGCCGCGCTGCGCCGCGCCAAGCAGATCTGGATGTACGTCGAGCCGACCGCGATCGGCATTCACGCCCTCGCCAACGGCGACGACGCGCCGCCCGCCGACCAGATATGGCAGGCGCAGATGTCGCTCTGGATTCAGCAGGACATCGCCACGGCCCTCACCCGCGTCAACGAGGCCGCCGTCGAGTCCTACGCCAAGGCCAAGCTCGACGACCGCGCCTGGGTCGCCTACCTGCCCGTCAAGCACCTGAAGCGCCTTTCGATTCGCGATCGACTCGGTCGCGGCGGCGGTCAGAACCTGAACGGCGTGACCTGGGCCGAGTCGTTCACCGGCAAGAACAACAACGCGTCGCTCTTCATGGTCCCGGTGCAGCTCGAACTGGTGGTCGATGTCCGCGCCCTCCCGGGCCTGCTGACCGAGCTGGCGCGGGTGAACTTCTACACCCCGATCGGCGTGATGTTCGATCGCGTGCCGCCCGACCTGTCGCAGAAGCCGTATGTCTATGGCGCCGCGCCGGTCGTGCGGGCGGTGATCGACCTGGAGGGATACTTCTTCCGCGATGTATTCGAGAAGTGGATCCCCAGCGAGCTAAAGCCGGTTTTGTCGAATCCCGACGCGCGCGAGCCGAGCCGCCTGTAGCCGGCACGCGCCGCGCGGAAGCGGGAATGACCTGCCGCGGTCGCCGCGTAAGACCGATCCAATGACCGGGAGCCTCCCGGCGGGAGAGAGCCGCAATGGCACGAGTCGCAGGAAGCTTCATCGAGAAACACGTCGAGAAGGTCGTGCTCGGCCTCTGCGCGGTGGTGATGGCAGGCGTCTGCACCTTCGCCTTCACGCGCTTCAAGACCGCCGACGGGGCCGACGCCGAGAAACTCTGCGCCGAGGCTTCCGAGGCCGCCGCCGCCGCGCTGGCCCGCGTCAAGGCGCGCACGCCCGCCGTGGCGCCCGACCTCAAGGTCACCAGCACGCTCGACCGCGTCTTCGGTCGCGGGCCCGACGCCGGGCTGATCGCCCAGGGATCCATCCAGCCCGCCCTGGCGCCGCTGGCGCCCTATCCGCCGACCCTGGTCGACATGACCAGCGGGTCCGACGAAGCCCCGCACGACCTCGGCCGGCTCCTGCCGCCCGAGACGCCCGTTGCGCGCGGCGGCCGATCGCCGTTCACCATTCCGCCGCTCAAGCCCCTCGAGCAGATCGAAAGCGCCAAGCCCGGCGAGCAGACGCCCGAGACGCGCGGCTGGGTCGCCGTCGCGGCGCAGCTCGACCTGCTCGAGCAGGGGCGGGCGCTGCGGGCCGCCGGTTACGGGGTCGGCAAATTCTCTGCGCCGCTGGTCGTCCTCAACGTGCACCTGCAGCGCCGCGCCGCCGGCGATGAAGAGGGCGCCTGGGAAGACGTCAACGCCTGGCGGCCGTTCGAGCCGGTCGAGCTGCCCAAGGTTCGCTTCGACGAGGACGGGCGCCTGGTGTCCAGCGACCTCGCCGACGACGTGCTCAACCTGCGCCGCAAGCTGATCCGTTTCCGCGACTACGTCGCGCGCATCACTCCGCCGCCGGTCGCGTCCGGCGATACCGCTGATCCGCCGCCCATTCCCTGGCTGCTCGACGGCGATCCGACCGTTGAGGAGCAGGAAGGCGAAGCGCCCAAGAACGCTCCCGGCCAGATGAACCTGCCCGGCAGTCGCGGCAACACGCCGCGCAAGGAACCGACCCCCGACCGCCGCTTCAAGAAGTGGATGCGCGTCGCCGAGGACGCGCTGCGCGGCGGCAACGATCGCACCGCCGATCTGAACCTCGCGGCGATCATGCTCGAGGCCTGCCTCGGCGAGGAAGGCGTCAGCCCCGCGAACCGCGACAAGGCGCGCAAGATGTGGGAAGACCTCGGCCGCCGCCGCGCCACCGCCGGCCTCGCGGCGCTGCGCGACAAGCCGCGCCGTCCCGAGAAGATGATGCCCCTCGCCGCCGTCGACCTCGAGGCCGAGCCGGGCAAGAGCTACGTCTACCGGCTGCGCTACGAAGTTCTGAATCCGCTGGTCGGCAATCCGTCCGAGCTGAAGAATGCCGACGACGCGCGGCAGCTCGTGCTCGCCAGCGCCTGGTCGCCACCGACGCTGCCCGTCGAGGTGCGCTCGAACGTGCTCTATTTCGTCACCGCGATCAACGACGCCGCGCGAACCGCCGAGGTCGTGCTCTACAGAATCGAGAAAGGCCTGCGCTTCGAAGACCGCCAGACCGTCGCCGTCGGCGATTCCATCGGCCGCGCCTCCAAGACCATCCGCGGACGCAAGGTCAGCTTCACCACCGGCCTGATGGTGCTCGACGTCCTGCCCGAGGCGCGGCAGGGCGGCGGCTCCGGCGGCGGCCTGGTCGTGGTCAACACCAGCGACGGCCGGCTCTACCAGCGGACCGTCACCGGCGACCGCGCCGACCCGAAATACGTCAGCCTCTCGCGGCGCGGTAACGGCCGCGGATAGCCACCTGAACCCGCTTTTCAGCCCTGCCAGTGCGGTTTCCGGGTGGCAGTACTGGCAAAGCGGAGGCGCCCGCCCGGACGGCGCAGCACATGCGATCTACAGTATTGATATGCAGCCCCGGTGGCCGGCCCCGCGACAGGGCTGGAAACGGCTCACCGACCCTGGCCGCGCGACAAACAACACTTGAAGCGCGCGGGTCGTTGGGTTATCCTCCCTTCGGGAAGGAAGCCTCAGGGGCGAGCCAGGCAAGACGCGACTGAGGAACCCGCCGGTAGACACAGGCCCGCGCAGGCGCTAACTCGTTTTTCACCCTGCCAGTTAAACAAAGTTATGCGACGCCTGCGGACGTGCCGATCCGTGTGCAATCGGGTGGAAACACCCCTGGGAGGTCCCATGATCGGACATCGCGCGATCGGGCGAGTGAGTTGTGTGCTTGGCCTGGCGCTCACCTGCGCCGCATTCGCCGCCGAGCCCAGCACGATCACCACGGCGCTCGAACAGGCCAACCGCCTCTACGAGGCCGGGCAGTACGCCGAGTGTCTGTCAGCCCTTCAGGCCGTCGACCCCGCCGGGCTGACCGATGCCGCGCTCAAGACGCGCTTCGAGCGGTCGCTCGACAACGCCAAGGATGCCGTCGAGCAGCGCGCCGCCGCGACGCGCGACCTCAAGTCCGCCGCGCGCGCCGATGCGACCGGCGACGGTGCCACGGCCCTGCGCTATTACACCCTCGCCAAGGACAACCCCTTCGCCGACAGCCAGACGCGCGACGCCGCCGCGGCGCGCCTCTCGAAGCTCGAGTCGCGACCGTCGCGCGCCCGCGCCGGCACGCCCGTCGTGCTCGCCAGCGCCGATGAGCCGACCCGCTCGGTCGAGGAGATCAGCCCGGCCCCGCCGCCGGCCCGCAGCAGCGGGGCGTTGAAGCCTCAGGAAGTTCCGCTCACGGGCAGCGCCCGGCCGACGGCGCCGCGCCCCGCCCCGGCCCCGGCGCCGAGCATGAGCTCGTCCGGCGGCATCGAAGTCATCCCCGTCGAAGAGATCAACCTCGGTGCAGCGTCGCCCGCATCGGCCGCGCCCATGTCGCCTGCGCCGATCATGTCATCCGGCAGCAGCTCGCCGACGCTCATGGCGCCGGCCGACAGCTCCGGCGGCAGCGTGCCGGCCGCCACCGCCTCGGGCATGCGGGCCGCGAGCCTGGTAGACCAGCTCGCGATGGAGCAGGACCTGCTCTGGCAGCAGGCGGTCAAGGTCTATCGCGACACCGAAGACAAGATCCGCAAGGAGATCGCCGCCGAGAACTTCCCCGAGGCCAACAAGCAGATGGACTACGCGCGGCAGGTCATCGAGGCCAACCGCCGCTATGCCTACCCCGCCAGCGAGTATGACACCTACCGCGCCCTGGCGAATGACCTGGCGTCGTACATCGAGGCCGAGGAGCGCAAGTACAACGAGCGCATGGGCGACGTGAAACGCACCGAGGTCGAGCAGCGCGCCAAGGACCGGCTCATCCGCCTCGAGACCACCCGCCGGCAGCAGGTCGACATCCTGATGCAGCAGGCGCGCGAACTGAAGAACGAGCGCCGCTACGACGAGGCCATCCAGGTTCTCAAGCAGGTCCTGGTCATCGACCCGAACAACGAGCAGGCCGCCTTCATGCAGGAGGTGCTCGGCGATGTCAGCGTGAACCGTCGCCAGGTCGAAGTGACGCAGACGCGCCAGCGCGAAGCGCAGGACGCGCTGCTCGAGCTCGACGAGCATTTCATCCCGTGGCACCAGGACATCCTCTATCCCAAGAACTGGCCCGAAATCACCAGTCGTCGCAAGGAGAGCAGCGACGCCGAGCCCGAGGACACCGTCGGCCGAGAGGCCACGCGCCGCGCCGCGCGCAAGCTGAAGAAGATCGTGCCCGAGATCAAGTACGACGCCAAGCCGTTCTCCGAGGTCATCGATGACCTGCGCGAGAAGGCCGGCATCAACATGATCGTGCAGTGGCCCGCCCTCGAGCAGGCCGGTGTCAACAAGGAAGCCGAGATCAAGCTCGAGCTGACCGAGGTCAGCTATGAAAAGGTTCTCGAAACCATTCTCGACAACCTCGGCGCCGAGACCGGTCAGCAGCTCGCCTACGAGATTTCCGACGGCGTGATGACCATTTCCACCAAGGAGGCCTTCAGCCTCAGCGCGCCGCCTCCTCCCCAGGTCTATGACGTCACCGACCTGCTCTTCCGCTTCAAGGACTACCGGCCCATCTTCGGCCTCGGCCTCGCCTTTCTGGGCGGCGGCGTCGGTGGCGGAGGCGGCGGCGGCGGTGGGTTCGGCGGCGGGGGTGGCGGCGGCGGCTTCGGCGGCGGGGGTGGCGGCGGCGGCTTCGGTGGCGGTGGCGGCGGATTCGGTGGCGGCGGTGGTGGCGGATTCGGCGGCGGCGGCGGCGGTGGCTTTGGGGGTGGCGGCGGCGCCGGTGGCGGCGGCGGCAGCAACCAGGACGACCAAGCCCTCCGCGAAGAGCGCCTCGACGACCTGAAGAACCTCATTCAGGACACCATCGATACCGAAAGCTGGCGCGACCGCGCCGGCAACGTCGGCTCCATCGCCTCGATCGGCACCCAGCTCGTCATCACCCAGACCGTCAACAATCACAAGCAGATCCGCGACCTGCTCCGCGAGCTCCGCCGCGAGCGCGCCCTGCAGATCGCCGTCGAGGCTCGCTTCATCACCATCACTCGCAACTTCCTCGAGCAGATCGGCGTCGATCTCGATGTCGTCCTCAACAACGGCAACGCCGGATTCGACCAGGCCACCGCCGGAGCCGGCGCCCTCCGCGACCCGGCCACCGGCGCCCTGCTGCTCATCCCGCGCCAGTTCAGCCGTCTCGGCTTCACCCCGGGCGCGCCCGGCGGCGTCGGCCTGCCCTTCACCGCAGGCGCCAACGACCTGGCCCAGCCCTATCGACAGCCCGGCCTTGTGCCGCTGGTGGGCAACATCGCGCCGCACTCCGGCCGATTCACCCCCGTGCCGATCCTCAACAACACCATCGACCTCGCCGCGCCGACCCCCACGCCCATCCTCGGCACTCTCGGCGGGCAGGACATTCAGCCGGCCCTCTCGCTGTTCGGCAGCTTCCTCGACAACATCCAGGTCGACTTCCTCCTCCGCGCCAGCCAGCTCGACAATCGCTCCAGCGACCTCGACGCCCCGCGCATCGTCCTCTCCAACGGTCAGCGCGCCGTCTTCGAGTCGTTCCTCACCCAGCAGTTCATCTCCACGCTCATCCCGGTCCTCGGCGACAACGTCGGCCTCTTCCAGCCCGTGCCGCAGAACGCCCTCACCGGCCGCAGTCTCAACGTCCAGGGCTTCGTCTCGGCCGACCGCCGCTACGTCAGCCTCAACCTCGAGCTCGCCACCGTCGTCTCCGAAATCCGCGAGACCTTCACATTCCAGGGCCCGGGCCTGCTCAACGGCGGCGGCGCCATCCAGCTCATCAACTCGCGCCCCAACATTGTCCAGACCAGCGTCACCGTCCCGGACGGCGGCACCCTGCTCATCGGCGGCCTCAAGCTCTCCGGCGAGCGCGAGCGCGACGCCGGCGTGCCGATTCTCTCGCGCATCCCCGTCCTCAAGCGCGCCTTCTCGAACACGTCGCTCGTGAAGGATGACCAGGTGCTGCTCATCCTCGTGAAGCCCAAGATCATCATCCAGGAGGAGGCCGAGAACGAGGCCTTCCCGACGCTCACACAGTCGCAGTAGCCCGCGCCGCCGCTTTCACCGCCGCGCCGCCGCGAGTAATCTTGCGCCCGCATGACACGCCCCGTCGCGCCGCCGGCGACCCCGCGCTCCAGCGCCCTGCGGCCGCTCGCGATCCTCAGCCTGCTGCTGGCAGCGGCCTTTGTCGCCGCGCTCGCCTGCACGCGCCTCGGCAGCGTCGACCTCGGCTACCACATCGCCTACGGACGCGAGTTCCTCCGCACCGGTCACATCGTCGATCGTGACCCGTTTCTCTACGGCTCCGCCGGGCAGCGCTTCGTCAACGCCAACTGGGCCAGCCAGGTGCTCATCGCGCTGGCCGCCGCCCGGCTCGACGGCCTGGCGCTCCAGGCCTTGGCCGCCGCGCTGGTCGCGCTGACCTTCGCCGGGGTCGCGATTCTGGCGTGGCGGCGCGGCTGCGGCCTGCCCGCCCTCGCCGTCACGCTGCTGCTCGCGGCGGTCGCGGCCTACGAGCGGCTTGGCCTGCGGCCGGAACTCTTCAGCTACCTCTGGCTGGTCGCCGCCGCGCTACTGCTGACCGCCACGCCGCGCCGCGGCCTGGTCGCGGTCGGCCTGGCGGCGCTGCTCCAGGTCGCCTGGGTGAACACTCACAGCTACTTCCTGGTCGCGCCGCTCTTGACCGCCGCCACGCTGCTCGGCGACTGGGTCGATGCCCGCCGCGCCGGGCGCGGCGGCCCGACGACCGGCAGCCGCCGTCGCACCCTCGTGGCGATCCTGCTGGTGCAGCTCGTCACGTCGCTCGCGAATCCCTGGGGCCTGTCCGGCGCGGCTTTTCCGCTGCGCACCTTGGCCGTGCTCCGCGCCGAAGGCACGCTCGCCGGCGGACCCGATCGCCCCGCGCCCGGCGGCCCGTGGTCGGCCATCTCCGAGTTCCACCCGCCACTGCGCTACGTCGGCTACTCCATCGCCGGCCGCACCATCGACGCCTACGTCGTGCTGCTGTCCGTCGCCGCGGCGGGCGCGCTGGCCGCCGTCGTCCGCCGCCGCACGACCGACGCCCTGGTCATCCTGCTGCTCGCGGCCATGTCGCTCACGCTTCGCCGCAACATCGCCCAGTTCGCGCTCGTCGCCGCGCCGCTGGCCGTCGCCGCGCTGCACGCCTGGCTCCGCGACCGTCCCGCGTCACTCGCGCTTCGCCGCGGCGCCACCGCCACGCTGCTCATGGCCTCAATCAGCCTCGCCGCATTCTGGCTCGCCGGCCTCTGGACCGGCCGCTTCTACGCCGCCGAGCGCCGCTCCGGCCGCAGCCTCGGCGCCGGCTTCGAGCCCGGCGTCTTCCCGCGCGCCGCATGCGACTGGATCGCCGCCCACCCCGCGCTGCGCCCGCGGCTCTTCGCCGATTTCTACTCTGCCAGCAATGTCCTGCCCGCGCTGCCCGCCGGCTGGCAGGTCTATGTCCACACGAACACGTTCGCCTATCCGTCCAGCGCGCTCGCCACCTTGCAAGACATCTGTCGCGCCGCACAGCCCTACGCCCCCTTCTTCGCACAGCAGCAGGTCAACCTCGTCCTGCTGCATGCCGGCGAAGAGAGCAAGCCGCTCATCGCCCACCTGGCGGCCGACGCCGGCTGGGCGCTCGCTTACGTCGACCCCGCCTATGTGCTCTTCGTCCGGCGAATCCCCGAACATGCCGCCATCGTCGCCGGCCCATTGCCGACCGCCGCCTCGCTCGACGTCGACGCCTGGATCGCCGCCGCCACGCGCCGCACGCACGTCCGCGCCGGCTTCGAGCTGTCCACTGCCGCCGGCGTCCCGCTCGCCCTGGGCTGGGCTGCGCCCGCCGCGCGACTGCTCGAGCGCGCCGTCGCGCTCGAGCCAGACCAGCCCGAGGCGTGGCTCAATCTCGGCGTCTCCGCCGGCCAGCTCGCGCAAGACGCCGCTCGCCGCGCCGACGCCGCCGAGATGCGCCGCCGCCTCGAGCGCGCCCGCGAGTGCTTTCGTCGCGCGCTGGCGCTGCGCCCCGACGCTGCGCTGGCCGACATTGCGCGGCACAACCTCGACCTCGCCGAGCGCACGCTGGCCGCTTTGGCGTTGACGGCCTCCGGTCGCGGCTGAACAATCACCCCCATGCGACGGGCGCTCATGGCGACGATCGTGCTGGCGGCGGCCGGGCGCGCGCTGCACGCTGCCCCGCCCACATCGCGCCCCGCCGGGCGCGTGGTTCCGTTCGCCGCCGGCATCCGCATCGACTGGTCGGTGCCGCGCGTCGAGATCGACGCCGTCGTCGTGCAGCGCGACGTCTACCTCGAAGTGCTCGCCTGCGCGCCGCAGACCAAGGAACACGAGAGCATCCTTCAGACCCGCGCCCGCCCGCTGCACATCTACCAGGCGCTCGGGCTGATCGGCCTGCCCGACGGCGCGCCGCCCCGGTTCGACCCGCGTGCCGGCCGAGCCGTCCCGCCGCGCGGCACGCCCGTCGATCTCCGACTGCGATACGAACTGGCCGGGCGCGAACGGATCGACGACGCCCGCGACTGGCTGCGCCCCAGCCGCCCGGACAACCGCCTCCCCCCGGTGGCGTGGTACTACGTCGGCGCCGCCCCCGCGCCGCGCCAGCCCTTCGGCGCCGACATCTACGGAACCGTCGCCGTGCTCATGCCCTTCAACAACGCGCTGCTCCTGCTCGCCCGCAGCGGCTCGGTCCTCCCGGCCACGTCGCAGCCGGTCGCCACCTCCGGCCCGGCAGGCGACGCCCCGCCCGACGACTCGCAGTACCTGAACCTGCCCGACGACTGGTCGCTCTCGGCCGACCCGCGCCGCGTTCCGCCCATCGGAACGCGCGTCACCCTGCTGGTCTCGCGGCGGACCGAGGCGCTCAACCTGCGGCTCGACCGCTTCGGCCGCGTGCTCACAGCCGGGCGCGAGCTGTCGCTCGACGCGGCGGTGAAGCTGGCGTCCACCGAGCCCGGCCGGCCGATCGTGATCGAGGTCGAGCCCTTCTCAGACGGCGATGACGAACAGGAACTGCTGCAGCGCCTCGCCGCCGCCGGCGTGACGCCCGACCAGGTGACGCGCGTCGTGCTCCCGCCCGAGGCCTTCCCGGAGAACGATTCGGCCGCCGCCGCGGCGCTGCTGGTGCATCAGTTTGAATTGCATCGCGAACTGTGGCGCGACATGTCGGCCGAGCTGACCCGCGTCGGCGCCGAGTTCGAGCGCCGCCGGGCGCAGTTGGCCGAATCGCTGAACGAGGCCCGCCGAATTGTCGCCCAGGTCCGCGCCCAGCGCGGCCCGGCCACCACTCAGCCCGCGCCGTCGCCGCCGGCGCGATGAATCCGCAGCCAGCGCGGCCGCCACCAGTCGCGCAACCGCTCGTCCGGGCGAACCCCCAGTCCGCGCGTCTGCGACGGATGATCGGCCCGGCGCAGGTCGGCGTCGCTCGGCTCCGCCCGCCGCGCGCCCAGCGCTCGCGACAGCAGCCACGTCACGAATCGTCCGCGCGATCGGCCGCTCATGCCCGCCGCGCCTCGCGACCCGGGGCCGCGTCGTCGGCCCGCGTCCCGTCGGCCGTCCCCCAGAGCTGGTGCCGCTGCGCAACCATCTTCTCGGCGGCGTGATAATCGGTCGCGTGGCTGACTCCGCCTTCGACAAAGTCGCCGCCGGCAAAGCCCGCCGCGCTCAGCCATGCCGACATCTCGTCCGCGTATTCGGCCGGATAGAGCAGTGCCACCACGTTCGCATGCGGCCGGGCCGCCAGCGTCGCCAGTTGCAGCACGGCGCGGCAGGGGGGCGGTGACCGATCCGCCAGCCGGGCGAGCGCCAGAAAGTCGTCGCGCGCCGCCGCGGCCGTCGAGCGATAGAACAGGAACGCGTCCTCGAGCCGAAAGCGGTCCGCCGCCACGCCGATCAGCTCCAGCCGCCCGTCGGGCAGCGCGGCGCGAATCTTGTAGACCTTCGCGTCGACATGCGCGGCGGACTCGAGCATCTCGGCCACCTCGCGCGCCGAAAGCCCGTTGTGCGTCATGCCCTGGCTGTGAACGATGTAGTCGCCGGCGCGGGCGCCCGCCGATGCTGGGGGCTGATTCATGCAACACCTCGCGACCGGATTCTATCGCGATCGCGCCCCGCCGGCCATTGCCGCCGCGCCCGCGGCTACCGCACCGCGACCTCGACCGGGGGCGAAATCGCCGCACTCACCGCGGCCTCGGGCCGCTGGAACGGAATGCGAATGGCGACCGTGTCGCCGTTGAGCGATTTCTGGATGGGGAATCCGCACTTGCCGAAGCAGTGGATCATCGCGGCGTTGCTGCCCAGCACGACCGCGGTGAAGCCCCTCACGCCGCGGCCCAGCGCAATGGTGGTCAGCTGCCGCAGCAGCAGCGTTCCCACGCCGCGACCGTGGTACTCGTCGGCCACCACGCAGGCCGCCTCGGCCCAGCCGCTCTTCGGGTCGAGCGCGAACATCGACATGCCGATGATCGTCTCGACCTCGCCTTGGCGCAGCGACGCCACCAGCGTCATGTCCTGGTCGTAGTCGATCGTGCAGAACTGCTGCAGGCTGCGCTGCGGCAGGAAGTTCTTGATCGCGAAGAAACGCTGGTAGATCGTCTCCTGGCTGAAGCGATAGAACATGTCGTGCAGCCGCTCCTCGTCGGTCGGCTTGATCGGCCGCAGCAGCACCGTCATGCCGTCCTTCGTGCGCGCGGTGGCCTCGAACTGCTTGGGGTAGATCGGCGTTCGGAACGGCGGCTCGAGCTGATCGACATGCACGTATTTGCGCTGCTTCGCCTCGGCGAGCAGCCACGGACGGAACTTCGGATGCGCCACCGAGATGAGCGCCATGGCGCGCTCGCGGACGTTGCGCCCGTGCAGGTCGGCGATGCCCCACTCGGTCACCACGTAGTGCACGTCGCCGCGCGTCGTCACCACGCCGGCGCCGTCGTCGAGGCGCGGCACGATCCGCGAGACCGTGCCGTCGCGGGCGGTCGACGGCAGGGCAATGATCGGCTTGCCGCGCCGCGCGCGGGCCGCGCCGCGGATGAAGTCCACCTGCCCGCCGATGCCGCTGTAGAAGCTGGTGCCGATCGAGTCGGAGCAGACCTGGCCGGTCAGGTCCACCTCCAGCGCCGTGTTGATCGCGATCATGTCGTCGTGCTGGGCGACGACGAACGGATCGTTGACGTAGTCGACCGCGTACAGCTCGATCATCGGGTTGTTGTCGACGAAATCGTAGAGCTGCCGCGAGCCCATCGTGAACGACGAGACGATCTTGCCGGGGTGGCGGCGGTTGCGCCGGCCGTTGATGACGCCGCGCCGCGCCAGCTCGATCACGCCGTCGCTGAACATCTCGGTATGAACGCCCAGGTCGTTGTGGTTTGCCAGGTGCTGCAGCACGGCGTCGGGAATTCCGCCGATGCCCATCTGCAGCATCGCCCCGTCGGGCACCAGCTCGGCGATGTACCGGGCGATCGCGTCGGTCTCGGAGCGCGGCGGCGGCGGTTTCAGCTCGGGCAGCTCGTGCTCGCACTCGACGAACGCGTGCACCTGGTCGACGTGCACCAGCGTGTCG
The DNA here is from genome assembly GCA_046350375.1 of Phycisphaerae bacterium. GTDB lineage: Bacteria > Planctomycetota > Phycisphaerae > UBA1845 > UTPLA1 > JAXMAO01. The sequence continues at coordinate 80,059 of JAXMAO010000006.1, forward strand.
CCAAACGTCCGCGGCATGCGCGGGTTGATCTGGCCGATGACGCACCGCGCCACCTCGATCGCGGCGCGGGCGATGCCCACGTGCGTGCCCAGCGTGCAGTAGCCGTACACGTCCGGCGGCGTCATCGACAGAATCGTCACGTCGATCGGAATGCGACGCTCGCGCACCAGACGCGGAATCTCGGACAGGAAGACCGGCGTGTAGTCGGCCCGCCCGTCGGCCACCGCCTCGCGCACGTTCGCGCCGATGAACAGCGCGTTGTGGCGGAACTTGGTCGCGAACTCGGGCCGAACGTAGGGGGCGTCGCCCAGCGTCAGCAGGTGCACGATTTCGTTGTCGCCGATCGGCAGCTCGTCGGCGACCAGGTGCGGCACGATGCCGAGCGGCGTCGCCGAGCCGTCGGACAGGTGGATGTGCTCTCCGCGCCGGACGAGCGACAGCGCCTGCATCGGGGACATCAGCCGATCTTTGCATCGAGCTCGCCAGTCGCGTGACATCGTCAGGTCTCCGGGTCCGCCGGGGGCTCGATTGCGCCGCTCGCCGAGCGGCGCCGCGCCCCTGCAACTCATCGTCGGCAAAAGGCGGCAGCCTTATTGTGCAATTGCACCAAAAGATGTTAGCCGCGGCGGGCGAGAAAGTAAGGGCAGTTTTGGGCGTTGAGCGCGATTCAGCTCGCGCGGATCAAATCGCGTAGAACCTTGCCCGGCTGCACGTTATGAGAATTCGCCGGCGGCGGGATGTGGCGCGTTGAAGCTGGCCCGTTGACGATCCGGCCGGGGTTCTGTCCGGGCCTTGCGACGGGCCAGATAGACGATTGACAGCCGCGCGGAGGGTCATATAATGGCGTTGCTTCGCCGGCCGCGCGCATTCGTGTAACGAACGTGTGGGCACGAGGTTAGGTGAGACCGCCCGAGGGGCGCGGGAGCCTATTGAGCGCCCGCGTGTCTCGGCGAGGTGCAGCGACCGCGCCGACGAGGGCGGGACGCTGCCGGCGGAGAGCGAACCGGCGCTCCGGATGACTGTCCGGGGCGAAATGGGAGTGTCAAGGCCGATGCCGAGCGTGGTGTTGCCAGGTGGTTCGACCGACGCGTTTGCGGCCCGCGGCCGCGGACGGCGGGCGTAGTCGCATGGGCCGCACCGGGCACGAGCATGGGCTGCATCCGAACGCACCGGGGTTCGGGATGCGTCGCGTGGGGATTGTGCGGATGCGCTAGTCGGCCGCACATCTCGGTCTGCGATGCGACCGCGCCGTGGAGACGGGTCTGATTCATGTGCGGCTCTGGAGTCGCTTTTTGCGCTGGGCCGCAATGATGGTTGCCGCGATGGCGGCGAAATATCTTATGCAGCAATGGGCCAACCGAATAATGAGTAGCACTGCAATTGTGCTGATGCGGTCGTCATGGACGTTACGGCAATACCGGAGCAGAAAGCCGTTCCGCGGACTCAGCTCGCCAGACGGCTGGCCTGTGCGCGCGCTGCGTTCGCTCAGTGTAGGCATTATTCGTTGATCGGTCGACGCGCTGGCTGTCGATACAATAAAGTCGCTGCAGGAAGCTGGGATGACCGTGCTATTGCCAAGCAGGTGATATTCAGATCCGCGAGGCTGGCGTGCGCAGGTTTCAGGCGAGTTAACAAAGGCGCGGCACACGGTCGCGCCGATCTCAGATCGAGGGCGGCATTATCGGTAACGTTTGTTGACCAGTGTTGCGCCTGCCGCAGAGCTACAGACGCTGGTGATGCCCGTAGCCGCTGGAGCGGATCTGGAAGCGCGCTGATTCTGGAGAAAGGCGCAGGCCGTACTGTGCGGGTGATCATCTGTCGCGGCTCATCCGGACTATCGCCGGTTGCTCGAGCTGGGCGTCGAGGTTGAGCGGCATCGACGCGCTGCTGCGCGAGCGCCGCGCAGCCGGTCGCAGCAGGCGGTATCGATCGACCAGCGTGGATGCGCGTGCAGCGGTGCGCCGTATCGCGAAATATTGCCGAGAACGGGGCGAGAAGATCGATACTGTGCGTGGAACGAGTCGTCGCAGATTCTGATCGGCAATGCCTCGGTACCGGCTGGAGGTGCAGGACACGGCGCTGTGTTTCGAGCTGGGCCGGGCGACGGTGGTGGTTCCGGAGGATCAGTTGTCGCTGGCGATCGGCAGTTGGGTGGGCAGAACGTGCGGCTGGCGTGGCGCGGCTGACGGGCTGGGACATCGTGGATATTCTGACTCTGAAGGAGTACAACAAGGGGCTTCGAACGTTCTCGCCAGCACGCTGCGAAGCGTGCCGGGCGTGGAGGAAGTGGTCGCCGAGAAGATCACGCTCCTGGGCTCATTAACGTCGACGTGGAAGAGGTCAGCGCCGAGCCGCTGGTGCAGGACCAAACTGGGCTGATGCCGAGCTGGCGGCCCAGGCCGTGGCCGCGCGCCGAAGAGCGCGGGCGTCCAGAGCGAGATAAGTCGAGAAGGCGGGGCCGCGGCGCGCTCGGCTGCCGCGGGCGGCGCGCCACCGGCTGATGGCGAGCCGGCGGCGAGCGACGCGGGCGGCGGCACGGGCCTGCTGGACGGCGAGACGCCGGCGGCGGGGGCGAGCCGGCCCTGGGCAGCGGCCGCGGAGTGCTGGCGGACCTCGTCGGTCGAGTCAACCTGAGCGGGCGGAACCGGCCGGTCCGGGTGCGTGCGGCAAGAGTTCGAGCCGCGCGCCGGCCGACGGCGGCCAGCGTGCTGCGAGAAAGCGTTGAGGTGAGGCGTGTCGGACACTCAAGGTACGAGTGCACACCCTGGCGAAGGAGCTTGGTGTCTCCAGCAAGGCCATCATCGAGAAGTGCGCGCTCGAAGGAATCGAGATCAAGAACCACATGCACCAGCTCTCGGCCGGGCTGGAGGCGACCATTCGCGAGTGGTTCACGAGCGAGTGCATGAAGACGTCGGTGGAGGATGCGCAGGTGGACCTCGACCGGCCCGAACGCGCGCGCCGCCAAGAAGAAGAGGGCCGAAGACGGCCTGGAATCGATCGACGTCGAGGTGGCTGCCACGGCCGTCGCCGAGCCGCCGACTCCGCTGGGCGCGCCCCTGCTGCGCGCTGGCCTGCCCGGCCGCGGAGATCGCGACTCCGCCTGGTCTGGTGCCGCCGGGCGTTCGATGCTGGCCTGCCGTGGCCGCCGAGCTGCTCCCGTCGCCGCGCTCTCGCCGGTGCGTCCGGAAGGAGCCGCCGGCCGCGAAACCGAAAGAACTGGCCGCGTTGCCGCGGCCGCCGCCAGCGTCGCCGCCTGCGCGCCGCCGCCGGAACGCGCGCCGGCTGCCGGTCCACAGAACGTACCTGCCGGGCGCAGTTGCAGGGACCGAAGCTGATCCGCATGGATCGCCCGGAATACATCGCCGCCGCGGCCGGCTCCGCGCCCCGGCATTGGCGGCTATGGCACGAACCAGCCGCTCCTCCGCCGACGGCGGGCACCGGCGCGCGGCTGCACGGGTCGCAGTGAAGGGGAAGAGGAAGCGCGCTCGGCGGACCGGTCCGGCGCTGCGCCGGCGCGCGTCACCGGGCCAATCCGCGGCGAACGCAGTCGGACTCGCCGACCGTGGTGGGCGAGATGCTGCGCGAGTGGCGCGATCGCGACCTGATCGAGCGGCGCGAGCGGCTGGACCACGCCAGCGGACGCGGCATCATGGGGCTGCGGGCCGACGAGACGCAGCGCGGCCGCGCCGGCGAGCCCGGCGCCCGCCAGTCCACGGCCCGCAAGGAGCGCGTGCAACTGACCGAGCCGATCGTCATCAAGGCGTTCTGTGCCGCGACCGGCATCGCGTTCAATCACGTTTTCCGCAAGCTGCAAGAGATGGGCACGATGGCGGGGATGAACCAGGCCATCGATGGCGATACGGCGGCGCTGATTGCCCTCGAACACGGCGTGGAGGTCGAGATCGTCAAGCCGCGCTCGGCGCTCGAGCGACTGGCCGACGAATTCGCGGCGCGCCCGCGGCCGAAGCTGGGGCCGCGTCCGCCGGTGGTGACGGTGCTGGGGCACGTCGATCACGGCAAGACGAGCCTGCTGGACCGCATCCGCAAGTCGAACGTGGCGGCCGGCGAGGCGGGCGGCATCACGCAGCACATCGGGGCCTACCAGGTGTCGGTCGAAGGTCGGCACGTGACGTTTCTGGACACCCCGGGTCACGAGGCCTTCACGGCGATGCGCGCCCGCGGCGCGCAGGTGACCGACGTGGTGGTGCTGGTGGTCGCGGCCGATGACGGCGTCATGCCGCAGACGGTCGAGGCGATCAACCACGCCCGGGCGGCCAAGGTGCCGATCGTGGTGGCGCTGAACAAGATCGACCTGCCGCAGGCCGACGACCAGAAGGTGTTCGGCCAGCTGTCCGAGCATCAGCTGGTCCCGCAGGAGTGGGGCGGCGAGACGGACGTCATCAAGACCAGCGCGACGACCGGCAAGGGGGTCGACGAACTTCTGCAACACCTGGCAACGCTGACCGACCTGCTGGAGCTGAAGGCCGACGCCACGGTTCCGGCGAGCGGCACGGTGATCGAGGCGCAGCGCAGCGACAAGCATGGCATCGTGGCGCGGGTGCTGGTGCAGGAGGGGACGCTCAAGCCGGGGTCGATCATCGCCTGCGGGAACGCCTTCGGGCGGGTCCGGGCGTTGAACGACAGCCGCGGGCGGCGGATCAAGGAGGCCGGGCCATCGACGCCGGTCGAGCTGTTCGGCCTGAGCGACGTGCCGGCGGCGGGGGACAAGTTCTTCGAGGTCGATTCGCTGGCGACGGCCGAGGGAGTGGCGGACGAGGTGTCGGCCGAGCGGCGGGCGGCGTCGCAGATCAAGATCTCGAAGCCGACGACGCTGGAGAGCGTGCTGGCGACGACGGCCGAGGGGCGCGTGCCAGACCTGAACGTGATCATCAAGGCCGACGTTCAGGGCTCGGTGGACGTGCTGAAGAAGGCGCTGGGCGATCTGCCGTCGAGCGAGGTGAAGCTGAACATTCTGCACGCCGGGGTGGGCAATGTGACCGAGTCGGACATTGCGCTGGCCGAGGCGAGCGACGCGATCATCGTCGGTTTTCACGTGGTGCCGGACCCGACGATTCAGCGGGCGGCCGACGACCGCGGTGTGGAGATTCGCACGTATCGCATCATCTACGAGCTGAGCGACGACATCCGCAAGGCGCTCGAAGGGCTGCTGGAGCCGACGGAGAAGGTCGAGTCGCGCGGCCGGGCCGAGGTGCGCGAGGTGTTCAACATCACCAAGGTCGGGCGGGTGGCGGGCTGCATGGTGCGCGACGGCATCATCGCCCGCAGCCACCTGGTGCGCGTGCTGCGAGATGGCGTGCCGATCAAGGACAAGGCGTCGCTGGCCTCGCTGAAGCGGTTCAAGGACGACGCGCGCGAGGTGCGGGCCGGGCTGGAGTGCGGCCTGCGGATCGACGGCTTCGACGACGTGAAGCCCGGCGACGTGATCGAGGCGTACGAGGTGACCAAGGTCTCGCGCCGGCTGTAGCACCGGCGGAGCGTGCGAGCGGGCATGGTGGTCGGAACACTCTGGCTGGACCTGGCGATCGGAGATGCGATGTCGCTGAAGGACAAGCGGCGCGTCGTCCGCAGCCTGAAGGACCGCCTGGCGCACCGCCACAACGTATCGATCGCCGAGACCGACCGGCAGGACGAGCATCGCCGGGCCGAGCTGGGACTGGCCATGGTGGCCAACGACGCGGCGTTCGTGCGGAGCTGCCTGGACAAGATTGTCGACGAAGTGCGGGCGACGCGCGGCGTCGGGCTGATTGAATACGCGGTGGAGCTGCTGTAGAGCGACGGGCCAGCCCCGGCGCTGGAAGACGACCATGGCATACCGGGCCGAGCGCATGGCGAGCATCATTCGCGAGGTGGTCAGCGACGCGATCGCCAATCACCTGTCGGACCCGCGCATTTCGCGCTTCACCAGCGTGACGCGGGTCGACCTGTCGCCCGACCTGGAGCATGCCGACGTGTCCGTCAGCGTGATGGGCAACGAGCGCGAGGCCCGCACCACCATGCGCGGCCTGGCCAGCGCCCGCGGCGCGGTGCAGACGCTGGTCGCCAAGCGGCTGGACGTGCGCAAGTGCCCGAGCCTCCGCTTCAAGCTCGACGAAGGCATCAAGAAGGGCGTCGCCATCGTGCAGGAACTCGATCGGCTGGCGGCCGAGCGGAACGCGCGGCTGTCGCCGGTCGAGGGGCCGGCCGCCGAGCCGGACGGGCCGGATCGGGCCGATTCGCCGCGCGCCACGGGGAACGCATGAGCAGCAAGGCGGCCGACTACGCCCGGCAGATTCGCCAGCTCTACCAGACGCTGCTGCGCCGCCACGGCAAGCCGAAGCTGCATCCGGCGCGCGACGCCACGGACGAGCTGATTCACGCCGTGCTGTGCCGCTGCTCGACCGATGCGCGGGCCTGGTCGGCGCTGGGCAGCCTGCGGCGCGCGACCGTGGACCTGAACGATCTGCGGGTCACGCCGGTCAGCGCACTGGCCGAGCTGCTGGGGCCCGATTTTCCGAATGCGACGATGGTGGCGCAGCAGGTTTCGCGCGTGCTGAACTCGGTCTTCGCGCGGCGCTTCACGCTCGACCTGTCGTTCATCAAGTCGATGAGCCGGCGCGACGCGGAGCGGTTTCTCAACGGGCTTTCGGGGATCGATCCGCATGACGTGGCGCTGTTCATGGCGCGGTTCTTCAAGATGCATTGCGTGCCGATCGATCCGCGCGGCTACCAATTGCTGCGGCGTTCGGGGCTGATCGATCCGTCGTGGAGCCACGCCGAGACGCAACTGTTCCTGCGACGGGTGCTGCCGGCGGCGTCCGGCCGGCCGTTCTATCATCTGCTGAAGCGGCACGCCGCGTCCACGCCGCTGCCCGAGCCGCCGCCGCCTGCTCCGGCCCCGGCCCCGGCGCCGGCAGTCTCGGCGGCCAACGGCGGCGAACCCGCGGCGGAAAGAGCGGCGCGGCCCGGCAAAGCCGGCCCCGCGGCTGCTCCGCGTCCGGCCGCAGCCGCGTCGGCCAGAAACCGGCGTCGGTCAGCCCTGCACCGCACGCGACGACGCATGGCCGGCCGACGGCCCGCACCAGCCCGCGAAAAGGCACGGGCAGTGCGCGGCGCGACACCGCGCGCGCCGTTCCGGCAAGCGCCGCGCTGCGCCGCGGCGCTAGGCGGCGAAGAGCGCAAAAGGAATGGCATGTCCCGCGCCGTGTTCGGTCGCCCCCTTTCTTCCCTTCTCAGGCTGGCATGGAGCCGCGTACGGATCGGCCTGCTGGTCGGGCTGCTGCTGACGCGCGCCGCGGCGGCCGACGATCCGCCGGACGGCGCGCCTGCCATCGCGCACCCCGAGCGCGTCCGCGTGACGCTGGACGCGATCAATACCGGCCGGATCACGCCGGAGATCGCGACGCAGCCGGCCAGCGAGTCGCAACCGGCCGACGCGGCGCCGCTGCCGGCCGCGGCGCGGCGCTACTTCGAAGACGGGCAGGATCGCTTCGCCGAACACCTGTGGGGCGAGGCCATCAACGAACTGGCCCGGGCAGTACAGGCGGCTCCGGAGTATCTCCCGGCACGGCTGCTTCTCGCCCGCGCGGCGCTGCTGCAAGGGAACCTGGCGCTGGCCGGCACGCACCTGCGCGAGGCCGAGCGGCAGCGCCCCGGCGCGCTCGCGGTGCAGCAGCTTCTGGGTGACCGCGCCTGGCAGATGCACCAGCCGGTCGCGGTGATCGCCCATCTGCGGGCGGCGCTGGCGTGTGACGCGGCGGACGACGATGCGCCGCGAGTGGCGCTGTGCCGGCTGATGCTGGGGCTGACGTTGTGCGACGAGGGATATCTGGCGGCGGGCGTGGAGCAGCTGCGCGGCTATCTCGACCAGGTCGAGCGCACGCCGCAGCTGTTGTCGTACTACGAACTGGGGCAACTGGCGCGGCTGGAACGATCGCGGATCATTCTGTCGCTCGGTGCGGCCTGCGCGGCGCTGGGGGACGCCGAGGCGGCGGCCGAGGCGTATCGCCGCGGTCTGGCGGCCAATCCGCGCGACATCGAGGTGAGCCGCAAGCTGGCCCATGCGTTGGTTGCGGCCGGACATCGCGACGCGGCGCGCGAAATCGCCGAGCGGCTCTGCGGCTCCGACGAGACGGCCGCGGCGGGACTCGAGCTGTCGTTGGCCGTGGCGCCGGACGAGGCGGCACGGCTGGAGACGCTGCGGCGGCTGTGCGGGCAGGCCGGCAAGAGCCAGAGCGTGAAGTTTCTGCGAGCGCTGGCCGCGAAGCTGCGCGACGAGCAATCGCTGGCGACCGAGGCGGGAGAAGTCACGCGGCGGATCGTGTCGCTGGCGCCGGCCTCGGTGGAGGACCGGCTGCGCGTCGCGGAACTGTGCGTCCGCGAGGGACGCGACGAGGAACTGGTCTCGACGCTGGCCGCGGCCGTACGCGGCGGGCAGGAAGTGACCGGCGCGGTGGTCGCGCTTCTGGAACGGGCGGCGGCCGAGCCGGCGCGGCGCGGACGGCTGCTGGACGCGGCTCGCAAACTGGCGGGCGAGCAGGCGACAACGCGTCCGCCGGTCGCTTCTGATGCGGGTCCGCTGCTGATGGTGGGGCTGCTGCAGAAGATCTCGGGCAACGGCGATGCGGCGGCCGAGGCCTTCGCGCGGGCCACCGACGCGGACCCGAAACTCGGGGCGGCACATGCAGCGCTGGCCGAGTTGAAGGCCAACAAGGGGATGTGGGAGGACGCGGCGGCGTCGTGCCAGCGGGCGATTGCGGCCGGGGTGCGCGATTCGGCCGACCTGTACCGCGTGTATGGCGACGTGCTGGACGCGCGCGATGAGCCGGGCTCGGCGGAAGAGGCCTACAAGGCGGCGACGCGGCTGAACAGCAAGGATGCCCGGCCGTGGCTGGCGCTGGTGCGGCTCTATCAGCGGCGGCGCGACGTGAACAACACGCTGCAGGCGCTGACGCAGGTGGTCGAGTCGGTTGCCCCCGACAACGACGAGGCGCGCGAAAGCCTGATTCGCGAGCTGCTGACGACCGGCCAGGCGGGCAAGGCGCAGGAACAGCTCGCGGCGTTCGAGAAGCGCGGTGGCGCGCCGCAGCGGATCGCGCGGGCGCGGGCGTTCGTCGCCTACGTGACCGACTCGGGAATAGACCTCGAGGCACGCCGCAGGAAGTTCCGCGCCGCGCTGGCCGACGTGTGGAAGCACTATCCGCGCGATGTCGACACGGCGATCATCCTGGCGAGCAACTATTGGGCGACGCGCGAGTATGACGCCGGGCTGAAGTATGCCGACGCGGCGCTGGCGGTCGATTCGGGCTCGATTCCGGCGCGCGAGATTCGCGACCTGCTGCTGGCAGGAAGGCTGGAATTCGCCGAATCGGTGCGCGTGTTGCAGAGCCTGCTGCACGATCGGCCGCGGAATTCGACCTGGCTGGTGCGGCTGGCGGAGCGGTCGTACGACGCCGAGGATTTTGCCCTGTGCTCCGAGACGTGCCAGAAACTGCTGCTGCGCAGCGAGAAGAACGACGAACGGTCCGAGGCGCTGCAGCGCGGCGTGGCGGAGTGGCGGATTGCGGCGCTGCGGGCGTCCGGCGACGCCGACGGGGCGATCGCAGCCGCCAAGGAGTGGATGGACCGCGACGGCAATGACGTGGGGCGGCGGTCGGCTTACCTGGCCGAGCTGAACCACGCCGGGCGGTCGGACGAAGCGCTGGCCCGGGCGCGCGAGTGGTTCGAACACGATCCGGACAATCCGACGGTGCGGATGCAGCTGGTGCAGCAGTTGCTCGACGGCGGCCGACAGGTCGAGGCACAGCGGCGCACGCTGGAATGGCTGTCGCGCAAGCCGGAAGATCCGTACCTGCTCTATGGCGTCATCTCGGTGCTGCGGCTGGCGCGGCAGTGGGACTCGGTGGCCGAGCTGGCGCGGTCGGCAGACCTGGGCGGCACGGCGCTGGCCGACGTGTTCGAGGGGCTGGTGTGGAGCGCGTACGTCCGCGCGCGGCGGACGGAAGAGGCGGCGCGGTATCTGCGCGATCTGCCCGAGCGGCGCGGGGCGCGGGTGCACGACCTGGACCTGCTCGACGTGCTGATCGCCGGGCGGCGCTGGGCCGAGGCCGAGCAGCAGGCCGACCAGATTATTCAGCCGCTGATGCGGCAGATTGCCGCGGGGCGCGAGGTCGACCGGCGGCCGCTGCTTGAGGCGCAGCGGCGGCTGTCGACGATCTACCAGTCGACCGGGCGGACGCCGCGTGCGGCCGACACGCTCGAACAGGCGCTGGCGCTGCTGCCGATCGAGAGCGAGGCGTATGTGGGCCTGGCGAACGACCTGGGCTACCTGTATGCCGACGGCGGGCTGCGGCTGGACCGGGCCGAACTGCTGACGCGCCAGGCCGTGGCGTCCGAGCCGCGGCGTGCGGCCTATCTCGACAGCCTGGGGTGGGCGTTGTACAAGAAAGGCGACACCGCCGGCGCGCTGCGCTTTCTGCGGCGCGCGGTACGTCAGCTCGACGAGGTCGAGGACGCGGTGATTCGCGAACACTTCGGCGACGCGCTTTACCGATCGGGCGACAGCGCTGCGGCCGTCGAGCAGTGGCAGAAGGCGCTGCACGCACTGAGCGTGTCGATGGCGCTGCCGACGGTGGAAGAGGACAGCGTCGAGGCGCGCTGCCGGCGGAAGCTGGCCAATCCGCAGCAGCGGGCGAGCCAGGTGGCCGCGCAGGCGGGTACAGCGTCACGACCGGCGTCCGCCGCGGGAGACGAGTGAGGCGATGGCCGGACATTCCCACTGGGCGAAGATCAAGCGCAAGAAAGCCGTGACGGATGCGCGTCGCGGGCGGCTGTGGAGCAAGCTGGCGCGGAACATCATCGTGGCGGCGCGGCGCGGCGCGAACCCGGACGACAACCTGACGCTGCGCTACGCGATCGACGCGGCGCGGGCCGAGAACGTTCCCAACGACACGATCGACAAGGCGATCAAGAAAGGCTCGGGCGAGCTGGGCGGCGTGGACTATGTGCCGATCGTCTATGAAGGCTATGGCGGCGGCGGCGTGGCGGTGCTGGTCGAGGCGCTGACCGATAACCCGACGCGGACGGCCGGCGAAATTCGCGGGGCGTTCGACCGGCACGGCGGCAACCTGGGCTCGACCAACTGCGTGGCGTGGATGTTCAAGTCTGTGGGCGTCTTCGTCATTGCGGCTGCCGATACGAGTGAGGACGCGCTGATGGAACTTGCGATCGACGCGGGCGCCAGCGACGTGGTCAATCACGGCGAAGTGTTCGAAGTCACCTGCGAACCGAGCGTGTACGAACAGGTGCGCAAGGCGCTGTCCGGGAAGGGCCTGAAGCCGCAATCATGCGAGATCACCCGCATTGCCGATACGACCGTGACGCTCGATGGCGACCGCGCCCGGCAGGTGGGCGACCTGGTCGAGGCCCTCGAAGAGAATGAAGACGTCCAGAAGGTCCACACCAATCTTGGCCTGGCCGCCGAAGGCTGATGCTCCGGCCGAACGGCCGCTCTCGGCTGGCTGGGCCGAAAGCCTGCGACAGTTCCTCGGCTACCTCGACGCAGAATGCGGCCTCGCTGCGGCGACGCTCGAGGCCTATGGACGCGACCTGCGCGAGCTGGCCGTCACCGCGGCGGCCGACGGCGCCGTCGACCCGGCGCAGCTGAACCAGGCGCGGCTTCAGACGCACTTGGTGCACCTGAGCGGCCGCGGGCTGGCGCTGGCGTCGATCGCCCGGCACGTGGCGGCGATCCGCGTGTTTTTGCGATTCCTGCACTCGACCGGGCGGCTGGCGGACGACCTGGCGGCACTGCTCGAACTGCCGCGGAAGTGGTCTACCCTGCCGGACACGCTGCGCCCGGACGAGGTGGCGCGGCTGCTGGCGAGTCCGGACAGCGACGCGCCGCTGCATTTGCGCGACGCGGCGATTCTCGAATTCTTCTACGCCACCGGGCTGCGGGTGTCCGAGCTGGCCCATCTGCGCATCGCCGACGTGAACCTGGCGATCGGCTATGTCCGCTGCTTCGGCAAGGGTCGGCGCGAGCGAATCGTGCCGGTCGGGCGGACGGCGCTGGCGGCGGTGCGGCAGTACCTCGACGTGCTGCGCCCGCGGCTGATGCAGGGGCGGCGCGACGCGGAATGGCTGTTCGTCAGCCGGACGGGCAAGCGGATCGACCGCACGGCGATCTGGCGGCTGGTGCGGCGAAATGCGACCGCGGCCGGGCTGCGGAGCGGCGTCGGTCCGCACACGCTGCGCCACTGTTTCGCCACGCACCTGCTCGAAGGCGGCGCCGACCTGCGAATCGTGCAGGAGCTGCTGGGCCACTCGAGCGTGACCACGACGCAGATCTATACCCATGTCGATTCGACGCGGCTGCGGGCCGTGCACAATCGCTGCCATCCGCGCGCCTGAGCGGCCGGGCGGCTACCACGAGATGTTGCGCCCGCCGTCGACCGCCAGCACCTCGCCGGTGATGTAGGCCGCGTCGAGCAGCAGGAACGCCACGGCGGCGGCCACCTCTTCCGGCGTACCGGCCCGCAGCAGCGGAACCCGGGCGGCCAGCGCCTTGCGCTGCTCGTCGGAGAAGTGATCGGGCCACGCGGCGATGCCGGGCGAAACCCCATTCACGCGGACGCGCGGGGCCAGCGCCCGCGCCAGCGACTTCGTCAGGTTGACCAGCCCGGCCTTCGAGGCGCAGTAGGCGTCGTAGCCGGCCCAGGGGCGCTCGGCGGAGATGTCGCACAGATTCACGATTGCGCCGCCGTCGGGCAGGTGCGCGGCAGCCGCCCGTGCGAGCAGCGCCGGCGCGACGAGATTGACCTGGAGAATCTTCTGCCAAGGCTCAACGGCCGGGGCAGGGTGCGGCGTCGGCTCGAAGATGGCGGCATTGTTGACCAGGTAGGTGAGTGAGCCGAGCGCCCGCGCGGCGCGCCCGGGCAGCGCGGCCGGAACCTGCGGATCGGCGAGGTCGCCGACGAGCAGCTCGACGCGGCGACCCAGGGCGCGGATGTCGTCGGCCGTCTGGCGCGCGTCGCCGCGCGCGGTGTGATGGTGCAACGCGATGTCGCAGCCGCGCTGTGCGAGCGTCAGCGCGATGGCCCGTCCCACGCGCCGTGCTGCGCCGGTGACCAGGGCGACGCCGGCGCTCACGCGGCCGGTCCTTCCGGAGGCGGCGCGGAATTGTCCCAGTGGCGCGGCAGCTTGTGCATGGTCCAGACGTCGTCGGCGGCGGTGGGGTCGGCCGGCTCGCGGAGGAGATAGTCGCGAAAGCCGCGCGAGAAGCGCGCGATGCCCCACAGCGAGAAGAGAAACACCACCAGGATGACCATCAGCCAGACCAGCATGGTCGCCAGCGCGCGGGCCGGATGGCTGGGCTGCGAGACCGGCGACCGGGTGGCGGCGGTCGCGGCCAGAAGCAAGGCGGTGCTAGCGATTCCAGAGGCCGTCACGCGGCGATTCCTCCAGAGTCTGACTCAGCTCTTCCAGCAGCCGTTCCTGACGCGGCGAGAGCGTGCGCGGCGGGACGATCTTGATGACGGCGAACTGGTCGCCGCGTTCGTGGCTGCGCGGGTCTTCAATGCCGCGACCCGCAAGCCGCAGCTTGGCCCCGCTGGGCGTGCCGGGCGGAACCTTGACGGTCGCCGGCCCGTCGAGCGTGGGAATGTCGACTTTCGCGCCGAGCGCGGCCTCGGCCACGCTGATGGGCAGCTCGACGTAAACGTCGTTGCCGACACGGCGGAAATAGGCGTGGGGTTCGACGCGGCAGACGATGAACAGATCGCCCATCTGGCCGCGCCGGCCGCGCAGCCCCTTCCCGCGGACGCGGATGCGCTGGCCGTCGTCGACGCCGGGCGGAATCTTGAGCGAGATGGTCTGTCCGGCCGCGACGCCATCAGTGGGGCGGACATCGAGCGCCGCGCCGCGCAGGGCCTGCTCGAAGGTGAGCACGACCGCATGTTCAAGGTCGAGGTCGCCGCCGGGCGGCTGCTCGTCGACGCCCCGACCGCCGCGCTGCGCGAGTCGCTCAAAGAGCGATCCGATTCCGCCGCGGCCGCCGGAGGACGGGCCGAAGTCGAACAGGTCGGACAGGTCGGTGAAATCGAATTCGACCGAATGGCCGCCGCGCCCGGTGCGGAAGCCGCGTCCGCCGGACTGCGGACCGGCGTGGCCGAACTGGTCGTAGGTGCGGCGTTTTTCAGGGTCCGAGAGGGCGTCGTAGGCCGCCTGGACCTCCTTGAACTTGGTTTCGGCTGAGGCGTCGCCGCGGTTGGCATCGGGATGAAAGCGCTTGGCGAGCTTGCGATAGGCGCGCTTGATCTCGTCGTCGGACGCAGAGCGCGAAACGCCGAGAATGTCGTAGTAGTCGCGGTCTGCCATGGTTCGGGATCAGGCGGCGCGGCCCGCCTGCAAACCGGCGATCATATTTGCGCCGCGGGCGGCTTTCAACGCGGCGCCGGCGGCAGAAACCGGGTTGGCGTCCGCAGTCGGCCGGGCCGGCGGGTCGGCGGCTTGACGCCTGGGCCGGGCGCAAGTAGCGTGCGGTAAGAGATTGGCGCGAGGCAGACCGTGACGGCGACCCCCGAGTCCAACCAGCGTCTCGACGATCGATACCACTTCCTGCTGCGCAAGCTGCACTCGCTCTCGGGCATCGTGCCGATCGGGGCGTTCCTGGTCGAGCACCTGCTGACGAACTCGATGGCCTTCCGCTCGAAGTGGAAATTCAACGAGGACGTGCACTGGATTCACAACCTGCCGTTCCTGCTCATCGTCGAGGTGCTGTTCATCTTCCTGCCGCTGCTGTTCCACGCCTGCTACGGCATCCGCATCGCGCTGACGGCCGAGCCGAACCCGACGACCTATCCCTACCTGTCGAACTGGCGCTACACGCTGCAACGGGTCTCGGGCTACATCGCGTTCGTGTTCATCATCGTGCACCTGCTGAAGTATCGCTTCGCGCACGTTATCGGGTGGGGGCCGCCGTTCATCCGCGAGGGCAATGACTATTTCGAAATCACCCGCCGCGGACTGATGGAGTGGACCCCGTTCGGCTATGCCGTTCCGTTCCCGGTGACCTTCGCGATGTATTACGTCGGCCTGCTGTCGGCCGTGTTTCATTTCTGCAACGGCATCTGGTCGTTCTGCATCAGCTGGGGCATCGCGGTCGGCGCGCGGGCCCAGCGGCGGATCGGCTTCGCCGCCGGCGGACTGGCCGTGGTGCTGCTGGCGTGGGGCACTCTGAGCCTCTACGCCTTCCGCTTCGCGGCGCCGGCCGCGTCGATCACGCTGCCGATGCAGGTGCAGCAGTCTGCCGGCCCGTCGAGTGAGCGGCTCGCGCAGCAGTAGGACGGAATCCATCCGAGGCATCTGCATGGCAAAGAACCGGGTCGTGGTGGTGGGGGGCGGATTGGCCGGGTTGTCGTGCGCGATGAAGCTGGGCGAGCTGGGGATCGCCTGCGACCTGATTTCGATGGTGCCGGTGAAGCGGTCGCACTCGGTCTGCGCCCAGGGGGGCATCAACAGCGTCAACGACGTGACCCGCTCGCAAGGCGACTCGGAGTGGCTGCACTTCGACGACACCGTGTACGGCGGCGACTTCCTCCAGCACCAGCCGCCGGTGAAGGAGATGTGCGACTGGGGGCCGCGCGTCATCGACCTGCTCGACCGGCTGGGGGTGCCGTTCAATCGCACGGCCGAGGGCACGCTCGATCGGCGGCGGTTCGGCGGGACGCTCTACAAGCGCACGGCATTTGCCGGCGCGACGACCGGGCAGCAACTGCTTTATGCGCTCGACGAGCAGGTCCGCCGCTGGGAGGCCGAGGGGCTGGTGCGGCTGTTTGAATACTGGGAGTTCCTCGGGCCGATCCTCGACGACGCCGGCGTGTGCCGCGGCTGCGTGGCCCAGGACATGTTCAGCATGGCGATCCGCGCCTTTCCGGCCGATGCGCTGGTGCTGGCGACCGGGGGCTGCGGGCTGATCTACGGCAAGTCGACCATGTCGATGGTGTGCACGGGCGCGGCGGCGGCCCGCTGCTACAAGGCCGGCGTGAAGTATGCCAACGGCGAGTTCATCCAGGTGCACCCGACGGCCATTCCCGGCGCCGACAAGCTGCGGCTGATGAGCGAGAGCGCCCGCGGCGAAGGCGGGCGCGTGTGGGTACCGCGCGCCACGAACGACACGCGCGACCCGCGGACAATCCCCGAGTCTGAGCGCTACTACTTCCTCGAAGAGCGCTACCCGACCTATGGTAATCTCGTGCCGCGCGACATCGCGACGCGCGAGATCTTCGAGGTCTGCCGGCAGGGATACTCGGTCGATCCGAACACCTACTGCGTCTATCTCGACCTGACCGAGCGCACCTGCGGCATGAAGCGCGCCGTGATGGAGAAGAAGCTCGGCGGCATCCTGGAGATCTACACCAAGTTCTGCGGCGTCGACCCGCTGGACGTGCCGATGAAGATCTTCCCCGCCGTTCACTATTCCATGGGCGGGCTGTGGGTCGACTATGCCAAGGACGCCAAGACCGGCGGCCTGGCGCTCGGCCATCCGCGGAATCAGCAGACCAACGTGCCGGGCATCTACGCGATCGGCGAGGTGGACTATCAGTATCACGGCGCCAACCGCCTGGGGGCCAATTCGCTGCTGTCGTGCATTTTCGCCGGGCTGATTGCCGCGCCGTCGATCGAGTCGCACTTCAAGTCGATCAAGACCGCGGCCGCCGATCAGCCGGCCGACTTTTTCGAGCGCCATGTCCGCGATCACCAGGATCGCACCGACGCGCTGGCGGCCCGCAGCGGCAGCGAGAACCCCTATCGCATTCACGACGAGCTCGGCCGGGCGATGACGCGCAACTGCACCGTCGTCCGCTACAACAAGGACCTGACCGAGACGCTGGCGACGATCGACGAGCTGTGCGGGCGCTATGCACGGATCGGCCTGTCGGACACCAGCCGCTGGACGAACCAGAACTTCATCTATGCCCGGGCGCTGGGCGACATGCTCGACCTGGCGAAGGTGATTGCGCGCGGGGCGCTGATGCGCGATGAGTGTCGCGGGGCCCACTTCAAGCCCGACTTCGATTTCCCCGGCCTCGATCCGGCCAAGGGCGACCTGCGCGGCCAGGCCGTCGCGTGGTGCACGCGGTTCCACGAGCGCAACACGCGCTGGCTGAAGACCACAATTGCGGAATATGCCGCCGATGGCCCGCGGATGAGCTACGAAGAGGTGGACACGGGCCTCATTCCGCCGCGCCCGCGGACCTATGGCCTGAAGGGCGCCGAAGAGATTTCGAAGGTCTGGAAAGAGCAGTTCAGCCAGCCGGGCAAGGCAGCCGCCGCGGCGAGCGCCGACAAGCCCGCGGCCGAGCGCCGCGCCAGCCTGGCGGGGGCATAGCAGCCGGCCGATTGAGATCGCCCGTCACGCCATGTGGCGGATCAGCGCGTCGGCGAACTCGCTGCAGCGCAGCTCGCGGGCGCCTTCCATCAGGCGGGCCAGGTCATAGGTGACCGTCTTTGCGGAAATGGCGCGCTCCATGCCGCGGATGATGAGGTCGGCCGCCTCGGCCCAGCCCAGGTAGCGCAGCATCATCTCGCCCGAAAGCACGACCGAGCCGGGGTTGACCTTGTCCTGGTTGGCGTACTTGGGCGCGGTGCCGTGGGTGGCCTCGAAGATGGCGTGGCCGGAGACGTAGTTGATGTTCGCCCCGGGCGCGATGCCGATGCCCCCGACCTGGGCGGCCAGCGCGTCGGACAGGTAGTCGCCGTTAAGGTTGAGGGTGGCGATCACGTCGAAGTCGCGCGGGCGGGTGAGCACCTGCTGGAGCGTGATGTCGGCGATGGCGTCGCGGATCAGCAGCATTTGCTTCCACTTGCCGTCGCCGTGCGTGGGCCAGAGCTTCAGGGCGGTTTCGACCTCGGTGACCACCTTCTTCTTCTGGTCGAGCGTCATCATGTCGAAGCCGGGCTCGATCATCCGGGCGTTCGCCTCGGTCGACAGGTCGGCGTTGGCGGCCTTGTTCCCGAGAATCCACGACTCGCGTTCAGTGACGACCTGGTCGCGGAAGTAGGTGGCCGCGCAGGCATAGCCGATGTCGCGAAATGCCCCCTCGGTGAACTTCATGATGTTGCCCTTGTGCACGAGCGTGACCGAGCGGCGCTTCTCGCGCAGGGCGTATTGAATGGCGGCGTGCACCAGCCGGCCGGAGCCGATGCCGCTGACCGGCTTGATGCCCAGCCCGACGCCGACCGGGTGGTCGCACGGCTTCTTCTCGAAGTAGGCGGCCCAGCGGTTGGTCGCTTCCTTGGTGCCGAAGCGGATCTTCCGGAAGTCAGACGGAAACTCGCGCTCGAGGAACGCCAGAACCTTGGCCGCGCCCTCCGAGCCCATGGCGTATTCGATTCCCGCGTATATGTCTTCCGTGTTCTCGCGGAAGATCACCATGTTCACGCTTTCGGGGTGCTTCACGGGCGAGGGCACGCCCTGGAAGCAGCGCACCGGCCGCAGGCAGACGTACAGATCGAGCATCTGCCGCAGCGCCACGTTCAGTGAGCGAATGCCGCCGCCGACCGGCGTGGTCAGCGGCCCCTTGATGCCCACGAGATAGCGATTGAAAGCCTCGGTGGTCTCCTCGGGCAGCCAGTCGCCAAGCTTGTTGAAGGACTTCTCGCCGGCGAGCACTTCGCGCCAGGCGATCCTGCGTTTGCCGGCGTACACCTTATCCACGGCGGCATCGAAGACGCGCGCCGAGGCCCGCCAGATGTCCGGGCCGGTGCCGTCGCCTTCGATGTAGGGAATGATGGGCTGGTCCGGCACGCTGAGCTGGCCGGCGGACGACATCGTGATGGCGGCGGGGGTCGAGGTCATGGCGAGTCGCGCTCCGTGGGAAAGGCAGACAGCCTAGTCCGCCCGGCGGCCGGCCGCAATCGGCGGGCGGCTCAGGCGGGGCGGGCCCGGAAGAGGTCGTAACTCACCCAGCCGCGGGCCAGTTGCTGCTGAAGAATGCGCAGAAACGCCAGCCGGCTCGCGACGCGCAGTCGTTCGCGGATCGACAGGCGGCGGGCCTCGGCCAGTCCGGCGTCAAGCGAGCGCGACACCGGCAGCGAGGCGTCTTCGTGCGCGGCGATCTGGAAGCCGGCGGCCGGCAGGGCGCGGCGGTAGTCGTCGGGCGAGAAGAGCGTGATGTGCGAGCGGGCCAGGTTGCCGAGCAGGTTGATGGTGCGCTTGTAGCGCGAGGTGATGTCGCCGAGGCAGAGCACACCGCCGGGGCGCAGCACGCGCCGGCACTCGCGCAGAAAAGTCGGCTTGTCGCGATAGTGCAAGGCCGATTCGAGATTCACCAGCACGTCGACGCTGGCGTCGGAAAGCGGCAGGCGGTGTGCATCGCCGCGCAGGAATACGGGCGAGTGGCCGTTCTGATCGGCCCAGGCGTCGCGGGCATGGGCGACGTTTTCGGCGCAGAAGTCGATGCCGATGGCGCGGGCGGGGCGGCGCGACTCGACAATCCAGCCGATCGGTCCGCCGATGCCGCAGCCGACGTCGAGCACGACCGTGTCGCCGGAGATCGGCGTATCGCCGACCAGTTGCCAGAGCAGGCTCTGCTGGTGGGTGGCGAAGGTGTCGGCGGCGCTGCGCTGGTAGCCGCAGTTGAAGGCCTGGAACCGCGTCGCCTGGGCCAGCCGCCAGTTGGGGCGATAGTGCGCCTGCAGGGCACGATGAGACATAGGCTCCTCGAGAATGGCGAGGGATTGCGAGCGCGTCCCGCGAGAGGGGCATTATAGCCGCCGCGGACGGCGTGGCGAGTTTGCTTGACAGTCGCCGGCGGCGGCCGCATCGTCGCGGCATGGCAGACCGCGGCGCGGCTCAGCCTGGCGCAGTCGATCTGTCGGTGTCGCTCGGCCCGCTGCGGCTGGCGAACCCGATCGTGACCGTCTCAGGGACTTGCGGCTACGGGCTGGAATATTCGCCGTTCGTCGAACTCTCGCGGCTGGGGGCCTTCACGACCAAGGCCGTGACGCCCGACACGCGGCTCGGCAACGAGCCGCAGCGCGTCTGCGAGACGGCCGGCGGAATGCTCAACGCCATCGGGCTGGCGAACGTGGGGCTGGAGCGATTCATCGCCGAGAAGGTGCCCGAACTGCCGCGCGTCGGCTGCCCGATCCTGGTCAACGTCGCCGGCCACAGCATCGACGACTACGTCGCGGTGGCCGGGGCGCTCGATCCGCTGGAGCAGATCGCCGGGCTGGAGCTGAACGTCTCGTGCCCCAACGTGCGCGACGGGCTGACCTTCGGAACCGACGCGCGGCTGCTGCGCGAGCTGGTGAGCGCGGTGCGCGGCGTCGTCCGCCGCTGCCTGCTGGTAGTGAAGTTGTCGCCGAACGTGACCGACATCGTGGCCGTGGCGCGCGGCGATCGACGGCGGCGAAGACCGTGTCGGTGATCAACACACTGCTCGGCATGGCGATCGACATCGAAGCGCGGCGGCCGGTGCTGGCAGACGGCTCGAGGCGGACTGTCGGGCCCGAGCGACGTCAAGCCGGTGGCTCTGCACCTGGTGAACCGGAGTCTATCGGGGCGCGACCCGCGCGGCCACGTGCCGATCATCGGCATGGGCGGCGTGCGCTACCTGGCAGGACGTGGTCGAGTTCATGCTGGCGGGGGCGACGGCGGTCGGGCCCCAGGCACGGCGCTGTTCGTCGACCGACCGCGCTCCACGGCGCGCAAACGGGCTGGCCGCCTATCTCGCGCGGCGGCGGGCGGCTGCGGCGCGCGGCTCGTCGGCCGGCTGCAACTGCCGGACGGCGCCCGCCCCCACCGCCGGACGCGGCTGGATAGGGCGGTCGAGCGCGCGTTTCAGCGCGGCCAGCTCTTCGGTGCGCAGCGGGCGGAAAGCGCCCAGGCGGGTCCCGCCCAGGGACAGTCGGCCGATGGCGATGCGCTTTCCAGGCGGCGGACCGGGTGGCCCAGCTTCGCGGCAGGCACGCGGCGGACCTCGCGATTGCGCCCCTCGCGCAGCGTCGCCCCGAGCACGGTCGACTCCGGCTCGCGGTGGATGACGCTGGCCTCGGCCGGGCCGGTGCGCTCCGACAGCCACACGCCGCCGCGCAGTCGTTCGAGCGTCTGCGGCGTGACGCGCCCGGCGCAGGTCGCGCGGTAGGTTTTCGGCACGCCGTAGCGCGGATGGGCGAGTCGCTGCAGCAGCTCGCCGTCGTTGGTCATCAGCAGCAGCCCCATCGAATCCTCGTCCAGCCGGCCGACCGGAAAGACGCTCCACGCACGCCGCGCAGCAGGTCGACCGCGAGGTTCGGCCAGCGGGTCGCTGTTAGTGCAGACACGCCCTTGGGCTTGTGGAGCAGGAAGTGAACTTTTTTCTCGGCCAGCACCGGCCGGCCGTCGACGGCGATTTCGTCGCGCTGCGGATCGACCAGCACCGGCAGCCGCGCGACGCGCTCGCCGTTGACGCTGACGCGCCCCTCGAGGATGAGCTCTTCGCAGGCGCGGCGCGAGCCGAAGCCCGCCGCGGCCAGGACGCGCTGCAATCGTTGTGGCGTCATGACACCTCTCGACGGACCATCATATCGCGGGCGCGCGAAATCGGCCGCCCCGCGCGGGACGGCCGATGGGAAGCGTTTTCGCATGCGACCGCGCTAGCGGGCGTGCAGGACGACGATTCCGGTTTCGCCGGACTTGCTGCCGAACGGCGCCATCCCCACGGCGGCGTAACTGCCGCGCTGCAGCATGATCGTGGTGTTGAGCCGGTAGCGCGCGGGCGCGCCCTGCGGCCCCGCGCCGCTCTTGCCGGGCGGCGTGGTCACCTCGACCTTGACGCGCACGGTGAGCGAACCATCGGCCTTGGCCGACTCGATTTCGCCATGAATCTCGGCCACCGGTCCGCCGGCCAGTTCCCCGGCGACCTCGTACGGCTGTCCCTGCACGGCTTGCGTCGCCAGCCGGGCCCGCAGCTGCACTTGTCCGAAGCGGGCCAGTTCCTTGCCGACTTCCGCCAGGTCGGCCGGCAGGTCTGCCGCCTTGCCCGCCGACGCATCGGCCGACATCAGGCAGAACTCGAGCTGGGCAGCGCACACTTTCGAGTCGGCCGGATCGTCCGGGGTGCGCGTATCGAGCTGCTTGATGAGCGACTCGATCGACTCCATCGCCGGGGCGCTCGCGCGGGCGATGATCCGCCGGCCGCGCGGGTCGATGGCGATCGAGACATCCTCGCGCAGCACGCTCATCACCTGCTTGACGACCTCTTCCGGCTTGGCATAGGTAAGCTCGAAGAGCTTGACCGGGCTGGCCGTCGCCGGCGCCACCTCGTGATCCAGGCGTTCGATCAGCGCCTTGGCGCGATGAACCTCGTCCGCCGTTCCAGAAATTACCACACACGCCGGACGGCGGATCGCCGCGGCGCGAATATCCAGCGCCCTCACCAGGGCCCCCGCAACCTCCTCGGCACTGACCGACTTGACAGAGACCAGGCACACTTCGGTCGCCGGCGCGCCCGGCGCAGCACCGGTCCGGGCGGCAGGCGGCGCGGCCGGCCGTTCGTCGGGCATGGCGGGCGCCAGTCCGAGACACATCAGCAGCATCAACGCAAACATGTTCAATCTCCTTTCGCTAAGCGTGGGTTTCAGGCCCGTCGTCGGCCACCGGGCGCGAGGTGTCCGGCGGCGGATTCGTATCACCGACAAACAGCACAATCTGCACGCGCGGATTGTCCGATCGCAGCCGCAACGCGACGCCGTTCCCATCGACCACGATCGCGCCATCGTCGCGCCGCGCCGCACGCACGGCGTCCGCCAGCGGATCGAGCGCGACGATCGGCACGTCGCCGGGACCGGCCGGCCCTTTCGGTCGGCTCGAATTCCACGAATGCGTCGCCAGCCAGCCGCCCGCCATCAACCCGACGACCGCGGCGACGCGCAGCAGCGTCCGGCTCCACGCCGGCAGCCGCGGCGACCGCGCCGCGATCGGCGCGGCGGCAATTCGATCCGCACACCGCCCGAGCGCGAGCAGGTCGCCTTCAAGCCGCCCGGCGGCGGCGAAATCGCTGTGGCAATGCGAGCAGTGCGCCAGGTGCGCCTCAACGGCGCGCCGCGCATCGGCCGGCAGCATTCCGTCGAGGTAGTCGGCCTGCCGTGCCCGGGCCTGGTCGCAGCCGCTCATGTCGCATCCTCCGGCTCGCCCAGCAGCTCCAGCAGCCGCCGGCGCGCCAGGTGAACGTGCGTTCGCACCGCCGACGGCGAGAGTTCCATCACCGCGGCGATGGCGTCGTAGTCCAATTCTTCGAGCGTGCGGAGCGCGATGGCGACGCGCTGCTGCGGCGGCAGCGTTTCGAGCGCGGCGCGGACGCGTTCCAGCCGCTCGCGGGCCGCGCTCTGTGCGTCCGGCGAGGCGCCGTCGGCCACCGAGCTCCAGTCCGCCAGCGACTCGATCCGTCGCCGCCGACGCCAGTTGAGCGCCAGGTTGGCGACGGTTCGCAGGGCCCACGGCTCGAAGGAAGGAGTCGCCGCGACCTTTTTTTCGACCGCCAGCGTCAGCGCCTCTTGCACGATTTCCTCCGCGTCGTCGCGATTCCAGATCAGCCGCACCGCCAGGCGGACCAGCCGCGCTCGCAATGCCGAGAGATCTCGGGAACCTGGGCCGGGAGGACTCGGCGGACCAACGGAGTTGACTCGCAGGCTCATTCCATGGGTCCGCCGCGCCGTCCGGCCCGGCAGTTGGAAGAGTGTCGCCGGCGCGGACGGCGCTTAGTTGTACTCTGGATTTCGCGGCAGAATTGCGGCCGAGCGGACACGGGTGAGCGGATTACGCAGGCTTGCAACCCTCGGTGGCACAAGCGGTTTGGTAGTGCGAACAGAGCGCGACGTCCTGGATCGATCGATTCAGCCAGCGGCCCACGGGGATGACCCGTGGCGGCGGCTGCGGCGACGCGGTCGGCCAGAGCAGCAGCCGGTCGCGGCGATCGTTGACGCACACCACCCAGTCGTCGGCGATCCAGCCCCAGCGGAGCGGCTCGCCGGCGGCGTACTCGGTGCGATGCGCGTCGCCGACCACCAGCAGATCCGCCATCGGCCGGCCGTCGGTCACCAGGACGCGATCGACGCCGCACGCGGTCCACAACTCGGCCGAACCGACTGAACTGCCGGCGGCGCTGCGGACGATCTGCGGCGAGTCGCCCGGGCGCGCGTCGATCGGCCAGGCGACGATCTGGCCGTCGGCCAAGCCGGCGACCGCCAGCGACTCGCCGACCGAAAGCGTGGTCACCTCGGCGGGCGCGGCGAGCGCGATCGGCGCTGCGTCGTCGTCGACACGCCACGCGAAAATGCGGCGATCGACCGCGAGCCAGATTCGGCCGGCGGCGTCACGCTGCACGTCTCGGACGGTCCGCGCGCCGCGCGTGCATTCTGCGAGCGCGACCGTCGGCGCGGCGTCGGCGCCAGGCCGCCAGCCGACCAGTCCGAATTCGGAATGGGTGGCGTACAGCGTGCCGTTTGCGACTGCGGCGGCGTTGAATCCGCCGCGAACGGGCTGCGCATTCTGAATCGTGGCGGTGTTGCCAAGCGTGCCGTCGAGACTGACCTCCGACACGCCGGTGGCCGCGCCGACCAGCAGGGTGATGCTCTGCCCGTGCCGCACGCGCACCGAGCGCAGCGGCCCGGCGCGCCCGCCCAGATCGACCCGCCGCACCGGAGCATCGGCGCGGGCCGGATCGATCCAGACCAGTTCGTCGCCGGCGACGACCAGGATGAACTGCGTCTGCCGCGCGAGGACTGGCCGCCAGCAGACCGCGAGAGGGCCGCCGGCCCGCAGTTGGCCGCGGAGCGCGGCGATGGCCGCGGTCGAGCCGCGCCTGCGGATCGGCCTGGCTGGCGGCGAGCAGTCGTTGCAGCGGTCGGCTCGAGTTCGGCCAGCTCGCGGGCCCGGATCGACGGCTGCGGCTGCGGCTGCTGCACCGCGCTCGGGCGCGGCGGTCAGCGCGGCGGCGGCCGTGGCCTCGCTGGCGGCCTGCTGCCAGTCGGGCGAGCTGAGCGTCAGCTCCGCCCACGGCGCGCCCTCGATGCCGACCGCGTAGCTTTCGGGCGCCAGGCGCTGCGCCAGCCCGGTCGACAGCGCGGCGGTCACCTCGGCCGAGAGGAGCCGTTCGGCCGGCTGAGCGGCGACCAGCTCGGTCAGCGCGCGCTGCGCCTCGGCCTGAAAGAAGTCGCGCACCTGATCGAGGTTGCATTGCGGCAGCCGCGACAGGAATTTCCGCGCGAAGGCGGTCGCCTCGGCCACGCCCGCGACGATCGCCGCGTCGAACGTCAGCGCGGCCTCGAACGCGAAGCCGTCGGCCGACCGCAGGCCGGTCAGCCGGTGCTGGGTCTGCCACGACCCGGCCCGGACAAACGACACCGACGATCCGCCGGCGCGCTCGAGGGTCTCGCCGGCCCGCAGCCAGCGCGGCGGCTGGTCGGGCGCTTCGACGAGCGCGCCCCACGCCGGCGGCACGGTCAGCCGGCGGTTGAGCAGCGTGAACAACTGTTCGCTGGTGGCGCGCGCGGCGATGCAGTCGGCGCTCAGCGCCGCGATCGAGAACGACGGTTCAAGGATTCCGCTCGCCATGTTCAACCGGTCCGTCGTCAGTTCAGACGGGCAAACTCATCGAACCGCGCCAGGTCGGCCTTGCGGACCGACGGTCGGACTTCCTGCAACGCGGCCTCGATGTCCGCCAGCCCGACCGGGCGCGGCTCCTGGCCCGCCACAGCCGCCAGGAACGGAATGGTCGCGGCCCGCTCGCAGACGGCCTTGATGTCGGCGCCGCTGTAACCGTCCAGCCGCGCGACCAGCTCGGGCAACGCCACGTCGTCGGCCAGCGGGCGCTTGCCCAGGCACAACTCCAGCAGCCGCAGCCGGGCCGGCGCGTCGGGCAGCGGCACGTAGACCTTGGCATCGAACCGCCCGGGTCGCATGACCGCCGGGTCGAGCGACCACGGCTCGTTGGTGGCGCCGACGAACAGCAAAGCCCGCTGCGCCTTGCGATCGAAGCCTTCGAGTTCCTGGAGAATCTGCGGCACCAGTCGCGTCATCACCGAGCTGGACGAATCTCGCCGGCGCGGCACGAGGGCCTCGATCTCGTCGAGGAAGATGATGGAGCGCGGCTCGGCCTTGGCGGCGTCGAAGAGCTTCTTCACGTTCTGCTCGGCCTCGCCGACCCACTTGCTGAGGATCTGCGCCGGCGAAACCACGAACATGGTCGCGTCGATTTCAGTCGCGACGGCCCGGGCGATCATGGTCTTGCCGGTGCCCGGCGGGCCATACAGCAGAATGCCGCCGCCGGAAGAGACGCCATAGCGGCTCGCCAGCTCCGGATGCTTGGCTGGGTAGATCATCTTGAGGCGGATTTCCTGCTTCACGTCGTCGAGCCCGGCGATATCGTCGAAGCGAATGGAGGGCTTCTCGCGGACGACCCAGTCGTCGGCGTTGCCGCCGCGGCCGTCTTCCTCGCGGGCCGCGGCCGGGCGCGCGGCGCCGCGGCGCTGATCGCAGCTCTTGGCGAGTTCCATCAGCTCGCGCGCCAGCGCCTCGTGCTGGCGACGGAGCGTCTCGGACGGCGCCGACTCGGCCAGGCCGACCATCGACTCGGCGGCCTGCACCAGGTAGCTCTTGGCGGCGGAATATTCCCCGGCCTTGTACGCGGCCAGCCCCTTTTCTTTCAGGCGTTCGAAGGTGGCAAAGGTGGTTGGCATGAGGAAAGAACCCGCGAACGATCGGCCGGCCGCGCGGGCGGGCGCTATTGCTTGGCCTCTTTCTGCACGTTGCCCTTGAGCGCCTCCAGCTCGGCCCGCAGATCGGACAGTTTCTCCATTTCGCGCGCGTGCTCGGCCGCCCCCTCGGCGTCGATCAGCGCGTCGATCTCCTGGTCGCTGACCGCCTCGGCCGGCGCGGCCTGCGTGTCCGCCGCGGCCATGTCCTCGACCGACTCGAGGAACATCGTCATCCGCTCTTCCATCGTCTGGCTCTGGGCCATGGCGCGCTCCCAGTCGAGCTGCGTCTGGTTCAGGTCGGTCTCGCCGAACATCCGGCCGATCTCGCGCGCCATCGTCCCCATCGCGGAGGCGAAGTCGGCGCTGGCCTCGGCCTGGCGCTTGATGAGCAAAGCGTTCTTCACGGCCAGCAACTGCCGCTCGAGCATCTTGCGGATCGTGGCGGTCTTCTTCAGCGAGTTGCGGATGAAGGCGTACTGCCCGGCGTCGCCCATCTGCTTGGCGCGGCGAGCGTTGCGAACAAACTCGTCGGTGAATTTGCCCTGCTCGACGATCGCCTTCTCGATCCGCCGGATGCCCTGGCGAATCTTGATGTCCCGCTCGATGCGGCGCTCTTCCGGCGACTTGAACAGCGACATGGTTCTATCCGCCCTCCGCCGCCGCGCGATGCTGCTCGCGGACGCGCCGGTCGGCCTCGTCGAATCCTTCGGTCTGGTCGCGGATCAGCCCGGTGTCCATCTTCTCCCAGATGTCCAGTACCGTCCGTCCGCCGGGCGACAGCTCGCCGACCGGCTCTTCGCCCGCGCCCGCGAGCATCGCGTCCAGCCGTTCCTGGTACATCTCGGCCGTCACCGCGTCGCTGGCAATCAGCTTTTCAAGCGCCACCAGGTCGCGCTCGCTGACCAGGCCGAGCCGGCCGCCGGTCGCCCGGGCGCGCTCGGCGTTTTCGCGGAGCATGCGCAGCCGGCTGACGGTCAGCGCCTCCTTGCTGCGGATGTTGAGCTGCCGCGCCAAGAGCAGCTGCTCGGTGGTGTGCAGCTCGAACTGCCCGGCCAGCGCCTTGCGGACCTCGGGCGTCTTCTCCTTCAGGCCGCGGTCGAAGATGTCCTGCTTTTTCTTGGCCAGCTCGCCGACGCGCGACAGCAGCCGGTCGCGCTCCTTTTCGAGCAGCAGCTCCTGCTTGCGCAGCTCGCTGCGATCCATCGCCGAGAGCGGCTTCTGATGCTGCGTCAGCCAGTCGAATAGTCCCATGATCACTCCGCCTGCGGTTTCTCGGGCCGCGCCGCCGCCGGCGACGCCTGCGGCAGCGGGGGCACGCCCGCATCGCGCTGCGCGACCTGCGCCGGCCGGGCCGGCTCGGGCGCGCTCGGGGCCCGGTCGAACTCGGCCAGAACGGCCGCCTCCTCGTCGGTCACCACCTGCTCGGCCACATGGGTCTCCAGCCCCTCGACCAGCTTGGCATCGGCCGACAGGGTTTCAAGCATCTCCTCGGCCGCGACGGCGTGCTCGGTCAGCTCCTCGGCGCTGGGCAGCCTGGCGATCTGGCCCTGCTGCAGCAGCGTGAGGTTGTGAATGTCGGTGTTGATGATGTTGAGCTGCTGGTTGAGCATTCCGGCGATGGTGTTCCATCGCTCGATTTCCTTGCGCACCTGCACGACCTGCGCCGCCAGCCGTTTCTTGGCGACCTGCGACTCGGTGCCGCGTCCTTCGTCCACCAGGCCGGCCTCGCGCTTCTCGAGCCGCGCCACGTCTTCGTAGATGCGGTCGCGCCGCTGCGACAGCGCGGTGCGCTTTTCGATCAGGTGGTTGATCTTCTCGGCCGAGTCCGACTCGCCGGAAAAGAGCGATCGTATCCGATCCAGAAACGTCATCGTCTTCTCCTGCAGCGCCGACACCTCGGCGCCGCGGAACAGCACCGTCTCGCCCGAGCGCCGCGCCACGCGCAGCTCGGGCTCGCTGTGCGACAGCGCCGCGAACACCGTCTCGACCATCGGCGCCGGCACGTTCAGCCGCGCCGCCAGCCCGGCGGCCGACATGCCCGACAGCAGCAGTTCCTCCCGCCGGCTCTCGATTTCGCGGCGGATGCGAATCATCTTCTCCGACACGCCCTCCGGGTCAAACAGCCGCACCAGTCGCTCGTCCATCCCCGGTGCCTGCGGCGCGACCTTCCAGCCGCCGCCCGGGCGCGGCTCGATGAGCACCAGCTTCACGTTCGACAGGCCCATCGGCCCCTCGACCACGTCCGCCGCGAAGCCGCTCGGGCTGCAGACGCCCACCACGTGCAGCACGTCGCGCTTCAGCTTGCCGACCAGCTCGAGCAGGTGGGCATGCAGCTCGTTGCGCGTCACCGGCGGCGGGGGGGCGCCGTCCAGCAGCGGTCCAGGCGGCGCCAGCACCGACGCGACCGCGACGCTCTTCTGACGCCGGCCCCACAGAAAGCCGCGCTTGTAGCCGCGCTGGAATATCGCCCGGCCGGCCGGCAGCGAGCGCCGCAGCGATTCGCCGAACATCCGCCGGTCGACGATCGCCTTGTGGACCGCCTCGGCGTTGTCGCCGGACTGGAGCTCGAAAGTCTCGCCGGCCAGCAGCTTGCCCTGCGCGGCGCGCAGGGCGCTCTCGACCGCCGAGATGAAGTCGCTCTCGACGCGCAGCGCCTGGGCGCGGATCGCACTGCCGGGTTGGGCTGCGCTGTCGCTCATAGCAGTTTGGTTCCGCACCGCGCGCAAAACCGCGCGCCCCGGCGATTGCGAAAGCAGCACGCCGGGCTGGGGCAATCGAGCGTGGGCGCCATCCGGCCGATTCCGTGGGCGCCGGCCCAGTGGTTCCAGGACTGCCGGTCGAACGGCGCGCCGCGAAACCCGAGGTAGAGCGTTCGTGCCAGGGTCACCAGCAGGAACGCCCCCGCGAAGACCATGAAGCCCCAGCCTGCGCCGTGGGAGTAGAAAAACATCTAGCCCGCCGCCGCCACCGGCGCTCCGCAGAAGATGCAGTACTCGTCCTCGCCGTCGAGGAAGCCGCCGCACGCCGCGGCAAGCGCATCACCTCGACCACGAGGCGCGCCCGCAGTGGATGCAGAAGTTGTCGCCACGCCCGGCCGCCGCCGCAGCGCTTGCACTCGGCCGCGACGTTCGCGCCGCCACCCGCGGCTCGGCCGGCGGAACCGGCGGCAGGCCGCGCGACCCCGCTCGCGCCGCCGCGCGCTCGCGCGGCAGGGGGGGCACGGCGGCCGCGCGGATCGCCGCCAGCACATCGGTGGCGCTCGACAGCCGCCGCTCGCGCCGCGCATAGAGCCGCGCGAAGACCTCGTCCACCCACGCGGGCAGGCCGGGGCGCAACTGTCCGGGCAGCTCGGTGCCGCCGGGCCGCTCGCCGCTCACCATCTCGAACAGCATGACGCCGACGGCGTAGAGATCAGTCGCGGCGTCGCAGTCGCGCCCGTCGCGCTGCTCGGGCGACATGTAGGCCAGGGTGCCCGAGATGCTCTTGCCCGACTCGGCCATGATGCTGCCGGACTGCATGATGCTGTGGGTGGTGGATTGCAGGGCCTGACCGAGCCCGAAGTCGGTGATCCGCACGTCGGCGATTTCGACGCGCTCGGTCGAGCCGTCGCCGCCGCGGGCGATGAGCACGTTCTCGGGCTTCAGGTCGCGATGGATGACGCCGTGGGTGTGGGCATGCTCCAGCCCCGAAAGCACGCCGATCAGCACCGCGTGAAGCGTCGGGATCGCCAGCCCCTGCGGATGCTGCTTGATCAGGTCGCGCAGCGAGCAGCCGTCGACGTATTCCATGACCAGGTAGGGCGGGTCGGCGAACGGGTCGAGCCCGAGGGCGCGGACGATGTTGGGGTGTTCCAGCCCGTGGACCGTGACGCCTTCGTGCCGCAGGGCGGTGACGTATTGCGGATGGGTCGGCACCTTGACCGCGACGACGCGATCCTTCCAGATGTGGTGCACGGCGCGAAAGACGTACCCGAACGTGCCCGAACCGACGAGGTCGGTCAACAGGTATTCACTGATGCGATCTCCCGGCTTGGGGGCGTTCATCGGCGCAGCCTCCTGCACGGCGCATCCGCTAGGAGTCGGCCTGCCGCGCCAGCGACTCGCAGACGACGTAATTGTAAGCCCCGGCCGCCAGGAAACCAACGATCAGCACCATCCACGCCAGCGCTCCGCGTACGCCCCAGCCGGCCAGCCACAGCGCCGCCAGTATGTCGATCAGCGTGTAGCCCGCCAGCAGCGCCGCGCCCGCCGCGTTCGACTCCAGCTTCAGCACGCGCGGCATGATCAGAAAGCTCGACCACGGCAGCACGGCGGCAAACGCGATCCACGTCAGCGACAGCCGGATCACCGACCAGAGCGAGCGCAGATCGTCCGGGTGACGCCAGAACCACAGCCCGGCGCCGGCAGCGCCGAGCACGCACAGCGTCGTCACTACCTTCGCGCCGACGAATTTTCCGATTGCGTCGAGCACAGGTCCTCTAACGTTGCGCCCGGAACGTTCGCCCCCGGGCCTGTCTGGAATATACACCGCCCGTGCGGCGCGGCGACTATAAACAGCCGGTCCGTTTCGAATGATGCGCGGCCGGCATGCCGAGAGGATATTGTCGCGGCGGACCGCGTTATTGCGGCACGCCGCCGCCGACGCCGCCGGCTTGACAAGCCCGCAGGCCGTCCCTAGTGTTACGCGACTCGGCCGACCCCTGCGGCCGGTGAATGGGTCTGCAAATCAGGGGCTGTAGCTCAATTGGTTAGAGCGCCGGCCTGTCACGCCGGAGGTTGCGGGTTCGAGCCCCGTCAGCCTCGTTCCTCTGTCATTCACACCCCGCCGGGCCATGCCAGGCCCGGCGGCGCGCCCCGGCGTCAGGCCTGGGCCGAGACCGACACGCGCGTGGTCTGCGTCGCCGGCTGCATGGCCTGCTCGAGATCGGCAATCAGGTCGTCGGCATCCTCCAGGCCGACCGACAGCCGAATGAGCCCGTCGGTCACGCCGCGGGCCTCGCGCTCTTCCCGCGGGATGCTGGCGTGGGTCATCGTGGCGGGGTGGCCGATGAGGCTCTCGACGCCGCCCAGGCTTTCGGCGAGCGAGAAGAGGCGCGTTCGGCCGAGCATGCGCTGGGCCGCCTCGGCCCCGCCGCAGAGCACGAACGACACCATGCCGCCAAAGCCGCGCATCTGCCGCTTCGCGAGCTCGTGCTGCGGATGATCGGGCAGGCCCGGATAGCGGACCGACTCGACCAGCGGATTGGCCTTCAGCCAGCGGGCCACCTTGTCGGCGTTCTCGCAATGCTGCCGCATGCGGACGGCCAGCGTCTTGCAGCCGCGCAGCACGAGCCAGCAGTCGAACGGACCGGGCACGCCGCCGACCGCATTCTGGTGATATTTCATCGTTTCGTGCAGCTTGTCGTCGCGCGTCAGCACGGCGCCGCCGACCACGTCGCTGTGGCCGCCGAGATACTTGGTGGTGCTGTGGACGACGATGTCGGCCCCCAGCTCGAGCGGGTTCTGAAGGTAGGGGCTGGCGAAGGTGTTGTCGACGCAGCAGAGGATGTTGCGCGACTTCGCCACGTTGGCGATCGCGCGGATGTCGAACAGCGTCAGCATCGGGTTGGTCGGCGTCTCGAGCCAGATGAGCCTGGTGTTGCTCTTGACGGCCGCGGCCACGCGGACCGGGTCGCTCATGTCCATGAAGGTGAACGACAGGCCGTAGCGCGTCATTACGAGTTGAAAGAGCCGGTAGGTGCCGCCGTAGACGTCGTCGCCGCAGATGACGTGGTCGCCGGCCGACAGCAGGGTGAGAACGTTCTGCGTCGCCGCCAGCCCGGAGGCGAAGCAGAGGCCGTGCTTGGCGTTTTCGAGCGCGGCCAGGCATTCCTGCAGCGCGGTGCGGGTCGGGTTGCCGGTGCGGGCATACTCGTAGCCCTTGTGGCGCCCGATGCCCTGCTGGGTGTAGGTGCTGGTCTGGTAGATCGGAACGATGGTCGCGCCGGTGGTCGGGTCAGCCTCCTGGCCGACGTGAATCGCGCGGGTCGAGAATCGCATGCCAAGCTCCTTGCGTTGCCCGGGTCATCGTAACTGCTCGGCCGGCCGCGTGCACCCCTACGAGTCTGGCGCGGGCACGATGTGATAGACGCGCCCGGTCGTGCCGGTGGGGGCGAGATGATCGCTGGTCAAGACGTAGAGTTCGCCCGCCGCGTCGGCGCTCATGCCGAGCACAAATGCGCCGCTCCGCTCGTTTTCAAACCCGGCGATCGCCAGTTCCTGCAACGACCACGTTCCGCCCGGCTCTTCGCGGGCCGCCAGCAAACGCCCGTCGCCGTGGCCGAAGGACTGGCTCCAGTCGGCGAAGACGTATCGCCCGGCCAGCGCCGGCAGGACCGTGCCGCGGTAGACGCGGCCGCCGATGACGCTGCGACCCGTGAACTCGCCGTCGGGCGCGCCGCTGTCCGGATGGCGATACTCGATGATGGGCGCCCGCAGCGGCTCGCCAGCCGCGCCGGTCTCGGAGCAGCTTTCCAGCGGCGACGTGTCGTCGGCGACATTCAGACACTCGCTGCCTTCGCGAATGTTCCAGCCGTAGTTGCCGCCCGCGACGACGATGTTCACTTCCTCGCGCCGCGCCTGGCCCACGTCGCCGGCGAACAGCCGCTGTGCGCCGGCAGTGTCGAACGCGATGCGATAGGGATTGCGAAAGCCCATCGCGAAGATCTCGCTCCGCGCGCCGGCCACACTCACGAACGGGTTGTCGGCCGGAATGGCGTACGGATCGTCATGGTCGACGTCGATCCGCAGAATCTTTCCGTTCAGGTTCGCGCGATCCTGCCCGTTGCCAATGTCGGCTGTGTGGCCCTGCCCGACGTCGTCCTGGTTGCCGCCATCGCCGACGGAGACGTAGAGGTAGCCGTCCGGACCGAACTCCAGGTCGCCGCCGACGTGGTTGCCCTGCGGCTGCCCGAAGCGCAGCACGACGCGCTCGGACGCGGGATCGGCCACGTTGTCGTCCGTGTCGGAGATCGCGAATTCCGACACGTGCACTTCGTGGTCGAAGCCGGCCGGAATGTCCGCCTGCGGGCCGGCCGTGTAGATGGCAAACAGCCGCCCGTTCGACGCGAACTGCGGATGCAGCGCCAGGCCGAGCAGGCCGCGCTCGTCGTAGGTGGGCGACAGTGACACCATGCGGCTGCGCAGATCGAGCAGCGGCGCGTCGCGCAGGCTGCCGCCGGCGTCGATGACGCGGATCAATCCGATCTGGTCCACCACGAACAGCCGCCCGGAGCCGTCGGCCAGCCCGACCAGCTTGACCGGCGCGACCAGCCCGCTGGCGAGCAGGTGCAGCCCGACGCGCGGCGGATCGTCGTCGGAGGTGCCCGGAGTGCAGCAGCCCCGCAAGATAAGGGCCGCGCCGGACACGGCCAGGAACAGAGAAGAAACGAACGCGCGGTGCAAACCCGAGGTTCGCATGCAGTCTCCCGATCGCGAGGGAGGGAATTCGTGCGCGACGCGCCGCGGCCGGACCGAATCAGCAGCCTGGTCAATTGTAGGCCGCGGCGCCCGCCAAGAGCCTGGCCCGGCCGGAAAAAAATGGCGCCCGCCCCCGATTCCCGGCAACGCGGACGATGCGCCGGTCCGGCCGGCTTCAGGTCGCCATCAGCAGGTTCAGCGGCAGCTCGAGGAAGCTGATGATGGTCTTCACGAAGCGGGCGGCATCGGCCCCGTCGACCACGCGATGGTCAAACGAGAGCGACAACGGCAGCATCTGCCGCGGCACGACCTGCATGTTCCGCACGGCGGCCTGCCACGCAAGTCGCCCCAGGCCGAGAATGGCGACCTCGGGATAATTGATCATCGGCGTGACGAACGAGCCGCCCAGCGCGCCGACGTTGGTGACGGTGAACGTGCCGCCGCGCAGCTCGGCGATGTCAAACTTCACGGCGCGGGCCCGCTCGGCCAGGTCGGCCAAGTCGCGCGCGATCCGGAGGGGCGTCTTCTTGTCGCAGTCGCGGATGACCGGCACGACCAGCCCGCGCGGCGTGTCGACCGCCACGCCGATGTGGATGTATTCCTTGTAGATGATCTCGCCGGCCGGCTCGTCGAACGAGCAGTTCAACTGCGGGAACTGCTTCAGCGCCCCGGCGACGGCCTTAAGGATGAAGGCCGTCAGCGTCAGCCGCTCGCCTTTCTCCTTGAACACCTCGGCATGCTGCTTGCGGAACATCTCGAGGTCGGTCACGTCGGCCGAGTCGCAGTGCGTGACGTGCGGGACGATGGTGTAGGAGCGGACCATCTGCCGCGCGATGGTCTTGCGAATCTGCGAGACCGGCTCGCGCCGCACCGCGCCCCACTGCGCGAAATCGGGCAGCGGTTCGGCCAGCAGGGCCGCCCGGCCGGCGTCGCTCGACGCTGCCGTTCCGCCGGGTGCACCGCTCGGCGCGCTGCGCAACGGCGCGGCCGTCTCAGGGGCGCCGCCGTCGGCGACGTGGCGATCCAGGTCCGTGCGCGTGATTCGCCCGCCCGGGCCGGTGCCCGCCACGGCGCCAATATCGATGCCCATCTCGCGCGCCTGTCGCCGCACCGCGGGCGCGGCCGGAACCGGCCGACCGCCGTCGTCATCGCGGCGCATCACCGGCGCCGCGGCCGGCGCGGGCATGACGCGCGTCGTGGTCGTGACCGGCGAGGCGCCGGCGCCGACCAGCGACGGAGCCGGCGCGGGGCGCGGAGGCGGAGCCATCGGAGCCGGTCGCGGCGGCGGGGGGGCAGCCTTGGGCGCTTCGGCCCGGGCGGCGGCCGGCGCGGCAGCGCGCGCCGGGGCACTGCCGGCGGAATCGACCGCCAGCAGCGGCTGGCCGACCTTGACCGTGTCGCCCGCCTTGACGAAAAGCTTGCTGACCGTCCCGGCGAACGGGACGGGGATCTCGACCGCGGCCTTGTCGGTCTCGACCTCCATGATCATCTGGTCTTCGGCGACGACGTCGCCTTCGCGAATCTTCACGCTGACGATCTGGGCCTCGTGAATGCCTTCACCCAGGTCTGGAAGCAGGAATTCCCTGGCCATTGCTGCCGACTCCGTTCCGGAACCCGGCCGGCGACCTGCGCCGGCCGCGCGCCGCGTCAGAATGCCACTACCTCGCGCGCCGCCGCCACCACCCGCCGCACATCGGGAATGAAGTATTTCTCGGTGGCGAAGAACGGCATGATCACGTCATAACCCGTCACGCGCCGCAGCGGGGCTTCGAGATACATCAGGCTGTTCTCGGCCAGCCGCGCGGCGATCTCGGCCGCCGGGCCGAGCGTGCGCGGCGCCTCGTGAATGAGCACGGCGCGCCCGGTCTTCTCGACCGACGCGCAGATCGTCGCCGTGTCCATCGGCGAGATCGTAAGCACGTCGACTACCTCGGCGTCGATCGAGTGCTCGTCGGCCAGCTCTTCGGCGGCCTCGAGCGCGGGGCGCATCATCGCGCCGTAGGCGATCAGCGTGACGTCGGCGCCGCTCCGCGCCACGCGGGCCTTGCCGATCTCCATCTCCTCGGGCGCCTCGGGCACCTCTTCCTTGAAGGCGCGGTAGATGCTCTTGGGCTCGTAGAAGATGACCGGGTCCGGATCCCAGATGGCCGCCCGCAGCAGCGCCCGCGCGTTGCGCGGCCCGGACGGAATGACCATCTTCAGCCCCGGCAGGTGGGCCCATATCGTCTCGCGGCTCTCGCTGTGGTGCTCGATAGCGCGGATTCCGGCCGCATAGGGCATGCGCACCACGGCCGGCATCGAGAATCGCCCGCGCGTCCGCGTGCGGAAGCGCGACAGGTGGTTTTCAATCTGGTGGAAGGCATGATAGCCGAAGCCGGAAAACTGCATCTCGGCGATCGGCCGCATGCCGTTCAGGCACATGCCGACCGCCACGCCGGCGATGCACGACTCGGCGACCGGCATATCGGCGACGCGCGCCGCGCCGAAGTCGCGATACAGCCCCTCGGTGACGCGGAAGACACCCTCGTCCTGGCCGACGTCCTGCCCGAAGATCACGGTCGTCGGGTCTTCCTGGAGCGCCTCGCGCAACGCCAGGTTGAGCGCCTGCACCATCGTCAGCATTGCCATCGCGGGGCTCCGATCCAACTCAACCGGCGTCGGCCAACTGCCGCTCCGGCCGCGGCGCGGCGTGCGACGGATCGCGCACGGCGCCCTCGCCGGCCGAAACGGACGCCAGGTAGCGGTCAAACTCCTCGGCCTGTGCCGCGAGCGACGCCGGCATCTCTGCGAAGGTGTGGCGGAAACTGTTCGTCGGGTCGGGTCGATAGGCCTCGGCTCGCGCCACGGCCGACTGAATCGTCTCGGCGATCTCGCCTTCGAGCTGCTGCAGGCCGGCGTCGTCCAGCAGGCGCCGCTGGCGCATGTATTTCTCGAACCGGACCAGCGGGTCGCGCGGCTTCCAGCAGGCGACTTCCTCGTCGGTGCGATATTTCTTGGGATCGTCGGCCGTGGTGTGCACGCCCAGGCGATAGGTGACCGCCTCGATCAGCGTCGGGCCGCCGCCGGAGCGCGCCCGCTCGGCCGCCTCGCGGCTGGCCGCCACCATCGCCAGGATGTCGTTGCCGTCGACCTGGATTCCGTTGCAGCCGTAGGCCAGGCACTTCTGGGCCAGCGTGCCGGCGCGCGACTGCTTCTCGCGCGGCAGCGAGATGGCCCAGTGGTTGTTCTGAATGACGCAGAACATCGGCAGGGCATGCACGCAGGCGAAGTTCATCGCCTCGTGGAAGTCGCCTTCCGACGTGCCGCCGTCGCCGAGGAACACGACGGTGACCGCGTCCTCGCCGCGCAGCTTGCTGGCCCAGGAAATGCCGGCCGCGTGCAGACACTGCGTCGCCACCGGAACGCACATCGGCATGTCGTTCATTTCCGGCGGCGTGACGGCGCCCTCTTCGTGGCCACCCCACCAGAGAATGATCTTTTCCAGCGGCCAGCCGCGATAGAGCATGCCGGCCGCCTCGCGGAAGCTCGGCACGTACCAGTCGCTCTTTCGAAGGGCGAAGGCCGGCCCGAGCGAGGCCGCTTCCTGCCCCATGCCGGGGCCGAAGGTGCCGATGCGTCCCTGCCGCTGCAGCCGGAGCAGTCGCTCGTCGAACCGCCGCGCCAGCAGCATGCCGCGGAACAGGTCGGTGAGCTCGCCGGGCGCGAGGCGCGGCTCCAACTGCCGGTCCACGTTGCCGTCGGCGTCGAGAATCGCCAGCGATTCAACGGTGTGGCTCAGTTGAACGGGGGCGCGTGGCACGCCGGCTCCTTTCCTCGCGGGCCGCGCTGCGGCGGACCGAGCAGAGGCACAGTCGCAGAGGGGCATCCCGGCCCGAACCGGGATGGCAAAGGGTCGGATTGTAGCGAAAGTCGCACGGCAGGCAATCGGGGCTTTGGTGCAGACGCGGCAGAAGAATCGACCGAATCGCGCGTTGCTCAGCGCTCGGCGTGCGCGGCGCACCGCGGGCCGGTCACGACCGCTATGGCTTGGCGTGCGCGTCGAACCAGCGCTGCCAGGCGTCGTGATCGAACCCCAGGTTCTGGCCGCTGATGGCGATCAGCGCCTCCTGCACCTCGGTGCGATAGATGCTGACCACGCCGATCTCCGTCGCCCAGTAGGTGCCGATGACCGTGCCATAGCCGAGCACCGCCACTTCCGGCGGATAGTAGTAGACCGGAAAGCCGTCGATGATCTGGAGCGTGGGTCCGCAGAAGCAGCCCAGCAGGCCGGTCACCAGCACCGATCGCGGCACATTCACCGGCCCGATGAAGCGCGTCTCGAGGCGCGGGATCAGGTCGGGCACGGCCTCGACCGCGCGCAGAACGCCCAGCGCCACGGCGGCGTTCCGCAGCACGGCCTCCTCGTCCGACTGCAGCGCGTCGCGCAGCTCGCGGACCACGCGCCCGTCGTGCCGCGGCAGCAGCACCTCGGCCGCCCGGCGGCGGACCTGCGGCGACGGGTCGAACAGCGCGATGACCGTCAGGTTCAGGGTCGCGTCGTCTTCCGGGAAGCGCGCCAGCGCCTCGACCATCAAACGGCGCGTCGGCTCGGTTCCGCCCGACAGAACGGCGGCTATCGCCGGAATCGCCAGCGGGTCGCGGATGTCCATGATCTGCTTGCGCCCGGCGGCGAACAGGCGCGAGCTCTCGTCGCGGCCGCGCCCGTCGAGCTTGCTGGTGCGAATCTGGTTCACGGTGGTGTGCCAGCGGCTGACGATCTGCCGCGTGAGGCGCTCTTCCTCGCGCCGCGCCTTCTCCTCGGTCGCCGGCTCCGGCTTCGCCGGACGCTTCGGCATCACCCACTCGCGGCCCTGGCGGACGTAGCCCAGCGCCACACGGGCCGGCTCATAGTCCGGGTCGCGCTGCAAGGCGATCCGCAGTTCGGCCCGCGCCAGCGTCGACAGCGACTGCTCCCGACACCATTGCGCCAGCTCGAAGTGGCCGGCCGCGGTATCGGCGTGCTTCGATTTCTCCTGGTCGTAGCGCACCCACGGCGGGTCGCCGGGCTGG
Source organism: Phycisphaerae bacterium (assembly GCA_046350375.1). Lineage (GTDB taxonomy): Bacteria > Planctomycetota > Phycisphaerae > UBA1845 > UTPLA1 > JAXMAO01. The sequence goes on from JAXMAO010000006.1 coordinate 119,301, forward strand.
CGCATCGCCACCTCGTCCTTCTCGACGTCGACCACGCCGTGCATGACGCGCAGCCGGATCTGCGCGTCGGTCTCCGACACCACCGCGCCGTCAAAGACCCGCCCGTCCTTCAGGCTCAGCCGCTCGGCGCGCAGCGGCAGCGCCGCGATCCACGTCACGACCATCGCCTGAAAGATGCGCCGCGTCACGATCAATCCCCGGTTCGGTTTGCCCGGCGGATTATACCCAACCCGCCGCCGCTGGCTTGCCATGCGCCGCGCGCCGGCCTAACGTCTGGCGTTTCGCAACATGGGCGCCGGACCGATTCAGAACCTGTTCTCCGCGCTGCACGTTCCGCCCCGCGCGCGGCGGAACTACCTGGTCGAAATCCGCCACATGCTGCTGTGGGGCGTCTTCGCCGGGCTGATTGAAGGCGGCGTCTCGGCCGTCATCGTCAGCAAGACCTTCCACGGCAGCGACTGGCTGATCGCGCTCGTCCAGGCCACTCCCGCGCTGGCCAACCTCACCAGCCTGGTCTGGGGCGTGCTGCTGGTCGGGCGGCCCAAGCTGCCGATTCTCATGGCGCTTGGCGTGGCCTGTACGGCCGTGACGCTCACGGTCGCGCTGACGCCCGTGACGGGGGCCGGCGCCTGGCTGTTCGCGGCCCAGATCGCGCTGTCGCGCGTCTTCATGGCGGGCGTGGTCGAGAGCCGCGCCAGCCTGTGGAAGATCAACTATCCGCGCAGCCACCGCGGGCGCGTCGCGGCCAATCTGCAGGTCGTCCGCACGCTCGGCTCGATTCCGCTGGTGCTCGGCGCGGGGGCGCTGTTCGACCTGAACCCGCTCGCCTATCACTGGTTCTATCCGCTCGTGGCGGTCATCGGGGCGGCCGGCCTGGTCGTCGCCCGGCAGCAGCGCATCCGCGACCCGCGCTTCCCGCGCCGCGGACGACCCACCACCACGCTGCCCGCCGACGGCATCATCCAGCCGCTGCCGCTCTTGGCAGTCTTTCAACCGTGGCACGTCTTCGCCCGGCTGCGCGGCGCGCTACGCGAAAACCCGCGTTTCGCCCGCTACTGCCAGGCGCAGATGTGCATCGGCAGCGCCAACCTCATGGTCATGCCGGTCCACACTGTCGTGCTCACCAAGGTGCTGGCGCTGTCATACTCGGCCAGCAATTCGCTGCTGGAGATCATTCCGCGCGCGATGATGCTGCTCTCGCTGCCGGCCTGGGCGCGGCTGTTCGACCGCGTCGGCGTGCTGCGATTCCGCGTGGTCAACTCCGCCTGCTGGAGCGGGTCGGTGGTCGTATGCGGCGGGGCCGTGCTGGCGGCCGGCCTGGCCCGCGGCCACGACGCCTTCTACGTCGCCGCGCTGGGCGCCTATGCCCTGGGGCGCGTCATCGACGGCATGGCCCAGAGCGGCGGCGCGATCGCGTGGAACATCGGCCATCTGCACTTTGCCGAGGACGACAAGGCCGAGCTGTACATGGGCGTGCACGTGTCCCTCACCGGCCTGCGCGGATTGACCATGCCGTTCATCGGCATGGGGCTTTACAAGTTCGTCGGGGCGGGCGTCTTCATCGCATCGGCGGCGCTGTCGCTCGTGGGCGGCTGGCTCTTTTCAAAACTCGCGGTTGAAGAGCGCAGCGCGTCGCGCTCAGAGTCCGTAGTGCTCGAGGACCGCCTCGGTGCCGGAAATGACGTCGCGCAGCCCGCGGACCTCGGCCGGCGTTAGCCAGGCCAGCTCGGCAACCTCGGCCGGGTTCGCCCGCGGCTCGCCCGAAATCAGCCGCGCCAACCACCACGCCAGCACCAGCCGGCCGCTGTGCTTGGTCTGCTCGAACAGCCGCTCGACCGGCGCACACTCCACGTACAGCTCTTCGCGCAGCTCGCGCACCAGCGCGGCGTCCTCGGCCTCGCCCGGCTCGATCGTGCCGCCCGGGAAGCACCACTGGAACGGCGCCCGCTCGACGTTGCCGCGGCGGATGAGCAGAAAGCGATCCGCCCGCCGCAGCACGCCGATCACGCCGCGCACCACGTCGTCGGCCGAGTTGGGCGGCTGGCTGCTCATAGGTGAAGCTTGCTGCGAGCGGCCGGGCCGTCCGGCGCGGGTCAGACGTTTGCCAGCGCCACGCCGCGCGGCGCCGCGCCGGCCGACTGCGACTGGTACCAGCGGATGGTGAGCGGAATGCCTTCCTCGTAGCCGATGGTCGAATTCCAGCCCAGGTCGCGCCGCGCCTTGTCGGCCAGGAAGTAGGCCCGCCGGCCCATCAGCCAGACGCTGTAGCGCGTCACCATCGGCGGCTTGCGGGTGCGGAACAGGTGGCCGAAGCACTCCATCAGAAACGCCGCGCGATAGGCGACGCCGTAGGGCACGCGGCGCGTCACCGGCGGACAGCCCAGCGCCTGCGCCACCAGCTCATAGTAGCGCCGCTGCGTGATGATGCCGTCGTTGCAGGCGTTATACGCCTCGTGCACGGCGCGCGGGTTGTCGGCCGCAAGGATGCACGCCTCGGCGACGTTGCCGGCGTAGACCATGTTCAGGCGGTTCGCGCCGTCGCCCAGCAGCTTGGCCTTGCCGCACGAGACGAGATTCACCATGCGCGCCACCGTGGCGCGGTCGCGCGGGCCGTAGAGCCAGCTCGGGCGGATGATCGAGAACGCGATCTGCTTCTTCCGCTCCCACAGCAGCCGCTCGACCGCCACCTTGGCGCGGGTGTAGTACGACCAGCGGTAGAGGTTCTGCCCGAGCGGGGCGGTCTCGTCGAACTCGCGCCCCTCGCCGTTCACGTGGCCATAGACGCTGATCGAGCTGACGTGCACCAGCCGCGGCACGCGCGCCCGCTCGATCGCGTCGAACAGCTTGCGGCTGCCGTCGATGGTGATCTGCTGGAACTCGGCCCACGGCCCCCAGTCGCCGACGCGCGCCGCTGCATGATAGACGCAGCTCGCGCCCGCGCAGGCCGCCGCCAGCGCCGCCGCGTCGGTCAGGTCGCCGTGGGCGATTTCCACCCCCTGCGTCGCCAGCCAGCGCGTGTCCGAGCCGCGCCGAACCAGCACGCGCACCGGCCGCCCGCGCCGCCGAAGCTGCTCGACGATATGGCTCCCCAGCAGTCCTGTCGCGCCTGTGACCAGGTTCATCGTCTGCCTCGCGGGCTCGATCCGGCCGGTTCCCGTCGCCGGACGTTAGAAGCCGCCGCGGGCAGCGTCAAGCAACGCCGCCGGCGCAGGCTCATTTCGGCACGGCGTGCAGGCTGGCGTACGGCCGGCCGTCAACCGTGAACAGTTCCGACCGTGTCAGGCCGAGCGCGGCCAGTCGCGCGGGGGTCAGGTCGCGCAGCTCCGGCCAGACGCCGTAGCGCGATCGCGCCAGCCGGCGCAGCTCGAGCCAGTCGACGTACAGGTGGGAGTATCCGTGAGCGCGCAGCCAGCCGGCCGGATCGTGTGCAAACGCCTCGGCCAGCGGATTGCGGCTGAAGATCACCCAGTAGGCCGGCGGTCCGTCGAGGTAGAGCGTGCGGGCCTCGCCGAGCATCGCGACCCGTCCGCCGGCGGCGGCGATCGCGTTCAGGCGCGGAATGTGCGCCGTGCCGGGCCACTGTCCGCCGTGCATCCACTCTGTCTGCCCGAAGGCCGCGACGCGAAAGACGCCGGCGTCGCGGAACGGCCGCAGCACCGCGGCGAAGTTCCACGCCGCCGCGCTCCAGCGCGGCCGCGCCCGCCAGCAGCGCGCCGCGCTGCGACCCGAGCCGACAGAGCCCGAGCGTCGCCAGCAGGACGACCGGCGGCATGACCGGCAAGCGCGAACTGGTCGACCAGGTGCGTCAGCGCCGCCCATGCCGCGAGGCTGCTCGCAATCATCGCCGCCGCGCGACGGCCAGTCGCCGGTCTGATCGGCGGTGCCACAACAGCCCCAGCGCCGCGAGCAGCCACGCGGCCCGTCCGAACAGCTCGCCGCAGACGACGTTCCGCCAGGCCGCCGCGCCGCGCGCCGCCGCGCTGCGCATCGCCGGATCGGGCCGGTGTCCCTCGGCGAACCGCGCCGCGGCCTCGTCCGACCAGAGCCCGGCCCGCTCGGCGAACAGGCCGCGCGCCAGCGGAAAGAGCGGATTGCCGGTCGTCGCCGTGTTACGAATCGCCCAGGGGGCGAGCGTCGCCGCCGCCGCAAGCCCGAACAGCACCAGCCGCCGGCCGCGCCGCCCCGGTTGCAGCGCCCAGGCGACGGCCAGCGGCAGCACCAGCAGCGGCCCGGCCGTGAGTTTGAATCCGCAGGCCAACCCGGCGAGCAATCCGCTGGCAATCGCCCAGCGCAGCGCCGTCGCCGGCTCGGTCCGCACGCCGCGCACCAGGCAGGCCAGCGCCAGGGTCGCCGTCGCGAGCAGGCCGCATTCGACATAGGCGACGCCGCACAGGTAGACGACGAACGGGCACGACGCCATCAGCAGCGCCGCCGCCGGGCCGGCGCGGGGCTCCAGCTCAGCCGCCATCAGCCACGCCGCGGCCACCGCCAGCCCCGCCCAGGCCACGTTCAGCAACTGGGCCGCGTACAACCCCGCCAGCGGCGCGCCGCGCACCACGAACGACAGCAGGTAGAGCATCTCCGCGTTTGCCGGCAGGTAGCTGTACAGATTGTGCGGCAGCGGCGCGACGCGACCGGCCGACCACCACTCGTGCGGCAGCCCAAGGTGATACTCGAGCGCGTCGTAGCCGTTGCCCTCGGTCGGCCACAGGTAGCCCGGCGGACAGGTGGCCGCGGCCAGCGCCAGCGCCGCAAACGGGACCGCGCCGATCCACAGCCAGCGCGACCGCCGCGCGGGCGGCGCACCCGGGCGCGGCATGCGCATCACGCCGACCACGCCCGCCGCGGCGCCGACGGTCAGCAACACGATCCACAGTGCCCGGCTTAGCAGGCCGGCACTGCCCAGCGCCAGCATCAGCAGCGACAGCGTCGGCAGGCCGAAGCCCGCCGCCAGCGCGATCTGCCAGCGCCGCGGTCGATTGTGCAGCCTTAGCGCGCGGAGCCAGGCCTGCCCGAGTCCGACCCCGGCCGCGACGACAAACAGCGCGACTGCCCCTTCGGTGACGACAATCAGCAGAATGGTCGCAACGTCGGCCGTCGACATGCCGCGCGATTGTAGCGGCCCGCGCCGCGGCCGCGCGGCGCGCCCGAACCGCGCGTCACTCGAGATCGATCTGCCAGAACCCCACATCGTGCCACGCGTCGAACTTCCGCCCGACCGCGCGGAACACGCCCACCTTCTCGAAGCCGATCGCCTCGTGCAGCCGCACCGACGCCTCGTTCGGCAGGGTGATTCCAGCGATGACCGTGTGAAACGACCCGGCCCGCAGACGCCTGAACAGCTCGGCGTACAGCGCCCGGGCGACGCCGCGGCGGTGCAGGGTCTGAACGACGTAGACGCCCGCCTCGACCGTGCGGCTGTAGGCGTCGCGCTCGCGCCACAGGCCCGCTTTGCAGTAGCCGGCAAACGCGCCGTTCACCTCGGCCGCCAGCCACGGGTAGCGTTCGCGATACTTCTCCCAAGTCGCGGCGAACTCGGCGTCGGGCGCGGGGGCGAAGGCGAAGTGCACCGCGGTGTGCTCGATGTACCAGTTGGTCAGCGCGTTGGCCGGCGCGACGTCGCTGGCGCGAAATGTCCGGACCTCGCACGGCGTGTTCATGGTGCTGTGGAGCTCCTCTGTGCGAAGCGGCTACGCGGGCCCCATTCCCATGGCGCGGCGCCAGGTGCTGAGCTGCCCGAGATGGCTCTGCGTGTGGCCCGCCAGATAGAAGTTGATCGCCGCGCCGAGCGTCGGGAAGAGCTCGCGCAGCCGTCCCTCGGCCGGGTTCGGCCGCGCGAAGGCCGCGTCATCCGCCGCCGCCACGGCCGCCACCGCCCGCCGATAGGCCGCAAAGAAAAAGTCGCACATCGGCGCCATCGGCGGGTAGAGCCGGCCGTCGGCGTCGTCGCGACACTCAACGCCATTCTTGAACAGCGACTCGTAATTGGCCGGAAACGCCGTCTCGCCAGCCGGCTGACCCAGCCCGGTGACCACGCGGACGGGATAGAGCGACAGGTGGCCGATGACCCAGGCCGGATGATTCGCCTGCAGCGGCGATCCGCCCGGCCGTGCCAGCCGCGCGAACTGGTCGGCCCGCACGCCCGCCAGCAGCCGCTCGGCGTAGAGCAGGGTCATCTGCCCCGACGCCGCAATGATCGACCCGATGCTGTTCATGCTCAATCCCTTTCTCCGCGCGGCCTGGCAATTACGCCCCGCGCACGCCGCGGCCTGAGACGCGCCCCGCGCCAGTCAACCGCGAGCCACCGGTCCGCCTGTCGCCGGCCCGGCCAGACCGTCGAGAAACTCGTCGAGCGCCTGCGCAAATGCCTCCGGCTGCTCCATCGGCGGCACGTGCCCCGCCCCGGGAATGACCACCAGCCGGGCCCCGCGGATCCGCCGCTGGATGTCCACTAGCCCATCGACCGGCGTGATGGCGTCTTCGGCGCCGACCACGACCAGTGTCGGCACGTCGATCTGCGGCAGCGTTGGGAACGAGTCGGGCCGTGTTGCCAGCGCCCGCGCGGCCGCCGCGACGCCAACGCGCGAGTTGGACGCCATCATTGCAAAGACCTCGTCGCGCAGCGTGGCCGACGCGGTCGGCGCCAAGGCGGTGCCGATCATCGCGCTGGCTGCCGCCTGGCTGCCTTCGCGAAGCACCGCGGCCGCCAGCGCCTCGCGCCGCGCGACGCCCTCGGGCGACTCGGCGTTGGCCCGCGTGTCGCACAGCGCCAGCGCCGCGACGCGCGCCCGGTGGCGCCGGAAAAACTCGAACGCGATGATGCCGCCCATCGACAGGCCGCACACCACGACCGGGCCGGGTTCGCCCAGCGCGTCGAGCAGCTCGGCCAGGTCGTCGGCAAATCGGGTGATCGTCACCGCGTCGCTGGCGGCGCTGCGCCCGTGGCCGCGCAGGTCGGGCGCGATGCAGCGCGCCCGCCGCGCCAGCCGGCTGACGGTCGGCCGCCACATCTCGCGGGTCAGCGGGAACCCGTGCACGAAAACCACGCTGACCGGCCCGCTGCCGGCCACGTCGCACGCGATCCGCACTCCGTCGATGGTGAAGTTCATGTTGGCCAGTGTCGTTGGCGCGACCGCGCGTCCCGCGTGCGCGTCGCGGCCGACTCCGCGCGGCGCCCGCCGGCCGACTCACCGCGCCTTCGGAGCCCGTGACAGCAGGGACAGCACGTGCCCGTCCGGATCGCGGAAGTCAACCGCCCAGGTTTCGTGCGTGGCGTCCGACGTGACCACGCGCGGTTCGCGCGCAAAGACCACGCCGCGCGACTGCAAGGCGTCGCGCGCCGAAAAGATGTCGGCCACCTCAAATACGCACTCGGTCAGCAGCGGATCGGTCGAATTCCGCGGAATCGACGTCTGCTCGTTCAGAATGAGCCGCACGCCGCCGGCGTCGAAGAACGCGAACGACTCGAACGTCGTCAGCAGCGACAGCCCCAGCGCATCGCGATAAAACGGCAGCGCCCGGGCCAGGTCGGCGGTGCGCAGCACAACCGCTCCCAGCCGCTGCACGGTTGCCACCGCAGGGGGCATGCGAGACCCTCCGAATTTCCGCGGACGCATTGTCTGCCGCGCCGCGCGCCGCCGGCGCGCCTACCGCGCGAAGACCGTCAGCATCGGCCGGTCGTGGTGGTTCATCGCCCGCGCCACGAACCGCACGCCGCGAATCTCGCGATAGGTGCCCGGCAGGTCGATCACGCGCGTCCGCGCGCCGCCCCCCAGCTCGTCGCGAATGACCGGCGAGAAAGGCCGCCCGTTTCCGAACACGATTTCGACGTCGCGCAGCTCCATCGCGCCGCCATTGACCGTGAACCGCACCTGGCGATACGGGCCCGAATCGGCTCGGCAGTCGATCATGTATGGCCGCGCGTGCGTCGAATCGACCGACCGGCCGCCCAGCTCGCGCCAGCGCTGCGGGCGATAGTCGGCGCCATCGTCGGGACGATGCGGCCGACTCGGGCGGTCATCGCGGTCGTAGTCATGTCGCAACCCGTGACAGGCCGACAACGTCAGCGGCCACGCCAGCACCCCGGTCAACAGCATGCGCATTGATCGTGACATGGCTTGCTCCTGTCTGCCCCAGTTTGAAACACCCTTGTTCCGGCCCGGGCCGAAAGCGTAGCAGCCGGGCCTGTTCGTGACAATCGACCGCCCGCGGACGCGGCCGGCCGGGCGCCTCGCGCGCAGCGCCGCCGCGCTACACCTGCAGAAAGCCTAGGTGCAGCTCGGCGTGCCGCAGATTGAGAGCAATCCGCTCCGACTCCGGCATCGGGCCGAACGCCGGGCTTGATAATTTTCCGCCCCGGCGGTATGACGCGCTGTCCCCGTGTTGTGCCCTTTGCCGGGGTCCGCGCTCTCACTGCCCGCCTGAGGAGGAATGAACCGTGTCGGCTTCACAAATAACTCCAGACTGTCATTACGCGCCGTATTTCTGCGGATTGCGAAGCGCCGTTTGCGCCGCCATGGTGATTGGCCTGGGGGTCGCGCGCGTCCGGGCCGATGATCGCACGTTCGACGGCGCCGGGAACAACGTCGCCAATCCGACGTGGGGCGCCGCCGGTGTGCCCCTGATGCGCCTCTCGCCGTCGGCCTACAGCGACGGCGTCTGGACCATGGGCGGCGCCGGACGCGAGAATCCGCGCGTCATCAGCAACACCATCGTGGCGCAATCCGGGTCGATTCCCAACGGGCGCGGATTGAGTGACTGGGTCTGGCAGTGGGGCCAGTTCCTCGATCACGATTTTGACCTCGTCCCCGCCGCCAGCCCCACCGAGCCGCAGTACATCAACGTGCCGCCCGGGGACCCGGTGTTCGGGTTTCCCCAGATTCCGTTCAACCGCTCGACCTACGATCCGTCCACCGGTACGGCTCCGGGCAATCCACGCCGCCAGACCAACGCGATCACGTCCTACCTGGACGGTTCGATGGTCTACGGGTCGGATCTCGCCACGGCGAACTCGCTGCGCACTCTTTCCGGCGGACGACTGGCCACCACGGTGCACGCGACCGGCGACCTTCTGCCGCAGGACGGTCTGGGTAACTTCGTGGCCGGCGATGTGCGCGTGAACGAGCAGATCGGCCTGACGTCGGTTCACACGCTGTTCATGCGCGAGCACAATTACTGGGCCGACCAGTTGTCGCTGGCGAATCCGGGTTGGAACGACGAGCAAGTCTATCAGCGCGCCCGCAAGATCGTCGGCGGCGAGATTGAATCAATTACGGTTCACGAATGGCTGCCGGCGCTGACGGGCGCGCCGGTCGCACCCTATGGCGGTTATGACGCGGGCGTGAACGCCACGGTCTCCAACGAATTCGCCGCGGCGCTGTTTCGCGTCGGGCACACCATGCTCTCGCCCCAGCTACTCCGCCTGGATAATGACGGGAACGTCATTCCGCAGGGGAACTCATCGTTGCAGGATTCTTTCTTCCGGCCGGACAAGATCGTCAACGAGGGAGGAATCGCGCCAATCCTGAAAGGCCTCGCCTCTCAGGCCATGCAGGAGGTCGACCAGCACATCGTCGAAGACGTGCGAAGCTTTCTCTTCACGATCCCAACCGGCGGATTCGACCTCGCGGCGCTCAACATCCAGCGCGGACGCGACCACGGCTTGATCGACTACAACTCCGTTCGGGTCGCCTACGGCCTGCCCGCCGTCGTTTCGTTCACCGACATCACCTCCAACCCGGCGCTGGCGGCGCAACTGGCGGCAGTCTTCGGCACGGTCGACAACATAGACCTGTGGATCGGCGCCCTGTCCGAGGATCATCTCCCCGGTTCAAGTCTCGGTCCACTGCTCACGGCCGGCATCCTCGATCAGTTCATGCGGGCGCGCTCCGGCGACCGATTCTGGTTCGAGAACGATTCTGACCTGACCGGCATTCTGCCAACCCTGGAGGGCACGACGCTGGCGGACATCATCCGCCGCAATTCCGGCATCACCAGTCTCCAGCCCAACGTCTTTCTGGTCCCCGAGCCGGCCACGTTCGCGCTGCTGCTTGCGGGCGGACTTACGTTCCGCCGGCGGCGCGGAGCTGCCCGCTGAACTTGCGGCCGACCGCCGTGACTCCCACGCCCATCGCGCCAACGCTACGCGTGCAGAAAGCCTAGGTGCAGCTCGGCGTGCCGCAGATTGAGAGCAATCCGCTCCGACTCCGGCATCGGGCCGAACGCCGGGCTGGGGAAGCGGGCCGGCTCGCCGCTCGCCAGCCGGCGCGCGGCACGACGCAGCGCCGCGGCGCCGGCCGCGGTCGACATCGGCTCGGTGCCGTAGGTGCCGTCCGGGACGCCGGGAATGCGGCGTCCGACCGGCATCCCGTTCCGCAGGTACCTACCCTTCAAGAAGCGCAGCACAACCCGGATCGGCCACGGTGGCGGCTTGAGCGGGTAGCCGTCGTAGCCATAGTCGATCCACGCGGCCACGTGGCCCATCACCTGCCCGGCCGACCAGTTCCCGATGCAGCGCAGGCGCCCGGCGGCGTCGGCCGCCTCAATTCGATCCACTTCGGCCAGCAGCGCGTCGATGGTTTCGAAGCGCAGCGGGCGACGGTCGCGGACCCTGCGCGTATCGACCGTGTCAGGCATAGATCACCCTGCCCAGAGGCGCAACGCCACACCACCGCCGCGCGGTCGCCCGTTGCGGCCGGCGAGGGCGCCAAGTGTGTCGGGCAGGCGCGGGCCGGCAGCGCGCATCGGCCCGCGCTGTGCGCGACTATTCGTACACGTTCGTGCTCTCGGTCTCGCCGACCGGCGTCTCGATCTGGTCGCTCTTCATGCTCACGGCAAATCGGCAATCGCCGGCCGCGACGCCCTTGACCGTGACCGTGAAGCTCGCCCGGGCCTTGGGCGCCAGCGTCGCCAGCGGTGCGAACTTCACCATCTTGCCCTCGGCGCTGCCCTGGGTCGCACCGCCAGCGCGCACGAACTCTTCTTCGCGCGGCAGGGTGCATTCGACGCGAATGTTCGTGCCGGTCTCGCTGCCCTGGTTCGTAACCATGATCGTGTATGTGGTCTGCGTGCCGATTTCGACCGGGTCCGGATCGTCCACGCACTCCAGCAGAATGGCCGGAATGCCCTTCACCGGCAGCTCGCACACGGCCTGACCCATGCCGCACCAGGTGACGGTCGCCACATTGCGCAGCGTGGTGATGGTGTCGCAGCGCACGTTCACCTTCATCGTCTTCGACTCGCCCGCGCCGAGCGACCCGATGGACCACATCACGTTCGAGCCCTGCCGCTGACCGCCGCTGTCGGCGCTCAGGAACTGCGCTCCGGCCGGCAGCGCGTCGGTCACCACCACGTTCGACGCCGGGCCGGTGCCGCGGTTCGTCACCATGATCTCGAACGTCGCCTCGCGCCCGACGTAGCGCAGGTGCGGACAATTCTTCGTGATTTCGACCATCGGCGCGCCGCCGGCCGGCTGGCCGCCATGCTGCGGCAAGGCCCACGCCACGCTGGCCAGCGCCCCGACCACCAACGCCAATCCGCCAATCTGCCGAGTGCGAATCATGGGAACTCCCTTCCGAAGGCTGGCGCGCTGTCGACCCCCGGATACGCGCTCACACAGGCCCGCACCGGGCCGGCGCGTGACAGGCTGTCGCGGCGCTCGTCCGCCTGCAAGTTGTTGATCGCCGCAGACAACGCGGCAATCCGCACTGCACGCTAAAGACGCGCGGCGACACTGTCAAACCACGATTGACCGCCCATCCGCGCGGCCGCCGACCGAGCCACGACCGCCGCTTACGACGGCTTCCAGGCGGCGCCGCGCCGCGCGCATTCTTCCGGCGAGACGTCTTCGATGTGCGTCGCCAGTCCCCACACGTGGCCGAACGAATCCATCACCTTGCCGTAGCGATCGCCCCAGAACATGTTCGATGGGGGCATGACGGCGGTGCATCCGGCCTCAATCGCCCGCTGAAAGGCGCGGTCGGCGTCGGGCACGTAGAGGTGCAGCCCGCCGCTGATGTGATTGGGCGCGGGGGCCTTCATCCCCATGTTGGGCCATTCGTCGGACAACATGAAGATCGAATCGCCGATCTTCATCTCGGCGTGCATGATGCCGCCCGTCGGCCCGCGCATGCACATGACTTCCTCGGCCCCGAAGGCCTTCTTGTACAAGGCCATCGCCGCCTCGGCACCCTTGACGATGATCGACGGAGTGATCGTGTGAAACCCCGGCGGAATCGGAGACACCGGCTTGCTCATGAGACGCTCCCTTCAGTGAACGGCCCGCCCGAACGCATGACCGCGTGCCCGTGCCGCGGTCGCGGCCGAAACCCGTCCGGCCCGCGACATACCTTACATATTCCAAACATGCCCGTCAAGGGGTGGCGCGAAGAATTCCTGGCCTGGCCAGGCGCCGGCCGATTCGGGCGCTCGCCCGCGGCCGCCTACGGTTCGGCCGGGCTTGCCTGTACATATTCCCGCTGCACGCGCTGCGCCGTCTCGGCGTCGGCGACGTTGTCGCTGTGACAGTCGTGCTTCTTTCCGCGATGGGCCAGGAACCGGACCTGCTCTTCGCTCAGCCCGGGCGAGGCCGTCGCCACCTTCAGCGGCACAAATCCGTCCGCCTTGCCACTCGCGAATTCCTGGATTTCCTTGCTGATCCGCATGCTGCACCAGTCGTGGCCGCACATGGCGCAGAAGTCGGTGTCGACCGCCAGGTCTTCGTCGTGCAACGCCCGGGCGGTCTGGCCGTCAAACGCGATCTCGAACTGTTTCGGCCAGTTGAGCGCCGCGCGGGCGCGGCTCATGTCGTCGTCCCACTGGCGCGTGCCGGCGATGCCGCGGGCCACGTCGCCGGCGTGCGCGGCGATCTTGTACGCGATGCAGCCCGCCTTGACGTCCTCGGCCTGCGGCAGTCCGACGTGCTCCTTCGGCGTCACGTAGCAGAGCATGGCCGCGCCGGCGCGGGCCGCCTCGGTCGCCCCGATGCAACTGGTGATATGGTCGTAGCCGGGAAACACGTCGGTCACCAGCGGCCCGAGCACGTAGAACGGCGCGTCGTCGCACAGCCGCTGCTGAATCTGCATGTTCCAGGCAATTTCGTTCAGCGGCACGTGGCCCGGCCCCTCGACCATCACCTGCACGCCCGCCTCGCGCGCCCGCTGCGTCAGCTCGGCCAGCACTTCGAGCTCGGCGATCTGGGCCGCGTCGCCGGCGTCGGCCAGGCAGCCGGGTCGCACGCCGTCGCCGAGCGAATAGGTCACGTCATATTCACGCATGATGGCGCTGATCTCGTCGAACAGCTCGTACATCGGGTTGTCCTGGTTGTGGTGGATCATCCACTTCGCCAGCAGGCTGCCGCCGCGGCTGACCAGGCCCGTAATGCGCTTGCGAATCAGGTGCAGGTTGGCCTTGCGCACGCCGGCGTGGATGGTGAAGTAGTCGACGCCCTGCTGCGCCTGGCGCTCGATCTCGCGGAGAATGTCCGCCCGCGTCAGCTCCTCGATTCGCCTGCCGAGGATCATGCTGTAGATCGGCACGGTGCCGATGGGAATGGTGCTGTGGTCGATGATCGCCTGGCGACACTCGACCAGGTTGCCGCCGGTGGAAAGGTCCATCAGCGTGTCGGCGCCATACTTCTGCGCCCACATCAGCTTCTCGACTTCCAGCTTCGTGTCGCTCGCCACCGGCGACGCGCCGATGTTGGCGTTGATCTTCGTGGTCACCAGTCGGCCGATGCCGATCGGGTCGAGCCGGCGCGGGGCGGCCTGCCCGTGGCAATAGTCGGGGTCGCTGATGATCTGCCAGCGCTGCGCCACGCTCTGGTTGACCCACAGCGCCGCGTCGGGGTGATGGCCGGCGTGGCCGGGGCTGAGCGTCGCGTGGTCGATGTCGACCACCGTGTGCCGGTCGCCGTTGTCGCCGACAGCGCGCATCCGCGGCGGTCCGCCGGCCGAACCGGCCAGGTGGCGCACGTTGGCCGGAATGACCAGCCGACCGCGGGCGACCTCGTCGCGGACAAACTCGGGCGTGACGCATTCGCGCTGCGCGACGCGGACCATCTCCGGCGTGATGAGGCCCTTTCGGGCGGAGAGTAGCTGAGTCATTTCACTGCCTTTCAGAGGGGGAGAGTTCCCCCGCGATTCCATGAATTCACGGTTTCGCCTTTGAGGCCGGCGGATTCTCGGCATGCGCCGCGTCGGCTGCTGCGCGCCTGCCCGGCCGGCTCAGCTCGCGGCGAAGCACGTCGAAGATCGGGTTGTCGTGCCACGGTCGAGCCGGCGGCTGCCCCTTCTCGGCGGCCTCCCAGTAGGCCGCGCCGAGCGGGCGATCGCCGCATTCGTAGTCCATGCCGTCCCACGTGTCCTCGCGGAAACTATAGAACGCCCAATGCCTAGCCCTGCTGGTTGAAGATCGACTACCAGATCGGAAAGATACTGGTCCGCGCGCGGACGCGCCGGTCACAGCCGAACTCGCCCACGAGGATTCGCGTCGGCGGGACCTGGTTCCGCCCGGCCCACGACGCCAGCGGCGCCAGCCAGCCCGCGAGCCACTCCCGGTCGACGCGGACGCTGGGCCCTTCTCCGCCGGCCATCGGACCGGGGAAGCTGAAACGATTCTGGTTCTCGCGAAAGCAGGTCAGCTCGAACGGGTCGTACATGTGCGCGGCGTAGAGCACGTGGCGGACCGGAACCGGTCGCAACGCCGCGAACCCCGGCACCGTCGCGTCGAAGCTGGCATCGACGATGATCGGCGTGTCCGGGTCAACGTCGCGGATCGCCTTGCAGACCACGGCGTAGAACCGATTGATGTCGGCGGGGGTGTCGGCGACGCTCTTGTGCCACTCCGCGACCTGCCAGGACGCGAGCGGCGGTCGTACCATCGCCTCGGGACGCGGCTCGTTGAGGGGGTTGAATCCGACCAATGCGGGATGACCACGCAGGGCCTTGGCCAGGTCTCGCCAGAACGCGGCCGACTGCTGGTGGTAGCGAAAATCCCGCCAGAGGCGCAAGTCATTGTCATCGCCGTTGTGCTGTTTCCACCGCGCCCCGGGCAGACTCAGGCAGGTCAGCACGACCTTCAGGCCGGCCGCATGGGCCTCGTCGAGCACGGCTCGGAGCTGGGCGAGATCGGCCTCCGGAATGCCGCGATAGTCGTCGGCATTGCCGATCAGGAAATCGCGACCGGCGGCCTTCCATTTGTCCGGCGCGATGCGAACGAACTCGATTCCCATCTTCGCGGCGGCTTCAAGCCGAGTCCGGGTCTCGACGGCGTCAAACAGATTCGCGCCTCTGCGCTGCTGGTTCCAGAAATCGATCGCGGCCGGAGGAGCGCCCAGAGCGATCGCCGGAGTGACGCACAGCAGTGTCAGTCCGAACCGCGCGAATCGTCCTGCTGCGAGATTCCCGCGTCGCGCCACCCGCGCCAGTTCCGGCGTGACAGGGCCGCCGCGGGCGGATTGAAGCTGGGTCATGGTGAGCCTCTGAAGCAACTCATGGTCGGGCCCGACGCTCCCGCGGACTAGCGAAAGAACTCCGCCACGTGCGACCGCACGTACGCAGCGGTCCTCGCATACATGCTTTCGTCGTCATAGAACCGGCCGTTTAGCTCGTCGAAGACGAAGTCATTCAAGACCGTCAGGTCCTCGTCCAAGTCAACTCCGTTCCCCTTGGCCCGTTCTTCCTGCGCACGCTGATTGAGAACGCGCTCGCGCTCCTGGCGCACGCGCGAAGGCATGCCCCCGGGGAAGACCTGGATGGCCAACCGCACGATCCGTTCCACCTCCGGCAGGCCGAATCGCTGACAGCCTGCCAGGACGTCCGGCGTGAAATAGCCCCAGGGATTCGAAAAGAACTGCGCGAACCCGCCGTTTGACACCTCGCGCTCCAGCCAGACCAGCGCATAGGCCTCGCGCTGCGGAGTCCCGACGACGCGCCACTCGTCCGGTAGTTGCGACGAATCGCCCGCCGGAGTAGGAAAGTACCAGATGGGTTCGACGACGGCGTCAACCAGGTTCATGTCCTCGTAGTCCTCTCCGAGCGCGCCGCGGTCGGAACAGCGTGTGTCACTGAGTTTCATCGCCGAAACCTCAACCGGGAATGGTCGCCCACGCGCCACGTTGGCTCACGATGAAGGCGCTAGAAGTACCGCTTGGTCATGGCGGCCAGAAACTCTGCCGTGATCGGAAACCCGGATGCCGATCCGATGACGGAGTCTATGCCGCACCGCGGACACACCGCCGTTCGGCCATTTCGCCCGTCGACCAGCGCATCATTGATCCATTCCGCGATTTCCGCCGGCGGAAACAGTTCGCAGCAATGGAAGCAGCCGCACAGCGGGCTGGTCAACAGCTCGTCACGGTTGCAACTGGAGTGGCGGTGCGCGCGTTCAAGGCGGGGATCGAGGACGGGTTTGAACATGCGGCTTCCCTTCGCAGGCGGAAACGCCGCGCGCGCCGGCATCTCTCGTCGCTGATCAGGTTCAAAGGGTTCCGGCGACCGAGCGCGTCGCCAGTCTCATGCCCGCCGCGGCGGACCGCCCCTGTATACCGCGGAATCATAGCCGGCGCCAGCCGCACGGTCGACGACCCGTGCCGCTGGCCCGCACCGGCCGATCGGCAGGGCGCTGGCCCATACCGGGCCCACGCCGCACCCCCGCCGCGCCGGCCTCGTGGAATGTAGATGCACATCGCGGCGAACCATCACGTCTGCCGCCGCGTCTGCCCGCGGCGGCCGCCCGCCCGCTGTGCCGCCCGGCGCCGCGCGGCGCCGTCCGCGTCCATCCGCGTCACGCTGCCTCTGAAGACGCCCAGAGCCTCCCGCCACGGGCCGACCGCGCCGGCGTACCGCACCGCCATGCACCGCGCGATCTGCGACAGGTGGTTCAAGTCGTGCGCGACCCAGGTCGCCAGCAGTTGCCGCAACGTCACGCGCCCGAGCACCGGGTGCGTTCCGGCCCGTCCAAGGTCGCGCGGCGTCAGTCGCAGCGACCGCAGTCTTGCCAGGTTGGCGCGCCGCAGCCGGGCGAACTCGTTCAACAGTCGATTGAGCGACCGGCCGCGCGACACCTCGAACTGGGCGTAACGATCGTACCGATCGAACGGCCGCGACTCGCCGTGCGACAGGATGATCTCCGCGCGGGCCAGCCAGTCGGTTCGCTCGCCGTGGATCAGGTGGCCGATCACGTCATAGGGGCTGAAGGTGTCCGGCCCGTAGTTGGCGTGGGTCCACTCGCGACCCAGCCCGCGAAGCAGCGCGCTGAGCACGGCCGGGGTGCGCTCCAGGATGGCGGTCGCCTGTCGCAGATTGAATCTCACCTCAGGCTCCATCGGATCGGGGCGCGGTCGACCCCGCGTAACGGCGGTCACCGCCGGCGGGGTGGCATTGGAAGAATTCCTACCCGACAGGCCACCAGGCGCGCCGACGCCGCATCGCCGCGACAAGGGCACGGCCGCACACGCCGCGGATCATATCGCCGATCGGTCCCGTGCGCGGCGTTGTGCAATCCCCTCCCACTCGATATGGTACCTCGCGAACTCACCGGGGCGCTCGTGCCTCGGAACACGCCTCACCCACGGGAACGACCATGACCACGCTGCAATCCTGCGCCGCGCTGATGACTCTCGCGTTCGCATTCGGTGACAGCGACGAAGCCCCCGAGATTCATCGCGAAGAGACGCTGCACGTATCCGTCCGCTTTCCGGCCGACTGGAAGCCCGTCAGCGCCGAGGTTGTCGCGAAGATCAACGCGCTGGTCGCCGAACGGCTGCCGCAGGCGCCGGTGCACTATTCGGCGGCGTTCCAGCCCGGCGGCGGGGAGTCGCTCGAATCCACCTACATCCTCATTCAGCCCTTCGTGAAGTCCACGCGCGGCTTCTCCCTCCCGCAGATGGCCAAGGACATGTCGGAGCAGTCCGGCAAGGAAATCAAGCAGGTCCAGGGCGCGCTGAAGGACATCTGCAAGGACATTCGCATGGGCGAAGTCTTGGTTGACGAGGATCGCCGCCAGCTCGTCCTGCGCAGCGACTCGGAGATCACCGACGGGGAAAGCGTGGCCGGCATCAGTTTCGGCGTGGTCGGCCGAGAAGGACTGGTCTGGGTGCACTGCTACGCGCACGCGACGGATTTCGCCAAACACCTGCCCGAGTTTCAGCAGATCGCCGCGGCCGTCGCGTATGACCCCGGGTTCGGCTACGTGCCGCCGGGGTTTTTCGACCGGCTGTCCAGCCGGACCGGCCGCAGCGGCCGCGCCGCGCTCATCGGAGGCGCGGTCGGCGGCGTGCTCTACTTCCTGAGAGGCCTCATGGGTCGCCGCAACGCCTGACCCGCCGGCCGGCTTGATGTTGGCGCCGGTCGGCTCGATCGTAGCGCGGCGGTCAACTCGCGGCGGGCGCCGCGTCGGCTACTTCGGAAAGACATCCTTTCGGAGTTCGCCGCAGAACATGCACCGCATCCGGCGGCCCGAGAGCGCCTTGCCGCACTTGGCGCACGGCGCCGCGGCGCGCGACATCTTCCCGTCGCGCCGGCCGTCGAGCATGTCTATCTCAACCATGCGCGCCGCAAACTCGTCCTCGGTCACCTCGAGCTTCTCGCGCACGAACGACCACATTGCGGCCGTCGCGAGGGCCAGCTGGTCCAGGTGCTCCTGCAGCGCGCGCGTCTGCGTCAGCGCGTTGCCGGCGTCGGTCTTGGCCTGCGTGGTATCCGGGTTCCAATCAGTGAATCGATAACGCATCACGACTCCATCCTTCCCTCGGGCGGGCCCGTGGCGCAAGTCTGCCGCATGCCCCGCGCCGATCGCACGATCAGGGCCGCAACCGCGGCGCCCCGACGTGCCGCCGCAGCCACGCCTCGACCTCCTGCGGCTGAAACCCGAACGGGCCCACGCCGCCCGCGTACGCAATCCGTCCGTCGGCGGCGACGATGAACACTCGTTCCGGCCAGCCGGCGTACTGTTCGTCCACCGCATTGTCGATCCCGTCGACCACCGTCGGCATCGACAGCTTCAGCCGCGCGCAACACTCTGTCGCCACGTCGCTGCGCCGCGCCAGCGTGGCCGGCTGCTCGAACAGCACCCGATCGCGCTCGTTGGCCGGCATCTGCCACTCGTCGCTCGCGTGCGCCTCGCGCACATAGACGAACAGAAACGCGACCCGGTCGCGGTATTGGTCGTACAGAGACTCGATGGCGCCAGCCTGGCGCCGAAACGGCGGTCAGGTAAAGCTCCCGAACAGCAGCAAGAGCGGCCGCGACTCGTGACAGCGGCTCATCGTCACCTGCTGCCGGCCGTCCGGCGTCGCCAGCGTGAAGTCGGGCGCCAGCTCGCCCACCTGCGGCGCGGGCCGGCCGATGAGCCGCTTGACCTGCTCCCACTTGGGAGGGCGCTCGGCGGGCGGCTTGGCGTCGGTCTCGGCGATGAACCGCGCCATCGGGTCGCCCGGGCGACAGGCCGCACCGACGAGCATCAGTCCGCACACAATGCCCGTTTGCAGGGCGCGACGCATAGGGTTCTCCGTGGGGCGCCTCAGGCCGCGCCCGCCAGGCCGACTCGCTGGCGCCACGCGGACGCCGCCAGCACCAGCCCGATCAGCGCCGAAAACAGCATCGGCGGCGGAAACTGATAAGCAGACGCGACCGCCAGCAGCCCGGCGACGAACAGCAGGTTGACCAGCGTCAACCGTCGCAGCCGGCCCGCCGCCGCGGCGGGGCGCGCCACCAGCAGATTAACCACCCCCACGTGCAGCAGCAGGATCGCGTAGCTGGCGTTGAGAATCTGAATCGCACCCCAGGCGCTCGAGTGGAACGGCCCGACGGCGAAGGTCAGCGCCCGCGCGTCGGCCGCCAGCCGATCGACCCGTGCGTCGCCCGACTCGCCGGCAATCAGTGCCTTCACCACGGCAACGGTGTGAACAACTCCGAACAGCAGCAGCAGCGCGCCCGCCAGCTGAAACAGCCGCAGCCCGCGCGGCGACGGTGAGGCGGTTCCTGCCACGATTGCTCCCACTTCTCGAGCGGCCCGGCACCGCGAGCCGGTCGCCAGCGCCTATGCCGGCTGACGCACGCGGACCATGAAGTCGAGCTCGAGCGGCGGCGCTCCGACGCGGCGCAGCATGTTGCAGGCCTGGGCGCGATGGTGCGTCGAGTGAACGAACATCTGCGAGATCATCTCGCTCAGCGTCGCCGAAAACAAGCTGCCCTTCGAGTCGCGGTAGGTGACGCGCCGCGCCAGGTCGGCGTCGCCCTGCGTCGCCAGGAACGCCGCGCGCCGCCGAGCCGTCTCCGCGAAGCCCTCGGTCATTTCGGGAATCGCGGGCCGCTCGTCGTACGACGGCCACGGCGTCTCGGCCCGGCCCTGCCAGCGCTCCAGCCACACTGTCTCGCCGTCGAGGATGTGCTTGATGGTCTTGCGGAGCGTGCCCAGCCCCATATCGAACGGCTGATCGAGGGCCGATTCGGCAAGCCCGCGCGCCAGCCGGCAGATTTCGGCGTTGGCCCAGTCACCGTAGGAAAAGAACGTCTCGAACACTTTGCGCGACATGAAAACTCCCGGGTCGGCTCAGCTCACTACGGCGAACGGCGGGAGAGAGTTCTGCCGCCTTTTCCTGAGACGATCAGACACCGCGGCGTGCGCGGCGACACCCTGCGCCAAGACATTCATGGTCGGGGTTCGATTTTATCCGGCTTCATCGCGTGGTTGTCATCATCGCGCCGTCCGCTCGCGCACGAACAGCACGTAGTCGAGCCCCGGCGGCGTCTGCCCCAGGCGGCGCAGCATGTTGACGGCCTGGGCGCGGTGGTGCGTGCCGTGCAGGCTCACCTGCGCCGCGGTCGCCGCCAGCGGGAACTCGCGCACCACGCCCGGCCGCGGAACGCCGCGCACGACCCGCGACTCGTCCGCTTCCTTCTGTCGATCGAGCCACGCGTCGCGCTCGGCCGACACCTGCTGCCGGCGGGCGCGAATCTCGGCCGCGCCCAGCCGCACGTCGGGCGGCGGGAACGGCAGCTGCGAATCGTCACGCCAGTTGCCGAGCCACCAGTTCTCGGCGTCGATGATGTGGATCAGTGTCTTGCGGAGCGTGCCGAGCCCGATCTCGAACGACTGGTCGAGTTTCTCCGCCGGCAACGGCGCCATCGCGGCCAGCAGCTTCTCATTGGCCCAGTCACCGAACGCGAAAACACGGCGGATAGTCGCTAGCGCCGGCAGCTCGGCGGCGGTCGCCTGGGGGCCGCGTTCGATCGATCGGGCGATGAAGTCCAGCCACAGCGGTTTCGCGCCGACCTGCCGCAGCATGTTGACCGCCTGCGCGCGGTGATAGACGCCGTGGTTGCAGACGTGCAGCATCAGGTCGCCGAGCCGATGGGCATAGGCGGCGCCGTCGCGCGTGCGATAGTGAATCGTGCGGTCGAAGTCGCCGCGCGCGAAGCCGGCCACCCACTCATTGCGCTGTTCGGCGATCTGGCGCGCCGCGCCGGCAAGGTCGCCGAGCGTCTTCAGCGATTCTGGCTCGGGGTGCGCGTCGGCGCGCGGCCCGTCCCAGCGGACGTACCAGGCGCGCTCGGCCATATAGAGGTGCCGCATCACTTCGCGCAGCGAGCCCGGCCCGATGTCGCATTTCTGATCGAGCGATTCGTCCTTCAATCCGCCCAGCGCCGCGAGAAGCTGCTCGCGGGCCCAGTCGTTGTGCGCAAACAGCACCTGCGCCGTGCGTAGGTCGATCATCCGTCACCTCCGCCGACCGCGGGCCGGCGCCGCATCCTACCCGTCGTGCGCCCCGCTGCGCCACCGATCCGCCCGCCTTGCCGCGACGTATGCAATGGCGGGGGACCCCGCTCCGCCGCAGCGTCCTGCCCCCTGGCGAACCTGTCGAAATCAGGGGACGGCCGGTAACATGCGGCCGCAGCGAGAGTAGGGTCAGTCCGCCGCCATCTGTGCCGATAAGGAATGAGGTGGCGGCGAGCGCCGGAAACGAGCAGGCGGCGACCGGAGTTCAGCCGCGCGCATCGATGCAACGTATTGCCATTACGGGTGTTGCGTTCGATCGCGTGACGCGGCTGACGGGGACGGAGTCTGCCCATCGCCCGCCACGATGGCGAACCGCAGCGGCCCGGCCAGACAATCGTGTCCCAGATTCATCCCACCGCCGTGATCGACACCGGGGCGCAGATCGGCCCCGATTCGCGCATCTGGCACTTCTGCCACGTTTCGGCCGGCGCGGTCATCGGATCGCGCTGCGTGCTCGGGCAGAACGTCTTTGTCGGCGGGCGGGCCCGCATCGGCGACAACGTGCACATTCAGAACAACGTGTCGATCTACGACGCGGTGACGCTGGAGGACGACGTCTTCTGCGGACCGAGCGCGGTCTTCACCAACGTCCGCACGCCGCGGAGCCATCGCCCGCGCAAGGACGCCTACCGGGCGACGGTCGTGCGGCGCGGCGCGACCATTGGCGCCAACGCGACGATCGTGTGCGGCGTGACGCTGGGGCGCTCGTGCCTGGTCGGCGCGGGGGCCGTGGTGACGCGCGACGTGCGCGACTTCGAGTGCGTGATGGGGGTGCCGGCGCGGCCGGCCGGCTGGGTGTGCGAGTGCGGCGTGCGACTGCCGGGCGGCGCGACGCCGCGCTGCGGCGAGTGCGGCGCCGCCTATGAGCTGCGCGACGGCGCGCTGCGGGAGCGGAAGTAACACGCCATGATCAAGGTCTCGTGCGTCTGCGGCGCCCGGCCGAACTTCGTCAAGATCGCCCCGCTCATGGAGGCGTTCGCCGCCAGCGGGCGCGTGGCCGCGCGGCTGGTGCACACCGGCCAGCACTACGACGCCCGCATGAGCCACCTGTTCTTCGAGCAGCTCGGCATTCCGCGCCCGGACGTGAACCTCGAAGTCGGATCGGGCTCGCACGCCGTGCAGACGGCCGAGATCATGCGGCGCTACGAGCCGGTGGTGATCGACGAGCAGCCCGACTGGGTGGTCGTGGTCGGCGACGTGAACAGCACGATCGCCTGCGCGCTGGTGGCGGTGAAGCTCGGGGTGCGCGTCGCCCACGTCGAGGCCGGGCTGCGCAGCTTCGACCGCGCCATGCCCGAGGAGATCAACCGGCTGCTCACCGATTCCATCAGCGACCTGCTCTTGGTCAGCGAGCCGAGCGGCGTCGAGAACCTGAAGCGCGAGGGAATCGAGGACGGCAAGGTGCGGCTGGTCGGCAACGTGATGATCGACACGCTGCTGAAGCATCGCGGCCGGGCCGACGCGCTGCCGATCGTCCGCGACCTGGGCCTTTCGCCGCGGCGCTTCGCCGTGGTCACGCTTCACCGGCCGAGCAACGTCGATGATTCCGAGGGGCTGCGGGCGGTGCTGGCGGCGTTCGAGGCGATCGCGCGCGACATTCCGATCGTCTTCCCGATGCACCCGCGGACGCGCAAGAACCTGGCGACCTTCGGCCTCGAGGCCCGCGCCGCCGCGGTCGCCGGCCTGAAGATCATCGAGCCGCTCGGCTATCTCGACTATCTCAAGCTGATGGCCGACGCGTCGATCGTCCTGACCGACTCGGGCGGGGTGCAGGAAGAAACGACCATTCTCGGCGTGCCGTGCCTCACGCTGCGGGCGAACACCGAGCGCCCCGTCACCGTCACGCACGGCACCAACCGGCTCGTTCCGTTCGGCTCGGACGGGCGCCTGTCGACCACCGAAATTGTCCGCGCGTACGAGGCGGCGCCGATCCGGCCGTTTGGCGCGGCCACGCCGCCGCCACTGACGCGTCGTCCGCCGCTGTGGGATGGCAGCGCCGCCGGGCGGATCGCATCTGCACTGATCGAGGCGACGTGAGCGCGCGGCGGATTCTCACCGTGGTCGGGGCGCGGCCGCAGTTCGTGAAGGCCGCCGCCGTCAGCCGCGCGGTCGCCGCGCACAACGCCGCCGGCCCGGCCGTCCGCGTCGACGAGCGCCTGCTGCACACCGGGCAGCACTACGATGAGAACCTCTCGGCGGTCTTCTTCGACGAGCTGGCAATTCCCGCGCCGGTCCATCAGCTCGACGCCGGCGGCGGCTCGCACGCCGCGCAGACGGCCGCCATGCTGGCCGGCATCGAGGCGGCCGTGCTGGCCGACCGGCCCGACTGGGTGCTGGTCTATGGCGACACCAACTCGACGCTGGCCGGCGCGCTGGCGGCGGCCAAGTGCGGCGTGCCGATCGCGCACGTCGAGGCCGGGCTGCGCAGCTTCGACCGCCGCATGCCCGAGGAGATCAACCGCCTGCTGACCGATCGCGTGGCGACGCTGCGGCTCTGTCCGACGCCGGTCGCGGTCGCGAACCTGAGCGCCGAAGGCATCGACGCCGGCGTGCGGCTGTGCGGCGACGTGATGTACGACGCAGCCCTCTTCTTCGCGGCCGCCGCCGAGCGACGCTCGTCGATTCTCGGCCGGCTCGAACTGAAGCCGCGCGAATACATCGTCGCCACGATTCACCGCGCCGAAAACGCCGACCACCCGGCCGCGTTGGGGGCGATCCTCGACGGCCTGTCGGCGGCGCCGCTGCCGGTCGTCTGGCCAGTTCATCCGCGCACGCGGCTGCAACTCGGCCAGCGCCGCCTGCCGCCGCCGATCCGCACGATCGACCCGCTCCCATACCTCGACATGATCGCGCTGCTGCGTCAGGCGCGCTGCGTGGCGACCGACTCGGGCGGCTTGCAGAAGGAGGCCTACTTCTTCGAGCGCCCGTGCATCACGCTCCGCGAGCGGACGGAGTGGGTCGAGCTGGTCGATGCGGGCTGGAACCGCCTGACGGGCGCCGACGCCGCCGCAATCGGCGCGGCGCTCGACTGGGCGCTGCGGTTCGTGCCGCCGGCGCGACCCGAGCTGTACGGCTCCGGCCGGGCGGCCGCGGCGGTCGTCCGCGAGCTGCTGGCGGCCTGAGGAACCCCGCGTGCCCGACGCCCGAGACGTTTCGCTCTGCATGGTCGGCCTGGGAAGCTGGGGGCGAAACGTCCTGCACGCCTTCGCTCGCACGCCGCGCTGCCGGCTGGCCTACCTGTGCGACGTCGACGCGGCGACGCTGGCGCGCGAGGCGGCGCCATTTCCGGCTGCGCGGGCGGTGCGCGACCTGGAGGCGGCGCTGGCCGACGCGGCGGTCGACGCCGTCGCGATCGCGGCCGACGCGCCGCAGCACGCCCCGCTGGCCCGCGCGGCGCTGCAAGCGGGCAAACATGTCTTCGTCGAAAAGCCGATCGCGCTGGCTGTCGCCGACGCCCGCGAGCTGATCGACCTGGCGCGGCGTGCCAACCGGCGGCTGATGGTCGGCCACCTGCTCGAGTATCACCCCGCGGTCGAGGCGATCGAGCGGATGCTGAGTGGCGGCGAGCTGGGGCGGATCTACTACGCCTATTCGCAGCGGATCAACCTCGGCGTGGTGCGCCGGCAGGAGAACGCCTGGTGGTCGCTGGCGCCGCACGACATCGCGATGATCTGCCGGCTGTTCGACGCCGAGCCGGTCGCCGTTTCGGCGCAGGGGCAGTGCTTCCTGCAACCCGGCGTCGAGGACGTGGTCTTCACCAGCCTCCAGTTCGGCGACGGCCGGCTGGCGCACATTCACGTCAGCTGGCTCGATCCGCACAAGGTGCGTAAGCTCACGCTGGTGGGGGCGCGGCGGATGGTGGTGTTCGACGACATGTCGGCCAACGAGAAGCTGTGGGTCTATGACAAGGGGGCCGAGCGCGGCGAGGCGCCGACCGCCTTTCCCGACGTTGTCACGCTGCGCGTCGGCGACATCGCCATTCCGCGCCTGGCGGGCGACGAGCCGCTGCGCGTCGAGTGCCGCCACTTCATCGACGCCATCCTCGACGGCCGAGCCATCCGCAGCGACGGCGAGAGCGGCCTGCGCGTGGTGCGCATCCTCGAGGCCGGGCAGCGCTCGCTCCGCGGCGGAGGCGGGCGCGTCCATCTGAGAGACATCGAATGAACGTTCCCCTGCTCGACCTGACGGCCCAGTACGCCACGATCCGCGACGAGATCGCCGCGGCGCTGCGCCCGGTGCTGGAATCGCAGCGGTTCATCCTCGGCGAAACCGTGGAGCGCTTCGAGAAAAACCTGGCGGCCGACTGCGGCGTGCGCCACGCCATCGGCATGAGCAGCGGCACGGACGCGCTGCTGGCCGCGCTGATGGTGCTGAACGTCGGGCCAGGCGACGAGGTCATCCTCCCGCCGTTCACCTTCTTCGCGACCGCCGGCACGGTGGCGCGGCTGGGCGCCACGCCGGTGTTCGTCGACATCCTGCCGGACACGTTCAACGTCGATCCGCAAGCCATCGCCGCCGCGATCACGCCGCGGACCAAGGCGCTCATCCCGGTGGACCTGTTCGGGCAGATGGCCGAGATGGAGGCCATCGTCGACGTGGCGCGGCGCGCCGGCGTGCCGATCATCGAGGACGCGGCACAGGCCATCGGCGCGACCCACCGCGGCAGGCCGGCCGGCCAGTGGGCCGAGATGACCAGCCTGTCGTTCTTTCCGACCAAGAACCTGGGGGCGTTCGGCGACGGCGGCATGGTGCTCACCCACGACGACGCGCTGGCCCAGCGGCTGCGGATGGTGCGCGTCCACGGCGCGGCGGCCGAATATCACCACCAGTTCGTCGGCGGAAACTTCCGCATCGACGCGCTGCAGGCCGCCGTGCTCGACGTGAAGCTCCGCCATCTGCCGCGCTGGATCGACGCGCGGCGGCGCGTGGCATCGCGCTACGACGAGTGGCTCGCCGACTCGGGCGTGGTCACACCGCCGGCGCTGCCGCACAACCGCCACACCTATCACCAGTACACCGTTCGCGTGCCCGGCGGGCGGCGCGACGCGCTGATGGCCCGGCTGCGCGAGGCGACCATCGGCGCGAAGATCTACTACCCCGTCTGCCTGCACGAGCAGGAGTGCTTCAGGTATCTGAACCGCCGCCGCGGCGAGCTGCCGGTGTCCGAGGCCGCCGCCGCCGAGGTCTGCTCGCTGCCGATGTATCCCGAACTTTCCGAGCCGGCCCAGCGCTACGTGTGTGACACCATCCGGAAATTCATGCGTGGCTGACACGCCGCCGACCGGCGCGACGGGCGGGCCGCGGCGCTACTGCGGCTTCGGCCCGAAGCGGTTCCACGCCGAGCGCAGCGGCGTCGCCAGTTCGCGTCGCTCGGCCCCGTTGAGCGTGACAAACGCGGCGAATAGCACCCCGAGCAGGCCGCAGGCCGTGCCGCTCACAATCAGCGTCGCCCAGTTGTGCGGCGTGAACCAGCGCTGCAGCAGCCAGCCCGATCCGGCCGCAACCAGCGCGGGCCCGAGCGGCCAGGCCATGCTCGAGAGCACCAGCCGCCGCTTGCTGAGGTTGAGCAGCTTGCACACGTGCCAGGTGATGACCGTGCGGCGCAGGATGACGGCCGCGCCGATCGAGATGAGAATCGAATACAACCCCAGCGAGGTGGTCTTAATGAGCACGACGGCCAGCACGCCGTCGAGGACGACCGCGACGAAGTTGATCGAGCCGAGCAGCCCCATCCGCGCCAGGCCGGTGAGCATGGCGTGGGCCGTGCCGCGGGTCAGCTCCAGCAGCGTCAGCCCGAGCACGCCGACCATGAGCGGGGCATAGGCGGCGTAGGACGGATCCTTCCACATCCAGATGGACAGCAACGGGCGCGAGAAGGCGGCGATCGGCGCGGCGATCAGCCCGGCCATGATGACGGCATATTTCGTGCCGCGCAGCATGAGGGCGGCGAGCGCGTCGTGATGGCCGGTCGCCTCGTATTTTGCGGTGGCGGGGATGGTGGTAGTGGCGAACTGCATCACCACGTTTTCGATCATGTCGCGGAAGGTCGAGGCGGCGACGTAATAGTAGGTGACGGCCGCCGGGCCGAGCAGCTTGCCGATGATCATGCGATGCACGTACAGGTTGAGCGTGAACCCGGCCTGCGCCAGGAACGAGGTCAGCGACAGCGTCAGCACGCCGCGGAACCGCTCCCAGCGGATGGCGGAGCGCCGGAACCGCGCCCAGGCAAACCGCGCATGAACCATTCCGACCAGCACCAGGTTGCCGGCGATCTGCGTGCCCGCGTAGATCACCAGCACCCAGACAACGCTGGTCGTCAGGGTCGACAGCACCAGCACGAGAATGGCGGCGCGGACCAGCTCGACCACGATCTCGACGTTCGCGACCGCGAAGTGGCGCTGTTCACCCAGCAGCACGCCCTTGTAGGCGTTGGCCGGAAACTGGAGCGCGAAATAGACCGCCGCGACCGCCATCAGCGCGCGGGCGACGTTGCGATAGGCGGCGTCGCCGATCAGCGCCTCGGCCAGCTGCGGCGCGGCCAGCGGCAGCCCGACCAGGATCAGCGTCATCGGCAGCAGGTAGGCCACCAGCGCCGTCAGCCAGATTTCGCGGCAGGCCTCGTCGTTCTTCAGCGCCAGCTCGCGCGCCATGAACCGGCTGACGGCCGGATTGACCCCCAGGTCCAGCAGCATCACCAGCCCGCTGATCGCCAGCACCTGGCTGTAGACGCCGAACTCGTCCTTGCCGACCTTGTCGACAATGAAGCGCACCATGAAGAGCTGGATCACCAGGCGCACGGCCTGGCGCAGGTAGCTCATCCCGGTGTTGATCGCGATCAGCGTCTTCTGGTTCATCGCGAGGTCACGTTCCCACATCTCGATCGGCCCGCCGCGGGATGCGACGTGAGCCGTCGCGCTTCCTTTGCCGGGTTGCCGCGCAAGGCGCGTCCGAATCGAGGCACGCCATGAGTCCGCGCCGCGCGCGACTGGCCTTGTCCGCCGCCCGAGCCTACACGACGCGCTTCCCGAACGCTCGCGGCGTCTCGCGAATCATGCACTGGGTCGAGCGGCGCATCGTGCCGGCGCTGCCGGCCGACCAGCGCCTTACCGTGGTCACGGCCGACGGCCGGCGATTCGACGAAAACGTCCACGAGCCGTGGTTCTTCAACCTGATGATGCTCGCCGCGCGCGACCCGGCCGAAACGGCGGTGCTGCGGCGGATTGTCCGCGCCGGCGACACCGTGATCGACGTCGGCGCCAACTATGGCTGGTACGCCACGCTGCTGGCACGGCTGGTCGGCCCGACCGGGCGAGTGCACGCCTTCGAGCCGTCGCCGACCACGATGGCGCTGCTGCGGCGCAACTGCGACGGCAACGGCGTCACCGACCGCATCACCTTCAACGCGCAGGGGCTGGCCGACCGGCCGGGCCGCGCCACCATCCACGTTCCGCGCCAGCATGGCGGCGCCTCGCTGAAACCCTACTACGACGAGCCGACCGAGCGGTTCGACATCGAGCTGACCACGCTGGACGAATATGCCGCGCGGGCCGCGCTGCCGACGGTGCGCGTCGTGAAGCTCGACGTCGAGGGTAGCGAATTCCCAATCATCCGCGGCGCCACGCGACTGCTCTCGGCGCCCGATGGGCCGATGCTGCTGCTCGAGGTCTCGCGCGTCACCGCACAGCAGTTCGGCTATACGCCGGAAGAAGTCATGGGCCACCTGGCCGGGCTGCGCTACGACATCTTCCGCGTGCTCGAGCGGCCCGCCGGCCGGCTGATGCCGCTGCCCGACGTGTCGCGCTGTCACGACGCCGAAAACGTGCTCTGCTGTCCGGCCGTCCGCCGCGCCGAGATCGAGCCGCTGCTCGACGGGGCCGCGCCGCGATGAGCGCCGCCCCCGCCGTCACCGACCGCCGCGGCGCCGAGCTGTGGCGGCTGCTGGCCGAGCCGCTGCGGATGCAGGCCGGCGCGGCGATCGCCGGCTTCGTCGAACATCGCCCGCACGACGCGCTGTCGCTGCCGCTGCCAGGTCCGCAAGGCCGGGCCGCCTGGAGCGGCGACGTGCCGATTCCGCCGTGGCCGGCCGGCGCCGGCGTCGAGCTGCTCGACGAATTCGTGGCGGCCGGGCTGCTCGAACCAGTGGCGGGGCGTTTCCGCGCCACGCCGCGCGGCCAGGGCGTGCTGCCGGCCTTTCCGCTCTATCACCTGTGTGCCGGCGAGGGGCTGGCGCAGCGATTTCCGCGGCTGAAGCAGGCGGTCGCCGGCCGGGCGGCCCTGGACGCCGGCTGCGGCTATGGCGCCTACAGCTGGATGCTGGCCGAACTGGGCGCGGCGCGGGTGCTGTCGCTGGACTATTCGGACGACCGGCTGGGGGTGGCGGTCGAGGCGGTGGGGGGGCGCTGGCCGAGCGCGACATTCCTGCGCGGCTCGGTCGAGGGCTATCCGCTGCCGGATGCCAGCGTCGATTTTGTCTTCTGCCGCGTGGTCTTGCCGCAGGTTCATCACGGGCTGACGATCCGCGAGCTGGCGCGGGTGCTGTCGCCGGGCGGCGCGGCGCTGTTCATGCTGCACGCGCCGCGCTTCTACTGGAACCTGCTGCGGCGGGCCGCCTGGCGCGGCGAAGGGCTGCACGAGCGCGTTCGCTGCGTGCTGGCGCTGCTGCGCGGCGCGTGGTTCGACCTGACGCTGCAGGAGATCCCGCTGCGCATCCGCGGGCGGTCGTTCCGCATCATGTACGAGCGGCGCGGTTCGTTTTCGCGGCTGCTGGCGAAGCACGGCCTGGCGCTGAGTGCGTGGGAAGATGGGGCGGTCAAGCCATATGCCTGGATCGACAAGCCGGCCGGCTGAGCCGTCGCCGCCGACCGACACGCGAAGCACGGTGTCGAAGAAAGTCCTGATCGTCGCCGCCTATTTCCCGCCGCTGGCCGAGGTCGGCTCGCAGCGCCCGGCGCGGCTCTGCCGCCACCTGCCGCGCCACGGCTGGAGCCCGCACGTGTTGACGGTGGCCGCGGACTGCTGCCTGCCGCGCGACGACAGCCTGATGGAACTGGTGCCGTCCGACCTGCCGATCGATCGCACCCCGTGCCGCTCGTGGCTGGCGCACACCTATCACTTCCGCCGCCGCACGAAGTCGCGTCTCAAGCGGCTGCTGACGCTGCCGGTGCATGCCTACGCCTATTGGCGCGAGTTCGCCTGCGAGCCGGACGTCTACATGTTCTGGCGCCGCGGGGCGGTCCGCCGCGCGGTCGAGCTGCACCGGCGCGGCGCGTTCGACGTGGTCTTCGCCAGTCTCAACCCGTGGTCGGCGGCGCTGATCTGCCAGGACATTTTCCGCGCGTGTGGCGCGCCCTACGTGCTCGACTATCGCGACCCGTGGAGCCTCCAGACCGAGCACGATCGCTTTCAGGACCCGGCCCGCAAGGAACGCGAGCGCGGGCTCGAACGCGCCGCGCTGGCCGATGCGGCGGCGGTCGTCAGCGTCACGCGCGGCATCGCGCAACTGTACGAGGCCGGCTTCGCCGACGAGCTGCGCGGCAAGAGCCACGTCGTCACCAACAGCTTTGACGCCGACGAGTGGACCGGTGTCCCACCGCACCGTTTCGACCGCTTCACGCTGCTGCATGGCGGGAACATTCACGCCACGCGCAGCCTCAAGCCGATCATGCGCGGCCTGGCCGCGTTGCGCCGCCGCGGAGTCATTCCGGACGACGGCATTCAACTGGTGAACTACGGCAACGTCTCGGCCGACGAGCGGGCCTTTGCCGCGGAGGCCGGCGTGCAGTCGTGGGTGCGGTTCGAGCCGGTCGTGCCGCGGACGCGGTTCGTCGCCATGCTGCTGGGGGCCGAGATGCTGCTGGTCACCGAGCGCTGGCCGTTCGTCGTGCCGGGCAAGACCTACGACTATCTCGCCACGGGGCGGCCGGTTCTGGCGGTCGTGCCGCGCGGCTCGCAGATTGCCGAGCTGATCGCCGACGCCGACGCCGGCCTGGTCGTGCCCGAGGAAGAGCCCGAGGCCATGGCCGACACGCTGCTGGCGGCGTGGCAGAACCACCGCGCCGGCCGGCCGATCTACGCGGTCCGCGACCCCGAGGCGCGGCTGCGCTACTCGACGCCGCACACGTCGCGGCAGCTGGCGACGATTCTGGACAGCGTGCTGGAGCGGTCGCGCGGCAGCCGGTCGGCCGACCTGGTCGCCGGTCCGCGCTGAGCCGTGCCGGGCGCACGATTGGCGTGTGGCGAGTGTCCCGCGGCGGCGAATCCTGCCGATGAATCAGCCTGAGGCTAGAATGACGGGCGTCTGGTCGACACGCGGGCGCGACTTCAGGGGCGAAACTCGGTGACCACCCTCGACATGAACGCCTCGATTCAGTACGGCGCCGACCCGGCGCTGGGCGAACTCTTGCCGCCGCTGGCCGACGAGCTGGAGCGGCACGAGGCGCGCGTGCCGATGTTCGTCACGCTGTTCATCGGGCTGTTCGCCGCGTCGGCGATGGTCATCGGCGATCACCCCGACTACGCCAAGATCACCTACTACCTCGGCATCGTCTGCGGCCTGATGGCCGGGCTGTTCTATTTCCGGCTCTCGCCGTCCATTCCGGTGCCGGTGCTGCTCTACGCCAGCTTCGTCATCTGGGCGCTGATGAGCGGCGTGCTCTCGGAGTATCAGGAACTGGCGATGATGTCGCTGCGGACACTGGTCCAGTTCTTCCTCATGGTGTTCACGTTCTCGACGCTCTGCCAGGATCGGCGCAGCCTCTGGATCGTCGGCGCCTGGGTGGCGCTCGGCGCGATCGCGAACGCGCTGTGGGGACTGCTGGCCGGCGAGCGCTACACCTCCGACGACCAGACGCGCATCGAAGGGCTGCTGCACAGCCCCAACTCGGTGGCGCTGATGTTCTCGGTCGGCCTGTGCGTGCTCTGGGCCGGTGTGGCCGCCACGCGGCGGATGTGGCTGAAGGTGCTCTTGTTCGCCCCGATCCTGCTGCTGCTGGTGGGCATCGTCCGGACCGGCTCGCGCGGCGCGTCGGTGGCGACCGGTCTGGGCATCGTCTACATGCTCTGGCACTTTCGCTCGCGGATCATCCACTCGCCCGCGGCGATCATTGCACTGGTGCTCTCGGTCGTCATCGGCATTGGCTCTGTCGGTCCGTGGCTGATGTCCACCAGCCTTGGCAAGCGATTGCAGGCCTCGGTCGAAACGGCCGGCGGCGACATCTCCAAGCGCGAAGGCTCGACCTGGTACCGCATGCAGCTCAAGCAGTGGGCGCTCGAGACCGCGGTCACCCATCCGATTTTCGGCGTCGGGCGAAACTGCTTCTGGCAGTATGGGCGCTCGCGCGGCGAGTGGGATCAGACCACCCACGATAACTACATGTCCATTCTCGCGGAGACCGGCCTGCCCGGGTTTCTGCTGTTCTTCTCGATGTATGCCTGGATCTGGTTCAAGTCCGCGAAGCTGAAGAAATCTCCGCTGCTGACCGGCAGCGAGCCGGACGCGCTCTTCTTTGTTCGCGCCGTGCTGCTGGTGCTCATGGTGGCCGACTTGTTCGACGACACCACCTGGAGCAACAAGACCGTCTGGGTGCTCATGGCGCTGGGCATTGGCTGGTTGCAGGGACTCCAGCGCCGCGTGGCACAGCGCGAGGAAGCGCTGATGCAGTGGGCGCCCCTCGACTCGGGCCGCGCGCCTGCCGGCGCGCTGGCGACCACGCGCTGACGCGTCGCCCCACGGGCGTCGCCGTTCACCTGACAAACCCATGTGTGGCATTGCCGGACTGATCGCCCCCGCGCTTCCGACGCCGTCGCCGCGCGTCTCGGCCATGACCGACGCCCTGCGCCCATCGCGGCCCGGACGACGCCGGCTGCCTCGTCCGCCGCGCCCGGCGACCTGGCCGTCGGCCTCGGCCACCGGCGGCTAAGCATCATCGACCTGTCGCCGGCCGGCCACCAGCCGATGCAGGCCCCGTCCGGTCGCGACGTCTGGATCATCTTCAACGGCGAGATCTACAACTATCTCGACCTCCGCGCTCTCGGCGGCTCGGTGTGCGGCTTTCCGGTCGAACACCGACACCGAGGCCATCGTCGCCGCCTACGAGGCGTGGGGCGCGGCCGGAATGGCCCGGCTCGACGGCATGTTCGCGCTTGGCGATCTGGGACGGCGAGCGCGCACCCTGCTGCTGGCGCGCGACCGGCTCGGCAAGCCGCTCTGTTACTGGCAGGCGGGCCGCACCTTCGCCTTCGCCTCCGAGCTGGTCGGCCTGACCGCGCTGCCCGAGCTGCCGCGCCGGGCTCGATCCGCAGGCGGCTGGCCGGCTACTTCACGCTCGGCTACGTGCCCGGCGAGCGGCTCCATCCTCTCCGCGGTTCGCAAGCTGCCGCCCGGCTGCACGGCCGAATGGTCGGCCGATCGGCTGACCGTGCGGCGCTGGTCGGCGGCTGGACGCAGTCGATCCGCCGCGCGACGTGGTGGCAGCCGATGCCTCCGACGCGGCGGCGATCGACGAGCTCGACCGGCGGCTGGCTGCGGCGACGCGCCCGCCGGCTGATGAGCGACGTGCCGCTGGGCGCGTGGCTGTCCGGCGGCGTCGATTCGACGCTGGTGGTGGCCGAGATGGTCGCCGCCGCGACCGGGCCGGTCCGCACCTTCACGATCGGCTTCGACGACGCGCGGCGACGAGTCGGCTGCCGCGCGGGCGGTGGCGCAGCACCTGGGCACCGAGCACTCCGAATTCCACGTTTCGGCGCGCCGAGATGCGCGGCTCATTCCGCAGGCCGCCGGCGTGTTTGACGAGCCGTTCGCCGACGATGCCGGCATCCCGACCTTCGCGCTTGTCGCGGATGTCGCGCCGCCACGTCACGGTCGCGCTTGGCCGGCGACGGCGGCGACGAAGGCTTCATGGGCTACAGCCACTACCGGCGCGGCCGGATGCACGCCTGGATCGACCGGCTGCCGCTGGCGCTGCGGCGCGGCGGCGTCACTGGCAGCGCTTGCCGGTCCGACGCGGCAGCGCCAGCGGCTGGCGGCGGCTCGGTTATGCCGACTGGGCCGAGCTCTACGTCACCATCACCTCGACCCTGCGAACGACGTCGGCCGGGCGCGTCTATGCGGCGCCGTTCGTGCTCGACGGGAGCGTCTTTCGCGAGGTGGCCCAGCGGCTGCACGGCCGCGAGCCGGAGACGCTGCTGGCGCTGCTCGACAGCACCACGACGCTGACCGACAAGTTTCTCGTCAAGAGCGACCGGGCTGCCATGGCGGCGTCGCTCGAGGTCCGGGCGCCGTTTCTCGATCACCGTCTGCTCGAATGGGCCTGGGCCCTGCCGCGGCGATACAAGCTGCGCGGCGGCGTGACGAAGTTCCTGCTGCGCGAGCTGGTCTACCGCAAGGTGCCGCGCGCGCTGGTCGATCGGCCGAAGCAGGGCTTCTCGCCGCCGATCGAAACCTGGCTGCGCGGCGGGCTGTCGGACTGGGTCCGCGAGACGCTGGCGCCGCGGCGCGTGGCCGCGACCGGCGTGCTCAATGCGCCGGCCGTGGGGCGCGTGGTCGACCGCCACCTGCTCGACAAGGCGCCGCTCGGACAGGCCGTCTGGACGCTGCTCTGTTTCATGACCTGGCACGACCGCTTCATGTCGCCGGCCGCGGCACCGCTGCCGGCGCTGCGGGTCGCGCCGGAGCGGGTCGCATGAGCGCCCTGGCGCGTCTGCGCCTGGCCGGCGGCGCGACCGCGCTGCGGGCCCTGGGGCTGACCGCGCTGGGTCGGCGGCGGTTTGGCTGGTTTCCGACGGTGCTCACCTATCACGGCGTGCACGACGGTTCGCTGCCGGACGACCTCTACGCCTACAACACCAAGCACGTGCACGTGGATGACTTCGAACGCCAGCTCCGCTGGCTGACACATCACTACGACATCGTCCCGCTGGCCGAGGTGCAAGCCGTCATTGCGTCCGGTCAGTGGCGGCCGCGGCTGCTGGCGCTGACCTTCGACGACGGCTACGAGAACAACTACCGCGTCGCCTGGCCGGTGCTGCGGCGGATGAGCCTGCCCGCGACTATCTTCGTGACCACCGACATCATCGACCGCCAGCGCCCGTATGACCACGATCGCGTCGAGCTGGCGCTGCGCTGCGCCGACCGGGCCGACGTCTGCCTCTCCGATGCCGGCACGCTGCAGGTCATTCCGCTCCGCACGCCGGCCGATCGCAGCCGCGCGGTCTATGCCGTCAAGGCGTGGCTGGCGAAGCTGCCTGGCGCCGCGGCCGACCGGCTGCGCGGCCAGATCTTCGAACAGCTCTGGAGCGACGGCCTGCTGGCCGAAAACCGCGTCGCCTACCAGCCGATGTCGTGGGACCAGGTCCGCGAGCTGGCCGACGCCGGCGTCGAGATCGGCAGCCACACCGTGTCGCATCCGCACCTGGCGAGGCTCGAACCGGGTGATATCGCGCGCGAGCTGTCCGACAGCCGCGCCCGGCTGGAGTCGCGCATCGGCCGGCCGGTCGTCCGCGTCAGTTACCCGTTCGGCAGCCACGATGCGCGCGTGATGGCGGCGGCGCGGTCGGCGGGCTACGAGTCGGCCTACATCACGCACACCTGGTACGCTCAGTCACCGCGCGAGCCGTTCGCGATCCCGCGCATCTCGGTTGCGGGCGGGGCGCCGTTTGCGCTGTTCGTGGCCGCGACAACGCGGGCGCTGCAACTCATCGGGCGCGGCGAGGCGGGCGCGCGTGAAAACTGACGCGGCACCCGGGCCGACGTCGCCGGTCGCGAGCAACGGCCCGGCATCGGACGATGCAGCGCCGCGCGCCGGGCCGATCCACGTCGTGCACCTGTTCGGCACGCTGCTGCCGGGCGGCGCCGAGCGCCAGGCGCTGACGCTCGTGCAACACCGCGACGCGGCGCATTTCCGCCACACTGCCATCAACACCTGTGCTGCCGAGAACGCGCTCGCGCCGCAGTTCGAGGCCGCCGGCTGCCCGGTGCAGGTGCTCGACAAGCGGTCACACCGCTATCCGGGATTTCTGCGGGCGCTGTGCCGCATGCTGCGCGACCTGCACCCCGACGTCGTCCACACCTGGCTCTACGCCCCCAACTTCTGGGGCCGGGCCGCGGCGATCTGGGCGGGCGTGCCCGGCCTCGTCGCATCGACCCGCACCGGTCGCCGTTACGATCATCGCTACGAATGCTGGCTCGATCGCTGGCTCTCGCGGCGCACGGCCGTGCGACTGGTCAACGCCGCCGGCGTGCGCGACGCGCTGGTGCAGCAGGTCGGCCTGCGGGCCGAGTCGATCCGCATCGTGGCCAACGGCGTCAACGCCGCGCGGCTGGCGCCCTCGGCCGATCGCGCCGCGCTGCGGGCGCGGTTGGGCTGGCCGGTCGATGCGCCGGTGCTGCTCTCGGTCGGCCGACTGGTGTGGGAGAAGGACTACCCGATGCTGTTTCGGGCGGTGGTCGAGTTGCGCGGCCAGTTCCCTTCGTTGCGGGTGGCCGTGGCCGGCTGGGGGCCGGAGCAGGCGCGGCTGGAGGCGCTGCGCACCGAGCTGGGGCTGGACGACTGCGTCGAGCTGCTCGGTCCGCGCGAAGACGTGGGCGACCTGCTGGCGGCGGCCGACCTGTTCGTGATGACGTCGGTGTCGGAGGGCTTCTCGAACGCGCTTGCTGGAGGCGCTTGTGGGTCGGCAAGCCGGTCGTCTGCACGCGTGAACGGGGCGGTCGAGGTGGTGCGGCACGAGGAGACCGGTCTGATGGTCGAGCCGCGCGACGGCGGGGCGTTTTCGCGCGCGGTGGCGCGGCTGCTTTCGGACGCGGCGCTGGCGGCGCGGCTGGCGCAGGCCGGCGCGGCGCAGGTGCAGGCGCACTACTCGGTGGCGGCAATGGTGGCGCAGCACGAGGCGGCCTACCGCGCGGCGACCGCGGGCGCAAACTGAATCCGTGCCATGCGCGTACTCATGATCGCCCACTCCGACGCCCCGTGGACGCCGCACTATTGCCGGGCCTTCGCCGCCGCGGGCGACGCGGTGCGGCTGGTCAGCTTCGCACCCAAGCGGATCGACGGCGTGCAGATGGACTTCATCGGCGTCGAGCCCTACGACCCGACGGCCAACAAGTCGCTGGTGGTGACGCGCGTGCCGCGCGTGCGGCGGATTATTCGCGACTTTCGCCCCGACGTGCTGCTGGCCCCCTACGTGCAGTCGAACGGCCTGACCGCGCGGCTGGCGTGGCGCGGGCCGCTGGTGCTGTCGGTCCGCGGCGCGGAGGTGCTGGAACAGGCGTCGCGTTCGCCGCTACGGGCGGCCTTGCGGCGCCGGCTGATGCGCTGGATCCTCGCGGGAGGCGACATCGTGCACGTCGTCTCGCGTGAGATCGAGCAGGCCGTGCTGGCATTGGGCGTCTCGGCCGAGCGCGTGCACTGTTTCCCGTCGGGAATCCTGACGCAGCGTTTCGCGCCGCCGCCCGACCTGCCGCGACCGGTCGCCCGGCGGATCATCTGCACGCGCAAGCACGACCCGATCTACGACAACGGCGTCATCCTCGAGGCGCTGGCGGCGCTGCGGCGCGCGGGGCGCGACGTCGCCTGCGAGTTCGTCGGTGACGGGCTGCTCACGACCGAGCTGCGCGCGCAGGCTAGCCGGCTGGGGCTGGACGACGCGGCGCATTTCGCCGGCGCGCTGCCGCACGACGAGCTGCCGCAGCGACTCGGCGCGGCCGACATCTACGTCTCGGCGGCCCGCAGCGACGGAACCAGTTCCGCGCTGCTCGAGGCGCTGGCGGTGGGGCTGACGCCGGTCGTGACGCGAATTCCGGCCAACCTGCCGTGGATTGAGGATGGTCAGACCGGCCTGTTGTTCACGCCCGGCCGGGCCGACGAGCTGGCCACGGCGCTGGCCCGGGCGCTGGACGATGTCGAGCTTCGCCGCCGGGCCTTTGCGGGCAATCGTGCGCGTGTGGCGCACGAGGGCGATTTCGACCACAACATTCAGCGCCTGCACGATCTGCTGGCGCGGGCCATTCGGGAGCACACATGACCGCCCCGAACAAGGAAGTTCGCCGCCCGCGCGGGCGGTGGATTCGCAAGCTGCTGCTGCTGGGTGTCTCGTGCGCCGTGGCGCTGGCGCTGACCGAGGCGGCGCTGTGGATCTTCTGGCCGGTGCGCTATCACGAATGGCTGACCTACGTCGCCGACGGCCGCATCCGCGCCCGGGCCGAGCCGGGCCAGGTGATCGAGAACAAGGTCGGCGCGGTCATCCGCATCAACAAGCTCGGGTTCCGCGGTCCGGAGTATGCCTGGCAGCCCGCGCCGGGCACGCTGCGCATCCTCGCGTTCGGCGGGTCGAGCACGTTCTGCTTCGAGAACAGCAGCGAAGCGGCGACCTGGCCCGCGCGGCTCGAGACGATGCTGGCCGATCGGCTGAAGATGCCGGTCGAGGTCGTCAACCTGGGAATGCCGGGCTTCGACGGCACGCAGTCGAAGGCCAACTACATGTTCCTGGGGCGCGACCTGAACCCGCACGTCTGCATGCAGTACGACGGCTGGAACGACATGAAATGGTTTCGCCTGCTCGACCAGGCGCCGCAGCCGTTCACGGCGTGGGTGCCCAACAAGCCGTGGTGGCAGAAGCTGGCCCGCGCGACGCAGATCGGCCGATACGCCCGCAACGCGGCGTTTCGCTACCAGGGGCGCAAGCTGCAAATGGCGCTGGTGGCGCGCGACAAGCTCAACCCGGACGACGACAAGCCGCTCGGGCCGGCCGGGTTTTCCTGGGCGCGGCACAACTACGACGACTTCGCGCGGCTGGTGCGCTCCGACGGGCGGCTGCCGGTGCTCATCTCTCAGGCGTCGCTGCTGGCGCCGTCGAGCCGCGGCAAGTTTGATTTCGAGATCGCCGACGGGCTGAGCTCAATGTACATGTCGTTTCCCGTCTTCTGGGAGGCCTTTCAGAAACTGCGCGCCATCGTGAAGGAGACGGCCGGCGCGCACGACGCCATCTTCATCGACGCCGCCGGGCAGATTCCGCCCGACAAAGAGCACTTCTTCGACGACGTGCACTTCACCGACCACGGCGCCGAGGTGATGGCGCGGCTGATCGCCGACGCGCTGCTGGCCGACGCGCGTTTCATGCGCGTCGTCGAAACGGTGCGGACCGGCGCCACCTCCCGCCCATAGCCGCGCGGCATGCCCATCCATGCGACTGCTGATCGTCTCGCACTCGAACACGCCCTGGACGCCGCTCTATGCGCGGTGGCTGGTGGCCGCCGGCCACGCCGTGCAGGTCGTCAGCATGTCGCCCGACCCGATCGCCGGAGTGCCGCTGCGCTTCATCGGCGTCGAGCCGTTCGACAAGCGTCGCAACAAGCACCTGTTCGTCACGCGCGTGCCGGCCGTGAGACGGATCATCCGCGAGTCTGCCCCGGACCTGGTGTTCGCGACCTACGTCATCTCGAACGGGCTGCTGGCGGCGCTGGCGTGGCGCGGGCCGCTGGCCGTCTCGGCCCAGGGCGGCGACGTTCGGCCGCTGCACCGACCGGGCGACTGGCGGAACGCGATCCGCGACCGGATCGTGGGCTACGTCTGCCGCCGGGCGGCCGTGGTTCACGCGGTGTCGCAGCCGCTGGCCGACGCGCTGGTCGCGCTGGGCACGCCCCGCGAGAAGCTGCTGGTCGCGGCGTCGGGCATCGAGCTGAACCGCTTTTCACCCGCGCCGGAGGCGCCGCGCCCGGTCGCCCGGCGGATCATTTCGATCCGCAAGCATGAGCCGATCTACGACATCCCGACGCTCGTCGAGGCGCTGGCGCGGCTGGCGGCGCGCGGGCGCGATTTTTCGGCCGAGCTGGTCGGCGGGGGCTACCTGCTCGAGGCCCATCGCGAGCTGGTGGAGCGGCGCGGCCTGTCGGAGCGGGTGCAAGTGGTCGGCGCAGTGCCGCACGAATCGCTCGCCGAGCGGCTGCGGGCCGGGGACGTCTACGTCACCACGGCGCGGGCCGACGGCACCAGCGCGTCGCTGCTCGAAGGCATGGCCAGCGGGCTCTTTCCGGTTGCGACGCGCATCCCCGCGAACACCGCCTGGCTGGAAGAGGGGCGCACCGGGCTGCTGTTCGAGCCGAGTGATCCGGGCGCGCTGGCGGCCGCGCTGGAGCGGGCGCTCGACGACGCCGAACTGCGCCGGGCCGCGTTCGACGAGAATCGTCGCCGCGTGATGCGCGACGGCGACCTGAACCGCAACATGCGGGCGCTGGAAGCGAGATTCGCCGCGGCAATCGCTGAGCGGGGGCGCTGAGAAGCCGCGCCCGGTGAACGGAACCCAATCGTGAAGATCACCATCTTTGGCATGGGATACGTCGGCGTGGTCAGCGCGGCCTGCCTGCTGCGCGACGGACACGACGTCACCGGCGTCGATCCGGTCGACGCCAAAGTGAACGACCTGTCGGCCGGGCGCTCGCCGGTGTCCGAGCCGGGCGTGGCGGAGATGCTGGCGGCCGGACACGCGGCGGGGCGGCTGCGGGCGACGAGTGACCCGGCCGCGGGGCTGGCGGGCGCCGAGATGGTCTGGATCTGCGTCGGGACGCCGTCGGCGGCCGACGGCTCGGTGCAATTCGCCGCGCTCGACGCGGCGGCGCAGCAGATCGCCGCGGCGCTCGACCCGGCCCATGCGGCGCCGCTGATCGTGCTGCGCAGCACAGTGCTGCCGGGCACGACTCGCGCCCGGTTGGCGTCGATCATCGACGGCGGGGCGCGCCGCGCCGGCGCCGCCCCGGCGGACGTGGTCTTCCATCCCGAGTTCCTGCGCGAAGGCTCGGCGGTCGCCGACTTCGACGCACCGCCCAAGATCGTCGTCGGCGAAACGCGCCCCGGGGCGGCCGACCGGCTGCTCTCGATCTACGCGCGCTACGCGGCGCCGGTCTTCCGGCTGTCGCTCGAGGAGGCCGAGCTGGTCAAGTATTGCGACAACCTGTTTCACGCCGTGAAGGTCACGTTTGCGAACGAGGTGGGGGCGCTGGCGCGGTCGGTCGGCGTCGACGCCCGGCGCGTCGCGGAGGTCTTCTGCGCCGACACCAAGCTGAACATCAGCCCGCGCTACCTGCGACCGGGCTTCGCGTTCGGCGGTTCGTGCCTGCCGAAGGACCTGCGGGCCATTCTGCGCGAAGCGACGCTGCGGGCGATCGACATGCCGATGCTCCGCGCCATCGCCGCCAGCAACGCCGGGCAGATCGAGTCGTTCATCGCGCGGGTGCTGGCCCATCGGCCGAAGCTGGCCGGGCTGGTCGGCCTGGCGTTCAAGCCCGGCACCGACGACATGCGCGAAAGCCCGTACGTCGCGGTGGCGAAACGTCTGCTGGGCGAAGGCGTGGCGCTGCGAATCTTCGACCCGGGCGTCAACCCGGCCCGGCTGATCGGCGCCAACCAGGCGCTGGTCTCGGCGGCGCTGGGCCACCTCGAACGGCTGCTGGTGACCGGCCTGGCCGAACTGGCCGCCTGCGACGCGATCATCGTCAACCATTCCACGGTTGACGCGGCGCAGGTGCGCGGATGGCTGGCGGCCGGGCGGCGGGTGTTCGACCTGGTGGGCGTCGAGACGCCGGCCATCCGTCACCCACTCTATGAAGGCATCGCCTGGTAGGCCGCGCCTTGCACATCCTTTATGTCCATCAATACTTCGCGACCCGCAGCGGCTTCACCGGCACGCGCTCGTACGAGTTCTCGCGCGAGCTGATCGCCCGCGGCCACCGCGTGACGATGATCACCTCCGGCCGCGACAACGCCCCGGAGATGACCTGCCCGCCGGGCCGGTCGAGCATCGAGACCACGGTCGACGGAATCCGCGTCGTGGCGGTCGCAGCGGGCTACAACAATCCACTGCACGGCACGGGCAAGGGCGGCCTGCGGCGGATGGTCGAGTTCGTCTCGTTCGCGGCTCACGCGGCGGCCGTCGGGCGCACGCTGCCGCGCCCGGACGTGATCTACGCCACCCACACGCCGCTGCCGGTCGGGCTGGCGGGCGGCGAGCTGGCGGCGTGGCACGCGGCGCCGTTCGTGTTCGAGGTTCGCGATGTCTGGCCCGACGCGCTGGTCAACATCGGCGCGCTGCGCAACCCGGCGGTGATCGGCTGGCTGTCGAACATGGCGCTGCGGGCGTACGGCATGGCCGACCACATCGTGGCGCTGTCGCCGGGCATGAAGGCGGGAGTGGTCGCGGCCGGCGTGCTCGAGTCGAAGGTGACGGTCATTCCGAACGGCTGCGACCTGTCGCTCTTCCGGCCGGACCGCGACGGGCGCGCTGCGCGGGCGCGGCTGGGGCTGGACAGCGGCTTCGTCGCGACCTACTTCGGCGCGATGGGCCGCGCCAACGGGCTGAACTACGTGCTCGACGCGGCCGCCGAATTGCAGCGCCGCGGCGTGCGCGACATCACGCTGGTGCTGCACGGCGACGGCGGCGAGCGAACGGCGCTGCGGGCCCGCGCGGCCGAGATGAATCTGCGCAACGTGGTCTTCAGCGACCCGGTGCCCGACAAGTCGGTGGTCGCCGACCTGGTGGCCGGCTCGGACGCCTGCCTGACGATCTACGCC
Organism: Phycisphaerae bacterium; assembly: GCA_046350375.1. GTDB lineage: Bacteria > Planctomycetota > Phycisphaerae > UBA1845 > UTPLA1 > JAXMAO01. The sequence goes on from JAXMAO010000006.1 coordinate 162,632, forward strand.
GCGACGCAGAAGGAGCAGAGCTGGTCGCCGAACAAGATGTTCGACGCGCTGGCGGGCGGGCGGCCGGTGCTGGTCAACGTGCCGGGCTGGCTGGGCGAGACGATCGAGTCGGCGCAGGCCGGGCGCTATGTCGATCCGGCGCGGCCGGCGGCGCTGGCCGACGCGCTGGTGGCGCTGGCGAACCGGCCCGATCGCGGCGCGGCGCTGGGGGCGGCGGCGCGGCGGCTGGCGGAGCGCGAGTTCGCGCGCGAGCGGCTGGCCGATCGGCTGGAGCGCGTGTTGACGGATGCGGTGGCGCGGCATGCCGGAAGGGAACGGACGGCCGCGATAGCGAGCGAGAGTGCGCATGAGTAATCCCGGGTCGAGTCCGCCGGCCGCGGCGCCGCTGACGGCGCAGTTCGCGCCGACGGAGTACGAGTGCTGGACGGTCGAGGACTATGCGCGGCGGCGGGTGGCGCGCGGTCATCGCGTGCATCGGCATGCCGGCACGTGGTGGGACCAGGTGGGCACGGCGTTCTGCTGGCCGCTCGATCCGCTGGCGGTACTGCCGCCGCGCGGCGTGCGCCCGGCGTGGACGAAGTCTCCGGCGGGTTATCAGCACCGCGTAGCCGAAGCCGCGGCGGCCAACTCGTACCTGAACCTGATGCTGCTGGAAGACGTGCCGCACTACGCCATCGAGCGGCTGGACTCGAAGCGGCGGAACCTGGTCCGCAAGGGGCTGAAGGGGCTGGCGGTCCGCACGCCGAGCGTCGAGGAGTATCGCCGCGACGGGCTGCGCGTCGAGCAGGAATTCCACGAGCGGACGCGGTGGAAGTCGCCGCCCGCCGCAGCCGAGTGGCCGGCGTACGTGGACTTTTCGTATCGCGACCCGGTGATCGATCACAAGCTGGCGGCGTTCGCCGGCGAGCGGATCGTGGGGCTGCTGACCTGGTTCGGGCTGGAGCGGACGGCGTTTGTAACGCACATCTCCAGCGCGCACGACGGGCTGAAGCTCTGCGCCAACGACGCGCTGCTGTTTACCTGGGCGTCGCTGCTGCGCGACAGCGGGCAGTATGACCGGGCCTGCTTCTGGCTGCGGTCGGCCAAGCCGTCGCTCGACCAGTTCAAAGCGGAGCACCTGTTCAAGCCGACGGCGCTGGCGGCGCGGCTGGTGCTCAATCCGGTCGCACGTCTGATCGCCGCGCGGTGGAAGCCGCAGCACCTCGAGCGGCTGCACGGACTGGACGAGGCGGGCATCCGCGCGTGGCTGGAGCGCAAGTCGGACGGAGCGGCAGACGCGCCTCCGGCGGCGCCGTCGGCATGAAGGCAGTCGAGATCATCTTCTGGACGGCACTGGCGGCGGTGGCGTATGCGCTGCTGGTCTATCCCGTGCTGGCCGTTTTGCTGGCGGTCGCGGCGCGGCGGCGGGCGCGGCGCGAGCCGGTCGAGCCGACCGTGTCGATGATCATCGCGGCGTACAACGAAGAGACGGCGATCGGCGAAAAACTGGAACAGACGCTGGCGCTCGACTATCCGCGCGACCGGCTCGAGGTGATCGTGGCGTCGGACGGATCATCCGACCGCACCGACGCCATCGTGCAGTCGTTCGCCGACCGGGGCGTGCGGCTGTTCCGCGGTCCGGGCCGGCAGGGCAAGACCGGCACGCTCAACGGCGCGGTGGCGATGGCGACGGGCGAGATCGTGGTCTTCTCCGACGCGACCGGCGTCTTCAGCCGCAACTCGCTCCGCGAGCTGGCGAGCTACTTTGCCGATCCGACGGTCGGCTGCGTGACGGGGCGGGTGGCGTATCGCTATGGCAGCGACACCACGTCGCGGGGTTTCCGGGCGTACCAGCGGTTCGCGGTGGCGGTGCGCCGCGCCGAAAGCGAGTGGGGCAGCGAGACGTCGGTGAGCGGGTCGATCCACGCGCTGCGGCGGACGCTCTATCGGCCGACAAACCCGGCCTATTCACTCGACGTGATCAACGCGGTGCACGCGGTCGCGTCGGGGCAGCGCGTGCTGTATGCGTACGAGGCGGTCTCGCTGGAGGAGTCTCGCCAGCGGCTGGCGGACGAGTTTCGCTGTCGCGTTCGAATCGGCGTGCGGGCGACGACGATGGTGCCCTACATCCTGCGGACGCTGCTGTCGGCGGGACGGGTCGGCTACCTGTTTCAGATGATCAGTCACAAGGTGCTGCGCTGGTGGCTGTGGTTCTTCCTGCTGGTGGCGCTGGCCAGCAGCGGCGCACTGGCGGCGTGGCGCGGCGGATTGTACGGCTGGCTGTTCGCGGTGCAGGCGGCGGGCTACGCGATCGGAACGGGGGCCACGATTCTAGAGGCGAAGAGGGTGCGGGTTCCGGGGCTGTCCGGGCTGACGCTCTTCGTGGTCGGAAACGCGGCCATGCTGGTGGGGGCGTTCAAGGCGCTGGTGGGCCAGCGGATGGCGCGGTGGGAGCCGGTGCGATGAGAAGCACGCGGGGGCTTGGAGTGTCGGCGGGGTTGGTGATGGCCGGTCTGCTGGCCGCCTGCGGCGCGGCGCGCGGCGAGCCGGCGGGACGGGCGACGGCGGGCGCAGGGGTGCGCGTGGCGAGCGAGGCCGAGCTGCGAGCGGCGGCGGCGCGGTCGGAGCGCGAGAGCGTGAACATCGTGATCGACAGCGCCATCACGGTGCGGCACGGGGTCTATTTTCCGCCGAGCGAGAGCATCGTGCGGCTGACCGGCGTGACGCCGGAGGCGTCGCTGACGTTTGAGATGGCCTACGGCAGCGCCGCGGCGGCGCGCGACCACCGCGAAGAGAACGGGCTGGAGTTCCACTGCCGGCAGGCGATCGTGACCGGGCTGACGCTGCACGGCTATGACAAGCGCGGGGCGCTGCTGAAGGGACACACGCGCGAGCTGCTGTACGTGGGCCACTGCACGTTTGAGGGGGTCGGCACGCGTCAGTATCCGCTGGCGGCCGCGGCCGCGCGCAACGCGGAGGAGACGGTCTGCAACCACTGCATCGCGGCGCATGAGCTGCGACAGGCGCACGTGTCGGTGGTGAACTGCACGTTTCGGCGGTGCGCGCTGAGTGCCCAGCGCTGGTCGCACTGCGTGTACGTGTCGGCGCGGTCGGTGGTGGTGATGGGCAACAAGTTTGACGAATGCGGCAACCCGTTTTCGATCGGCGGATCGGCGCCCGGCGCGTCGGTCACGGTGATCGGCAACGAGGTGAGTCATCCGCAGGCGACGCCCGGGGCCGACGGGCGGGTGCATGCCGCGTTCATGGCGTCGCTGACGGAATCGGACTTTGCGGCGTATGTCGGGAACCGTTTCGCGGGGCGATTCGAGACGCCGTGGACGGGTCAGCCGACCGCCGGCCTGCACTGGGTCGACTACAACGACTATGGGGCGGCGGCGGTGGCCGGGCCGTGGGGCGCGCATACCGGGCGCGGCGAGTGGATCGGCTGGGAGAAGTGGCGGTCGATGGGGTTTGACGGCCATTCGACGCCGCCGCGGGCGACGGAGCAGCCGGGGAATCGATGACCGTGCTGGACGGCGTGGGGCTGGTGCTGTTCGCGATCGTGCCCGGGCTGGTGGCGCTGGAGCTGGCGCGGTGCGTCTATCTTGAGACGCGGCGCGATCGGGTGCCGATCCTGCTGTATCACCGGCTGATTTCGGGCGAGCGGGCTCGTCGCGGCGAGGTGCGCGACGACGAGCCGATCTATGCAGCCTACGACGACGTTTTTGCGGAGCAGATGGAGTATCTGCATCGCGCCGGCTATGCGACACTGTCGCTGGACGAGCTGCGGGCGGCGCGGAACGGTGGCTGTCTGACGGCCGGGCGGTCGGTGGTCATCACGTTCGACGACGGCTACGAGAGCAACCACTCGCTGGCGTTTCCGGCGCTGCGGCGGTTCGGCCAGAAGGCGACGATTTTCGTTGCGCCGGAGCCGGACGCGCACACGCGGGCGCTGGTAGCGGGCGTGGACGGGTTTCTGTCGGCCGAGCAGATGCGCGAGTTGGACGCGAATGGCGTGGCGATCGAGTCGCACACGCTGACGCACTGCATTCTGAACGAGCTGCCCGAGGCGGCGGCGCGGCACGAGCTGGTGGAATCGAAGCGGCGATTGTCGGAGATTCTGGGGCGGCCGGTGCGGCACCTGGCGATTCCGCGGGCGGGCTACAGCCGGGGCGTGCGGTCGCTGGCGATCGCGGCGGGGTATGAGACGATCTGCTGCAACAACAAAGGGACGAGCAACGGGCGCTCGGACCTGTATGCGCTGCCGCGGATCGTGATCGAGCGCGACATGAGCGTGGCGGAGTTTGCGGCGCTGTTGCGACCGCGAACGGGCGTGGTGCTGCGCGTGGTGGGGAACATCAAGCGGATTCCGGAGCGGCTGCTGGGGGCGCGGCGGGCGCGGGCGATCCGGCAGTGGCTCTATCATGGCCCGGCGGCCGGGCTGTTTGTCACGCGGCGACTGAAGCGCGTGGTGGCCGGGGCGGCGGTGGCGTATGCCGCGGCGGGGCTGTTTTTCTATCACCAGTGGCTGTCGCGGTGAGGCGGCGGGAGCGGGGCATGGGCTTGCTGGCGCTGACGGTCGTGGCCGCGGGGGCGGTGGCGCTGCTGGGGGCGGGCGGCTGGATCGTGGCCCAGGAGACGCGCGAGCCGCGGCTGATCTGCCTGATGTATCACCGCTTCGTGACGGCCGAAGCGCACGCGTCGCTGAGCGGATCGGAGCGGATCTACTCGATGCCGGTCGAGCGGTTCGACGAGCAGCTTTGCTGGCTGAAGTCGCAGGGGTACGTGGCGGTGTCGATGGCCGAGGCGGCGGCGTTCGCGCGCGGCGAGCGGACGCTGCCGGCGCGGGCGGTGCTGATCACAATCGACGACGGCTGCCGGAGCGTGCTGACGCGGGCCGAGGCGGTTCTGCGACGGCACGGGATGCGGGCGATTCTGTTCGTGACGACCGATCCGGCGGCGCGGGTGTTTGCGTCGGGCGGCGAACAGGCGCGGCTGAGCGACGACGAGCTGCGCGGGCTGGACCCGGCGGTGATCGAACTGGGGGCGCACGGGCGGACGCATCGGCCACTGTCGTCGCTGAGCGACGCGGAGCTGGCCGCGGAACTGAGCGAGTCGCGGGCGGCGCTGGAGCGCGCCAGCGGTCGGCCAGTGAAAATGATGGCCGTGCCGGGCGGCTGGTATGACGGCGCGACGGTGCGGGCGGCTTCGGCGGCGGGATACACGGCGATGTGCGTGTCGGACGTGGGGGCGATTCGGGCGGGCGACGACGTGATGCGGCTGCGGCGGATCAACGTGGCGGGGACGTATGGGCTGGGGCAGTTCCGGCAGATGCTGTCGCCGGCGGGGGTGGCGCGGCGGCGGATCACGAAGATGGTGCGGTCGATTCCGCAGCAGGTGGTCGGCGCGCGGCTGTGGGAACGGCTGCGCGGCGGGGCGGGGGCGGAGTAGCGAGCAGTCGCATGGGCATTCAAACCCGCCGGCCGCGGGTGCTGATTTTCGAGGGCGAGGCGAAGGCGTCGGTGGGCGCGGCGGAGTCGTTCGCGCGGCGCGGGTTCCACGTGGTGGTGGCGTCGGCGCGGCGGTTCTGTTTCGGCTTCTACACGCGCTACACGCGCGAGCGGCTGCTGATGCCGAGCCAGATGCGCGAGCCGCAGCGGTGCGCGGAGTTTCTGCTGAACGAGGTGCGGCGGCGGCGGTATGAGTTCATCCTGCCGCTGGGCGACGAGGTGACGCAGCTGGTGTGCGAGCGGCGCGACGAGTTCATGCGCCACGGAAAACTGGTGCTGGTGCCGCACGAGACGTTCATGATCGGCCGCGACAAGTGCCGCACGATGAAGGCGGCGGCGGCGGCGGGCGTGCCGATCCCCAGGACGTGGTACCCGGACGAGCAGCCGCTGGAAGCGATTTCGCGCGAGGTCAGTTACCCGGTGCTGGTGAAGCCGGCCTGTTCGAACGGGGCGCGGGGGATCGTGTATGCGCACAGCGCGGCGGAGCTGGCGGCACGGTATGCCGAGGTGAGCGCGGAATTCGGCAAGACGTTCGTGCAGGAGCTGATTCCGCACGCGGGGATGCAGTTCAAGACCGAGCTGCTGCTGGCGCCGGGCGGCGAGGTGCTGGCGCAGTTCGCGTACAAGAAGATCCGGTTCTACCCCGTGACGGGCGGATCGAGCACGCTGAACCAGGCCTGCACGCATCCGCAGATGGTGGCCGACTCGATCAGGCTGGCGCGGTCGATCGGCTGGTACGGGATGTGCGACTTCGACTACATCGAGGACGTGCGCGACGGCCAGTGCAAGCTGATGGAGATCAATCCGCGGGTGACGGACACGATTCAGATCGCGCAGTTCGGCGGGGTCGATTTCTTCGCGCTGCTGTATGAGCTGGCGTGCGGGCGGGCGGTGACGCCGCGGACGACCTATCCGACCGGCTTCTACATGCGGTTCCTGCCGGGCGAGCTGGCGTGGTTCCTGAACGCGGGGCGGCAGCGCTGGCGGAGCCGGCCGAGTTTCTTTGATTTTCTCAATCCGCACACGCGCTCGCTGGTCTGTTCGTGGCGCGATCCGGGACCGACGATGGCGTACGTGCTGGACAGCCTGGGGCGGATGTTCAATGCGAAGGAGCGGCGCTACCTGCTGCGGACGCGGCCGGGCGCGGCGGGCGACAACGGGCGATGATGCTGCACGCACTGTCGATCGACGTCGAGGACTATTACAACCAGCTCGCGATCGACTTCTGCGATCGGGTGGAGCCACCGCGCGCAGCGTCGGAGCGCGACACGCACGCGATGCTCGACCTGTGCGGCGAGTTTGGCGTGAGGACGACCTGCTTCGTGCTGGGGGAGATGGCGGAGCATTTCCCGGCGCTGGTGCGGCGGATCGGCGACGAGGGGCACCAGCTCGGCGTGCATGCGTACTATCACCACCAGATCTGGCGGCACACGCCGGAGTCGTTCCGGCAGGTGACCGAGCGGGCGATCCGCCGGCTGGAGGATGTGACCGGGCGGCGGGTCGATGCGCACCGGGCGGTGGCGTTTTCGCTGACGCGCGAGACGCGCTGGGCGCTGCCGATCCTGGCGGACCTGGGAATCGTATACGACTCGAGCATCTTTCCGTTTCGCGGGCGGCGGTATGGCATCGCCGATTCGCTGCGCGGGCCGCATCGGCTGGCGCTGCCGGACGGGCGGGAGATGTGGGAGTTTCCGCTGTCGACGGTGGAGGCGCTGGGGCGGCGTTGGCCGGCCTGCGGGGGCGGATACCTGAGGCACTTTCCGCTGGCCTACACGCGCTGGGCGCTGCGGGCGCTGGAGCGCGAGGGACTGGCGGCGAATCTGTACCTGCATCCGTACGAGATCGAGGTCGCGCCGAAGATCGAGCCGATCGCGGGGCTGGAGACCTGGAAGCAGCGGATGCACTTCCGGTTTTTCAACGTGCACCAGCTTCGCAACCGCCGCAGGACGGCGCCCAAGCTGCGGGCGCTGCTGGGCGAGTTTCAATGGGGGTCGATCGACCGGGCGCTGGCGGCGTGGTCGGCGGGCGGTGCGGAAGTGCCGCGGGTGCGGCTGGACGAGACGAGCGTGACGTTTGCGGGGCCCGGGCTGGTGGGTGCGAATGAAGTTCGCGCGGCGGACTGACGGCCGATTCGGCCGTTCACTTCTGAGTTCGCCGGTCGGGGGAATCTGTGACGAGGGCTAAGACAGCGAGATCCAGGCGGCCGGCGGTGCGCGCCGCGGCGGGGTGTTTCAGCCCGCGGCGCGGCGGAGTCGCAGGACGTAGGCGTTGGCGAAGAAGCAGCCGGGCGCGAGGCGGCGCGGCTCGACGAAGCGCTTGGCGGCGAAGGCCAGGCTTGGGGCGAGCCTGTTTAGCGGATATACCAGTACTTCGTAGTCGTAATATGCGAGCGCCTCGACGACGAAGCCGGCGGCGCGGAAGAGATCGGCGGCGGCGCGCGGAGCGAGCGGGCGGCGGTCGACATCGGGCGGCGGGATGGCGCGGCCGGCGCGGCGGCGCAGTGCGTGCGCGGCGCGGGTGACGCCGTTCAGTCGCCGGCCGAGGATGCGGTTCAGCGAGCGGGCATTGGGCAGGCTGACCAGCGCGTGGCCGGAGCCGGGGCGGACGATGCGGGCCAGCTCGCGGGCGGCGGCGGGCAGGTCGGGCAGGTATTCGAAGACGCCGGCGGCGACGGCGAGGTCGGCGGCGTGGTCGGGCAGCGGCAGGCAGGCGAGGTCGCCGGGGTCGCAGCGGGCATCGGCGCCAGGCGGGAAGGCGCGGCGGATGGCGGCGCGGGTCTGGTCGATCATGGCGGGGGCGATGTCGAAGGCGCGGTAGGCGCAGCCGCGGGCGGCGAAGAACGGGACGAGATTGCCGGTGCCGGGGCCGATTTCGACGACGGCTGCGCCGGGCGGCGCGAGGTCGGCCATGAGGGTTTCGAGGGCGTTCTGACGGCGAAGGAAGCTCCATTCGTCGCGGGGGTTGCGGGCGGCGCGGTAGAGGTCGGCCCACTCGCCGGTGCGGCCAAGGCGGTCGAAGTGTTGTGCGACGGCGGGGGCAGAGTGGCTCATGTGGAAATATCGGAGCGATCGGCGGGGCGACTGAAGCCCGCCGGCGGCCGGCGCGAAGGCGGTCAGCGGCGGGCGGGGCGGGCGCGGAGGATTCGCCATAGGAAGGTGAGCACAAAGGCGGCGGCCGCGAGCAGGACGATGCAGGCGCCGACGGCGATGTCGGCCTGGTAGGCGAGAATAAGGCCGGCAATGCCGGTGGCCAGGCCGAGCAAGACGGCCCAGCCGAACATGCCGGCGGCGGAGCGGGCGATATTGCGGGCGGCGGCGGCGGGGACGACCAGCCAGGCGGTGACCAGGAGCAGGCCGATGGTGCGGATGGCGGTGCAGACGACCAGGGCGAGCAGCAGGGCAAAGAGGTAGTCAAGGGTGCGCGTGGGCAGGCCGTGGCTGCGGGCGAGGCTTTCGTTCAGCCCGGTGAGGAGCAGGGCGTTGAAGGTGGCGGCCAGGAAGAGCGCGACGACGACCGCGAGCGCCACGGCGACCAGGACGTCGGCGGGCGCAGTGGCGACGACGGTGCCGTAGAGGTAGCGCTCGAAGTCGGCTCGGAGATTGAGGCGCGAGATGACGGCAATGCCCAGCGCGATGACGGCGGCGAAGAAGACGCCGATGACGGTGTCGGCGGAGAGGTCGCCGCGGCGACGGACGGCGGTGATGCCAGCGCCGACGCACAGGCCGAAGAGCGTGAGGGTGAGCGGCGGGAGCAGCAAGTCCCAGCGGCCGAAACCGGGCCAGAGGCGGTTGGCGATCGGGACGAGGAGATACCCGAGGACGACGCCGGTGAAGGCGGAGTGGGAGATGGCATCGGAGAAGAAGGCCATTCGGAAGTTGACGACCTGCACGCCGAGCGCGGCGCAGGTGGGCGCGAGCAAGGCGATGAGCAGGAGCGCGTTGAGCATGAAGTCGGGCTGGGCCCAGTCGAAGGGAAGCAGGGAACGCAGGAGGGCGTGCAGCGAGTCGAGGGCGGCGAGCATGGGCAAACCCTAGTGGTGGTGGTGGCCGTGGCCGTCGGGATGGGCGTCGGCGGGCAGGCCGTGGCCGGCGCCTTCGTGGGCATGGACGTGGTGATGCAGCGCGGCGAGCGGGCCGTAGATGGCCTGGAGGTTTTCGGCGGTGAGGGTGTCGACGGTGCGGCCGTGGCAGAAGACGCGGCGGTTCATGCAGACGACGTAGGAGGCGTGCTCGGTGACGACCGAGAGGTCGTGCGAGACGAGCAGCATGGTGCAGTGCAGCTCGCGCTGGAGCCGGCCGACGACGTCGCAGAACATGCCGACGCCGGCCAGGTCGACGCCGGCGACGGGTTCGTCGAGCAGGAGGATGTCGGGCTCGACGAGCAGCGCGGCGGCCAGCAGGACGCGCTGCAGTTCGCCGCCGGAGAGCTGGCCGAGCAGGCGCGACGCGAGGCTGGCGGCACCGATTCGCCCGAGCGCGGCAGCGGCGCGGTGGCGGACGCGGCCGGGGATGCCGAGCCAGAGCGGGCGTCGCTGGAGTCGGGCGGCGAGGAAGTCGAGCACGCGGATGGGAGCGCCGCGGTCGAAGTCGAGGGACTGCGGGACGTAGGCGATGCGCGGCGCCCGGCCGGCGACGGGCGCGAGGCGGAGTTCTCCGCCGAAGGCAACCTGTCCGAGGATGGCGCGAAGCAGGGTGGTCTTCCCGGCGCCGTTGGGGCCGATGAGGGCGGTCAGTTCGCCGGCGGGCACGTCGGCGGTGATGCCGTCGAGGATGGCGTGGCCGGCCAGTTGGACGGTGAGGTTGCGGAAGCTGACGGCGGGACCGGCGGCGCAGGACTCGTGCGAGCAGGAAGTCACGGGAGGGACTCCGCCAGCAAGTGGAGGATGGCGCGCATGCGACGAAGGTACTCGTCGGGGGCGGGGTCCGTCGAGGCGTCGGTGAGGGCGTGGAGCTCGACGAAGCGGACGCGGGCCTCTGCGGCGACGGTGCGGGCGAGGCGGCAGTCGCTGCCCGCGTCGCAGAGGACGGCGCCGACGTGGCGATCGCGGATGAGTTTCAGCGTGGCGGCGATGCGGGCGGCGGGCGGCTCGGTGCGCGGCGAGTCTTGCAGCGTGGCGGCGACGGTGAGACCCAGGTCGCGCGCGAGGTAGGCGTAGGTGTCGTGGAGCGTGACCACGGCACGGCCGGCGAGGCGCGGACGCAGGGCGTCGATCTCGCGCGACAGAGCGGCCAGGTCGCGCCCGAAGCGCTCGCGGCGGTCGGCCAAGGCGGGGCGCGCCGCGGGGGCGAGCTCGGCGAGGCCGGCGACGATGCGATCGGCGGCGTGGGCGGCGGCGGCCGGCGAGAGCCAGAAGTGCGGGTTGCCGGGCAATTCGTGGGCGTAATGGGCGTGTTCGTCGGCGTCGGCGGACGGGATGAGCGGCAGGCCGGCGGCGCAGATGATCTGCCGGGCGCGCGGATTGATGCGGGAGATGGCGTCGCCGGCGAAGGGTTCGAGCGGCCCGAGGAGAATGACGGCGTCGGCGGCGGCAATGGATTTGGCGTCGGAGACGGAGAGCTCGTAGTCGTGCGGGCAGCCGTGGAGGCTCGGCGCCAGCAGGCGGACGTCGAGCTCGGGAACGTCGGCCGTCAGCGGACGGGCAATGAGATAGACCGGTGCGAAGGAGCAGATGACTCGCAGGCGTGGCGCGGGGGCGGTCGTGGGCGCGGTGTCGGCGGATCGACAGGCGGACGTGGCCAGGCCGAGCAGCGCGGCAAGGCAGCGCAGCGCGGCGGCGTGCCGGCGAGCGGAAACGGCGGCGGAGGTGGGCAGGCCGCGGGCGGAGTGAATCATGGTGGCGTAGCGCGGCGCGATTCGAAGGCGCCGTGGGCGCCGTGGAACTGGTCCTGGGCGTCCTGGTCGGCGGCGGTGAAGCGCGGGTCGAGGGCGGTGATCTCGGCGTTGAAGCGCTCAATCTCGCGCGGGTCGAGGCGGTCGGGCGGAACGTGGAGCAGCTTGGACCAGCGCGTCGGCGGGACGAGCGTGACGCTGGTGCGCAAGGCCGAGGCCTCGCCGCGGCCGGCGCGGTAGTCATCCCAGCGGCGCGAGACGCGGCGCGAGCGCCAGTACCAGGCGACGGTGGAACGGCGGCCGGAGAGGCGCTCGGGGTTCCAGTCCTGCGGGCCGGCCAAGCTGAGCAGCAGGGCGCGGAGTGACTGCTCGGCGTGGCCGCGTTCGTGCTCGACGCGGCCGGGGGTGGCGGCGGGGTCTTCACGGTCATTGCGGACGACAATGGTCTGGTCGAGGTGGTAGGTGAGCGGCGTGAAGAGCGTGGCCTCGATGCGCGTGGCGACGGGTGAGTCGGCGCCTTCGGCGAAGACCGGGTGGAGCGTGAAGATGATGCGGGCCAGGTCGTCGTAGACCAGCTCGTGATAGTGAATGCCGAGGACGTCCTGCATGTCGGGCGGCAGCCAGGCCCGCCACAGGGCGCGGGGAATTCGCATGACCGGGGCGTCCTGCGCCCGCACGACGGGGTTGAAACTCTGGGCCGGCTGGTAGTCGCGGGCGTCGGGGCCGATGGGCTCGGCGAACAGCAGCCAGGGAACTTCGTCGGCGGCGTTGGGGTTGGCCTGGGCGCGGTATCGCCAGGGGCCCAGGTCGAGGGACATGCCGGGGCGGTGGCGAATTTGCAGGCCGGTATCGGGCCGCGTGGTGGGTTCAAGTCGCAGGGGGATAGTTCGGGCGTGGCCGCCGAGGCCGGCGGAGTCGCGCGGTCGGTTCTTCGCGGGCCGAACGGGTTCGCCGGCGGACGCGAGCAATGCGGCGCCCAGGGCGGCGACGCAGGCGCATGAGAGGCGATGGCGCGACAGGGTCATGGCGACACACGGCCGGCACGGGCGGCGCGGCGGAACGCCGATCGAGCGCGGGAAGCCTGGTCTATTGTATGTTGCGGCGCAGCGTGTGGCGACAAGTTGTGCGGCGCACTGCGGCCGGCGACCGGGGCCGCGGGTGCGAGGCATTGGACAGGGGCGGCGGAACTTTCTAAAAGAGGTGCGTGATCGGGCGCGACGACTTGCTGGCCGACCTGACCCAGCCGCAGCGCGCGGCGGTGACGCACGCCGACGGGCCGCTGCTGGTGCTGGCGGGCGCGGGCAGCGGCAAGACGCGGGTGATTACGCGGCGGGCGGGCGCTTTGGCGCGGACGGTGCGTCCGTGGGAGGTGCTGGCGATCACCTTCACGAACAAGGCGGCCGAGGAGATGCGCGAGCGGATCGCACACCTGGGCGTGGCGCGCGGGATGTGGGTCTGCACGTTCCACGCGCTGTGCGCGCGGCTGCTGCGTGAGCATGCCGAGCTGGCCGGGCTGGGGCGGAACTTCACGATCTTCGACCAGGCTGATCGGCTGGCGGCGGTGCGCGACTCGATCGTGGCGGTGGAGCTGTCGGTGGAGCACTATCGCCCGCGGACGATGGAGTGGCAGATCAGCTCGGCGAAGAACGCAGGGCTGGACGTGGAGACGTATGCCGAGCGGAACCGCGACTTCACCGGCCAGGCGGTGGCGCGGGTGTGGCGGGCGTATGACGAGCGAATGCGGCGGCAGAACGCGGTCGACTTCGACGACCTGCTGTGCCGCACGGCGGAGCTGCTCGGAAGCCATCCGGCGGTGCGCGACGCGCTGGAGGAACGGTTCCGCTACCTGCTGATCGACGAATACCAGGACACCAATCGGCCGCAGTACCTGATCGCCGCGCGGCTGTCGGCACAGCGGCGGAACCTGTGCGCCACCGGCGACCCGGACCAGTCGATCTACGGCTGGCGCGGGGCGGACATCTCGAACATCCTGAACTTCGAGCACGACCACCCGGACGCGACGGTGGTGCGGCTGGAACAGAACTATCGCAGCACGCCGGCGATCCTGCGGGCGGCGAGCGGGCTGATCCGTCACAACCAGCGGCGCAAGCACAAGGAGCTGTGGACCGAGAACGCGTCGGGCGAGCCGGTGCGGGTGTGGGCCTGTGCCGACGAGCACGACGAGGCGCGGCGGATCGCGGCGGACATCGCGGCGCTCCGGCAGCAGGGCGGGCTGGCGGGCGAAGTGGCGATTCTCTATCGCGTGACGGCGCTGACGCGCGTGCTGGAAGACGCGCTGCGGCAGGCGCAGATTCCGTATCAGATCGCCCGCGGCGTCGAGTTCTATGCGCGGAAGGAAATCAAGGACGTTCTGGCGTATCTGCGGCTGATCGTGAACCCGAGCGACGACGCGGCGTTCCGCCGGGCGATCGCCGAGCCGGCCCGCGGTGTCGGCAAGACAACGCTCGACCGGCTGGCGGAGTTCTGCGCCGGGCGCGGCCTGTCGCTCGACGCGGGGCTGGCGCACGCGGGAGAGATCGAGGGGCTGCGGACGGCGCGGGCGAAGCTCAAGAGCTTTGCGGCGCTGCTGGCGGAGCTGCGCGGGCTGGAGCGGCGGCCGGTGCGGGCAGTGGTGGACGCGGTGCTGAAGCGGTCCGGCCTGGAGCGGGCGCTGAACGGGGACGCAGACCCGGAGAAGGCGGCGCTGAACAACGTGCTGGAGCTGGTTTCGGCGGCGGCGGACTACGACGCGCAGGAATCGGCCGGTACGCTGGAGGGATGGCTCGAGCAGGTGAGCCTGGTGAGCGACACCGACCGGCTGAACCTGGCGGATGGCGCGGTGACGCTGATGACGCTGCACGCGGCCAAGGGGCTGGAGTTCGCGGCGGTCTACGTGGCGGGGCTGGAGGAAGAGCTGCTGCCGCACGCGCGGGCGATCGCCGATGGCGCGGGCGAGATCGAGGAGGAGCGGCGGCTGTGCTTCGTCGGGATGACGCGGGCGAAACGGCGGCTGACGCTGACGCACGCGCGCTATCGGGCGGTGCGCGGCCTGACGCAGCGGACGCTGGAGTCGCGCTTCCTGCGGGAGCTGCCGGAGGACGCGGTGGTGCTGCTGGACGCGACGGAGCCGGACGACGAGGGTCCGCGGCGGTCGGTTGAGCGCGAGTATGATGACGAGCCGGCCGACGTGGCCGAGTGGTACCCGGGCCGGCGGGTGCGACACGAGGATTATGGCGACGGGACGATCGTGCGGCTGGAGCCGCGCGGTCGGACGGCGTGGGTGCGGGTTCGGTTTGCACGGGCGGGCGAAAAGACGTTCGCCTTGTCGCACGCGCCGATCTCGCTGCTGGAAGCGTGAGCGATGGGTGCAAGAGAGATCGTCAAGCTGGAACATGAACACGCGCTGGCGGCGGCCGTGGGGGCCGAGCATGGCGTTCGGCCCGACGAGCTGGGCGGCGTGGCGGAGCGGCTGGGCACGATCGTGGCGCGGGTGACGGCCGAAGAGCGCGGCGGGGCGCATCGCTGGCGGTCGTTGCCAAGCGACGGGGCGATGCGACAGGAGGTGGCGGCGGCGGTGACGCGGCATCGGCCGGGCTGCAAGAACCTGGTGGTGCTGGGGATCGGCGGGTCGGCGCTGGGGAACACCGCGCTGCAGACGGCGCTGAACTCGCCGCTCTACAACCTGCTGCCGGCCCCGCGCCGGCCGGGGCCGCGGCTGTTCGTGCTCGACAACGTCGACCCGGTCTGGATCGGCGAGCTGCTGGACCTGCTGGAGCCGGAGCTGCGCGAGACAACGTTCAACGTCATCAGCAAGTCGGGCGAGACGGCCGAGACGGCGTCGCAGTTCCTGGTGTTCTGGTCGCGGCTGGAGGAGCGGCTGGGCCGGGCCGACGCGGCGCAGCGGCTGGTGGTGACGACCGACCCGGTGGGCGGGGCGTTGCGGCGGCTGGCGGGCAAGATGCGGTTCGCGACGCTGCCGGTGCCGGAGGGCGTGGGCGGGCGGTTTTCGGTGCTGTCGGCAGTGGGGCTTTTCAGCGCGGCGATGTGCGGGATCGACATCGACGAGGTGCTGGCCGGTGCGGCGGCGATGCTGCCGGCGACGGCGGCGGCGCGGCTGGAGGAGAACCCGGCGGCGATGATCGCGGCGATTCACTTCGCGCTGTACGGGCGCGGCAAGCGGCTGCACGTGATGATGCCCTACGCGCAGCAGCTGCGCGACCTGGCGGACTGGTATCGGCAGCTGTGGGCCGAGAGCCTGGGCAAGCGGGTCGATCGCGGCGGGGCGGAGGTGTTCGCGGGCGCGACGCCGATCAAGGCGCTGGGGGCGACCGATCAGCACTCGCAGGTGCAGCTCTATCGCGAGGGGCCGAACGACAAGGTGTTCACGCTGCTGGCGGCGGAGAAGTTCGACCGCGACGTTTCGATTCCGGCGGCGTTTGGCGACGAGGAGACGCTGGCCTACCTGGCGTCTGCGACAATGGGGCAGCTGCTGAACACGGAGCGCGTGGCGACCGAGATGGCGCTGGTGCAGTCGGCCCGGCCGTGCCTGACGGTGCGCTTCGCGCGGGTCAGTCCGTATGCGGTGGGGTCGTTCATCGCGCTGTATGAGGCGGCGACGGTGCTGATGGGCGGCCTGCTGAACATCGACCCGTACGATCAGCCGGCCGTGCAACTGGGGAAGGAATACACCTATGCGCTGATGGGCCGGGCGGGCTACGAGGCGCAGGCGGCCGAGCTGCGGACGCGGCTGGGGTCGCGGGCGCCGGGCGGACGGTAGCCGGGGGCGCTTTTGTCGCGGCGCGGGGTCGGCTAATCTGCGCGCATGGAGCGCGTCGCGGTCATCATGGCGGGGGGATCGGGGACACGGTTGTGGCCGCTCTCGCGGCGCGATCGGCCCAAGCAGCTCGTGCGGCTGATTGAGGGGAAAAGCTTGCTGCGGCTGTCGTTCGAGCGGCTGGCCGGGCTGGTGCCGGCTTCCGGGGTGATGGTGATTGCGGCCGAGGCACACCTGGACGCGATCGCGGCCGAGGTGCCGGAGCTGCCGCGCGAGAACCTGGTCGGCGAGCCGTGCGGTCGCGACACGGCCAACGCGGTGGCGCTGTCGGCGGCGATCGTGGCGGCGCGGTGGCCGGACGCGGTGATGGGCGTGTTCACGGCGGATCACGTCATTCGGCCGGTCGAGCGTTTCGCGGCGGCGGTTCGCACGGGGTTTGAACTGGCGGAGGCGTCGGCCGACACGCTGGTGACGTTTGGCATTCGAGCGACGCACGCCCACACCGGGCTGGGATATGTGCAGCGCGGGGCTCCTCTGGGGCCCGCGGTCTATGCCGTGCAGCGGTTTCGCGAGAAGCCGGACGCCGAGACGGCGGCGGGCTACGTCGCGAGCGGCGAGTACTATTGGAACAGCGGCATGTTCGCGTGGCGGCCGGCGACGGTGCTGGCGCAGCTGCGGCAGCGGCTGCCGGAGTCGCATGCGCTGGTGACGGAAGTGGCCGCGGGCTGGCCGGGGGCGGCGGCGCGGCAGATGCTGGCCGATCGGTACGGTTCGCTGACGCGGATCTCGATCGACTTCGCGGTGATGGAACATGCGCCGAAGGTGGCGGTGGTCGAGATGCCGGTGGAGTGGCACGACGTGGGGAGCTGGCCGGCGCTGGTGGAGGTGCTGGGGCGTGACGCGGCCGGCAACACGATCGCGGCGACGCACGCGGCGACGCGCAACGCGACGGGGAATCTGATCGTGAGCGAAGAGGGTCACCTGGTGGCGCTGGTGGGCGTGCAGGACTTGGCGGTGGTGCATGCGCGGCACGCGACCCTGGTTTGCCGGCTGGCGGACGCACAGCGGGTGCGTGAGCTGGTGAGCGAGATCGAGCAGCGCTATTCCGGGCGATACAGCTGAGCGCGGCAAGGCGACGGCGGGCGGATGGACGTGGCACGCTATCTCGGGATCGATTTCGGACGGCGTCGGATCGGGCTGGCGATCGGCGACGACGAGCTGCGGATCGCCGCGCCGCTGGAGCAACTGACGGCCGCGGGGGCGGTCGATCGCGATGCGGCGGCCGTCGCTGCGGTGGCGCGGCGCGAATCGGTCGGCGCTCTGGTGGTGGGCCTGCCGATCCACATGAACGGCGCGCTGGGGGCCGAGGCGCAGGAGGTGCGGCGGTTCGCGGCGGCGTTGCGCCTGGTGTGGAGCGGCGCGATTCACGAGCAAGACGAGCGGCTGACGAGCGTCGCGGCGGACGAGGCGCTGGCGGCGGGCGGACTCGGTCGCGACGCGCGGCGTGCCCGGCGCGACATGCTGGCGGCGGCGGCGATGCTGCAGATGTTTCTGGACGGCATGCCTCGGCAATAGCGGCACTCGGGCGGGGCGGCGGAGCGGCGTGCGGGGCACGGCGGGTCGATTTTTGTGGGCGGGCGCGGCGGCGCGCGGTAGGATGTCGGCGGGCGGTCGGTGCGGCGATCGGGTCGCGGCAGGTGCGACGATGAATACGCGCGAAGTGTGGTGCGGCGCCGCGGTGGGCGAGCGGTTCGAGGTCGAGATCGATCGCGCGACGGTCGACGCGTTCTGGCGGCTGGGGCGGGCGCTGGAGGCGGGGGCGCCGCGCGACCGCGAGGTGTTCACGCTCGGCCGGTGCATCGGCGGAACGACCGGCGTGACGGCGGTTCTGTTCGCGCACGGTGAGCGCGACGACCCGGCGGCGTTTGCCATGTCGAAGCTGATGTATGGCGGCGATCAGCCGATGCTCGACGCCTACTGGCAGTCGCCGGACGATCCGGTGGTATTTCGCCTGGCGCGGGCGGTCTATCGGGCGGCGCCGCAGGCCAAGCTCGGGGCAAGCGGAGACCGGGAGGAAGGCGGCGCGGTGATCTTCGACGTATCGGGCGAGCAGGCGCGGTTGGCCGGGGTGCGGTTTCCGGTCGAACTGTAGCGGACAGGGCGGCGCCGGCGCGGGCCGGCACCGTCGGGCAGGGCCCCGCGGACGTCGCATATGCGGATTTTCGTGCTCGAAAATGACGCCATGATGATGGACCGCACCTTCGGCCCGCAGCCGATCCTCATCGGCTCGTCGGGCGACTGCACCGTCGTGCTGCCCGATGCGCAGGTGGCGGCGCGGCATCTGCGGCTGGTGCCTAACGGCGCCGGCGACTGGTCGCTGCAACTGGTCGACACGCGCACGCCGGTGAAGCTGAACGGCACGGCGATTAGCGAGGGGCAGAGAATCAAGGACCGCGACGAGATTGCGGTCGGGCGCTACGTCCTAAAGGTCTACCTCTCGATGGAAGGCGCGTCGGGCACGCTGCGTGCCGCGCGCCGCGACGACGGCTTGCCGGCCGGCGCGATCCTGGTCAGCCATGCCGGCACCGCGTCGATTCCGATCTCAAAACTGAGCGAGGCGGCCCAGCTGGCGATGGAGCTGTCGGGCCTGGCGACCGTCGAACTGGTGATGGAGCGGGCGCTGCCGGCGACGCTGGCGGCGTTTCACGCCTCGGCCGGGACGATCTGCGCCCGGGTGCGCACGGCGGCCGGGCTGGAGGTGGTGCGGTCGGTCGATGCGCGCGGCCGGCCGACCGACCCGCAGCCCAACGTGGCGAAGATGCACGAGCGGTGTCAGCGGACGCAGTATCGGGTGTGCGTGCCGGATGCGGAGACGCTCGGGGTGTCGTCGCTGATGGCGGTGCCGATCCTGGGCGCCAAGGGGGCGGTGATCGGCATGCTGTACGTCGAGTCGCAGGCGAGCGACGTGCGCTACGACGGAACGGCGCTCGACGGTCTGACCGCCTGGGCGGCGGCGATTGCCGGGCCGCTCGAACGGGCGATTCACGGCGTCGTGGTGGCGCGGCAGGAGATGGCCGATCGCGAACTGACCACGGCGCGGGCCGTGCAGGACGCGTTGACGGTGCGCGGCATGCCGCACTGGCCGGACCTGCAGGTGGCGGCGCTGCGCCGCCCGGGCGCGGCGCGGGTCCGCGACGTGTATGACCTGCTGCGGCTGGCGAACCGCACCGTGGCGCTGGTGGTGGCGCGAATTGACGCGCCGCCGACCATGCTGGCGCGGCTGATGTCGGAGGTCCGGGCGGCCTTCCGGGTGTCGAGCCTGCATGCCGACGCGCCGCACGTGCTGGCGCGGGCGATCAACTGGCTGGTGCACGAAGGGGCGGTGGCGTGGACGGTGGAGTTGGCGACGGCGTGGATCATGCCGGCCAGCGGCGTGGTGAAGTATTGCGTGGCGGGGTCTGAGAACTGGCTCGGGAAGATCGCCGACGGCGACTGGCATCGATTCGACGCGGTGGAAATGCCGGCGATCGGCAAGTCGCGCGGATTCGCGTACACGTCGAGCACCGAGTCGCTGGCGCCCGGCGAGCCGCTGGTGATGATGACCGACGGATTCGAGACGCTGACCAGCGCCAGCGGCGAGCGGTTCGGCCGGCGCGGCGTGGTGGAGTGCCTGCGCGACACGGCCGGCATGGCGATCAACACGCAACTGGCCGATGTGGCGCGCGAGCTGGACGAATTCGTGGTCGGCGGCGCGGCGCCGGACGATGCGACGATTGTCGTCGCGGCGCGGCCGTAGGGCGTTTTTCACTCGGCCGTGGCGGTCGGTGGCGGGTTACGCGGCACATCGAGGACACGGGCTGAATGCCCGTAGCGCCCAATCGTCTGGCTTCGCGACGCTTGCGTGAATGACGTCCTGCCGGCGCGATATTCGCAACGCCGCGCGGGGCACGGGGGAGCCATCGAGAGTCAGGGTGTTGGGCGGCCCGGGACGGGCGGGTCGTCGTTGCTGCCGGCGAGCTGCTCGAGCAGCAGGCCGATGGTCTGCTCGACCGCGGCGGGCGAGGTGTGACCGGGGATGTCGAGCGGCTTGATAAAGGCGAAGCCGATGCCGGAGTGGATGAGCTGCCAGGCGAGCCCGGCAGGCATGACGTCCTTTCGCACCTGTCCGGCGTGCTGGGCCGTGCGGATGAGCTGGGTGAGAAACCGAGCGTAGCCCTGATAGTGGCGGCGCAGGGCCGCGAGAATGAGCGGGTCGCTGATTTCCGACTGGGCATGAAAGATAATGTGGTAGAAGCGGCCGAGGCGCGGATGGGTGGCCGGGTTGAGCCGGAGCAGGACGCGGAGCTTGTCCATCGGCGAGCGCAGCGGGGCGATGGCGTGGCGCCACTCGCTGAGCGATTCACGGCTGGCGCGATCGAGCAGCGCGACGAACATCGCCTGCTTGCTCGAAAAGTGGCGGTAAAGCACCGGCTCGCTGACGCCGGCGGTGCGCGCGAGGATGGCCGTGGTGGTGCCGCGATAGCCGTGCGTGGCGAAGCAGACGACGGCCGCCTCGAGGATCTGCCGGCGGCGATCGGTGGCGTTCATTCGAGACATGCAACAGAACCCCACCCCGAACGCGGCCGGCGCGGGCGCGATCGGTCGGATGGCGGCCGGTCAGCCGGGCGGCGGCACACATCGGCGCCGCACAGCGCGGCGGCGAGTGTAGCGACGGTCGGGCGTGGAATCACGCGCGGCCACGGGGCTGTCCCGGCAGGGCACGGAAGCTCTGTGTCCCCGGCTCCCCGCAACGGGCGATCAGCCGATCGGGGCCGGGCTCTAGGGCTCGCGGCCGTAGTCGTCGGCGGACTCCTGCGGCGGCGGCAGGTCGGCGTTGGCGGGCGACCAGGCGGCGTCCAGGCCGCGGCCGGTGCCGTGCAGCAGGCAGGGGGCGACGTACCAGGCGATGAACGATTCGGACACGGAAGTCATGTGGCCGCCGTCCCAGCCGGCGTCGGCGAACTCGGCCTGGTAGGGGATGTTGAGCAGTTTGCGATACTGCCGGCGGGTTTCGGGCAGGGCGTTGCGCGAGATGCGGAAGCCGGCCAGCCCGGCGACGCCGTCGGAGGCGTCGGCGCGATCGACGGTGCCGGTGTAGGGGACGATGTCGTTGAGGATGCGATCGTTGTAGGAGTAATAGACCAGCAGCCGGCCGGAGATGCGGCGCAGGGCGCGCGTCAGGTCATAGCGGCTGGAGAGGCTGCAGCCGAGGAAGCAGGCGCCGTCGATGCGGATGGAATCGGGAAGCGACTCGAGCGCGAAGGTGGCCACGCCGGTTCCGGCCGACAAAGCAAGCAGGTAGATGGGGGCGTCGGGGTTCTGCCGGTGATAGCGCCGGATGTCGTTGGCGAGGTCGAGCCCCTTCTGGCGATTGCGGCTGAGGTTGACCTGATCGACGGCCGAGCCGAAGCCCTGCCAGGTGACGACCTCGACATAGCCGGGAAAGCCGGCGGCGCGCATGCCGCGCGGCACGGAGAGAAAGCCGACGTTTCCGAGCGGGCCGGCGCCGCCGACGTAGTAGGCGATGCCGCGCGAGCGGCTGCCGTCCTGCACGAGATCGGCGCCGAGGCGCACGGGCAGGCTGCAGGCCGGGACGAAAAGCGATGCGAGGATGCAGAGCGTCGGCAGGGCGCGACGCCGATGGGGGCAACGGATCAAGAATCACACTCCCGGCCGCGAGGTCGAGCGGGCGGATTATAGTGGCGGGGGGGGCGAAGTCGACGCGGCGGGGGCGGATTCGGGCGCGGAAACTGCCGCCGCGGCGCGCGCGGGGATGGCGCGGTTGAGCTGCTTCTGCTGGTACATGCGCTGGTCGGCGCAGGCAATGAGTGCTTCCGGCGACGGCGCGCCATCGCGTTTGAGGCTGGCGACGCCGGCGGAGAGTCCGGGCCGGACTGTCACGCCGGGGATGAGCGTTGCATACTGACGGAAGAGCGCCACCACGCGCTGGGCGAGCGCCTGGGCGTGGTCGTGATGAACGCCGGGCAGGATGAGCAGAAACTCGTCGCCGCCCAGCCGCACGGCGAGGTCATCGGCGCGGATGAACTGTCGCAGCAGTGCGCCGGCGAACTGGAGCACCTCGTCGCCGGCCTGGTGTCCGCGGGTGTCATTCAGCAGCTTGAAGCGGTCGATGTCGACCAGGACGACACTGAGGTCGGCGCCGTGGTCGCGCTGGGCTTGGAAGATCTCGCCGAAGCGGTCTTCGAACAGGCGCCGATTGCTCAGCCCGGTGAGCGGATCGCGCCACAGGGCGCGGCGGGTCTTCTCCAGCTCCTGCGTGATCTGGTGGGTGCGGGCGGCGACGCGGGTGTCGAGCTGCCGCTCGACGTGCTCGGCGCGGCGGCGCCACTGGGTCAGCTCGCGGTTGAGGTGCGTGATGCCGCGGGCGATTCGGCCCAGGGCGTCGTCGCGCGAGACGATCTCGCGCTCGAGGCAGGTGAGCAGCTCGCGCTGCGCGTCCGGGCCGACGGCCAGCTCGATGATCTGCAGCGGATGAAGCACCTGCTGGCGGACGTAGCGCCAGCCGAGCAGCACTGCGACGGCGGTCACGCTCAGCAGCGGCACGAGAAACGGCAGCAGCGCCGCCAGGCGCGGCGATGCGGTCGACGTGATCGCCAGCAGCAGCGATGCGCTGGTCGCACCGGCCGGGCCGGCCGACTCGCCGAGTGAGAAATCGACCTGGCGCAGATCGACACCGCGGGCGCCGACCGGCACGGCGATTCGGCGGACGCAGGCGGCGGCGCCGCGCAGCTTGTCCGGCACGAAAAGCCTGTCGTACAACGGATCGACGCTGGCCGTGCAGGTCGGCGACCCGTCCGGGCCGCTCAACCGCACGGCGCGGACCGCGTCATGCCGCAAGAGCGACTGGCAGAGCGGATCGGCCAGTCGACCGGCAGCACTCGCCTCAACGATGTCCTGTGCGAAGACGCGCGCCAGCTCGACGGCGGCGGCATCGGCGGCGTGACTGGCGGTCTGGTCTTCCCGCGCGATGGCGGCGATGGCGGCGGTCAGCAATGCCGAAGCCGCCAGCACGATCAGCAGCAGGTCGAGGCGGGTCTGAACCCGGCCGATGGGCGTTCCCACGCACGGACCCTCGAAGCGGACTGCGAGGGCGGCAGGCCGGCGCGAAGATGCACGCCGTCCGGCTCTGCGCGAGGCCGCCCCCTATCAGCTCCCGCGACGGGGTAAGCATACGATAGGCGGCGCGCAGGCCAACGGTCTGATATTGCCGGCCGGGAGCGCGGCGCGAAGCGCGGTGAGTCGCGTTGCGGCGATTGACCGGAGCGGCGGTCGAACGTCTGCCGGTTATAGGCGACGGGCGGGCGGCGCGTGCACGGGAGCGGTCGGCACGACTTCGGCCGGTGCGGTCGTGGCCGGAAGCGGGACCGCCTGAATGATCGGCGTATCGCGCTCGCGGCGCGGCGGGCGGGTCCAGCCGGCCGATTCAGTCTCGGCGCGCAGCGGGGGTCCGCGGGTGGCATCGGGCACGGCGTCGAATGTGCCGAAGAAGAGCAGCAGCCCGGGCTGGCGCGGCAGCAGCGACAGAGTGGACAGACCGCCCGTGTAGTGGCTCAACACGATGCGAAAGCTGCCGCGATATCCGCCGCCAGGCCGGCGCGTCAGCGCGACGACGCCGGAGCGCGAGATGAGGCGATGCTGCTCGGCGACGGAGTCGAAGCAGGCGCGGAGCTCGCGCGTTCCGACGGCGTAGTCTCGGCCGGAGCCGGCCGGCGGACCGTCGAGCACGAGCGAGAGCGTGAGCGTGATTTTCTGCAGCGGGCTGAACCAGGCGACGTTCTCATAGCGCGCGGCAATGTTGACCTCGCCCGGCGGCTCTTCCCAGGTGAAGCACCGTTGCGGGCTGTAGGAGACGACGCGCGGCGCGGGCGGATCGACCGACTGGAGGTTGAGCGAGACGAAGTTGAGCTGTCCGGTGCCCGAGCAGCCGGCCAGGCCGAGCATGACGCCCAGCGCCAGGACGCCCGGCAGCGCGGCGTGAATGGAGCGCCGTGCGGCGGCCGGCGCGGTCGCGAGCGAGCTGTTCGGCGGGTGATGCACCGCGAGGCTGCCCTCATTCGCCTGGCAGGGGGTACTGGTCGCAGAACGTACGGGCCTCGGCGGCGACGGCGCTGACGGTGCGCTCATCGCCCGCGGCGGCGATGACGCGATGGATCCAACCGGCGATGACCGGCATGCGGTCGGCCGAGACGCCGCGCGTGGTGATGGCGGGGGTGCCGATCCGCAGGCCGCTGGTCTCCATCGGCTTGCGTTCGTCGAACGGGATCATGTTCTTGTTGACGATGATCTGGGCGGCCTCGAGCCACTTTTCGGCCATCGCGCCGGTGACGGCCGGATGAGTCTTTCTCAAGTCGAGGAGCATGAGGTGGTTGTCGGTGCCACCCGAGACGAGGCGGAAGCCGTGCGACTGGAGCGCCTCGGCCAGCGCCTTGGCGTTTTCGAGGACGCGCTGCTGATACTGGCGGAAGTCGGGGCGGAGCGCTTCGCCGAAGGCGACCGCCTTGGCGGCGACCACGTGCACGAGCGGCCCGCCTTGCAGTCCGGGGAAGATGGCCGAGTCGATCTTCTTGGCCCAGTCGGCCTGGCACATGGTGAGGCCGCCGCGCGGGCCGCGGAGCGTCTTGTGCGTGGTGGTGGTGACGAATTGTGCGTGCGGAACGGGCGAGTCGTGCAGGCCGACGGCGATCAGCCCGGCGACGTGGGCGATGTCGGCCATCAGCAGGGCGCCGCATTCGGCGGCGACGGCTGCGAAGCCGGGCCAGTCCCAGGCGCGCGGATAGGCCGACGCGCCGGTGATGATGAGCTTGGGCTTGAATTCGAGCGCCAGGCGGCGGACCTCGGCGAGGTCGATGCGTTCGTCGCGCGGCGAGACGCCGTACTGCTGCACCTCGAACCACTTGCCCGAGATGTTGACCTTCATGCCGTGCGTGAGGTGGCCGCCGTGGTTTAGGTTGAGTGAAAGGATGCGATCGCCGGGCATCAGGGCGGCGAGGAACACGGCCTGGTTGGCCTGGCTGCCGCTGTGGGGCTGGACGTTGGCGTGGTCGACGCCGAACAGCTTCTTGGCGCGGTCGATGGCGAGCGACTCGACGGCGTCGACGTGCTGGCAGCCGCCGTAGTAGCGCTTGGCCGGGTAGCCTTCGGCATACTTGTTCGTGAAGACGCTGCCGGCGGCGTCGAGGACGGCCGGGCTGACGTGGTTTTCGCTGGCGATCAGCTCGATGGTGTAGTGCTGGCGCTCGTGCTCGGCGGCGAGGATGTCGAAGACGGCCGGGTCGGCCCGGCGGATGGCGTCGTATCGAGTAGGCGGTTTCATCGGCAGGGTTCCTGTCCGCGCTGGCGCGGCGCGACACTGTAGTCGACTGGCCGGCGTGGCGGCAAACCGGGCCGCGCTACTCGGCGGCGGCCTGCACGTCCTCCGCGGTGAACTGGTCGCTATGCTCGGGCAGAATGCGGGCCAGCAGGATCAGCGGGACAAACAGGGCGGCGACATAGAGCAGGGCGCGGCCGTAGTCGTTGATCTTGAGGAGCCGTGCGAAACAGACGACGCCCGCGGCGGAAATCACCCGGCCGACGTTGTACGAAAAGCCCGCGCCGGTGGTGCGCAACAGCGTCGGGAAGAGCGGCGGGATGTACATCGGGAAGAGGCCGAAGACGCCCAGGATGAAGAAGTTGGTGACCGAGAGCCAGGCGATGATCGTCGCCGGGCCGTGAGGCCAGCCGTAGGTGATCAGCAGGCCGGTGCCGCCGCCGACGAACATGATCGCCAGGGCGCGGCGATAGCCGAGGCGATGGGCGAGCGCCGCGCCGGCGAAATTGCCGACCAGCGCGGCGAGTGTGGTCGCGGCAAACGCGACCGTGACGTAGCGCGTGCGGGCGGGGTCGGTCCACTGGCGGACGGCCGGCAGGTTGCGAAGCGCCTGCGGGTACCAGTAGAGGATCACCCACGCGACCAGAATGATGAGCGAGCACATCAGCGTCACCAGCGCGGTGGTGCGGGCAACGGCCGGCGCAAACAGCTCGCCGACCCGCGGCGGCCGCGCGGCGGCGCGGGCCGCGTGCCATTCGTCGGGCTCGGGAATATTCTTGCGCATCCAGCAAACGCCCATCGCGGGGACGGCGCCGACCAGGAAGACGTAGCGCGGATGGGCGGCGAACAGGTTCGACGCCAGCGCCGCCAGCAGCATGCCGACGTTGTAGGCCGACCAGAGACAGGCGCTGACCCACGGTCGCCAGCCGCGCGGCCAGGTTTCGCTGATGAGGGCCGAGCCGGCGGCCCACTCACCGCCGATGCCGACGCCGACCAGGAATCGCAGGATGAGAAGCTGGACGGGGTGCGTGGTCAGCGTGGACAGGCCGGTCGACAGGCCGTAGAGCACGATGGTGAGGCTCATGGTGCGGCTTCGGCCGACATGGTCGCCGACCCAGCCGAAGACCGCCCCGCCGAGCGCCCAGCCGAGCAGGAAGGCGGCCTGAATCCAGGCGCCGGTGGCGGCGACGGCCGGGTCGCCGGGAGCGCGGTGCATGAGACTGGCGACGAACGGCGTGGCGACGAGCACGTAGAGATAGGCGTCCAGCCCGTCAAACAGCAGGCCGAACCAGGCCGCGAGCGCGGACTTCCAGTGGGTGGCGGACAGGTCGCGCAGGGTGGTTGCGTCGCCGGCGGCGCGGAAGGCGGCGGAGCGGGCGACTGCGAACGACCTGGCGGACGGGCCTTCGAGAGACATCCAGGCCGCGGATTGTGATGCGCGGCCGGCGGCAAGGCAATGCGCGACACGGGCGGTGCGCGAACGACGCGGATCGCGGGCGCGAACTGAACAGCACTGCCGAACGGACCGCGCGTACCGCGCGGCCTAGTCTGCTTCGTCTTCCTTGTTCTTGAAGATGACGTCGCTGCTGATGATGTTCGTGGTCTGCTCACCGGAGCCGGACAAGCCACCGCGGCGGGCCTTGGGCTGGCGCGACTTGGCCGCAGCGGCCGCATCGCCACCGGCGGCGTCGGGCGCGTGGGCGGCGGCGGCCCAGTCGGCGCGCTTCTTGGAGAGGCCGATCTTCCGCTCGCCGGTGTCGACCCGCAGGATCTTGACCTCGAGCTCCTGGCCGATCTGCACTTCCTGGTGCGGGTCCTCGACCTTGTGGTCGGCCAGCTCGGAGACGTGCAGCAGGCCTTCGAGGTCCTGCTCGAGCTCGACGAAGACGCCGAAGTTGGTGATCTTGGTTACCTTGCCCTGGACGATCATGCCGGGGATGTAGCGATCGGGCACGGCCCGCAGCCACGGATCCTCGGTGAGCTGCTTGAGACCCAAAGCGATGCGCTGCTTCTCCTGGTCGACCGAGAGCACGACGCACTTGATGTCGTCGCCCTTCTTGAGCAGCTCGGACGGGTGGCTGATCTTCTTGGTCCAGCTCATGTCGGAGATGTGCAGCAGGCCGTCGATGCCTTCCTCGATTTCGATGAAGGCGCCGTAGTTGGTGAGGTTGCGGACCTTGCCCGAGACGATGGTGTTGGGCGGATACTTGTCGGCGACGCGCGACCAGGGATTGGTCTCGGTCTGCTTGAGGCCCAGTGAAATCTCCTGCTTGCCCTTGTTGACTTCGAGCACCACGGCCTCGACCGTGTCGCCGACGTTGAGCATTTCGGAGGGGTGGTTGATGCGCCGCGTCCAGCTCATCTCGCTGATGTGGATGAGGCCTTCGATCCCCGGCTCGACCTTCACAAACGCGCCGTAGTTGGTGAGGCTGACGACCTCGCCCTTGACGCGCGAATTGACCGGGTACTTGGTCTCGATCTCGTCCCACGGGTTGGCGAGCGTCTGCTTCAGGCCGAGCGCAATCTTCTCCTTCTCCTTGTCGACGTTGAGGATTTTCACCTTGATGCGCTCGTCGACCCGCACCACCTCGCTGGGGTGGTTGACGCGGTCCCAGCTCAGGTCGGTGATGTGCAGCAGGCCGTCGATGCCGCCCAGGTCGACGAACGCGCCGAAGTCGGCAATGTTCTTGACGACGCCTTCGCGGATCTGCCCGACTTCGAGCTCGGCCATCAGCTTGTGCTTGGCCTCGGCGCGGGTTTCTTCCAGCAGCTTGCGGCGGCTGATGACGATGTTGCGCCGCTCGGTGTCGATCTTGATGACCACGGCGTCGATCGTGCGGCCGATGTACTCGCCCGGCTCGAACGGCCGGCGGATGTCGATCTGGCTGGCGGGCAGGAAGACCGGCACGCCGATGTCGACCAGCAGGCCGCCCTTGATCTTCTTGACGACCTTGCCGGTGACGCGTTTGCCTTCCTGGCACTCGCTCATCACGCGTTCCCAGCCGCGGATGCGGTCGGCCTTGCGCTTCGAGAGAATGACGGTGCCGCTGTCGGACTCGAGCGCCTCGACGAACACGGCCACCTCGTCGCCGGGCTTGATCGAGGTCGGGTCTTCCCACTCGTTGAGCGGAACGTATCCTTCGCTCTTCAGGCCGACATCGAGGACGACCTCGTTGCCGGAGATGCCGACGATCCGCCCGTTGAGAATGGCGTTGGACTTGTACTCGCCGACGGTCTTGTCGAGCGTGGCGGAAACGGACTTCTCTTCCAACGAACCGCCGAACGCGGCCGCAAGCTCGCGCGTGATTTCGTCTTCGTTGATCTGGAGCCGCTCGATCGTTTCGTTCATGGGCATGGGGAGTTCTTCAACCGCCCGGACCCGCCGCGCCGCGGCGACGGATTCGAACGCCAACCTGAAACGCCGGGCCCGGATCGCCGCCTGCGCGATCGGCCGGCTGAAAACCTGTCACATCCGCGGAGGCCGGCGAAGACACCTCTGGGGCACGGACATGGCGAATCGGGCAGTATATCGGCCGATTTCGGGGCTGCCAAGCAGCGGAGGGGCGGCCGGTTTCCGCGGCCGCCGCCGCATGTTTGCCCCGCCGGGTGGCCGGAATTCGGCAGGTGGGGGAATCATCCGCAGCCGGTCTCGGGCGCGGCGGTATAGTACCGGCGCTGCCGCGCGGGCCGGTTCGCCCGCGGGCCAGCAAGCCGACACCCAGAGCAGGCTGGCCGGCCGCGGATGCGCAGGTGCATGACGGACAAGTCGTTAGGGCCCGTAGCTCAACGGTCAGAGCGAGGGACTCATAATCCCCAGGTTGCAGGTTCGAGTCCTGCCGGGCCCAGTGTTACGCGGCAGGCCGACGGGAGCCAGACATGACCGACGCCAAGGCGCGCGATCGGAGTTTCGCGCTCGACGATCGCCGTTCGCTGGACATTGAAGAGGCGCGCCTGCTGCGGCGGCGGGTGGCGTTCTGGCGCAGCGCAGCCGGGCTGCTGCTGTTGTCGGCGGGGCTGGTGGCGGCGCTCTACCAGGTGCGGCGGGCGGCGTCGATCGATCGCTGCCGGGCCGCGCTGGAGCACTATGCGCGCGTGGCCGAGTCGGTTCAGCTTTCGCGCTGCGAGCCGGCCATGCTGGGATTGCGATGGCGCTATCTCGACGCCGGCCCGGTCACCTACCCCGCGACGCACTTCACCCCCTTTGTCACCAACTGGGACGCGACGCCGAAGGCCGGCGAAGAAGTTCCGCTGGCGATCTGCGAGGTGGAGCACGGCGCGTTTTCCGGCGGCGGTCGGCACGAACTGGTGCGAACGTCGGCCGGCCTGAAGGTCCGCTGGGTGGGGCACGCGTTGGGGGTTGAACTGGCGCAGCAGGCCGCGCGGGCAGAACGCGCGACCGCGCAGCTCAAGTAGTCGGCGGCGGCGCCGGCCCGCCGCGCTCAATCCAGCCGCCCGCCAGCACCCAGCCGTCGGCGTCGTAAGCCACCACGGCCTGGCCGGGCGTGATGGCGAGCTGCGGCTCGTCGAAGCGAATTCGTGCGCTGTCGGCGGTAAGCGGCGTCAGCGTCGCCGGCGCGGCGCGGTGGTTCGAGCGGATGCGGGCCACGACGCGCACCGGTCCCACGGCCGGTGCATCCCACCAGGTGAGCTTTGAGGCGACAAGCGTGTCGGACAGGACGGCCGCGCGCGGCCCGACCGTGACCACGTTTGATTCGGCGTCAATCTCGGTGACATAGACCGGCGCGCCCAGCGCGACGCGAAGGCCGTGGCGCTGGCCGACCGTGTAGCGCGCCCGGCCGGCGTGCGTGCCCAGCAGTCGGCCGTCGGCGTGTCGCAGCAGGCCGGGTCGCAGTGCGTCGGGCTGGCGCCGCGCGACCACGGCGGCATGATCGCCGTCGGGCACGAAACAGATGTCCTGCGATTCGGGCTTGTCGTGGACCGGCAGGCCGAAGCGCCGCGCCGCGGCGCGGACCTCGTCCTTGGTCAGCGCGCCGAGCGGGAAGAGCGTCCGGGCGCGGGCGGCCGCGGGAATTCCGAACAGCACGTACGACTGGTCCTTGCGCTCGTCGCGCGCCGCGCCCAGGCGCGGCTGGCCGAGCGCGTGGTCGATGCGGGCGTAGTGTCCGGTCGCCAGGCGCGGCGCGCCGACCAAGTCGGCATACTCCAGCAGCCGGCCGAACTTGAGCCACTGGTTACAGCGGACGCAGGGATTGGGGGTGCGCGCGGCAGCATATTCGGCGGCGAAGTGATCGATGAGCCGATCGAAATCCTGCTCGAAGTTCAGCGCGTAGAACGGGATGGCCAGCCGGGCGGCGACCGAGCGCGCATCGCCGGCATCGAGCGCCGAACAGCAGCCGCGCTGCCGGTCGAGCATGGGCAGCGAGCGGTCGGCGGGCGCGGGCTCGGCCGCGTGACCGACGCGCATGAAGACGCCCATCACGTCGTGGCCGGCCTCGACCAGCAGCGCCGCGGCGACGCTGCTGTCGACGCCGCCGGACATCGCGACCAGGACCTTCTCGCGCATACGGCTCAGTGTAGCGCCAGCGGTCGCGCCGACACAAGCACCCTCGCCGGGCCAGGCGGGCGGCGGGGCGAAAAGCGCCGGGCCGAAATGCGGCGGGCCGCCCGGAATCCCGAGCGGCCCGCGAAGTGTGTTTCACACGGCGACCGAAAGACTAATCGTCATCGTCGTCCGCCGACTTCTTCTTGTCGGGCTTTTTGGCGTCCGCGTCCGGCTTGTGCGCGGCGTCGCCCTTCGCGACCGGTTTCTTGCCGGCCGGCTTGGCCTCGCCCGAATCGCCTTCATCATCCTCGCCGGCCTGGGCGGCCATGACACCGTTCTTGACGGCGGTGATCAGCTCCATCGGCACGAAGATGTCGAGCCGCGCCGAGCCGTGGTCGACCGTGGTCGAGCCGCCGACCGGGGCGTTCAGCTCCTTCGAGAGCTTGAACGGGATGTTGTCGTCCTCGCCGACGGCCGTCATGACGCGGCTGACGCAGTCGAGCAGCGAGTCGAGCGAGAAGAAGAACTCGGCGGTCTTTTCGGCCGGCAGGTGCTTGCCGACGCTGGTAATGCCGGCATCGCCCGAGAGGCCGCCCGAGTCGGACTGGGCCGCCTGTGCGGCGCGGGCGAACTGCTCCTTGCCGCCGCCGAACGTCATCACGACATGGTCCTTGCCGACGGCGCCGAAGCGGAGCGTGATGCCATCCTTGCCGAGAACCTTGTGGAGCGACTCGGCCTCGTTCTCCTCCATGTCTTCGGCCAGCTTCTTGAGATCGACGGTAAGGTGGTCGACCTTGCCGCCGCCGACGTCTTCGGCGCCGGGCTTGTGCGTGACGGCCCCGACGATGTGCTTGAACTCGTCGGCGTCCGACAGCTCTTTCACCTGGGCGACGATCTTGCCGAGGCGCTCGACCACGGCGGCGCCGTCATCGGTATGCAGCACGAGGCTGGCGCCGACGATGCCGTCCGGGCCATCCGGAAGCACGCTGACCGAAAACGCCGAGCCCTGCGTCGAGCGGGCCAGCGCCGTCAGATCGCCCGTGAGCGCTTTGACCTTCTTCTCGTCGATCTTCTCCTTGGCCTGCAAGGCGCCCATCATCGTCTGCACGGCCTGCTCAATGTCCTTCTCCTCGGCGCGCTGGCCGACCGAGCCGACCGAGAAAATGAACCGGTCCTTCGCCAGCGGCGAGAGCAGCGACTTGGCCTTGGGAGACTGCTTCTTGAGCGCCGTCGCCAGGTCGCTCTTGGGCTTGGGCGTGCCCAGGCCCACCAGCTTCAGGCCGGCATCACCGAACTCGAGGCAGAGGTCGCACGAGCCGACTTCGCCCAGCATCTTGATGAGCTGATCGAGCTGGCCCATGCCGGCGCCGGCCTGCGGACCGGCGGCCATCGCCATCATGCCGAGCATGCCCTTGATCTGGTCTTGGTAGGCGTCGATCACCGTCGCCGCGGCAAACGAGATGAACAGGTCGGAGTGCTCGAACGCGGCCTGGCGCTGCGACTCGAGCGCGGATGCCGCCGACGACTTGGCCTTCAGGGCCATCGCGCACGCCGCGCGCGAACTGCCGAGGACCACGAACTTCTTGAGCTTCGCGGCAAAGGCCGGCTGCCCCATCAGGCCGCAGCGGACGATGCCATCCGAGTCATCCTCGGCGGCGGCGTCCTTGCCCTTCTTGTCGCCTTCCTCGTCGCCTTCATCGGACTTGGCGGGCGCGCCCATCTTGAGCTTGGCGATGACCTTGTCGCCGTCCGTCACCGGGAGGAGCAGCATCATGCCGCCGTGCTGCATGCGCTTCATGTCGAGAAAGACGAAGGCCAGCGGTCCCTTGGTGTCGAGCCCTTCGGAGAGACCGAGTTGGGCCTGGGCCATGTTGACCATCGGCGGAACCGGAAGGCCGAGCTGCTTGCCGAGCTTGGTGAACTTGCCCTCCAGGCCTTCGAGGCTGGGAATGGCGATGAAGCCCCATGCATCGGCCGGGATGGCCTCCAGCAGCGTCTTGGCGGCGTCGGCGGCGCGAGCACCGCTGGGCGCAACGAGGGGCAGCGCCAGCAACAGCGCCAGCCACGGACGACGGATCGAAACGGTCATGAAGCACTCCTTCCGGTTACGGACTGGTTGAACGACGTTCAAACGAAGCGATCACCTTAGTCGAGTATTCTCGGACCCGTCAAGGCAGCCGCCATTACTGATTTCGGCGCACGCGGACGACGACTCGCGATTTGGCAGGTGGCTCTGCCTCTGCCGAGCCGCGCAGCTCACGTCCGAGTTGGACGAGGAGGGGAATGGCGCGGGCCAGGTCGTCGCCGCTGATGAAGGCCTCGCCGCGAACCCAGGTCGGCCCGGCGACCACCGCCCAGCCGGCGACCGGATCGCCACCGTCGAGACACTCGGGCGGCGTCACGGGCGGAGCGGGAGGCGCAGGCGGGGCCGGGACATCGGCGTTCGACACCATCACCCGGGACGGCGGCGCGGCGCCGCCTTGCTGCGCCCGAGTGACCATGAACGGCAGAAAGCGGGCCCCGCGATTGAGATTGGCAATCGCGACAAAGTGCGGCCGCTCGGGAAGCTCGCGCAGCAGCGCGGCGACGCGCGGCTCACCGGCGAAACCCGTGTCGCCGTCGCGCGCGGCGCGGCAGGCGGCCGCGATGCGGGCGGGTTCGTTCGAGAGGGAGCTGACGAGCAGGTGATCGCCGGCCCGCGCGACCTGGCCGACGGCATCGGTGCCGAACATGGTGACGAAGTCGCAGCTGACGGGGTGGGCACTGCTGCGCGACTTGGCGTAGCTGGCCTGAAGCACCTCGACGCCGTCGATCTTCGAGCGTTCGTAGGGGGCCGGAATCGCCAGGCCTGGACTGATTTCGGACAGCAGCAGCGTTGAGCGGCGCGACAGCTCGTCCATCTGCCGCATGGCGGTGTCGGCGTCGCGGACGTGATAGACCCCGACCGTCTCCATGTGACCGTCGCCGGTCATATCGAGGACGGAGGTCGTCGCGCGCAGCTGTTTGCAGAAGCCGGCATAGGACTCGCGCAGCGCGGCCTCGCCAGCCGGAGCGGGGCCGGTCGTGGCCGTATCGCGGAAGATCGATTCGATCAGGCTGATCATCAGGTCGCCGTCGCGCGGGTTGTTCCAGTTGCTGGCGAAGGCCACCAGGAATGACCGCCGCGGCATGCCGACCCACGGGCGGATATCGGCGTGTTCGGTCTTGGAGAGGTATTCCGACGCGGTCGAGCCGTTCTCAAAGGTGTGATAGTGCGTCAGGCGAATGCCCCGGGGAGAGGCCTCGAGCGCCAGCGACGTCGACCGCAGGTCGCGGATCAGCACGCTGGCGCCGTCGAGCATCCAGTTCACCGACGCAGTCTGAAATCGGGACGCCTCGTCGCCATTCGCGGCCGTGCCGGCAATGGCAATCGCCGAGCGACCCAGCACCAGCAGCTGCGCCAGCTTGCTCTGCCACGCCGGCACCCAGGCGCGAACGAACAGGTCGCTCCGGTGCAGCAGCTCTTTCTCGGTCGTGTCGAGCGCGGCTTGCAGCGGGCGCTCGCTGGGGCGCATCAGCCGGCGGATGTCGCGCGGAACCGAGCCAGCATAGACCCAGTCATCGCGACGGCCGACGTACAGCGTGCGACCCGAGGCGCGCTGCACGCGGAAGATCGCCCGCGCGGGGGCGCCGCCGGGCGGCGGCGGGGGGGGGCGCCAGCGGCTGTCGTCGACGGGGCGGAAGATGACGACCGGGCGGCGGTCGAACTCCGGCGTCGCGATGGCGAGCAGAATCGGGGCGGAGAAATCGATGTCGTTGTCGGAAAGCCCCAGTTCCTCCAGCGCCCCGATCGGATAGGCCTGGCGCTCGGCGCCGAGCTTCTTGTACAGTTCGCTCAGTCGCTCCAGCGAGCGGTCCAGCGATCTGCAAACGATGATGACGGGCGTTTCTGCGTGGATGTTGGGAAGAGCGAGGCCCGGGCGGTGGGCCGGACCGGGCCGCGCCCGGACAGGCTCACCCGGCGGGCCGGCCAGCGCCGCGGCGATGTTCAGTCCGAGCAGCACCAGCAGCGTCGATCGATGCGGATGTACAACTCTTCGTATCGACAACACTTACAAGTGTCCTTCCGACTCGCGCGAGGGGCGGCGAGCGCCTCGCGCTCAACCTCCAGCGAACCTTAACGTAGCGATCGACCGCGGCTCACGGGCCAATGCGGCCAGAGCTTATCGGCCTGCCAGGTCGGCCGCAATCTGATCGGCGCGGTGACAGCCGGCCAGGTGTCGGCTGTCGTGCGGCGCGGGGCCGAGTTGCGGCTCGGTCTGCCGGCAGAGCGGCTCGGCCCAGCGGCAGCGGGGGTGAAATCGACAGCCGCTCGGCAGGTCGGCCGGCGACGGCGGATCGCCCGGCAGGATCGGCAGCCGACCGGCCGGGCGGTCCGGCGCGAGGTGCGCGGCCAGCAGGCTCGCCGTGTAGGGGTGGCGCGGCGCGTTCAGCACGCCGGCCGCGGGGCCGCGCTCGACGATTCGCCCGGCGTACATGACGGCGACCTCGTCGCACAGCGCCCGGACGACGGCGAGGTGGTGCGAGATGAACAGGTAGCTGACGCCGAGCGTGCGGCGCAGCTCGGCGAGCAGCTGGAGAATCTGGGCCTGCACCGACGCGTCGAGCGCGGCGGTCGGCTCGTCGAGCAGGACGAGGCGCGGCGCCGTGACCAGGGCGCGGGCGATGGCGATCCGCTGGCGCTGCCCGCCGGAGAACTCGTGCGGATAGCGGTCCCGCGCGTCGCCGGGCAGGCCGACGCGCTCGAGCCACTCGCCGGCGGCGGTGCGGGCGGCGGCGCCGCGGGCCACGCCGTGGAGTTGCATGGGTTCGGTCAGCGCGTCGCCCACAGTGCGGCGCGGATTGAGGCTGCCGACCGAGTCCTGGAAGACGATCTGCATCGATCGCCGCGCACGGCGCAGTTCGCGCGGCGGCAGCGCCAGCCAGTTCCGGCCGGCAAAGGCAACCTCGCCCGACGCGACCGGCAGCAGCCGCAGAATGGCCCGCGCGAGGGTCGACTTGCCGCAGCCGCTCTCGCCGACGACGCCCAGCGCCGTGCCGGCCGGCAGGTCGAATGAGACGCCATCGACGGCGCGAACCGGCGCGGCACGCCCAAATAGCCAGTCGCGCCGCGTGCGAAAGAAGACCCGCAGGTCGCGGACGCGCAGCAGCGGCTCGGCCGAGGTGACTGCGCTCATCGGCTCACCTGCCAGCAGCGCCACGATCGGCCGGCGCCGTCGCACTCCAACGGCGGCGGTTGCGTCGCGCAGCGCGAATCGCGATCGGCCAGCGGACAGCGCGGATGGAACGGACAGCCGTCCGGCAACCGGCCCGGCGCGGGCGGCTGGCCGGCGATCAGGGGCGCCCGCGCGGTGCGTCAAGGGTGGGCACGGCGTCGAGCAGCGCGCGGCCGTACGGATGGCGCGACGCGGCGAGGAACTCTCGGGCCGGCGCGCTCGACGATGCGCCCGGCGTACATGAGTGCGATCTCGTCGGCCGCGGCGGCGGCGACCCCCAGGTCGTGCGTGATCAGCAGCAGCGCACGCCGGCGTCGCGGCGCAGTTCGGCGAGCAGCGCGAAGATCTGCGCTGCACGGTGGCGTCCAGCGCGGTGGTCGGTTCGTCGGCGATCAGCAGCTCGGCCCGGCTGACCAGCGCGCCGGCGATCTGCACGCGGCTGCTTCATGCCGCCCGAGTTCGTGCGGATAGGCGCGAGAGCGACGGCGCGCGGGCGGGAATTCCGACCCGCGCCCGGCGCCCTCGACGGCGGCCTGGTCGGCCGTGCGGCGCGTTCACCGCGAACCCGCAGCGTCTCGGCGATCTGTTCGCCGACGGGCATGAGCGGATCGAGCGCCGATGCCGAGTCCTGAAACACGAAGGCGATCCGCGACCGGGCGCGGCGCTGAAACTGCCGCTCGTCGAGCGACTCGATCGGCTCGCCCGCCAGGCAGACCGTCCCGGCGCTGCGCGCGACGCCCGGCGGCAGCAGCCGCGCGATCGCCAGTGCCGTGAGCGACTTGCCCGAGCCGCTCTCGCCGACCAGCGCCAGCGCCTTTCCGCGCGCGAGCGAGAGATCGACATCGCACACCAGCGGCAGCCGGCCGGCAACCGTGTCGGCGTGCAGCGCCAGGCCGCGAACATCGAGCAGCGGCGTCATGCCCGGCTCCGGTGCGGGTCGAGTGCATCGCGGACGGCGTCGCCGAGGACGTTCAGCGCCAAGAGGGTGATCGACAACAGACCGCACGGAAAAGCCAGCAGCCACCAGGCGCTGTCGACGCCGTTGATGGCGGTCAGCCCCTCGCCGGCAAGGTTGCCCCAGCTCGGCTGCGGCGGCTGAATGCCGATCCCCAGGAAGCTGAGGAACGATTCCTGGAGGATCGCCTGCGGAACCGTCAGCGTCGCGTAGGCGGTTACGACGCCGACCAGGTTCGGCAGCAGGTGCCGCCACCAGATTGCCAGCGGGCCGAGGCCGACGGCCCGCGCCGCGTCGACAAACGGCTGCACCGCCAGCGTGCGAACCGCCGCGCGGACGACGCGCGCCATCGTCAGCCAGCTGACGCCGCCGATGGCGAGCAGCACCACCAGCCAGTCGGCCCAGGCGGGCGCGAGCCGCATCCGCTCGAACGCGCCCGACAGGCCGATCTTCAGCAGGATGACCAGCAGCAGGTAGGGCAGGCCGTAGAGCACGTCGACCACGCGCATCAGCAGGGCGTCGGTGCGGCCGCCCGCCAGCGCGGCGAGCGACCCCCATCCGACGCCCAGCGCGACGCTGAGTGCGGCCGCGGCGACGGCGATCGCCAGGCTGGTGGCGCCGCCCAGCAGGCAGCGCCACAACAGCGATCGCCCCAGGGCGTCGGTTCCGAATGGAGCGGCCGCGCCGGGCGGACGGCGCGCCTGGTCGAGCCGCTGGACGTTCGATCGCCGGGCGGCGGCCGGGGCCAGCACGAAGCAGGCCAGGCCGACCAGCAGCAGCGTGCCGGCGGCGGCGCGGGTTGCGAGGCGGCGCGGGACGCGAACGGCGGCCGGGCGGGCGGGCGTCATGCGGCGTCGCCCAGGCGCGGGTCGAGCAGCGCGGCGGCGCCGTCGGCGAGCATGTTCAGCACGAACAGGATTGACGAGTAGACGATCACGGTCGCCAGGATGAGCATCTGGTCGCGGTTCAGGATGGCGTTGACGAAGTGTACGCCCAGGCCTGGCACGTTGAATACGCGCTCGACGACGAACGAGCCGGTCATCGCCGACGCGGCGGCCGGGCCGATGTACTGCACGACCGGCGGCAGGGCGTTGCGCAGGGCATGACGGCGGACAATCTGGGCGGTGGTCAGCCCGCGGGCGCGGGCCGCGCGGATGAAGTCGGCCGCCAGCACGTCGCGCATTGCGGAACGGGTCAGCCGCGTAATGTAGGCCATCGGCAGCAGCGACAGCGCCGCCGCGGGGCGAAGCAGGTCCGCCGGCCGGCCCCAGGCGCCCACCGGCAGCCACGGCAGCACGGCGGAGAACAGCACCAGCAGCAGCGCCCCGGTGACAAAGGTCGGCAGGCTGACTCCGGCAACCGCGACTGCCAGCGCCGCGCGATCCCAGCCGCCCCCGGGCCGCAGCGCTGCCAGCGTGCCGAGCGTGACGCCGCCCACCAGCGCGATGAGCACGCCACACAGCCCGACCGCGGCCGAGACCGGCAGCGCCGCGGCGACGATCTCGTTGCAGGTCCAGTTCTCGTACTGGGTCGACTGGCCGAGGTCGCCGCGCAGCACGCCGCCCAGGTGGCGGCGGAAGAAGGTCCAGTTGTCGTTCATGCCGTAGCGCTGCCGCAGCGCCTGCTCGACGGCGGGCGAGAGGGTGCGTCCGCCGGCGCGCTGAAACGGGTTGCCGGGGACGGCCACGACGATCCAGAACGACAGCGCGTAGGTAACGAAGAGGACCAACGGAAGCTGGAGCAGCCGCACCAGCGCTCGGCGGATCAACGGCGGATCTCCACGGTCGCCAGCGCGGGCACGAGCCGCGGATCGAGCCGGACGCCCGCCAGTGCGTCGGGATTGTAGGCATAGACGTTGACGTAGTGGAAGAGCGGCAGCAGCGGCACCGCGTCGGTCACCAGGACGCGCTCGACCTCGGCCAGCGCGGCCAGCCGGGCGGCCGGATCGGCGAGATCGTCCGCGGCGCGCAGGCGGCGGTCGTAGTCGGCGTCGCGGTAGTCGGAGTCGTTGTTGCCGGAGTCGGAACGGAAGACGTCGAGAAACGAGGTGGGGTCGGCGTAGTCGCCGTACCAGCTCGCGCGAGCCAGCATGAACTCGTGCCGCTCTTTGTCGGCGCGATAGGTCTGGGCCTCCTTGCCGATCAGCCGGACGGTGATGCCCAGGTGCTGCGCCAACATGGCGGCGACGGACTGGGCGATCAGGCCGTGGTCGGCCTCGTTGCTGAAGAGCAGCGAGACCTCGGGAAAGCCGCGGCCGCCGGGCCAGCCGGCCTGTGCCAGGGCACGCCGCGCCCCGTCCGGGTCGAACGGCAGCCCGGCGACGGCGGGGTACCTGGCGATGAGCCCGGGCGGAACAAGCGTCGTGGCCGGCGGCTCGCCGCGGCGCGTGACGTGCTGAACCAGCGCGGCGCGGTCGATGGCCTGCGCGATCGCGCGGCGGACGAGCGGGTCGTGCAGCGGGTTGGCGCGGCCGTCGGGTAGTCGCGCGGCGCAGTTGAAGTTGTAGAAGTAGGTGCCCAGCGCGGGGAAGGCGTGGATGTCGCGGCGCGGCGGCGATTGACCGGCCAGCAGCGCGGGCACGAACGGGGCTTCGAGCGAGAGAATCCAGTCGACCGCGCCGGTGTCGTACATGAGCCAGGCGGTGGTGGCGTCGGCGACGTCGATCCACTCGACGCTGCGCAGGTGAACGCTCGCGGCGTCGCGGTAGGCCGGGTTGGCGCTCAGCCGCAGGCCGCGCTTGAAGCGCCAGT
This sequence comes from Phycisphaerae bacterium, assembly GCA_046350375.1. GTDB lineage: Bacteria > Planctomycetota > Phycisphaerae > UBA1845 > UTPLA1 > JAXMAO01. The sequence goes on from JAXMAO010000006.1 coordinate 202,554, forward strand.
CGGCCAGCGCGAACGGTCCGTTGTAGCAGGTGCGGCCGGGCTTGCACCATTGCGGATCGTAAAAAATTGTTCCAGACTCGCCCACGCGGCCGAACGGCTCGACCGTCGCGCGGTGCAGCGGCAGGAAGACCGGACAGGCCAGAAGCGCCGGCAGATAGGCCACCGGCCGCTCGAGATCGATCTGAAGCGTGTGCGCGTCGAGGCACCGCAGACCGACCGTGGCGAAGCGCGCGTCGGCCTCGCGGAGGTGACGGGCGACGGCGTCTGCCCGCTCGCCGGCGGGAAGCCGCGCGAGGCGTTCGATCTCGCGGCCGCGCCAGGCGACGTAGTCGCGCACGCCGCGCACCGCGTCGAAGAAGAAAGCGTAGTCGCGGGCCGTGCCCGGCTCGATCGCGCGGCGCCAGGCGAAGAGGAAGTCGTCGGCGGAGACGGCGTCGCCGTTGCTCCAGCGGGCGTCCGCGCGTATGCGAAAGCGCCAGGCGCGTCGCGGGTCGTCGGACGGGTCGACCAGGCGCTCGGCGCAGCCGGGGACAATCCCGTTGCCGGCGCGATCGTAGGCGCACAGTCCTTCATAGAGCTGGGCGATGACGCGGATGTCCTGCAGCCAGCTGATCTGGGCCGGGTCGAGCGTGGCGATCGAGACGGAGTCGACCAGTCGCAGGTCGGCACGGGCGTCGCCGGGCGTGAGGCGCGCGACGCCGGCGGCGGCGGCGACCAGCGCCAGCAGCATGCAGAGCGGCGTCCAGCGCCCGCGGCGCCCGGACGGCAGCGGGGTCATTCCGAGAGTCCGACCGGCAGGCGCCACGGCGCGGCGTTCAATGCGCCCGGCTTGCCCTCGGCGCCAATCCAGCCCGCCAGCGACTCGCGCACCGCCTTGGCGTCGGCCTTGGCGCGAATGCGGGCCGAGACCCGTGCACCGCCGGCCGGCATGGCCGTGTCCGACTGGGCGGCGCGAACCAGCGCCTCCAGGGCGCGCTCGATCGACTCGGCCGGGCCCGCCAGCGCCGCGCCGCCGCCGGCCGGGCCGAGCTCGACGTAGCGGTTTGCGACCGCCAGCAGGTACCGGGCGGCGATCTGGACCAGGCGCGTCCGCAGCGCCGCGTCCTTCATGAGCGGGGCCGTGTCGGCCAGCGCGGCGAAGCCCGGCAGATCGGCTTCCAGGCTGCGGGCGCCGCTGGCGACGCCGGTGACCCGCGCGTTGAGAATCGTCAACAATGCCTCGGCGGCGGCGTCGGCGCCGGCGAACTCCTTCACCGAGCCGGCCATGTCGAGCGCACGGTAAATCTGCTTGAGCGCCAGCGGGTCGCTCTCGGCCACGCCGGCCTGCCCCAAGGCGTGCAAGACCGGCTCGAACTCGGCCGGGCGCGCCAGCGCGGGGTGCAGCCGTTCGAGCCCGGCGGCGGCGGCATAGCGCACGGCCGACTGCGGCGCAGAAAGCGCGGCGACCAGCGCCTCGCGCGTGCCGGGCACCGGCAGCGACTGGAAGAACAGCGTGATACGCGTCGCGACGCGCAGCGAGCCGCCGGTCGTCAGCGGCCCCAGCGCCCGGGCGCACTGCCCGCCGAACAGCTCGCGGAACTGGGGCGTGGCGCTCTTCTCGGCGGCGACCTTCTCGAACTCCGCCAGCGCCTTGTCGATCGCGGCATCGTCGTTTCGCTCGCTGGCAACCTGAACGGCACGGGCCTTCTGGTCGCACCAATCGCCGACACGGGCCGCGTCGGCGGTCGAGAATTCGCTCTTGGTGAGCAGGGGAGCCAGCTCGCTCTGGGCCAGGGCCGTGCCGCACCCGGAGAGGAGAAGGATGACGGCGGCGACGCGGGCGACTCGGCTCATGGCGGCGGAGATTCCTCGCTGGATGGCTTCGTAAGCCGCGGACGGCACCGGGCGGGTCTGGGTGCACCGCTTCGCGGCCGCGGGAACGCCATCGAAACTATCATTCAGCGCGACAAGCTGTCAAGCGCCGCGGGCCGCCGGAGCGGCCCGATCGGGGCCGCTTGACTCCGAAATTTGCCGCTGGATATAGTCCGCTCACGTGTCCGGCGCGTCCGCTCCGAACTCAGAGTCACCGTTCCCCGGCCATATTCCCGGGCCCGCCGTCAAGCGGCTCAGCCTTTACCTGCGCGAGCTCGAGGCCCATCAGCGCGCCGGCGATCGCACCGTCTCCAGCCGCAGGCTCGGCGCCGCGCTCGGGCTGACCGACGCCCAGGTCCGCAAGGACCTGGCCTATTTCGGGCAGTTCGGCCAGCCCGGCATCGGGTACGACGTCCCGGCGCTGTCCGAGCGGATCCGCCGCATCCTGGGCACCGACCGGCCTATCAACGTCGTGCTGGTCGGCGCGGGAAACCTCGGCTCGGCGCTGGCGGCCTATCGCGGCTTTGTGAAACGCGGCTTCAATTTGGTGGCGGTCTTTGACTCGGACACCCGCAAGGCCGGGCAAGTTGTGCCCGGAACGGCCGGTGTGACCGTCCGGCCGGTGTCCGACATTGCGACCGTGGTGCAGCAGCATGACGTGCGCTTGGCGATTCTGGCCGTGCCGGCCGAGTCGGCCCAGGAGGCGGCCAACCGGCTGATTGCGGCGGGGGTTCGCGGACTGCTGAACTTCGCCCCGGTGGTGCTGAACGTGCCCGAGACGGTGGCAACCTCGGCGGTCGACATGGCGGTGCACCTCGAGCAGCTCTGCTTCCAACTGGGGGTCAAGCAGCGCGGCCAGACCGGGGGGCGCTGAATCGGCGCGGCGGAGGGTTGGATTGAGCCAAGGCGAAGCTTGACCTTGGCCGATAAAATGGGGTAAGGTAGGAGCAACAAGCCCCGAAGACCACACGGCTTATGCGTGGGGTCGACGTTGAGAGTTCCCCGGAGTACAGCCCATGGCAACGGCCCCGAAGAAACGCGGCGGCAGCGTCGGAGCATGGATCGTGACCGGCCTGGTTGCGGCCGCGGTGGTGGGGGCGCCGTTCTACCTGTCATTGACCCGCTCGGACTCGGACGCGCTGGACGACGCCATCCGGCCCGACTTGCAGCGGATCGCCGCGCGGCTGGTCGCCTGCGACGCCAACATCGCCGGGCTCGCCGACCTGCGCCGCAAGCTGGCCGACGAGGTGAAGCTCACGGTCGATGCGGCCGTCAAGACGGCGGAGCGGAGCCGCGCGGCGCTGGGTGACGTGGAGCGACAGTTGACCGAATCCGGTCGGGCCATTTCGGCCCTGGATCGGACGGCGCCCAAGGGACTGGGCGGCACGCCATCCACCGTGGCGCGGAACACCTTCAACGAGCTGACCAAGCGATTCACTGAGAACGAGGCCGCGCTGCGCGACGCCGACAGCCGCCTGAAGGCGGTCATGGGGCAAAGCGTCGGCGGCGCGGCGGCGCGGAGCGACTTCGCCGCCAACGCGCTGGCAGCGCTGACGGCCCGATTGCAGGGGCAACTGGCGGCCAATCGCGCCGACCTGGCGCGGCGGCTGGCGTCGACCGAGCGGGCCGCGGCCGGCGATCTGTCGTTGATCGCGCGCGACGCGCGCCGCCGGGCGCGCGAAGTGGCCGGGCGAATTCCCTCTGACTACATCACGCAGCTCGAAGGCACGATCCACGGCATGGAAGAAAGCCTGGAGAAGGTCGAGTCCGGCCTGAAGCGCGTCGAGGAGGCGGTCAACAGCCGCGAAGCTGAGGCGAAAAAGGCCCGCGGGACGGTCCAAGCCGCCGAACAGGAGCTGGCCCGCATGAACCAGGCCGGCCAGCCGGGCGGGAGCGCGCCGGTGTCGCTGGCGGCCTTCGGGAGCTATCGCAGCGAGTATGTGCGCTGGTCGGACGAGTCGCGCCGCGCCCAGGTTCGGGCCGATGAGCTGGAGAACGGCGCCCTGGTGGGGGCGACCGTGGCCCTGCCGCCGGACGGCGACCTTCTGGGCGCGACCTACAGCGGCGGCCAGGTGGAGCTGGGGCTGGTGACGCTGCGCGAGGTGCGCGACCGGCTGCGCGAGAGCGCCGGCATCATCTCCTCCGGGCTCGAGCAGCATCGCAAACTGCTGACCGAGGTTCAGGCAACGGCGGCCGATCTCGGCCGGCAGCGCGACGAATACACCAAGCTCGCCGACGAGTGTGCCACCGCCGGCGAGGCGTCGATGAAACGCGTTCATGACTGGATGAGCGAGGCGCGGGCGGCCGAAACGCAGGCGGTCAATGCGTTCGACGCGGCGGCGCGGTCGGCCCAGGCGGCGGCCTCGGCGGCGCAGAAGCGCGCCCAGGACGCGGCGAGCATCGTCCGCTCGCTGCCCCCCGACAAGCCGAACGCCCGGTTGCAGGAGCTGGCGAACGACAAGGACGCCGAGGCGTCGGCGCGATTCCTGGCGGCCGAGGTGATGCTGGCGGCGGGCGACGCGCTGGTCGGGCGGATGGGCGACCTGGCAAGCGCGGCCCAGGCGGTCGGGGCGGACGAGTCAAAACCGAAGCCATCGGCCGAGGACGCGGCGACAGGCGAGGCCCGCAAGAAGGCCGTGGGGCTGGTGGACAAGGCGATCGACGAGCTGACGCGGGCCGACAAACTGGTGGGGGCGGGCAACTACGCAGTCACCGTCGGAGCCACGCGGCTGTCGGGGCAGCATTACCGCTGGCAGTTCCAGTCGGCGCTGGGGGCGGCCCACCTGCTCCGCTCGCAACTGGCGACAACCGACGGCGAGCGGCGCGACGAGCTGGAAAAGGCTAACCAGTTGCTGACCGAGGCCGCCAAGGGCCGCGAAGGCAGCCCGCTGCTCCAGCCGGCGCTGGACGTGATTCAATACCTGCACGCGACGGCGAAGTAACCAGCCTAAGACTCCAACCAGAATCTCCGGGCGGTTACGTAGCCGCCGTGGGCCGGCAAGCTTTTTGACTTCAGATTGCGCGCGCGAACTCTCGCCTACGTCCCCTCGCTGCTCGACGACAGGTACTTCTTCTGCTCCGGCGTCAGCTTGTCGATGCTCACCCCCATCGCCTTGAGCTTCAGCCCGCTAACCCAGTCTTCGATCTCCTTGGGCACGTTGACCACGCCCACCTTCAGCCGGCCGTTGGCCTTGCAGGCGAACTCCGACGCCAGCGCCTGGGTGGCGAAGCTCATGTCCATGACGCTGGCCGGGTGGCCCTCGGCCGCGGCCAGGTTCACCAGCCGGCCGTCGGCCAGCAGGTAGATCCGCCGGCCGTTCCGCTGGACGTATTCGTCCACGTTCACGCGAACCTGGCGGTTGACGGTCTTGGAGAGCTTCCGCAGCGCGGGGATGTCGATCTCGACGTCGAAGTGGCCGCTGTTGCAGATGACGGCGCCGTCGCGCATCAGCTTGAGGTGGCGCTCGGCCAGCACGTGCTTGTTGCCGGTCACGGTGACGAACAGGTCGCCTTCGCGGGCGGCCTCGTCCATGGTGCAGACCTGGTAGCCTTCCATCACGGCCTCCAGCGCCCGCAGCGGGTCGATTTCGGTGACGATGACGTGCGCCCCCAGGCCGCGGGCCCGGGCCGCCACGCCGCGCCCGCACATGCCGAACCCGGCCACGACGACGCGCTTGCCGGCCAGCAGCATGTCGGTGGCGCGGATGACGCCGTCGATGGTCGACTGGCCGGTGCCGTAGCGGTTGTCGAACAGGTGCTTGGTGGCGGCGTCGTTCACGGCGATGACGGGGAACTTGAGCATGCCCTGGGCCTCCATGGCCCGCAGACGGATGACGCCGGTGGTGGTCTCCTCCATCGAGGCGATGATGTTGCCGGCCTCGCGGACGCGCTTGGTGTGCAGCAGGTTGACCAGGTCGGCGCCGTCGTCCATGGTGAGGTTGGGCTTGCGGTCGAGCACGGCGTTGAGGTGCTTGTAGAACGTGGGCACGTCCTCGCCGCGTCGGGCATAAGTCGGGATGTCGAAGTCCTTCACCAGGCTGGCGGCGACGTCGTCCTGCGTCGAAAGCGGGTTGCTGGCGCACAGCGCCACGTCGGCCCCGCCGGCCTTGAGCGTCCGCATCAGGTTGGCGGTTTCGGCGGTCACGTGCAGGCAGCAGGCCATGCGAATGCCGCGCAGCGACTGCTGCTTCGCGAAGCTGGCGCGAACCTGCTGCAGAACGGGCATGTCGGCGTCGGCCCAGAGAATGCGCTTCTTGCCCTTGGCGGCGAGTTTGAGATCGGTCACGTCGTATTTCATGGCTGGCTCCTGTTCAACCCATCGGTGCTGGAGTCGGATTTCGAACTGCGAAATGCCGGTTGTCCGCCCGTGCGGAAGCCGGGCAGTATAGGGCCCGGCCCGCCGGTTCGCTAGCGCGACTCGGGCTCGAATTGCGCCAGCGCCTCGCGCAGCGCCTGCGGCGACCAGCTCACGATCACGTGCCGCCGCGCCACCTTGACGGCCGGCCCCGCCAGCCCCAGCCGCAGGTACCAGATTCCATCAGTCGTTCGGTCCAGCGCGAGTCGGAACAGTGAACCCTTGCCGGCCGGCGCCAGCTTGGCGCCCCAGGCCGCCAGGACGCGCTCGAGCGCGGCCCGGAACGCGTCCGCGTCGCGCAGGGGCGCGACCAGCGTCAGTGCGAACGGCAGCTCAAGCGGGTGCCGCGGAAAGTCGCAGACGATCAGCTCACCGCCGAGATTGTCGAGGAGAACCGTGTCGAGGTCCGACCCGGCGTCCCGCTCGAGCTGCTGCCAGAAGCGTCGCCAGCCCGCGGCCCGCGCGGTCGAGCGCGTCGCAACAATCGCGTCGGCCACGTGGCGCACCAGCGGGCCGACCGGCGTGCGAATGACGGCCACATGCTGCGCTGCGGCGGGCACTCGGCTGGCAGGCGGGCTGCGGACGGCGTCGACAGGGGTGTAGTCGGTCAGCCGGTCCGCGCCGGCGCCGCGCGACACGCGGGCAATGCGAAGCTCCCGGCCGACGCGGTCGAATCGCCACAGCTCGCGCAGCAGGTCGCTCGACCCGAGCGCGGCCAGGGCGCGGGCCTGCCGGTCGCGCCAGTCCGGCGCAAGCCGCGCCGCGCTGCGGGCGTGGTTGAAATAGAGCCCGACGAGCGGAGCCGGCGCGCCGTGCAGCGGCAGGTCGCGCGGCGCCGCGCGCTCGAAGGACTGCTGCAGCCACGGATCGGCATGCAGCGCACGGCCCGGCGTGCAGTCTCCATAGGCCGCCACCAGCCGCGCCGCGGCGCCGTCGCCAATCGTCACCGCGAACAGGTCGTCCATCGCCAGCCACTCGACCACGGCCCAGTCGGGGTTCCGCCGATCGACCAGGCGCTGCGCCTCGTAGCGGCCGTATTGCGGCGCGCTCAGTTGCGCCAGCTGGCTGTTGGTGTAGCGCGAGACCACGCGATCGATCGCGGCGAGGAGGGCGTCGTTGTCGCCGCGGGTTTCGATGACCAGAGCGGCCTGCAATGCCGGCACCGCGCTGTCGGCGGCGCCCGAAGCGATCTGCGTTGCCGGCGGCGGCAGCACGTCGAGCAAGGCGACGGCGAAGCGATAGTTACCAAGCAGCGGCAGGCTGCCGAGCAGGTCGGACCAGGCCGGGTTATCGCTCGAAACCAGCCCCAGGCCATGGGCCAGTTCGAGCATGCCGCCAAGCGACAGTTCGGTGTCTGACGTCGGGGCCGAGCTCGCCGCGGGTCGCGCGGGATGGCGGAGCGGTTCGCAGAAGAGGACGGCCAGCGTGTCTGCCGGCAGGGCGTTGAGCGTGACGGGCACGACATGGGGCGGCGCCCGTGGGGGAGTGGCAAGGCCGCTACCGGCCCACGGGAACGCGAGCAGCACGATGAACGCGGCGCGCCGGCGGCGGGGCTGCACGGCTCAACCCTCCGGGGTCGCGGGGCTGGCGATCACGACGAGAACCAGAATCGCTTGCGGCGCGGCTCGGGCGCGGTGGGGGGGGCACGGCCGGGGTCGTTGGCCTGCGCGGTGCGCTGGTGGAGACGCGTGATTTCGATCACGTGGTTCTTTTCGGCCTCGTCCATGAGCTTGGTCACGCGGACGAAGTCGCGCCGCTGTTCGGGCGTGAGAAAACGCCCCAGCTCCTGCATCAGCCGGCGGTGAATTTCGAGCGCGACCTTGAGCGGCTTTGGACCGGAGTGGATCACGGCATGCCCCTCGCTGGGAACGCGTCTGGCGGGCGCTCGTGCCCCGCGAGGCGCGGCCGACCGACGCGTCGTGGCCCGCGAAACCCGCACGGAGCCATCGACTTATAGCCGGCGCGTGGCGCGGGTGTCAATCTTCAATCGCGGATGTGCGTGGGACCGGCGTGTCGTGCCGGCGGTCAGCAGGGGCGGGCATGGTGGGGGGCTTCGGCCACGACGGCGGTGGGCCACGCTGACGAAGACCCGCAAAATCGCATTGGCTGGAGCGCTGACTGGATCGCGTCTCCTGGGATTTACGCCGCTGCCAGCCGCCCCCAATGCCGGCGCGGCATACGCCGGCACCACACGCACGGCAGGCCGGCCGCGGCCAGGCTGGGCCGTCACGACCGCGAAACGTGCCCGGGTTTCCGCGGCACATGGCTTGCGCATCGTGAAAACGGGATCCTGCCGCAGCAGCATGAATTCGCAGTAGGCGACAGACACACCCCGCCACGCGCACCAAAGAGGCGCGAGCGGCGCCTGAATACTTTCCGTACCCTCTGGCACGCGCTCAGTACCACCCTGTGGCATCACCTCGCGCTGCACCCTGGAGTTCCACTCACGCGTTCAGGCGCAACGGTTGCAGCGAGCTGGCCTCGCCTCGCCTCGTCTGCACTTGCCATATTCCAGCATTCTAGAATCAGATAATCAGGACCCATGCGATAGGCGGACAGGGGCGAATTCGGCCTTGGCGTGCCGCCTGGGAGTCCGATGGCACTCCAGATTCGATTCGATCGCCCGCGCACTATCCGAACGCCGGTGCGTCGCCCCAGAATTACCCAACGGCGCCGCAATCGTCGGAGCAATCTCCAATCGAACGCGCGCGGTCGCGCCGATCTCCAGGCGCCGAAAGGGCGGTCGCGGCGCTCCGGAACACCGGCATGGTTCACCGACATTCTTTCGCAAGCCCAGCATGCAACCCGATCGCCCTCGAGAACCCCGATCCAAGTATCGCTGGAACGCCAACCATCGCTCCCATCACCCTCGCGACCGCACGGGGCGGCCGACGCAGCATCCTGTCGCGATTCCCATCGAACAGGCGCCGTCGCGGCACGGTTTCCGGCAACGGCACCGAAGACCACTCTGACCGCCGGCACAGCCGCCGCTCTCGGGAAAGTCGCGGCGGCCGTTCGATGGCGAGTCGCTTTGCGCGGACCATTGAAGTTGTCCGGGTGCCAGTCCGGCGCGGTCGCGGGCTCGCCGCCCGCACGTGCCCGGCGGAAACGGCGGGGGGCCTGGCCCCGAAGGGCCCGCCACCGCCCGGACGCAGAAACCGAATTCAGCTTTGGGTCCGCCTCGCCATACGATATTCTAGAATTCTAGAATATAGTCTCAGATGGTCGATAGTGCTTGGTGGCGGGGCGCGGCGGAGCCCGTCATTGGGATCCGTGGCCCGCGGCCGCGACACGAATTGGCACAATCAACGAATGACGCCCGCCGCCCACGAGTGGGGCGTCGGGAGTCGCTATGACCCGCCAACGAACAACCCGACCCGCCAGTCGTGCCACCCGCCCGACGCGCCGACGCAGACCGCGGCGCGCGATCCTGCCAAGATCGCATCGCTCCGCAGCCCGGCGAATCGACCAATTCCTCGCCGAGCTGCGACACCCGGGCCGTCACGGCTGGGCTGTCCTGGTCGCGATCGCCCGGGCCGACGCCCGATCATCGCACGTCGACGCGTGGCACAAGTCTGCCCTGAGACGCCGGCCCGGCGGCCGCGGCCTGGCGCAGTTGCTCGCCGGACTCGGCGCCGATCGTCCCGCGACGCGAATCGTCGCGGGCCTAAGCCATCCCCGGCGACTGGCCGTCTGCCGCGCCATCGCCGCCGGGGCCGACTCGCATCGGCTCCTCAGCCGCGCCCTGGGCCTGGCGACCGGCCCGCTGTACCACCACATTCGCGCGCTGGAACGGGCCGGCGTCATCGCGATCGCCCGGCGGAACCAGTACGAACTCACACCGGCCGGGCGGCGGATTCTGCTGGCATTGGCCGCAGTGGCGTGAATGGCGGCTGGATCCGGACCCGGTTCGTGCACGCGCCGCGCAAAGGGAACGCGCCGCCGTCGCGCAGACCGGAACTGATCCGGCCGATCCAGCCCCCCCGCTCAACGTCCCAGAACGCATGTTCCGTTGCGTTGGGTATGCCGGGGGGCATGCACGGCTGAATTCCGCCGTGTGATCCGGTTAACGAGGTACGGATACGTCAGGACGGGTGCGCCCGGCCGCGCGATGTCCTACTTCCGTCGCCGCGTGTTGTCGTCCGCGGGCTTTTCGGCGTTGCGGGTGACGCGCGAGAATTCAAGTTGGTCCCACAGTTGCAGGCCGTGGGTATTGAGGTTGTAGGCGTAGGCGATCATTCGGCCGACCGCGCCATCGACCACGAAGACCAGCTCGGTGCCGGTGTTGAACTGGCTGGTTACCATCAGATAGTCGCCGCCGCGATCGGTCTGCCCGACCGCGAGCGCCGGAGCCGGCAGCGACGCCACCACAAGGATGCCCACCAGCAGCACGGCCGCGGTGATCGAAAGCACGCCAATCGCAAAGGTCTGGCGATCAATCATGACAGCTTCTCCGGCCGGCTAGCGGCCACCGCGGAAGTCTTGCAGCAGGTCGCGAACGTCGCGATGAAACAGCCGCCGCGTGGTGCGATCGACCTCGAACACGTGCAGGTCGCGATTGGCCAGGTCGATGATGTACAGCGCATCGTGGCTCTGCTGAATCACGCCTGAGACCATCAGGTAGTTCGCGGCCAGCGGCGCCGCCTGGGCGTAGGCCGCCGGCAGCCCGCCCGAAATCAGGACCAGCGTGGTCGCCAGAACCATGTTGAGTCCGACCAGCAGAACAATCAGCCCACGCTTTGACATTCGGAATCGCTCCGCACCGCACGCCTGGCCGCGGCTAGTCGAGATGTCCCCGCTTGCTGTTCTTGAAGGCGATCGCCAGGCAGGCGATCAGGAAGAAGGCCGCCAGTCCCCAGGCCGCCAGCGGCGTCTGGGGCTTCAGCATGGTGACCGTTCCGCGTACCGCCTCGTCGTCCGGGTTCGGGTTCTGCGCCAGGCTGGGCGCGGCCGCGAGGCTCATTCCGGCGGCAATCAGCCCGGCCCAGATCGCACATCCGCGACGACGCAGTTCAATCACGCGGCCCATGCGCGCAATTATACGGCCGAGCCGCGCACCGTAAAGCCGCGACTCACTCCGTCGGCCAGAGCACGTCGGGCGGCTTCGCGAGGCGGCGAAAGTCGGCCGTCGAGAGCGTCAGCGTTCCCCAGCGCGGCGAGCGCCGGCGCTGATGGGCGGCGTAGTCGTCGAGCCGCACGACGCGGAATGCATACGCCCGCCCCGCCAGCACGACGCCGTCGCCGTCGCAGGTCGTCTCGCCGACGCGCCAATAGGCGAAGGCGAAGGCGGGTTCAAACTGGTCGCCGAACACCTGCCGCCATTCGTCCAGCCCCGAAAGGTCGCCGCCGTCACCCAGCACTCGTACGATTCCTGCCGCTGCTTGGCATGGCGAACTCGCTTGCGACCCTTCACCTCGACCAGGTAGTTCGGCCCGTCGACCGGATAGACGACGTAATCGAACACCTTCAGCCCGGGATTGCCCGGCACGACCCGCCGCATCGACTCGACCGACACAAACGCCATTCCGCGGCGACAGGTAGGCCTCGAACGCCAGCTCGTAGGCTGCGTGGCACGGCTAGTCGCGCGGCGGGCCCAGGTAGGCGGGTGGGTTCTGCATCAGCTCGTCGAGCGCCACCTCGCGTTGCTGGCCCGTGGACATGTCCTTCAGTTCCACGATGCCCTGCTCCATCGTTCGATCGCTGACGAACACGACAAACGCCGCGCCGCGCTCGGCAGCCTTCTGCATCTGCTTGCCGACGTTGCCGCTCTGGTGCGAGAACTCGGCCCGGTATCCGCCCCGCCGCAGCCCCCCCACCAGCCCGTGCTGCAAACGCTCGCGCTTTCGCTGCCGCGCGCCGGCCGCCTCGGGCGATTCTCCCTCGACCTTCGGCGCCACGCCGACCACGTACACCCCCCCGCCCGCGTGCGCCAGCTTCGGGACGCGCCCCAGGTCCGTCAGCAGCTCGAGCAGCACGACGTCGCCCATGCCGAAGCCCGCCCCGGTCAGCCGCGGTCCCCCCACCGTCTCCAGCAAGTTGTCATAGCGCCCGCCGCCGCAGATCGCCCGCAGCGTCCCCGCGCGATCGTATGCCTCGAACACCACGCCGGTGTAATACGCCAGGCCGCGCACGACGTGCAGGTCGAGCTTGCAGTAATCGGCGATCCCGAAGTCGGTCAGCGACTCGAACAGCCGCTCGATGTTCGCGGTGATGGCCGCGTCCAGCCCTGCCCCCCCGCCGCAGCGGGCGTTCAGGTCGGCCAGCGTGCTTGACCCCAGCACGCCCCAGATGTCGTCGTAGGCGCGCGACTCGGCGAACGCCTCGCCCCAGCGCCGCGCCATCTCCTCGCGCGGCAGCCGCGCCCCCTTGTCGAGCAGCGCAAACGCCGCGTCGAGCCGCTCGGGCGGCACGCGGGCGTAGTTCTGCAGGACCTGCTGAATCAGCCGCCGATCGCTGATGTGCACCGCCGCGTCGGCCGCCGTCAGACCCAGTTCACGCAGGGCATCGACCGCGACGAAGATGCACTCGGCGTCCGCCAGCGGCCCTTCGACGCCCAAGATGTCCGCGTTCCACTGGTAGAACTCGCGCAGCCGCCCGCGTTGCGGCCGCTCGCCGCGATACATCCGCGGCAGGCAGAACCACTTGATCGGCCGAGGCAGCGAGCCGGCCCGCGCCGCGACCATCCGCGCCAGCGTGGGGGTCATCTCCGGGCGCAGCGCCAGCGAGCGTCCGCCGCGATCGGTGAGCGTGAAGAGCTGCTCGACGATCTCGTCGCCGCTCTTGCGGGTGTAGAGCTCGGTGTGTTCGAGCGTCGGGCCGTCGAACTCGTCGAACCCGTGCCGCAGCGACACCTGCCGCCACGTCTCGAGAATCGCCCCGACCGGCGCGTACTCTGCCGGATACAGGTCGCGTGTGCCCTTGACCGCTGGAATAGGTTGGTTCGCCACGCGGATGAAACTACCCGCCCCACCGAAGTTTGGCGAGCGGTGACCCGGCCCGCGCCGGCCGCGCGACCGCGCGCCGCCGAGTATAATCGCGCAATGCGCGTGATCGTCGGACGCCTCCGCGGACGAAAGCTGCGCGGCCCGAGCGGCGCCGCGACGCGACCCATTCTCGATCGCGTCAAGCAGGCGCTCTTCGACCGGCTCGGCGCCCGGTTCGGCCTCCCGGGCGAGATCCCCCCCATCGACGTGCTCGACCTCTTCGCGGGCGCCGGCGGCCTGGGCATCGAGGCGCTCTCGCGCGGCGCGCGGTCGGCAACGCTGGTCGAATGCGATCGCGCCGCGCTCGCCTGCCTGCGGGCCAACGTCGCCGATCTCGAGCTCGAGTCCGCCGCCCGAATCGTCGCCGCCCGGGCCGAAACGGCCGCCGTGCGACCGCCCGGCGCGGACCCGTTCGGCCTCGTCTTCCTCGACCCGCCCTACCCGATGAGCGCCGCGCTGACCGACGACTCGCCTCTCGGCCGCGTCTTGCACCGCCTCGCCGTCGAGCTGCCCGTCTCGCGCAACGCCCCACTGGTCTGGCGGTTCGATCGGGCGCTGGTGCCCGACCAGCTACTTCCGGGCGGCTGGACGATCGCCGAGCGCCACGACTACGGCTCGATGTCGCTGGCGTTTCTGGCGCGCGGGGCGGCGGCATGAGCGCGCCGCGCCCGATGACGCCGCGCATCGCCGCGCTGGGCATCGTCCGCCGCCTGCGCGACGCCGATCGACGGGCCTACTTCGCGGGCGGCTGCGTGCGCGACATGCTGCTGCGCCGCCGGCCCGACGACTACGACGTCGCCACCGACGCCCGCCCCGAGGAGATCATCCGCCTCTTCCGGCGCACGCGGCAGGTCGGCGCCCAGTTTGGCGTCGTGCTGGTCGGCGCCGGGCCGCACTGGGTCGAAGTCGCGACCTTTCGCAGCGACGCCGCCTACTCCGACGGTCGCCACCCCGACGCGGTGCGCTTCAGCGAGCCGGCCGACGACGCCCAGCGGCGCGACTTCACCATCAACGGCATGTTCTACGACCCGCTGGCGCGGCGCATCATCGACTACGTCGACGGGCAGCGCGACTTGGCGAGCGGCGTGATCCGCGCCATCGGCGAGCCGCAGCGCCGCTTCGAGGAAGACCACCTCCGCATGCTTCGCGCGGTTCGGTTCGCGGCGCGGCTGGGCTTTCCGATCGAGTCGAAGACGCGCGCCGCCATCGGACGCAACGCGCCGCACATCGCGCGCGTCTCGCCGGAACGCATCTTCGAAGAGCTGTCGTCGATCCTCAGCCATCCGTCGCGCGCCGCCGGCTGGCGCGACGCGTGCGAGCTGCGGCTGCTCCCGCACCTGTGGGCCGGCGCGGCCTCCCTGGCGCGCGATGCGCGGCTCATCGAACGCCGCCTCGCCGCCCTGCCGCGCCGCGCCCCGGTCGAGCTGGCCTTCGCCGCGATCCTGCTCGGCCGGCCCGCCGCCGAGCTGCACGCCACCGCCCGCGCGCTGCGGACGAGCAACGACACCCGCGTTGCCATCGCCTGGCTGGTGGAGCGCGCCGCAGTGCTGCCCGAGCTGCCGCGCCGCGAAGTCGCCGATCTGAAGCTGCTCATGGCCCATCCGCGATTCGGCGAACTGCTCGCCCTCCACACCGCCGAGCTGGCGGCGCGCGGCCAATCGCCCGCTCCCTGCCGCGCCTTGCTGCGCCGTGCCCGTGCCATTCCGCACAGCGAGGTCGCCCCCCCACCGCTGCTCTCGGGCGACGACCTGGCGGCGCTTCATCTGCCCGCCGGGCCGGCCTATCGCGTCATCCTCGAACGCGTCTACCGCGCCCAACTCAACGGCCAACTCCGCGACCGGACGGCCGCCCGCGCGCTGGCGCGACAGCTGATTTCCGAACTGCGACCCGCCGCGCATTGACCTGCCACGGCCAGATTTCGTACAGTGTCGAACGGCTCGACGCCATTCGTCCCGGCATGCCGCGGGTGGCGCTCGACCGCTCCAACTGCCCGGGGTCCGGGTCCAACTCTGGAAAGGGGTTCCCCATGTTCCATCACCGCACACGCGCGCTGTTGCTGTCGGCGTTCGCCGTGGTCGTCGCCGCGCGAACGGCCTCCGCCCAGTGGAACGCCAACGCCGCGCTGAACACGGTCATCGCCGCGGCCGCCGACGATCAGACTCAGGCCAAGGTTCGCAACGCGGCTGGCGGCGGCACCTACATCAGCTGGTTCGACAACCGCGCCGGCGGATACGACCCCTACCTGCAGCGCCTCGACCGCAACGGCAACCCGCAGTGGGCCGCAAACGGCGTGCTGGTCCGCGACCGCTCGGTCAGCTCGACCGAGGACTACGGGCTGGCGATCGACGCCTCCGACAACGCCGTGCTCATTTACGAAACGGTCAATTTCTCCGAGCTCGCGGCCCAGAAGGTCGACTCCGCCGGAAACCTGCAATGGGGCGCCAACGGCGTCGTCTTCGCCACGCCTGGCGGCAGCCACAACCCCAAGGTCGCCGCCACCAGCGACGGCTACTACGTCGTCGGCTGGATCGAGGGGCTGAACATCGTGCTGCACAAGCTCGATTCCGCCGGCGTCGATCAGTGGGGACCGGGCGGCGTGGTCCTCTCCGACCCGCCTATGCCCACCAGCCGCGCCTACCAGTTGTGCGACATCCAGCCCGGCGACGCCGGCAGTGTCATCGTCAACTGGGCCCGCTGCACCGGCAGCAACTGCATTACCAGCAACCGCCACCTCTACTGCCAGAAGCTCAGCCCGGCCGGCGCGCCGCAGTGGAACGCGGGCAGCCCGCGCATCATCTACGACGGCGGCACGCTGCCTGTCCAGGCCTTCCCGACGTTTCTGCCCGACGGCGCCGGCGGCGCGGTCTTCGGCTGGTATGAAAGCAGCGGCTCGACGCTCGCTTACGTGCAGCACGTCAACTCCGCCGGCATCGAGCTCTTTGCCCACAACGGCACGCCCGTCACCGTCGCCACGGCCGGCCGCATGCGAATCTCCGCCGGGCTCTCTTACGACCCGATCGCCGACGAAAGCTTCCTCGTCTGGTCCGAAGTGACCGTTCCGACGCAGAACATGTGGGGCGTGCGCGCCCAGCGCATCTCGTCGGCCGGCGCGCGAATGTGGGGCGACGAGGGCGTCTCCATCATGCCGCTCAACAGCAATCAGAGCTCGTTCGCCCAGTCGGTCGCCTACGGCGGCGGCTGCATCGCCTACTGGTTCGACGCCCGCTCGGTCACCACCGGCGTCGTGCTCGGTTCCCGGCTGAACGCGGCCGGCTCCGCGGTCTGGACGCCGTCCAACATCGAGGCCTGCTCGCGCGACGCCGGCAAGGGCCGCCTCGCGTCGATCATCGACGGCTGCGGCATGAGCAAGCTGGCCTGGTCCGACGGCCCGTCGGGCGGCGGGCAGGACCTCTACGCGCAGAACGTCTGGCCCGGCGGGCAGCTCGGGCCGCGCTCGGTCATCCCCGGCGACGTCAACTGCGATTTCAAGGTGGACGCGCTCGACGTGCCGATCTTCATCGCCGCCCTGCTCGACCCCGCGAGCCACGCGGCCATCGCCATCTGCTGCAACGTCAGCAACGCCGACGTGAACGGCGACACGCTCATCAACGGCGACGACTGCGCCGGGTTCGTCGACGCGCTGATTCCATAGCGCGCCGCCGCGGCGAGAAGAAAACTCAGCCCGGTATGCTCACGCCGCGCTCGGCCGCCACCGCGCGCGCCTGCTCGTACCCCGCGTCGACGTGCCGAAACACGCCGAACGCCGGATCGCACGTCAGCACGCGCTGAAGCCGTTTGGCCGCCTCGGGCGTGCCGTCCGCCACGATCACCTGCCCGGCGTGCAGCGAATAGCCGATGCCCACTCCCCCGCCGTGGTGATAGCTCACCCAGCTCGCGCCGCAGGCGGTGTTCGCCAGGGCGTTGAGAATCGGCCAGTCGGCAATCGCGTCCGACCCGTCGCGCATCCCCTCCGTCTCGCGGTTCGGGCTGGCGACCGAGCCGCAATCGAGATGATCGCGCCCGATCACGATCGGCGCCTTGACGCGCCCGCAACGCACCAGTTCGTTGAACGCCACCCCGGCCTTCGCCCGCTCGCCGTACCCCAGCCAGCAGATGCGCGCCGGCAGCCCCTGAAACGCCACCCGCTCCGACGCCAGCCGGATCCACCGCGCCAGGTGCGCCTTTTCCGGAAACAGCCGCAGGATTTCCGCGTCGGTCGCGGCGATGTCTGCCGGATCGCCCGACAGCGCCACCCACCGGAATGGCCCGGCCCCTTCGCAGAACAGCGGCCGGATGTACTCGGGCACGAATCCGGGAATCTCGAACGCGTCCGTCACGCCGGCCTCCTGGGCCCGCGCGCGAATGTTGTTGCCATAGTCGAACGTGATCGCCCCTGCCCGCTTCAGCGCCAGCATCGCCTGCACGTGGGCCGCCATCGCCGCATAGGAGCGCCGTGTGTACTCAGCCGGGTCGCGACCGCGCAGCGCCACCGCCGCGTCGAGCGTCATCCCGTTCGGCACGTAGCCGTTCAGCGGATCGTGCGCGCTGGTCTGGTCGGTCAGCAGATCGGGCACCACGCCGCGCCGCGCCAGCTCGGGCAGCACGTCGGCCGCATTCGCGCGCAGCGCCACCGACACCGCCGCACGCGTCCGCCGCGCCTCGTCAATCCACCGCAGCGCCTCGTCGAGCGACTCGGTCGTCCGGTCGACGTAGCGCGTCTCCAGCCGCCGTCGGATCCGCTGCGGATCGACCTCGACCGCCAGGCAGGCCGCGCCGTTCATGGTCGCCGCCAGCGGCTGCGCCCCGCCCATGCCGCCCAGCCCGGCCGTCAGAATCCATCGGCCGGACAGGTCGCCGGAAAAGTGCCGCTGCCCGGCCGCCGCGAACGTCTCGTAGGTGCCCTGCAGAATTCCCTGCGTGCCGATGTAGATCCAGCTCCCGGCGGTCATCTGGCCGTACATGGTCAGCCCGGCCGCCTCCAGCCGCGAAAACTCGTCCAGCGTCGCCCACTTCGGCACCAGGTTGCTGTTGGCAATCAGCACACGCGGCGCGTCGGCGTGCGTTCGGATCACCCCCACCGCGCGGCCCGACTGCACCAGCAGCGTCTCGTCGTTCTCCAGCGCCTGCAGCGCCCGCACGATGCGATCAAAATCTTCCCAGCTCCGGGCCGCCTTGCCGCGACCGCCGTAGACGATCAGCTCGTCCGGCCGCTCGGCCACGTCCGGGTCGAGGTTGTTGTGCAGCATCCGCAGCGCGGCTTCCTGAATCCACCCCTTGCAGGTTCGCTGCGTGCCGCGCGGGGCGTGAATCGTCCGCGCGCCGCCCACCGGTACACTCGCTGCTGAGCTGTGCATGGCCGTTGCTCCTGTCGAACGTCGCCGGCGCGACGGCTACGCCAATCGCCCCACCGCGGCCTCGACGGCCCGCAGGATCGCCCCGCCGCGCACCAGCTCGATCAGCGCCTGCACGTCGGCTCCGTACGCGCGGTCGCGCTCGGCGTGCGCCACGTGCTGCCGGATTGCCGCGTGCGCCGCGCGCGGCCCCAGCCCGGCCTTCAGCGGGTGCCGGAAATCGAGCGCCTGGGCCGCCGTCAGCAGTTCGATCGCCAGCACCGACTCGACCCGCTCGACGATCTCGTAACACTTCAGCGCTGACGTTGCACCCATGCTGACGTGGTCTTCCTGGCCCATCGACGTGGGGATGCTGTCCGTGCTCGCCGGGTGCGACAGCACCTTGCACTCGTTCACCAGCGCCGCCGCCGTGTACTGCGGAATCATCAGCCCGCTGTTCAGCCCGCCGGCGGCCGTCAGGAACGGCGGCAGACCGTCGCTCCCCGACAGCAGCAGGAAGGTTCGCCGCTCGGAAATGTTCGCCCACTCGGTCAGCGCCATCGCGGAATAGTCGAGCGCCAGCGCCAGCGGCTCGCCGTGGAAGTTGCCGCCCGAGATCGCTTCGCCATCAATCAGGATCGGGTTGTCCGTCACGGCGTTGATTTCGCACTCGGTCGCCTCGGCCAGCCGCCGCAGCGCGTCGCGACACGCCCCGTGCACCTGCGGCACGCAGCGCAGCGAGTAGGGATCCTGCACCTTTCCGCAGTCGGCATGGCTGGGCAGAATCTCGCTTTCGCGCATCAGCAAGTTGACGTTTGCCGCCGTCTCGATCGCCCCGCGGTGCGGCCGCAGCGCGATCAGCCGCCCGTCGAACGGCCGCAGGCTGCCGCGCAGCGCCTCGAGCGACAGCGTGGCCGCCACGTCCGCCAGCCGCGCCAGCCGCGCACCGCGTATGCAGACCGCGGCCGCATGGGCCGACATGAACTGCGTTCCGTTGACCAGCGCCAGGCCATCCTTGGCCTGCAACTGAACCCGCGTCAGCCCGGCCGCCACCAGCGCCGCCGCCCCGTCGCGCAGCACGCCGCCGAACCGGGCCCGGCCTTCGCCGATCATCGGCAGCACCAGGTGCGCCAGCGGGGCCAGGTCGCCGCTCGCCCCCAGCGAGCCGCGCGACGGCACCTCGGGCAGCAACTCGGCCGACAGCATCGCGCACAGCGCCTCGACCACCGCCGGCTGCACGCCGCTGTAGCCGGCCGCCAGCGACTTGATCTTGAACAGCATCATCCAGCGCACCAGCGCCGGCTCGAGCGGCGCGCCGACCCCGACCGCGTGCGAACGGATCAGGTTCTCCTGCAACGTCGCCAGGTCGGCCGGCGCGATTCGCTGCCGGCAGAGCGACCCGAACCCGGTGTTCACGCCGTAGACCGCCGCGGCGCCATTCGCCATCCGCTCCAGAAGCCGGCGACTCTGGGCGATCTGCTCGCGCAGGCCGGCCGACAGCCGCACCTGCAGCGGCCGATTCCAGCAGGCGTCCAGCTCGGCCAGCGTCAGCGGAGCGGCCGAAAGTTCGATCGCCGCCGCTGCCTCCACGGTTTCGCCTTGTTTCATAGGATGGCGATTATACGGCCGCGCCGTCGCTTGACAGCCGACCGGACGATGGTTACGAATTCGCCCGCACGCAGACCGTGCGGCGCCCCGTCTGGCGCGAGGGTGTGCCGCCGAAACCCAGTCGCCGCGAACGCGGTCTGCGCTTCACGGGAGCCGGTCATGGTGGAACACGCCCGGACACACGTCGGAATGCTCGCAGGCCTGGGCGATTATTTCGTCTGGTGGCAGGGTCTGCTCGCCTTGCTCGTCATCGGACTGCTGATCGCCTACAAGGTTTATCGCGACAAGCAGGTCTGATCGGCCCGCCGCTGCCGGCAATGCGGCCGGCGCCCGGCGCCGCGCTTCAGGCTGCGCACGACCAGTCAGGTTTCACGACCCGCCATCCGG
Organism: Phycisphaerae bacterium; assembly: GCA_046350375.1. Lineage (GTDB taxonomy): Bacteria > Planctomycetota > Phycisphaerae > UBA1845 > UTPLA1 > JAXMAO01. The sequence continues at coordinate 223,067 of JAXMAO010000006.1, forward strand.
GTCGCGATCGCGCTCGATCGCCCCGCACAGAGACTCGTCGCGCGGAAAGCACTCCAGCGGGCAGCCGGCGCACCGCGCCTGCGGCTTGCAATGCTTCTTTCCCACGGCGACCAGCAGCGCGTGATACTCGTTGAACAGCGCGGCATCGCGCGGCAGGTTGGCCTCGTAAAGCTCTTTCAGCTCTTCGTATCCCGCGTCGACGTCGATCAGCCGGTGGCGCTTCGCCACCCGCGCCGTGTATGCATCCACCACGAACGTCGCGTGGCCCAGCGCGTAGAGCAGGATTGCGTCGGCCGTCTCGCGCCCCACGCCGCTGACCGACAGCAGCGACTCGCGCAACTCCGCCGTCGACCGCCCGCGAAGCCGCGACAGATCGCCCCCCGCCTCGCGAAACAGCCATTCCACCAGGTTCTTCAGCCGCCGCGCCTTGATGTTGTAGTAGCCCGCCGGGCGGATCAGTTCGGCCAGTGCCGCCAGCGGCGCGGCCCGCAGCGCGGCCCAGTTCAGCCAGCCGCGCGACCGCAGGTTTGCCAGCGCCCGCTCGACGTTTCGCCACTGCGTGTTCTGCGTCAGGATCGCGCCGATGACCATTTCTTCGGTCGAATTGCCCGGCCACCAGCCCTGCGGGCCGTACGCCCCCAGCAGCCGGTCATACATGTCGCGAAGTGTCTCGCTGGTTCGATTCGCCACGCCGTTCCATCGATTGCGACCGCGCGCCTTTCGCGGCATTCTACCCGCATGCCTCGACGCCGTCGGCGGCGAATACGCACGGACGCCATTCGTCGGCCCCCGCCGCGCAGCGCGCCGCGCCCGCCCACGCCGCGCGGCTACTACGGCGGCACCCAGCGCCCGCTCCAGTGCCTCGCCTTCCTGCTGCCGATCACCGTCGCCTACGAACTCGGCATGGCCTGGCTGCACCGTTCCCACGCCGTAGACGACGGCCCCGATCTCGCCGCACAGCTCGTCCTGCAATGGTTTTTCAGCCTGTTCGGCGCCACCGGCTATTACCTGCCCGGACTGGCGCTGGTCGCCGTGCTGCTCGCCTGGCACGTCGCCAGCCGCGAACAGTGGCGCATCGAGGTTCCGCTCCTGGCGGGCATGTCGGCCGAGAGCGTGCTGCTGGCTTTGCCGCTGCTGGTCTTCAGCCGCGTCTTCAACACCGAATCGCTGGCCGCCGCCACGTCGAGCGGCGGCGTGCTCGAAGAGCTGCTGCTGTCGCTGGGGGCGGGCATCTACGAGGAACTGGTCTTCCGGCTCATGCTCATCTCGCTGCTCATGCTCCTGCTGCGCGACATCCTGCGGCTGAAGCAGTCCTGGAGCGTCGGCGCCGCCGTCTGCCTCTCAAGCCTGGCCTTCGCCGCCCATCACTACCCCCCCATCGGCAGCGACGAATTCACCGCCACCGCCTTCGCCTTCCGCGCCCTGGCCGGCGGCTACCTTGCCGGGGTCTACGTGATTCGCGGCTTCGGCATCGCCGTCGGCTGCCACGCGGTGTACGACGTCATCGCGGTCGCGCTCATCTGACCGTCGCCGGCCGCCTCGCCGCGTCCCCCGGGAAATGAAGCGAGCGGCGCCAACCCGCAGGCCGGCACCGCTCGCGTTTCAGTTCAGATTCACGCGTCTCCGTGACGCCTACGACCGCGGGTGGCTGTCGTCGTAGCTTTCCTTCAGCTTGTCCTGCGCCACGTGCGTGTAGACCTGCGTCGTGCTGATCGAGCGGTGACCGAGCAGCTCCTGCACGCTCCGCAGGTCGGCCCCGTTGTTGAGCATGTGCGTGGCGAAGGTGTGCCGCAGCGTGTGCGGGCTGATGGTCAGGTCCAGCCCGCAGTTCAGCAGATACTTGTCGAGCTTGCGGCGGACGCTGCGCGTGCTCAGCCGCTGGCCATGCTTGTTGACGAACAGCGGCTCGGACGCAAACGCGCCGTTCCGCGGATCGGCCTTGCGCATCTCGAGGTAGCGCGTGATCGTCGTCGCGGCGCTCGCGCCCAGCGGCGCCTGGCGCTCCTTGCGACCCTTGCCGCGCACGCGGATGACCCGCGCCGTCACGTCGATGTCGGCCACGTCCAGCCCGACCAGCTCGCTGACGCGCACGCCGGTCGAGTAGAGCGTCTCGAGCATCGCGCGGTCGCGCGCCCCGAGCAGCGAGCCGTCGTCCGGCGCGGCCAGCAGCTTCTGCACGTCGGACAGCGACAGGAACTTGGGCAGTCGCTTGTCCTGCTTGGGCGTGCGGATGGTCGCCACCGGGTTGGCGCTCACGTGGTTGCGCCGCAGGCAGAACTTGTAGAAGCTCCGCAGCGTCGCCAGCTTCCGCGCCGTGGTGGCCTTGGCGTATTCGTGCTCGCGCAGAAAGCCCAGGAACCGGCGGATGAGGTTGGCGTCGACCGCCAGCAGGCGCGAGCGCAGCTCGGTGTCGCTGATCTCCAGCGACTGGCGCGTCTGCGTCATCGTGTTCGCCGGACCGTGGCCCGGCGCCGGGCGCCGCGAGACGGGAAAGACGTTTCCGCCCGTCAGGCCGGTGCCCGGAGTGCCCGCCGATTCGCCGTACACCAGGAAGTCGCAGAACTGCGCCAGGTCGGCGGCGTAGCACTTGGCCGTGTGCGGCGAGAAGTGACGCTCAAAACGTAGGTAGTTCAGGAATTCCTGAATGAGCGGGTGCACAACTTCGGGAGTCATGGTCGCGGGACTCTTTTCGGCGATCATGAGATTGTTCGCCCTTGTCTCGTGGTCGAGGCCCGCTCCGCGGCCCTGCGCCTTGCTGTTGCCCGGTTCGAGTTCCACCCGAATCGCCGGCCCGGGCGCCTGCGCGGCGCCAGGCCCGAAATCGTCCTATTATCGAGCGGTCGTCTCGTCCAACTCAAGTTCCAACCGCCGTCCCATCTGATAGCTCAGCACCGCCGCGTCGAACCAGTCAAAGTTGCTCGCCGGATCGCTCGCCAGCGATGCAAACGCGCCGATCACGTCGGCCTCGCTGCCCGCCGGATAGCGAAACACGTATCGATGGCTTCCCTTGACGAGCGACAGTTGCTGCATCGTCTTCATGCCGGTTCCTTCGGTCAGTCGCCCGTGCCCGTGCTCGCCATCGGCGTCAGTTCCGGACTCATCTGCGTCGCCAGCCGCTCACTCGCATCGAAGCAGCAGTACCGCAGAAACAGCTCCTGACTCACCATATATCGGCGCCATCCGTAGGGGCTTTGATCTGCATCTCGATCAACCGCATATTTCCGAATCTCGTCCGCCACCGGCTCGTGCGCCGAGTTATAGACCCGCTGAACCTGCGCTTCCGGGTCCGCAAATACGCCCGCTCCACCCGCGGCGCCCGACTCCGGCTTCCCGCCCCGGCCCGGCCGCACGTACACCTGCGCCACCAGCCCCACCACCAGCGGTGAGTACGGCTGGTACTCGGTGATCCCCACCACGCACACGCCGTCGCACCCCAGCCGCTCGGCCGTCTGAATCGCGTGCGCCGGCGAGCGAATCTGAATCCGACCTTCCCGCGCCAGAACCGCCACCACGCGGCTCACGGGCAGCACCGTCACTCCCGCGTGCGTCGCCAGCTCCGAGGCAAACAGGTCCGCCACGCGCACCGGGTCCAGCTCCGCCGACCCGCTGAAATTCAACGCCGGCGCCACGGCCAGCGTCAGACCGGCCGGAAACGGATGCGGCGTCGCCGCCAGGTGCGTCGGCTCGGCGCACCCCGCCAGGCTCGCGGCGACCAGTGCGATCCAGGCGCGACGTATTTCCATTCGTCTCACCGCACACTCGCACCGGCCGGCAGCTCACGGTCAGGCCCGGTTGCCCGAACGCGAAAACGCACTGCGCGCCACGCGCGGCGACGACAGCCGGCCACGACCTATAAGGCGTATCGACGTGCTGTGAAGGGGTCGTTCAGGCGGGCGGCGAAGATTGCCGGGCGATGCACCCGCCAGTGCCGCGCGTGTTTTGCGCTAGCGCGAGTCGGACATCGCCGGGGCCGATGCCGGCGGCGGCTTGATCGGCGGCGCGACCGAATCCATCGATCCGCCGGCGATTCGGCTGCGCACCTCTTTCGCCGTCGTGTTGTTCGGATTGATCGCCAGCGCCGCAGTCGCGTCGGCCATGGCGTTGGCGCGCAGACCCAGGTCCAGCTCGTTCTTGGCGAGCTCGGCCCAGATTTCGGCATTCTTGGGGTCGATCTTCGCCGACGCCATCAGAATCGCCACGGCCGCGGCAATCTTGATGTTGTATTCGTTCTTGGCCTGATCGACCCGCGCCCGGCCCAGCGCCAGCCCCGCCGTCGCCGGGTCGCCTTTCCCCTTCTGCACCGCCTGCTCGCGAATCGTCACCGCGGCGTCCAGCACGTCCTTCAGCAGCCCGAGCTTCTTCTGCACCGGCACGATTTCCGGAACGCGCACCGCGGCGAACTCGACGAACTGCTCGCGCGACAGCCGCGCCGACGCCTCGATGGCCCGCAGCGCATCGTCGTCCTTGCTGGCGCGCATCTGGATCCGCGCCAGCTCCCACTGATACTCCGCCGAGCGCGGCAGACCGGTGATGGCCTCGTTCGCCATCGCCACCGCCTCGGTGAACTGTCCGCCCATGCCGAGCGCCTGGGCGTACTTCATCTGGATGTCGGCGCGCACCTTGCCGGTCTTCGCCGGCGCCTTGTCGAGCGCCTGCTTGAAATTGCGGATCGCCCACTGGGCATAGTTCGAGCGCAGCGCCAGATCGCCCAGCGCTTCATACCCGCGATAGTCGTTCTTGCCCGCGGTCGTCTTCAGGTAGCGATCCAGCGGCTCGAACGCCTCGCGCGGCCGATTGGTCTTGATGAGGAACAGCCCCAGCACGAGCGTCGCCTCGGGCTGCGTCGGGTTCATCAGCAGGGCGTTGTCCATCAGCCGCTTGGCCGACTCGTAGTCTTCGCGGTCCCAGGCGTTCACCGCCAGCTTGCCATACTCGGCCGCGCGACGCGACTTCTCGACGCCGCTCATCTTCGAGATGTCGGTCTCGCTGTTCTGCGTGGTCGCCGCCGGCGGCGGCGCTGACAGCCCGGGCTGAGCCGCGGCCGGCGCCGCGCACAGCGCCAGTCCCATCAGACACGCGGCCCGTCGCACGAAGTGAAATGCCCATCGCTGCCGGGCTGGCCGACGTCGGGTCATGGCAACTGACCTCCCTTCAACTGTTCGAGCTTAGGAGTGCCCCTGCCCCGGGTCAACGCAAGCCGGACCTTCTGACCGTGGCAGTCGTGGCGCACCGGCGGCGCGGGGAGCATCAGCATTCAATACTGATCGGCGAGCCGGCGGGTTCGACTGGCGTCGCTTCGCCGGCGGTTGCGGCGGCCTCGCTGGCCAGCCGCTGGAGCAGCATTTCCCACGTTGTCCGCTGGTGATGCAGAATCCGCAGGGCGTCGTCGGCCGCGTCGGGGTCCTGGTGCACGTTGGCGTCCACCAGCCGCCGATAGACGAACCGATACAAGGCTGCCAATTGCTGACACAGGCTGGGGTTAACTTCGGGCCGCAAGCCGTTTTCCAGCTCAACCACGATCTTCTGCGCCCGCAGCAACTGCTCGCAGCTGGTCGAGTAGTCGTGCCGTTCGAGCGCCTCGCGACCTTGCGTCGCAAAGCGGATCGCCCCGTCATACAGCATCATCTGAAGCTGTTCCGGGGTCGCCGTCAGCACCGCGCTGCGCAGATATTCGTCCGACGGTGTGGGAGTCATGCGGTCGGTCCCGATCTTGTTCGCCCGTGACCCGGCCGACTCGCCGGCCAGTTCTCGGGCGACTCGTCGTTGCGATCGGTCGCCCCCGAGGCTGACTCAAGCTAATTCCGCCCGAAAACCACCGCGATCGCCGCCGCTACGAGCCCGCCAGCCGGCTGGCCGCCAGCGAAGCACCCGAGCTGCCTGACAGCGCGCTCAGCGCCACCTGCTGCGACTGGAGCTGCGCCAGCACCCGTTCCGACGCCTGGAACTGGGCCGTCAGTCGATCGCGCTGCCGGTCCAGGTTGGCCTGCAGGTCGGTCTGGCGCTGCGTCAGCAGCTCGACCGCCTTCTGCAGGCTCTGGTCGGCGCGGGTCAGCACGCCGTCGCTGCTGTTTGAGAGCTGGTCGAGCTGCTTCTCGAACACCGGCCCCAGACCGGTCGTCTCGGTCGCAAACAGCGCCTCGATCGCCGCCGGGTTTGTCTCCAGCGCCGTGGTCAGCTTCGACTCGTCCAGCGTCAGCCGTCCGCCGCCGCCCACTTGAATGCCGATCGACGCCAGCCGGTTGAATCGCGCATCGGCGCCCGCGACGCGCTCGGTCAGCAGCGCGAACAGCCGTGAGCGCACGCGCGACGTAGTCGCATCGCCGAACAGCACGGCGCGCGCGTTGGTCTCGGCGTTGTACTTCGTCAGCTCGTCGATGCGATCCACCACGTCGTTGAACGCGCTCACGAACCGCTTCAGCGCCTCCGTCGTCGCGCTCGGGTCGCGCGCCACGTCGAGCGTCACCGGCTCGGCCGACACCGACTTGAGCGTCAGCGTCACCCCGGGCAGCGCGCCCGACAGCGTGTTGCTCGAACTGACCAGCACCAGCGGCTCGGGCGCATCGGTCGGCCCCAGAATCACCGCCGCGTCGCGCCCCGCCACCAGCGTCGAAAACGTAATGCCGATGTCGCCGGCGTCGATCGCCACCGAGCCGGCCGCGCCCGACTGCGTCGCCGACAGGCTCAGCCGGAACGCCGCGCCCGAGCTGCCGTCGTTCAGCACGACCGCGCTCACCGCGGCGCCCGACGACCGAATCTTGCCCGCCAGCGTGTCCAGCGTGTCGCTGCCGGTGACCGTCACCGTCCGCTCGAGGGCGCCGTTGAGCGTCGTCGTGCCCGCCGCCGCCTCCCCCAGAATGCCCAGGCTGCGCGCCGTTGTCCCGCCCTCCTCGGTAACGTGCAGCTTGCTCGTGCCCCCGGCCGTGTCGGTCAGCAGCAGGCCGTCGCCCGAGGCATTGATGCTCGCCACCACCCCCAGGCCGCGCGAGTTGATCTCGCTGATCACGTCGCCGATCGTCAGCTCGTTGCCCTGCGTCAGATCCACCACGCCCGACGCGCCGCTGCTGTCGGTAATACGGAACTTGCCGCGCGAAAACGGGATCGACGAGCGAAACCCCGCCAGCGTCGTATTCTCTGAAATGTAGCGCCGGTTCAGATTCCGCGCCACCACGCTCGACGCCGCCGTGTCGCTCACCAGCCCCAGCCCGGCCGCGAGCTGCCCGCTCACGTCCTGAATCACCAGGTGTCCCGTTCCGCCGCTGGAATCCTCGACCACCAGCCCCAGGCCCGAGTCACTCACCCGCGCCTTCAGCCCCAGCCCGGCCCCGTTGATTACCTGCAGCACGTCGTCCAGCGACTGCGCCGCCGACAGGTCGAGCGTCGCCGAAGCCCCGGCGCGGTTCGTCAGTTGAATGACGCCGCCCGAAACGCCGGTCGTGCCGTTCACGTTGGCCAGCAGAACGGTGTTCAGCCCGGCCAGCAGGCGACCCGACTCGAGCGCCGCGCCCGACGCCGCGCCGGTCAGGTGCAGGTCGGCCGCCGCGCGCGAGTCGTTCAACGCCTCGACCGACAGCGCGCTGCCGCCGGTGGTCAGGTCGACCAGGCGGATGCCGTCGCCGCTGGCCGACAGTTCGGCCCGCACGCGCCCGCCGTTTTCGCTGTCGAGGTTGAAGGCCCGCAGGACATCGCCGAGCGTGGAGACGCGATAGACGTCGCGCCCCGCCAGCGTCTTGCCGTCGGCCGTGCCATCCAGCCCCAGCGCGGCGGTCGTGCCGCTGCCGGTGGCGTCGCCAATTTGCAGCGTCTCGCTCCCCGAGGTGTTGTCCGCGATCTGAATCCGCGAGCCCACCAGCGTCGCCGTCACGCCGGCATTGGCGCCGTTGATCGCGTCCACCACCTGCCCGACGGTCTGCGCCGCGCTCAGGTCGACGTCGGTCGCCACCCCCAGCCGATTCGTAATGCGGATCGTTCCGGCCGGCACGCCCGTCCCGCCGTTCAGCGCCGCCAGCGTCGTGCTCGTCTGGAGCCGGCTTGCCAGCGACACGTCCAGCGTCGAGCCGTCGGCCAGGTTCACGCGCAGATCGTCGCTCACGCCGTGAATGCGGATCCCGTTGCCGTCGTTGAGCGCCGCGGTCGTGGTCGATTCGGTCACCCGAACGACATCGCTGCCGGTCAGCACCCCGGCGACGCCCGTGCCGCGGATTCCCAGGTCCAGCGCGGTCGAGCCGGTCCCGATGTCGCTGACCGCGAACGTCGCCGCTGAGCCGCCCGAGCGGTCTTCGAGCACGATCCGGTCGCCGTCGACCCGCGCCGCCACGGCGACGGCCGACTGGCGGTTGATCGTGTCGAGGACGCCGTCGACCGTTCGCGCGGTCGTGAGGTCGATGTCGGCCGTGTGCCCGGCGCCGTCGGTCACGCGGATGCGCCCGGTGCGAACGCCCGCCCCGCCGTTCAGCGCTGCCAGATCGGTCGAGCGATTCAGCCGCGCCAGGTTCGACTCGAGGACCAGCGAGCCCGCCCGCAGGTAGGTCGCGCCCGAGGTCGCCAGCCCGCTCGACAGCACCTGCTGCGTCGCCGCCAGTTGCCGGACGGTGAACGTGAACGAGCCGGGCGTGGCCTCGGCTGTCGCGACGCCGGTGAGAGTGCTTTCGTTGCTGCTGCTGGCGGTGGCGGCGCGGAAGGAATCGGTGGATTTCAGGGCCGTCGCCGCGTTCTTCAGCGACAGCAGCCGCGCCGACAGGTCGAGAATCGCGGTGCGCGTGGCGTTGGTCTGCGTCAGCCGCGCCTTGACGAGATTGAGGGGCCGCGCCCGGACCGCGATGAGCTGGTCCACGAGCGTCTGAATCGGCAGGCCGGAAATCAGCCCGACGCCACTGGAAATCGTCCCCATGGCAGACTCCGTGCGCTGTGTAAGGGTGCGCTAGCTGTGACCACCCGGACGGCGGCGCGATGCGGACCGGACCGGCAGCACTCCCGAGCCGTCGGCGACCGGCGGAACCTCGGCGCGCACCGCCCGGAAGAGCTTGCGCCCGTCGACGTAACAGGTGAGAACGACGCCGTGCCTTCGAACGCTGGTCGGATCGGTGGAATTGCTCAAGCGCGGCTCCTGCAACGGGGACGATGACGCCTAACGGTCTATCGGCGAGCCGGCGGCGCGCGATCAATCCGCGGGACGGTGAACCGCCCCCGCGGATCCGGATCGCGCAGAATTTGCTCTCCCCTCCGGAAAGCCCAGGACTGCGTGATTATCGCAACAGCGCCAGGACGTTCTGCGGCGCCTGGTTCGCAATTCCCAGAATCTGCGTCGTGGACTGCACGAGAATCTGCGCCCGCGTCAGTTTCGCGACTTCGCCGGCATAGTCCGCATCGCGAATCGCCGACTCGGCCGCCTGCACGTTCTCGAACGCCACCTGCCGCGTGTTGATGTTGGTTTCGAGCTGGTTCGCCTGGAACCCGCCCAGTCGGCCCGAGAAGACAGACACCTGCTCGATCGCCGCGCTGACGATCTGCTCGGCTTCGGTGTAGCGACCGTTGACGATCGAGTTCGCCTGGCCGGTCTTTATGGCGCTGAGGTAGCCCGCCACCGCGCTGCCGAGGTTGGAGGTGTTGATCGACGGCAGGCCAATGCTGACCAGGCCGTCGGAATTTACGTTCGGGCCGATCTGGAACTGGGCGCCGCCGCCCGTCACGTGGAACGTGGACGAGCCGATGGTCGTGCCGAAGGTGGTCGACAGGTCGAGCGCGACGTCCAGGCCGTTGCTCCGCAGCGTGGCGTACAGCCCCTTGACGGTCGCCGACTGTCCGTTGATGGAGACCGCGGCGTCGCGTCCGTTGTCCTGCGTCGGGCTGTGATCGCCGCCGCCGACGGTAAACGAGCCGGTCTGGGCCGTTACCGAGACAAACGAGTCGCTGCCGTAGGTCGTGCTGTCGAACCGCAAGGCCTGCCCACTGAGCGAGGCCGACACGCCCGTGAGCGTGGCAAACGTGTTGATGGCGTCGCGAATGGCCGAGTTGACCGTCCCGCCGGTGAAGCTGAACGACTCGGTCCCCAGCGACCCGTGAATCTGCAGCGAGACGTTGTTGCTCGACGAGAGGAAGCCCGAGGACGACAGGCCCGTGCCGCCCGTCGCCGCCACCGTCAACTGGCCGGTCTGGGCGGACTGCGTCACGCTCACGATGACGGGCAGCGTCGAGCCGGTCGGCACCCGCGCGCCAAAGAGCTGGATGCGCAGCAGGTCGGACGCGTTGACGCCCGAGGTCGTGTACGACAGCTCCCCGTTCAACAGCTTCTTGCCGTTGAACTGCGTCGTGTTGGCGATGCGATCGACGCTCTCGAGGAGCGAGTCGATCTGGAGCTGGTTCGCCTGGATCTCGGTGTCCGACAGCGCCCCTTCGTTGGCCGACTTGTTGATCAGCCCGCGAATGTCGAGCAGCAGCTTGGACACTTCGGCCAAGGCGCCGTCTGCGGTGGCGGTGACGTTGATGGCCCGGCTCGAATTCTCGATCGCCTGGCCAATGCCCGTCAGCTCGCTTCGCAGCGACTCGGACGCGATCAATCCGGCCGGATCGTCCTTGCCGCGATTGATGCGCAGTCCCGAGCTCAGCCGCTCGAGGCGCAGCGACAGGTCATTCTGATTCGAAATCAGTTTGTTGATGGCCTGAAGCGAAGAGATATTTGTGTTGATGCGACTCATGACATCCTCCATGACCGACCGCGCCCCTCATCCGTTGAAGGGCTCGGAAACGCCGCGCGGCCATGCGCGACGTGCGGCCAGCGGATCGCCGGTCCAACCGGCGTATGATCCGTGGCCTCGCGAAATCCTCTGACGCGGTCTCCGCCGTCGCATCCCCAGAGGGTTCCGCCCCGCTCACCGGCTGCGCCGCAGCGCGCCGGGCAGGACAGTTTCGTTCGTCATCAGGCGGTCGTCCCGACCGCCGCGATCTTCTCTATCTTCGGCCGCCGCCGAATGATCAGTCTCATTCCCTGCGGCCTGCGGCGATGTGGTCGATAACCCATCATCGCCTTGTTCGTCTCTTTCGAGACGCACCCTTAACTAATTCCCGGCGGCAAAACTCGCCGCGCCGCTTATGGGACGGAGCGGCGAGTCGGCCGCGAAATTACCGCAGCAGCGACAGCGCCGCCGACGGAGCCTGGTTCGCAACGCCCAGCGTCTGGGTCGCCGCCTGAACCAGAATCTGTGCCCGCGTCAGCCGGCTGGTTTCCAGCGCGAAGTCCGTATCGCGGATCGCGCTGTCGGCCGCCTGAATATTCTCGTACGCGACCTGCAGCGAATTCACCGTCGACTCGAGCGTGTTCTTCTGGAACGCGCCGATCCGACCGCGGAGCGACGACACCTGGTCGACTGCGTTGCCGACAATTCGCTGGGCCGCCGCGAAATTCGCACTGTCCAGAGCGTTGGCCTGCCCGCTGCCCAGCGACGAGAGGTATCCGTTCACCGCGTCGCCCAGGCTCGATGCGGCCACCGAGTCGAACCCGATGCTCTCGCGCCCGCCCAGCGACAACGTCTGCGAAATCGCGAAGTTCGCACCGCCGCCCGTAACCGTGAACGTGCTGGTGCTCGCCGTCTGCGTCGCGAACGTCTGACTCAGAATCAGCTCGGCGCTTAGGTTGCTCGTCCGCACCGACGCCCTCAGACCGTTGGTCTCGGCCGCGGTGCCGTTGATCGTCACCGACGGATTCAGACCATAGTCCTGCGTGGCGACGTTGCCGCCCGTGTCCTTGGTCGCGAAGGTGCCGGCGTTGACCTGCACCGACACGAACGCGTCCGCGCCGAAGTCGGTGCTGTTCAGATACAGCCGGTTGTTCGAGCTGGCGATCGCCGAAACGCCCGTCACGCCCTTCGACTGGTTGATCGCCGTCGCGATCGACGCAATGCTCGTGCTGCCCGCGAAGCTGAACAGGTCCGAGCCGTACTGCCCGGCCACCTGCAGCGTCACCGCGTTGGTCGCGGCCAGGCCCGCGGCCGAGAAAATCAGCGTGCCGGTCTCGGCCGAATTAGTCACCTGCACGACCACCGACTTGGACCCGCCGTCCGGCAGCTTCGCCGTGCCAATGCGCACACTGGCGAGCTCGCTCGAGGTGACGCCACTGGTCGAATAGGCCAGCGAGCCGTCCAGCAGCTTGCGGCCGTTGAACTGCGTCGTGTTCGAGATTCGGTTGATGGTGTCGAGAATCGAGTCGATCTGCAGCTGGTTGGCCTTGACTTCGTCGTCCGACAGACCCGCCTCGTTCGCGGCCGAATCGACCAGGTTCTCAAGCTCCAGCAGCAGCGAGTTCACTTCGCCCAGCGCGCCTTCGGCCGTCGAAACGACTGCCGACGCGCGGTTTGAATTCTCAATCGCCGACTGAATCGCGCGCCCTTCGGCCCGCAGCGACTCAGACGCAATCAGTCCCGCCGGGTCATCCTTGCCCGAGTTGATTCGCAAACCCGTGCTCAGCCGCTCCAGCGACGTCTGGAGCGAATCGCCCTGCTGACCGAGGACCCGCGCGGCCACCAGCGACGGAACGTTCGTATTGATGCGACTCATATGGTCTGCCTCCTCGGGCAACCGTGCAGATTTCTGCGGGAGCCCCCCCCGTGAGTTCCCCCGGCACCCCGCGCCGCAGGCCAAGGCCCACGCCGCCGAATGCTGCCGCACTCTTCGGACCGCGCCGCCGGTGAATTGAACAATTTCTGCGCTACGCCGTTGTCGTCAGTTCGGGCGCGAACGCATTCCAGTCCAGCGCCGCGAATATCGGCGTGTCCGAAAAGCGTTCCGCCAGCACCTGCGACTCGTCGCTCGCCGCCCCCAGCGACAGAGTTCCCGGAATCAGCGCGTCCACGCCATCGGTGCCCAGCGCCGACGCCGCTCGCAGCCGCGCCCCAAACCACGACTCGTCCGCCGCGCCCGGCTCATACACCCCCGCCACCTCGATCCCCAGCTCCGTCAGCAGTTCCAGCAGCTGTGGACAGCCCTTGCCGCGCCCCCACACTCCGACGCGCCGCCAGCCGCGACTCGCCATCTCCGCCGCCAGCCGCTGCCGCGCCACGCCCAGCCCGAACATCTCGCCGAACGCCCGCTCGCTCAGCCTTGGTCCGCCACGCCGAACCATCTGCGACCACTCCGCCAGCCCGGCCGCGTAGCCCGCCTCGGCCGACTCGCGCCGCGCCACCTGCGCATATCGGTCGCGCATCTCGGCCAGCAGCCGCTCCCGCCGCTCGGCCGGGGCGTAGCGCTCCCACACCCGCAGGTTGTTGCGCACCAGGCAGCGCAGCATGCGATTGGAGTCGCGATTGACGCCCGTCCGGGAATGCCAGACCGCCAGGTCGCCGCGCGGCTCGACCCGCCACCCGCGCAGCCACAGTCGACAGCACAGATCGTATTCCTCGACGTAATAGTCAAAGTCGAACGGGTATCCGCCCGCGTCCAGGAACGGCTCGCGCCGAATCCCCGCGCCGCAGTTCACGATCACCCCCGCCAGCCCGCCCACGTCGTGCCGCCGCGGATCGTCCGCCCGCCGAATCCGGCACGCCACCGCCCCCAGCCCCGAGTCCGCCGCAAACGCCTCGCGCAGGCCCGGCAGCGTCTCGGGCGCCGGCCAACTGTCGTCATCGAGCATCAGCAGCAGCTCGCCTTGCGCCGCCGCCGCGCCCACGTTTCGCGCCGCGCACGACAGGTTCTGCCCGAGCTCGATCCACTGCACCCCCGCGAACCGCGGCGCCAGTTGCTCCACCGTGCCGTCGGTCGAGCCATTGTCGACCACAATGATCTCGTCCCCCGGCTCCACCAGCCGCGACACGCGCTCCAGCGTCCCGGCCAGCACCGCCTGCCGGTCGCGCGTCGGAATCACGATGCTGATCCGCCCGCCGCTCATCGCCTCACTCCGCCGCCGCCGCGGCCGGCGCGTCCGCGCGCGGCCCGTCCGGCTCGGCGTCATACAGCTCGTCGCGCTGGCCCATCCAGTCGAGCAGCTCGGTCGCCGTCAGCGCCGGATGGCCCGTGCGACTCAGCTCGATCGCCGCCGCCGCGCTCGCCAGGTAGGCCGTCTGCATCAGGTTCGCCCCGCCCGACAGCGCCAGCCCGCTCGCGGCCAGCATCGCCTCGCGACAGCCCAGCCCGTCGCGACCCGCCGCCGACAGCGACGGCAGATGCTCGCTTCGCAGCCGGCCGCTCCACTCTGGCGCGCTCGCGTCGTGCGTCGGCCGATCAAACGCCACCAGCCCGCGCTTCCCGAGCGTCACCAGCAGCCGCAGCGACTGCGTCTGCTCCAGCGCGCGATAGGCCAGCGCCGACAGCCCGGCCGCGGCATCGCGGCTCGTCGCCCGCAGCCGCCGCTCCGAACAGACCATCAGCGACGCATAGCGCAGCGCCAGCAGGTCGGCCCGCCGGTCGCACACCCCCGTCACCAGGTTCGCACAGCGCTCGTGGAAGACCTTGCCCAGCCCCTGCAGCAGTCCGGGCGTGATCGTGCCCAGGCCGCTGTCCGCCAGAATCACCACGTCCGCGATCCGCGCCTCGTCGAGAATGATCTCCACCGCGTGCCGCTCGCCATGTGAATCGAGCGGCCGAACCTCCACCTCGTCGACCCGCGACAGCTTCTGTTCGTCTACCAGGTAGCGCGTCCGCAGCGGCGTGGCGGCGCGCTCCGCCACGACGCTCAGGTTCACGCCCGCGCTGCCCAGCGACTCGCGCAGCCACGTCCCGCGCCGGTCGCCGCCCAGCGACGTCACCAGCATCACCGACGCCCCCAGCCCGGCCGCGTGCCGCGCCACCGCCGCCGCATCTCCCGGCCAGCATTGCCGGTCGAGCGCCCGCAGCGACATCATCGGCGCCTCGTCGGCGATCGAGTCGGCCTCGCACAGCACGTACGCATCGACCGCCGCGTCGCCGACCACCAGCACCCGCCGCCGCTGCATCGACGCCACCAGGTCGGTCAGCGCGTCGCCGCACATGCCATGCCGCCGGCAGACCAGCGCCAGCCGCTGCTGCTCTTCGCACCGCGCTCCGCCGCGCGTCTCCAGCAGACGCGTCGACGAAAACACCACGTCGCCGCTCGAAAAAACGACCCGCCCGCCGGCCGCCTCGACCGCCGCCCGCTCCGCCAGAAACCCGGGATGATTGCTCGTGGCGTATTCCTGCCCCTTCACGTAGACGTCCGGCCGCAGCGCCGCAATCAGCCGGCAGGCCGTCGCCTCGTCGTCGATCACCACGGCGTCCACCAGCGAGAGCGCCGCCAGGTTCTCGGCACGCAGCTCCTGCGGGATGTACGGGCGCTGCTCGCCTTTGTCGATCTGCGCGTCGCCGGTGATCGACACCACCAGCAGGTCGCCCTGCGTCCGCGCGAATTGCAAATAGCGGATGTGCCCTGGATGAACGATGTCAAAGCAGCCGTGGCAGTGCACCACCGTCCGGCCGCCGCGCCGCGCCTCGGCCGCCAGCGTCACCAGCCGCTCGCGCGACACGATCTTCCGTCGATAGTCCCCGCGTCCGGTCGCGTCGAAATCGCCGTCTGCCACGTCGATTCTCATCGGCAATCGGCCGCCCCGCCCGCGACCGCGCCCCTATCGGCTGACCTCGCGAACCACTACCAGCGCCCCGCGCAGCGCCAGGCTGCCCAGCAGCAGGCCGAACAGCACCCCCACCACCACCGTCAGAATCGGCCAGCTTCCGCGCACCAGGTCCGGCATGCCCGGCAGCACGGTGCCCGCCAGCGCCGCCGCCGCCCCCAGCGCCGCCACCGCGTACACGTGCCCGCGCGTGTTGCCGTGAATCGGCGCCAGCCACAGGCACAGGCAGATCAGCACGTAGGCAAACACCCAGGTCGGCCAATGGCCCCAGTCCAGTTGCCCCATCGCCGAGAGCGTCTGCTCCGACAGGCTCAGCAGCCCGCGCGCCTGCGTCCAGAAGGTCGACAGGTCGCGCGGAATCTCCGGCGACACCAGCTCCGGCGAAACGTGCTGCACCAGCGGTCCACCCCAGCTCGTCAGCACCACCATCAGCGCCGCCCCAACCGCCACCAGCGGCAGCAGCCCGGCCAACACCGACACCGACAGCGGCAGCTCCGGCGGAGGCTTCTGCTTCTCCTTGCCCTCGGCCGGCTCGTGCTCGCTCGGACCGAGCAGCGACACCTCGGCCTCGGTCGCATTGCCCAGCAGCAGCGCGACGATGAACCCGACTTGCGCGATGATCGTTCCGGGAAGCAGAAAGACGTTCAGCAGGCGCGGCTCCACCAGGCCGCACCATAGCCGGCGCACGGCCCAGGCGAGCATCATGGCAATCAGCAGCCACAGCGATGCGGCTTGGTACATCCGGTGTACGTTCTCGCGCGCCGCTTTCGGCGACCGGCGCGCAGCCTTCCCGTTGGCATGGATTTATCGGCCGGCTCGCTGGGCAGGGTTTACCATTGAACGGGGCATAAAGTCGCTTGACCGCGGCAATCGTTCGCACAGCCGCGCGAGCTTATCGGACGAGTGCAGCCCGAAAAACCATTCTCGGTCGTTCGCGATCGAGTTCTGTTGCAGATCGTGCTGCATGACAGCCACTCTCTGCTGCAGCGCACCGCCATCCGGCAGCAACTCGGCCAGCGCGCGGTTCGCCGCGCCGATCTCGCCCCAGGCCGACCGCCGCGCCGCACGCGAATTTCGCGCCTCGGCACGCAGCCGCTCGGACGCCTCGATCGCCACCGTTCGCGCCCGCAGCGCCGCGCGCGCCGCGGCGCCCTCGATCGCCGGACCCAGCCAGCGCTGCGGGTTGAAGACGCGGTCGCGAATCTCGCGCCGCGCCACGCGCAGGTCGGCCGCGCTGCCCGGTCGCCGCGGCAGCTCCAGGCGCAGCGTCGCCGTCACGCACGCATACGCGGGCGGCTCAATTCTGAAAAAACGCCGAATCAGGTCGTCGGTGATGGCGTCGTAGATCGCGCCACCCAGCCCGTGAATGAACAGGTCGCACAGCGCCAGCCGGGCGAACGTCGTCAGCAACAGCGCCCGCGGCCGCAGCCGCCACGGCTCGAGCGCCGCCGCCAGGTCGAACCCATCCGCCGACAGCGCCCGGTCCGGCAGCGCACCGATTCGCTCGCCCGCGGCCCACAGCTCGACCGCGCCCGCGCCCGGCCGCACGCTCAGCCGTTCGCGCGGCCCGCCCGGTTGATAGACCCAGAACGGCGACTCCACGCCCGCCGCATCGGCCCGCAGGTCGGGCACCGGATGCTGCCGCCCCCGAATCCGCCGCCGCGCGCGATGCGCCGCCAGCGCACCGTTGTACGCCTCGAACAGCGCTCCGCCGTTCAGCAGGCAATGCCGGCAGAACGCCGACCAGGCCGCGCCCGCTGCGGACCGCGACAACTCGCTCACCCGCCGCGACACCGCCGGCGTCTCGCCCGCGCCGCGCGTCGCCGCCGCCACGCCGGACAGGAATCTCGACGTGTAGTCGCCATCCTCCGCGACGAACGCACTCACGAACTGTTCCAGTGGCGTCCCGCGCCCGCCCGCCCCCGCCACGGCCCCCCACCAGGCGCGCCATCGCTCCGTGGCACAATCGGCCAGATTCTCAAACGGAACGCCCCGGCCGGCCTGCACTTCGGCCGGAAGCGCGGCGCTCGCCACGCGCAGGTCGCCGCCCGCCTGCTCCGGCCAGCGCAGCCGCACCCCGTCGGCCAGGTCGCTGTCGACGCACAGGAATTCCGCCCGCCCGCCGATCGCCGCCGCCAGCCGCGTCGCGACGATCTCCTTCGCCCACACGCCGGCGTGGAAGAACTCCGGCTGATGCCCGGTCATGATCACCGGCGCGCCGCTCGGCGCAGAGATCTGAAAATCGCCCGCCAGGCGCAGCTCGGCCGATCGCCGCGCCGCGCAGTTCGCCTCCACGAGCGCCGCCAGTTGTTCGGCCGACGGAACGACGACCACCCCGCCGTCGTCGGCGGGAGCCGGCGGCCAGTCAGACGGATTCAGCGCGCCGGGAGACATGCCGAAAGAGGGACTACGTCTCGAACACGCAGCAGCGTCCGGCCGCCGCCGGGCACGGCGAACCGGCCGCGCGGGCCGGCGCCATCGGCCAACCGCACCGCGCCAGCTCGCGGTTGAACACGTCGAGATAGTGCTGCAGCCGCGCCTCGGGATCATCGAGCGAGCCGCCGAAGTGGCGCGTCGGGTCGTTGTAGATCAGCCGCACCGGCAGCTCGCGAATCCGCAGCCCGGCGGCCGCCGTCTGCACCCAGAATTGCAACGGAAAGGCATACCCGGTCTCGTCCAGCCGCAGACCCCGCAGCGCCGCAACGCGATGCGCCTTGAACCCGCAGAACGCGTCGGTCAGCGACAGCCGCAGCACGTCGTTGACCAGCCAGGTGATGGTGGTGTTGATCCGCCGCCGATCGGCCGGCGGCACGTCGTTGCCCACCAGCGCCGCCCCATAGCGCGTTCCCGAGATAATGTCGGCGTCATCCTGCCGCATGGCCGCCGCGAAGTGCGGCAGCCGGGCCGGCTCGTGCTGGTCGTCGCAATCCATGGTCACCACCCAGTCGAACTGCTCGGCCGCCGCGAACGAGAACGCGTCGATCAGGCTCTGGCCGTAGCCGCGGTTCTCGCGATGGCGGATGACGTTCAGGCCGCGCGCCTCCGACAGCAGCCGCGGCGTCGCGTCGGTCGAGCCGTCGTCAACGACCAGCACGTCGCGCGCGTGGCGCCGCACCTCGTCCAGCACGCGGACCAGGTAGCGCTCTTCGTTGAAGACCGGAATGGCGACCAGAACTCGCATCGGGGTACTCGTGTGGGTGCACGCCGGACCGGCAGTTTCTGCGCGTGTCGGCGGATGATAGGCGGCTCGGGGCGGATGTCAAATTCTGCGCCCTCTCCGGCGCTCCTGAACAGTGCGCCGGGCCAGAGTTGCTCCCAAGATTGCCGATAACACGCACGAGATGCGCCGCGCGCCGCGTCGCGCCGCGCCATGCTGCCGGGCGCGCCGTCGACCGCGCCCCGCGGCGGATGAAAACCGGGGAGATGGTCCTTGCCAGGCCGACGCCTCATGCTGCTGCTATCGCTGACCGGAGCCCTGCTGGCCGGGTGCGCGCGTCTCAGCCCACGCTGGTCGACTACATGAAGTCGAGCGTCGCCCAGCACCATTGCGCACCGGCGACATGTACCTCTCCGGTAACCAGCTCGAACAGGCGCTGCGCGAGTTCGACGAGGCGCTCCAGTTCGACCCCAAGCTCGCCTCGGCCTACAGCAAGATCGGGAAGATCCACCGCCGACGCGGCGAGCTCGCCGAGGCCGCCCGCGCCTTCGCCCAGGCGCTGCAGCTCGACCCGATGGATTTCCTCTCCGCGCTGTCGCTCGGGCAGGTCTACCAGGCGCTGGCCGAGAAATCGCCTGACAAGCTCGAAAAGCTCCGCCTCGCCGTGCAGGCCTACATGCAGGCCGCCGACCTGCGCCCCGACAACGTCGAGACGCAGCTCAACCTCGGCATCTGCTATCACCAGATCGGCGAGCTCGACCAGGCGATCAGCGCCTACAAGGCGGCGCTCAAGCTCGATCCCAAGAACGCCTTCGCCTTCGTCAATCTCGGCGCCGCCTACGACTCGAAGGGCAACTTCTACGACGCCATTCGAATGTACAAGTCAGCCATGGAGCTGGGCGACAATCAGCCCGTAGTGCTCGCTCAACCTCGGCACCACCTATCTCAAGCAGGACCGCCTGCCCGCCGCCATGGAAACCTTCCGCCGCGCCGCCGAGGTGGACCCCAAGTCGGCCCTGGCTCACCAGTGGATCGGCTACTGCTACTATCGCACCGGCCGATTCGACCAGGCGGCACGGCCGCCTACGGCCGCGCGCTTGCAACTCGACGACCGCTGCGGCGAGGCCCGCCGGCCGCGGCGTGGTCTTCATGAGCGTATCTCAAGAGCGGGCGCTGATCGCAGCTCAAGGCGCTCGCCTTGGAACACTGGCACCGCGCGGCTCGAACTCGACCCCCACCAGCCGCGACTCGAAAAGCTGATCGCCCGCTACTCGGACCGCGCGCGCAGCCCCGGCCCGGCCGCCGCCCTGGGCGCAACTGACCCGTCGCGTCCGCCCTACCCGGCGATCACGTCGTCCAGCAGCGACAGGCTGACCACCACCTCGCGCTGCACGAACACCCGCGCCCGGTTCGCCCGCGCCGTGCTGCCGCGCTCGCAGACGTACTGCTCCTTCGACGCGTGCCCGTCATGCCGGTCGTGCACGTCGGCCTCGACCAGCCAGAAGCCCGCCGGCTCGACGCGCTCGAGAGTTCCCACGTAGATCATCGGCCCCTGGGTGTCGAGCACCACGGTGCGGGCTGTCCAGGCGCCCAGTCCGGCGCGCTTCGCCCGCGTCCCGCGCCCCGACCGGCCCGCCGCTCTTGAGGATCGCTTGCTCATGCGCTTATATTCCATCCGCTCTGCCGGCCGCGTCAATTCGCATCCGCGGCCCCCGCGCGCCCTGGAGATTTCGCAATGTCGCCCCGGTCGATTGGCAGGCTCGCCCTGATGCTGGTTGCGGTCGGACTGGCCGCCGCCGCCGTTTCAGCCCAGCGACCCGGGCGCCCCAGGCCGGCCGTCGCGCCGCCCGCCGACGAGCCCGCCGCCAGCGAATACGCCACTGTCGCCGAGCGAATCACGCCGCAGCACATCAACCGCGTCCGCTTCATGGAGCTGCGCGCCGCCCGCGAGGTCGATCGCGGCCCCGACCGCATCGAGGCCGATCACGTCACCGTCCGCATTCCGCAGGACGTGGCCGAGTCGTTTCTCAACAGCCGCGTCGGCGCGACCGGCTTCAAGGGCGAGGCCGCCCGGCGGCGCTTCCTGACGCTCCCGCCGCCGCAGAAGCTCGCCGTCATCGCCTACTGGGTGCGCGACACCGAGGACGAATGGAACTACGCCGACCAGATCGAAGTCCAGAAAGACCCGGACGTGATGGTCGAGTTTCGTCGCCGTGTCCAGCCGGTCATCATCAACAACTGCGCCACCGCCGCCTGCCACGGAAACGCCGACGTCACCGAAAGCCGGATGCGCCTCTACAACGACCCGCGCCGCTCCGAAACCAACACCTATGCCAACTTCCTCACGCTCCGCGAATGGTCCGTCGGCGGAATGCCCCTGCTCAACCACGACCGCCCCGCCGACTCGCTGCTGCTCTCTTACATGCTCAAACGCGACCTGACGCGCCATCCCCATCCGCAGTCCAGGGGCTTTCGCGCCATGCTGCTGCACGAAGGCTCCACCCAGCAGCGCGCCATCGAAACCTGGATCGGCTCCCTCCGCCGACTTCAGCCGACGCGCTGGTACGGCTTTCACCTGCTGCCCGCCTTCGCGGCCACCAGCGCCCCCGGCAGCGAAGACGACGCGCTTCCGCCGCCGCGCGAGGCGCCATGACGCCCGCGCGCCGCTGCCGGTCCGCCATCGCATGACCGCGCCCCATTCCGATCCCGCCGCCGCCGACGACTTCGCCTGGGCGCCCCTTTCGGCCCGGCTCATCGCCCCGCCCGACTGGCTCGCCGATACCACGCTCGCCACGCTCGGCCACAGCCGCCGCATCCTGGCCGAATGGAAGTCGGCCCGCCTGCCCGAGGCCGTCCTGCTGCGTTACTCCTTCGAGGCCGGCTTCGGCGTGACACGCGTCCGTCACGAGCGGCTGATCCTCGGTCGCTGGAGCACCGCCGGATCCGCGCCGATCGTAATCGCGTCCGACGAATGTCTGGCCGCGGCGGCAATGCGACCCGGCTTCGTCCGCCGAAGGGTCTCCGATCGCTGGTGTGTCGCGGCGGATGGCGAGCGGCTCGACGCCGGCCGCGCGGCGCTGGAAGCCTGGCTCGCGCCGCAGCCGCTGGAACTGGCGTGGGAACTTCGCGCCGATGCCTTCTGCGGCCACGCGCCCGGCGCGGCGCCCGGCCCGGTCGCCAACGCCCTGGCCCGCGCGCTGGCCGCGCTGCCCGCGCTGTCGCCGCGCGGCGATTGATCGCGCCGCACCGCCCCCGCCCGCCGCGCTACGGACCGGCCGCGTCCTCCGCCTCGTCCGAGCTCGGCTGCGATCCGGCCGCGGCCGCCTGCGTCGCCGACGGAATGGACTGCTCGAGCGTCTGTCCGAGCTGCCCCAGCCCGGCCGCCCCCAGCTTCAGCAGCACGTCGGTCGGCTTCTGCCGCCCGACATCGCGGACGACGTCCTCCACCCCCGAGAACAGCTTCTTGGTCGCCTCGGGCGACAGCTGCATGTCCTGCACCTTCTTCGCCAGGAACTTCGTGAACTCATCGTTCTTTCGCTGAACCGCCTCGTTCAGTTCACGCTCGGCGTTGAAGCGATCCTCGACCTGCCGCTTCTCGGCCAGGGCCTGCTCGAGCTTTCGGCGTTGCTCGGCCGACGACCAGCGCCACGCCATCCCCAGCGCCACGCCCACGAGGATCACGATCGTCCCCACCGCCGCCGCCGTGTAGCGCCGCATCCACAGCGCCTTGCCGATCAGGTAGGTCGCGCTGTCGCGCTTTGCCGCGATCGGCTCGCCCTCCAGAAACCGCCGCACGTCGTCCCCCAGCGCCGCCACCGACTGGTAGCGCGCCTCGCGCTTCTTCTGCAGCGCCTTCAGCAGAATGGTCTCCAGCTCGTCGCTCAGCTCGCGCTTCACCCGCGACGGACGCTGCGGCTCGACGTGAACGATGTTGTGCAGCACCTCGCCCAGCGCCACCTGCGTCGGATAGGGCATCGCGCCGCACAGCATCTCGTACAGCATCACCCCCAGGCCGTACACGTCCGTCCGCATGTCGATCGCCATCGGATCGCCGGCCACCTGCTCCGGCGCCATGTACGCCGGCGTACCCACGATCTGCGCCGTCATCGACATGTTCGCGTCGCGCATCCCGCCCGCCTTGGCGAGCCCGAAGTCCAGAATCCGCGGCTCGCCCTCCGCGTCGACCAGCACGTTGGCCGGCTTCAGGTCGCGATGCACCACGCCGCGCAGATGGGCATGGCTGATCGCCAGGCAGACCTTGAGGAACAGCCGCAGCCGGTTCTCGACGCTGCCCCCGTCAGTTCGAAGGTAGTCGTCTAGCGTCCGGCCGTGGACGTACTCCATCGCGTAGTACATCCGCCCGTCGCACGATCCGCTGTCGTAGATCGGCACGATGTTCGGATGGCGCAGCTGCGCTGCCAGCTCGATCTCGCGCTCGAACCGCCGCCGCGCCGAATCCGATGCGAACGGCCCTTCCAGCAGCACCTTCAGCGCCACCGCCCGCTTGGTCGATTTCTGCAACGCCCGGAACACCACCCCCATGCCGCCGCGGCCCAGCTCGCGCTGCACTTCGTACCCGTCGATCTGCGGCAGCCCGCGCTCGTCCGGCCTGCGGACGCGCTCACGCGGCGGCGCCGACGAACCCGACCCGGGCGTAATGACGTGGGTCCGGTCGGCGTCCGACGAGCCGCCGCCCACACCCGACAGCCCGCCGATCATCCGCACCCCCGCCAGGTGCTGCCGCAGCTCGGCCGCGCAATCCGGATGCGATGCGACGAAATCATCGACCGACAGCGCCTCGCCGGCCCGCTGCCGGTCGAGATACTCGTTCAGCAGCGCCCCGATCTGCTCGGCGCGCGCATCGCCGTCGTCGCCCGGCGGGATCGGCTCTTTCGATCGCGGATCACTCATGGACGCCTGCCCGGCATGCCTCCGCAAGTCCTTGTCTCAGTGTAACTTCGCGGCGACGCGCGGAAAAGTTCACCGCGGCCGCTCGCGCCGGCCCCGATCAGTGATATTCGCCCGAAACTACCCGAATCCCCGATATCTGCCATTAGAATATGGCGCGCAGATTGGAGTCTGCGGCGCGGCGGTCGGCGACGTTTCCCTGAAACCGACCGTCGTCGCGACGCGCCCGCACGGCCGCCAGCCCGCACCGCACAGCCCCGAGGCCCGCACTTGGAACCCGCCAACGACCAGAGCGCCATCCTCGTCCGAAACGCCGTCGCCGGCGACGAGCGCGCCCTCCAGCGGCTGCTCCTGCTCTATCACCCGCGGCTCCGCGCCCGGCTCGTCCGCCAGATGGACGAGACCATGAAAGGCCGGCTGGAGCCCGAGGACATCCTCCAGCAGGTCTATCTCGAGGCCTTTCGCGCCGTCGGCACATTCCAATATCAGGGGGCCGATTCGTTCCTGCGCTGGCTCTTCACGATTCTCGATCGCAAGCTGATTGACGAGCATCGCGCCCTGCACGCCGAGCGGCGCGACGTCCGCCGCGAGGTTCGCGGCGCGCCCCCCAGCCCCACCGACGGCGCCAGCTACGTAGACCTGCTGCAGCGCCTGACGGCCGAGGTCGGCACCGCCAGCCGCGTCGTTCGCCGCAACGAGGCGCTGGGCGCGCTGGCTGTATGCCTGGCCGCCCTGCCCGATCACTACCGCGACGTGATCCGCCTGCGATTCATCGAGGGGCTGCCGGTCGCCGACGTGGCAACTCGCCTGAAGCGCACCAACGGCTCGATCCACATGATCTGCCACCGCGCGCTGACGGCGCTGCGCGAGGAGATGGACAAGCTTGACCTGCGGCCGGAGTGACGCGGTGACTGCCGCGAGGGTTCAGCGCCGTTGATCGGAGAAGGAGCCGGTGCCTGCTGTGACTGCGGCAGGCGCGCGGCGGACGCTGGAGTGCGTGCACTACAGCGCTGTCGAGCGCGCGGCCGATCGGAGCCCACCCCGGTAGGGCGAATACGCTCCCTTTCTCCGCGTCCCCGCGACGCGCAGGAGCTTCTGCCGGTAGGGCAAGGATCCTCCTTGCCCCTGACTGCGTGCGACGGGCGATGAGCCGATCCGAAATGTCTCTCGGCAAAAAAAAGGCGAAGGCCGATCGCCTTTCGACGATCGGCCTTCAAAAAGCTGGCACCAATCTACTCTCGCCCCTTCGGACTACCATCGACCTGGAGGGCTTCACTTCTGAGTTCGGAATGGGATCAGGTGTTGGTCCTCCAGTATGAGCACCAGCAAAACCCGGGCGGCCGTTTCC